>NZ_CP157624.1:6110000-6783285 GCF_048305075.1 Variovorax sp. 160MFSha2.1
CCACCCGCATCGTCGAGCTCGACCGGGGCAAGCTCGGCTCCTACCCCGGAAATTTCGAGCAGTACCTCGCCCAGAAGGAAGAGCAGCTCGCCCAGGAGGCGGTGATCAACGCCAAGGCCGACAAGCTGCTGGCCCAGGAGGAAATCTGGATCCGCAAGGGCGTGGAAGCCCGCCGCACCCGCAGCCAGAGCCGCATCACCCGCCTGCAGGAGCTGCGTGCCAGCCACGCCGCCCGCCGGAACGTGCAAGGCAGCGTCAACATGGACGTGGCCTCGGGCCAGGCCAGCGGCAAGATCGTGGCCGAGCTCACCGACGCCACCAAGTCCTTCGGCGACAAGACCGTGATCCGCAAGTTCAGCGGCACCATCCTGCGCGGCGACAAGGTCGGCCTGCTCGGCCCCAACGGCGCCGGCAAGACCACCCTGCTGAAGCTGATCCTCGGCGAGCTCGAGCCCGACAGCGGCAAGATCCGCCGAGGCACCAACCTGCAGGTGGCGTACTTCGACCAGATGCGCGACAAGCTCGACCTCGACGCCACGCTGGAAGATTTCATCAGCCCCGGCAGCGAGTGGATCGAGATCGGCACCCAGAAGAAGCACGTCAAGAGCTATCTCTCCGACTTCCTCTTCTCCCCGGCGCGCGCCAACTCACCCGTGCGCTCGCTCAGCGGCGGCGAGCGCAACCGGCTGCTGCTGGCGCGCCTGTTCGCGCGTCCGGCCAATGTGCTGGTGCTCGACGAGCCGACCAACGACCTCGACATCGACACCCTCGAGCTTCTCGAGAACCTGCTGCAGGACTACGACGGCACCGTGTTCCTCGTGAGCCACGACCGCACCTTCCTCGACAACGTGGTCACCAGCACCATCGCGTACGAGGGCGACGGCCGCTGGCGCGAGTACGAAGGCAGCGTTCAGGACTGGCTGACGCAGTCCAAGCGCGCCCGCGAGATTGCCGAGCAGCGCCTTGCCGCGGCAGCGGCAGCCGCACCGGCCGCGGCTCCCGCCCCTGCGGCGGAAGTGCCCGCTCCGAAGGTGGCGCCAGGCCTGCGCAAGAAACTCTCTTACAAGGAGCAGCGTGAACTGGACGCGCTCCCCGCCCAGATCGCGGCCCTCGAGACCGAGCAGCAGCGCATCACCGAGTTGCTCGAGCTGGACGGCGGCGCCATCTACGCCACCGACTCCTCGCGCGCAGCCGAGCTGGCGGAGCGCCACGCCAAGATCGACGATGAACTGCTGGCCGCCATGGAGCGCCAGGAAGAACTCTCCGCCGGACGCTGACAGCCAGGCGCGCCTGCCGTCCGACGCGCGGCGGGCGCCGACTAGGCTATATATGCGGCACCCCTCCAAGCCCGGGAAAGCCGCATGCCTTCATCCTTTCAGACGTTCTTCCGCCGGTCGACGGCACTGCTGGCGCTGCTGACCCTCGGCGCCTGCGCGCAACTGCCGCAGAACGTCGATCGCCCCGTCTCGACCGCCATCGCCGCGCCGGCCACCGGCACCGCGCTGGCCGACCTGGTGCAGCAGCGCCGGCAGGCCGAGAAGGCCCGCTACGAATCCGGCTTCCTTCTGCTGGGTGGGCCGCAGGCGGCCTACGGCAGCCGCCTCGCGCTGATCGAGGGCGCGCAGAAGACGCTGGACCTCCAGTACTACGCGATCCACGCCGACGCCAGCACCGGCCGCCTGGTGCGCGGCCTGCGCGCGGCCGCCGAGCGCGGCGTGCGGGTGCGCGTGCTGCTCGACGACTTCCACTCCACCGGCCGCGACGCGCTGGTGCTCGGCCTGGCCTTCATTCCCAACATCCAGATGCGGCTGTTCAACCCGCTCGCGGGTTCGCGCGATTCCACCTTCAGCCGCCTGCTCAACTCGATCGACGACGCCTCGCGCATCCAGCAGCGCATGCACAACAAGCTGTTCCTGGCCGACAACGTGCTGGGCGTGACGGGCGGGCGCAACCTGGGCGACGCCTACTTCGGCAACGCGACCAATGGCAACTTCGTCGATGTCGACGTGCTGGCCGCCGGCCCCATCGTGCAGGACCTGTCGCGCAGCTTCGACAGCTACTGGAACAACGAGCGCGCCTACCCGGTGCAGTCGCTGGTCACCCGCGAGGAGCTGCAGGCCATGCGCGACCGCGCGCGAAAGGCCGCCCAGGAACTGGCCGAGGAATCGGCCCGGCAGCAGGAAGGAGGCGCCGGAACGCCCACAGCCGAACAGCGCGCCCGAGCCTGGGACGAGAAGCCGCTCGACCTGCGCACAGCCACCTTCGTCTGGGCGCCGGCCGTGATGCTGGCCGACAAGCCCGGCAAGATTCCCGCCGACTCCGGCCCCGGCAACGCGAAGGCTCCGGGCCTGGTGGTCAGCCGTCCCGACGACAAGGCCGGAAGTTCTCGCGGCCCGGCCTCGCTGGAAGCCGCCTCCGACATCGCAGCCAGCGGCGACACCGTGGTCGAGGGACTGCTGCAGCTCATCGGCCAGGCACGAACCGACCTGACCATCATCTCGCCCTACTTCGTGCCCGGAAAGGACATGCTGCAGGCCTTCTCCACGGCCCGCGCCCGCAACGTCCGCATCCGCGTGCTGACCAACTCGCTGGCCTCCAACGACGCGCCGGTGGCGCACGTGGGCTACGCGCGCCACCGCGAGGAACTGCTGAAGATGGGCATCGAGCTCTACGAACTGCGCAGCGAGCAGGCGAGCTTCGGCAATGTCTTCGGTTCCTCGGGCGGCAGCAGTGCCCCCGGGGAATCGCGCGCGATGCTGCACTCCAAGGTGCTGGTGATGGACGGCCGGCTGCTGGTGGTGGGCTCGATGAACCTCGACCTGCGCTCCCAGCTGCAGAACACCGAGATCGCACTGCTGATCCGCAGTAACGAGCTTTCGCGCGCCGCCACCGAGCAGATCGAGCGCGGCATGCGCGAGCGCTCATGGCGCGTCGAGCTGGTCGACGGCTCGCTGGTGTGGCGCGCGCCCCAGGGCAGCGGCCTGAAGGACGCCACCACCGAGCCCGACGCCGGCGCCATGCTGCGGCTGATGCTCAAGCTCTTCGGACCGCTGGCGCCTGACCAGCTGCTCTGAGAGCGGAAGCGGCGCCGGTCAGTGCTTGTGCTGGTGCGCCGCACCGCCGGCATCCGCGCCTTCGGGCGCGCCCACCGGCAGCGTCACGTCGAGCGTGGTCTTGGCGCCCTTGGCGTCCTGGAAAGTCAGCATCATCGGCACGGTCGCGCCCTTCGCCAGCGCGCCCTTCAGGTCCATCATCATCACGTGGTAGCCGCCGGGCTTGAGCTCGACGGTCTGGCCCGCGGGCAGGTCGAGGCCGGTCGAGAGCTCGCGCATCTTCATGGTGTCGCCCTCCATCTTCATCTCGTGCACTTCGGCGACACCTGCGGCCGGCGTGGAGATGCCCACCAGCTTCGCGCCGGTGGGCGAGGTCAGCTTCATGAAGGCGCCGGTGCCGCTCTGGCCCGGCACCGACTGGCGCACCCAGCCGTCGCGCACGTCGACCGTGGCCACGCCCTGCGCCACCACGTTGAGCTTCGCGGCCGGGCTCTTCAGGCCGGCGGTGGAGCTGCCCGAGGCCGGCACCTCGGCCCAGTCGGCAGCGCCCACGTCGCAGGTCTGAAGCACCTTGAACCACAGCGTGCCCGGCGTGGCGGGCACCTTGCCGCGCAGCACGAACTCGGCGCGCTCGCTGCCGGGCAGCGCGTTCCCGGGCGTCTCGGCGGTCCAGCGGACCTCGCCTTCGCCGTCCTTGGCGCCCTTGTGCACGTCGAGCTTCCAGCCCTTGCGCGCCTGGGCGTCGCTCAGGATGAAGCCCCTGGGCAGGCGCACGGCCAGGCCGGTGGTGGCCTTGGCGCCTTCGCAGGCGTGGCCGACGCGGAAGGCGGCGTCGTAGTCGCTGCCGACGGTCACGCCGCCCGGGCGCAGGGTGACGTGCGCCACCGCGGCGCCCATGCCGGCCAGCATGGCGCATGCGGCGGTGGTCCTGAGGATGGCCATCGAAGTCGTTTTGTTCATGTCGTTTGGTCCTTGCGGTTGGAACGGGGAGTCATCGATCAAAGGTCGAACTTGAGTTCGGCCACGTAGGTGCGCTGCGGGTACGGGTGGAAGGCCCAGTACTTGTTGTTGTTCAGGTTGTCGATGCCGAAGGAGGCGCTCCACTGCCGGTCGATCCGGTAGCGTATGCGCGCATCGACCACGAAGAACTTCGAGAAGCCCATGTACGCGAAGCCGTTGGGGTCGCTGTTGTCCAGGGTGCCGTACTGCCTGCCGCTGTAGCGCGCGCCCACGGTGTAGCTCCAGCGCTCGTCGGGCCGGTAGGTGGCCAGCAGCGTGGCGCGCACCCTCGGCACGCGCGGCTGGTCGTGCCCGACGCTGGCCGCGAAGCCGTTGTTGGCGGCGATCTTCGAGCGGGTCAGCGTGAGGCTGCCGCTCAGGTCCAGCCCGCGCACGCCGACGTCGACCGCGTTCAGCGCCACCTCCAGCCCGCGGGTGCGGATGGCGTCGACGTTCTGCACCGTGCTCACGAGGTTGTTCAGGGCCTGGGTGTAGAGCGCGTCCTTCGTGTTCTCGAAGAAGAGCGTGGTGCGCAGCACGCCGTCGAGCCCCCAGCCCTTGAGGTCGCGCTCTGCCGTGAGTTCGGTGGTCCACGAGCGCTCGGGGCGCAGGTTCGGGTTGGTGTTGACGATGCGGTTGCCGTCGATGGAGCCCTGGTAGAGCTCGCTCACTGTGGGCATGCGCACCGCGCGGCCGGTCGAGGCCTTGAGCAGCCAGTCGGAGGTGGCCTGCCAGGCGATGGCCGCCTTGGGCGAGTCGTAGCTGTTCTTGCGCGGCGCAAAGTTCAGCAGCGTGCTGGCGTTGCCGAGCTGGCCGCCGTAGGCCTCCCAGCGCTCGTGGCGCAGGCCGAGCGTGGTCTTCCAGTCCTTCGCGAAGCGCCAGGTGTCCTGTGCGTAGAGCGACTGCAGCCGGGTGTTGCCGTTGAAGGCCGAGAACGGCGAGACGGACGAGCCGCCGATCCAGTCGAGCGTGTTGCCGACGCTGGTGCGAAGCCGCGCCGTGTCCTGCTGGAAGCCGAAGTCGACCACATGCGCGCCCACGCCCTCGGCCGAGCCGGTGGGCCGCCAGGTGCCGGCCGCCTTGAAGGTGTTCCAGCCGGTGCCGCCCATGTCGGTGGTGCGGCCCGGGCCACCGCCGAAGGCGCCCGGCAGCGGCGTGGTGGGCGTGCGGGAGGTGTCGCGCGAGTAGTCGTAGAGGCTGGCCGCCACCTCCCAGTCGAACACGCCGCCGGTGTGGCTCTTGACCGAAAGGCCGTGCATGTAGTGCGTGAGCGCGGTCTCGGTGGGCGCAAGCGCGGCGCTGGGCGAATCGAGGTTGTAGCTGCGTCCGCCGATGTTCACCCGCCCGCCGTACACCGGCCGGCCGAAGGCGTCACGCAGCCAGGTATCGACGCCGCCGTGGGTGGTGTTGTTCCATGCGCCGAGCGTGTAGGTGGCGCGCACGGTGGGCGAGAAGTCGTAGGCCAGCTTGAGCTTGGCCTGCTCCTGCGTGGTGTCGTAGATGGTGGAGCCGCCGACCAGCCACCAGGGCTGGTTCGACGGGTTCAGGCCGCCCACCGCGCCGGTCACCGGCGTGCCCGCGTTGCCCACGGTGCCGGCGCTCACAAGCCGGTTGCCGAACACCAGCGCCTGCCCCTTGCTGTGCGTGCGCGAGGCGCTGAGCCACCACGACCAGTCGCCGCTGCGGCTGCCCAGCGACAGGTCGAGCTGCTGGCCGGCCGGCGAGGAATGGCTGTTGTAGAGGTCGAAGTTCGAGACGAAGCCGCTGAGCTTGACGTGCGCCTCGAACTTGGTGGGCATGCGCGTCACGTAGTCGACCACCGCGCCCACCGAGTTGCCGGGGTAGGCCGCCGAGAACGGCCCATAGAGCACGTCGACGCGCTCGATCTCCTCCGGCGACACCATGCCCCAGCGCGGCGCATAGGTGGCGCCGTTGCCCAGCGGGTTCGACAGCATGATGCCGTCGGCGTACACCATCGAGCGCGCGCTGTTGCCGGTGCCAGAGGCGCGCGTGGCGAGCACCGCGTGGTTGAAGTCGCCGATGTAGCGCTTGCGCACGACCAGGCTCGGCAGGTACTTCAGCGCGTCCTCGCTGTCGGTGGCGTTGACGGTCTCGACGATCTGCTCGTGCGTCACGCCCTCGATGGTGGTGGGGATCTGCGCGGGCAGCGAAGTCGGCCGGCCGCCGGTCACGGTGATGGTGTTGAGCGAGCGGCCGCCGGGGCCGCCTTCAGACGCCTCGGCCGGCTGCAGTTGCTGCGCCAGCGCGGGCGCGCCGAGGGGAAATGCCATGGCGATCGCCAGGGCGCGGGAATGCTTTTTCAAGAGGAACCTTCTCCACGAAGCTTCAAACCGGACAGGCCGGACAAGCCGCGCGCGCGCTTCGGGCGCGCATGCACGGCTACGGTTTTGAGAGCGTCAGGAGAAGGTCGGGGGCCCGCGCGCCGGCAGCGGCGCCGCGGTGGCCGCGGCAAGGCGCGCGGCGGGAATGGGCTGGACCACGCGGCCCAGCGGGAGGGGAAGATCGAAAACCGGGGCGGCCATGGCCGGCGGCGGTGCGCCGGTCAGCACGCACAGCGGGCAGTCCATGTGCGAGGCGCCCATTTCCTTCACGCCGTCCTCGGTGTGGACCACCACCTTGATGGAACCGGCGCTGGAACACACCAGCTCCATGGCCTGCGGGTTCACCAGCGGCGACGCCGCCGCCACGCCCAGCGACATCACGAACCACAGCAGCAGCAAACGCCCGGCGAGGGCGATGGAGCGGGTGGATCGGTGCAGCGCGTGCATGGCGGCCGCGATTATCTGCGCACTTTGCCCTTGGCGGCAGGGGCCGGGGCCTTGGAAGGCGCGGCCTTGCCGGCTGCCTTGGCCGGCGCGCGGGCCCCGCCCCTGGGCGCGGCGGGCGCCGCCTTGGCCGACTTTCCGCCTCTTGCGGCAGCCGCGGGCGCCGCCTTTGCGCGCTGGCCCTTGACCGCCTTGCCGCCGCGCGCGGCCCTGGGCGCCGGCGACGGCGCCGCGAGCGCGGGCATCGGCTGCGCCGTCTGCTCCTGCGCGTTGGTCAGCACCGGCGTCACGGTGAAGCCGCGCGCCGCCATCAGCGTCGGCAGGCCCTGCGGCCCGATCATGTGCAGCGCACCGACCGCGGCGAACACGCCCTTGCCGCTGGCGTGCAGGCGTTCGATGCCGTCGGCGAGGTTCGGATTGCGGTCGTCGAGCAGGCGCTTGAGCAGCCGCTGCTCGGCGGGCGTGTTGAGGCAGTCGCACCACTCGGGGTAGCGGGCCAGCCGGGCGGCATCGCTGCGGGCCCAGACGTCGGCCAGCTCCTTGATCTGGCCCCGCAGCTTGCCCGATTCGAGTTCGTCGAGGGCCGCGTCGACCTGCTCGGCCTCCTCGGCTTCGGAATTGCCGGTCAGCACCTTGAGCTGGTCTTGCGCATTCTCGAGAGCGACGATGGGCTTGTTGCCGTTGCGCGCGGCGACGGCCAGCGTCTCGTCCACGCCGAATTCAGGATAGAGGCCGTCGGCACGCCCCACCAGCCCGGCCAGCGCCGTGACCTGCAGGATCGGCTGCAGCTTCGACAGCGAGCCCGGCGGCACGCAGGCTTCGCTGTTCTGGCGCTCCAGCCGGCGGGCGCGCTCGCCGCTGAGCATGCGCGCCAGCAGCTCGGGATCGGCGGGTCGGGCCATGGCGCGCGCGGTGGCTTCGTCGCGCATGTCGAGTTCGAGGGCGACGGTGTCGCTCTGCGTCAGCGCCTTCTGGATGGTGGGGCCGGGCCGCACCCAGTCGCCACGGCCGATGTGGATGGTTCCGTACAGCCACGAGGTGCGCCCGTCGCGCTCGATGCGCCAGAGCACGCCTCGGTCGACGCCGTTGCGCATGGCGACGCCGGGCTTCTCGAGGCTGGCGATGGCGGAAGGCGGGCAGGCGGCCTGGGCCGCCCCGAAGGTGAAGAGGAAAGCGATGCCGCACAGGGGCGCGGCGAGGATCCGGAGTATCCGCAAGGCTTGCTCCACGATGAAAGAAAGTCCGGCATTCTCACAGCACCGCTGCCCATAATCCGAAACCATGCAAAGCATCTTCCACCTTGCCTTCAATGTCCGCGACCTCGACGGCGCCCGCCGCTTCTATGGCGGCGTACTCGGTTGCGCCGAAGGCCGAAGCACCGACACCTGGGTCGACTTCGACTTCTTCGGCCACCAGATTTCCCTTCATCTGGGCGAACCCTTCGCCACCGCCCGTACCGGCCGCGTCGGCGACGTGATGGTGCCCATGCCGCACTTCGGCCTCGCGCTCGCGCTGCCCGACTGGCAGGCGATGGCGCAGCGGCTGGAGGCCGCCGGCACCGAGTTCGTGCTGAAGCCGCAGGTGCGCTTCGAGGGACAGCCCGGCGAGCAGTGGACGATGTTCTTCCACGACCCGTTCGGCAATCCGATCGAGGTGAAGGGCTTCCGTTCCCTGGACTCCCTCTACGACAAGTAAGCAAATGATCCCGCGCCCGGCCGCCGTCATCGCGCCCCTGGCGCTGCTGTGCGCCACCCTCGCGCACGCCCAGCTCGACTGCGAGCTCAACGGCCGCCCCGTGAACCCCGACAACGGCAGCAGCACCGACGGCAAGACCGGCCTGCTGCGCTGCAAGGACCGCGCGAGCGGCGAGCTGCAGCGCGAGGAACAGATACAGAACGGCGTGTCGATGGGCCTGGTGCGCATCTACGAGAAGGGCAAGCTCGCCAGGGAGCAAAGCGTCAACGCCAAGGGCAACCTGCAGGGCCGCGCCCGCGAGTTCTCGCCCACCGGCCGCGTACTGCGCGACGCCACCTACGACGATGGCCAGGAGCGCGGCCTGGTGCGCAGCTTCTACCCCGACGGCAAGCTGCGCCGCGCGATCTTCTATCCGACCTCCGACACCGGCGGAGGCAACGAGCGCGCCTCGGTCGAGTTCACCGAGCACGGCCAGCTCTCGGCCCTGCGCTGCGCCGACGCGCCCACGCTGGCGCCGGTGGTCGACGACGCGAAGCTCTGCGGCTTCTCGGGCACCGGCCCCTCGCAGGTCGACCTGTTCGACGCGCGCGGCATCCTGCGCTCGCGCCTCGCGTACGTGTCGGGCAAGCGGGTGCGCGCGCAGAGCTTCTACGACAACGGCAAGACCTCGTCGCTCGACGAGACGGTGGGCAACCAGCGCGTCGAGCAGAGCTTTTCATCGGAAGGCGTCAAGCGCCGCGAGACCGCCTTCCTGCTGGTGGAGCGCACGAGCATCCGCGTGCGCGAGCAGGCCTTCTCCGAAAAGGGAACGCTGGTGCGCGACCAGCGCTGGAACAGCGCGGGCGAACCGATCGTCGACGACAGCTACTACCTCAACGGCCAGCCGCGCAGCAAGTCGGCCTACAGCGGCAACGGCGACGCGCGCGCGGTCGAGATCACCGAGTTCTACGACAGCGGCCAGCGCGCCGCGCAGGGCCGCTACGAGATACAGGGCCGAAACCGGCAGATACCGGTCGGCACCCACCAGCGCTTCAGCGAGAAGGGCACGCTGCTGGCCGAGTCGAGCTTCGACGCCAAGGGCCGCGTCACGCGCGAGCGCGCATGGGACGAGAACGGCGAGTTGCAGCGCGACGACGAAGTCTTCGAGGACGGCTCGCGCAAGGCATATACAAGGTAACGCCCCCAGGCTCCGCGCACTTCGTGTCGCTGCGCCAACCCCCTACCGGGGGCGACACCTGCGGCCCGGCGAAGCCGGTTCCGCGGTGTCCCGCGAAAAGAGCTGCTCCTGGCGAGCTCAGTCCAGCTTGATTCCTGCCTGCTTGATGATCGGGCCCCAGCGCTTCGACTCGGCGCGCGACAGCGCCGCGAACTGCGCCGGCGTGCCCGGCATCGCTTCCATGCCGAAGTCGTCGAAGCGCTTCTGCACGGCCGGCGTGCCGAAGGCCTTGTTCAGGTCGCCGTTGAGCTTGTTCACCACCGCCGCCGGCAGGTTGGCCGGGCCCAGGATGCCCTGGAACGCGAACACCTCCGTGTTGGGCACGCCCACCTCGGCCAGCGTCGGCACGTTGGGCAGCGGCTTGCTGCGCGCGCCCGAGCCGATGGCCAGCACGCGCACCTTGTTGCTCTGCATGATCGGCAGGCCCGAGGCCAGGTCGAGGAACATGCAGGGCACCTGGCCGCCCATCACGTCGGCCATGGCGGGCGCGGCGCCGCGGTACGGGATGTGGGTGATGAAGGTGCCGGTGCGCACCTTGAACATTTCCATCGCCAGGTGGTGCGGCGAGCCGTTGCCGGGCGAGGCGTAGTTGACCTTGCCGGGGTTGGCCTTCACGTAGGCCAGGAAGTCCTTGAAGTTCTTCGCCGGGAAGTCGGGATGCACCACGAGCGCCAGCGGGAACTTGCCGATGGCGCCGATGTAGGTGAAGTCTTTCTCGGGGCTGAAGGGCAGCTTGCTGAACAGGTGCTCGTTGAAGGCCAGCACCGCGTTGTCGGCCGACAGGATCGTGTAGCCGTCGGGCTTGCTCTTGGCGACGATGTCGGCGCCGATGTTGGTCGAGGCGCCGGGGCGGTTGTCCACCACGATCTGCTGGCCCAGCGTCTGGCGCATGGCCTCGGCGAGCACGCGCGCGATCACGTCGGTGCCGCCGCCTGCCGGATAGGGCACGACCCACTTGATGAGCTGCGCGGGGTATTCCTGCGCGCGGGCGAAGGGCGATGCGGCCATCGCGGCGCCGGAGGCGAGCGTGGCGAGAAGGGTGCGGCGATCCATGGAATCAGTCTCCAATCTGCTGGTTGTATGTAGTTCCGGAAATCAGGAAGCGGAAAGCGATGGTACGGGCAGAGCCCGCAGCGCGTCGGCCAGCGCGGCGCGACAACGCGCCTCGTCGCCGACCTGCTCGAACAGCAGCAGAGCGAGCCGCGCGAGGAAGAGCGACTCGCGCTCGGTGCCCGCCTCGGTGATGGCCCGCGCGCACTCTGCGTACAGGCGGTCGCGGGCGTCGGGTTGGAGCTGCGGGGCGGTGGTGGTCATGCGGAAATCTCCCGGGCCGCGCGGGCCAGTGCGGGTTGCAGGGCGCCGGCCGGCAGGCGATGCCAGCGCGCGGCGACGTGGCCGTCTGGGCGCAGCAGGTAGACCGCGCCGTCCAACGCGCCGAGCGCCTCGAACACTGTCGGCGAGGCATGCGCGTCGGCGCTGTCGGTGCCCGGGCTTGCGATGGCGCGGAGCACGAAGGGCAGCGCGCCCTTGCATGCCCGCTCGATGTCGCCGGACGGCAGCGCGACGAGGTCTGGCCGCAGCACCAGCAGCGTGAAGGTGGGCGCGATCCAGTCGGTGAGGTGGCCGCGTTCGAGCTGTTGCTCGGGCATCGCCTCGCCCGGCAGCGGGCCAACGGACAGATCGTCGCCATCGCTCGACAGCGGCGAGGCCGCATAGCGCACCGCCTGCGTCTGGCGCGGGTTGATGAGCTGCGCGATGCCGCGGTGCTCCTCAGACAGCGACAACGCCGCCTCGCGCAGCAGGTCGAAGCCGCGCGAGGGCGGCGACATGAACTCGGTGCTGCGCATGGCGTTCTCGGCGTTGACGTGGAAGGCCTCGATGCGCTCCTGCGAGTACGAATCGAGCAGCGCCGCGTCGGACAGCCCCTTCGCGACGAAGGCCAGCTTCCACGCGAGGTTGTCCGCGTCGTCGAAGCCGGAGTTGAGTCCGCGCACACCGAAGATCGGCATAGCGTGCGCCGCGTTGCCCGCGAACATGACGCGGCCGTGGCGGTAGCTCTCCAGCGTCATCGCGCCGGCGCGGTACACCGAAGTCCACACCGTCTTCCACGGCAGGTGGCCTTCGCCGATGGCGTCGAGGTGGCGCTGCACGAACTCCGCCACCGCGGCTGGCTGCAGCGCCTCCTCGGTGCTCTGGCCGGGGCGCAGCTGGTAGTCGATGCGCCAGATGTCGTCGGGCTGGCGGTGCATCAGCACGGTCGAGCCGGGGTTCCAGGGAGGGTCGAACCAGGCGCGGCGCTCGGTGGGGTGGCCGCTCTTGAGCTCGATGTCGATGATCACGTAGCGGCCTTCGTAGCCCGTCCCCTCGAGCGCGAGCCCCATCGTCTTGCGCACGAAGCTCTGGCCGCCGTCGCAGGCCGCGAGCCACTGGCCGCGCAGCCGATAGGTACCGAGGGCATTGCGCACGTCGAGGCTCACGCCCTCATCGTCCTGTGCGAGGCCGGTGAGCTCGGCGCCCCAGCGGATGTCGACGAGCCCCGGCGTTTGTTCGTTGCGGCGCAGGATCTCCGCGAGCAGGTAGTGCTCGGCGTAGTACTGCTCGAGGTTGATCATCGGCGGCAGCTTCTGCCGCTCGTCGTTGGGCATCTCGAAGCGGAACACCTCGGCGGTCTTGTAGAAGCTGCGACCGCCGGTCCAGGGCAGGCCCTTGTCCATGAAGGCGGGCAACACGCCGAGCCGCTCCATGATCTCCAGGCTGCGCCGCGAGATGCAGGCCGCGCGGCTGCCCACGCACACGGTGTCGTCGGCTTCGAGGATCACGCTGCGCACGCCGTGGTTCGCGAGCCCCAGCGCGAGCGCCATGCCGACCGGCCCGCCGCCGGCGATCACCACGGGGTGGCTGGCTGCTTCGATGCCGTCGGGGCCGAGTTCGGGCGTGCGGGGTTCGTAGCTCGTGTAGTGGAAGGCGCCGACCGAAGGCGGCACTCCGGCATCGGCGCCGGGCTTCGGCGGCACGGGGCCGCTGGCGGCATCGCCGAGGGTGGCAGCGGGGGAATTCGTCATCCGGCGGGATTGTCCCGATGCGCGAGGGGCGGCAATGTCATAACTTCGTACGAGGTGTTTACCCGCATGTGCGCCCTTTTTTCCTTCCTTTTCCAGCCATGAGACGCTGGCGCATCCACCCTTCGGAAGACGCCGCGCTGGCCGCGGCCGTGGTTGGCGACGTGCTCTCGGGCGTGGGCACGCCGCTGCTCGCGACCAGCTACCTCAGGGCGATGCAGCGCGTGATGCCGGTGACCTTCTGCACCGTGTTCGTGGTCGATGCCGCCGGCCGCATCGAGCTGGTGTCGGCTGCCAGCAGCTACGGCAGCACGGCCGAGCGCACATCGGAACGCTATGTGGCTCAGCGCTTCGACCTGCTCGACCCGAACATGGCCTGGCTCGCCGCGCGCAAGCTGCCCGGGCGCGCGCAGCTATGGATGGGCCACCAGCGCGCCGACGAGGTGGCCGACCCGGTGTACCGCGCCGCCTGCTATGGCGACGTGGGCATCCGCGAGCGCGCGTCGGTGCTGTTGCTGCAGCCCACCGGGCAGCGCGTGGCGGTGAGCTTCTACCGCAGCCTCGCGCAGCCGGAGTTCGGCGCGGCGGATTTCGCGCTCATCGAGGCGCACGCCACGCTGCTGGCCGACGCCACCGCGGCGCACGGCCGCAGCGCGGTCGGCGCACGCAAGGCGGTGGAGCCCGACCTCGCCGAGCGGCTGCTGAGGCTGAGCCTGCGCGAGCGCGAAGTC
The DNA here is from genome assembly GCF_048305075.1 of Variovorax sp. 160MFSha2.1. Classification (NCBI taxonomy): domain Bacteria; kingdom Pseudomonadati; phylum Pseudomonadota; class Betaproteobacteria; order Burkholderiales; family Comamonadaceae; genus Variovorax; species Variovorax sp. 160MFSha2.1. The sequence continues at coordinate 6,123,540 of NZ_CP157624.1, forward strand.
ATCGGCCACCTGATGGCGGGCCGCACGGCCAAGGAAGCGGCGCGCGAGATCGGCGTGGAGCTGACTACCGTGCGCACCCACCAGTACCGGGCGTTCCGTCGGCTGGGAATACGGTCGCAGAAGGAGCTGCTGCGCGGCGCGGGGCCGCACTGAGCCGCTTCAGTCTTCCGGGGTTTCCTCTTCGGGCTGCGGCGCCTCGTCGCCGGCCTGCGGCTTGACCAGCGACACCGGCGCATCCTTCGGACGCCCCGCGGTGGACACGATCTCCTGGTCGATCGCACCGAAGATCGAGCGACCGTCCAGGCCCTTCATCTCGATGCGGATGGTGTCGCCGAACTTCATGAAGTCGGTATAGGGCTGGCCGGTCTGGATGGTCTCGATGCAGCGCTTCTCGGCAATGCACGAATAGCCCTTGGGCCAGTCCATCTGGCCGTCCTTCTTCTCCACGCCCTTGTTGCTCACGGTGCCGCTGCCGACGATGCTGCCGGCGCGCACGTTGCGGGTCTTGGCGATGTGGGCGATGAGCTGGCCGAAGTGGAAGGTCATCTCCGGGCCGGCGTCGCACATGCCGACCTTGCGGCCGTTCCAGCTGCTTTGCAGCGCGAGGTGCACGCGGCCGTGCTGCCAGGCCTCGCCGAGTTCGTCGAGCGTGACGGCCACGGGGCTGAAGGCGGTGGCGGGCTTGCTCTGGAAGAAGCCGAAGCCCTTGGCGAGTTCGGCCGGGATGAGGTTGCGCAGGCTCACGTCGTTGGCCAGCATCACGAGGCGGATGCCGTCGAGCGCCTGGTCGGGCGTGGCGCCCATGCGCACGTCGCCGGTGATGACCGCGATCTCGGCCTCGAAGTCGATGCCCATGGCCTCGCTGGGCACGACCACGTCGTCGGTCGGGCCGAGGAAGTCGTCGCTGCCGCCCTGGTACATCAGCGGGTCGGTGTAGAAGCTCTCGGGCACCTCGGCGTTGCGCGCCTTGCGCACCAGCTCCACATGATTGATGTAGGCCGAGCCGTCGGCCCACTGGTAGGCGCGCGGCAGCGGGGCCATGCACATCGAGGGGTCGAAGGGAAAGGCGTGGCGCGCGCGGCCGGCATTGAGGCTGGCGTACAGGTCCTGCAGCTGCGGGCTCATGAAGCCCCAGTCGTCCAGCACCTGCTGCAGCCGGTTCGCGATGCCGGTGGCGTAGTGGGCGAGCGTGAGGTCGCGCGATACGACGACGAGCTGGCCGTCGCGCGAGCCGTCCTTCAGGGTGGCGAGTTTCATGATGCGGTGCGTGCGTGAGGACTGGAGCGGGCCGCCGGCACGGGCCGGTCGCCGCTCCCACTTAAACTGGTTGAACGGGCGGCAGTTTACCGAGGTGGGCTTTGGTGAACCTCCGGGCCGGCGCCCCACTCCACTTACCGATGCCGACGCTCGTCGCCCCTTCTTCCTCGCCGTCGCTGCCTCCCGGCCTGCCGGGGCGTCCGTCGTGGCGGGTGCTGATCGGGCTGACGCTGCTGGTGGGGCTGATCCACCTGCTGCTGCTCGGGCTGGCGCCGATGGCCATCGGGCCGGAGCCCTCGCCGCTGGCGAACAAGTTCAGCACACGCACCATCGTGATCGCGCCGCCGGCCGCCGAGGCGCCCGCGCCGGCAGCCGCCCCTGCGGAAGCGAAGCCCGCACCCCCCCCGAAGCCCAAGCGGCCGCGCGAAGCCTCGGTGCCCAGGCCGAAGCCGGCACCGAAGCCGGCCCCCGCCGAGCCGTCGCCCGAACCCGAGACAGCCGCGACACCGGCACCCGAAACGCCCGACCTGACAGCCCAGGCTGCTACCGATTCAGGAGCAGCACCACCCGAAGCGGCGGGCGGTGCGCCGGCTGGGGCGCCGGCTGGGGCGACATCGCCTTCCGGCGGCAGCGGAACCGGCACCCAGGCGGCGGCCGGCGGCGAGGCCTCGGGCACCATCGCGGGCACCCAGGCGATGAAGATCCCGGGCTCGGTCACGCTGGACTTCGAGGCCACCGGCCAGAGCGGCGCCTCCCCCCAGCGCGGCGTGTTCGGCGAGCTGGTCTGGCTGCAGGACGGCACCCGCTACGACGGCCGGCTGACGCTCAAGGCAGTGTTCTTCACCCTGCTCAACTGGCATAGCACCGGGCGCATCGGCCCTTCAGGCCTGGAGCCGGAGCGGTACTCCGAAAGCCGCAAGTCCGAAGTGGCCTCGCATTTCGTGCGCGACCAGAACCAGATCGTCTTCAGCAACAACGCGCCCCCGGTGCCGCTGCTGCCGGGCGCGCAGGACCGCATGAGCGTGATGATGCAGCTCGGCGGCCTGCTGGCGGCCAGCCCGCAGCGCTATCCCGCCGGCACCAGGATCTCGGTGCAGACCGTGGGGCCCCGGGACGCCGAAGTCTGGGTTTTCGTGGTCGGCGAGGAAGAAAAGCTCAGCCTGCCCGCCGGCGAATTCACCGCCCGCAAGCTCACCCGCGACCCGCGCAAGGCCTTCGACAGGAAACTGGAACTCTGGCTGGCCCCGGAATACGGGTATCTACCCGTGCGCATCAGGCAAACCGAGGCCAACGGGGACTTCGCTGACGCGCAGTTGCGCAAACCCCTGCCCTCCGGCCCGCCCAATTGAGGAGAAAGTCACGCTAACGAAGCGAAAGGAGCCAGAGATAGGCCAATTAGCCAGTTGGTTTTACAGATAGACAACCTATCTTGAAACTGGCGCGTTGATTGCTATCTAACCCCCATGAACGCCATCGACATTCTCACAGGGCCCGCCATGAACATGCTTTATGACTCGGAGTCTTTCGTCGTCGTCCACGTGCAGCCCAATGAAGGCGAGGAGTCCGCGCAGCCGAACATGCCGATCCTCGAACGCCATGGCTTCGAGATCGTGGACAAGCGTTCGGGCAAGGAGGTGTACCTCGACGGCTCCTGGGCCGAGCTGTTCCAGCAACAGATCGCCGCCTGGCAGCTCAACACCCCCACGCAGGAAGAGGTGGAAGACACGCTCGAGGGCTACGCCGAACTGGCGCACACCCCGGTCCTGGTGCACTGAACCCGATCCGGCCGGTTTCCCGAGAAATCGCCAAAAAGCGCCCCGAGGGGCGCTTTTTTCATTCCTTGCCGGCTTCGCTCAGCGCCCTCAGCGGTAGATCCACCGGAACATCGGCCCCACGACCAGCAGCACCGCCACCAGCCGGCAGACCTGAAAGGCCGTGACCACCGGCACACCCAGCTGCAGCACCTTGGCGGTGATCGACATCTCGGCGATGCCACCCGGCGAGGTGCCCAGGATCATCGTGGCCGGGTGCAGCCCCGTCGCCCACGCCAGCAGCCATGCCACGCCACCGCAGAGCACCAGCATGCCGAAAGTGCCCAGAACCACCGAGCCCAGCCAGCGCGGTGCCGTGTGCAAAAACTCCCGGCTGAAGCGCACGCCCAGGCTCACCGCGATCACCAGTTGCGCCGCGTTCGACATCCACGTGGGCACGGCCGACAGCGACTGGCCCGCGACGGTGAAGCCCATCGCCACCAGCAGCGGCCCGATGAACCACGGGTTGGTGCGCTTCAGCGCGCGCATCGCGAGCGCGCCGATGCCGGTCGCCACCGCCAGCAACGCGAGGCCGCCGGGGCTCACTTCGCGCACGCCGGGCGGGTTGATCTCCAGCCCGTGCAGGCCGCTCCACTGCATCGCGAACGGGATGGTCACCGTCACCACCACCAGCCGCAGGCTGTGCGCCGCGGCCACGAGGTCGGTGCGCGCGCCGGCCGACTCGGCCATCAGCGTCATCTCCGAGGCACCGCCGATGGCGCCGGAGAAGTAAGTCGTGGCTCTCATGGATTTCGCCGGCACCTGCGGCATGCGCGACGCCTGCATCGCGTGCAGCCAGCGCCCGAATCCCACGCCCAGCAGCAGCGCCCACGCGATCGCCAGCACGATCGCCCACCAGACGCTGGCCACCAGCGCCACCACGTGCGGCGTGAAGTACAGCCCCAGCGCGGTGCCGATGGTCCACTGCCCCGCGTTGCGCAACGGCGTGTAGCTCGCGGTGGGTGCGCCGGCAATCGAGGCCAGCGACACCGCGAGCAGCGGGCCGATCATCCAGGGCAGCGGCGTGCGCAGCGCCAGGCACGCGCCCGCGGCAGCGAGCGCCAGCAGCAGCGTGGCCAGCACGCGAACGGGATATCGGGAAGGCACGGACCGGAAGAAGGGACGACAGGGAAAAGCGGCGGCGGACGGCACCGCGGGCGGGCGCCGGGGGCCTAGTATGGCGCGATGCTTCTTCCTCACCGGCCCGCTCGGGCTTCCTGGCTGCCGCTGCTGCTCCCCCTCTTCGCCGCGGCCACGCTCGCGGGCTGCTCGGCGCTTTCCAGCCTTTCCGCCTCGGGTGCCGATGCGCCCGACGCCCCCATCGCGCGCCGCGTCGCGGCACTTCAGCCGGTCGATGCCCTGCTGCTCGGCGAGCAGCACGACGCGAGCGAGCACCACGTCATCGAGCGCGAGACCGTCGAGGCGCTGGCCGCGCGCGGCCACCTCGCCGCGCTGGCGCTGGAGATGGCCGAGGAAGGCCGCAGCACCGCGCAGCTCGCGTCCACCGCCACCGAAGCGCAGGTGCAGGCCGCGCTCGACTGGAGCGACAAGGCCTGGCCCTGGGCCAGCTACGGCCCCGCCGTGATGGCCGCCGTGCGCGCCGGCGTGCCGGTGGTCGGCGCCAACCTGCCGCGCTCGCGCATGAAGAACGCGATGGCCGACGTCTCGCTCGACGTGCAGCTCAACGGCGAGGCCTTCACCGCCCAGCAGGACGCCGTGCGCGACGGCCATTGCCGGATGCTTCCCGAATCGCAGATCGTTCCCATGACCCGCATCCAGGTGGGCCGCGACCGCGCGATGGCGCAGGCCATCGTCAAGGCGAGGAAGCCGGGCCAGACGGTGCTGCTCATCGCCGGCGCCGGCCACGTGGTGCGCGCGCTCGGCGTGCCGCAGCACCTGCCCGACGACGTGAAGATCGCCACCGTGCGGCTGCTGGCGGCGCCGGCTTCGGCGGCTGGCCCCGAGACCGGCGACTACGACCGCATCTGGCGCACGCCGCCGCTGCCCGAGAAGGACTACTGCGCCGAGTTCAAGCGCCAGGCCCGGCCGCAGCCCAGGACCTGACCAGGAAAGAAAAAACGCCGCCGGCCCGAAGGCACGCGACGTTTTCTTGTCGCCCCGGGAACGGCGCAGCTCAGCGAGAGCTGATCGTCGACACGGCCGAGTTGCCCGTCGCCGACGCCGTGATCTGGCTGCCCGTGGTGCGCAGCGTGCTGTTGCCCACCGGGCCCGAGACGGCGACGCCGAAGTTCACGCTGGTCACCGTGGCCGTCACCGCGCCGCTGTTGACCTGGTAGTTGCCGATGGCCGCGCTCGGCGCGCCGGTGTTCAGCGCCGTCTGCGTCACGCGGTTCGTCGCGCTGTTGCCGAAGGCCTGCGCCGCCAGCGTATTGCCGGTGACGCCGGCCGTGCCGTTCGACACGCCCGCGCCGGTGCCGTTGAGCGCCACCTGGTAGCTGGTGCCCGTGCTCGTGGCCGTTACCGCGCCCGCGTTGTTCTGGCTGTTGAGGATTGCCGCGCTCGCGCCGACGTTCAGTGCCAGCGGCGCGCCGATCAGGCTCGACGAACCCACCGTGGCCGCGCCGCCGTAGCTGCTGCCGGCGCTGGATTCCAGCACGTTGGTCGCCGCATTGCCGCGCGCCAGCGCCGCCGTGGTGTTGCCGTCGAGCGAGACGGTGCTGCCGTTGAGCGGCACCGCGCCCGCCAGCGTGGCGTTGGCCACGGTGCTCGAAGTCGCCGTCACGCCCGCGGTGCTGCCCTGCACGTTGAGGATGCCGGCGCTCGCGCCCTGCGTCGCGCTGCTCGCCACCGTGGCGGTATTGGTCGCGCGGTTGGCCGCGGCTTCGGCGAAGGTGCTGTTGCCCGAGATGGTGAGCGCGCCGTTGGCCAGCGTCGTCGTGGGCGCGGCGTTGTCGTCGTTGTGGATCGAGGTGGCGGCCGTGCTGCTCACAGTCGACGCGGCCGTCTGGCGGTTCGACAGCACGTGGTCGCCGGTGGCCGACACGTTGTCGGGGCTGCCGGTCTCGGCGAGCGTGGCCGAGCCCGTCGCGCCCGCCGGCAGCGTGTTGACCGCGCTCACGCCCAGCGTGTTGGCCACGTCGTTCATCACGCCCAGCGCGGCGTTGCTGTTGCCCGAGAGCCGCACCGTCGAGCCGGTGGAGCCCGCCGGCGCGAACACTTCGAGCGTGGAGGACGCCGTCACCGCCGCGGTGCCCGACTGGCTCGACTGCAGCGCGGTGCGCGCGCCCACGTTCGAGCCCGCCAGCGCCACGCTGTTGAGCGCCGTGTTGGCCACGGCCTTGGCGCTCTGGCTGTTGTTGGTCACGCCCAGCGTCGAGGCGCTCACTGCGGACAGCGGCGCCGTGTCGATGCCGATGACGCCCGTCGCGGTGGCCGACACCGCGCCGGAGCCCACCTGCACGTTGGCCAGCGCATGGTCGGCCGACACCGCCACGGCCGAGGCCGGTCCGCCCGTCGCGGTGGCCGATGCCGGCACTCCGCCGGTGATGGCGCCGCTCTTCACGTCGATGCTGTTGGTGGCGGCGCTGCCGGTGGCTGCGGCGATGGTGCTGTTGCCGTCCAGCGTGGCGCTGCTGCTCGCCAGCGCCGAGGGGCCGGTCAGCGTGAGCTTGGTCGCGTTGTTGGCGTTGGCGGTCACGGCCGCGCTGCTGTCCTGCGCGTTCAGCACCGCCGTCCTGGCCGACTGCGAGGCACCGCCTGCCAGCGATGCCGCGTTGGTCGCGCGGTTGGCCGAGGCCTCCGAATACGTCGTGTTGCCCGAGGCGGCGAAGCTGCTGTTGGTGAGGCCGGAGTTGCCGGGCACCAGGCGGTCTTCGTTGTAGATAGCTGTGTCGGCCGTGCTGGTGACCGAGGCGCCGGCCGACTGGCGGTTCACCAGCACCTGGTCGCCCGCGGCGATGGTGTTGCCCGGCAGCGGCCCCTGGGCGATGAGCGCCGGCACCGGCAGCGAGCCCGAGGTGCCGCCCGAAACGGAGACCTTGTTGCTCACGTCGTTGATCACGCCCAGCGCCGTGTTCGCGTTGTTCGACAGCTTCACCGCCGAGCCCGACACCGAGGCCGGCGCGAAGGCCTGCATGAAGGAGCGCGACTCCACCGCCGCCGTGCTGCCCTGCGAGGACATCAGCGCGGCGCGGGCCGACACGCCGGTGGCCGCGAGCGCGATGGCGTTGCTGCCGGTGTTGGCCACGGCCTTCGCGCTCTGCGTGTTGTTCGAGACACTCAGCGTCGAGCCCGAGATGACCGCGCCCGGCGCCGTGTCCACGCCGAAGGCCGCCGCCGCCTTTGAAGAGACTGTCGGGCTCGTCACCAGCTGGATGTTCGACAGCGCATGGTCGGCCACCGCGCCTGCGATACCCCCGATGTTGGCCGCGCCGCCCAGCGGCAGGCCGTTGCCCACCGCGATGGTGTTGCCCTTCACGTCGATGCTGTTGGCCGCGGCGTTGCCGGTGGCCGATCCGCCGGCGGAGTTTCCGTCCACCGTGACCTGCGAACCCTGGATGCTCGCGCCGCCCAGCACCACCTGCACGCCGTCCTTGTTGGTCAGCAGCGGGCCTTCCTGGCCCGTGAGCGAGCTCACCGCCGCGCTGGTCAGCTGCAGGTTCTGCACCGCGCTGGTGGTCGAGACGCCGACGGCATCGATGGCCACGCCGTTGGCCGCGCTGTTGCTGGTCGCGCCGGCCAGCGTGGCGTTGCCGGTAGCGGCGATCTTCGAGTTGCTGACCGCGCCGCCGACCACGACATTCACTTCAGGTCCGCCGCTGCGCTGCGCCGACACCGTGCCCTGGCCCGACTGCGCGTTCTGCACGCTGAAGGCGGCGTTGGTGGCGAGCGCGTTGCCCGTGAGCGTCGCGCCCGACAGCGAGAGACCCGAGGTGTCGATGTTGTTGCCCGTCACCTTCACCGTGTTGCCGGTGGCGCGGCTGCCGTAGGCCAGCGCCTCCGCCGTGTTGCCCGAGCTGGTGACCGAGCCGCCGGTCAGCGTGCCCGTGACCGTGGTGCCCGCCACCACGCCGCCGGCCGCGATGGCCGAGACGACGGTGCCCGCGCCCGCCACCGCCTGCGTGTTGGTGACGTTGGCAACCGCGGCATTCGCGCCGCTCACGTTGTTGAGCTTCAGCGTCACGCCGCTGGCCGCGTCGTTGCCGTAGGCGGCGGCGACGAAGGCATTGCCGCTGTTGGCGACGCTGGCGCCGGAGACGTTGCCGGCGACAGCGGCCGCGAAGGTATTGGCGCCGGTGGCCGCCGAGTTGACGTTCGCCTGCACCGACTGGTCGTTCAGCACGCCGTAAGCAGCACTCACCGTCGGGAGCGCTCCTGCCGTGTTGCTGAAGGGCAGCCCGCTGAGCGCATCGACGGTGACGTTCGAGGCCGGCGTGATGCCCAGGCCGGGCGCCGCCGCCAGGTTGCCCGAACTCACGCCCAGCGTGTTGGTGGCCGAGTTGCCATAAGCGATGGCGCGCTGCAGGTTGTCGGTGAGCGCGGCCGAGCCGCCGGCGAGGTCGCCGTTCACCAGCAGCCGCGCCTCGGGGTTCGACAGCCCCGCGCCGACGGCCGAGTTCGCGTCGTTCATCTGCACGCTCGCGATGCCCGCGCCCGTGCCCACCGGGTTGCCGGCCAGCGTGAGCGTGTTGGTGGCACCGCTGCCCAGCGCCACGGCTTCCTGCCGGTTGCCGTCCAGCACCAGCGTGCTGTTGGCGACCGGCACGCCGCCACCATTGGCGACCAGCCAGATCTGCGAGCCGGCGTTGACCGCCGCGACGCCGCCGCCGTAGTTGCCCTGCAGGTTGGTGAGCGTGGCCGAGCCGCTGGCGGACACGCGCCCGTCGGAATCGGTGCCGCCCGTGAGCGCGGCGTTACCGGTGCCCAGCGCCACGGTACCCGCCTGCAATGCCAGGCTCTGTGTGATCTGGTTGCCCTGCGCGCTGGCCGCCGAGGTGTTGTCGGAGACGCTGACCGAGCTGCCCGTGGTCTGGCCCGTGCCGGGCGACTCGCCGGTCTGCGCGGCGATGACCGAAGGCAGCAGCAGCGCGCTGACCGGTGCATTCAGGTTGGCCTGCTGGTTCGACACCGCGGCGGTGCCGGTGAACGAGGCCGCGTTCTTGCCAGTGGCGATGCTGCTGGAGGCCGTGTTGCCGGCGACGGTGGCCGTGATGCTGTTGTCCGCCAGCGTGACCGCGCTGTTCTTGCTCGACTGCACGCCGGCCAGGATCTGCGCGCCCATGGTCTGCGCGACAGTGGTCACGCCGAGGTTGCCCTGGCTGTTGACGATGGCCAGGTCGCTGTTGACGTTGCTGGTCACGCCCGCGCCGTTGTGGATGCTGTTGTTGGACGCCGTGGCCGCCGTGCCGCTGCCCGCGACGCTCACGTCGCCGATCAGGATGCGGTTGCCCGCCACGCCGGCCGTGGCGCCCAGCGCCTCGTTGCCCGTGGCCTCGCTGGAGATCGCGTTGCCCTGCACGGAGAGCGAGCCCTGCAGCACGTTGGAGCCACCCGCGGGCGCGCCGCTGACGATGCCCATGACGACCGAGCCGGCGTTGGTGGCCGAGCGCGTCGCGAGGATGCCGTTGCCGTTCGCCTGCAGGTTCGCGACCACCGCCGAGCCGGCGAAGGTCGGCGCGCCGCCCGACTGGATCTCGGCCGTGCTGCTGGCGCTGTTGGCCTTGAGCACCGCCGAGATCGAATTGCGTTCCAGCGACGCCGCCGTGGTCAGCGTGTTGCCCGCGTTCGCGGTCAGCATCAGGTCGACCATGTTGCCCAGCACCGCCGCACTGGAGCCCTGCCCCGTGGCCGACTGCAGCGAGGTGACCACGATGTTGCCCTTGGCGTCGAAGAGCTGCGCGCCCGCCGGATAGGTCAGCACCGAGGTGCCCGGCTGCGCCGGCGCGGCGACGGCGGCCGCGCCCGAGATCACCGAGCTGCCGCTGTTGAGCGTGGTGGTGGCCGAGATGGTGTTGTCGGCATTGACCACGCTGCCGGCCTGCAGCGTGGTCGATTCGGAGGCGAGCTTGCTGCCGGTCACGCCGCTGTCGATGACGCCGGTGTTGGTCGCGACGCCGAGCGTGGCCGCGTTGTTCACCGGCAGGCCGGGCGCGGCCTGGATGCCGTTGCCGAAGGTGTTGCCGGTGGCGGTCGCGCCTATCAGGTTGCCGCTGGTGCCGATCGCCACCGGGTTCGGGTTCGACGGCGTGCCGGTGGAGGTGGTGCCCACGGTGGCGCCGGTGATGGTGGCGTTGACGTTGGCCGAGTTGGTGGTGCCCGCATTCACCGAAGGCGTGCCGGTGGCGGTACCGCTGTAGGCCGCGTCCACCGAAGTCTCCGCGGCCTGCGCGCCGGAGGCCGCCGCGATCAGCGCCATCGCGACTGCGCTGCCGATGCTGCTGCGGCTGAACATGGGCGCGCGTGCGGCCCGGCTCTGGATCTTGCGTGCTTTCATGTCGTGACTCCTCGGATGTTGGATGCGGTCTGGCTTGGAAAACGGATGGACGCGCGATGCGCGCAACGCGCTGAGAGCAGGTCAGTCGCCCTTGACGGCGCCGTCGGAAGAAGACGAAGGTGCCGAGCCGCTGACCACCGGGCTGCCGATGCGCAGCTTGGCGATCTCCTGCAGCCCCGGGCCGTCGCGATGGATCGACGTGTCGGCCGCGTCGGGCCGCCAGGTGATGCTGATGGCGCCCGGCGCCACGCCGCGGTTGGCCAGCGCCGAGGTCACGGCCGCGATGCGCTGGTCGGTGAGCTCGTCGCGCTTGCGGGCGTCCCAGTTCTCGGTGTCGCGCGCCACCAGCACGATGTCGGTGGTGCCTTTCTTGGCCGCGCCGGCGATCTGGTCGATGAGCGCGAGCGAGGCACCGCCGAGCGTGGTCGCGCCGAAGTCGAAGGGCACCTGCGTCGCCGTGCCCGTGAGGCGAGCACCGCCCGCACCGCCGGCATTGACGGCCACGCTGCCCTGCGCCACCGGCGAGGTGACGGCCGCTGCCCCCACCGCGGCATCGCCGGGGTTGTCGACCTTGCGCAGCTCGGCCGCCGGCGTGAGCGGAATCGGCTCGCCGCCGCCCGGGCGCATCGTCATGCAGGGCCGGTGGTCGACCTGCGTGACGGCGGCCATCAGGCGCACAACGCCCTCCTCGAGCGCGGCGCGCACGCCCATCTGCACCGGCTCCTGGCCCTTGGCGCCGATGTCCACGTCGTACAGCTTGCTGCCGAAGAAGCGGAACACGTTCAGGCCCACTTCGTAGCCGTTGAACTGCTTGGTGAGGCTCACGGTGCGCACCACCATCAGCGACCTGGTGTCGACGATGCGCAGGTCGATGCTCACCGACTGGCTGAAGGTGCGCGCCTTCACGCCCACCTGGTTCACGCCGAACTCGGCGCCGCCCGAGTTGATGTTGTAGTTGAGCTCGGTGATGCCGCCCACGATGAAGTAGTCGGACTTGTTGATGGTGCCGCCGAAGTACGGCAGCCACGGCACGTTCTGCCCGCCGTTGGGGCCGCCGAGCTGGTGCGTGCGGCCGTCGCCGAGCTGGCGGCGGTCGGCATACGCGAGCTCGCGCTCGGCGATCACCGGGTCGAAGCGCTCGGCGATGCTCACCGCGCCGCCGAGCTTGCCGAGAGCCGAATACACCATCAGCGCACCGCCCTGCGTGATGGCGTTGCCTTCGTTGATGCTGTACTTGCCGGTGTAGTCCTTCACGTCGCCCACGCCGATGATCACCGGTGGGCGCCGCGTGGCCGCGATGTGGTCGGCGTAGCAGGCGAGCACCGCCTCCATCGGCGTGACGTTGTCGCGCACCGAGGGGCCGAGCACCACGGGTGCCTCGTTCGGTGCGAAGCGCTGCTGCGGCGCGGAGACGCAGCCGGCCAGCGCCAGCGTGGCGGCGGCTGCGAGGGCAAGGGTGCGTGCGATGCGGCGTTGCATGTCGCGCTCCTGCTCAGTTGAGCACGCCGAAGGCGCAGGCCGAGCTGCCGCCCACGCTCGCCGTCTGCGCGCCGTTGTTGCCCTGCGTCGAGTTCAGCGCCTGGTTGGCCGCGCCCTGCACCTGCGAACTGGTACCGCCCACGATGCCCGATGCCACCGCGCCCGAGTTGGCCTGCGAGGTGCCCACCGTCGCGCCGCCCAGCGTGCCCACCGCCGTGCGGCTGTCGTTGCCCGATGCGTTCGAGGTGGAGCCGGCGGTGCTCGGCGAATTCGCGACCGTGCTGTTGTTGCCGTCGTTGCCGGTGGAGGTGGCCGAGACGTTGCAGTTGTACTGGCGGCCGATGTAGTTGTTGGTGTTGTAGACAGGTGCCGAGTAGTAGCCGCTCTTCTGCTTGCGGATCATGTCCTGGATCGCGGCCTGGTTGACCTTGTCGGTGCTGGTCTGGAACTGCCATGCGGCGTTCTCGCCGACGTTGTTGGCGTGCGCAGCCAGAGGCATGCACAGCAGTGCCCAAAGAAATACGCGTTGCATGACGGTCCCTCTTTCGAAGACACACCCGATGAAGTCACGAGTGCTGTGTTTCGCGAGGGGATGCTAGGCACCGGCCGCGGTGGCCGGTATCCCTGGAACCGGTAGGCGGCATCCCGCGAACCGGTGGAAATGGAAAGCGGGAAGCCGTGGCTCAGAACGCGAGCCGCATGGTCTGCGGTGCAGCGGCGGCGCCTGCCGGCCCGGCATCGGTGGCGGGCAATGCGCCCTCATGCTGGAGCAGCCGCTGCTTGCGCACGACACCGCCCGCGTAGCCCTTGAGCTCGCCGTTCCTGCCGATCACGCGGTGGCAGGGCACGACGATGCTGACGGGATTCGATCCGTTAGCCGCGCCGACGTCGATGGCCGCGCGCGGATCGTCGAAGCCCAGCTGCTTCGCGAGTTCGCCGTAGCTGGTGGTGCGGCCCGCCGGAATGCGGCGCAGCGCGGCCCACACCTTGCGCTGAAGCGAGTCGCCCAGTGTGGCTACCGGAAGCGCTTCGATGGCGGCGAGATCGCCGTCGAAATAGCGGCGCAATGCATCGGCCACCGCATGCGGTGCAGCGCTTCCTTCAGCCAGTTCGAACTCGCCTTCGTGCAACTGGCGCAGAAGACGATGCAGGCGGGCGCGATGGTCCGCGTAGTCCAGCGCATGGATCGCGCCGGCGTCGTCGACGACGAGAAGGAGCCCGCCCAGCGGCGACTCGATGCGGCTCAATTGCAGCTTCAGCATGATCGTGTTCTCGGAAAAGAGAAGGCGGCGGGGCCGCGAACATTCACATGCTGCGCGTTCCCCGCCGCCTTCACTCGCCGTATCCGGACATCGATCTGCGGCTGCCGCCGCATGTCCTTTCAGCGCTTGTTCAGGCGTGCGCCTTGATCGAATCGGCCAGCGTGTTCACCAGCGTGTCGATGTGCGACTTCTCCACGATGTACGGCGGCGCGATCACCAGCACGTCGCCCGCGGGCCGCACCAGCGCGCCCTTGTGGAAGCAGTCGAGGAAGATCTCGTAGGCGCGCTTGCCCGGCGTGCCCGCGATGGGCGCGAGCTCCACCGCAGCGGCGAGGCCGAGGCTGCGGATGCTGATGACGTTGGGCAGGCCCTTCAAGGTGCTGTGGAAGGCGTCGCCCAGCACCTTGCCCATTTCGCCTGCGCGCGCGAAGAGGTTCTCCTGCCTGAACAGATCGAGCGTGGCGATGGCAGCTGCGCAGGCCACCGGGTGGCCCGAGTAGGTGTAGCCGTGGAAGAACTCGACCACGTGCTCGGGCGCGTCGGTCTTCATCATCGCGTCGTAGAGCTTGTCGCGGCAGATCACGCCGCCCAGCGGGATGACGCCGTTGGTCACGCACTTGGCGAAGTTCAGCATGTCGGGCACCACGCCGAAGTAGTCGGACGCGAAGTTGGTGCCCATGCGACCGAAGCCGGTGATGACCTCGTCGAAGATCAGCAGGATGCCGTGCTTGTCGCAGATCTCGCGCAGGCGCTTGAGATAGCCCTTGGGCGGCAGGTACCAGCCGGCCGAGCCGGCCACAGGCTCCACGATGATCGCGGCCACATTGCTCGGGTCGTGCAGCGGCAGGATGCGCGTCTCGAGCTCGACCAGCGGGTCTTCGGCCCACACCGGCTCCTCGTTGTGGATGTAGGCGTGGTTCACCGGGTCGTGGATGAAGCGCATGTGGTCCACGCGCGGCAGGAAGGCCGAGCCGAACACCTTGCGGTTGCCCGGGATGCCGCCCACCGACATGCCGCCGAAGCCCACGCCGTGATAACCCTTCTCGCGGCCGATGAACACATTGCGGTGGCCCTCGCCGCGCGCGCGGTGGTAAGCCAGCGCCACCTTCATCGAGGTGTCGGCGGCTTCCGAGCCCGAATTGCAGAAGAGCACCTTGTTCAGGTCGCCCGGGGCCAGCGAGGCGATCATCTCGGCCGCCTTGAAGGCGCGGTCGTTGCTCACCTGGAAGGCGGTGGCGTAGTCCAGCGTGTCGAGCTGCTGCTTGATCGCCTCGTTGATCGGCTTGCGGTTGTGGCCCGCGCCCACGCACCACAGCGACGAGATGCCGTCGATCACCTTGCGGCCGTCGTGGGTGGTGAACTCCATGCCGTCGGCCGCCACGAACACCCGCGGGTCCTTGCGGAAATGACGGTTGGGGGTGAAGGGCAACCACTGGTTGTCCATGTTGAAGTCCTGGTAGGCCATGTCTCGCTCCTGCGGTTGGGTTATCTGGGAGGGGAAAATCGCGATTCTGGCACCCCTGCCACAATTACGCCCCTGATGACGACCTCTACGCCCACCTCGCCCGCCTACATCCTGAACCTCTACTGCCCCGACCGGACGGGCATCGTGCACGCCGTTTCGGGCTTCCTGCTCGAGCACGGCGCCAACATCGAGGAGGCGGCCCAGTACAACGACCACGACACGGGTCTTTTCTTCATGCGCGTGCGCTTCGCCTGCGGCGCCCACAGCGAGGCCGTGCTGCGCGAGGAACTCAAGGCCTTCGCCACCGGCTTCGGCATGACGCTGCAGCTGCACGCGGCCGCCGAGCCGATGAAGACGGTCATCATGGTCAGCAAGGAAGGCCACTGCCTCAACGACCTGCTGTTCCGCTGGAAGAGCGGCCTGCTCGCCATCGACGTGCGCGCGATCATCTCGAACCACCGCGACTTCTACCAGCTGGCCGCCAGCTACAACGTGCCTTTCCACCACATCCCGGTGACAGCCGCGACCAAGGCGCAGGCCGAGGCAAAGCAGCTGGAAATCATCGAAGCCGAGGGCGCCGAACTTGTGGTGCTCGCGCGCTACATGCAGATCCTGAGCGACAACCTCTGCCGCAGCCTCTCGGGCCGCGCGATCAACATCCACCACTCGTTCCTGCCGAGCTTCAAGGGCGCCAAGCCCTACTACCAGGCCCACGACCGCGGCGTGAAGCTGATCGGCGCCACCGCCCACTACGTGACGGCCGACCTCGACGAAGGCCCGATCATCGAGCAGGACGTGGCCCGCGCCGACCACACCGATACGGTGGAAGACCTCACGGCCCGCGGCCGCGACACCGAAAGCCAGGTGCTGGCGCGCGCGGTGAAGTGGCACAGCGAGCACCGGGTGCTGCTGAACGGGCACCGGACGGTGGTGTTCCGCTGAGCATCCGGCAGCAGGCCCCCAAATGAACATGCCCCCTCTTCAGGGGGCATGTTTGCTTAGGCAACGCCGTCAGTTGCGATTCGGATTGTTCGGCCGACGGTCATAACGGTTCGGCACGCCGTCGCCGTCACGGTCCCAGCGGCCCCTGTCGTAGACCCAGCGGCCGCCGTCCTGGCGCCACTCCGGCGGACGGTAGGCGTAGCCCGGGCGGGCGCGGACCCAGCCGCCGCCGATCCACACGTGGCGGCCGCCACGCCACTCGTAATGTCCCGGCGCCCACACGTACCCGCGGCGCGGCGGGGGAACGCGCTCATAGCGCGGCGGAGGCGGCGGCGTCTGGATGGTGATCACAGGCTGCGCCTGCACGGCCGTCGGAACGGTCAGTGCGCCCACCGACAGAAGCGATGCAGCGCCGACAGAAAGAGCCAATGCAAGTTTTTTCATGAAGAACTCCTCATGAGTTGTTGGAGGAGCCTTCATGCTGCCCAGCCCTTGTGAACCTCCTGTAAGCCGTGCACGAAGTCTTGTGTAAAGCTGTGACGCGCCTTTGGGGTCTTTTTGGCTCTTGCTAGCGCTCACTCACACGCGCAGAAAGCCCGAAAAAGGCTCATTCCTGCAGTTCGCGCAGGTCGATGGCCGCCGCCATCGCCGCATGGCCGGCCTTGTTGGGGTGCAGGTGGTCGCCCGAATCGAACAGCGGGTTCAGCGCCTGCGGGTCGGCCGGGTCACGCAGCGCGGCGTCGAAGTCGATCACGCCGTCGATGTCCTGCTTGCCGCGGATCCAGCGGTTCACTGCCTCGCGCATGGCCTCGTTCGATTCGCTCCAGTAGGGCGTATTCCTGAACGGCGGCACGGTGCCTATCAGTACCTTCACGCCCTTGGCGCGCGCCTGCTTCACGAGCTGCTGCAGCCCCTCGGTGATGCGCTCGGCCGTCGGCATGTCACGCGGCTTCAGTTCAGCGCCCGGCACCTTGGCGAACATCGCGCGGCCGATGTCGTTGGTGCCCAGCAGGATGATCGCGTGCGTCGCGCTGCTCTGCTTCAGCACGTCGAGCTCGAAGCGCGAAAGGCCACTGGGCCCGATGCCGTCGGCCAGCAGGCGGTTGCCTCCGATGCCCAGGTTGAGCACGGCGACGTCCTGTCCGCCAGGCTGGGTATCGCGCAGGCGCGTGGCCAGCATGTCGGGGTAGGCGCCGGTGGTGGCCTCCGTGGTGCCCGCCGTGATCGAATCGCCGAATGCCACGACGGTGCGAACGGACTTGGTGGTGAGTACGTCGAGCCCCGTCACGATCTGGTTGAGTACCAGCGTCGCCGGGTTCCTGAGCTTCGGCGTCATCACCGCGTTGCCGGCCGTCACCCACGTCGTGCCCGACTCCACCATCGACACCGTGGCGAAGGGCGTGGCGCGATCGAAGAAGGCGCTCACCATCACGGTCTGGCCCGCCTGCACCGGCAGGTCGATGCCGTCGCTCCAGGCCTCCGCGCCCGGGGCGATGGTGAGGCTGCTGCGGCCGCCGAAATGAAGCACGCGCAGCGTTGTCGGCGAGAACGCCTCGGCACCGGTGCCGCGCGCAACGCTCGCCGCGGCGATGCGCAGCGGCGTCTTGCCGAAACGATTGGAAAAACGGATGCGGATGCGCTCTCCGTCGAGCGACAGCTCCACCTTCTGGCGAAGCGTCTGCCCGCGCAGGTCATTGCCCGCGGGCGACGAGTAGCTGCCGCCGCCGGGGCTGGCGGCCATCTCGGCGAAGTCGACGGGCGCAACGGCCCAGCTCGCGACCCAGTGCGCCTCGGCAGGCTGGCGCGGACGCCCGTCGGGCGTGACGGCATGCACGCCGACGGCCAGCAGGGCAAGGAAGGAGGCAGCCACCCAGTGTGCGACGGCCACGTCGCGAAGGCGGGCCGCCCATCGGGAAAGCAGGTTCATGCACGCAAAGCGAATCAGTGTACGGAGCCACCGATCCCCCGAACGTGACGAGGTCTAAAGCCCGGTTACCAGGTGTCTACGTAAGCGACGGCCGCTCCTTGGGCCTTCGTCGCGGAAGACAGCCCACGCACCAACCAGGTGCGCGTGTCGGCCGGGTCGATCACTGCGTCGATTTCCAGCGTCTGTGCCATGTGGATGGCCTCGCCGTTCTCGTACTGCTGCGCCACCAGCTTTTTGAACAGCGCATCGCGCTCGGCGCCTTCGGGCGCGGCGGCCAGCTCCTTGCGAAAGCCCAGCCGCACGGCACCTTCCAGCCCCATCGCGCCGAATTCGCCCGTGGGCCAGGCCACCGTGAAAACAGGCGCATCGAAGCCGCCGGCAGTCATCGCCTGCGCGCCCAGGCCATAGCCCTTGCGCAGCACCACGGCGAAGAAGGGCACGCGCAGATGCGAGGCCACCATGAACATGCGGCACACGTGCCGAACCTGCGCCTGCGCCTCGATCTCGGGCCCGACCATGAAGCCAGGCGTGTCGCACAACGAAACAATTGGAAGGCCGTGCGCATTGCACAGCTGCATGAATCGCGCGGACTTGTCGGCCGCCTCCACGTCGATGGCGCCGCCCAGGTGATGCGGGTTGTTGGCCATCAGCCCGACCGGCCTGCCCTCGATGCGCGCGAGCGCGGTGACAATGCCCGCGCCGAAGCCCGCGCGCAGCTCGAGCAGCGAGCCGGTATCGGCCACGCCGCGCATCGCGGCGCGCACGTCGTACACGCGCAGGCGGTTCTCGGGCACCACGTGGCGCAGCGTGCGCGGGTCGGCGCACTGCCAGCCGGTGGTCGCGCCCTGGAAGTACGAGAGGTACTGCTTCGCGGCGGCCACGGCCGCGGCCTCGTCCTCCACCAGGATGTCGATCACGCCGTTGCGCGACTGCACGCCGCTCGGCCCGATCTGCTCCGGCGCGAAGGTGCCGAGCCCACCGCCCTCGATCATCGCGGGGCCGCTCATGCCGATGTTGCTGCCCTTGGTGGCGATGATCACGTCGGCGCAGCCCAGCAGCGCCGCATTGCCCGCGAAGCAGCGGCCATGCACGATGCCCACCACCGGCACCTTGCCCGAGAGCGCGGCGAACTGGCTGAAGGTGTGGTTGTTGAGGCCGGCCACGATCGGCATGTCGGTGTCGCCCGGCCGCCCGCCGCCGCCTTCCGCGAACAACACCACCGGCAGCTTCAGCTGGTGCGCCACAGCCAGCAGCCGGTCGGTCTTGTGGTGGTTGCGCATGCCCTGCGTGCCGGCCAGCACGGTGTAGTCGTAGGCCAGTACCGCGCAGCGCGAGGCCTCGGGACCGAACTGCTTCGCGTTGACGCTGCCCAGCCCCGTGACCATGCCATCGGCAGGCGTGTTGGCGATGAGGTCTTCCAGCGTGCGCCGCCGCGTCTGCGCGGCGATGGCGAGCGCGCCGTATTCGATGAAGTTGGCGGGGTCGCAGGCGGTGTCACACAGGTCCGCGATGTTCTCTCGCGCGGTGCGCCCGCCCTGTGCGTGGCGCTTGTCGACGGCCGCCTTGCGGTTGGCGTCGAGCGTGTAGGCATGGCGGTCGATCACCTTGCGCAGGTCGGGGCGGATCGCGTCGAGGTCATGCTCGGCGCGTGCCTCGGCCTGCACGGCCTGCGCATCGACGGCTTCGAGCTGCACCAGCGATTGCCCTTCGACGAGATAGTCGCCCGGTGCGGCCAGCAGCGCCACCACGCGGCCGGCCACCGGCGCGTGCAGCAGGTGCTCCATCTTCATGGCTTCGAGCACGCCGAGCTGCGCGCCGACCGGCAGCACGTCGCCCACCTCGACCTCGAACTGCACCAGGCGCGCGGGCATCGGTGCTTTGACCGTGAGTTCGTCCGACTCGTCATCGGCAGCGACGGCCGCCTGCCCGGTCGGAGCAGCCACCGTCTTTCGCACCTGCTTCTCCAGCGTCGACGCGGCGGCGAGCAGATCGCCCAGATGCGCCTCCACGAAGCGCGTGTGCACCGCCTGCGTCGCGAACTCGGGCCGCGCCGCGATGGCGCGCAGCAGCGCGAGGTTGGTGGCGATGCCATCGATGTGGCACTCGTCGAGCGCGCGCAGCGAGCGGCGCAGCGCGTCCTCGAAGCGCGGCGAGGGCGAATGCACGATGAGCTTGGCGAGCAGCGTGTCGTAGTGCGGCGAAGGCGCGAGGCCCGCATAGCCGTGCGTGTCCACGCGCACGCCGGGGCCGGCCGGCAGGTCGAAACGCGCAAGCGTGCCGCCCGAGGGCCGAGCGTTGCCCTGCGCATCGAGCGTCTCGGCGTTGATGCGCCACTGCACAGCGAAGCCGCGCTGCGGCGCCGTGCGGCCGGCCTCCACGCCGAGTTCGGAAAGCGGCTGGCCGGCGGCCACGGCGATCTGCAGCTGCACCAGGTCCAGCCCCGTCACCGCCTCGGTCACCGTGTGCTCCACCTGCAGGCGCGGATTGGCCTCGATGAACACGAAGGGCAGCGTCGCCGATGCCGCATCGACCAAAAACTCGAAGGTGCCGAGCCCGCGGTAGCTCACCGCCTTGGCCATGCGCAGCGCGGCCTGCGTGACCTGCGCGCGCAACGCCTCGGGCAGCGAGGGGCTGGGCGCGATCTCCACCAGCTTCTGGAAGCGCCGCTGCAGCGTGCATTCGCGCTCGCCGAGGCTGGCCACGGCCTTGCCGTCGCCGATCACCTGCACCTCGATGTGCCGCGCGTTGAGCATCAGCCGCTCGACGTACACGCCCTCGATGCCGAAGGCCGCCCTGGCTTCGGACATGCAGCGCGCATGCGCCTCCGGCAGCTCCTGCGCATCCAGCACCGCGCGCATGCCACGCCCGCCACCGCCGCCGATGGCCTTGACCATGACGCCCGCGCCCTGCGCCTGTTGCTCGGCGAAGAAGTCCTGCGCCTGCGCGAGCGTCACGGCGCCGGCGCTGCCGGGCATCACCGGCACGTCGCACTGCGTGGCGAGTTCGCGCGCGCGTGCCTTGTCGCCGAACAGGCCGAGCTGCTCCGGCGTGGGGCCGATGAAGACCAGCCCCGCATCCGCGCAGGCCTGCGCGAAATCGGCGCGCTCGCTGAGGAAGCCGTAGCCGGGATGCACCGCATCGCAGCCCTGCGCCTTCGCCACGGCGATGAGCGCGGCGACGTCGAGGTATGCGGAGGGGCCGGTGGCATCGAGCGCCACCGCCGTGTCGGCCAGCTGCACATGCAGCGCGGCGGCATCGTCTCGCGCATGCACCGCCACGCTGGCGATGCCCAGGTCGCGCAGCGCGCGTACCAGTCGCACCGCGATCTCGCCGCGGTTGGCAATCAGAACTTTGGAAAACAGCAAACGGAACCTCTCAGCTTTTGTCTTTGAGCAGGCGGCGCAGCACCTTGCCCGCACCGGTGGTGGGCAGCGCGTCGATGAAGCTCACCGCGCGCGGCGCCTTGTAGCTCGCCATGTTGTCGCGCGCCCAGGCGATGAGCGCATCGGCTTCGAGCACGGCACCGGGCTTGCGCACGATGAAGGCCTTCACCACCTCGCCCTTTTCGGCGTCGGGCTGCGCGACGACGGCCGCCTGCGCCACCGCCGGATGCTTGATGAGAATGGTCTCGACCTCCTCTGGGAACACGCTGTAGCCCGAGACCTTGATCATTTCCTTGAAGCGGCCGATGAAGGTCAGGTAGCCGTCGGCGTCGATCTTGCCCATGTCGCCCGTGTGCACCCAGCCGTCGCGCAGCGTGGCGGCGGTGGCCTCGGGCTTGTTCCAGTAGCCCTTGAAGGTGCCGGGGCTGGTGAGCACGATCTCGCCGACCTCGCCCGCGGGCAAGTCGGCCTGCGTGTCGGCATCGACGATGCGGATCGTCACGCCCGGCACCGGCACGCCCTGCGTGCCCCAGCGCGGCGCATGGTGCGGCGTGTAGGTGTCGCAGGTGTGGGTCTCGCTCAGGCCGTAGGCGGCCTCGAAGGACGTGCAGTTGGGCGCATGCGAGCGCCACTGCAGCGCCAGCGGCTCGGTGAAGGCGATGCCGAAGCTGGTCACCGGGTTCATCTTCAGGCTGCGCAGGTCGAAGGACGCGATGTCCGGCACCTGCATGCAGGCCACGTTCATCGGCGCGATGCTGTACCACCAGCTCACTTTGTACGCCGCGATGGCCTGCAGCGCAGCACGCGGGTCGAAGCGGTGCAGCAGCACCGAGGCCGCACCGCTGAGCACCGGCACGTTGACGCCCATCAGCATGCCGGCGATGTGATACAGCGGCGCGATCGAGAGCAGCCGGTCGTCAGGCCCAACGCCGTTGCAGTCGGCCGCTGCGCGCGTCTTGAAGAGCGCGTTGCCGTAGCTCAGCATCGCGCCCTTGGGCAGGCCGGTGGTACCGGATGTGTAGGTCATGAGCGCGACGTCGTCCATGCCGATGGCCACGGGCTGCGGCTTCGCATCGGCGCGCATCACGGCGAGGAAGTCTTCGCAGTCCTCGGGCACGCTGCGTTCCGCCCTGCGTTCGGCGGCGAGTTCGGCCGGAAGGTCGAGCGCAGGATCGGCCGGCAGCAGGTCGGCGTAGTGCACCACGAACACGTGCTCGAGCGAGCTCCCGGGCTGCACCTTGCGCACCACCGGCAGCAGCGGCGCAGCCGCGACGATCACGCGCGCCTTCAGGTCGTTGACCTGGTAGGCCAGCTCGTGCTCCTTGTTGAGCGGCCCGCTCGGGCAGACGATGGCGCCGATCTTCTGGATGCCGAAGTGCGCCACCAGGTACTGCGGGCAGTTGTTGAGGAAGAGCACCACCGGCTCGCCCTTCTCCACGCCCAGCGCCTGCAGCCGCGCGGCGAAGGCGTCGCTGGCGCGGTCGAGCGCGCCCCAGCTCGTCGCGTGGCCGTACCAGATGCAGGCGGGGCTGTCGCCGCGCTCTCGCGCGTGGGTGCGCAGGTACTCGTGCAGGGGCTGCTGCGGGCGGTCGGGCAATGTCTCCATGGCGTCACTTTCTCAGGGTTATCGATAGCAGCCCGCAAGGGGCTGGCGCTTGCCAATGGTGCATGGTGCACGAACAATCCTACCCATGGGTATAACTTCCGCGACACGGCAAAAACCCTCTGGCTCCGCAGACCAGAGCGGCGTCACGGCGCAGCCGCACCTGCCCCAGGGCACGGGCCGCCAGCGCGCGGCCACGCAGGGCACCGACACGCAGCGCGAGCGCATCCTGCAGGCGGCCGCGCAGCTCTTCGCGGCACAGGGCTACGCCAACACCACCATGGCGCAGATCGTGCGCGAGCTGGGCATGACCAAGCCCTTCGTGTACTACTACTTCCGCGACAAGCAGGAGATCTTCGAGACGCTGTCGTGGCGCCCCGCGGTCGACTGCTTCACCGCGCTCGACTTCGCCGCAACCGATCCGCGCCGCGCAAGCGAGAAGGTGCTCGACGGCCTGGAGCGGCTGATCCGCACGACCATCTCGCACCACCCGGTGGCCTTCTTTCCCTACCGCGAGCCGCAGGTGTACCGGCCCGAGTACATCGCCGCGCAGAAGAAGCTGGCGCATCACTTCTACGAGCGGCTGTGCCCGCTGCTCGAAGAGGCGCGCGCCGACGGCGACCTCGACTTCACCGAGACCAAGATCACCGCGCTCGCGGCCTGCAGCCTGCCGGGCTTCCTCTACAGCTGGTACCGCCCGGGCGGGCGCCTCTCGCCCGACGAGGTGGTGGCCGAGCTCACGAAGCTGGCCAGCCGCGTGATCGGGCTGCGAACGAAGAACTGAAGACAACACCTCCGGAGACAAAGCACCATGAAGTTCAGGAAAGCGCCTCTGGCGCGGATCGCCCTTGCCTGCCTGCTGGCCGCGGCCGGCGCATCGCATGCCCAGCAGGCGACCTACAAGATCGCCTACATCGACCCGCTGTCGGGGCCCTTCGCCAACGTGGGCGAGCTGATGCTGATGCACACGCAGTACGCCATCGAGGACATCAACGCGAAGGGCGGCGTGCTCGGCGGCACGAAGCTGCAGCTGCTGCAGTTCGACAGCAAGCTATCGGCCCAGGAAAGCCAGAGCGCGCTGCAGGCGGCGATCGACCAGGGCGCGAAGGCCATCGTGACCGGCGGCTCGGGCTCCTCGGTGGTCACGGCGCTGGTGCAGTCGGTGGCGCGCTGGAACCAGCGCAACCCGGGCAAGGAGCTGATCGTGCTGAACCACTCCTCCATCGACCCCGAGATGACGGGCAAGGCCTGCAGCTTCTGGCACTTCCAGACCGAGGCCAACACCGCGATGAAGATGAAGGCGCTGGCCAACTACATCAAGAAGACGCCCGAGGTGAAGAAGGTCTACCTGCTGAACCAGGACTACGCGCACGGCAAGCAGTGGGCGAGCTACGGCCGCCAGCTGGTGGGCCTGGCGCGGCCGGACATCCAGTTCGTGGGCGAGACGCTGCACCCCATCGGCCGCGTGAAGGACTTCTCCCCCTACATCGCCAACGTGAAGCAAAGCGGCGCCGACTCGGTCATCACCGGCAACTGGGGCCAGGACATGACGCTGCTGCTGAAGGCCGCGGGCGATGCCGGCTACAACCTGCGCTACTTCAACCACAGCGCGGGCTCGGTGCCGGGCACGGTCACGGCCGTGTCGCAGGCCAGGCTGGGCCAGCTGACCTGGGTGGCCGAATGGCACCCGGGCGAGGCCGACACGCCCAAGGTGGACGCGCTGGCCAAGGCCTACAAGGCCAAGACCGGCAAGGACTTCCTCGCGCCCCGTATCGACATGACGCCGCGCCTGCTGGCCGCGGCCATCAACAAGGCCGGCTCCACCGACACGGTGAAGGTCGCGCATGCCCTGGAAGACCTGAACTTCGACTCGGTGGTGGGCCCCGTGCGCATGCGCGCCGAAGACCACCAGCTGCTGCTGCCGCAGGTGGTCAACACCATCGTGCCGGTGGACGGCAAGACGGTGAAGACCGGCTGGGAAGGCACCAACTACGGCTTCCGCACCGACGCGGTCTATACCGGCAACGAGCTCGCGCAAGGCACGGAGTGCAAGATGGTCAGGCCCTGAGCGTGCACTTTCTTCGCGACTGCTGAAGAGGACGGGGGTTGTAAGGGAAACCCCGTCCTGCCTGCCGCCTGTGCCGTCGGGATACTCCGGCTTCGAAGCCCGGATATCAGAGGCGGGTCCATTCCAAAGGCACAACAAGACCATGGCAGGCAAAAACTCGCTCCATCCGATCCCGCATCCGGCGAAGAAACCCTTCGTCGGCAACCTGCTGTCGATCGGCTCCGACTCTCCCGTGCTCGACATGTGGAAGATCGCGCAGGACCTGGGCGGCATCTACTGGCTGGACATGCCGGGCATGCCGGTGATCGTGGTGTCCTCGCCCGCGCTGGTGGACGAGCTCTGCGAGGAAGAGCGCTTCGACAAGAGCACGCGCGGCGCGCTGCGCCGGCTGCGCGCGGCCTCCCACGGCCTCTTCACCTCCGACACGCACGAGGAGACCTGGTCGAAGCCGCACAACATCCTGCTGGCCAACTTCAGCCAGCGCGCGATGCAGGCCTACCACCCGATGATGCTGGACATCGCCGGGCAGCTGGTCACCAAGTGGGAGCGGCTGAACTTCGACGAAGAGGTGGACGTGGTGCGCGACATGACCGCGCTCACGCTCGACACCATCGGCCTGTGCGGCTTCGGCTACCGCTTCAATTCCTTCTACCGCGAAGGCTTCCACCCCTTCGTCGACGCGATGGTGCGCACGCTGGAGACGGTGCAGAACCGCCGCGGCCTGCCGCTGGAAGAGCTGATGCTGAAGAAGGAGCTCGCCCAGCAGCGCAAGGACATCCGCTACATGCACAAGATGGTGGAAGACATCATCGAGGAGCGGCGCACGAGCGGCGCCGACATCGCCACCAAGCCCGACCTGCTGAGCTACATGATCGCAGGCGTGGACAAGAAGAGCGGCGAGAAGCTCACCGACAAGATGATCCGCGACGAGTGCATCGAATTCCTCATCGCGGGGCACGAGACCACCAGCGGCCTGCTCTCCTTCGCCATCTACTTCCTGCTGAACAATCCCGACGCCATGGCCAAGGCGCAGGCCGAGGTCGACAGCGTGTTCGGCCCTGACACCACGCAGAAGCCCACCTACGCGCAGGTCAACCGCCTGCAGTACGTGATGCAGGTGCTGAAGGAGTCGCTGCGCCTCTACCCCACGGCGCCCGCGATCTCGATGCGCGCAAAGGAAGAAACGAAGATCGGCGGCCAGTACACGATCAAGAAGAACAACATGGTCATCATGCATGCGCTGGCGCTGCATCGTGACAAGGGCATCTGGGGCGAGGACGCCGACCGGTTCAATCCCGACCACTTCAGCCGCGAGGCAGAGCGCGAGCGGCCGGTGAACGCCTTCAAGCCCTTCGGCAACGGCCAGCGCGCCTGCATCGGGCGGCAGTTCGCGCTGCAGGAGGCGGTGCTCACGCTGGGCATGATCCTGCAGCGCTTCAACCTGGTGGACCACACGGGCTACAAGCTGAAGATCAAGGAAGCGCTGACGATCAAGCCCGAGAACTTCAGGATCAAGGCGCTGCTGCGCGACCCGGCCACGCGCCCGCGCGGCAACATGAGCGACGCGACCGCGGCGCCGGTACAGCCCGCCAAGGCGGCCGAGCGCAAGCCGCAAGCGGCGCGCCATGGCACCTCGCTGCTGGTGCTGCAGGGCTCCAACCTCGGCACCGCCGAAGACCTGGCACGACAGCTCGCCGAGGCCGGCGAGATGCGCGGCTTCTCGACGCAGTTGGCCTCGCTCGACGACTACGCCGAACGGCTGCCGGCCAACGGCGCGGTCGCCATCGTCTGCGCCTCGTACAACGGTGCCGCACCCGACAACGCGGCGGAATTCCACCGCTGGCTCGACAAGGCCGACGACTCGCTCAACGGCGTGCGCTTCAGCGTCTTCGGTTGCGGCAACACCGACTGGGCCTCCACCTACCAGGCCGTGCCGCGCCGCATCGACGAGCGGCTCGAGGCGCTGGGCGCCGCGCGCATCCACTCGCGCGGCGAAGGCGATGCGCGCGAGGACATGGACGGCGCCTTCCAGGACTGGAGCGACGCACTCTGGCCTGCGCTGTCGAAGGCCTTCGGCATCAAGACGGGTGCCGACATGCCCGCGCAGAGCGAGCCGCTCTACACGCTGGAAGAGCTGCCGCCGCCGCAGAAGAACGCGATCGTCGATGCGCTCGGCGCGGTGGCGATGCGCGTCATCGAGAACCGCGAACTGCAAAGCGGTGGCAACGGCGAGGCCGGCCGCTCCACGCGCCACGTCGAGCTGATGCTGCCCGAGGGCCTCGTCTACCGCGCCGGCGACCACCTGAGCGTGGTGCCGCGCAACAGCCCGGCGCAGGTCGAACGCGCGATGGCGCGCTTCGGCTTCGACCGCGCGGCCCATGTGCGGTTGCACGCGGCCACGGGCCGCAAGGCGGCGCTGCCGGTGGAGCAGGTGATCGCGGTAGACCGCCTGCTGGGCGACTATGTCGAGCTGCAGGACGTGGCCACGCGCAAGCAGATCGCCACGCTGGCGGCGTACACCGAGTGCCCGTTCACGAAACCCAGGCTGGAGGCCCTCTCGGGCAGCGACGAGGCCTCGCAGGCCGCATACAAGGCCGAGGTGCTGCACAAGCGCAAGTCGCTGCTCGACCTGCTGGAAGAGCACCGCGCCTGCCAGGTGCCGTTTGCCGTGTTCCTGGAGATGCTGTCACCGCTCTCGCCGCGCTACTACTCGATCTCGTCCTCACCCGCGATGACGCCGGGCCGCTGCAGCGTGACGGTGGGCGTGGTGAGCGGGCCCGCCAAGTCGGGCATCGGCACCTTCGAGGGCGTGTGCTCCAACTTCCTGGCGCGCGCCGAGGCCGGCGACACGGTGCATGGCGTGGTGCGCGAGACCACGGCCGAAGGCTTCAGGCTGCCGGAGGACGCGACCCGGCCGCTCATCATGATCGGCCCCGGCACCGGGCTCGCCCCGTTCCGCGGCTTCCTGCAGGAGCGCGCGGCGCAGGCCGAGGCGGGCACCGCGCTCGGCGAGGCGCTGCTCTTCTTCGGCTGCCGCCATCCCGAGCAGGACTTCATCTATGCCGACGAACTGCAGGCCTGGGCGCATCGCGGCCTGATGAAGCTGCACACCGCCTTCTCGCGCGCGGGCGAGCGCAAGGTCTACGTGCAGGACCTGATCCGCGAGCAGGCCGCACACGTGTGGAAGCTGCTGGAAGCCGGCGCGGTGGTCTACGTGTGCGGCGACGGCTCGCGCATGGAGCCCGATGTGCGTCGCACGCTGAGCGACCTTGCGCGCGAGCACGGGCACGACAGCACCACGTGGATGGACAAAATGATCGCGGACCAGCGCTACGTGCTGGACGTGTGGGCGGGGAACTGAGGCGGCGGCGGAAGCTCAGGCTTCCAGCGCTGGGGCGAAGGCGTCGAGCGTGCCGCGCACGCACCAGCCGTCGGCGGTCAGCGCCATCACCCTGTCGGAGAGCCCTTCGGACCCGGCAGCCGCCCTGAGCTTTTCGGCGGCAGCGCACATGCGGCCCAACGCTTCGGCGCCGCCGCGGCTCTCGGCGAAGTAGACGACG
This sequence comes from Variovorax sp. 160MFSha2.1, assembly GCF_048305075.1. Taxonomy (NCBI): domain Bacteria; kingdom Pseudomonadati; phylum Pseudomonadota; class Betaproteobacteria; order Burkholderiales; family Comamonadaceae; genus Variovorax; species Variovorax sp. 160MFSha2.1. The sequence goes on from NZ_CP157624.1 coordinate 6,151,750, forward strand.
TCGCGACTCGGCACCACCGCGATCAGCTCGCCCTCGAAGCCCTGCGCAAGCTGCTGCCAGAGATCGGGCAGCAGCAGCATGCAGGCCTCGAAGCCGTCGCCCGCGACGAGTGCCTTGTAGCAGCCGAAATCCCGCGTGCGGACGTTGGGCGCCACGAGCCGCAGCATGTTGTCGATGGCCAGTTCGTACATCGACTGCGTGTCGAGTCCTGTCTCCAGCAGCCCCTCGCGGGTCAGCGTGACGAACCGCGCCGAAGTGTCGACCACGAAGCTCACCAGCAGGTCGGAATCCGCGGCAAGGGGAAAGGCCACCGGCTCGTGCGCTTCGCGGTTGCCTCCGAGCGTCGCGATCAGGTCCAGCACCGGCCGCATCGCCTGCTCCACGAAGCCGGCATGCCTGATGCGGGGGTAGATGGGCGGGAGGCTGTGCATGGTGCGCCATTGTTTTGGGCGGACCAGCGGCGCCACAAGTGACGGAAGTCATGGCTCGCCGCAATCTTGCGCACACGAACGCAAGCACGCCGGAAATGCCCGATCTGTAGCAATCTATCGTCTTACTGGTGTTTCAGGCTCGAATTGCTACGATTTGCTTCGTCAGCCAAGAACCCAAGAACTCCAGGGAGATTCCATGTCTGTCGGCGCAGCGCAGCTTGCGCGTGTCCTTACCGCTTCCTCGTCCGCCATGCCCACGCTCGGCAATGCGCCGGCGCTGGAACCCATCGCCATCGCGGGCGACGAGGGCCTGAGCAGCCTGTTTCGCTACACGCTGACGCTGGCCACGCCCGAGCAGCAGGGCTACAACGAGCGGCAGGCGGCCAACGTCGCCATCAAGCAGCTTGTGGGCGAAATGCTGGCCGCGCACATCGTGCTCGACGGCCGCCCGGGCTCCGGGCCGCAGCAGCGCCACATCTCGGGCCTGGTCACACGCGTACGCTTCCTGCGGCTGGAGAACCGGCGCGCGCTCTACGAAGCCGTGATCGAGCCCTGGCTCACGCTTGCCACGCGCACGAGCGACTACCGCATCTTCCAGAACCAGAACGTGCTGGACATCGTCAGGACGGTGCTCGGCAAGTACAGCCTGCCCTTCGAAGTCCGGGCAACGCGCAGCTATCCGCCGCGCGAGTTCCAGGTGCAGTACGGCGAGAGCGACCACGACTTCATCGCCCGGCTGCTGCACGAATGGGGCCTGTACTACTACTTCGAGCACGAGGAGAGCAGCCACAAGCTGGTCATCGTGGACGAGATGGCCTCGCACCAGCCCTTCGCCCACGAGGGCTACCAGAGCATCCCCTTCCACCCTGCGGACGCGACCGTGCGCGAGGAGCACTGCGACCGCTTCAACGCCTGCGAGGAGCTGCAAAGCGGCCGCTGGGTGACGGACGACTTCGACTTCAAGCGCCCCAAGGCCGAGCTGCAGCAGATCAGCGCCATGCCGCGCAAGACCGCGCAGAACACCTGGGAACGCTATGGCTGGCCGGGCGACTACGTCGTCGAGTCCGAAGGCGAGCAGCTGGTGCGCACGCGCATGGAGGAGACCGGCAGCCAGGGCGAGCTCGCCAGCGGCTCGGGCAACCTGCGTGCCGTGGTGCCGGGCTGCCTCATGACGCTGGAGCGGCATCCGCAGAACGAATCGAACCGGCAGTACCTGGTCACGCACGCGCATCTGCGGCTGCAGGACGTGGGCGACGCGAGTTCGCAGCAGGAGTTCGAATGCCGCGTCGACTTCGACGTGATTCCGTCGAGCAAGGTCTTCCGCGCGCCGGCGCCGCCGGTGCCCAGGCCGCGCACAACCGGGCCGCAGACCGCCATCGTCACCGGCCCCGCGGGCCGCGAGATCTGGACCGACGAGTACGGCCGCGTGAAGCTCAGCTTCCACTGGAACCGCTACTGCACGAAGGACGAGAACAGCTCGTGCTGGGTGCGCGTGTCATCGCCCTGGGCTGGCACCAACTTCGGCGGCATCCAGATCCCGCGCATCGGGCAGGAGGTGATCGTCGACTTCGAGAACGGCGACCCCGACCGGCCCATCGTGACCGGCCGCGTCTACAACGCCGACAACATGCCGCCGTGGACCCTGCCCGACAACGCCACGCAGAGCGGCCTGCTCACGCGCAGCTCCGAGGGCGGCAGCGAGGCCAACGCCAACGCCTTGCGCTTCGAGGACAAGAAGGGTGCCGAGCAGGTGTGGCTGCACGCGGAGCGCAACCAGGACATCGAGGTCGAGCACGACGAGACCCATTCAGTGGGTCGCGACCGCAGCAAGAAGGTGGGCCGCAACCAGATGGCCACCATCGGTATGGCCTACATGCACAACGTGGGGCTGGCCAAGATGGTGAACATCGGCCTGGCCTACTCCTTCAACGTCGGCATGCTGCGCAACACCGTGGTCGGCATGATGGACAACACCATGGTCGGCAAGACGCAGACCACCAAGGTCGGCGAGAAGTACCTGCTGTCCGTGGGCGGCGACAAGGGCAGCCACATCGAGATGGACGGCAAGACCATCTCGCTGCGCGTGGGCGCCTCGGTGCTGCAGCTCAAGGCCGACGGCTCCATCGCGGTCACGGGCAAGAAAATCAACATCACCGCGCAGGGCGACGACGTGACCGTCAACGGCGAGCACATCTGGCTCAACCCGAAGGGCGGTGGCGCGGCGCTGCAGCCGAACGCGGTGCCCACCCCGCCGCCGGCCGAGCCTCCGGGCAGCCCGCTCGCGAGCCTGGGCGCGCTGATGGGCGGCAACCCGGCCGACCTGCTGGGCAAGGCGGGGCAGCTCGCGTCGATCGCGCAGCAGGTGGCCGGAGGCGCTGGCGGTGGCGGTGGAACGGCAGGCCAGGTGACGCAGGTGCTGGGCACCGTCTCCGCGGCCGTTTCTGCCGGCGTCGGGAAGATGGCTGCAGACAAGGACGACAGCCATGGCTGAGCCCGCGTCGCCGATTCCCGAGCCACGCCTCGCGCAATTGCGCAACGCGACGCCCTTTCCTCACTTCCAGTTCGACAAGATGGGCAAGGGCCGGCGCTTCCACGACGTGGTGGTGGTGTGCGCGAGCTTCGTTCTCGCGCCCGGGCGCCTGGAGCCGGCAGCGTTCCACCGCGGACCGGTCTTCGCCGACGAGCCGTGGGACGCCGACCATGCCACGCTGTCGAGCCTGCGCGCCGCCACCGACGTGCTGCTGCGCAAGCCCGGTGCCGACGTCTACGTGACGGGCACCGCGCACGCCCTCGGCTGGACGCCGTCGAGCGAGTGGCATGCGCAGCTGCTGGTGCGCCGGCAGGAGGAAACGCTGCTGCACAAGGCGCTGCGCCTGACGGGTCCGCGGCACTGGAGCTGGCACGAGGACACCGCACAGCGCGGCCTGTCCGATCCGCAACCCACGCTCGCCGTGCCTCTGCGCTATGAACTCGCCTACGGCGGATGGGGCTTCGACCAGGGAGACGATGAAGCAGCCCAGCCTCGCACGCACGCAGCCAATCCCTGCGGCACCGGATGGTTCGGCAGCGCAGCCCGCGAAGACCACCCCGGAGCGCGCCATGCCGCCGGGCTGCCGTTCTTCGGACCGCAGATCGAATACGCCGGCGCACCGCCGCAGCACGCCAACCAGGAGGACGCGCAGCCCGCCGGCTTCGGCCCCATCGCGCGCTTCTGGCAGCCGCGTTTGGCGCTGGCCGGCACCTACGACGACGCCTGGCTCCAGCGTCATGCCGGACAGCCGTACATGGACTACGCCGACGATTTCGACGAGCGCTTCTTCCAGTACGCGCCCGCCGACCAGGTCGTGGCCGGCGGCCTGCGAGGCGACGAGTCGGTGCGCATGAGCGGCTTCTTCGCCTCCGCGCCGCATATCGAGTTCCAGCTGCCGCAGCTGTGGATCGAGGCGCTGTGCAGGGACGGCGATGGCACGGAGCGCAGCGAAGCAATGCGGCTCGACACGGTGCACGTCGACCTCGACGAGATGCTCGTGCATCTGACCTGGCGGCTCACGCTGGACCAGGCGCTCGATACGGTAGCGGTCGACCTCTTCCACCGGCAGCTTGCCGAAGTCATCGCAACCGATGGCAATGCCCGCCAGGAAGAGGTGTCGGCATGAGCACCGAAAAACACATCGCCGACGCCGAGTCGGGCTTCATGGTGGTCAACGTCGTGCCCGACTTCTGCATCGTCGGCAAGCAGGTCGTTCCCTTCGATATCGTGTCGATCCTCCCTCCGGAGAAGGCCGCCTACTCGCACACAGTGTTCGCGCGCAGCGAAAAGGTGCTCATGGTCGACAGCATCGTCAAGGGCGTGGCAGGCAATGCGGGCAGTGGCGTGCGCTCGGGCGTCTCGCTCGGCGCGGGCAACGTGAAGATCGTCTCGGGCTCGCAGACGGTCTTCGTCGAGAGCCGCCCTGTGGCCCGCCACGGCGATCTCTGCGAGATGAACGGAGCGGCCTGATGGGTTCGATGCCTGACGACAAGAAGACGCTGGGGCAGGTGCTGTCCACGTCTTCTTCGCCATCATCATCGTCCTTCAACAGCAACGGCACGCTCGGCAGGGTGCTGACCTTCGAGGTGCCCAAGGGGCCGATGCTGCGGCGCAAGCCCGGCATCTGCAGCGAGCGGTACGAACGGGAAAAGGCGGAGTTCGAAAAGATTCCGTGGTACGAGCGGATGTGGATCGGCACCGGCCGCGACGCGCGCCTGGAGCCGACCGACGCACTGCAATCGGCCAAGACGTTCCAGCGGGCATGCGAACAGATGCCCGACGAGATCCCGAAGTCGGCACTGGACGAGAAGCTCCAGCAATTGAACGACCACTACAGCGGCAAGAATCCCCTGCCGCCCGAACAGTCTCTGGAGCTGAAAAGAAGGACATCCTTCTTGCAGGACGTCTATACGCCGGGGCCGCGCTGGGAGAACAGCATTTCCGGCGCCGAGAGTGCCTGGCTGAGCGAGCAGAACCTGCGCTTCGGCAATACGCTGGGCATTGCCCTGCTGGGGCCGATCTTCGGTGCGCCTGGTGCAGCAACACGTGTACTCGGAGGAAGCGAGGAGCAGGTGGCAGCGGCCAATCAGGTCGGCGCGGCCGCATTCGATGCGGCCGCTGCGCACGTGGGGCTTGGGGGCGGAAAGCGTGGTTCCGAGCCTCTGCCAAGACCCGGGGAAAGCGCTCGCGGCGCTCCCCTCGAACCAGTCGGCCGGCCCGTCGGAGGAAAGTCTTCGACGCAGAGTCCGCCACCAGAGCCCCCTGCGCAGGGCACTGTTGTTCGACGCCTTCCTCCCCCGGCACCGCCGCCCAGGCCCACGGTTCAATACGACAAGAAGCAGCTACAAGCCAAATACAAACATGCCAGAGACTTCGGCGTGAACGATCCTTGGGGCAAGAATGCTGCCGCAAACTATCAGTCGGCCCTCGATGCACACGTGCAGGGTCCGGGCACGCAGATGATCAGCGGAACGTATCGTGGCGATCCTGTCATCCACTACCTCAACCCCTCCACGGGCTTGAACGTCATGACAGATACTTCGCACAACTTTCTTTCCGGATGGCGGCTCAATCCGGCCCAGATCACCAACGTCCAAACAAGAGGCAGCCTGTGACGAACGACAAGTACGACTTCGACAAGGAAGTAAACATCACCCTGTCGCAAGCCAAGATGGCCATCCTGATGGAGATTTGCACCAAGATTGCCCGGTTCGGGCTCGCCCCGGAAGAGGAGCACGTCCTGAGGGAGATCGAATCTGCAGCCGAGTCGGAGATCGACTTCATCTTCGACCCGGACTACAAGTCGATGATGGAAAGTATCAGGAGCAAGCTCCGAGCCGAGCTAGACCTTTAGGGAACGTCTGAACAAGTCCACCGATCATGCCGCTGCGCGTTGACTGACGCAAAGGAACTTGCGCGATGAGCCAATTGAGTTTTTCGGACGCGGAGTACGCCGGCAAGAGGAAGAAGACGCGGCGCGAGGTGTTCCTCGAAGAGATGGAGCAGGTGGTTCCGTGGAAGGCGCTGCTGAAGCTCATCGAGCCGCACTACCCGGTGGCCGGGCGCGGACGCAGGCCGTACCCGCTGGAGGCGATGCTGCGGGTGCACCTGATGCAGAACTGGTTTGCGCTGTCGGACCCGGCGATGGAGGAAGCGCTGTATGAGATCGCCTCGCTGCGCAACTTCGCGGGGCTGAACCTGAGCGAGCCGATTCCGGACGAGACGACGATCCTGAACTTCCGGCACATGCTGGAGGAATCCGATCTGGCCGAGGACATCTTCAAGCAGGTCAACGCGCACCTGTCGCGCAAGGGGTTGCTGCTCAAGCGAGGCAGCATCGTCGATGCGACCATCATTGCGGCGCCCAGCTCGACGAAGAACGCCGAGGGCGAACGCGACCCCGAGATGCATCAGACGAAGAAGGGCAATCAGTGGCACTTCGGGATGAAGGCGCACATCGGCGTGGACGCCGACAGCGGCCTGGTGCACACGGTCACAACGACGCCGGCCAATGAAGCGGATGTGGAGCAAGTGGCCGATCTGCTGCATGGCAAGGAGACTCAGGTGTGGGCCGACTCGGGCTATCGCGGCGCGCAAGGCCGCGTCGAGCGTGACGTGAAGTGGCACATCGCCGCGCGGCCCAGCGACATCGCCAAACTGCCCGAGGGCAAAGCCAAGGCGCGAGTACAGCAGCGCGAACACGCAAAGGCCAGCATACGCGCGAAGGTCGAGCATCCCTTCCGAGTGATCAAGCGCCAGTTCGGGCTGGTGAAGGTGCGCTTCCGTGGGCTGCAGAAGAACACCGCGCATCTGCTCACCCTGTTCGCGCTGTCGAATCTGTGGATGGCGCGAAGGCAATTGATGGGAGTCGTGCGTCTGAAGCTGGCGTGAGGGCCATGAACGACGCCGAAATCTCATTCAAGGTCGATTCGAGCATGCATTTGTTCAACCCTTGTAGCCCGCACGCGCTCAAATCGCGCTCGTTCGCCTGTTGTTCAGACCTTCCTTAGAGCTCGGACATCGGCCGCGCTGGGCCGAGTGGCAGCGGCATAGTTCGGACCGGATGGATTTTGAAGACGGGTTCGGATGTTCCCGAACTCGCAACCCTGTTCGTAAAGTAACGCCATGAAGTTCCGTATCAACGAGTCAATTCGATTGACCGCGCCGATCCACTCGGCATTGCTGGAAGCTAGCGCGATCGGCTTGATCGTCGAGATTTTTCTCGAACCTGAAGAAACATACGAAATCGAGTTCTCCGATGAACGCGGTGCGACCACCCACCAGCTGCTGCTTCATCCTCATGAAATCCAGCGCCTCGAATCCTGATGTGATTTTGCAATGACCTGATCAAAATCGGTCGCACGCTATTCCACCGGTCATGCCGCACAAAACGTCCACGGCCCATGGCTAACGCGGACTCGCTCGGATGCAAACAGGGCCTTGAGTATCTGGAGACTTGGACAATGATCTGGTTTGACGCTGCGCTGGAACAGGATGTTGGCGCAGAACCCCTGCGCCGCGGTCTGTCGACCCTCCTTGAGGTCAATTGCGACGCCGTGAAGTTGGTGCACGACATCACCGAGATGAGAAGTGATGATCCTGCTACGTGCCTGGTCGATTCGCGATCAGGAGAAGCGTTCTCCCAGATCATTTCTATCTATCTGACGATCCCCATCCCCGAGCGCGGCATTCTGGATGGTGCCAGTCGTCTGGCGAAACTGCTTCAGGTCCGACTGCTGCTGGCCGATGACGAGAGCCAGGATCCGTACGCGTTCATCCTCGTGTCAACGGCAGGATCGATGACCAAGGTTGAAGTGGATGCAGAGGAACTGGATTTGAACAACCGCTACACCCAATGGCAATTCAGCCAGCACGTGACAGCGCAGTCATTGGCCGCACGTCCCGAACCTGACAAGAGCCACCAGCCAGGTCTTGTCAGGCGTCCCGATCCGGATCCGGATAAACCAGCGGCCCCAGCACCCCGCGATTGAAGGGCTTCCACTGTCCCTCCGGCTGCGCCAGCCGGTCCGCCACCGCATAGAGCACCGCCGGGTGCGCGCCCAGTCCAAGGTGGCTGGCGATGACTTCGATGTTCTCCGACTGCGGGCCGGTCTTCTCGATGCTGCAGCGCCATGCGACGACGCCGTCGGTGCGGCTGAAGATCGAGGTGGTGGGCACGGGCGGCGTGGGCTGCACGAACTTCATGCGACGCGGGTCGTGCGAGCTCTGGCCGCTCACGCCTTCGTACACGCGCCATGCGTTGGTGGCGCGCGGGCTGCCCGAGAAGGGGCTGCCCAGGGTGATGACGTCGCGGATCATGTGTGAGTACGACGAGGCCAGCATGCGTGCGTACACGCCGCCGAGGCTCCAGCCGATGATGCTGACCTTCTGGCCGCTCTCACCGTGCAGCTTCTTCAGCAGCTCGACCATGCCCTGCTCCACGCCCTCGCGCGGGCCGAAGTTGCGTCCCTGGCCCCAGCCGTGGGCGTCGTAGCCGCGGCTGCAGAGGTAGCGGCGCAGCAGCAGCGTGGAGCCGTCGCCGGCCACCAGGCCCGGCAGCACCAGCACCGGGTGCCCGTCGCCGCGCGGCGTGAGCTGCAGCAGCGGCCACATGGCGAGGCCCGCCCCGGTCTCCCACAGCGCGCGGCCCTCGGCCAGCAGCAGCAGGCGCGACGGCGGGGTGAGGTCTTCCTTGGCGTAGGTGGCGGTAGCGCTGGTCATGATGGATGGCTCCTTTGTGGTTCTTGTATCTGCTTCAGAACGAAGGTGAGGCCGGCAAAGCGAATGCCCCGTCGGACGGCAGCGACATTTATCCGAGGTATTTGGCCCTCAGGTAATCGAGGTAAGCCCTCGATTCGCCGGAAACATACGGGGAAACCAGCGTGAGCGTGTAGAAGGCCGCAAGGCCCGGGTCGGCCTGCGCCAGCGCCTCGCGCCCCGGCACCAGCCGCTCGAACGAGAGCCAGCAGGTGGTGGTGAACACCATCTGCAGCGCCAGGATGCGGGCCTGCTCGGCACTGGTCTCGATGACGCCCGAGGCCACGAGGCTCTCGCACAGCGTCTGCGCGGCCAGCAGGTTCTGCGCGGTGAGGGCCTGCGCGCGCTGGCCCAGCGCCGGGTACTCGCTGGCCAGGAAGGCCATGTCGCGGTAGATGAAGCGGTATTCGTCGATGGCCTCGAAGCGCAGATGCAGCGCGAGCCAGAGGTCGTCGATGGCCGCGATGGAGGCCGACGAGCCGTTCAAGGCCTCCAGCCGCTGCTCGAAGCGCCGGAACAGCCATTCGACGATGAGCTGCTTGGCCTTGAAGTGGTAGTGCAGGTTGCCCGGGCTGATGCCCAGCTCGGCCGCGATCTTGTGGGTCGACACGGCCGCGAGACCTTGCGCATTGAAGAGCGCCAGGCTGGCCTGCAGGATGCGGTCGCGCGTGGTGTTGGAGCTGGCCACAGGCGGCTTGCTACGTTGCCTGCCGTTCAGCGCTTGCCGCGCCCGCGGGATGTGCCTGCGCCCGCGCCCGTGCCGGTGCCGGCTTCGAGCTGCGCCACGCGCTCGCGCAGCCTGGCCACCTCGTCGCGCAGGGCCCGCACCTCGGCCGCGTCGGGCATGCCCAGGCGTTGCATGGCGGTGGCGACGCGCTGGTCGAACACGTCCTCGAACTTGCGGATGCCGAAGCTGTCGAGGCCCAGGCTCGGCACCTTGCCCTGCCCGATGCCGAGCAGGCCTTCGATCACGTTGGCCTGGCGCTTGGCGACGTCGTTGCGCACGTTGTCCAGCGCCTTGAGGCCGGCGCGCAGCAGGCCCTCGGCCTTGCTGCCCGTCTGCTCCGCCGCCTTCTTCGCGGCGGGGGCCTTCTTCTTCGCGGCCGGCGCCGTCCTGGCCGCCTTCGCGGGCGCCGCCCTCTTCTTCAACCTTGCAGTTTCGTCGGGACGGGTGGCCATTCGGTACTCCAGATGCCGGAAGAAAAATGAAAAGGGGCGCCATGCGCCCCAGGATCAGGCCGCCTTGCGGGCAGCAGCGCGGCGAACCGGCTTCTTGGCGGCGGCGGCCTTGGCCTTCACCGTGCGGACCGGCCTGGCGGCTTCTTCGGCGCCGTTCACGCGGGCTTCGATCTGCTTGGTGCCGGCGGCGATGCGGTCGGCGATCTGCACCGAGACGGTGGCCAGCGGCTGGTTCAGCGCGCCGAGGGCATTGATCACCGAGGTGGCGACCGGCGATTCGACGCGGGCCACGCGGCCGGCGACGGCTTCGATGCCGCTGGTGGTGCCGGCGGCGACGCGGTCCATCACCGAGACGATGCGGCCGGTGTCGATATCCACGCGGTTGGCCAGGAAGCCGTTGATCTTCTCCTGCGCGCCGATCAGGTTGGCCTTGACCTGCTCGCTCACCAGCGGGAGCCGGCGGCTGCCGAGGAATTCGCTGTAGCGCGAAGCGGCGCCGCCCAGCAGGCGGTGCACGCCGGCGCGATAGGCGCCGACCAGGGTCTTGCCCGCGTCGTTGTACTGGCCGACGACGTGGACGGCAGCGGAGGCGATGGAGGTTTGCGTGGACATGATGAAGATTTCCTTGAAGTTGATGGGCTTCGCGAAGGAAACAGAGGGACTGGATCAGTCGCGATGGGCCTATCTTCTTCCAGGGGGCCTAGGCCTGGAAAACTAGAACGGTCGGAAAACTAGTCCAACTGCCCCAATTTTCTTGCCGGGCCCGCCCCCTTGTGCCGGTCAGGCCGCCGCGGCCCTGGGCGCAGCGCCCGGGGATCGCTTGGCCGGGGCGGCCTTTCGGGCAGGAGCCTTGGGCGCGGCCTTCTTGGCAGGGGCCTTGGCCGGTGGCTTGGCGGCCACCTTGGCTGCCGCTTTCACGGGTGCCTTCTTCGCCGCGACCTTGACCGGGGCCCTCTTGCGAGCGGCTGGCTTCTTCTTTGCGGCGGCAACGGGCATGGCTTCGGCCTCGTCGTCCGAGGGCTCCGCCACCGTCTTCGGCGGCACCGGAGCGGGCGCGGCGCCGGCTGCGGCCGGGTGCTTCTGCGTGAGCTCCATCAGCAGCTTGTGCTCGGCCAGCATGTAGTCGCCGATCTCCGTGATGTCGGGCACGGCGCGGCGGCAGGCGATCAGGCCGTAGTCCATGCGGCCGTTGTAGCTCTGCACCGTGACGTTGAGGGCCGTGCCGTGGCTGGCGATGGACACCGGGTAGTAGCAGGTGACCAGCGCGCCCGCGAAGTACATCGGGAAGGGCGCGCCCGCCACGTTGGAGATGGCGACGTTGGCCGCCGGCGGCAGCAGGTTGACGATGCCCGAGCGCCCCACCATCGACGCGATGCCCGACACCAGCCAGGGCGCGGCGAAGGTCGGAAAGTCGTCGAGGATCACCGCCTTGAAGCGGTTCATGGTCGACTTGGAGCTGGTCGACGAGGCGTTGATGGCCTTCAGCCGCTGGATCGGGTCGGTGATGTCGCTGGCCAGGCTCACCAGGATCATGCTGGCCTGGTTGTTCGCCGTGTCGTCGCCCGCCTCGCGCAGGCTCACCGGCACGCCGGCCACCAGGGGCTTGCCCGGCAACTCGTTGTTGTCGGCCAGGTAGTGGCGCAGCGCGCCCGACACGGTGGCCAGCACCACGTCGTTGAGCGACACGCCGAAGTGCTTGGCGATGTACTTGGTCTCGGCCAGCGAGATGGTGCGCCCGGCGAAGGTGCGCTGGTTGGTGATCGACACGTTGAGCGAGGTGCGCGGCGCGAAGAGGTTGAACTTCTTCGGCGCGGCGGCCGCGTCCTTCTCGGCCGCCTTCTCGTCGGGCCTGGCAAGTCCGCTGATGGCGCGCGCGATGGCGGGCGCCATCTTGAAGAGCTTCACGTACTGCTGCGCAGTGTTGCGCAGCGCCGCGGTAGCGAGTTCGGCCATGCCCAGCTGGTAGTTGTTGCCGCGCGGGCGCGAGCGCGGCGGCTTCACCACGCGGCCCGTGGCCTCGAGGTCGAAGATGGCCTTGCCCACTTCCACGCCGGCCTGCCCGTCGATGCCCGCGTGGTGCACCTTGGTGTAGAGCGCCACCTGGCCGCTCTTGAGGCCGTCGATGATGTAGAACTCCCACATCGGGCGGCTGCGGTCGATGAGCGACGAATGCAGCCGCGCCACGTACTGCTGCAACTGCCGGTTGGTTCCGGGCTTGGGCAGCGTGATATGGCGCACGTGGTAGTCGAGGTCGATGTCGTTGTCTTCCACCCAGACCGGATTGGTCATGTCGAAGGGCATCAGCGCGAGCTTGCGCGTGAACACGTCGGCCAGGTGGATGCGGCTGGCCATGAACTTCTTGGCGTCCTCGTAGAAGTCGCCCGTGTAGCCCTTGGGCAGGTCGAGCACGTTGAGCGAACCCACGTGCATCGGCATTTCCGGCGTTTCCAGGTGCAGGAAGGTGGCATCAAGACCGCTCAGGTGTTTCATGTGTAGTGTCTCCTTGGTGGGGCATGAGCCGCTTGGCAGGATACCGTGCGCATCGCGTTCCCGGGCCCTCCCTTATTCAGTGTTTCCACCGAGGGCAGGCACCGGCGCGACAGGGGTTTGCCCCAGTAATTCCAAAGTACGGATACTGAAAAAGGCACCGCAACAACTGCTCACAAGACGCGGTGTCTTTCACGGCGCCTCCGTACACTGGGGCCATGACATCCAGCCTCCCCCCGCAGCAGCATCAGCAACAGGACGAAGACGAGAACCTCTGGCTAGAGGACATCGATGGCGAGAAGCAACTGGCCTGGGCGCGTGCCCAGAACGCCATCACGGTTCAGGCCTACGCGCAGTCGCCTGCGTTCGAGGCGCTCCAGCAGGGCATCCTCGAGGTGCTCGACTCCGACGAGCGCATTCCGATGGTCCGCAAGATCGGCCCGCGCTTCTTCTACAACTTCTGGCGCGACAAGGAAAATCCGAAGGGCATCTGGCGCCGCACCACGCTCGACGAGTACCGCAAGCCCCGGCCCGAATGGGAGACCGTGCTCGACATCGACGCACTGGCCGCGGCCGAGGGCGAGAACTGGGTCTGGCACGGCGCCGACTGCCTGGAGCCCGAGTACAGGCGCTGCCTGATCTCGCTGTCGCGCGGCGGCGCCGACGCCGACGTGGTGCGCGAGTTCGACCTGGAGACGAAGCAGTTCGTCGAGGGCGGCTTCTCGCTTCCGGAGGCCAAGAACCACGTGGGCTGGAAGGACATCGACCACCTCTACGTGGCCACCGACTTCGGCCCCGGCTCCATGACCAGCTCCAGCTACCCGCGCATCGTGAAAGAGTGGCGGCGCGGAACGCCGCTCGAGAGCGCGGTGACGGTCTACGAGGGCCTGCACGAAGACATGTCCGTGAGCGCCTGGCGCGACAACACGCCCGGCTTCGAGCGCGACTTCGTCTCGCGCCAGATGGACTTCTACGAGAGCGAGACCTGGCTGCGCGGCGCCGACGGCAAGCTGGTGAAGATCGACGTGCCCGACGATTGCGACACCGACATCACGCGCGAGTGGCTGCTCGTCGAGCCGCGCGAGGACTGGACCGTGGGCGGCACCACCTACACGGCGGGCTCGCTGCTGGCCGCGAAGTTCGACGACTACATGGCCGGCAGCCGCACGCTCACGGTGCTGTTCGAGCCCGACGACACCACCGCGCTCGACGACTACTCGTGGACGCGCAACCACCTGATCGTCAACGTGATGCACGACGTGGTGAACCAGCTCGAGGTGCTCACGCCGCCCGCGGACGGCAAGGGCCCGTGGAAGCGCGAGAGACTGGGCGGCGCGCCCGCGCTCTCGACCATCGCGGCGGGCGGCATCGACGAGGACGAGAACGACGACTACTTCCTCACCGTGAGCGGCTTCCTGCAGCCGACCACGCTCTACATCGGCACCATCGGGCAGGGAGAGCCGCAGGTGATCAAGGACAGCCCCTCCTTCTTCGACGCCTCGCGCCATCGCGTAAGCCAGCACTTCGCCACCTCGAAGGACGGCACGCGCGTGCCCTACTTCGAGATCGCGCCGAAGGACCTGAAGGCCGACGGCACCAACCCCACGCTGCAGTACGCCTACGGCGGCTTCGAGATTCCGCTGCAGCCCGCCTACAGCGGCAGCATCGGCCGCGCATGGCTGGACCAGGGCGGCGTGTACGTCGTCGCCAACATCCGCGGCGGCGGCGAGTACGGCCCGCGCTGGCACCAGGCCGCGCTGCAGGAGAACCGGCTGCGCACCTGCGAGGACTTCGCGGCCGTCTCCGAGGACCTCATCGCCCGCGGGATCACCTCGCCCGCGCACCTGGGCGCCATGGGCGGCAGCAACGGTGGCCTGCTGATGGGCAACATGCTCACGCTGTACCCGCACCTGTACGGCGCCATCGTGAGCGAGGTGGCGCTGCTGGACATGCGCCGCTACACGCACCTGTCGGCGGGCGCCTCATGGATCGCGGAGTACGGCGACCCCGACCAGCCCGAGGAGTGGGAGTTCATCCGCACCTTCTCGCCCTACGAGAACGCGAAGCCGGGGCTGGCCTGTCCGCCGGTGCTCTTCACCACGTCCACGCGCGACGACCGCGTGGGCCCGGTGCATGCGCGCAAGATGCACGCGAAGATGAAGGCGCTGGGCTACGACAGCAGCTTCTACGAGAACCTGGAAGGCGGGCACAGCGCGGCAACGGACAACAAGGAATCCGCCTTCATGGACGCGCTGGGCTACGCATACCTGTGGCGACACCTGAGGAATTGAAATGAGCAATGCCAACGTCACCCTCGAACTGATCGGCGCGCCCACCGACGTAGGCGCCAGCGTGCGCGGCGCGGGCATGGGCCCCGACGCGCTGCGCGTGGCGGGCCTGCCCGAGGCGCTCGCGCGGCAGGGCTATGCGGTCGTCGACCGCGGCAACCTCGCGGGGCCGGCCACGCCCTGGACGCAGCCGCCGAGCGGGCTGCGGCATCTCGACGAGGTGATCGCCTGGAACCGCTCGGTCTACCAGGCCATCGACACGGCGCTGGGCGCCGGCCACGTGCCGCTGATGATGGGCGGCGACCACTGCCTGGCCATCGGCTCGATCAGCGCGGTGGCATGGCATGCGCGCAAGCGCGGCAAGAAGCTGCGCGTGCTGTGGCTCGATGCGCACTCCGACGTCAACACCGAGGCCACCAGCCCCAGCGGCAACCTGCACGGCATGCCGGTGTCGTGCCTGCTGGGCCACGGACCCTCGGCGCTCACGGGCTGGAGCGGCGAGCGCGCGGCGCTGCAGCACGACTCGATCCGCTTCATCGGCATCCGCAGCGTGGACGGCGACGAGAAGGAAGCCATCCGCACGCTGGGCCTGAACGTGTTTGACATGCGCCACATCGACGAGCACGGCATGCGCACCACCATGACCGAGGCGCTGCAGGACGTCGACGAGGACACCCACCTGCACGTGAGCTTCGACCTCGACTGCCTCGACCCCGCCGACGCGCCCGGCGTGGGCACCGGCGTGCGCGGCGGGCCCACCTACCGCGAGATGCAGCTGTGCATGGAAATGATCGCCGACACCGGGCGGCTCGGTTCGCTCGACGTGGTGGAGCTGAACCCGGCGCTCGACGTGCGCAACCAGACGGCCGAGGTGGCCGTGGAGCTCATCGAGAGCCTGTTCGGCAAGTCGACGCTGGTGAGGTAGAAAAGCTCAGGGCCGCTCGACCTGCGCCGCCTTGGCGCGCGTGCTGTAGCCCTGGTAGGCCGGCAGCGCGACGGCAGCGAGGATGCCGAGCACCGTGATCACCGGCAGCAGCCACGCGCCGATCAGCACGCCGATGCCGTTGGGCGGCGGCGGCGCGCCGAAGCGGTTGCGGCCCTTGGTGCCCGACTTGAAGACCCAGATCAAGGCGACGAACGGAATCAGCGCCAGGAACAGCATCCAGCCCGACCAGTCCATGTCGTGCGAGCGCTGGATGCCCGTCAGCACGTAGAAGACCAGGTACGGAATCGCCAGCAGGAAGGTCAGCCCGCCGATCACGCCCTCGGAGCGCGCGAGGCCGGTGAAGCCGAGGATGCCGCCCATCACCGCGGCTGCGATGATGAAGATGATGTACGAAAAAAGCGTGTACGCCAGGAAGCGCGCCCGGCCGATGCGGCCCTTGGCGGACCACAGCTTCACGGGCTGCACGGCATCGGAGCCGCCCTCGTACACGTCGGCCACCGTGGAGCGGGGCGCGGCGTACGGATTGGGATTGGTGAAATCGGTCGTCATGTGCTTCTCTCTCCTCTGATTTATGAAGAACCCATTGTGGGCAAAGACCTTTACAAAAGGCCAGCCCTTTTGACCGCGTGGTACCGATTCACCAACGCCACGGCGAGGTCGGCCGGCTCCACGTCGACCGACAGCGGGTCGTTGCCCACCACGCGCGCAAAGGCATCGCGGCGCGACTGCTCGAACAGGTGCGCCGCCGCCACGTCGACCGCGTCGCGCGCATGCACCAGCGGCTGGCTGGCGATGTGGCCGAGCACGCGTTCGCGCAGGCTCGCGACCAGCACGAGGTGCTTGCGGCGCAGCAGCTTGATGGCGGGGCGCAGCTCGGCCGCGTCCTCGTCGCGGAAGTTGGTGAGCACTATGACCAGCGCGCGCCGCTTCTGCACGCGCAGCAGCTCCTGCGCGGCCAGCAGGTAGTCGGAATGGGTGGCGCCGGGCTGGATGTCGTGCAGCCGGTTCATCAGCGCGTTGAGCGTGGCGCTGCCCTTGCGCGGGGCGAAGTCGCGGCGCTCTTCGGGCGGGCAGCCGAAAGTCATGGCACCGACCTCGTCGCCCTCCTTCAGCGCGACGTAGCTCAGCAGCATCAGCGCGTTGAGGGCTTCGTCGAAGTGGCTGTTGTTGGCCTGCTGCTGCACCAGCGCGCCTTCGTCGGCGCGCATGCGGCGGCCGCAGTCGAGCAGGAACAGCACGCACTGGTCGCGGTCGTCCTGGAACTCGCGCACGATGGGCCGGCGCTGGCGCTGCGTGGCCTTCCAGTCGATGTGGCGCAGCGAGTCGCCGGTCTTGTAGTCGGCGAGCTGCCGGAAGTCGGTGCCCAGCCCGCGCTGCGCGTATGTCTTGATGCCGATCTGCGCCAGCCGCCGGTCGCCCGAGAGCCAGGCATAGCGCGCGAGCGCGGCGAAGTTCGGGTACACGCGCAGCCGGCGCGGCTCGCCGAGCGTCTGCCGCACTTCGAAGCAGCCGAGGCGGGTGCGCCAGCGCAGCTGGGTGGCGCCGAACTGCGCCACGCCGCGCTGCGTGGCGGTGGCCGTGTAGCGGATCGCGACGCGCGAGAGCGCCGGCACCACGTGCTCCTGCGGCAGGCCCTCGAAGGCGAAGTGCGTGTCGAGCTCGTCGAACACCGACACCCGCCAGGCCTGCGCGCCTTCGTTCACCAGCGTGAGGGTGAGCACCGTGGGCACGCCCAGCGAGAACGCGCCCGGCAGGTTGCGCTCGATGCGCAGCGGCGCGGCCCGCCAAAGCCGCAGGCTCTGCCAGAAATCGGCGCCCGCCAGCACGAAGCCGAGCGCCAGCAGCACGCCCGCCACGACGGCGACGTAGTCCACCGGCACGCCAAGCAGCAGCGCCACCGTGGCGACGACGCCGAGGCCGGCCAGCGCCAGCACGGGCGCGCGCGCGGGGATCGGGATGGCAGCTCGCATCCGCGCTGGGCTTACAGCCTTGGAGCTTCGACGCTGTCTCGCGCGGCACGCAGCAGCGTGTCGACGCTCAGGCCTTCGAGCTGCGCATCGGGCGAGATCATCACGCGGTGCCGCAGCGCCGGCAGCGCCTGGCGCGCCACGTCGTCGGGCGTGATGAAGTCGCGCCCGGCCATCAGCGCGGCGGCGCGGGCGGCGCGCACCAGCGCCATGGTGCCGCGCGGGCCGGCACCCGACGAAAGCCCCGGCCAGTCGCGCGTGGCGCGCGCGATGCGCACCGCGTAGTCGATCACGCGCTCGTCGGCCTGCACCAGGCAGGCCAGCCGCTGCAGCTCGAGCACCTGCGCCTCGTCGAGGCAGGGGCGCACGGCTTCCAGCGGAAACTGGTTGCCCGCGCGCTGCCGCGTGGTGAGCTGCACGATGGCGTTCTCCTCGCTGTGGCTCGGAAAGCCGATGTCGATCTTCAGCAGGAAGCGGTCGAGCTGCGCTTCCGGCAGCGGATAGGTGCCCTCGGTGTCGATCGGGTTCTGCGTGGCCATCACCATGAAAGGGCGCGGCAGCGCCATGGCCTTGCCTTCGAGCGTGACCTGGTACTCCTGCATGACTTCGAGCAATGCGCTCTGGGTCTTGGCCGGGGCGCGGTTGATTTCGTCGGCCAGCAGCAGGTTGGTGAACACCGGGCCCTGGTGCACCCGCAGGGTGCCGAGGCTGCCGTCGCCGCGCGATGCGATGTCGAGCACCGCGTGGCCGGTGACGTCGGAGGGCATCAGGTCGGGCGTGAACTGCACGCGCGAGTAGCGCAGCGTCATGGCCTGCGCGAGCGCCCGCGCGAGCAGGGTCTTGCCCAGCCCCGGCACGCCCTCGATCAGCACGTGGCCCGAGGCCACCAGCGCCACCAGCGTCTGGTCGACCGCCTCGAGCTGGCCGACCACGGCCTGGCCGACCTCGGCGCGCAGAGTCTGCAGCCACTGGGCCGCACGCGTCAGTTCTTCGGGTTGGATGGCTTGCATGGGCGTCTCTCGGTTCAGGATGAGGAAGAGGAAGGTGATGAAGAAGAAGCCCGCGGCGTGAACGGCCCGTTCGCGTCGAGCCGGCGGCGCGCGGTCTCGAGCACTTCCAGGTCGATCGCCATCGCGCCGGCGTGGCGGGTGCGGGCCCCGTCCATCGCGCGCAACAGCATCGCCGGCTCCAGCCCCGTTGCCTGCGCGATGGCGGCTGCTCGCGCCGTTGCATCGCGAAACGCGTAGCCGCGCAGCTGCCGGCGAGCCGATTCGTCGAGCGCGCGCAGCTGCGCAACGTGCAGCGCGCCCGGGCCGTGCGCATGCAGGAAACCGGCGGTGCCGCGCACCTGCTCGGCCATGGAGCGCCGGTGCGTGCCGGCCGAAGGCGCCAGCGGCCCGAAGCGCACGGCCGCGCGCCAGAGCGCGGCGAGCAGCGCCAGCAGCCCCACGACCATTGCCACCCAGCCCTTCTGCCAGAGCCACAGCATGAAGGGCTCGCGCGCCTCCTCGGCGACGAACCAGATCTCGGCACCGCCGCGCGCCTGCACCGCCGCGGCGGCGAACAGCGCGTTGTCGCCGCGCAGGAGGCTGTCGTTGTGCCAGAGGCCCCAGGGCATCACGGTGACGGTGCCGCGCCCGACGCCGACGCGGATCGCCTCGGTGCCGCGCGAGCCGGTCGCGGTCCACAGCGCGGGCGGCTGCTTGTCGGCGGGCCGGTAGCGCGAGGGCGACCACCATGTGCAGAGCCGGTAGATGCGTCCGTCGGCGAAGCTCGCGGGAACCGTTGCGGGCTCGTTCACCGTGTGGCAGTCCGCGTCCCTGGCGGACGGGTCGGGAATGCGCGGGATGCCCGATTTCCGCCTCTTCTTCGGCTCGGGCGTTTCCTTCTCGTTCTTTTCTTCCGATGCAGGCGGCTTCTCGCGCACCAGCGGCAGCCAGTCTTCGAGCTGGTCGCCGCCGACCAGGTAGCCCGGCATCACGAGGTGCCCGCCCTGCTCGACCCACTGGCGCAGGCGCTGCCCGCGCTCGGGAAACATGTCCCAGTGGCTGGAGCCGAGCACCAGCCGCGCCCGCGCGGGCGGCATGGCGTCGAGGCTGTCGCGCTTGACCACCTTCATGCCGAGCTCGCGCAGCATCGCCTGCGCACCGTAGAAGCGGTTCGTCCTGGCCTCTCCGCTCGCGGGCGTCGACACCTCGGTGTCGGCCCATTCGGTGGCGGAGACCAGCCAGAAGCCGGCCAGCGCCAGCACGAGCACCGTGAGGATGCGGGCCACCCATGCGTTCATGCGGCCGCGCCCTTCATCAGGCTGTCGTCCAGCTCGGCAGCGGCCGCCTTGGCGGACAGGTGCAGGTCGAACTCGCCGCAGATCGCCAGCACCTGCGCGGTGGACGGCAGCCGGCCGCCGTACGCCGCCAGTTGCCACGCCTCGATCAGCCGCACGAAGAAAGCCTGCGCGTCCGGCGACAGCCGGGTCGAGGCCAGCACCACGCACTCGCCCTCGGTGCTCGCGGCGCGCACCGGCACCGCATGCGCATGCACCAGCCGCGACAGGGCGCCGCGGTACAGCAGCGACAGCGCGGGCCGGTGCTGGCCACGCTGCCAGAGGCCGGCGGCGGCATTGCCGATGTCCCCGGGCAGGCTCTCGGGCCGGATGTCGAGGCTGCCCACGTGGCTGGGCAGCGGCGCCTTGCCGGGCCGCGTGCCGCCAGCGCGCACCCTGATCCATCGATGAAGGCGCACCGCCAGCCAGGCCAGCGCCAATGCGGCCAGCCCCCAGATCAGCCAGCGCGCGCCCTCGGCCACGGCCCGCACGAAGTCGCGCAGCCAGTCGAGGCTGTCGGTCTTCTTCTCTGGCTCTTCCTCTTCCTCATCGCGCTCCTTGAAGCGCAGCTTCTTCTCGGTCCTGGTGCCGGGCATGTTCGGGTCGGCGCGGACCTTGTCGGCGGCGGCCTGCACCTGCTCGCGCGTCAGCACCGTCTCGGCCGCGGTGGAGGTCGCCGGCAGCATCAGGCTGGCAGCCCACACGGCCAGCACCGCTGCCGCAACGCGAAGCCCGCGGATATCAACGGAATCCACGACGGAACTCCTGTTCGATGTCCCACGCTTCCAGCTCGACCCGGCGGTTCAGGTACATCGCGAACCCGGCCGCCACGTAGAACGGCTCCAGCACGCCGACGACCAGCGCATACGCGCCTGCCGTCAGCAGGCTCTGCACCGTCGAGTCCGACTGCGTGAGCCAGTTGAAGAGATCGCGCGAGCTGCCTTCAGGCGCGAACCAGAACAGCAGCGACAGCAGGCAGATGTCGAGCGCCATCTCGACGTTGGCGAACACCAGCTGCATGCCGGTGGCCGAACCGCGCCGTCCGCTCAGCAGTTGCGCGCGCCGCTTGCGCCGTGCGCTTCCGCGCTGGCCCTCGAGTTGCTCGATGGCCTGGGTGAACGAGCGCCAGGGCGAGAAGCGCCGCCACAGCAGCGTGCGCAGCAGCTGCCCGCCCCACACGGCTCGCCGGTTGGCCCAGAGGTCGGACCAGCGCGTCTCCTGCCCGAACACGGCGCGCGAATGCACGAAGAGCAGGCTGCGGTCGAGCCAGGGCTTGAGCCAGAAGATCAGCAGGCTGGGCAGCCAGCCGGCGATCTCGACCGTGCCAAGGGCCAGCAGCACCATGACGATGTGCACCGGCAGGAAGGTGCGCCACACCGAGCGCGCGTGGCTGCGCACCAGCTGCGCGCCGAGATCGGCGGCCTCGGCCATGGGCCGCGGCCGCAGCGCGATGGCGAGGCCGTCAACCCGCATGTTCGTCCCCTGTCTTCGCGGCGGCGCTCGGCCGGCCCTGCCAGCCCAGGTAGGCCAGCACCAGCACCCAGCAGGCGCCGCCCACGCCGTACTTCACGGCCGGCGCGATCCAGCGCGCCGACGACCAGAAGGCTTCGACTGCGGCGGCGATCAGCAGCAGCCCGATCACCCCGTAGACGATCACCACCGCGTGGCGCGCCGCCAGCCGCAGCGCCTCGAGCCGCGTGTGCCGTCCGGGCGCCACCCACGAATAGCCGAGCCGCAGGCCCGCCGCGCCCGCCAGCACGATGGCGGTGAGCTCGAAGGCCGAGTGCGTGACGACGAAGGAAAGGAAGTTCTGGGCATGCCCCGCCGCGATGAGGTAGCCGCCCACGGCCCCGATCTGCACGCCATTGAACACCACCACCGCCGCGCTGCCCACGCCGGCGAATATGCCCGCCGCGAAGCAGCGGAACCCGATGCCGATGTTGTTCATGATGTAGTAGCCGAACATCTGCCAGTCGTCGTCCGCGCTGCGCGTGCGGCCCAGCGACTCGGCGCTGTCGCCGTACATGGAGTCGAACTCCTGCACCGAGCTGGCGTCGAGCAGGTGCAGGATGAAGCCCGGGTCGCGCCAGGCGGCCCAGCCCGCCATCAGCAGCGGCAGCATGAACATCAGCGCCGACACCAGCAGGTAGATGCGGTGCGCGCGCACCGCCTCGGGAAAGTCGACCAGCGCGAGCCGCGCGAAGCGGGCGAGGCCGTAGTCGTGGCGGCGGTAGATCAGCCGGTGCGCGCTCTGCGTGAGGCCCTCCAGGCGCTGCGTGAGATGGATCGGATAGGAGCGCGCCTGCGCCAGCGCGAGGTGCTCGCACACGCGGCGGTACAGCGTGGCGAGCCGGGCGCCGTCGAACTTGCGCTTGGTCTCGGCCGTGCGGATGACGGCTTCGAGCTCGGCCCACAGGGGTGCGTAGGCGGCCTCGAAATCGAGCGGGGTCATCGCACCGCCCTTCCCTGCGCATCGGCACCGGAGCGCCGGCCCAGCACCCACTGCGCCACGCCGAGCAGGCGCTGCGAGGCCGAGGCGCCGGTGGTGTCGGGCCCGAGCACCGGTTCCGCGACGCGGGCAAGCTCGTCGAAGCGCTCGGGCGTGAGGCGGGTGGCGCGCCCAGCCCACGAGACGATGGCCATCTGCTCGCGCGCCGACAGCGGCCGCGCGGGCGCCTGCGGCTCGGCCGGGGGCACGCTGCCGTGCAGGCTCACCTGGTCGCTGAACACCACCAGCGTGCCGGCGGCGAGGTCGCCCAGGCGCTTGCTGTCGTGGCGCCACAGCATCGACACGATGCCCGCGCCGTAGAAGGAAGGCACGAAGTCGGCCGCGCGCAGCAGGTTGCGCGTGAGCGCGGCGGCGGGCGTGACGGGCAGGCCCGAGTCCATCACCACGCGCAGGCCCATCACGCGCTTGCCGGGCGTGGCGGCCGCGCGCGTCAGCTCGAAGACCACAGGGTAGAACCACTCCAGGCAGAAGTAGGCGATCAGCAGGATGCCGAAGCCCATCTTGCCCAGCATGCCGACCCCGATGGAGATCGCGACGAAGATGCCGAGCCGGATCGCGAAGTCGATGAGGTAGGCCAGCCCGCGCGCGACCAGCCCGGCCGGGCGCAGCGAGAGCGCGATGCCTTCAGGGGTCTCGGCGGTGTAGAGCGTGTCGAGGCGCACTGGCGTCGCGCCCGGCTCAGGCTTGCAGCACGACGGTGTCGGCGATCTGGTCGTGCAGGCAGCGGCGCGACGCGCGGAAGATGAAGAGGCAGTCGATCAGCACGTAGATCGGCCCGAGCAGCGGCCAGATGCTGGTGAAGAACATCGGCCCGTCGCGCAGCGCGAGGATGCGGCCGATCTGCGCCTGCGAGCCGTCGGGCCGCGCGATGCGGATCTTGAAAAGCGCCTTGCCGATGGTCTGGCCGCGGGTGGCCAGCAGATATCCGTGCAGCACGAGATAGAGGACGACGCCGGAGGCCGCGCTGGAGATGCGGGGCTCCCACATGCCGAGGCCATCGGCTTCCCAGAGATTGATGGGCGTGAACTTCGCGAGGAGCCAGATCGCCACGATGGAGATGCCCGCGTCGAGCATCGCGGCGAGAAAGCGCGTGCCGCGCGATGCGAGCTCGCCCGACTGGCCCCCGCCCGGCTGCACCACGTCTTCCACATGGGATTGCGGAGGCGCGTAGCGCGCGTCCTGCGACTGGTCTTCCATGCCCGTCCCTCTCCGAAACGAATGAATTTTCGGAAGATTCTAGGGCGGTTCGATGCCCGCTCCGGCCGGCCGGCTAAGCCGGCGGGCGCGCGGCGAGCGTGGTTTGCAGGCGCCGCAGGTCGTCGAGCAGCAGGTTCAGCGGCGCCGCCAGCAGCGCGTTCGAAGCGCCTTCGCCCGACGAAGCCTGTGCTGCGCAGCGGGCCAGTTCGTCCAGGTCGGACGGCGCGGGCTTGCCTTCGAGCGCGTCGGCCATGCCCGCGATGGCCGCGCCGGCCGCCTGCGCGGCTTCGGCCCGCGTGCCGGGCGCCAGGCGGAACACGCGGTCGAGCACCGTGGCGTCCTGGAAGATGCGCGCCGCCAGCCGGGCCTTGTCGCGATAGCTGCCGCTCGTGCCGCCCCGGCGCCACCATCGCGCTTCGAGGTCGGCGCTGCCGGCGAGCGCCCCCAGGCGGACCAGCGCGGCGCGCGTACCTGCCTGGATGCGCTCGATCTCCCCGGCATCGATGGGACGGCGCGAGGCGGACATGCGCCTTGCGATGCCGCGCAGCAGCGCCGCGCAGCCCTCGTCGAAACGCGCGCCCGCGTGGTACTCCGACATCACCGTCGAGACCACCAGCGCCACGCCCACGCCGATGCCGATCTGCACCATGCGCAGCAGCGCCACCTGCAGCGGCGAATGGCCGGGAATGCCGCCGGCAGACAGGATGATGAGTGCCGCCACCGGCGCGCTGCGCATGCCCGGCACCGAGGCGCTGGCGAAAGCGAGCAGTACGACGAGGGCCAGCGTGGTCGCGATCGGCTGTGCGCCGTGATGCTGCAGCCAGACGCCCGCCATGCCGGCCAGCGCGCCAGCCGCGGTGCCGCGCACGCGGTCCCAGCCGGCGTCGAGCGTGGAACCGGCGCTCGGGCGCATGACGATCAGCACGCTCATCACGGCCCAGAAGCTCTCGGGCAGATGCAGCGCGGTAGCGGCGCACCATGCGATGGCCACCGCCGCGGCGAGCTGCACGCCGGGACGCCAGCGGCCGTTGCGCCAGGGGTCGGCGAGGCGTTGCAGCGCGCGCGTGCCGTTCATGGCCCGGGAGGCTTCGCGCCGCCGTCGAGCGCGGCCGAAATGCTGTCGATCAGCCCGCAGGCTTCGAGCAGCAGGGCGCGCTGGCCTTCATCGAGCGTGGCTCCGATCGCCTCGGCCAGCGCCGCCTCGCGCGTGCGCATGATCGCCTTCAGCCGTCGCATGCCCTCGGGGGTGAGCGACAGCAGCCACTGGCGCCCGTCGGCCGGATGCGGCGCGCGGCCGATCCAGCCCTCGGCTTCCAGCTCGGCCAGCAGCCGGGTCAGCGACTGGAGCTTGACGCGCTCGAACCCCGCCAGCGCGGTGGGCGTGCACGGCCCGTGCCGGTGAAGCTGGCCCAGCACGCTGAGCTTGGCCACGCTCGGCCCCTCCGGCGTGGCACTGCCGCCGCGAAGCTGGCGGGAGAGCAACGACACGGAGGAGCGAAGACGCGAGGCGCATTGCGCCGTATCGGGGATGGTGGAAGCCATGCCCGGATTGTAAGACGCGTCTTGGTATTCAGGCCTTTCGGCGTCAGCCCCGGTTGGGCGATGAAGTCACAGGGTAGGTGACGGCCGGCGCCGGCTCGGAGGCCGGAGCGATGGCGGGCGCAGGCATGGGCACCGGGGCCGGCGATGCGACCGGCGTTTCCTCGGGCTTGGTCGCGGCCTCGTCCTCGGCTTCTACCTCCGGGCCTTCCAGGAAGCGGTCGAGCAGCGCGAAGAAGCGGTCGTAGAAGCGCTCGTCGGTCAGCGTCTCGCTCGCCACTTTCACCATCGCGTCGTCGCTGCCCGAGAACGGCAGCGAGAGCGAGCCGATAGCGCCCACGCCGAGGCTCGCCGAGTTGTTCACCTTCTTGAGCCCGTAGCGGTCCTGCAGCGCGGTGGCGAAGGCCACGGTGCTCCTGCTCGTCTTGCCGC
Organism: Variovorax sp. 160MFSha2.1; assembly: GCF_048305075.1. Lineage (NCBI taxonomy): Bacteria > Pseudomonadati > Pseudomonadota > Betaproteobacteria > Burkholderiales > Comamonadaceae > Variovorax > Variovorax sp. 160MFSha2.1. Next base: position 6,177,335 of record NZ_CP157624.1, read on the forward strand.
CGCGGGTGCTCTCGCGCGCGCAGACCACGCGGAACTCGACTTCCACATGCACCTCGGCTGCAGGCTGGAAGCTCTTGCGCCCGGTCACGAGGTCGGAGTTGGCGGCCGTGATCATGTAGCCCTGGCTCAACAGCGCACGGCGCGCAGCCTCGCAGGTCTGGGCCTCGGTGGCCTCGTAGTCGCGGGTGTGGGTGGTGGTGGAGCCGAAGGCCTCGGGTTCGTAGTTGACCCGGCGGGAGCTACTGCCGCAACCGGCGAGCACGAGAACGGCGCAGAGCAGGCCCAGGGCGAGAACCGGTTTACGGACCGGGGCACGGATGGCGAACAGGGAATTGGAGTGCATGGACGGCATGAAGCGGCGAATGCTAACCGGCGGCCTTGCCGGCAAGCCTTCGAGCGCGCCCGTGCAAGCGCGTTCCCGCCGCAATGCCGAAATTTTCAGGACCAGGGCAGCACGTGATGCGCGCGCACCCGCGTCGCCGCGATCAGCCGCGCGTTCGGCGCATCGGTGCTCTCCACCCAGGCGCGCGCTTCTTCGGCGCTGCGGCCGAACTGCTGGTGGCGGCGCACCAGCCGCGCCTCGCGCACCGCGTCGTCGATGTCCACGTACCAGACCTCGTCCAGCATCGCCGCCGCGCCGGCCCATGGGCCCACGTCGTGCAGCAGGTAGTTGCCTTCGGTGATGACGAGCTGCGTCGAAGGCAGCACCGCGATCGCGCCGGCGATCGGCTCCTCAATCTCGCGGCGGAACTCGGGCGCGTAGACGATGCCCCCGTCGGGCCGCTGCTCGCGCAGGCGCTGCAGCAGCGCGACGTAACCGGCGCTGTCGAAGGTGTCGGGAGCACCCTTGCGGCCGGCGCGGCCGAGCCGTTGCAGCTCGACGTTGGCCAGATGGAAGCCGTCCATGGGAACGACCTGGGCACGCTCCGCGCCCACCGCCTGCAGGAGCGCCGCCGCGAGCGTCGACTTGCCCGCGCCGGGCGCGCCGACGAGCCCCAGCAGCCGCCGCTGCCCGCTGGCCATCAGGGCCTGCAGGCGGGCGGCGCTTTCAGGGGGAAGTGCTGGAAGCGGGGGAAGGTTCTGCGCGGGGGAAGTGGTCATCCCCCGAGCGTAGCTTTTCCTTCCGTCAAAAAAGCATCAGGGATACAGGCCGCGCTCCTGGCGAGCCATCAGGATGCGTTCGCAGGCCACCGCGTAAGTTGCGGTGCGCAGCGTGATCTTGTGCTTGTCGGCCGTGTCCCAGATGTGGTTGAGCGCGTTCATCATGATGCGGTCGAGGCGCACGTTGATCTCGTCCTCGTCCCAGAAGAAGGACGAGAAGTCCTGCACCCATTCGAAATAGCTGACCGTCACGCCGCCGGCATTGCAGATCACGTCGGGCACCACCAGCACGCCGCGCTCGGCGAGGATGTCGTCGGCCTGCGGCACGGTGGGGCCGTTGGCGCCTTCGAGCACGAGCTTGGCGGTGGTCTTCTGCGCGCGCTCGGCGGTGAGCTGGCCTTCGAGGGCAGCCGGAATGAGGATGTCGCAGGGCGTGTTCCAGAAGTCCTCGTTCGGCACGATGTCGCCGCCGGCCTTGAAGCCGACCACGCCGTCAGTGCGCGAGATGGGCACGAGCTTGGCGAGGTCGAGGCCGTTGCTGTTGACGATGGTGCCGGTGTGGTCCTGCACGGCGACGATCTTGGCGCCGGCTTCGGCGAAGAGTTCGGCCGCGACGGAGCCCACGTTGCCGAAGCCCTGCACCGCGATGCGCGCGCCGCGCAGGTCCATGCCGAGGCGGCGCGCGGCTTCGCGGCCGGTGACGAACACGCCGCGGCCGGTGGCCTTCACGCGGCCCAGCGAGCCGCCCAGGTGCAGGGGCTTGCCGGTGACGACGCCGGTGGCGGTGCCGCCGACGTTCATCGAGTAGGTGTCCATCATCCACGCCATGATCTGTGCGTTGGTGTTGACGTCGGGCGCGGGGATGTCGGTGTGCGGGCCGATGATGATGCCGATCTCGCTGGTGTAGCGGCGGGTGACTTTCTCGAGCTCCTGCGGCGAGAGTTTCTTCGGGTCGACGCGGATGCCGCCCTTGGCGCCGCCGTACGGCAGGTTCACGGCGGCCGTCTTGATGGTCATCCAGGCCGACAGGGCCATCACTTCTTCGAGCGTGACGTCGGGATGGAAGCGGATGCCGCCCTTGCCCGGGCCGCGGCTCATGTTGTGCTGCACGCGGTAGCCCTCGAAGTGGGCGATGGTGCCGTCGTCCATCTCGATGGGCACGTCGACGATGAGCGCGCGCTTGGGGCGCTTGAGGGTTTCGACCCAGCGGGCCAGCGGGCCGAGGTACGGCACGACGCGGTCGACCTGCGAGAGATAGGTGCCCCACGGGCTGTTGGCTGTAGGACTGACGAAGGAGAGTTGTTCGCTCATATGAGTTCCCTTGCTTGGTTTGTTAGGGTGGCCGCAACGATAGACCTCCGCCGCGCGTTGCGCCATGGCTTATGCGCGCCGCGGAGGCGGTTATGCAAGAGAGGTTGGCTGGCCTGCCGGGTCGACATTGCGCCGATGTAATCGCGGCGTGCGGAGGTTGACCGGCTCGCTTCCTAGATTGGCATGGTCGCGCCATCCCGGCGACGACGGACAACCAGGAGATACCGACCATGCCGCACCGCAAGATTCTTGTTTCTTCCTCCCTTCTCGCCGCCGTCGCGCTGACTCCGCTGGCAGCGTCCGCCGCGGGCGAATACCACTTCGCCCCCAACGAGGCCGGCGTGACGCGCTATCCCGATCACGCGAAGCAGGATCCGTCGCGCGACAGGGTCGTGGCAGAGCTGGCAACGGCGCAGAAGCAGCCCGCCTGGAACAACGTGAGCCGCGGCGCGCCCTGGCCTGCCGCGCGCACCGGCCAGCCCGCCACGCGCGAAGCGGTGGAGGCCGAGGCCATCAAGGCGATGCGGGCGGGAACGATCCCCTCGGGCGAGCGATAGGCATGCGCCACATCCGTAGATGACAGAAACGTCATCGACGGGTTATCGACCCAGCAGATCCGCTTCGTAGAGTTGGCTTCACCAACCATGGCAAACCAACCGACGTCACACATCAAGGAGTAACGAATGAGCAAGCAAGCTTCCGCCACCCGTCTGATCGGCACCGCCGCCCTCGCCGCCCTGCTGGGCACGATCGCCGCGCCGAGCTTCGCCGGCAACTACGCCGAGGGCGATCCGCGTCCCGCGCCGCTGGTCTCCTCGACCACACGCGCCGCCGTGACCGCCGACGCGGTGCAGTGGCTGAAGACCGCGCCCACGCAGGGCTACACCAGCGGCTACGAGCAGCAGGCGGTGGTGGTGTCGGCCAACTCCCGCGCCGCGGTGGCTGCCGACACGCAGCTGTGGATCCGCTCGGGCCTGGCGGCCAGGCAGAGCGGCGAGGCCGGTGCCGACACGATGAGGCCCGGCTACCGCGAGGCCGCCGCCGAGTACGCACGACTGCGCGCGAGCCCTGCCTACAGCGCACTCGTCGACCAACTGAAGAACCAGCAAGCGGCCGCGCAACCGCAGACCCAGCTACGCTGACGGGGATGGAATGCCTCGGCCCCTTCGCTCCTTGGGTAAGCGAGGGTAGGCCGGCGGCAGTTCCTTGGTTCTATCTCCTATAGCCTGCCTCCATAACCCGCATCTTTTGCCACGAATCGATGCCCGAGCCGGATAATCCTCCGATGCTCGACCTGGACCGCATCGATCTGCGTCTGCTGAAGATCCTTCAGGAAGACGGCCGCATCACCAACCTCAAGCTCGCCGAGGCGGTGGCGCTTTCGCCCACGGCTGTGCTGGCGCGGGTGCAGCGGCTCACGCGCGACGGGTTCATCCAGGGCTATGAGGCGCGGCTCGATCCGCACAAGCTGGGCCGCGGCTTCACCGTCTTCGTCGAGGTGCTGCTCGACCGCACCACGCCCAACGTGTTCGACCAGTTCAAGGCCGCGGTGCAGGTGCGCGACGAGATCATGGAATGCCACATGGTCGCCGGCGGCTTCGACTACCTGCTCAAGACCCGCATGGCCGACATGGCCGCCTACCGCGAGTTCGCGGGCACCGTGCTGTGGCAACTGCCCGGCGTGCGCGAAACGCGGACCTATGCGGTGATGGAAGAAGTGAAGAACAGCGCGCGGCTGCCGCTGGGGGTGTGAGCCGGGCCTGTCAGGCCGGCTTGGCGTAGTTGCGGCCGCCGAAGATCGCGGTGCCTACTCGCACCATCGTGCTGCCGGCGCTGATGGCGGCTTCGAGATCGCCGCTCATGCCCAGCGAGAGTGTGTCGAGCGCGATGCCCGCGTCGCGGATCGACTGGTACACCGCATGCGCGCGCAGGCACAGCTCGCGTTGCGCCTCGAAGCCGGTCGCCGGCTCGGGAATCGCCATCAGCCCGCGCAGCCGAAGTTGTGGCAAAGCCGCCACAGCGCGCGCCAGCGCGAGCGCCTCCTCCGGAGGCACGCCGGACTTGTTGGCGCCGCCGTCAACATTAACCTGAAGGCATACATTCAGCGGCGGCAGATGCGCCGGCCGCTGGGCCGAAAGACGCTCGGCGATCTTCAATCTGTCGACGCTGTGGACCCAATCGAAGTGCTCGGCCACGGGCCGCGTCTTGTTGCTCTGGAGCGGCCCGATGCAGTGCCATTCGAGGGAAGAACGCAGGTCGGCGAGTGCTTCGATCTTGTCCAGCCCCTCCTGCACGTAGTTCTCGCCGAAGGCCGACTGGCCCGCCGCATGCGCCTCGCGCACGGCCTCGGGGCCGAAGGTCTTGGACACCGCCAGAAGGCGCACTCCGGCCGGGTCGCGGCCGGCCGTTACACATGCCTTCGCGATCCGGTTGTTTACTTGCTGGAGGTCGTCGCCAATCATCGTCATAATCGTCCAAAATCGTATCAAAACGTCACGAAACCCGAGCCGAGGAGCCCCGTGGACATCACCCAACTGCTGGCGTTCAGCGTCAAGAACAAAGCCTCCGACCTGCACCTTTCCGCGGGCCTGCCGCCCATGATCCGCGTCAACGGCGACGTGCGCCGCATCAACGTCGACGCGCTCGACCACAAGGGCGTGCACGCCATGGTGTACGACATCATGAGCGACACGCACCGCAAGCACTACGAAGAGTTCCTGGAGGTCGACTTCTCCTTCGAGATCGACGGCCTCGCGCGCTTCCGGGTGAACGCCTTCAACCAGGCACGCGGCGCGGCCGCGGTGTTCCGGACCATTCCGTCCAAGATCCTCACGCTCGAGCAGCTGAACGCGCCGAAGATTTTCGGTGAACTGGCGCTCAAGCCGCGCGGGCTGGTGCTGGTGACGGGCCCCACGGGCTCGGGCAAGTCGACCACGCTGGCGGCGATGATCAACTACCTCAACGAGAACGAGTACGGCCACATCCTCACGGTGGAAGACCCGATCGAATTCGTGCACGAGTCGAAGAAGTGCCTGATCAACCAGCGCGAGGTGGGACCGATGACACTGTCGTTCTCCAACGCCCTGCGCTCCGCGCTGCGCGAAGACCCCGACGCCATCCTGGTGGGCGAGCTGCGCGACCTCGAAACCATCCGCCTGGCCATGACCGCCGCGGAAACGGGCCACCTGGTGTTCGGCACGCTGCACACCTCCTCGGCCGCCAAGACCATCGACCGGATCATCGACGTGTTCCCGGGCGAAGAGAAGGAAATGATCCGCGCCATGCTCTCGGAGTCGCTGCAGGCCGTGATCTCGCAGACGCTGTGCAAGACAAAGGACGGCCAGGGCCGCGTGGCGGCGCACGAGATCATGCTGGGCACCCCGGCCATCCGCAACCTGATCCGCGAGGCCAAGGTGGCGCAGATGTACTCCACCATCCAGACCGGCCAGGGCTCGGGCATGCAGACGCTGGACCAGAACCTGACGGAACTGGTGCGCCGCAATACCATCTCGGCAGCGGAAGCCCGCGGGAAAGCCAAGATCCCCGAGAACTTCCCCGGCTGACCCCAGGCCCTCCCGGAGCAAAGACATCATGGAACGCGATCAAGCCAGCCAGTTCATCAACGACCTGCTCAAGCTCATGGTGAGCCGCAACGGCAGCGACCTGTTCATCACCGCCGACTTCCCGCCGGCCATCAAGGTCGACGGCAAGGTCACCAAGGTTTCGCAGCAGGCGCTGGGCGCGCCGCACACGCTGGCGCTGACCCGCTCGATCATGAACGACCGCCAGACGGCGGAGTTCGAGCGCACCAAGGAATGCAACTTCGCGATCTCGCCCACCGGCATCGGCCGCTTCCGCGTGAACGCGTTCGTGCAGCAGGGCAAGGTCGGCATGGTGCTGCGGACCATTCCCGCGAAGCTGCCGACCATCGACGGCCTGGGCATGCCGCAGGTGCTGAAGGACGTGTCGATGACCAAGCGCGGCCTGTGCATCCTGGTGGGCGCCACGGGCTCGGGCAAGTCGACCACGCTGGCGGCGATGATCGACTGGCGCAACGAGAACTCCTACGGCCACATCGTGACGGTGGAAGACCCGGTCGAATTCGTGCATCCGCACAAGAACTGCGTGGTGACGCAGCGCGAAGTGGGCATCGACACCGACAGCTGGGAAGCCGCGCTGAAGAACACGCTGCGCCAGGCGCCGGACGTCATTCTGATGGGCGAAATCCGCGACCGCGAAACCATGGAGCACGCCGTGGCTTTCGCCGAAACGGGCCACCTGTGCATGGCCACGCTGCACGCCAACAGCGCCAACCAGGCGCTGGACCGGATCATCAACTTCTTCCCCGAAGAACGCCGCGCGCAGCTGCTGATGGACCTGTCGCTGAACCTGCGCTCGCTGGTTTCGCAACGGCTGGTGCCGACGGAAGACGGCCTGGGCCGCGTGGCCGCGGTGGAAGTGCTGCTGAACACGCCGCTGATTTCCGACCTGATCTTCAAGGGCGAGGTGGGCGAGATCAAGGAAATCATGCGCAAGAGCCGCAACCTGGGCATGCAGACCTTCGACCAGGCGCTGTTCGACCTCTTCGAGAGCCACTCGATCAGCTTCGAGGACGCCATCCGCAACGCCGACTCGGCCAACGACCTGCGGCTGCAGATCAAGCTCAACAGCCAGCGCGCGCGCAGCACCGACCTGGCGGCGGGCACGGAGCACTTCGCGATCGTCTGAGGCCGCGGGAGGCCGGCCTCCGCCGCACGGCGCCTGCGGCGGAATGGCCTTAAGCTGTCGCCCCATGAGCAGCATCAACCCCCGCACCTACGAATCCATCCCCGCGCGGACCGTGGCCTTCCTCGGCCTCGGCGTCATGGGCGGCCCGATGGCCGGCCACCTGGCCAGGGCCGGCCACAGCGTCACGGTCTACAACCGCACCGCCGCCAAGGCGCAGGCCTGGGCCGAGGAATTCGGCCCGCCCGGCCGCCACGCCGCCACCCCGCGCGAAGCGGCCGCCGGCGCCGACATCGTGTTCTGCTGCGTCGGCAACGACGACGATCTGCGCTCGGTGGTGCTGGGCGACGACGGCGCCTTCGCCGGCATGAAGAAGGGCGCGGCGCTGGTCGACCACACCACCGCCTCGGCCGACGTGGCGCGCGAGCTCTCCAAGGCAGCGCAGGCGCTGGGCCTGCACTTCATCGACGCCCCCGTCTCGGGCGGCCAGGCCGGCGCGCAGAACGGCGCGCTCACCGTGATGTGCGGCGGCGACGCGGCGGTCTTCGAGCGCATCAAGCCGGTGGCCATGGCGTTCTCGCGCGCAGTCACGCTGCTGGGCGAGAGCGGCGCCGGCCAGCTCGCGAAAATGGTCAACCAGATCGCCATCGCGGGCCTGGTGCAGGGCCTGTCGGAAGCCATCGCCTTCGGGCAGCGCGCCGGCCTCGACATGGAAGCGGTGCTGGGCGTCATCAGCAAGGGCGCGGCCCAGAGCTGGCAAATGGAGAACCGCGGCAAGACCATGATCGAAGGCAAGTTCGACTACGGCTTCGCGGTCGACTGGATGCGCAAGGACCTGGGCCTGGTGCTCGACGAAGCCAAGCGCAACGGCGCGCGCGTGCCGGTGACGGCGCTGGTCGACCAGTTCTACGCCGACGTGCAGCAGGCCGGTGGCCGGCGCTGGGACACCTCGAGCCTCATCACGCGACTCAAGTGACGCAATGAAGAAAGCCCGCATCAGCGGGCTTTCCTGTCTTGGCGTGCCGGATCTTCAGCGCACCGGCGAGGTCGTCACGCCGTTCGAGGAAGGCGCCGGCGTCGACGAGCCCGCGGGGGGCAACGGCTCCATCGGCGGCAGCGGCACGCGCGAGGTGGAAGACGACGAGGGCGCGGACGGCGTTGCCGAAGTCACCGGCGCCGGCCCCGTGCCACCGCGCTGCGCGGCAGCCTGATTCGCCGCCTGGCTGGCCGCCAGATCGGCTTCGCTCACGACCTCGACCACGCGCACCACCTTCACCACGCCCGACACGCCGCGCGTGATCTCGGTCGCGCGATCGGTCTCGCGCCGCGTGGCGATGCCCATCAGGTAGACCACGCCGCGCTCGGTCACCACCTTGAAGGAGTTCGCGAAGATGTCCTTGGCGTCGAGCAGCGAGGCCTTCACCTTGCCGGTGATGTAGAGGTCGTTCGAACGGTCCTGGAAGGTGCTGGAGGAACCGACGGTCAGCTCGTTGACCACCGAGCGCACGTTCACGATGCGGCTCACCTCGTCTTCGACGCGGCGGCGGTCGGCATCGCTGCCCACGGCGCCGGTCAGCAGCACCTGGCGGTTGTAGCTGGTCACGCTGACGTACATCTGGTCGTTGGCGATGTCGCGCACGCGGGCCGCGGCACGCAGCTCGATGCCCTGGTCGTCGAGCTGGGCGCCCGAGCTGCGGCGGTCGGTGGCCACCATGCCCACGCCCACCACGGCCGCGCCGCCCACGACGAGCGGCACGCAGGCGGAGAGGCCGGCAACCATTGCGGCGCCCAGTGTCAGGGCGAGAGCGAAACGCTGGGTCGATGTCGTCGTCGTCATGGTCGTCAAGGTCATGAGGAAGCTTCCTGTTCTCCGAGTAACTGGGCGTCCACGCCGTCGCACAGGCAATGCAGCGCGATCTGGTGGATCTCGTGGATGCGCGCCGCACGCTCGTGCGGCACGCTGATCTGGACGTCGGTCTCGCGCAGCGCGCGGCCGATGGCGCCGCCGGCGCCCGATGCCGCGTTGCCCAGCAGCGCGACCACGGTCATGTCGCGCTCGTGCGCCGCGGTCACCGCCGCCAGCACCGGGGCCGACTGGCCACTGACGCTCAACGCGAGCAGCACGTCGCCGGCCTGGCCGAGCGCGCGCACCTGGCGGGCGAAGCGGTCGGCATCAGCCGCGTCGGCACTGTCGGCGGCGGGGTCGGTGGCATCGCCGGGCAGCGCGATGGCGCCGAGCTCGGGCCGCTCGCGTTCGAAGCGGCCCACGAACTGCGCGGCGAACTGGGCCGCCAGAAGGCCCGACACGCCTGCGCCGCAGGCGAGCACCTTGCCGCCGCTGGTCACGCAGGCGAGGATGGCCTGCATCGCTTGGGAGATGGGTTTGCTGAGGACCGGCCCGGTCTGGTACTTGAGGTCGGCACTGTCGATGAAGTGCTGCTGAATCCGTTGCTCGAGCATGGGGCGGGATGATAACTGGGGGCTGTGAAACAAGACGTTCGAGATGTGGAGCACTCATCGAGGCTTCAGTTCCTCGAACTGCTCGTCAACCGGCGTCGAAGGCTGCCCGCAGCCACGTGATCTTCTCTTCGACCAGCACCACGTCGAAGCGGCACGGCGGCACCGTGCGCAGCCGGCTCAGGTAGTGCTGCGCGGCGAACACGATGCGCCGCTGCTTCAGCCCCGTGATGCTGCCACCCGCGCCGCCGTGCGTGCCGGAACTGCGATGGCGCACCTCCACGAACACCAGCGTGCCCGTGGGCGACGGGCGCGGATCGCGCATGATCAGGTCGATCTCGCCGCCGCCGCGCCCGGGCGTCCGATAATTGCGGGCGAGCAGCACGAGGCCCGCGTCCCGCAGGTGGTCGAGCGCGGCGTCTTCCGCCGCATCGCCCCGATGCTTCGTTGTGGTGTCGGTCTTCATGGCCCTCCCTGGCCGGCTCTCGAGAGTCTTCTTTTTCCTGCTGCCTGTTCGTTTCGACGGAGAAACCCCTTGGCTTCACTCGCTCCCGCCTCTTTCGGCGCAGCCCTCGCGGCAGCTCATGACGCCGCGGGTGCGCAGCATTATCCGCAGGGCACGCTCTACGTCGTCGCCACGCCCATCGGCAACCTGGCCGACATCACGCTGCGCGCCCTGCACGTGCTGCAGTTGGTCGATGCCGTCGCCTGCGAGGACACCCGCCACACGCAGAGCCTGCTGCGCGCCTACGGCATCGACCGGCCCGGCTCGCAGCTGCTGGCGGTGCATCAGCACAACGAGGCCGAGGCGGCGCAGGCGGTCGTCGCTCGGCTCGCGCAGGGCGAGCGTATCGCCTACGTCAGCGACGCCGGCACGCCCGGCGTGAGCGACCCCGGCGCGCGGCTCGCGGCCGCGGTGCGCGCCGCCGGACAACGCGTGCTGCCGCTACCGGGCGCAAGCAGCGTGACCACGCTGGTCGGCGCGGCGGGGCTGGTGGCCGAGGGCGGCCACGACGGCAACGCCAGCAGCGCTTTCGTCTTCGCGGGCTTCCTGCCGAGCAAGGCCGGCGAGCGCGATGCGGCCGTGCAGGCGCTGTCGCAGGAACCGCGCGCGGTCGTGCTGCTGGAGGCACCGCACCGCATCGAGAATCTCGCGCGCGCCCTGGCCACGCTGGGCGACCGCCGCGTCACCGTGGGCCGCGAGCTCACCAAGCAGTTCGAGGAAATCGCCACCGTCGCCGCGGATGCCCTGCCCGACTGGTTCGCCACCGACCGCGACCGCACGCGCGGCGAGTTCGCGCTGGTGCTGCACCCCGTGGCCGTGAGCGGTGACGGCGGGGCCGAAGGCGAGCGCGTGCTGCGCCTGCTTCTGGCGGAGCTGCCCGTGAAGACGGCCGTGAAGCTGGCGGCGGAGATCAGCGGCGCCCCGCGCAATACGCTGTATGACGCCGCGCTGCGCATCCGCGACGAGGCGGAGCAGAACTAGCCGTCCAGTTCGGCATAACGCCTGAAGATGCCATCTTCGTTGAACGCGATACGGCGCGGACTCTGCAGATAGTCATGCACGCGCTGACGTCGCTTGACGTTGGCATGCAGCCTCTCCACCGCGGGCGTGGCGGAGAGTGCCCGCGCCGAAGCCTTCGGAAACGCGTAGCGCAAACCGTCCACAAGCTGGAACAGCGACAGGTCGGCGTAGGTCAGCGTGTCGCCCACCAGATGCTGGCTGCCCGCGGGATTGCGCTGCAGCACGCGCTCGAACCAGCCGAGGAACTTCGGGATGCGCTCCTCGCGAAAGGCCTTCGCGCGCTGCACGGCCGCGTCGCGCTGGTCTTCGTAATAGGCGCCGACCGAGATCGGATGGTGCGTGTCGTGCGCCTCGGCCACCGCATCGGCGATGGTGAGCTGCAGCTGGTGCGTCCAAAGCCCGTCCGATTCGCCTACGCCCGACAGACCGAGCCTGGGGCCCAGATACAGCAGGATCGCGGCCGTCTGCCCGACCACGATGTCGCCATCGACGAGGAACGGCGGCGCGAAGGCAGGGCGCGCGGCCTCCGGGTCGTCCAGCCGCTCACCCAGAGCGGATCCGCCACCGCCCTCGCCCTCGGGCAAGCGCGCCACGTCGACATAGTCCGCGCCGGCAGCTTCGAGCGCGAGCCGGACGAATTCACCTCGGCCCTGGATGGTGGGCCAGTAATGGAGTTGGTAGGGCATGCGGAAGATGGTGGCATGGGTGTGGCGATCCCCGCAATAGCATGAAGCGCAAGATACCCATTCATGGAAGCTCCGCAAATCCAAGATCTCAACGGGCGAGCAAAAGGATGAACCTAAGGCGCACGCGTAACGGGCGGCAGGAGCACGCAGAACGCATCTTCAATATCTCGGGCGGATGGTGACGCGTCACCCGGCCTCATCTCAAAAGTCTTGATCTTTTTCCTGCCGGTTACGAAATTCATCATTTTCGGACCATTCTTTTTGGAGTACACAATGACTCCATCCAGACCTTCGTCGATCTCTCTATCGGCGTCCCTGAAAGACTTCAAAAATCGATTCAAATACTGAAGAGATTTTCGATCTTTTTCGATAAACACTTTTCTAATCAACTCATCAGTTATTCCGGGGGGACGCTTTTTCATGTAGAGCACCGACCCCCATTCATGCCAGGAAACACCGCACTCAGCATCGACCCTTCCTGACTCCACAAAATCCTTGACTATCTTATTGATCAACTCCCGGCCCGGGCTTTCATCCAAATTCACCCAGACAACGAGTCTATCGTCTCTATATCCGGCGAAGGATTGCGAGGAAGACCCCCAGAGAAGGAAAGCAGCCAAAAACGAAACGAACCGTTTATTAAAACCAAACATCGACCACCCTTTCAAGAAATATCTTCACTCAAACCTCCCTTCCTTCCTCCAGGCTTTTCCGGAGGAATTCCCAAGATCAAATTCAGCGACACAACATTTGCCTCGTTCAACCCGGGCTCTACCAGATCCTTTTTCGCTTGCTCATAGTAAGCAATGGGGATGAAATATTTCAAATAACTCGAGCTTCCGGATTTTCTTATTTCCGCTTTTCCATTTTTATTTCTCACCATTACCTGAGTTCGTAAATTTTTGGCAAAAGCGGAAAATCTGATCTGACTCCGCTGATTGCCTCCAAGAAGGATCAAGTCCTCGTCACCGCTTTTTGCATAGACAAACCCGACGTGCCGGCCATGCCCCTGTCTCGATGTGACCATGGCGATGGCGCCATAGATCGGCCTATCCAATTCAACGAACAAGGGATTTCTGACTTTGGGCGGTGTCTTCTCCGATTTCTCTTTTGGCCCGTCGACTTCATAAAACCCATGCGCGCGTGCTTTCGCCACCTTGCGATTGGGATAGCCAAGGTTTTCAATTGGATATTTCGCCTGCATCAGGCACCAGTTCACAAACGCGGCGCACCACGCATTGCTGGGGCCGTCCAAGGCCTTGAGTCCGTCGTCCACCTCGACGTGGTAATTGATCTTGTCTTGGAGCGTGATTTCGAGTTCGCCCCGCCTGAGCTTCGCTTCCGCAATCGCGACGGGCATCCAAGGAGCCCGCCCCGGGACCGGATTGATCAGCGCCAGAACCTTCCCTTCGCCTTCCTTCGACCGCTCCGAGTCCGATGGCCTGATTCCGGATGGAGCGGGAGGCGGCGGAGGAGAGACCACTTTTGGCCTCGACAGCGCTGCCGGGCTTGGCGGCGCACTCGCAGCCGGTGGCTTGGCGGCGGCCATGCCGGGAGGAGGAGCAGTTGAAGGCCTGTGACCCGACTTGGTCTTGCCGCTCCCCGCAATCAACAGCACCTCACCGGGATAGATCCTGTCGTGCCCCCGCTCGTTGGCCTCCCTGATGGCTTCCACGCTGGTGCGATACAGCTTCGCGATCTTCCAGAGGCTGTCGCCCGGCTGGACGACATAGCTCATGGGCTTTCTCTGCCCATGGGTCGAGCTGTTGATCTTTTCCGAGCCGGCGACGCCCTTCCACCTCTTGAATCTCGCCAGCAGGTTGAAATCCTTTCCGACGTCGCCCTCGATGGTTCCGACCGTCACGGCCTCCCTGCTCTTCGGATCTGCCACCTTGACGTGCACGGCCGACTTGTCGGCGGGGTGAATCACAGGAGGGAATCGCCCTGCGGCATCGGACTTGACGGTTTCCTCCTTGCCTCCTCTTTGAAGAATGATCTCCGTGCCGGGCAATGGCTGGCTGCCGTCGGTCGCGTTGATCCTGCTCACGGCAACCCAGGTTTCCTTCCGCGTGTCGGCGTTGGCGTGAAACCCCTCGATCTCCGCGATGCTGCTCACGATCTTTTCGAGTTCGGCGTCGCTGCACTCGCCGATTTTTCTGCCGGCCGGAATGCCACTGGTCTTGAGCAGATCGCGCACATATTTTTCCGTGTCGTTTTCCTTCTTCGGGGCGTAGATGGGAATGGCTTCCGGGATCGTCCTGTCGCCATGCAGGCGCTTCAAGTTGGCCTTCAATTCCTCTCGCCCCGCGTCTTCGTCGGGAAAGATCAGGAAGGTCCTGCCCGATCTGGTGGTGGCGAATCCGATGTAGCCCTTTGCTTTCCTGGGTGCAGGCACGCCGTCGACCTTCCTGGCAGTCAGGTCGCCGGGATTGTTGATGCGCCACGGCAGCGTTCCGCCCGAGCGCAGCAGGTGACGGCCGTCTTCGCAGATGAATTCGGCGACTTCGATGTTGGGGTGGTAGGTTGCAGATATCAGTCTGGACATGCGGGTGTTTCCCTAGCTCAAGCCAAGCCGTTCAGGTGGGCTTCGATGGCGGACTCGGAAAGAAAGTGGCCGGGGTCGAAAGCGCCTGCAGCCGCTGCATACATGGAGCCTTCCGCTCCCGGCGATTCGGTCTCGCCGTCGTCATCGGCCCGGTCATCGTCTTCCGCGCTGTCTGGCTCGGAGCGGATCGTCGGAACGGGCGTCCAGTCCCACGCTTCCTCGCCCACCACCAGCACTGCCTCGTCCGGCGTTTCGAATGCGACGCGGGGCAGCCGTCCGTCGTCGGGAATGACGCCTTCGGCCAGCGTTTGGCGCTTCTCGCCGAGGATCCGGTAGGGCAGCCCCGACATGCCCTCGTGCTTGAAGATCTCGTCGCTGCCAAGGGGCGCGAAGCGCACGCTGTACCTGTCGTCGTGGCTCACGCCTTCCATGCGACGGCGCTTGGCCATGTCCATCGGCCCTGCATAGCTGTGGGTGGCCGCGTGCTCGCGCCAAAGGCCCTGGGTGCCGTGCACGATGCCGGAGGCACTCCACCTGGAAAAGCTGCCGCCGCCGTTGATGACGACCTCTTCCTTGGCGCTGATGCTGATCCTGTCGGACTCCATCTTGATGTCGAGCCTCGCCAGCAGGTTGATGCTGTTCTGCAGGGCGACGATGTCGATGCCGGCCGTGGCTGCGGTCAGGCGGATGGCCTTGTATGCGAAAAGGCGTACGGCCTCTTTCACGCTCACCAGAAAGCTCCTGCCGGCGCTGATGCTGGTGTGCCCGCCGCTGCTTAACGCGTTGTGCGTGATGCTGGCGATGTGGGTGGCGCCCGCCGCCGTGCTCTGGATGCCTGCCGCACTGGCGAGCACGAGGTGCGGTTCGCGGAGTTCAGGGAAATCTCCCTGCCGCGAATGGCGGCCCTTGATCGCATCGTTCTGTTCCTTGAGGGCCTGGGTGACCGCGTCCTGGTCGCCCGCTTCGTGCGCCTTCGCTTCCTGCGCGGTCCGGCTCTGCCGTTCATGCAGGTCGCGCGCGGCCGTCAGGCGTGCGACTGTTTCCCCAAGATCGGTGATGTGCGCATCGGCTCCGGGCCTCGGCTCGGTGCTGAGCAGCAAGCCCCTTGCTGCGCGCACCGCGGCATGGCCATCGGTACGCAACTCGGCGCCCTCGCCGCGGTCGTCCTTACGGCCTGCCGTGTCGTCGATGCGCCCGATGTGGCCGAGGCTCAGGCTGCTGCTGAGATGGTCGCTCTTGAGCTGTGCCTGGATCTTTCCGGGTTGATCGTCCAGCACCAGGTGGTTGCCGCGCGATCCGCCTGCTGCACCCGCCTTCAATTCACGGCTGCGCAGGCCCGATAGGTTCTGCTGGTCGGGCAGCCGCCACGCGGGCATGTTCTCGGCATTGAACACACGGCCGGTGATGATGGGACAGTCCGGGTCGCCGCCGAGGAAATCGACGACCACCTCCTGGCCGACGCGCGGCAGCGCAGCCGCCCCGAATGTCTCTCCGGCCCAGGCCATGGATACGCGGATCCAGCAGCTGGAGTTCTCGTTGCGTTGCCCGATGCGGTCCCAATGGAACTGCACCTTCACGCGGCCGTACTGGTCGACCCAGATCTCTTCGTTCTTCGGCCCGACGACGATGGCAGTCTGAGGTCCGCGGGTGCGGGGCTTCGGAGTGACGCGCGGCGGGCGCCACGCGTGGCTCACGGGCTGCGCATCGAAGCAGAAGCGCTGGACGGAGCCTTCGCCGGCATCGGCGCCTTCGGTGGCCCGGAGGTTCTCCCGCAACTCGTAGTCGACGGCAGTCAGAAGGTACTTGCGGTTCTGATCGCCCCTCGGATGGCCCGCCAGCTCGAAGATGCAGCCCGGCGCGAGTTCTCGCCTGTTGGAGCGGCCGCTGGCAACGCTGCCACCGCTCAGTTGCTCTTCGACGCGGGTGCGTGCACAGGCCTCGCCGTCGTCGTAATGCCTGTACCCACCGGGCCATTCGTACAGCTCGAGCTCGTCGTGCGAGTGGCCGGTGCGCAGCTCCCGCCGGCTGGAGAGGTCGGCCTTTGGCTTGAGCGGGTCGTAGTCGTTGGTGAAGTGCAGGCCGGAACGGACTTCTTCGCTCGTGCGCCACTCATGGATGCGTTCGTTCGAGCCATCGCCACCGCCGGTCATTCCCGCCTTCTCCAACGGATGAAACCGCACCGTCTCCCCTCCGGGCATCGGATCGTGCGAGCCCAGCACGTCATCCGCAAACACCAGCACCTGCCGCTGAGCCTCATGCCGGAAGTAGTAGTAGATGCCTTCCAGCTCGCACAGCCGCGAGACGAAGGAGAAATCGCTCTCGCCGTACTGCACGCAGTACTCCCACACGCGGTAATCGCGGGCCAGCCGCTTCTCCATGGGGTAGCCGTAGGCTTCGAGCACGTCGGCGACGATGTCCGGAACGGTCCTGCCCTGGAAGATTCGGAAGTCGCTGCGTCGCGTCGCGAGCCACAGCCATGGGCGCAGCTTCATTCGGTAGAAGCTATGGCGTGCGTCCTCTCCGGCCAGGCCGAAGGACGCGACGACACCGCCCAGGTAGCGCGTGCCGCCGCTCTCGGTCTGCATCGCCAGGGTAACGGTCTTGCCGAGCAGCATCTTCGGATCGACGCTGTTGCTGCTGCCCAGCAGTTCCACATCGAAGTCGTGGAGCCGGCTCAGCGCCTCGCGGCCGGTCAGCCAATGGAATTGCAGCGCTTCCCCCAACGGGGTCTGAATGGAAACCCGGCGCGTCATCGCACCACCGCGGACGCAACGGCGCACGGCGCCGGGCGAACGTGCCGGCGCGTGCCATCGAAGATGGACATGGATCCTCCCTGAAATCATTCGTTGCCGCTCTGTTCGGCGGCGTGTTTCGTCGGAGTATCCGGGCGCGCTCGGCCTTCCTTCCGCCGATGGCGAGATGGCGCACGGATTCGTGAACGAATGCGCGTGCCGGCCGCGCCGCCTATCGCCGCTCGACAGCGAGATTTCGAATGTTCACAGGTCGATGCCTGGCGAGCCGGTCGTTCGCGATTTCCGGCAGCCGAATGGCGCGCGCGGCCGGGTCCGGCCAGCTTTCGCTTCTTATCTACTTACTCTGTTATTTAAAGATAGTAGTAGTAGATAAGGGTAAACCCGCGCTGTGGACATCGGGGTTTTTTCCTTGCGCGACAAGGACTTGCGGTTGCCGCACCGCTGTGCGTGCGCCTGCTTCGCGCATGCAACCGGAAATGGAACAACATCCTGGAAGTCGCCCCGGCTGTGGATAAGGACCGACTTGTTCCGGAACTGTCCCCAGAGTTGTCTGGCGAAGCTTCGGAATGCACGGAGTGGTCAACGCAGACTCGTGCCCGTCGCCGGTGGACGTTCTATCGATTCACAACGATGCGATGGATCTGGATCCTCTCGGGCAGTTCGATCAAAAGCTCCTTGTCGCGCGGCAGGTGGTGGACGGTCAGCGGATCACCCTTCGTGAACGCGGTCATCGATTCCATGTCGGGCCAGTAGGAGATGGTCGTGAACCAGGTCTCGTCGTCGCGGTCCTCTCGCAGGAGCTGGACGCCGAGGGTACGCCTTCGGCGCGGTTGTAGGCTTCGTACTCATCGGCAACTTCAGGCCGGGTTCGGCCGCGCCAGATGCGGGCGATAGCGGGTTGGGGCTTGCTGGTCATGGTGGTCGTGCTTCCGTGGCAGGCGTTTTCGGAGTGAGGACGCTGCGCACGGCAGCTGCAGCTCGTGGAGCAATCCACGGAGTGACTGAAAGAATGGCCGCATCGATGGTTGCCGAAGTAGGACGGCTTTGCGTTCGTGTGCAGGCGAGTTCGGGTCATCGAGGCTCCGCGGCGGAAGGCACTTTGACGACGCCGACGACGACGCCGTTCATCGCGGTGGCCGCACCCGATTCGCTCGCGGGCTTGAAGAATCGGCGCGCACTCGATGCGGCGCTGGGTGCTCTTCGTGGATGCGGACAATTTCAAGCGATGCAGCGACGAGTACGGCCATGCCCAGGGCGACATCGCGTTGCAGCATCTCCCGGCCTCCATCGCAAGGCATGTCCGCCGACGTGGCGATCTCGCGGCGAGGTGTGGCGAAGAAGAGTTCGTGCTGGCCGGTGCCCGGCCGTAGCTTCGTCAAAACCGGCTCAAATGTCACCATCATGTAAATGAGAGTTGTTTTCATTGAGTGCTAGGATTCGCGCCCCCAGCTTCAGGCCTGCTGCCAGGTTTCCATCACAGGACGAAGCCTCTGTTCCCCTCTCCTCGCGACATCTCTCCGTGCTTTCTTCTCCCAGCTCTCACCCTCGTTTTCCCCGCGCCGCATCCGCCCTCGCCGCCATGCTGACGCTCACGCCCGGCTCCGACCTGTTCGCGCAGGAGGCGGCCGATGCCGGCACCTCCGGCACGCTTCGGACGATCGAAATCCAGGAACGCTCCGAGGGCTCCGCTTCGGGCTATGCGGGCCCTCGCGGCGGCACCGCGGCCACGCGCACCGAAACCCCGCTCATCGAAGTACCACAGGCAGTGCGGGTGGTGCCGCGCCAATTGATCGAGGACTTGGGCGCGACGCGGCTGGGCGACACCATCGACTACGTCAGCGGCATCGCGCGGCTCAACGACTTCGGCGGCACCTGGGACAACTTCGCGATCCGCGGCTTCAGCAACACCGAGGGCGGCTCGCTGCTCAACGGCTTCCCGTCGGGCCGCGGCTACGGGCCGCAGCGCGACGTGGCGAGCGTCGAGCGCGTCGAGTTCCTGAAAGGCCCGGCCGCCGCGCTCTACGGCAGCAGCGAGCCTGGCGGCACCATCAACGTGGTCACGAAGAAGCCGCAATTCACAGCCGCGCACACCGTCGGCGTGGAGGTCGGCACGCGGGGCTTCAGGCGCGCGACGCTGGACACCACCGGCCCCATCGGCACCAGCTTCGCCTACCGGCTCAACGCGGTGGCCGAGGACGGCGCGAGCCGCAGCAGCCTGATCGACAGCCGCAAGCAGGTGCTTGCCCCGGCGGTCACCTGGACGCCCGACAGCCGCACGGTGGTGCAGTACGAGGCCGAGCTCGTCCGCATCCGCGCACCGCTCGACCGCGGCGTGATCCAGATCAACGGCAACACCGGCGTGCTTCCACGAGACCGCTTCCTGGGCGAGCCCGACCGGGGCAACATGCACATCGAGGGCGACACCCATCAGCTGACGGTGGACCGCGAGCTGGGCACGGGCTGGCGCGCCCGGGTCGGCACTTCTTACCGCGAGACCCGCTACTTCGGCGACGCGGTTGACCTCAACAGCACGCTGCGGGCAGACAACCGCACCCTCAATCGACGGGACAGCTGGCGCAGCCTGCCGTCGCGCGACACGTCGGTCCAGGCCGAGGTCGAGGGCAAGTTCGCCACCGGCGGCATCGGCCACACGCTGCTGGCGGGCGTGGAATCCTGGCGGCTGTTCATGGGGCAGTACGGCGATTATTCGAACGTAGCTACAGCGCCCTACGCGATCGACATCTACAACCCGGTCTACGGCCGGGCCCGGACCGCGCCGCTCTCGCCCCTGTTCAACACGCGCGACAGCCAGCGCGCCACCGGCGTCTTCGTGCAGGACCAGATCGATCTGTCGCCGCACTGGAAGCTGCTGGCGGGCGTGCGCTTCGACCGCTTCCACCAGGACTACGAGGACCTGCTGGCGCGCAAGACCACCACCCAGAGCCATTCGGCCACGTCGCCGCGCGTGGGCATCACCTACCTGGTCAGCGACCGGCTGTCCTTCTATGCGAGCGCGGGCAAGTCCTTCCGGCCCAATTCGGGCGGCGACGAGAATGGCAACGCATTCGCGCCGCAGTCCGGTCGCGCGCTGGAAGCGGGCGCCAAATGGCTTTCGGCCGACGAGCGCCTGACCGCCACGATGGCGGTGTTCGACATCCGCAAGAACAACGTGCTCACCCGCAGCCCCACCAACCCCAACTTCAACGTCGCCGCCGGTCAGGCACGAAGCCGGGGCTTCGAGGCCGACGTGGCGGGGCAACTCGACGCCCACTGGCGCCTGACGGGCAACCTGGCCTATACCGACACCGAAGTCACCCGCGACAACAACCCGGCCATGCTGGGGCGCAGGGTGGCCAACATCCCGCGCGTCAGCGGCGGCCTGTTCGCCATCCGCGAGGACAGGCTGCTCGACGGCCGCTACGGCGTCGGCGGCGGCCTGGTGCACGTGGGCGAGCGCGCCGGCAACGCCACCGACACCTACCGCCTGCCGGCCTACACGACCGTGCGATTGACGGCCTACTGGCAGATCAATCCACGCGTCCGGCTCACCCTGGACGTGAACAACCTGTTCGACAAGACCTTCTACGTCGCCTCCTGGAACAACCTCACGGTGCTGCCAGGCATGGGCCGCCAGGTGGTGGCGGGCCTGCAGGCGAAGTTCTGACGACGGACCGCCTCTGTTCGGAGGGGAAACAAAAAAGCCGGACACCTTTGCAAGTGTCCGGCTTCGTAACTGGTCCCGCCGCCAGGAATCGAACCTGGATCTCAGCCTTCGGAGGGCCGAATTCTATCCGTTGAAATACAGCGAGAAATTGGGATCCGGTTTGCACCGGAGTCCGACATTATCGCCTATCAGACGACGACAGTTTCGGCCTCCGCCGCAGCCGCGGCTCCCGGTTGCGGCCGGGCGAAGCCGAGACCCGCCAGATAGACCCTGAAGGTGCGCCTTCCCGTCGGCACGAGGTCGAAAGCTTCCGGGTCGAGCAGCCAGTTCTGGATGAGCCCGCTGATCAGCGCGTGCAGCCCCTGCGCCGCCACATGGCCCGGCACCGGCAGCTTGATGCGGCCTCGGCGCGCGGCCATGCGCAGGGCCTTCTCGAAATCGGCGACGCAGGCGTTGCGCGCATCCAGGTGGCGCTGCTGCACCGAGGCCATGTCGTGCGTGTATTCGACCTTGTGGGTCGCGATGTCGAACACGCGGCGCACCTGCAGGTCGGTGGTCATGAGGTTGAGCGCGTGGACCATTCCTTCCTCGATCTCGGCGAGCGGGTCCTCGACGTTGGGCGCGGTGGCGGCCGCCCTCGGCGTGGTCTCCAGCGGCAGGATGACGCGCTCCATCATCGCGTTGAAGAGATCGGCCTTGTCCTTGAAGTGCCAGTAGATGGCGCCACGCGTCGCGCCGGCCTGCTGCGCGATCTGCTGCAGCGTGGTCTGCGAGACGCCTTGCGCCTGAAACAGCAGCTCCGCGGCGTCGAGCAGACGATGCCGCGTGGCCAATGCTTCTTCCTTCGTACGACGTGCCACCAAGTCTCCTGATTTGTAAAGACAACGCCCTCTATGTATCGTGGGGCCATTGCTCGGCTGTCACTATACATCCATGAATGTATGTAAACTAGCCGGCTTCCCCGATGGCCCACCTGGCCGTACAGGTTTCCGGTTCGCCCCGCGAACGCGCCATCTCCCGTCTTCGCTTCAAAGGAATCGCATGCCTCTCTTGCATGTTTCGCGCCAATCGTCCTTTTCGCCGCGCCTCGCGACCGTGGCCGCCGTCGTCCTGCTGGTCCTCGCGGGCTGTGGCAAGAGCGACGCACCCGGAGGTCCGGGCGGCGGAGGCGGTGGTGGTGGCGGTCATCCCGCGCCCGAAGTCGGCGTGGTCGTGGCCGCGCCGACCGACGTCGGACTTGTTACCGAACTGCCCGGTCGCCTCGAAGCCTCCCGCGTCGCCCAGGTCCGCGCCCGCGCATCGGGCATCCTGCTGAAACGTGAATTCCGCGAAGGCAGCGACGTGAAGGCCGGCCAGCTGCTGTTCCGCATCGATCCGGCGCCGCTGGTGGCCGCCGCCCAGAACGCCCAGGCCACGCTCGCACGCGCCGAAGCCAACGCCGTGCAGGCCAAGGCCCTGGCCGACCGCTACAAGCCGCTGGTCGAGGCCAACGCGGTGAGCAAGCAGGAATACGCGACCGCCGTCGCATCGCAGAAAACCGCCGAAGCCGACGTGGCCGCCGGCCGCGCAGCGGTGCAGACGGCCAAGATCAACCTCGGCTATGCCGACGTGACCTCGCCCATCGCCGGTCGCATCGGCCGCGCCCTCGTCACCGAAGGCGCGCTGGTGGGCCAGGGCGACGCCACCGAGCTCGCCGTGGTGCAGCAGATCAACCCGCTGTACGTGAACTTCACGCAGTCGGCCTCCGACGTGCTGAAGCTGCGCAAGGCCGTGGCCGACGGACAGTACAAGCGCGCCAGCGGCGACGAAGCCGCGAGCATCCGCGTGGTGCTGGAAGACGGCACCGACTACCCGCTCGAGGGCAAGCTGCTGTTCTCCGACCTCACGGTCGATTCCACCACCGGCCAGGTCACGCTGCGCGCCGAAGTGCCCAACCCCAAGGGCGAGCTGCTGCCTGGCCTGTACGTGCGCGTGAAGCTCGAGCAGGCCCAGGCCACCAACGCGATCACGGTGCCGCAGCAGGCCGTCACGCGCACCCAGCAGGGCGATACGGTGTCGGTGGTCGACAAGGACGGCAAGATCAGCAAGCGCACCGTCAAGATCAGCGCCGCCAAGGACAACCAGTGGGTTGTGCTCGATGGCCTGAAGGCCGGCGAGCAGGTGATGGTCGACGGCTTCCAGAAGCTGCAGATGATGCCGCCGGGCACGCCGGTGAAGGCAGTCCCGTGGACCAAGCCGAACCCCAACGGCGGCGCGCCCAAGCCCGCCGCCGAGGCAGCCGCGCCCGCCGCAGCCGCCTCCGCTGAGAAGGCTCCGGCCGACAAGGCCCCGGCCGAAAAGAAGTAATCAGGAGCGCGCCCGCAAATGGCCAAATTCTTCATCGACCGACCGATCTTCGCCTGGGTGATCGCACTGTTCATCCTGGTGGTGGGCGGCGTGTCAATCACCCAGCTGCCGATCTCGCAGTACCCGCCGGTGGCGCCGCCCGCCATCGTCATCAACGTCGCCTACCCGGGCGCCTCGGCACAGACGCTCGAGGACAGCGTGCTGTCCGTCATCGAGCGTGAAATGAACGGCTCGCCGGGCCTGATCTACATGGAATCGGTGGCCCAGGCCGACGGCACCGGCTCCATCACGATCAGCTTCGAGCCCGGCACCAACGACGACCTCGCGCAGGTGGACGTGCAGAACCGGCTGTCGCGCGCGACGCCGCGCCTGCCTTCCGCCGTGACGCAGCAGGGCGTGCGCGTGGACAAGTCGCGCAACAACTTCCTCATGTTCGTGATGCTGTCCTCGGACAACCCGAACTTCGACCCTGTGGCGCTCGGCGACTACGCCGCGCGCAACGTCGTGCCCGAACTCCAGCGCGTGGTCGGCGTGGGCCAGGCGCAGCTCTTCGGCTCCGAGAACGCAATGCGCGTGTGGATCGACCCGGCCAAGCTGCAGGGCTTCAACCTGTCGGCCACCGACGTCAACAACGCCATCCGCGCGCAGAACGCGCAGGTGTCCTCGGGCACGCTGGGCGACCTGCCCAACATTCCCGGCCAGGCCATCGCGGCCACGGTGACGGTGAACGGCCAGCTGGTCAACGTCGAGCAGTTCAAGAACATCGTGCTGCGCGCCAACACCGACGGCTCGACCGTGCGGCTGAAGGACGTGGCGCGCGTGGAACTCGGCGGCCAGTCGTACGCCACCTCGGCGCGCCTGAACGGCGTGCCCGCGGTCGGTGTCGGCGTGCAGCCCACGCCCAACGGCAACGCGCTGCAGTCGGCCAAGGCGATCCGCGCCAAGATGGCCGAGCTCGAGCGCTACTTCCCGCAGGGCGTGAAGTGGGCCATTCCGTACGACAGCTCGCGCTTCGTGCAGATCTCGATCAGCGAAGTGGTCAAGACGCTGCTGGAAGCCGTGGCGCTGGTGTTCCTCGTGATGTTCCTGTTCCTGCAGAACTGGCGCTACACGATCATCCCGACCATCGTGGTGCCGGTGGCGCTGCTGGGCACCTTCGCCTCGCTGCTGGCGCTGGGCTTCTCGATCAACGTGCTGACCATGTTCGGCATGGTGCTGGTGATCGGTATCGTGGTGGACGACGCGATCGTGGTGGTGGAGAACGTCGAGCGCATCATGAGCGAGGAGGGGCTCTCGCCGCTCGAAGCCACGCGCAAGGCGATGCGGCAGATCTCCGGCGCCATCATCGGCGTGACGGTGGTGCTGATCTCGGTGTTCGTTCCGCTGGCCTTCTTCGCGGGCTCGACCGGCAACATCTACCGCCAGTTCTCCGCGGTGATGGTGGCCTCGATCGCCTTCTCGGCCTTTATGGCGCTGTCGCTCACGCCGGCGCTGTGCGCCACGCTGCTCAAGCCGGTGGAAGCCGGCCATCACCATGAGAAGACCGGCTTCTTCGGCTGGTTCAACCGCGGCTTCGCACGCACGGCCAAGGGCTACGAAGGCATCGTCGCGCGCATCCTGCGCCGAGCCGCGCGCTACCTGGTGATCTACGTCGCCATCATCGGCGCCGTGGCATTCACCTACAGCCGCCTGCCGAGCTCGTTCCTGCCGCAGGAAGACCAGGGCAACATCATCGTGAACGTGCAGCTGCCGCCCGGCGCCACGCAGGAGCGTGCGCTGTCGGTCATGCAGCAGGTCGAGGGCTTCATCCTGAAGCAGCCCGAAGTGCAGAGCATGGTGGGCGTGATGGGCTTCAGCTTCTCGGGCCAGGGCCAGAACGCGGGCCTCGCCTTCGTGACGCTGAAGGACTGGGAGGAACGCAAGGACCCGGCCCACTCGGCCAGCGCGCTGGCCGGCCGTGCCTTCGGTGCGCTCTCGGGCATCCGCGACGCCTTCATCTACCCGCTGAGCCCGCCGCCCATTCCCGAACTGGGCAACGCCAGCGGCTTCAGCTTCCGCCTGCAAGACCGCTCCGGCGCGGGCCATGATGCGCTGATCAATGCGCGCAACCAGCTGCTGGGCATGGCCTCGCAGAGCAAGGTGCTGGCGCAGGTCCGTCCCGACGGCCTTGAAGACGCGCCGCAGCTGCAGATCGACATCGACCGCGACAAGGCGAACGCGCTGGGCGTGAGCTTCGACGCGATCAACGCGACGCTGTCGACCGCGCTGGGTTCGAGCTACATCAACGACTTCCCCAACCGCGGCCGCCTGCAGCGCGTGGTGGTGCAGGCCGACGCTCCGGCGCGGATGCAGCCGGACGACCTGCTCAAGCTGAACGCCAGCAACACGCAGGGCCAGCCTGTGCCGCTGTCGGCCTTCGCGACCACCAAGTGGGTCACGGGCGCCACGCAGACGGTGCGCTACAACGGCTATCCGGCGATCCGCATCAGCGGCGACGCGGCACCGGGCTACAGCACCGGCGCGGCGATGGCCGAGATGGAGAAGCTCGCATCGCAGCTGCCCGCCGGCTTCGGCTACGAATGGACCGGCCAGTCGCGAGAAGAAAAGCTCGCCGGCTCGCAGGCCATCATCCTGTACGGCTTCGCGATCCTGGCGGTGTTCCTCTGCCTGGCCGCGCTGTACGAGAGCTGGTCGATCCCGCTGTCGGTGATCCTGGTGGTGCCGCTGGGCGTGCTGGGCGTGCTGGTGGCAACGATGCTGCGCGCCTATTCGAACGACGTGTACTTCCAGGTGGGCCTGATCACGATCATCGGCCTGTCGGCGAAGAACGCGATCCTGATCATCGAGTTCGCGAAGGACCTGCAGGCGCAGGGCAAGGGCATCATCGAGTCGGCCCTGGCCGCCGCCCACCTGCGGTTCCGCCCGATCATCATGACCTCGCTGGCCTTCGGCCTGGGCGTGGTGCCGCTGGCGATCGCCTCGGGCGCCGGCTCCGCCAGCCAGCGTGCCATTGGCACCGGCGTGCTGGGCGGCATGGTGACAGGCACCGCGCTGGCCGTGATCTTCGTGCCGGTGTTCTTCGTGGTGGTGCGCAGCCTGTTCAAGGGCAGCGCGCGCCAGCACGAGGCCGACAAGCGGCATGCAGAAGCCGCGGGCATCTCCGCGGAGGAAACCAAACATGACTGAACTCGGGCACACCCCCAGGCTTCGCGCACTGCGTGTCGCTACGCCCACCCCCTTGCAGGGGGCAACACCTGCGGCCCGGCAGAGCCGGTTCCGTGGTGTTTCCCGAACAGGCCGCGCAGTGCGTGCAGCGCGAGCGGCCATGGAGTCGCAATGACAATGACGAAATTCATTCCAACGGCACTGGCCGCGGCAATGCTGCTGGCCGGCTGCTCGCTGATCCCGACCTACGAGCGCCCCGCCGCGCCGGTGCCCACCACCTACCCGGGCGACCCGTCGCAGCCTCCGGGCCAGGCCGCGGCCACCCTGCCGTGGCAGGACTTCTTCACCGACCCGCGCCTGGCGGGCCTGATCCGCACGGCGCTCGCGAACAACCGCGACCTGCGCGTGTCGGTGCTCAACATCGAGCAGGCGCGCGCGCAGTTCCAGATCGAGCGCTCGAACCTGTTCCCCGCGCTCGGCCTGACGGGCACGGGCTCGCGCTCGAGCCCCAACGCCTACCAGGCGATCGACCCGAGCCAGGGCAGCGTTTCGTCGCAGTACGCCGTCAACTTCGGCTTCACCTCTTGGGAGATCGACTTCTTCGGCCGCATCCGCGCGCTGAAGGACCAGGCGCTGGCGCAGTACCTCGCCACGGACGAGACCCGCAAGGCGGTGCAGATCAGCCTGATCGCGTCGGTGGCCAACGGCTGGCTCACGCTGCTGGCCGACGACGAGCTGCTGGAGATCACGCGCCAGACCATGGTCACGCGCGAGGAGTCGGTGCGCCTCACGAAGCTGCGCTTCGACAACGGCGTGTCGTCCGAACTCGATTTCCAGTCGGCGAACTCGGCGCTGGAAACCGCGCGTGCCGCCTATGCGCAGCAACTGCGCGCCCGCGCACAGGACGAGAACGCTCTCGCCCTGCTGCTGGGCGCGCCGGTGCCGGCCGATGCCACCGCCGGCGGCGCCAAGGGCCTGGACGGCATCAAGCCGATGCCCGACGTGCCGGCCGGCCTGCCTTCGGACCTGCTGGCCGAACGTCCCGACATCCGCTCGGCCGAGCAGCAGCTGATAGCGGCCAACGCCAACATCGGCGCGGCGCGCGCGAACTTCTTCCCGCGCGTGTCGCTGACGAGTTCCATCGGCACCGCGAGCAGCGAGTTCTCGGGCCTGTTCGACCGCGGCTCCAAGGCCTGGTCCTTCGCGCCCACGGTGACGCTGCCCATCTTCGACGCCGGCCGCAACATCGCCACGCTCGACTCGGCCAAGGCCGGGCGCGAGATCGCGGTGGCGCAGTACGAGAAGTCGATCCAGACGGCGTTCCGCGAAGTGGCCGACGCACTCGCGGGCCGCGCGACGCTGGGCGAGCAGGCGCGCGCGCAGCGTGCGCAGGCCGACGCGGAAGCCGTACGCTTCAAGCTCTCCGACCTGCGTTATCGCAACGGCATCGCCAGCGCGCTCGACCTGCTCGACGCGCAGCGCTCGCTGTTCACTGCGCAGCAGTCGGCTGTGACAACGCGCCTGCTGCAGTTGCAGAACCAGGTCACGCTGTACAAGACGCTGGGTGGCGGCTGGGCCACGCGCGACAGCAACGACGCGGCGGGCGGCAAGGGCTGAGGAAGCTCCCGGCGTCCCGGAGTGGCCGAGACGCCAAGGCGTCCCATAAGGGAGGTCCCTTGCTCCTGCCGGCAAGGGCTCTCTCTATAATCGCCGGTTGGTTAGGAAAAGCCCCCCGACGAGCCCCCGATAATTGAGGACGCGAATGAGCGCAGACCCGCATTACCAGGCCACAGAAGAAGCCCACACCGGGCCGATCAAGAACCCGAAGCAACTGCTGCTCGCGGTATTTTTTTCCTTCATTGCCCCGATCCTGATCATCGTGGGTCTTGTCTCCTACGTGGTCTCGGGCAACAAGCCCGCCGGCACCGCCCAGGGCGACAACATGGCGCTCTACGGCGTCACCAAGGAGGCGCGAGACCGCGAAGTGGCCGAGCGCCTCAAGAAGGTCGGCAGCATCGAGATCCGTGACGCCAACCGCCCGCTCGCAGCCGGCGAGGCCGTGTTCAAGGCCCAGTGCGTCGCCTGCCACGGAGCGCCCGGCATCCCCGGTGCCCCCCACCTGAACGACGCGGCAGCCTGGGGCCCGCGCATCGGCCAGGGCTACGCAACGCTGCTCGAACACGCCCTGAAGGGCAAGGGCGCCATGCCTCCGCAGGGCGGCGGCGACTTCGAAGACCTCGAAGTGGGCCGTGCCGTGGTCTACATGGCCAATGCCGGCGGCGCCAAGTTCCCGGTGCCGGATCGCCCTGCCGCAGCCGCGGCGCCGGCCGAAGGCGCTTCGGGCGCGGCGCCTGCCGCACCGGCGAGTGCGCCAGCCAAGTAAGCGTTTTCCCTAATCAGCCAAAAGAAGAAAGCCGGCCCAGCGCCGGCTTTTTCTTTTCCGCTCAGGTGTGCGGGACGGCTGCGTGGCGTCCGGCCGGGCTCAGCACGTGTCCGAAACGCGCGGGCAGATCGCTGGCCTGCACCGTCTCCGGCGTCCAGATTCCGCGTTCGACAGCCTCGGCTGCGATGCCCACGTCCTGCGTGTGCACCAGCCCGAGCCCCAGCGGCGAGGCCAGATAGAGCCGTCCGTCCTCGTCGAGCAGGCAGCCCGACACCGTGACCGCCGCGCCCGTATGAGCGGTGACGGCGAAGCCCCCGCTCGCATCCTCGGCGACACGCCATACCAGCGGTGCCGCCTCCAGTTCCACGTACACGCGCTGCGGTCCGTTCTGGAAGAACCACTGTCCTTCGTCGTCGTGCTCGTAGTTGCGGTGGATGAATTCGATCAGCTTGTCGTGCCGCAGCATCGAGCCCTTGGCCGTGCGGAACGGGCCCTGCGCCTGGGTGCGGTCGTCGCGCATGTACCAGTTGCCGCGCGCATCCAGGCCCAGCCAGCCGTAGCAATGCGGCACGTTGGGCCATTTGGCGAGCGCCTGCTTGACGATGTCATCCATGGCGTCATTCTCGTCCCGGCGGCAAGCCCCCGCCGTCAGCGGAGGCGCCGCCGTGCAGCTGCAGCCAGCCACCGACCTGTTCCGGCATGCCCCGCACATGCCCTGGCGGCAGCCCCATCGGAAAGCCGACGTGCCCGCCGTGCTCGGGCTGCCACAGCGTGACGTGCGAACCGACTTCGCCAGGCCTTGGCAGGCTGCGCGCCGGAATGAATGGATCGTTGCGCGCATTCACCACCAGCGCCGGCACGCGGATCGAGGCGAGATGCGGCTTGGCCGAGCCCCGCGCCCAGTAGTCGTCGGCATCGCGAAAGCCGTGCAGCGGCGCGGTGAAGACGTTGTCGAATTCGTAGAGGTTGCGCGACGACACCAGCCTATCGCGGTCGAACAGGCCCGGAAACTGCGCAAGCTTGGCCAGCGCCTTGGGCTTCATGGTCGAGAGGAACATGCGCGTGTAGACCAGCTTGTTGAAGCCCTTGCCGATGGCTTCGCCGCCCGCGGCGAGGTCCAGCGGCGCGCAGACCGAAGCCACGGCGCTCACCACGCCCGTGGCGGTTTCTCCCGCCTCGGAAGCCCATCGCATCAGCGCATTGCCGCCCAGAGACACGCCCGCGGCCAGCACCGGGCCGCCGCCCTTTTTCACATGCTGCTCGCGCATGCGCGCGAGGATCCAGCCGATCTCCTCGAAGTCGCCCGAGTGGTACGCGCGCGGCGCGAGGTTCATCTCGCCGCTGCAGCCGCGGAAATGGGGTACCGCGAAGGCCATGCCGCGCGATGCCGCGAAGGTTGCGAAGGCCTCGGCGTAGTGGCTGCGCGACGAGCCTTCGAGCCCGTGGAACAGCACCAGCAGCGGCCGCGCGCCGGGCATCGGCGCGTCGACGAAATCGACGTCGATGAAGTCGCTGCCATCCGGCGTCGACCAGCGCTCGCGCCGGTAGGCCGGCGCCTGGCCTTCGAAGCGGCGGGCATAGAGCGCGGCCCAGATGGTCTGCAGGTTGCCGCCGGGCAGCCAGCGCGGCGCGGCGTAGTCCATCGGCTGGAGGGAGGTTCCGGCAGAGGCAGCCGGAGAGAAGGAAACGACCGGAGAAAGCATCAATCGATCAATGCAGGACCTGGGGCGGATCGTTCGCGTCGTCCGGCTCGCGCGCGGTGCCGGGGCTCGCATGGTGCGCCACCATGCGCCAGCCCTGCGCGGTCTTGTGATAGACGTTGGTGGCCAGCACGAAGGCATGGCGCGGGCCTTCGGCGGTGAGCACCTCGATGCGCTCGAGCACGTTGTGCACCGCGCTCGCGAGCGAATCGATCTTGCGCACCCGCGCGGGCATGGCGTGGATCGCACCGTTGCCGAACATCTGCTCGAAGGCAGCGCGGATCGCCACGGCGCCCACCAGCCTCGGGCCGCCGGGGTGCACGCAGAACACCTCGTCCTCGTCGGCCCAGCAGGCCATCAGCGCGTCGATGTCGCCGCGCTGCAGCGCTTCGTAGAAAGCCGCCTCGACGTCGTCGGCGGTGCCGCCGATGGCCGCGGCGGCACGGAGTGGGGTCTTGGGCATGGCGTGATTTTGCCGCGTGCTCCGTGACGCGGGCGCTGCACCGCTTTGGCCCCGGCCGCACCGCGGTGCCGCAGCCCCGCCGAATCTTCTGCTCCGTTTTGGACCAAATGGTCAAAAGGAAAGCGTGAATTTTCCGTAAGCCATTGATATCAAAGAACTTATTCATCTGGCACGGCGCATGCAAGGAGCCTCCCGAACCCGCAACAGGAGCCCTTCCAATGAACGTCGGCATCTTCATTCCAATCGGCAACAACGGCTGGCTGCTTTCCGAGAACGCACCGCAGTACAAGCCCAGCTTCGAGCTCAACAAGCAGATCACGCTGAAGGCCGAGCGCTACGGCGTCGACTTCGCGCTGTCCATGATCAAGCTGCGCGGCTTCGGCGGCAAGACGGAGTTCTGGGACCACAACCTGGAGTCCTTCACGCTCATGGCCGGCCTCGCCGCCGTCACCAGCAGGATCAGGCTCTTCGCCACCGCGGCATCGCTGGTGATGCCCCCGGCCATCGTGGCGCGAATGGCCTCCACCATCGACTCCATCTCCAACGGCCGCTTCGGCCTGAACCTCGTCACCGGCTGGCAGCGGCCCGAGTACTCGCAGATGGGCATGTGGCCCGGCGACCAGTTCTTCGGCACGCGCTACCAGTACCTGTCCGAATACATCCAGGTGCTGCGCGACCTCTGGGGCAAGGGCTCGTCCGACTTCAAGGGCGACCACTTCAAGATGGACGATTGCCGCCTCAGCCCGCAGCCGCAGGCCGACATGAAGGTGATCTGCGCGGGCCAGAGCGACGCGGGCATGGAGTTCTCGGCGAAGTACGCCGACTACAACTTCTGCTTCGGCAAGGGCGTGAACACGCCCAAGGCCTTCGCCCCCGCGGCCGACAAGCTCATCGAGGCCACCGCGAAGACCGGCCGCAAGGTCACCACCTACGTGCTGATGATGGTGATCGCCGACGAGACCGACGAGGCCGCGCGCGCCAAGTGGGAGCACTACAAGGCCGGCGCCGACCACGAGGCCATCGCATGGCTGGGCCAGCAGGGCGCGGCCGACACGAAATCGGGCGCCGACACCAACGTGCGCCAGATGGCCGACCCGACCTCGGCCGTGAACATCAACATGGGCACGCTCGTCGGCTCCTACGAGAGCGTCGCGCGCATGCTCGACGAAGTGGCCGAGGTGCCCGGCACCGAGGGCGTACTGCTGACCTTCGACGACTTCGTTCAGGGCGTCGAGGCCTTCGGCGAGCGCATCCAGCCGCTGATGAAGAGCCGCGCGCATGTGCAGAGCCCCGTGCCTTCGCAGGCAGTGCCCGAGCGCCTCGCAGCCTGAGGAGGAACGCCACGTGACCACTCCAGCACGCAACACCACCCTCACCTCGAACACGCCCGTGGGCGCGCCGCGCGCACCCGGTGCGCCCGCGCCGCTGGTACTGCCCGCGCGCCCCGAGCCGCTGGCACTGCACGCCACCAACTCCGCGCTGATCGTCGTCGACATGCAGAACGCCTACGCCTCCATCGGCGGATACGTCGATTCGGCCGGCTTCGATATCTCCGGCGCGCAGGGCACCATCGCCAGCATCTCGCGCAGCATCGCGGCGGCGCGCGCGGCCGGCATGCTGGTCGTGTTCCTGCAGAACGGCTGGGACGCGGCCTACGTGGAAGCCGGCGGCCCCGGCTCGCCCAACTGGCACAAGTCGAACGCGCTCAAGACCATGCGCGCCAGGCCCGAGCTGCAGGGCAAGTTCCTCGCCAAGGGCGGCTGGGACTACGAGCTCATCGAGCAGATGAAGCCCCAGCCCGGTGACATCGTCGTGCCCAAGACGCGCTACAGCGGCTTCTTCAACAGCACGCTCGACAGCACGCTGCGCTCGCGCGGCATCCGCCACCTGGTGTTCACCGGCATCGCCACCAACGTGTGCGTCGAATCGACGCTGCGCGACGCCTTCCACCTCGAGTACTTCGCCGTGATGCTGGAAGACGCCACGCACGAGCTCGGCGGGCCCGCCATCCAGAAGGCATCGGTCTACAACGTCGAGACCTTCTTCGGCTGGGTGTCCACGACAGAGCACTTCTGCAGCACCTTCGCGCCCTCGCTCGCAACCCGATCCGCTCCGGCCGAAGCGGCCGTTGCCTGATTTCCCTTCCCCATCTTCTTCACCAAGGACTTTCCACCATGCCCAAGCAAGCCATCATTCCTCCCGGCACCGGCGTTCCCATCGCTCCCTTCGTCCCCGGCACGCTCGCCGACGGCGTGCTCTACGTGTCGGGCACACTGCCCTTCGACAAGGACAACAACGTGGTGCACGTGGGCGACGCGAGCGCGCAGGCCAGGCACGTGCTCACCACCATCAAGGGCGTGGTCGAGGCCGCCGGCGGCACCATGGACGACGTCACCTTCAACCAGATCATGCTCAAGGACTGGGCCGACTACGCGAAGATCAACGCGGTGTACGCCGAGTTCTTTCCCGGCACCAAGCCCGCGCGCTACTGCATCCAGTGCGGCCTGGTGAAGCCCGACGCGCTGGTCGAGATCGCGTCGATCGCGCACGTGGGCAAGAAGGCCTGAGCTTCATGAGCGCGCTGCACTACGAGGTGCACGGACCGTCCGATGCAGCGGCCACGGTGCTGCTGTCGTCGGGCCTCGGCGGCTCGGCCGGGTTCTGGCAGCCGCAGCTCGGCGCGCTGATCGCCGCAGGGCATCGCGTCATCGCCTACGACCAGCGCGGCACCGGCCGCAGCCCCGCCGCGCTGCCCGAGGCCTACGCCATCGCGCACATGGCGCGGGACGTGATCGAGATACTCGACGCGACGAACACCTCGCGGTGCCACTTCGCGGGCCATGCGCTAGGCGGCCTCGTCGGACTGCAGCTCGCGCTGGATGCGCCTTCGCGCATCGCGAGCCTCGCGCTCGTCAACGCGTGGTCGAAGCCCAACCCGCATTCGGCGCGCTGCTTCGATGCACGGCTCGCACTGCTGGGCGCATGCGGTCCGCGCGCGTACGTCGAGGCGCAGCCGATCTTCCTGTACCCCGCCGCATGGGCCGCCGAGAACGCGCAGCGCGTGGCCGACGAAGTCGACCATGCCTTCGCGCACTTTCCCGGCGAAGCCAACATGCGCGCGCGCATCGCCGCCCTGCGGGCCTTCGACGTGGATGCGCGCCTCGCCGACATCTCTGCGCCCACGCTCGTGGCCGCAGCCAGGGACGATGTGCTCGTGCCCTGGACCTGCTCGCAGCGCCTGGCCGACGGCCTGCGCGACGTCACGCTCGACTTCGTGCCGCACGGCGGCCACGCGCACTGCGTGACCGAGGCCGAAGACTTCAACCGCAGCCTGCTCGACTTTCTTTCGCGGGTCAGTGCACCCGCCGTTCCAGCATGACCACCACCATCTCTTCCACACTCGACGACGCCGCGCTCTCGCTGCTCTTCACCGGCGCGCGCAGCCACAACGGCTGGACCGATGAACCCGTCACCGATGCCCAGCTGCAGCAGATCTACGCACTCGCGAGCCTGGGCCCCACCTCGGCCAACTGCTCGCCCGCGCGCTTCGTCTTCGTGCGCACGCCCGAAGGCAAGCAGCGCCTCGCGCCCGCCCTCTCCAAGGGCAACCTCGACAAGACCATGGCAGCGCCCGTCACCGTGATCGCCGCGTGGGACCGCAAGTTCTACGACAGGCTGCCCACGCTGTTCCCGCATGCCGATGCACGCAGCTGGTTCACCGGCAGCCCCGAGGCCGCGCACGAGACGGCCTTTCGCAACGCCAGCCTGCAGGCCGGCTACCTGCTGCTCGCGGCGCGCGCGGTCGGGCTCGATGCGGGGCCGATGTCGGGCTTCGACAAGGCGAAGGTCGGCGCGGCCTTCTTCGAGGGCTCCGACTGGACCGTCAACTTCCTCATCAACCTCGGCCACGGCGACGCGTCGAAGGTGTTCGGCCGCCTGCCGCGGCTGTCCTTCGACGAGGCCTGCCTGCTGGCCTGAAGGAGTCACGCGAGATGCTGCACAACGCCATGGCCTCGAACCCTGCTCCATCGTCACCCAACCCTGCCCTGCTGCCGCAGGGCCTGCAGAAGGCCGACTACCGCAACGCGATGGCGCGGCTGGGCGCGGCGGTGAACATCATCACCACCGACGGCCCCGCAGGCCGCGCGGGCTTCACCGCATCGGCCGTGTGCAGCGTGACCGACGAGCCGCCGACGCTGCTGGTGTGCCTGAACCGCTCGGCCTCGGTGTACCCGGCGTTCAAGGCCAACGGCGTGCTGTGCGTCAACGTGCTGGCTGCCGGGCACCAGTCGCTCTCGGCGCTATTTGGCGGCAAGACGCCGATGGACGAGCGCTTCGCCGCCGCGCGCTGGAGCAGCAAGACCACCGGTTCGCCGATGCTCGACGACGCGGCCGTGTCCTTCGACTGCCGCGTGGTGCACGCGACGAGCGCGGGCACGCACGACGTGCTGTTCTGCGAAGCCGTCTCCATCGCCATCGGCGGGGCGGCGCAGGGGCTCATCTACTTCGATCGCCGGTATCACGAGATCGCTGCGCCGCCGCAGCACTGACCCGTTTTCTCCCCTCTCCCCTCGGGGAGAGGGTTAGGGTGAGGGGGCAACGGCGCTCGCAACAGCAGCAGTGACTTTCAGGCCGCCACCCTCACCCCAGCCCTCTCCCCAAGGGGAGAGGGAGCAAGACTCAGCGCGGCACGATGCCCTGCAGCACGATGCGCTGAACGTTCTCGACGGTCTGCTCGAAGAACCCTTCGTCCTCCAGCGTATGCCCCGACAGCGCCTGCACCTGCACGCCGAAGTCCGCGTAGTGCTGCGTCATCGCCCACAGCGCGAAGATCAGGTGATGCGGATCGACAGGCGCCAGCTTGCCTGCATCGATCCACGCGCGGATCACTTCCGATTTCTTCTCCACCAGCGTGCGCAGTTCGCGATCGAGCTCGTCGCGCAGCAGCGGCGCGCCCTGGATCATCTCCAGGCAGAAGAGCCGTGACGCGTCGGGCCTGTCGCGCGAGACCACCAGCTTGCGGCGGATGTAGTCGCCGATGGCCTGGGCCGGATCCTGCTCGGCGCTGAAGCCGCGCAGCGGTTCGAGCCACAGTGCGAGCAGGTCGCGCAGCACGTTCACGTAGAGCTCTTCCTTGTTCGCGAAGTAGTAGAGCAGGTTGCTCTTCGACACGTCGGCGCGTGCGGCCACCTGGTCGATGGAGGTGCCGTGCAGGCCGAAGCGCGAGAACAGCCCCAGCGCGGCGCCCAGGATCGCGCTGCGCTTGTCCTCTATCTGACGCAACCGGCGGTTCACTGCGGAAGCGCTTCGCACCGCGGGCTTCGCGCGCTTGCGCGCCGGGCTCTCCTTGCCGGCATTCGCAGCCAGCGCTTTTGTCTTCGGCATCTTCCCTCGCTCTTGATCTGATCGTGAATCGACAAACGCGCACCACTGTAAGGCCACGGTGCATCGCCTTGCGCCGCGACCGCCTTCGCAACGCATTCCCGCGCACCATGCTGACGCGACGGATGCTGTTTGTCCATTTGGTCCAACTGGCACAGACGTTGCATGGCGAAAGGCATGCCAAGCATGAGGAACCTGCCATGACCCTGCTGTCCGTGCCCATCATCGATCTCGCGCCCTACTTCGCCGGCACCGCCGAAGGCAAGGCGGAGGTAGCGAAGAAAGTCGACGAAGCCTGCCGCAGCATCGGCTTCCTCGTCATCACCAACCACGGCATCTCGCCAGAGCTGATCTCGCGCGTGTCCTCGCTCTCGCGCAGGTTCTTCGACATGCCGCTCGCAGAGAAGCGCAAGGTCGACCGCCCGCGCGAGGACGCCGTGCGCGGCTACAGCGCGGTGGGCGAGGAAGGCCTCTCCTACAGCCTCGAGGAAGCGGCACCGGGCGACCTGAAGGAGTCGTTCTCCATCGGCCCCTCGAACGTGCCCGACGACGACTACCACCGCGGCCCCGCCGCCGGCCCGCACTTCGAGCCCAACAGCTGGCCGCCCATCGAGGGCTTCAAGGAGGCCTACGAGCAGTACTTCGAGGCGATGAGCGATCTCTCGCGCTCGCTGATGCGCGTCTTCGCGCTCGGCCTCTCGCTGCCCGAGACCTTCTTCGACGACAAGATCGACAGGCACATCAGCATGTTCCGCGTGCTGAGCTATCCGCCGCAGCGCGAGCAGCCGCTGCCCGGCCAGCTTCGCGCGGGCGCGCACAGCGACTACGGCAGCCTCACCATCGTGCTGCCCGACGACAAGGGCCTGCAGGTGTTCAACAAGGCCGGCCAGTGGGTGGACGTGCCGCAGGTCGAGGGCGGCCTCGTGGTCAACATCGCCGACCTCATGATGCAGTGGACCAACGACCAGTGGGTGTCGACGCTGCACCGCGTGATCAACCCGCCCTTCGAGGTGGCGAGCACGAACCGCCGGCAGTCGCTGGTGTTCTTCCACCAGCCCAACTACGACGCGATGGTCGAGTGCCTGCCGAGCTGCCTCGCACCGGGCGAAGAGCCGAAGTACGCGCCCATCTCCTCGGGCGACCACCTCACCTCGAAGTTCGTCAAGCAGACGACCTTCGGCGGCACCAAGGTCACGGCCTGAGCCCCTCCGAACCCATGGCCCATCTCTCCTACGTCAACGTCTTCGCCAAGGACGTGGTCGCGCTCAGCGGCTTCTACCAGCGCGTATTCGGCTTCAAGGAGATCGAGGCGATCCGCTCGCCCATCTTCCGCGGGCTGGACACCGGCAAGTCGAGCCTCGGCTTCAACGCGCTCGATGCCTACGAGCTTCTGCACCTGGGCGAGTTCTCCGACACGCGCGGCGTGAAGTTCCTGCTGAACATCGACGTCGACAGCCAGGCCGACGTCGACCGCATGGTGCCCGTCGCGCTCGAGGCCGGCGCCACGCTCGTGAAGGCGCCGTACGTCACCTACTACAACTGGTACCAGTCGGTGCTGCTCGATCCCGAGGGCAACGTGTTCCGCATCAATTTCATGATGTAGCGGCGCGCGGCCTTCCTTCCCTCTCTTCTCCCTCTTCCGCCTTCCTCTCCCTCGTCTTCACGCTCCTCACGAAAGGTTGCTCCATGCCGCGCATTTCCTCCAACGGCCCGGCCCTCGGCCTGGCACTGACGCTCGCAACCTGCGGCGCCTCGTTCTCGCTGCCGGCCGCGGCCGACGGCTTCACGCTGAAGGACAAGCCGAAGATCGCGATGCTCTACTTCGGCCCCAAGAACGACGGCGGCTGGACGCAGGCCTTCGACGAGGCCCGCGTGAAGATCGAGAAGGAGATCGGCCAGAAGATCCAGTTCGTGGAGAACGTGCCCGAGGACGCCTCGGCCATCAAGCCCGCGGCGGAGAAGTTCATCCAGCGCGGCGCCAACATCGTGATCGGCACCGCCTTCGGCTATTCCGACAGCTTCAAGGACCTGGCCGCAAAGTACCCCGACGTGGCCTTCCTCAACGGCTCGGGCACCACCAACGGCAGCAACCTCGAATCGTTCTACGGCCGCACCTACGAGAGCCAGTACCTCTGCGGCATGGCCGCCGGCGCGGCCTCGAAGACCGGCAAGCTCGGCTTCGTCGCGGCCAACCCCTTCGGCGTGGTGAACTGGACCATCAACGCCTTCGCGCTCGGCGCGCAGAAGATGAACCCCAACGCCACTGTCAACGTGATCTACACCGGCGCGTGGAACGACCCGGTGAAGGAACGCGCAGCGGCGGCCGCGCTCATCGACCAGGGCGCCGACGTGATCGGCCAGCACGTGGACAGCCCCACGCCGCAGATCGTCGCGCAGGAGCGCGGCGTGTACGGCACCGGCCACCACCGCGACCTGCGCCAGTTCGCGCCCAAGGCCACGCTGTGCTCCTCCGTGTGGGTGTGGGACCGCTTCCTGACGCCGGAGCTCAAGAAGATCATGGCCGGCGGCTGGAAGCCCGCGCAGTACGGCGCCTTCATCGAAATGAAGGACGGCGGCACCGACATCGCCGGCTTCGGGCCCGCCGTGCCCAAGGACAAAGCCGCTCTCATCACCGCCGAGCGCGACGCGATCATGAAGGGCAAGCAGGTCTACGCCGGCCCGCTCGCCGACCGCGACGGCAAGGAGCGCGTGGCCAAGGGCGCCGTTCTTTCGGACGCCGACCTCTGGAAGATGGACTGGTTCGTCAAGGGCGTGGTCACGCAGAAGTAAGCCGGAGCCACGCACCTCATGCCCAACGCGCTCGAACTCACCGGCATACGCAAGTCCTTCGACGGCTTCGCGGCGCTGACCGATGCCCGCTTCTCCGCACGCTGGGGCGAGGTGCATGCGCTCCTGGGCGAGAACGGCGCGGGCAAGTCGTCGCTGATGAACATCGCGGCCGGGCTCTACGCGCCCGAGGCCGGGCAGCTGCTGGTGGACGACAACCCGGTTCGCTTCGCCGGGCCGCGCGACGCGGCGAAGCACCGCATCGGCATGGTCCATCAGCATTTCAAGCTGGTGCGGCCTTTCACGGTGGCGCAGAACATCCTGCTCACCGCGCCGCCGCCGGCGGAGTTCCAGAGCCACGGCGAGCGGCTGCGCGAGATCACGCGCGACATCCGCAACAAGGCGGCGGAGCTGGGCTTCGACATCGATCCCTCGAAGCGCGTCGATGCGCTGTCGGTCGCCGAGCAGCAGCGCGTGGAAATCCTCAAGGTGCTGCTGGCGGGCGCGCGCATCCTGATCCTCGACGAGCCCACGGCCGTGCTGACCGACCAGGAGGCCGCGCGCCTGCTGCAGACGGTGCAGGGCCTGGCGCGCAAGGGGGCGGCAGTGGTGCTGGTCACGCACAAGATGGCCGACGTGAAGACCTACGCCGACCGCGTCACGGTGATGCGCGGCGGCCGCACCGTGGCAACGCTCCAGCCCTCGGAGACATCGGTGGCCGAGCTGGTGAAGCTCACGGTCGGTGAATCGATCGCCGCGCAGGGATTTCAACCGCCGGCGGCCCCGCGCGGGCCGGTGCGCCTTTCGGTGCGCGGGCTGCGCACGCCGGCCTCGCCCGAGGGCCGCCGCGTGCTCGACGGGGTGGACCTCGACCTGCATGCGGGCGAGATCTACGGCCTCGCCGGCGTGGGCGGCAACGGACAGGGCGAGCTGGCGGGCGCGATCATGGGCCTGGAAGGCGAACCCACCGAAGGCGAGATGCGGCTCGAAGGCCATGGCGACCTGAAGACCATGCCCGCCTCGGTGCGCCGGAGCATCGGCATCGCGGCCATTCCTGCCGACCGCTACGGGCTCGCGCTCGCGGGCGGCCTCTCGGTGGCCGAGAACTACGCCATCGGCCGCGTGCACACCGGCCGCTACGGGCCCGTGTGGCGCCTGCGGCGCGGCCGCATCCAGAGCGACACGCAGGAAGCGGTGCGCGCCTTCGACGTGCAGGGCGTGCGCTCGGTCGCGCAGAAGGCCGCGCTGCTCTCGGGCGGCAACGCGCAGAAGCTGGTGCTGGCGCGCGAATTCGGCAAGTCGCCTACGCTGGTGCTCGCGCACAGCCCCAGTCGCGGGCTCGACGTGCGTGCCAGCGCCGAGGTGCATGCGCGGCTGCGCGCCGCGCGCGACAGCGGCGCGGCGGTGCTGCTCATCAGCGAAGACCTCGACGAGGTGCTGCAGCTCGCCGACCGCGTGGGCGTGATGACGCGCGGGCGCATCGCCGGCGAGTTCGCGCAGCCCGCCGACCGCCAGGCCATCGGACAGGCGATGGTGGACCATGGCTGAAGCATCGCTCTCCGCCGACATGGCCCCGTCGCACAAGACAACGGCAGCGCGACAGCCCCAGCCGCTCGCCGGCCGCCGCTACGCGCTGGAGATCCGCCAGCACATGGCCTGGCGCTGGCAGGCGCTGATCCTCGCGGCCGCGCTGCTCGCGGGCTTCGCCATCTCGGCGGCGATCCTCATCGGGGCCGGCGTGCCGGCCGACGAGCTCGCCAACGAGTTCGTGGTGCAGACCTTCTTCGACGGCCAGAACTTCCGCGCCGTGCTGTTCCAGGCCGCGCCGATGATCCTCGTCGGCCTCGCGGGCTGCGTTGCCTTCCGCGCGCGCTTCTGGAACCTCGGGCTCGAGGGCCAGATGATCTGGGGCGCCATCGGCGCGACCGCCGTCTCGATGTGGCAGATCGGCCCCGAGAACCTGCGCCTGCCGCTGATGTTCGTCGCCGCCATCGGCTGCGGCCTGCTGTGGGTGCTGGGCCCCGCGTGGCTCAAGCTGAAGCTGGGCGTGAACGAGATCATCTCCACGCTGATGCTCAACTACATGGCGGCCAACTTCCTGCTGCACCTGGTCTACGGCAGCTGGAAGGATCCGAAGGACAACTTCCCCTATTCGCCGCAGTTCCGCGTGTTCGAGCGCCTGCCCGAGCTGGGCGCGGGCATCGGCAGCTCGATCCTGCTGGCGGGCATCGTCGCGCTGCTGGCGTGGTGGCTGGCGAGCGTGAGCCGCATGGGCCTGTACCTGCGCTTCGTCGACGCGAACCCGCGCGTGGCGCATGCCAGCGGCGTGCCGGTGCGGCGCACCATCTACGGCGCGGTGCTGCTGTCGGGCGCGATGGCCGGGCTCGCGGGCTTCGCTGTGGCGGCGGGGCAGGAGGGCCGGCTCACG
Organism: Variovorax sp. 160MFSha2.1; assembly: GCF_048305075.1. Taxonomy (NCBI): domain Bacteria; kingdom Pseudomonadati; phylum Pseudomonadota; class Betaproteobacteria; order Burkholderiales; family Comamonadaceae; genus Variovorax; species Variovorax sp. 160MFSha2.1. The sequence continues at coordinate 6,218,756 of NZ_CP157624.1, forward strand.
CAGGCCTTCTATCAGGGGTACGGCTTCTCGGGCATCCTCATCGCCTTTCTCGCGCGCAACAACCCGCTGGCGGCCACGGTGGTGGCGCTGCTGGTGGCGGCGCTCTTCGTCACGGGGCGCAGCCTGCAGGTGTTCTACCAGGTGCCGTTCTCGATGGTTCAGCTGATCCAGGCGGTGATCGTGGTGTGCGTGGCGTCGAGCGACTTCTTCATCCGCCACCGGCTGCGCCGCGTGGGCGGGGAGGCCGTGCAATGAACGGCGGCATCGTCCTCAACTGGCTGGCGAGCACACCTGACTTCGCCGTGCCTTATGCGCTGGCGGCGCTCGGCCTCATCATCTGCGAGCGCGCGGGGGTGCTCGCGCTCGGCGCCGAGGGGCTGATGCTGGTCGGCGCGCTGGCCGGCATCGGCGCGCAGATCGTCATCGGCCAGCCGGCCGTATCGCTGGTGCTCGCGATGCTGGCGGCCAGCGTGGTGTCGGTGCTGTTCGCGGTGATGGTGATCTGGCTGCGCGTGAACCAGGTGATCGCCGGGCTCGCGCTGGTGTTCTTCTGCCAGGGGCTCACGGCGCTGGTGGGCTCGATGGCCGAGTGGACCAACCATGCGACCGAAGGCATCGGCACGATGGGCCTGTGGCCGCTGTCGCTGCTGCCCGGCGTGGGCCGGATCTTCGAGCAGAACGCGATGGTGTGGCTCACGCTGCCGATCTTCGGCGCGGTGGCGTGGTTCTTTGCGCGTACCTCGGCCGGCCTGCGGTTGCGCGCGGTGGGCGAGAACCCGCAGGCGGCCGACGCGGCGGGCATCCGCGTGACGGCATGGCGCTTCGCGGCAGTGCTCGCGGGCTCGGCGCTGGTGGGGCTGGCGGGTGCCTACATCTCGGTGGTCAGCACCAAGCTGTGGATCGCGGGCATGACAGGCGGCCGTGGCTGGATCGCCGTGGGCCTCGTGATCTTCGCGCGCTGGTCGCCGTGGAAGGCGCTCGTCGGCGCACTGCTCTTCGGCTGCATCGAGGCGCTGATTCCCCAGCTGGCCGCCGCCGGCGTGCAGCTGCCGCAGTACTTCGTGATGATGACGCCGTATGCGGTGACGCTCGGCGTGATGGTGTGGGTCGCGCTCTCGCGGCGCGGCGCCGACGAAGAGCCCGGGGCGCTGGGACAACCCTATGTGAGAGAAGAACGTCGATGAAGGCCTGGGTCTACAACGAGGAGCGCGAGCTCGACGCGGCGCGGTTCGCCGACTACCTGAATCCGGCCACCACGGCTGTCGTTTCCATCGACATGCACCGCGGCCACCTGGACGACAGTCCCGACTGCCCCTGCCCCGCGCCGCGCGCACGCGACGTGGTGGCGCCCATCGACGGCTTCCACGACGCGGTGCGCGCGCTGGGCGTGCGCATCGTGCATGTCAAGTCGGTGCTGCGGCCGGGCGGCGTGGACGACATCAACGGCATTCCGTCGGCATGGCGGCGCACCTTTCCGCTGCACGTGGGCGAGATCCCGAACGCCGACGCGCACGCCATCGAGGGCTCGAAGTGGACCGAGTGGGTCACGCGCGTGGAGCCCGGCGACATGCGCGTAGACGGGAAGCGCCGGCTCTCGGCCTTCTACCCGACCGACCTCGACTTTCTTCTGCGCAACCAGCGCATCGAGACCGTGGTGCTCGACGGCGGCTTCACCGACTGCTGCGTGCTCAACACCGCCTTCGACGCCAGCAACCGCAGCTACCGCGTGATCGTGCTGCGCGACCTGGTGCGCGGCACCGACGCACACCTGGAAGGCGCGGCGCTCGCGATGGTGTCGCTGCACCTGGGGCTGGTGATGGATTCAGAAGAACTGCTGCGGGTGTGGCGCGGCTGAATCTCAGCCCGACACTCCGAGCCAGCGCGCGGCCACCGCCGGCATGTCGCCCTGGGCGGACTCCCACACCAGCTCGGGTGCCGCCACATGCACGCCGGGCGGCGCGATGCGCAGCGCCACATCGACCAGCTCCGCCACCTTCACCGCGCGCACCGGCTGCTCGCTGCTGGGCACCATGAAGCGCACCACCGAAAGCATCCACGCGGCCAGCCGCTCGAAGGGGTTGGCGATCTTCGCGTTCACCGGCTTGCGCGCCGAACGCACGAGGATCACGCGCTCGAAGCCGCAGGCCACCACCGCCTGCTCGTCGAGGCTCGCGAGGCCGCGCTTGAGCGCTTCGGGCAGCCGGCCCTGGTCGTGCGGCAGCACGATGGCCAATGTCTGCACGCCGCAGGCACGCAGCCAGCGGGCCAATTCGGGCAGATCGGAAGGCTCGGGCACCCACAGCGCGCGCTCGCGGTCGTGGTACAGGCGCGGCGGGTCGAAGGTGACGATGGCGGTGTGGGCCGAGGTCAGCGGCCATTGCGCGATCGGCTGGGCCGGGCTCAGGTAGGTCTCGACGCCGCGCAGCCCGTCGCGGATCGGCTCGCGCGCCAGCACGCGGGTGTGGGCATGGCGGTGGCTCCCCGCCAGCCGGCGCAGCAGTTCGGCGCCCAGCGCGCCGGTCGCGCCCGCGATCAGCAGCGTGCCGAAGGCATCGGAGGCAACGGGCATTACCGCACGGTTGGCGGCTTGCAGGGCTTGCAGTGGATCAACGGCCATGGAGCCGCCTATGCTACCTTCCGCATCTTCTGCGGAGGTAATGCAAATGATGATGAAGCGCTGGTTCCTGATTCTCGCGGCGGTCCTGTCCCTGAGCGGATGCGGCTACAACCAGTTCCAGTCCCTCGACGAGGCCAGCAAGTCGGCCTGGAGCGAGGTCCTCAACCAGTACCAGCGGCGCGCCGACCTCGTGCCGAACATCGTGGCCACCGTGAAGGGCGAGGCCAGCTTCGAGCAGGACACGCTCACCAAGGTGATCGAGGCGCGCGCCAAGGCCACCTCGATCCAGGTGACGCCCGAGACGCTCAACAACCCCGAGGCCTTCAACAAGTTCCAGCAGGCACAGGGCGAGCTCTCGTCGGCGCTGTCGCGGCTGATGGTGGTGTCGGAGCGCTACCCCGACCTGAAGGCCAACCAGTCGTTCCGCGACCTGCGCGTGACGCTGGAAGGCACCGAGAACCGCATCACCGTGGCGCGCAACCGGTACATCGAAAGCGTGCAGGAGTACAACGTGCTCGCGCGCAGCTTCCCGACCAACATCACGGCCAAGGTCTTCGGCTACGCGACCAAGCCCAACTTCTCGGTGCAGAACGAGGCGCAGATATCCACGCCGCCAACGGTCGACTTCAGCGCACCGAAGAAGTAAGCCGGCAACCTGATGGCCATCGCCGCACTGCTTCGCCGCGCGCTGGCCGCTGTCGTTCTCGCGGCCCTGGCCGGCGTCGCGCTGGCCCAGGGCCTGCTGCCGATCCCCACGCTCACCGCGCGGGTGATCGACCAGACCGGCACGCTCGACAGCGCGCAGCGCAACGGCCTCGAAACCAAGCTCGCGGCCTTCGAGCAGCGCAAGGGTTCGCAGATCGTGGTGCTGATGGTGCCGACCACCGCGCCCGAGGACATCGCCAGCTACACGCAGCGCGTGGGCGATGCCTGGAAGATCGGCCGCAAGGGTGTCGGCGACGGCCTGCTGGTCGTGGTGGCCAAGGACGATCGCAAGATGCGCATCGCCACGGCCAAGGCGCTCGAAGGCGCGGTGCCCGACCTCGCGGCCAGCCGCATCATCGACGAGGAAATGAAGCCGCGCTTTCGCAACGGCGACTTCGCGGGCGGGCTGAACGCGGCAGTGGACCGGCTCATCGGGCTGGTCGATGGCGAGCCGCTGCCCGAGCCGTCGCGCAACACGGGCGGGGGTGGCAACGAGGGCTTCGACTGGGAGAACCTCGCGATCTTCCTGTTCGTCGGTGTCTTCGTCGGCGCGCCGATCGCGCGCGCCATCTTCGGCAAGAAGCTGGGCACGATGTTCATCGGCGGCGGCGTGGGCGTGGTGGTTTTCTTCATCACCACCAGCATCGCCATCGCGGTGATCGCGGCGCTGGTGGCACTGATCGTCTCGCTGGTCGCGGGTACCGGGCGTCCGGGCGGTGGCGGGGGCGGCGGCTGGAGTTCCGGCGGCGGAGGCTGGGGCGGCGGTGGTGGCGGCTTCAGCTCCGGCGGTGGCGGCAATTTCGGCGGCGGCGGCGCGTCGGGGGACTGGTGAACACGATGCAAAGCACCAACACGAAGCCCTCTGGCAGCGAAGCGGGCCTCTTCACCAAGCTGGGCCGCATCTGGCGCCATCGCTGGATCGATGAATCCGAGGTGCGCCGCGCGATTCCTGCGGCAGCGCTGGAGCGCCTCGCGGGCCGCGTGACCGCGAGCGAGCGGCGCCACAGCGGCGAGATCCGCATCTGCGTCGAAGCCGGCCTGCCGATGTCCTACCTGTGGCGCCATGCGCCGCCGCGCGAACGCGCCGTGACGCTGTTCGGCAAGCTGCGCGTATGGGACACCGCACACAACAACGGCGTGCTCATCTACCTGCTGCTGGCCGAGCACGCCATCGAGATCGTGGCAGACCGGGGTATCGACGCGCATGTGGACGATGCCGAATGGGCCGCCATGGCACAGCGCATGAGCGCGGCCTTCCGCGAAGGCCGCTTCGAGGACGGGCTCACGCAGGCGCTGGAAGAGATTTCCGCGCTGCTGGTCGAGCACTTTCCGCTGGCCGAGGGCGAACTCGACGTGAACGAGTTGCCCGATGAACCGGTGGTGCTCTAGCAGCCTTCGCGCGGTGGCACAGCCCACACCGCGTCGCCACCAACCGCATGAAAGCGCCGCCCCGGCGCAGATTCCATCAGCCACCCGCCCGTGAACTCGCCGAAGGCCGGCAGCACGGCCTGCTGCCCGTCGCTCGCGAAGCAGGGCAGCCGCACGCTGTCGCGCCCTCGCCCCTGAAGCCTGCAGACCGGATGCAGATGCCCCGCGAGCACGAAGTGCGTGGCATGCACCTGCGGATGGTGGCAGCAGGCGAAAGGGCCCAGCAGGAAGGGCTCGTCGACCACCTCGATGCCGAGTTCCGGCGGCGGATCGCCCGCACGGCTGTCGTGGTTGCCGCGCACCAGGGTCATGGCAATGGCCGCGTGGAGCGAACGCCAGGCCTCGACGGCGGCCAGCACCGTACGCGCCTGCGCCGCATGCAGGAAGTCGCCGAGGAAAACGATGCGCTGCGGCTCATGCTTCTGGATCAGCACATCGAGCCGCGCGAGGTTCTGCTGCGTGGTCCCGCCCGGCACCGGCTGGCCGAGCGCGCGATAGGTCGCGGCCTTGCCCAGGTGCAGGTCGGCCACGAACAGCACGCGCCGGCCGGGCCACCACAGGGCACGCTCGGGCAGCAGGTGCAGCAGTTCGCCCGCCCAGTGCACGGCGAGTGGCGAATTGGATGTATCGGGGGATGTCACCCGGCCAGTGTCGCAAAACCTGCGATTGCCTTGCAAAGGCCGTCCAGAGCCCCCATTTGCCTGCCATGACCGAATCGCCCCCGCTGCACATCGTCTGCCCGCACTGCCACACGACCAACCGCGTGCGCGCGGCGCAGCTGGGCAGCGCCCCCGACTGCGGCAGCTGCCACCGCCCGCTGTTCACCGGCCATTCGACGGCGCTGGCGGATGCCGCCACCTTCGACCGCCACATCGCCCGCAACGAGATTCCGGTGCTGGTCGATTTCTGGGCGCCCTGGTGCGGCCCCTGCCGCCAGATGGCGCCGGCCTACGAGCAGGCCGCAGCCCAGCTGGAGCCCTACGTGCGGCTCGCCAAGGTCGACACCGAGGCGGTGCCCGCGCTGGGCGCGCGCTTCAACATCCGCAGCATCCCGACGCTGGCGCTGTTCCGCGGCGGCCGCGAGGTGGCGCGGCAGGCCGGCGCGATGGGCACGGCCGACATCGTGCGTTGGGTGAAGGCGCACGGCGCGGGCTGAGACTAGAGCGGCGGCAGCGGCCTTGACGGCCGCGGCGGCCGCCGGCGGTCGCGCCGCTGGCTCACCGGCTTCGGCGGCTTGCCCGGCCCTTCTTGCCCGAAGGCCAGCGTTCCCTTCACGCGCTCCACGCCGCCGGCCGTGACCGCGCCGCCTGCGGCCTTCTCGAGCTGCTCGACCATGCGCGCGATGCGGTCGGCCACGTTCTCGTTCGACAGCTTCTCGCGGAACAGCTCCACCATCAGCGGAAACGAAAACGGCGTGGGCCGTGCGAGCGGCTTCAGCACCAGCCGCTGCGTGGCGATGCGCTCGAGGCTCGCGCGCAGGCGGCCGATCTCGAGCTCCTGCGCGAGCAGTTCCTGCTCGGCCTGCAGCAGCAGCCTGTTGCCGGGGTCGTACTTGCGGAACACCTCCCAGAAGAGCGACGACGAGGCCTGCAGCTGCTTGCTGCTGCGCTTCTCGCCCGGATAGCCCTGGTAGATGAGGCCCGAGACGCGCGCGATCTCGCGAAAGCGCCGCTGCGCCAGCTCGCCCGCGTTGAGCGATGCCAGCACCTCGTGCAGCAGCGCCGCGCGCTGGTCTTCGCCATCGCCGTGGGGCAGCGTCAGCACCCGCGGCAGCAGCGCCGGCCAGTCGACCTCGGTCGCGCTCAGCAGCTCGAAGCCGTAGTCGTTGACCGCGATCGAGAAGGTGCGCGCCTCGTGCTGCGCGACGCGCCAGGCCAGGAGGCTCGCGAGCCCGAGGTGCACGTGCCGGCCCGCGAAGGGATACAGGAACAGATGCGAGCCCTCGCGCGTGCTCAGGGCTTCGGCCAATAGCGTCTGCGGCGTGGGCAGCGCCGACCACTGCTGCTGTATCTCCAGCAGCGGGCGCACGCACTGCAGCTCGGGCGAGTCGTAGCGACCTTCGCCGGCCTGCGCGAGCTGCTGCACCACCGCGTCGGCCAGGGTGTTCGACAGCGGCATGCGCCCACCGCCCCAGCGCGGCACCGCGGCGCGCTTGCCGCTGGCGCGCCGCACCCAGGCCGTCATGTCGTGGATGCGCACGAGTTCGAGCATGCGGCCGCCGAACAGGAAGCAGTCGCCGAGCTTCATGCGGGCGACGAAGCTCTCTTCCACGCTGCCGATCTTCGAGCCGCCGACGTATTGAACCGAGATGCTCGCGTCGCTCACGATGGTGCCGATGTTCATGCGGTGCCGCCGCGCGAGCCGCGCATCGGGCACGCGCCAGACGCCCTCGGCATCGGGCACCACGCGCTTGTAGTCCGGATAGGCCGCGAGAGACGGGCCGCCCTGCGCCACGAACTCCAGGCACCACTGCCAGTTCTCGCGCGCGAGGCTTTCGTAGGCCGCCGTGCCGCGCACTTCCTCGTAGAGGTCGTCGGGCACGAAGCCGCCGCCCAGCGCGACCGTCACCAGGTGCTGCACCAGCACGTCGAGCGGCTGCTCGGGCGAATGGCGCGCCTCGATGTGCCCGGCCGCGATGGCGACGCGCGCGGCCGAGCCTTCCACCATCTCCACGCTATGCGTGGGCACGAGCGTGATGCGCGAAGGCCGCCCCGGCGCATGGCCCGAGCGGCCCGCGCGCTGCAGCAGCCGCGCGACGCCCTTGGGCGAGCCGATCTGCAGCACGCGCTCCACCGGCAGGAAGTCCACGCCCAGGTCGAGGCTGGAGGTGCAGACCACCGCCTTGAGCTCGCCGCTCTTCAGGCCCAGCTCCACCCATTCGCGAACCTCGCGGTCGAGCGAGCCGTGATGCAGCGCGATGAGGCCCGCCCATTCCGGCTTTGCTTCGAGCATCGCCTGGTACCAGATCTCCGCCTGCGAGCGCGTGTTGGTGAAGACCAGCGTGGTGCTGCTCGCGGCGATCTCCTCGATCACCTGCGGCAGCATCGTGAGGCCCAGGTGGCCGCCCCACGGAAAGCGCTCGGCGACGCCGGGCAGCAGCGAATCGATGACCAGCTTCTTCGGCACCTGCCCCTGCACCAGCACGCCCTCTTCATGGCCCAGCAGCGCATGCATCGCCTCGTGCAGGTTGCCCAGCGTGGCCGACATGCCCCAGATCGCGAGGCCCGGGTTCCAGCGCTTCAGCCGCGCGAGCGCGAGCTGCACCTGCACGCCTCGCTTGTTGCCCAGCAGCTCGTGCCATTCGTCGACCACCGCCATGCGAACGTGGCCGAGCACCTCGTGCGCATCGGCGCGCGCGAGCAGCAGCGAAAGGCTTTCGGGCGTGGTGACGAGCACCGTTGGCAGGCGCTGGTTCTGCGCGCTGCGCTCGGCGGAGGTGGTGTCGCCGCTGCGCGCGCCGGCGCTCCATGGATGCACCTCGGCGCCGAGGGCTTCCAGCGGCTGCTGCAGTGCGCGCAACGTGTCGGCCGCCAGCGCGCGCATCGGCGTGAGCCACAGCACGGTGAGCGGCTCGGCAACGGGCCGCGCGTTCGTCGATGCGGCCGCCTTGCGCGCCCGCACGAAGGCGTGCAGCGCACCCAGCCACACGGCGTAGGTCTTGCCAGCGCCGGTGGTGGCATGCAGCATGCCCGAGCGGCCATCGGCGATCGCCTTCCAGACCTCGCGCTGGAATTTGAAGGGCTTCCATCCGCGCGCGGCGAACCACGTGTCGAGCGCTGTCTTGACGATTCTGCTGCTCATTCGGGCAACAACGCAGCGAGCGTCTGCAAGGTATCGGCCTCCTCAACCGGCTTGTCCTCGCGCCATCGCAGCATGCGCGGAAAGCGCACCGCGATGCCGCTCTTGTGCCGCGTGCTGCGCGCGATGCCCTCGAAGCCGAGCTCGAACACCAGCGTGGGCTTCACGCTCTTCACCGGCCCGAAGCTCTCTACCGTGGTCTTGCGGATGATCGCGTCCACGCGCGCCATCTCGGCATCGGTGAGGCCCGAGTAGGCCTTGGCGAAGGGCACGAGCTTGCGGTCCTCCTGCCCGGGCGGGCCGTCCCACACGGCGAAGGTGTAGTCGCTGAAGAGGCTGGCGCGCCGGCCGTGGCCGCGCTGCGCGTAGATCAGCACCGCGTCGACGCTCAGCGGATCGATCTTCCACTTCCACCACACGCCCACGTCCTTGGTGCGGCCAACGCCGTACTGCGCGTCGCGGCGCTTGAGCATCATCCCTTCCACGCCCATGGCGCGCGCCGCTTCGCGCTGGCGCGCTAGATCGGGCCAGTCGGCCCCGGCGAGCACCGGGCTCGGCAGCAGCGAGGGATGGTCCATGCGCGCCACCAGCTCGTCGAGCAGCACTCGGCGCTGCGACTGCGGCAGCGCGCGCAGGTCGCGCCCCTCCCATTCGAGGATGTCGTAGGCCAGCAGCACCACCGGGATGTCGCGCAGCAGCTTCGCGCCCAGCGTCTTGCGGCCGATGCGCTTCTGCAGCTCGGCGAAGGGCTGCACGCGGCCCTCGCGCCAGACGACGATCTCGCCATCGAGCACCGTGCCGTCGGGCAGCGCCTCGCCGAGCGCGGCGAGTTCGGGGAAGCGCTCGGTCACCAGTTCCTCGCCGCGCGACCACACCCACGCCGCGCCCGCGCGCTTGACCAGCTGCGCGCGGATGCCGTCCCATTTCCATTCGACGATCCAGTCCGAGGGCGGCCCCAGCACCGCGTCGAACTGCTCCAGCGGCAGGTTGAAGGGATGCGCAAGGAAGAAGGGGTAAGGCTGGCCGCTGGTCTTCTGCTCCTGCTCGCTGCCCGTCTCGGGTGCGATGAGCGCCTGGTAGTCGTCGGCCCGCGGCCTTCCTCCGATGTGCGTGTAGCCCATGAGCCGCTGCGCCACGCGCTTGGCGTCGATGCCGCCCACCGCCGCGAGGGCCTGCGTGACCTGCAGCTTCGACACGCCGACGCGGAACGCGCCGGTGATGAGCTTGAAGTACACCAGCCCCTCCTCGGGCGCGAGCTGCCGCCACTGCGCGCGCAGGCGGTCGGGCAGCTCGTCGGGCGTGTTCTTCGCGGCATCGCGCAGCGGCAGCAGGTGCTGCTCGACCCATTCGGCAAGGCCCAGGTCGTGCGCGTCGGTGGGCGGCGGCAGCAGCAATGCGATGGTCTCGGCCAGGTCGCCCACAGCGTCGTAGCTCTCGTCGAACAGCCACTCGGGCAGGCCCGCCGCCTCCTGCGCGAGCAGCCGCAGCAGCTTGACCGGCACCAGCTGGCGCGGCTTGCCGCCGGCAAGGAAGTAGACGGCCCAGGCGGCGTCAGCCGCATCGGCTTCTCGCAGGTAGCGCTGCAGGGCGGCCTGCTTGGCGAGGTTGGAGGTGCTGGCGTCGAGCTCATGGTACAGCGCGGCGAAGGCCTTCATGGCATCTCTCCTTCCCCCTCTGGGGGAAGGTTGGGATGGGGGCTCTCGGCCTCCCCATCGAGCGCCGCCTGCCCCCTCCCCTGCCCTCCCCCGGAGGGGGAGGGAGTCTCTTGATCATCTTCATCACCGTACTCGGTTTTGAACGACTGCGCATCGAGGCCGTTCTCTCTGAGCCACCGCACCATCACCTGCACGCTGCCATGGGTGACGAAGACCCGCTCGGCACCCGTGCCGGCGATGGCCTGCTGCAAGCCGGGCCAATCGGCATGGTCGGACATCACGAAGCCCCGGTCCACGCCGCGCCGCCTGCGCGTGCCGCGCAGCTGCATCCAGCCGCTCGCGAAGGCGTCGGCGTAGTTGCCGAAGCGCTTCATCCACGGCGAACCCTGTGCCGAGGGAGGCGCGAGCACCAGCGCACGCTTCAGCAGCGCGGCATCGACGCCCTCGCCGTCGGCACGCAGGGTGGGCGGCAGCGCGACGCCGGCCGCGCGGTACACGGCATTGAGCGGCTCCACCGCGCCGTGCACGACGATGGGCCCGATGCTCGCGTCCACGCCGTGCAGGATGCGCTGGGCCTTGCCGAAGGCATAGCAGAACAGCACCGATGCGCGGCCGGCTTCGGCGTTGGCGCGCCACCACGCGTCGATCTGCGCGAACAGCACCGGCTGCGTGGGCCAGCGATAGACCGGCAGGCCGAAGGTCGACTCGGTGATGAAGGTGTCGCAGGGCACCGGCTCGAACGGCGGGCAGGTGCCGTCGGGCTCCGTCTTGTAGTCGCCCGAGGCCACCCACACGCGCCCGCCGTGCGCGAGCCGCACCTGCGCCGAGCCCAGCACATGGCCCGCAGGGTGCAGCGAGACGCGCACGCCGTGGTGCTCGATGGCTTCGCCGTAGGGCAGCGTCTGCAGCGCGATGTCGCGTCCCAGGCGCGCGCGCAGCGTGCCTGCGCTGTCGGTGTGGGAGAGATAGTGCCCGTGCCCGGCGCGCGCGTGGTCGGAATGCGCATGGGTGATGACCGCGCGCGCCACCGGCCGCCACGGGTCGATGTAGAAATCGCCGGGCGGGCAGTACAGGCCCTCGGGCCGGGCGACGACGAGGAGGTCTTCTTCCTGCTTTGCGGGAGGCATGGCACGCCATCGTAGGCGCTGCCGGGGTTTGGCGCCGCCGAACGACGGGCGCAAAGCGTTGTGGGCGGGCTCCTACCCTAGGGCCGCTTCGGGCGGTTCTTCGCCATGTCGAGCACATTCATCTTCATGCCGTTGGGCATGACCATGTCGCCCGGCTTCTGGTCGGCCTTGCAGGGGCCGATCCATTTGGCCTCCATCACGCTGTGGCCCTCGGCGCGGCCCATCAGCGGCGGGTTGTAGCTCGACTTGCTCTCCATGCGGTAGGCGGTGCCGAAATCGCCGCTCATCACCGCGTGCGATGTGGCGACGGTGTTGCCGATCTTGCAGACCGAGTCCATGACCAGCTTGCCGCCGTCCGAGCTCAGCTCCTGCTTGGAGCACAGGTCCTTGCCCATGCCCTGGCCCATGTCGCGCAGCGCCTTGTCGCTGGCCGCGTCGATGCATTGCTGCATGGTGTGGCCCGCTGCGGCGTCCTTGCCGCCGCTGCCGTCGCCCGTCCGGATCTCCCAGAGGCCTGGCTTGCGCGCGGGAAAGTCGAGCGCGAGCGCCGGCATCGCGAGGGCACCGGCCGCCAGGCAGGCCACGGCGGCGGAAAGACGGATGTTCATGGCGGGCTCCCCCGGCGGTGGACGACGATGCCCGGTTTTTACCGCGCGCGCCGCCGCGGCGGTATATCGCGATCGGCCTACGCCGGAACAGCCGCCGCGCCGCGCCGCCTCGTGGCAACGCCGAACGCCACGCCCAGGGCGAAGCCGCCGAGCACGTCGATCAGCACGTGCTGTCGCACCGCCATCGTCGAATAGACGATGCCCGCGGCCCAGGCCACGTTGATGGCGCGCAGCCAGAGCGGCGCCCCCACCGCCCGCAGTTGCCGCGCCAGCACCACGCAGCTGAACACCGAAAACGACACATGCAGCGAGGGGAAGGCGTTGCCGGCCGAATCGACCATCTTGAGGAACTGCAGCGAGGTGCCCGGCGTGGTCTCGACCACGAAGTTGGGAATCGCCGTGGGCATGAACCAGAACACGAGCAGCGCCAGCAGCGTCATGGCCGCGCAGCCCAGCGAGAAGCCGGTCAGTTCGCGCATGTCCCTGGCCAGCAGCACCGGCAGCGCGATGTAGCCCCATAGCGATAGATACACCGGCAGCAGCCACGGCCAGAAGGCGATGAGTCGGTCGACGGGCGTGAGGGGCAACACCCAGGCCTGGCCCGCGTTCTTCATGATCCAGAAGTACAGCGGGAAGAAACCGAGCGTGGCGACGGTGTTGCCGACCAGCTTCAGGGGGAACAGTGTGATGCTGCGCTTCCACAATGCCGCGAGCCATGGCGGCACCATCGAGGAAGACGATGCGGAAGAAGACGACGAGGATGTTGCGTCGGACGCGGGAGGTGTCATGGAGGCCTGGGCAGCGCGCCGCGCGCTACCAGGGCGTCCACTTTAATTCGCTTTTCGCCGAAGCCACCGTGCGCTCGATGAAGCGCACGCCGCGCGCGCCATCCTCCACGCGCGGATAGTCCGTAGCCAGCGGGTCGGCAGTACGCCCTTCGAGCCTTGCGCGGATGTCCGCCGCCACGCCCGCGTACACGTTCGCGAAGGCTTCGATGAAGCCCTCCGGGTGCCCGGCCGGCAGCCGGCTCGCGCGTTTCGCGGACTCGCACAGCCACGGCGCGCCGCGCGTGAGTACCTGCAGCGGCCCGTCGTGCGGCAGGTGCACCAGCCGGCTCGGTTGCTCCTGGTGCCATTCGAGCGTGCCAAGCGTGCCCGAAACGCGCAGGCGCAGGTCGTTCTCCAGGCCGGTGTTGATCTGCGAAGCGATGAGCACGCCGCGCGCGCCGCCCTCGAAGCGCAGCAGCAGGCTGCCGTCGTCGTCGAGCATGCGCCCCGGCACCAGTGCACCGAGGTCGGCGCACAGGCTCTCGATGCGCAGCCCGGTGACGGTGGCCACGAGGTTCTCGGCATGCGAGCCGATGTCGCCGATGGCGCCGGCCGCGCCGCTGCGCGCGGGGTCGGTGCGCCAGTCGGCCTGCTTGTTGTCGCCGCTGCCCTCGACGTGGCTCGCAAGCCAGCCCTGGTTGTATTCGACGACGACCTTGCGCACCTTGCCGATGAGGCCCGAGCGCACCATCTCGCGCGCCTGCCGGACCATCGGGTAGCCGGTGTAGTTGTAGGTGACGCCGAACACCGTGCCCTTCTTCGCGACCGTAGCGACCAGCGCGTCGGCCTGCTCGCGCGTGTGCACCAGCGGCTTGTCGCACACCACGTGGAAGCCCGCCTCGGCGAAGGCCTGCGCCACCGGGAAGTGCACATGGTTGGGCGTGACGATCGACACGAAGTCGATGCGCTCGCCCTCGGGGCGCTTCAGCTCGTCGGCCAGGAGCGCCTGCCAGTCGCCGTGGTTGCGATCGGCGGCCAGGCCGAGGTCGCGGCCCGAGGCGCGCGCCTTCCCGGGGCTGGACGAGAGCGCGCCCGCGACGAGCTTGATCTGCCCGTCGAGCGCCATGGCCTTGCGGTGCACGGCGCCGATGAAGGCATCGCGGCCGCCGCCGACCATGGCGTAGCGCAGTTTGCGGGGAGGTGTGTCGGTCATCGATCGTCTCGGCGTTTCCGGAAACTGTTCCCTCTCCCCTTGGGGAGAGGGCTAGGGTGAGGGTGGCGGCATTTGCACACGCACCGTTTTCGCCGTCGCCGCAGGCCCTCACCCCAACCCTCTCCCCGGGGGGAGAGGGAGCAAAGCAGGCCCGCCGCTTCGGGACATCAGAAAGGCGAATTGGGGTGGTAGAAGTCCTTGGCGTTTTCCTTGGTGATGAGCACCGAAGGAATGATCGTGGTCGCCGGCAGCTTCTCGCCCTTCAGGCGCGCTTCTGCCGTGAGCTTGATCGCGTCGTAGATGAACTTGGGCGAGTAGCTCACGTCGGCCGTGATGCGCTTGTCCTTGCCGTCCATGATGGTCTTGACCATGCCCTTGGCGCCCGCGCCGCCGAAGATGATCTTGATGTCGTCGCGCTTGGCCTGCTCGATGGCCTTGAGCACGCCCACGGCCATGTCGTCGTCGGCGGCCCAGATGGCGTCGATGCTCTTGAAGCGCGTGAGGTAGTCCTGCGTGACCTTGAAGGCGTCGTCGCGGTTCCAGTTGGCGTACTTGGCGTCGAGCAGCTTGATGTCGGGGCTGTTCTTGAGCACCGCGTTGAAGGCATCCATGCGCTCGTTGTCCAGCGTGGTCGCGATGCCGCGCAGCGCCACCACGTTGCCCTTGCCGTTCAGCTGCTTCACGATGTACTCGGCAGGGATCTTGCCGAAGGCCGTGTTGTCGCCGGCCACGTACGCATCCTGCGCGCTGGTGTCGGTGAGGCCGCGGTCCACCACGGTCACGTAGGCGCCCTTGGCCTTGACCTGTGCCACGGGCTTGGTCAGCGCTGCGGATTCGAAGGGGAACACGACCAGCGCGTTGATCTTGGTGACCGTCGAAAGGTCCTGCAGCTGGTTGGCCTGCTCGGGCGCGTTGGCGGCCGTCTTGATGGTGATCTTCAGGTCCTTGTGTTCCTTCTCCAGGTCCTTCTTCGCCTGGTTGGCCCAGTAGTTGATGCCGCCCATGAAGCTGTGCGTGGCGGCCGGAATCGAAACGCCGAGGTTGACCTTCTCCGCGGCGAGCGCGGGCAGGCTGGCGAACGCGGCGGCGGCAACCGCCGTGAATGCGAGGCGTCGGGTGAAAGTCGTCATGCTGGATGTCTCCTCTTGGTTGATGGAACGGAACGGGAAAGAACTAGCGCCGGCCGCGCTGCAGGAACGCGACGATGATGATCACGAAGCCCTGCACCGCCGCGTTGAGGTACACGCTGATGATGCTGGTGAGGTTCAGGATGTTGCTGATGACCGAGAGCAGCACCGCGCCCACCACCGTGCCGGTGATGCTGCCCGCGCCGCCCTTGAGCGCCGTGCCGCCCACGATCACCGCGGCGATGGCTTCGAGCTCCCACAGCAGGCCGGTGGTCGGCGAGGCCGAGCCCAGTCGCGGCACGTACAGCAGCGTCGCGATGCCCACGCACACGCCGAGCAGCACGTAGGTGAGGATCTTCACGCGGTCGACGTCCACCGCCGCGTAGCGCGCGACCTGCTCGTTGGAGCCGATCGCCTGCACGTAGCGTCCGTAGGCCGTGCGATTGAGGATGAGGCCGCCCACGATGGCGACGATCACGAACACCCACACCGGCACCGGGATGCCCGCGAGGCTCGCGTAGTACACCGGCGCGTAGAGGTCCGACAGCTCGTTGTCGAGCGTGAGCGCGCCGCCGTCGGCGAAGTACGTGAGGTAGGCGCGGAAGATGCCCAGCGTGCCCAGCGTCACGATGAAGGGTTCGATGCGCCCCTTGGTGATGAGCAGGCCGTGTGCGAGGCCGAACACCGCGCCGAGCACCACCGCCAGTACCGCGCCCATCACCACCGCCAGCAGCGGCGAGCCCGAGGCCGGGCCGGCCCAGTTGATGAACATGATCACGCTGCCCGCGATGAGCGCGGCCATCGAGCCCACCGACAGGTCGATGCCGCCCGAGATGATCACGAAGCACATGCCCACCGCGATGATGCCGATGAAGGCCGTGCGCGTGAGCACGTTCATCGCGTTGTCGACGGTCGCGAAGTCGCCGTTCAGCAGCGTGCCCGCGATGCACAGCAGCACCAGGCCGATGACCGGGCCCAGGCCGTGCAGGCGCTCGGTCCAGCGCGGCTCGGTCTCGCTGCGGTGCGCGGCGGCTTCAGGCTGCGGCTGTGGTGTCTGCTGTTCCGGTGGCATGAGCGATGAGCTCCTCTTCTGTCAAATGCTCCGCGTCAAGCGTGGCGACCAACTTGCCTGCCCGCATCACCGCGACGCGGTGGCACAGGCCGATCAGCTCCATCAGCTCCGACGAGACGACGATCACCGCGAGCCCTTCGCGGGCGAGTCGCTGGATCAGGAAATAGATGTCGCGCTTGGCGCCCACGTCGACGCCGCGCGTGGGCTCGTCGAGAACCACCACCTTCGGCCTGGGCTGCAGCACCTTCGCGAGCGCGAGCTTCTGTTGGTTGCCGCCCGACAGCGACGAGGCCTTCACGTCGAGCGAGCCGGTGCGGATGCCGTAGTCCTTTACCGCCTCGGCCAGCGCGCCGCGCTCGACCTCGGGCTTGAGCCAGGGTTGCGCGTAGCGCTCCAGCGCCATGAGCGTGAGGTTCTGCCGCAGGCCGAAGTTGACATGCAGGCCCTTGCCCTTGCGGTCTTCGCTCAGGTAGGTGAGGCCGTGCCGCGCCGCGTCGCGCGGATTGCGCCAGCCCTTGCCGTGGGGCACGGGCTTGCCCAGCATCTCGACGCTGCCGCCGCTGGCGGGCCGCAGGCCCAGCAGGCCCTCGAAGAGCTCGGTGCGCCCCGCGCCGACGAGGCCCGCGAAGCCGAGGATCTCGCCGGAGCGCACCTCGAAACTCGCGTCCTGCGCCCAGCCGGGCACGCTGAAGCCTTGCACGCGCATGGCGGGCTCGCCGGACATCGTCACCGCATCGCGCGGCGGGTACAGGTCGGCCAGCTCGCGGCCCACCATCAGGTTGGCCATCTGCTGGCGCGTGACATCGGCCGTGGGCGCGCGCGCCACGAAGCGGCCGTCGCGCATGACGATGACTTCGTCGGTCACCTGCTCCACCTCGTCGAGCTTGTGCGAGATGTAGACGATGGTCACGCCGTCGGCGCGCAGCTGGGCGATCAGCTTGAAGAGGCGCTCGGTCTCGCCGGGCGTGAGCGTGGCGGTGGGCTCGTCCATGACGAGCAGTCGGGCGCGGCGGGCGATGGCCTTCGCGATTTCCACGAGCTGCTTCTCGGCGACGATGAGCTTGCGCACCTTGGTGCGCGGGTCGATGTTCAGGCCTACGGCCGCGAGCGCGGAGGCGGCGTCGCGCTCCATGGCGGCATCGTCGAGCAGCCAGCCTTTCTTCTTTTCATGGCCGAGAAAGATGTTCTGCGCCACGTTCAGGTCTTCGGCGAGGTTGAACTCCTGGTGGATCAGCACGATGCCCAGCGCCTCGGCGTCGCGCGAGCTCGCGAACTGCCGCGGCTGTCCGTTGATCTTCAGAGCGCCGCCGGTCGCCGACTCGTAGCCCGACAGGATCTTCATCAGCGTGGACTTGCCCGCGCCGTTCTCGCCGAGCAGGCCGTACACGTGCCCGGGCGCGAGCGCGAAGCTCACGCCGTGCAGCACCTGCACCGGGCCGAAAGCCTTCACGATGCCGTCGAACTCGACAGCGACGCTGCCTTTGCCGCTCATGCCCGCGTCGGTCATGGCGCCACCCCGCGTGCCTTCAGCGTTTCCTGCATCGCGAGCACGCCCGCGCCGATCAGGCCGCCCTGCATGCCCAGCGGCGTGTACTGGATCTCCAGGTGCCGCGTGGAAAGCGCCAGCGAGCGCTGGTACACGCTCTGCCGCACGGCAGCGAGGAACAGCGGCCCGATGCGCGTGATGCCGCCGCCGATGAACACGTGCGACGGATTGAAGAAGTTGACGACCGAAGCGAGCATCTGCCCGATCAGGCTGCCGGCGCGCTGGATGATGGCGTTGGCAGCCGTGTCGCCGCCGCGGCTGGCCTGGCCCACGTCGATCGCGTCGATGCGGCCGTGCTGGCGCAGGACTTCGGCCAGCGCGGCGCTCTCGCCGGCCTCGGCGGCCTGCACCGCCATGCGAGTGATCGCCGGGCCGGCGGCCATCGCCTCGACGCAGCCGAGGTTGCCGCAGTGGCAGCGCGGGCCTTCCTGGTCGACGCAGATGTGGCCCACGTCGCCGGCCGAACCGGCGGCGCCGCGGTACACCTCGCCATGGCAGACGATGCCGCAGCCGATGCCCGTGCCGATCTTGATGACGAGGAAGTTCTGCAGCGAGCGCCTCAGACGCCACAGCTCACCGAGCGCCATGAGGTTCACGTCGTTGTCGACGAAGACGGGGGCGGCATAGTCCTCGCGCAGGTAGTCGCGGATCGAGAAGCTGTCCCATGCCGGCATCAGCGGCGGGTTCACGAGCTGGCCGATCTCGAAGTTGACCGGGCCGGGCACGCCGATACCGATGCCGAGCACGTCCTTGGGGCCGTGGCCACAGCGGGCCAGCAGCTCGCGCATCAGCACGCGCACACGGGCCAGCACGACCGCTGGGCCCTCTCGCACGTCGGCGGGTTCGTCGTGCTGGGCGAGCACGCTGAGGTCGGGCCGCAGCACGGCCACGTCGAGGCTGGTGGCGCCGATGTCGACGCCGACGAGCACGCCGAGTGCGGCATGCAGCTGGAGGTTTTCGGGGCGTCGTCCGCCCGACGAGCGCTGCAGGCCGGCTTCCGCCAGAAGGCCCTGGTCGACGAGGCCGGCGATCAGCCCGTTGGCCTTGCTCTTGGAAAAGCCCAGCTGCTCCGCCATGGCATGGCGCGAACCGCCGGCCGACCAGAAGGTCGTTTCCAGCAAACGCATTTCGTCCGCAGTGATGCCACTCCAGGGTGCCACGCGCCTTGTCTCCGGTGTTCTTTGTCTTGCGCCAGCGGTCATTGCCGCTGGACGAAG
Organism: Variovorax sp. 160MFSha2.1; assembly: GCF_048305075.1. Taxonomy (NCBI): domain Bacteria; kingdom Pseudomonadati; phylum Pseudomonadota; class Betaproteobacteria; order Burkholderiales; family Comamonadaceae; genus Variovorax; species Variovorax sp. 160MFSha2.1. The sequence goes on from NZ_CP157624.1 coordinate 6,237,636, forward strand.
GCGAATACTAGGTGGCGGGCTTCAGCCGGACAAGGCCGAACTTCGACCTAATTCAGGCCAAATGACAACGATGCCAGGCGCACGGTGGACGAAAAAAAGCCGCCTCGAAGGGCGGCTTCTTGTGCTCCGACGAAGGAGCTTATTTTTTCTGACGGTACTTGCGCAGCGCCGCGATCTGGGCGGCCATCACGGCCAGCTCGGATTGGGCCATCGCGATGTCGATGTCGCTCTTCGCGTTCTTCAGCGCTTCTTCTGCTGCGGCCTTGGCCTGATTGGCCTTCTCGTCGTCGAGGTCCTTGCCGCGGATCGCGGTGTCGGACAGCACGGTGACTGCGTTGGGCTGCACTTCGAGAATGCCGCCGGCCACGAAGACGAACTCTTCCTTGCCGTCGGCGGTTTCGATGCGCACGGCGCCGGGGCGGATGCGCGTGATCAGCGGGGTGTGGCGCGGGAAGATGCCGAGCTCACCGGCTTCACCGGGCAGCGCGACGAACTTGGCTTCGCCCGAGAAGATCGACTCTTCCGCGCTGACCACGTCCACATGGATGGTGCCTGCCATGGTGATTCCTTCTTAAGCGACCTTCTTGGCCTTCTCGAACGCTTCGTCGATGGTGCCGACCATGTAGAACGCCTGCTCGGGCAGGTGGTCGGCTTCGCCGTTCACGATCATCTTGAAGCCGCGGATGGTTTCGGCCAGCGGCACGTACTTGCCGGGCGAGCCCGTGAACACTTCGGCCACGTGGAACGGCTGCGACAGGAAACGCTGGATCTTGCGGGCGCGGGCCACGGCCAGCTTGTCTTCCGGAGCCAGTTCGTCCATGCCCAGAATCGCGATGATGTCGCGCAGTTCCTTGTAGCGCTGCAGGGTGCCCTGCACGGCGCGGGCCACGTTGTAGTGCTCTTCGCCGACCACATTCGGGTCGAGCTGGCGCGAGGTCGAGTCCAGCGGGTCCACGGCGGGGTAGATGCCCAGCGAGGCGATGTCACGCGACAGCACCACGGTGGAGTCCAGGTGGGCGAAGGTGGTGGCAGGCGACGGGTCGGTCAAGTCGTCGGCGGGAACGTACACGGCCTGGATCGAGGTGATCGAGCCGACCTTGGTCGACGTGATCCGCTCCTGCAGGCGGCCCATTTCCTCGGCCAGCGTCGGCTGGTAGCCCACGGCGGAAGGCATGCGGCCCAGCAGTGCCGACACTTCGGTACCGGCCAGCGTGTAGCGGTAGATGTTGTCCACGAAGAACAGAACGTCACGGCCTTCGTCGCGGAACGACTCGGCGATGGTCAGGCCGGTCAGCGCCACGCGCAGGCGGTTGCCCGGGGGTTCGTTCATCTGGCCGTAGACCATCGACACCTTCGAGTCCTCGAGCTTCTCGAGGTTCACGACGCCGGAGTCGGCCATCTCGTGATAGAAGTCGTTGCCTTCGCGGGTACGTTCGCCCACGCCTGCGAACACCGACAGACCCGAGTGAGCCTTGGCGATGTTGTTGATGAGTTCCATCATGTTCACGGTCTTGCCCACGCCGGCGCCACCGAACAGGCCCACCTTGCCGCCCTTGGCGAACGGGCAGACAAGGTCGATCACCTTGATGCCGGTTTCGAGCAGGTCCTGCGAAGGCGACAGTTCGTCGTACGCGGGAGCCTTGCGGTGGATGGAAGCGGTGAGCTCCTGGCCCACGTCGCCGCGCTCGTCGATCGGGCGGCCCAGCACGTCCATGATGCGGCCGAGGGTGGCCTTGCCGACCGGCACGGTGATGGGAGCGCCGGTGTTGGTCACGACCAAGCCGCGACGCAGGCCGTCGGACGAGCCCAGTGCAATGGTGCGCACCACGCCGTCGCCGAGCTGCTGCTGAACTTCGAGGGTCAGCCCGCCGCCTTCGAACTTCAAGGCGTCGTAGACCTTGGGCATCTGGTCACGCGGGAACTCCACGTCGACCACGGCGCCGATACATTGGACAATTTTTCCTTCAGCCATGGCGTTTCCTTCTGGATGGATCTCAATAAATTTGCGACAGGTTCTTGCAGAAGCGTCCTGCTGCCAAAACGGGCCGCTTTTGCAAGAAAGCCGGACAGGCCGGCATCCTTGAATTTCTCTTTGCAGTCTTCGCTGTCAGTACTTCATCAGCACTTCATGGCCGTCGCCTGTGCGGCGAAAGCGTCCGAAGCAGCCTTGCAGGCCTGGCCCAGTGCAGCCTTGTCGGCGCCCATCGAAGCCCAGGTGGCCTTCGTCTGGTCGAGGCTTGCCTTCATGGCGTCGGCAGCAGCACCGCTTTGCGAAGCGACGCAGGTCTGCACCTTGGCCAGGTAGTCGTTGCATTCCTGCGGCAGATCGGCGGCGGATGCCGTCGGAGCTGCGGCGGGAGCAGCCGCCGGCGCTGCTGCAGGAGCGGGCGCGGGTGCCGGAGCGGGCGCTGCAGGTGCAGCGGCTGGAGCCGGTGCAGGCGCGGGCGCCTCTTCCTTCTTGGAGCAGGCGGTCAGAACGGCAGCAACAGCCACCAGAGCAAGCATCTTCTTCATTTTGCGCAGAGTCCCCTAAAAAAGGCCTTGGGTTATCAGGAGCGCAGAACGCCCCTGATCAGCAACGCGGCCTGTTGCATTGCCTCGATCAAACGCCCGCGGCAGCGGCCGCGCCGGACACGATTTCCGACAGTTCCTTCGTGATGCCGGCCTGGCGGGTCTTGTTGTAGACCAGCTTCAGCTCGTTGATCACGTTGCCTGCGTTGTCGGTCGCGGCCTTCATGGCCACCATGCGCGCCGAATGCTCGGACGCCATGTTCTCGGCCACGGCCTGGTACACCAGCGATTCCACGTAGCGCACCAGCAACTCGTCGATCACGCTCTGCGCATCGGGCTCGTAGATGTAGTCCCACGAGTGATGCGCCGGATCGGCCTGCAGCGTCTCGGCCTTCAGCGGCAGGAGCTGTTCCACCATCGGCTCTTGCTTGATGGTGTTGATGAACTTCGTGTAGCACAGGTACACCGCCGACAGCTTGCCTTCGGCGTAGGCGTCCAGCAGCGTCTTGACCGGCCCGATGAGCTTGTCCAGATGCGGCGTGTCGCCCAGCTGCGTCACATGGGCCACCACGCGGGCGCCGATGCGGTTCAGGAAACCCAGCCCCTTGTTGCCGATGGCGACCGACTCCACCACGTTGCCTGCGGACTGCGCTTCGCGCAGCTTGCTGGTGACAGCACGCAGCAGGTTGGTGTTCAGGCCGCCGCACAGGCCCTTGTCGCTGGTCACGATGATGAAGCCGACGCCCTTGGCGTCGTTCGTCTTCATGAAAGCGTGGGTGTACTCCGGGTTCGCCTTGCCGAGGTTGGCTGCGATGTTGCGGATCTTTTCGCTGTAGGGGCGAGCGGCGCGCATGCGATCCTGCGCCTTGCGCATCTTGGAAACCGAGACCATTTCCATGGCCTTGGTGATCTTCTTGGTGTTCTCCACCGATTTGATCTTGCCGCGGATTTCCTTACCAGCTGCCATGAGAGCTCCTTCTTGCGTCGGTCAAGGCGTCGATCAGGCGAACGACTTCTTGAACGAGGTGACGGCGGCCAGCAGTTCGGCTTCCGATTCCTTGTCCAGAGCCTTGGCCTTCTCGATCTTGTCGAGCAGCGCGGCGTGGCTGGACTTCAGGAACTGGTGCAGGCCGTGCTCGAAAGGCAGCACCTGCTTGATTTCGAGGTCGTCCATGAAGCCCTTGTTCACGGCGAACAGCGACGCGCCCATCAGCGAGATCGACAGCGGGCTGTATTGCGGCTGCTTCAGCAGTTCGGTCACGCGGGCACCGCGGTCGAGCTGCTTGCGGGTGGCTTCGTCGAGGTCGGAAGCGAACTGCGCGAACGCAGCCAGCTCACGGTACTGCGCCAGGTCGGTACGGATACCGCCGGAGAGGCCCTTGATGATCTTCGTCTGGGCCGACGAACCCACGCGCGACACCGAGATACCGGCGTTGATGGCGGGGCGGATACCTGCGTTGAACAGGTTGGTTTCCAGGAAGATCTGGCCGTCGGTGATCGAGATCACGTTGGTCGGAACGAAGGCGGACACGTCGCCGGCTTGCGTTTCGATGATCGGCAGCGCGGTCAGCGAACCGGTCTTGCCCTTGACTTCACCCTTGGTGAAGGCTTCGACGTAGTCGGCGTTCACGCGGGCTGCGCGCTCGAGCAGACGGCTGTGGAGGTAGAACACGTCGCCGGGGTAGGCTTCGCGGCCCGGGGGACGACGCAGCAGCAGCGACACCTGGCGGTAGGCGACGGCCTGCTTCGACAGGTCGTCATAGACGATCAGCGCGTCTTCGCCGCGGTCGCGGAAGTATTCGCCCATCGTGCAGCCCGAGTAGGCCGCGACGTACTGCATTGCAGCCGATTCCGATGCCGAAGCCGCGACCACGATCGTGTAGTCCATGGCACCGGCTTGTTCCAGTGCGCGCACCACGTTCTTGATCGACGAAGCCTTCTGGCCGATCGCGACGTAGACGCAGGTCATGTTCTGACCCTTCTGGTTGATGATCGCGTCGATCGCCACGGCGGTCTTGCCGGTCTGGCGGTCGCCGATGATCAGCTCGCGCTGGCCGCGGCCCACGGGCACCATCGAGTCGATGGACTTCAGGCCGGTCTGCATCGGCTGGTCGACCGACTTGCGGGCGATCACGCCCGGTGCGACCTTCTCGATCACGTCCGTCATCTTGGCGTTCACCGGGCCCTTGCCGTCGATCGGCTGGCCCAGGGCGTTCACCACGCGGCCGATGAGCTCGGGGCCCACCGGCACTTCCAGGATGCGGCCCGTGCACTTGACGGTGTCGCCTTCGGAGATGTGCTCGTACTCGCCCAGAATCACGGCGCCGACCGAGTCGCGCTCGAGGTTCAGGGCCAGACCGAACGACGGAACGCCGTCGGCAGTGGCCGGGAACTCCAGCATTTCGCCCTGCATCGCGTCGGACAGGCCGTGGATGCGCACGATGCCGTCGGTCACCGACACCACGGTGCCTTCGTTGCGGATGTTGGCACTGACCCCGAGGCCCTCGATGCGGCTCTTGATCAGCTCGGAAATTTCTGCGGGATTGAGTTGCATGACTCTTTCCTTCTTTCTTTGTAAGGGGCCGGGAGCCGTCAGGCCACCAGCGCAACTTTCATTTGTTCAAGGCGCGCTTTGACGGAGGTGTCGAGCACCTCGTCGCCGACCACCACACGGATGCCGCCGATCAGTTCAGGCTCTTGGCGAACCGTGACCTGGAGCTTGCGACCGAAGCGCTTCTCGAGCGCGGCCGACACGTTGGCCAGTGCCGCGGCGTCGATCGGGAAGGCGCTGTAGACCACGGCGTCGGACGAACCGCTCTTCGCGTTGGCGAGTGCCCGGAACTGCTTCGCAATTTCCGGCAGCACCGAAAAGCGCCCGTTCTCGAGGAGCGCGGACAGGAAGTTCTGGGCAGGAGCGGCCAGCGGTGCACCGAATGCACCGGCGACCACGCCGATCACCTGGTCGGCCGTGGCCTTCGGGTTCTCGGCGAACTGCTGGAGCTCCGGATTGGCCGCGATGGCGGCAATCTTTTCGAGCCAGGCGCTGGTTCCGGCAACGTCGGACGACGAAGCCTTGAAGAGCGCCTCGGCGTAGGGGCGTGCAATGGTGGCGAGTTCTGCCATGGCTTCTATCAGAGTTCGGTCTGCAGACGGGCGAGCAAATCGGCGTGAACGCCCGCATTCACTTCCTTGCGCAGAATCTGCTCCGCGCCCTTGACTGCCAGTGCCGCGACCTGCTCGCGCAGGGCTTCACGGGCCTTCAGTGCCTGCTGTTCGGCTTCGGCGCGTGCGGCTGCAACGATCTTGTTGCCTTCCTCGGTCGCGCGGGCCTTGGCCTCTTCAACGATGGCCTGGGCGCGACGTTCGGCGTCGGCAAGACGTTGTGCGGACTCGTTGCGGGCCTGGCCCAGTTCGGCTTCCACGCGCTTGTTGGCGGCGGAAAGCTCGGACTTGGCCTTGTCGGCTGCAGCGAGGCCTTCGGCGATCTTGGCAGCGCGTTCGTCCAGCGCCTTCGCGATCGGCGGCCACACGTACTTCATCGTGAACCCGACCAGGATCAGGAACACGATCATCTGAACGATCAGGGTACCGGTAATGCTCACTTTTCACCCTCTCTATGGGATTGAATCGAAGCCATTCGCTAGCAGGCTAGAGAACGACGACGCAGGTCCGACGAGAAAGACTTACTTCGGCAGGTTGGCGATTTGCGACAGGAACGGGTTGGCCGTTGCGAACCACAGGGCGATACCGGTGCCGATAATGAACGCGGCGTCGATCAGACCAGCCAGCAGGAACATCTTGGTCTGGAGTTCACCCATGAGTTCGGGCTGACGTGCGGCCGACTCGAGGTACTTGCTGCCCATGATGCCGATGCCGATACATGCGCCCACAGCGCCCAGACCGATGATCAGGCCGGCGGCCAGTGCAACAAAGCTAATAACTTCCATGATGACTCCTAGAGGACTTTGGTTGAAGAGAAAAACAAAAACAAGAACGAAAGCGGCTGATCAGTGGTGATCGTGGGCCTGGCCGATGTAGACCAGCGCCAGCATCATGAACACGAAGGCCTGCAACGTGATGATCAGGATGTGGAAGATGGCCCAGGCCGTACCCGCGATGATGTGGCCGATGGCCAGGCCGATGCCGGTGGCCGAGAGCGACCAGGCACCGCCCATCAGGGCGATCAGCAGGAAGATCAGTTCGCCGGCGTACATGTTGCCGAACAGACGCATGCCGTGCGAGACCGTCTTGGCGACGAACTCGATCAGCTGCATGGCGAAGTTGAAGGGGTACAGCGCCCAGTGGTTGCCGAAGGGTGCGGTGAACAGCTCGTGCACCCAGCCGCCCAGGCCCTTGATCTTGACGTTGTAGTAGAGGCAGACCAGCAGCACGGCGACCGACATGCCCATCGTCACCGAGAGGTCGGCGGTGGGCACGACGCGCAGATAGGCGTGATGCGGATCTTCACCGGCGAGGTGGAAGATCTTGGCCCAGATCGCCGGGAACAAATCGACCGGGAACAGGTCCATTGCGTTCAGCAGGAAGATCCACACGAAGATCGTGAGCGCCAGCGGGGCCACGAACTTGCGGCTGGTGGCGTTGTGGACGATGCCCTTGGCCTGCTGGTCGACCATTTCGACGAGCAGTTCGACAGCCGCTTGAAAACGGCCGGGAACACCCGAAGTGGCCTTGCGGGCAGCCAGCCAGAGCAGCCAGCAACCCAGGATACCGAGCGTGATCGAGAAGAAGAGAGAGTCGAAGTTGAAAACCGAGAAGTCGGCCACACCTCCGGGCTTGGAGCTTTGCAGGTGCGTCAAGTGGTGAATGATGTATTCACCAGCGGTCTGACCATGTTCCGCAGCGTTTTCAGCAGCCATTCGGTTACTCGTCTCTCAGTTTCCGGCGCCGGGGCGAGAACATCACCGCCAACCAGGCCGCCTTCATTGTCACCACCAGGCCGACCAGCATTGCTGGCCAGCTCAGCGCCGTAATCAGCCTTGGCGCAGCAATCAGCATTGCCACGGACAAGGCCATCTTGACCATTTCCCACAGGAAGAACCCGAACACCGCAGTGCCCGGATTCAGGGAGGAAAACCGGCCGGTCAGCCCGCGCGCGAAGACCGCCGATGGAACAACCACCGCGATCGCGCCATATGCGGCGGACCAACCCAGATTTTGCCTCCCCGTCAGCCCCCAGGCGGCCAGAGCCACCACCAGACCGACAACCAACTGACCCGCGATCACCCGCCACGGGGAGATCGATGGGTTCTTTGCACGCAGTTCACGCGCCTCATCGGCGGTCAACGGCTTGAATTCTGTATCAAGGCCTTCAGTGGCCTCCGAGTCACGACGGGCGATTGTTTTCATTTCGAATGAAGCCCGGATGACGACCCAGAATTTCTACAAAGCCATTGATTATAAGTAAAAACCCAGCCTGTCCCGCCACCCGCGCTGTCGCGCACGCAAAACGGCGCCGCATTCCCTGACGGGAGCCCGACGTGGCGCGCGCAACCATAATTCCGGCATGCACCCTATCACCGACGCCCTGCCCGCCACGCTTTGTTACCTCGATGGCGAATACACCGCGCTGCGCGACGCGAAGATCAGCGTCCTCGATCGCGGCTTCATTTTCGGCGACGGCGTGTACGAATACGTCCCCGTCTACTTCGGCCAGCCCTTTTGCTTCGAGGAGCACATGGCCCGCCTCGACCGCTCGCTTGCCGAGCTGCAGATCGAGAACCCGCTCTCCCTTGCGCAGTGGCGCGAGATCGTGATGCGCCTCGTAGCGCCCGCAGGCGACGCACCGCAGTCGGTGTACTTCCAGGTAACACGTGGCGTAGCCCCACGCGACCACGCAATGGTGCGCGGCCTGCGCCCTACCGTGTTCGTGATGGTGAACCCGCTGCCACCCATTTCCGACGCGATCCGCGCCAAGGGCGTGGCCTGCGTCACCGCGGCCGACTTCCGCTGGCAGAAGGCGCACATCAAGAGCACCAGCCTGCTGGGTGCCGTGCTCGCTCGGCAGATCAGCGTGGAGGCCGGCGCGGCCGAGACCATCATGTTCCGCGACGACTGGCTCAGCGAGGCCTCGTCGAGCAACGTGTGGATCGTGAAGGACGGCAGGCTGATGGGCCCGCCCAAGAACAACCTCGTGCTCACCGGCATCCGCTACGGCCTCTTCGAGCGCATGAGCAAGACGCTCGGCATTCCCTTCGAACTGCGACCCATCTCGCGCGAAGAAGTGTGCGCCGCCGACGAAGTGATCATCTCCTCGGCCAGCAAGGAACTGCTGCCGGTCGTCACGCTCGATGGCAAGCCTATTGGCAATGGCCGCCCCGGCCCCATCTACGAGAGCTTGTACAAGGCCTACCAGGAGGCCAAGGTACACAACGCTCGGAAGCAGCAAGAGCAGAAACACGGAGCCCCGGCATGACCGACAGCAACACCCCCGCCACCGAAACCACCTCGATCCCCGATCCACGCAAGGAATCGCTGATCGAGTACCCCTCGCAGTTTCCGATCAAGGTGATGGGCGCCAAGGTCGATGGCTTCGTGCACGCCGTCACGCAGATCGCCGAGCGCTTCGACCCGACCTTCGACGCCACCACCGTCGAGCTGCGCGACAGCAAGGCCGGCAATTACCTTGGCGTGACCATCACCGTCACGGCCACCAGCCGCGAGCAGCTCGACGACCTGTATCGCGCGCTGTCCTCGCACCCGATGGTCAAGGTCGTGCTCTGATGCCCGGACTCTCGGTGCGGCAGGCCCTGCGATGACCGACACCGCCGCCGCAATCGCCGCCGCCATCGAGCTGCGCCCGCTGGGCCGCGTCGACTACGCCGACACCTTCGCGGCGATGAAGCAGTTCACGCTCGAGCGCACGCCCGAGACGCCCGATGCGCTATGGATTTGCGAGCACGACCCGGTCTTCACGCAGGGCATCGCGGGCAGGCAGGACCACATCCTCAACCCCGGTGCGATTCCGGTCGTGCAGACCGACCGCGGCGGCCAGGTCACATTCCACGGCCCCGGCCAAGCGGTGGCCTACCCGCTGATCGACCTGCGCCGCGCGGGCTACTTCGTCAAGGAGTACGTCTACCGCATCGAGGAATCCGTGCTGCGCACGCTGGCCCACTTCGGCGTCACGGGCCACCGCGTGGCGGGCGCTCCGGGCATCTACGTGCGCCTGGACGACCCGTTCTCCCACGCCGCGCTGACCGGCCCCATGCCCGCGGCCGACCCGTTCCGAGGGCTCGGAAAGATCGCCGCGCTGGGCATCAAGGTGAGCCGCCACGCCACCTATCACGGCGTGGCGCTCAACGTGCGGATGGACCTCGAACCCTTCTCGCGCATCAACCCTTGCGGCTACGCGGGGCTGCAGACGGTCGATCTTTCTACAATCGGCATCCAAACCACATGGGAAGAAGCCGCCACGGTGCTGGGCCAGAAGCTCTGCACCTTCCTGGCGCCTTGACACACCAATGAGCACCACCGAAGTCGTCCCCGCCCCCGTAGTGAGAGAGGCCCAGAGCGCCGAAACCTACAACCCCCTGGCCAAGCAGAAGGCGGCGGCCAAGCTGTCGCGCATTCCCGTCAAGGTGGTGCAAAGCGGCGAAGTGCTCAAGAAGCCCGACTGGATCCGCGTCAAGGCCGGCAGCCCCACCACGCGCTTCTACGAGATCAAGCAGATCCTGCGCGAGAGCAACCTGCACACCGTCTGCGAAGAGGCCTCCTGCCCCAACATCGGCGAATGCTTCGGCAAGGGCACGGCCACCTTCATGATCATGGGCGACAAGTGCACGCGCCGCTGCCCGTTCTGCGACGTGGGCCACGGCCGCCCCGACCCGCTCGACAAGGACGAGCCGATCAACCTCGCGAAGACCATCGCCAAGCTGCGCCTGAAGTACGTGGTCATCACCAGCGTGGACCGCGACGACCTGCGCGACGGCGGCAGCCAGCACTTCGTGGATTGCATCCGCAACATCCGCGAGCTCTCGCCCACGACGCAGATCGAGATCCTCGTGCCCGACTTCCGCGGCCGCGACGACCGCGCACTCGAGATCCTCAAGGCCGCGCCGCCGGACGTGATGAACCACAACCTGGAAACCGCGCCGCGCCTCTACAAGGAAGCGCGCCCCGGCAGCGACTACCAGTTCAGCCTGAACCTGCTGAAGAAGTTCAAGGCGCTGCATCCCAACGTGCCGACCAAGAGCGGCATCATGGTCGGCCTCGGCGAGACCGACGAAGAGATCCTGCAGGTCATGCGCGACATGCGCGCCCACGACATCGACATGCTGACCATTGGCCAGTACCTGTCCCCGTCGGGCTCGCACCTGCCGGTGCGCCGCTACGTGCATCCCGACACTTTCAAGATGTTCGAGGAAGAGGCCTATAGGATGGGCTTCAGCCACGCGGCGGTGGGTGCGATGGTGCGGTCCAGCTATCACGCTGATCAGCAGGCAGGACACGTTCTGGCCGGCGCGCCGGCGCTCGATTGACCCCGCCGGAGGGCGCCTCCACTCCGGACTCCACGCAGTCCGGCAAGCCCCTGCACATCCTGCTGGCGATGTGCTATCTGCTGCATCGCACGGGCGCGGAGATGTTCACGCGCGACCTGGCGATGTGGCTGCGCCGCCGCGGACACGCCGTCACCGTCTTCGCGACGGCCTTCGGCGACATGGCGAACGAACTGCGCTTCGCATCCATCGCCTGCGTCACCGACCTGGTCGACATCGGCGCGCGGCCGGACGCGATCGTCGGCAACACGCACCAGGAGACGGTGCGCGCACTGATGCACTTCCACGACGTGCCGGTCATCACGATCTGCCACGACCGCAGCGACGACCACGGGCGCCCGGCGCAGTTCGCGCAAGTCGTGCGCCACGTGGCGGTCGACGAGAACTGCGCGGAACGGCTGGTGCATGAGTTCGGCATCGAGCGCGAACGCATCGAACTGATCCAGAACGGCGTCGACCTTGCACGCTTTCCCAGGCGTGGCGAGCTGCCCTCCCGCCCCCGAACGGCGTTGGTCTTCAGCAACTACGCCTCCCACAACGACCAGCTCGAGGAAATCCGCGCCGCCTGCGTGCAACGCGGGCTGTCGCTGGATGTGATCGGCAGCGGCACGGGCAACCACCTGCCCGATCCGGCCGAGGCACTCGGGCGCTACGACATCGTCTTCGGCAAGGGCCGCTGTGCCACCGAGGCGCTGTGCACGGGCAATGCAGTGATGGTGCTAGACCCGGTCTGGGGCATGGGAGAAATGGTGACCGCGGCGAATGTGGAGCATTCGCGACGCTGGAATTTCGGCCGGGCACTGCTGGTGCGCCCCATCACGCGCGAGAACGTTGGCGCCGAGCTCGACCGCTACGACTCGGAAGACGCGGCCAAGGCCGCCGGCTGGATGCGCTCCACCGGCGGCCTGGACGTCACCCTGGGCGCGCTCGAAGACTGCGTGCGGCGCATGGTGCGGCAGCACCCCGTGATCGAAGTGCCCGCGGGCCAGCGGTCGGACGAAGCCGCGCGCTACGTCGGAGACTGGGTCCGCCGGGGCTATCCGTCGGCGGCGCACCTGAGCATCGCGTCCCTGCACCAACAGGTCGCGTGGATGCAGCAGTCCTTCAACGAACATCAGCAGATGTATCAGGCACGGATCGAACAGCTTCAGGTGGAGGCCGTCCGGCAGCAGGCGGAAGCTGCGAAATGGCAAGCCGAGACGCAGCGGCAGCTCGAACAGTCGCGCGCCGACGCCGATGCACGCGCAGCCGAAGCCCAGCACCAGACCCATCAGGCGCGCGCCGAGCTCGCGCAGCTCCAGGCCCAGTTGCGCGAGGTCTACGCCAGCCGCTCGTGGCGCGTGACCGGCCCGCTGCGCCGTATTTCCACCCTCGTGCAGCCCAACGAGCCCCGCTCATGAAATCGCTTGTGATCGCCGCCCACTCGGGCCACGAGTTGCTGCTGTGGAAATGGCTGCGCAACGAGCGGCCCGACTTCGTGGTGCTGACCAACGGCGCCGGATCGACCGGCGTGCCTCGGCTCGAGCCCACGGTGGACAACCTCTCGAAGGCAGGCGCCAACTGGATTCCCGGCGTGGTGCAGCCGGTGGCCGATGCCGACATCTACCGCTCGCTGCTCGAAGGCGACTCCAGCCTGTTCACGCAATGGGTCGAGGCACTGACCACGCACGTCGTCGAGCAGGGCATCGAATGCCTCGTCGCCGACGAGGCCGAGGACTACAACCCGTCGCACGACCTGTGCCGCCTGCTGGCCAACCAGGTCGCCGCGCACGCGTCGGCACGCGGCCGCGCGGTCGTCTCGTTCGGCTATCCCACCGTGGGGCATCCCAGCCCGCCGGCGCGGATGGCGGCCGAGCGCCACGTCATGGTCGAGCTCGACGAGCGCGAGCTGCAGGCCAAGCTCGACGACATGCACGGCTACGCGCGCAGCTTCGGCGGCCAGCTCGAAAAGGAGCTGGCGGGCTTCATCGCCGAGTTCGGCGCCCAGGCCTATGGCCGCGAATGCCTGTTCGCCGCGCAGCCCACGCGCTACGAGCAATCGGAGCCGTCCGCGACCAAGCCGGCCTTCGAGATCTTCGGCGAGCAGCGCGTGGCCGAGGGCGTCTACAGGCACGTGATCCGGGGTGCCCATCTGCAGGCAGTGGCAGACCGGCTGCGCGGCGCACCTCGATGAGCTTCACCACGTTTGCCAGCGACGACAGCGCGATCGCCATCGCAGCCGATGCGGCCGCCCCGCTCGCGCTCGACGACGCCACCCTGGCCCATGCGGTGGTCGGCCTGGGCCGCTTCGGCTGCGTGCACGCGCGCAAGCTGCTGGCGCTCGACGGCTTCCGACTGAGCGCCCTGGTGGATTGCTCGTCGTCGGCCCGCATTGCCGACGAGCTCGCCATGCTGCCGATGATGTCCAGCCTGGACGAACTGCCGCCCGGCATCGAATCGGCCACCATCGCCGCCAGCGACGACGCGCATGCCGGCCTCGCGCTCGCACTGATGCGCCGCGGCTGCCACGTGCTGGTCGAGAAGCCGCTTTGCGTGGACCGGCACGACGGCCTATTGATGATCCGCACTGCGCTCCAATGCGGCGTCACCCTGGCCACCGGTCACATCGAGCGCTTCAACCCGGTGTTCGATGCCACCGTGCTCGGCCGGCTGCGGCATGCGGCGGCAAGGCACCGCCAGGGCTCGCGCGCCTTCATGCGGTTTCGCCGCTATTCGACCCGCGCCGCAGCGGCCTCCGACAGCGTGCTCGACCTGATGGTGCACGACCTCGACCTGTTCGCCTGGCTGTGCGCCGTTCCCCCGGAGACGCCGATGGAAGTGCTCGAACGGCACATCGGCGAGCAGAACGTGCGGGCGCGCGTGCGGCTGGGCACGCTGGTCGCCGACTTCGAGAGCGGATACGGCAGCACGGCGAGCGCCCGGCTGCAGCTGTTCGAGGCCAGCCGGGAACATCTGCTCGACCTTCGCGCCGACGCGCGCTCTTCTTCGCAGGCGAACGGCGACGACGCCCTCGCGCGGCAGTACCAGGGCTTCAGGAATGCCATCCTGGGCCGGCCCAGCCGCATCGCCTCGGGTGCCGATGGCCTCGCGGCGGTGACGCGGGCCTGCCAAGTGCTGCGCGCATGAAGATTCCGCTGTTCCGGCCCGCCACGGCCGGTGAAACGGAAGCGGCGCGGCTGTCGCAGGCGCTGGCCGCGGTGCTGCGCAGCGGCGTCTACATCCTGGGGCCGCAGGCCAGGGCTTTCGAGACGCGTCTGTCGGACCTGCTCGACGGCCGCGAGACCGTGGCCGTAGGGTCGGGCTCAGAGGCGCTGCTGCTGGCCTTCAAGAGCCTGGGCGTCGGAAGCGCGGGCGGAGGCGATGCGCTCGACGAAGTGCTGCTGCCCGCCTACACCTTCGTCGCATGCGCCGAGGCGGTGATCGCAGCCGGCGCGCGCCCGGTCTTCGTCGACAGCGCACCCGGCGATTTCCTGCCCGCGCTCGCAGACTTCCGCAACGCCCGCACTCCTCGCACGCGCGCAGTCCTCGCAGTCGGCCTTTTCGGCGACGCGAGCGGCCTGCCCGAGCTGGCCGCCTACTGCCGAAGCGAAGGCCTGCTGCTGATCGAGGACGTGGCGCAATGCCTCGGCGCCCACGCCACCGACGGCGCGCGCACCGGCAACGCCGGCACCTGGGGCGATGCCGCGGCGATGAGCTTCTATCCCACCAAGACCCTGGCCGCCGCCGGCGACGCCGGCGCGCTGGCCTTCAGGGATCCGGAGCGCGCGCACAAGGCAAGGCTGTTGCGCAACCACGGCTACGACGACGGCCTGCACCACTGCCTGGGCCACAACAGCCGTATGGACGAATTGCAGGCCTGTCTGCTCAATGCCGCGCTGGACGATTTCGCACGGCACATCGAGCGGCGGCGCGACATCGCCGCGCGCTACCTCGCGGCCTGGGCGGACCTGCCGATGCGCCTGCCACGGGCCTCGGTGGGCCATGCGTGGAACTACTTCGTCGTCGGACTCGAAGGTGCGCGCGAACGCGAGGCCTTCGCGGCACGGCTGGCCGATGCCGGGGTCGCAAGCCGCGCCTACTACGAACAACCGCTGCACCGCCACGAGGCGCTGCGCCCCTGGCACGGCACCGGCAGCCTTCCGAACAGCGAGAAGCTGGCCGCTTGCTCGATCGCGCTGCCGCTCTACCCGATGCTCGACGACGACGAGGTCAGGTACGTCATCGACACAGTGCGGCGAGCCTTCCGCGCCTGAGTCGACGGCCCCACCGGCTCAGGGCAGATCCAGCCTGTACCCCACCCCATAGATCGACCGTATCAGCTCCTGCCCCTCGCCCACCGCATCGAGCTTGCGGCGCAGGTTCTTGATGTGGCTGTCGACCGCGCGATCGGTCACGGCGCGCTGGTCGGCGTGCACGTGGTCGAGCAGCTTGTCGCGAGAGAGCACGCGGCCGCGCGCGTCGGCCAGGGCCTTCAGCAGGCGGAACTCGATGGGCGTGAGCCCCAGCGGGTTGCCGTGCAGCGAGGCCTTGTAGGCCTGCTCGTCGATCTGCAGCGGCGACGAGGCTCCGCGCGCGGCGTAGCCGCTTCGCCGCAACAGCGCCTTCACGCGCGCCACCACTTCGCGCGGGCTGAAGGGGGTCTTGCAGATGTAGTCGTCGGCGCCGAGTTCCAGGCCCATCAGGCGGTCGGCCTCCTCGACGCGCGCCGTGAGCATGATGACGGGCACATCGCTGAACAGCCGCAGCTCGCGGCACACGCTCATGCCGTCCTGGCCGGGCA
The DNA here is from genome assembly GCF_048305075.1 of Variovorax sp. 160MFSha2.1. Classification (NCBI taxonomy): domain Bacteria; kingdom Pseudomonadati; phylum Pseudomonadota; class Betaproteobacteria; order Burkholderiales; family Comamonadaceae; genus Variovorax; species Variovorax sp. 160MFSha2.1. The sequence goes on from NZ_CP157624.1 coordinate 6,253,443, forward strand.
GCATGACGTCGAGCAGCACCAGGTCGGGCCGGCGTGCCTTCACCGCCGGCACCGCTTCCAGCCCGTTGGCGAGCCATTGCGAGCTGTAGCCCGAGGCCTGCAGGTAGTCGGCGAGCAGGGCCGCCATGCGCGGCTCGTCCTCGACGATCAGGATGTGCGCGGGGGCGGCCGCGCCGGGGGTGTCGTTCATCTTCCTCGTTCTCCTCTCCTCAAACCTTCGGCAAGCGGATCGCGATCCACACGCCGCCCAGCGGCGAGGCCTTGGCCTCGATGGTGCCGCCGTGCGCCTCCACGATGCTGCGGCAGATGGCCAGGCCGAGCCCCGCGCCGCCGCTGGCGCGGTTGCGCGAGCCCTCTCCGCGGAAGAAGCGTTCGAACAGGCGCGGCAGCAGCGCCGCGTCGATGCCCGGTGCCGAATCCATGAAGTCGATGGCGACCTCGCCGCCTTCTTCCCGTGCCTCGATGCGCAGCACGCCACCCGCGTCGGTGTAGCGGCAGCTGTTGAGCACGAGGTTGCTGAAGAGCTGGTGCATGCGCCGCTCGTCGGCGAACACCGAAAGCGGTTGCGCCGGCAGCGCCAGATCCAGCCGCAGGCCCGCCGAGGCGAGCCGCTCGCGGAACGCGTCCACGCACGGCTCCAGCAGCTCGCGCACGTCGGCGTCGGCCTTGCGGTACGCGAGTGCGCCCACGTCGGCCATCGACAGGTCGTAGAGGTCGGTCACGAGCTGGTTGAGCATGCCGACCTCGTGCTGCAGCGACCGCACGGCCTGCGCGTCGAGGCGGCGCACGCCGTCTTCCATGGCCTCCAGCTCGCCGTGCAGCACGCCCAGCGGCGTGCGCAGCTCGTGCGACACGTCGGCCATGAACTCGCGGCGCATCTGCTCGTTGCGCTGCAGCGTGTTGGCCAGCGAATTGAAGTCGCGCGCGAGCTGCCCCACCTCGTCCTGCGAGGCCACGGCCACGCGGCTTGCGTAGTCGCCCGCCGCCAGCCGGTGCGTGGCCGCGGCCACACGCTTTACGGGCGCCAGCAGCACCCGCGCGATCCACCACGCGATGCCTGCGGCCAGCAGCACGCAGAGGCTGCCGATGACCCAGCTCGCGCGCAGCTGGTTCTGCTGGAAGCGCTGGTCGCCGGCCTCGCTCACGCTCTGGAAGGGCATCATCGCGACCCAGCCCACGGTCTTGCCGTCGACCACCACGGCGCGCTCGACGGCGCCCTTGCCCACTTCCCTGAAGCCGATGATGACGCGCCTGTCGGTGTCGAGCAGCGAAATGCGCAGCACGGCGCCCGTCAGGTCCGACACCAGCGCCGGCGAGCGCCCCGGCTCGAAGTGATCGCCGAGAACGGAAGGCGCGGGCCGCATGATCTCGAACCAGGGGCGAGGGTTGTCGCGCAGGAAGTCCCAGTTGCCGTGCTCGCGGTAGGCAGCCACTGCATTGGGCACCACCGCGTCGAGCCGCTCCAAGCCCTGCTCGTTGAGGTAGCCGACGAAGCCGCGCTCGAAGTTCCAGCGCGAGGCCGCGCCCATCGCGACCACTGCCAGCACGGCGGTGGCCAGCACGGCAAGAAAGAGCTTGGTGGTGATGCTGATCTTCTTCATGAAGGCCCACAAGATAAGCCAGATGCCGTCCCATGGCCGCGCAGGCCCGGGGACCTTCAAATTGGCTCCACATTCGCTGAAGACCATGGGTTCCAACCTGATTGGAACCCCTCTGAACATGTCTTCCCGCTTCATCCGCACCGGCCTCGCGTGCGCCCTGGCCGCTGGCCTGCTGGGCGCCATCGCGGGATGCTCCGGCTCATCCGCTTCTTCATCGTCCGCCCCGCCCCAGGGCGCCCCCGCCGCTCAGGTGAGCGTGGTGACGGTGCAGCCCCAGAACCAGCCCGTGACCACCGAACTGTCTGGCCGCACCCGCGCCCGGCTGAGCGCGGAGATCCGCCCGCAGGTCGGCGGCATCGTGCAGCAGCGCCTCTTCGAGGAAGGCGCGCTGGTCAAGGCCGGGCAGGTGCTCTACCAGCTCGACCCCGCCACCTACAAGGCCGCCTACGCGAGCGCGCAGGCCAGCGTCGCGAAGGCTGAAGCGACGGTCAACGCCGCGAAGGTCACGGCGCGCCGCAACGCCGAGCTCGCGAAGATCGAGGCCGTCAGCCAGCAGACCAGCGAGGACAGCCAGGCCACGCTGCAGCAGGCCGAGGCCGACCTGGGCGTGGCCCGCGCGGCGCTCGACACGGCGCGCATCAACCTCGGCTTCACGCGCATCACCGCGCCCATCGCCGGACGCATCGAGGCCTCCACGGTCACGCCGGGCGCGCTGGTCACGGCCAGCCAGACCACGGCGCTGACCACGGTGCAGCAGCTCGATCCGATCCACGTCGACGTGACGCAGTCGACCACCGAGCTGCTGCGGCTGCAGCGCGAACTCGCGGCCGGCACGCTCAAGAGCGGCGGCGAGAAAGGCGAAAGAGGCGAAGCCTCGGTGAAGCTGCTGCTGGAAGATGGCACCGCCTACGCCCATGCCGGACGGCTGCAGTTCTCCAGCGTCACGGTGAGCGAAAGCACCGGCGCGGTCACGCTGCGCATCCTGGTGCCCAACCCCGAACGCACGCTGCTGCCCGGCATGTACGTGCGCGCCGTGCTCGAAGAGGGCGTGGCCGAGCAGGCGCTGCTGGTGCCGCAGCAGGGCGTGACGCGCACGGCCAGCGGCGACGCTTCGGCGCTGGTGGTCACGGCCGACAACAAGGTCGAGAAGCGCGCGCTGAAGGTGTCGCGCGCGGTCGGCAACCGCTGGCAGGTGACCGAGGGCCTGAAGGCGGGCGAGCGCGTGATCGTCGAGGGCTCGCTCAGGGTGAAGCCCGGCGACACGGTGAAGCCCGTTGCGGCCGACGCCACCACGGTGGCCGCGGCGGCAACTGCGACGGCGCACTGAGGAGGCCCGCGCATGGCACGCTTCTTCATAGACCGGCCCATCTTCGCGTGGGTCATCGCCATCGTCATCATGCTGGCCGGGGCGATGTCCATCGGCACGCTGTCGCTGGAGCAGTACCCCGACATCGCGCCCACCAAGGTCAGCATCAACGCGACCTACACAGGCGCGTCGGCCAAGACCATCGAAGACTCGGTCACGCAGGTGATCGAGCAGAAGATGAAGGGCCTCGACCGGCTGGTGTCGATGTCGTCGAGCAGCACCTCGTCGGGCACGGCGCGCATCGAGCTCACCTTCGAGGCCGGCACCAACGCCGACGTGGCGCAGATGCAGGTGCAGAACAAGCTGCAGCAGGCCGAGTCGCAGCTGCCGCAGTCGGTGCAGAGCCAGGGCGTGACGGTCACCAAGTCGGGCACCGACTTCCTGATGATCGTCTCGCTGGTCTCCGAGGACGGCAGCGCCTCGGCCACCGACATCGGCGACTACATCTCCAGCAGCCTGCTCGACGTGGTCAGCCGCATCGACGGCGTGGGCGACGTGCAGACGCTGGGCTCGGGCTACGCCATGCGCATCTGGCTCGACCCGGCCAAGCTGCAGAAATATTCGCTGATGCCCTCGGACGTGACGAGCGCTCTCACCAGCCAGAACACCGAGGTGTCGGCCGGCCAGCTCGGCGCGCTGCCGGCGGCCTCGGGCCAGCGGCTCACGGCAACGATCACCGCGCGCAGCAAGCTGCGCACCGCCGCGCAGTTCCGCGAGGTGATCGTCAAGTCCGACTCCAGCGGTGCCATCGTGCGCCTGGGCGACGTGGCGCGCATCGAGCTCGGCAGCGAGAGCTACACCATCGCCAGCCGCTTCGACGGCAAGCCCTCGGCCGCCATGGGCGTGAAGCTGGCCACCGGCGCCAACGCGCTCACGGTGTCGAACGCGGTGAAGGCCAAGCTCGCGGAGCTGGGGCCCTTCTTCCCCAACCAGATGAAGGCGGTGGTGGGCTACGACACCACGCCCTTCGTGCGCATCTCCATCGAGGAAGTGGCCAAGACGCTGGTGGAGGCGATGGTGCTGGTCGTGCTGATCATGTACCTCTTCCTGCAGAACCTGCGCGCCACGCTGGTGCCCGCCATCGCGGTGCCGGTGGTGCTGCTGGGCACCTTCGGCGTGCTGGCGCTGATGGGCTATTCGATCAACACGCTCACCATGTTCGGCATGGTGCTGGCCATCGGCCTGCTGGTGGACGATGCCATCGTGGTGGTGGAGAACGTCGAGCGGCTGATGACCGAGGAAGGGCTCTCGCCCAAGGAGGCCACGCGCAAGTCGATGCGCGAGATCACCGGCGCGCTGGTGGGCATCGCGCTGGTGCTGTCGGCGGTGTTCATCCCGATGGCCTTCTTCGGCGGCTCGACGGGCGTGATCTACCGGCAGTTCTCGGTGACCATCGTGGCGTCGATGCTGCTGTCGGTGCTGGTGGCGCTCACGCTGTCGCCGGCGCTGTGCGCCACGCTGCTCAAGCCGGTGGAGGCCGGCCATCACCAGGAAAAGCGCGGCTTCTTCGGCTGGTTCAACCGCAACTTCGAGCGCAACGCCGACCGCTACCGCTCGGGCGTGGGCGGCCTGCTGCATCGCGGCAAGCGCAGCCTGCTGGTGTATGCGCTGCTGGTGGCCGTGCTGGGCGTGGTCTTCATGCGCCTGCCCACCTCCTTCCTGCCCGACGAGGACCAGGGCACGCTGATGGCGCAGGTGAAGCTGCCCGCCAGCGCCACCGACGAGCAGCTGCAGCAGACCATGAAGAGCTTCGAGGCCTACCTGGGCTCGCAGAAGGAAGTGGCCCACTTCATCACGCTCACCGGCCTGAGCGGCGACCAGGCGACGGGTAACGCCTTCATCACGCTGAAGGACTGGAGCGAGCGCGGCGGCAAGGCGCAGGACGCCGCCTCGCTGGCGCGCCGCTTCACCGTGGACATGGCCGCGCGCACGAGCAACGCCAACGTGTTCGTGATGCTGCCGCCGGCCGTGCGCGGCCTGGGCTCGAACGCCGGCTTCGACGTGCAGCTGCAGGACCTGGGCGGCATCGGCCACGAGGCGCTGGTGCAGGCGCGCGAGCAGTTCCTCTCGCTGGCGCGCAAGAGCCCGGCGCTGAGCCAGGTGCGCAGCAACAACCTGGACGACACGCCGCAGTTCGCCATCGACATCGACGACCGCAAGGCCGCGGCGCTGAGCCTGTCGACCTCGGACATCAACGACACGCTTTCCAGCGCGATGGGCGGCAGCTACGTGAACGACTTCATCAACAACGGCCGCGTGAAAAAGGTCTACGTGCAGGCCGACGCGCCCTTCCGCATGCAGCCCGACAGCATCGACAGCTGGTACGTGCGCAACGGCAACAGCGAGATGGTGCCCTTCTCGGCCTTCGCCAGCAGCCGCTGGACCTATGGCTCGCCGCAGCTGTCGCGCTACAACGGCATGTCGTCCTTCGAACTCATCGGCGACCCGGCCGCGGGCGTGAGCTCGGGCACGGCGATGAACGCGGTGGAAGGCATCATGAAGCAGCTGCCGCAGGGCATCGGCTACGAGTGGGCGGGCAGCTCCTACCAGGAGCGCCTGTCGGGCTCGCAGGCGCCGCTGCTTTACGCGGTGTCGATCCTGTTCGTGTTCCTGTGCCTGGCTGCCCTCTACGAGAGCTGGTCGGTGCCGTTCTCGGTGATGCTGGTGGTGCCGCTGGGCGTGCTGGGCGCGGTGCTGGCGACCAGGCTGGCGGGGCTGTCGAACGACGTGTACTTCCAGGTGGGGCTGCTAACCACCGTGGGGCTGGCGGCGAAGAACGCGATCCTGATCGTGGAGTTCGCCAAGCAGCTGCAGGACGAGGGCATGGCGCTGGTCGAGGCCACGCTGCAGGCGGTGCGCCTGCGGCTGCGGCCCATTCTGATGACCTCGCTGGCCTTCATGTTCGGCGTGCTGCCGCTGGCGCTGAGCACAGGCGCCGGCTCGGGCAGCCGCCGCGCCATCGGCGTGGGCGTGCTCGGCGGCGTGGCGACGGCCACTGCGCTGGGCATCTTCTTCGTGCCGCTGTTCTTCGTCGTGATCAGGCGCTTCTTCGCGCCCAAGAAAAAACCCGGGGCGGCACTCACGCTGACCGCGCAGCCCGAGGCATGAAAGCCATGACATCCCTTCGTTTTAGACTCTCTTCGCTCGCCCTCGCCGCGCTGCTGGCCGGCTGCGTCAATCTCGCGCCCACCTACTCGCGGCCCGAGGCGCCCGTTCCCTCCAAATGGCCGGCCGCGGCCGCAGCCAAGGCGGACGAGGCCTCCGTCACCGCCGGCACCGGCTGGCAGGCCTTCATCACCGACGAGCGCCTGCACCGCACCATCGAGCTCGCGCTGGCCAACAACCGCGACCTGCGCGTGGCGCTGCAGAACATCGAGAAGGCGCGCGCGCAGTACGGCGTGCAGCGCGCAGAGCTGTTCCCCAGCGTCGCGGCCACCGCGGGCGGCACACGCCAGCGCACCTCGGCGTCCACGAGCAGCAGCGGCGAATCGTCCGTCGGCAGCACCTACACCGCCGCGCTGGGCTTCAGCAGCTACGAGCTCGACCTGTTCGGCCGCGTGCGCAACCTCAACGAGGCCGCGCTGCAGAGTTACCTGTCGACCGAGGCCACGACCCGCAGCACGCGCATCAGCCTCGTGGCCGAGGTCGCCTCGGCCTGGCTCACGCTGGCCGCCGACAACGAGCGGCTGAAGCTAGCGCAGAGCACGCTCGCGAGCCAGCAGCGCTCCTACGAGCTGACCAGCCGCATGAAGGCGCTGGGCGCCAGCACCGCGCTGGCGCTGGCCCAGTCGCAGACCACGGTGGATTCGGCGCGCGTGGACGTGGCCAGCTACACCGCGCAGGTGGCACAGGACCGCAACGCGCTCGACCTGCTGGCCGGCGCCACCGTGCCCGACGAACTGCTGCCGCCTGACGGCATGGCCACGGCCAGCGCGCTGGTCGACGTGCCCGCCGGCCTGCCATCGACGCTGCTGCAGCAGCGCCCCGACGTGCTGGCCGCCGAGCACACACTGCAGGGCTCGAACGCCGACATCGGCGCGGCGCGCGCGGCCTTCTTCCCGACGATTTCGCTCACGGCAAGCGCGGGCTCGTCGAGCACGGCGCTATCGGGCCTCTTCAAGGGCGGCAACAGCACCTGGAGCTTCGCACCCTCGATCAGCCTGCCGATCTTCAACGCCGGCAGCAACCGTGCCAGCCTCGATTCGGCCAAGGCGCAGCGCGAGATCGACCTCGCGACCTACGAGAAGACCGTGCAGACCGCGTTCAAGGAAGTGGCCGACGCGCTGGCCGTGCGCGGTTCGCTGGGCGAGCAACTGGCGGCACAACAGTCGCTGGTGGACGCGACGCAGAAGAGCCTCACGCTGTCGCAGGCGCTCTATCGCAACGGCAGCTACAGCTACCTGGAGGTGCTGGACGCGCAGCGCTCGCTGTACACCGCGCAGCAGACGCTCATCACGCTGCGCCTGTCGGAGCAGAGCAACCGCATCACGCTCTACAAGGTGATGGGCGGCGGAGATAACGCTTCCGCGGGCTGATCAGCCGCGCGTGGCGTTCTCCTTCATCTTCGCCAGCGCTATGGCGATGGCTGCGCCGCCCAGCGTCTTGATGAGCCCGGAGTGCTGCGCGTAGAACCTGCTTACCTCGTCGATCACGCCGGCGTGCTGCTGCTCGGCATGCGCGGCGATCTCGGTCACCTGCGCGGGCGAGAGCTGCGAGGCCTGGTCGGGCGTGATCTGCGTCTGGCCGGGCTGCAGCATGCGTCCGAGCACGCCGCCGGCCAGCGCCGAGGCGGCTGCCGGCCCGAGCGTGGCCAGTATCTGGTTGAGCACGCCGGCCTGCTGCGAGGGCGACGACTGTCCGAAGAGCTGGCCCACGGTGTCGCCGAAAGGTGGCGTCTGGTCCGAGCGCATCGCGGCCGCGAGCCCCGCGCCCAGCTCGCCGGTGGAGGCGTGCTGCGCGACTTGGTCGAGGCGGGCTTCGGCATCGTTGTTGCCGATGGCCTGCTGGAGGATGTCGAGTAAGCCCATGGAAAACTCCTTGATGAAGGGATCCGGCTGCCTCAGCGGCTCACGAGGTGCCAGGCCCCGAGCAGCACCGCCGCACCCACCACCGAGGCGATGAAGCCTGCGCCCGCGCCCGCCGCATACCAACCCATGGCCTGCCCGGCATAGGTCGCGACCAGCGAGCCGGCGATGCCGAGCACCGCAGTGAGGATGAACCCCATCGAGTTGTTGCCCGGCAGCACCGCGCGGGCCAGGAGCCCGGCGATGAAGCCGATCAGAATCGTCCAGATGATGTGCACGGAAAACCCCCTGTCGTTGGTGACAACAAGCGCCGCCGCCGCTTGGCGTGCAGCGCTCGGGGATCGTGTTCCCGCCTTCCTGAGCGCCAACTGACGGCGCGCCGTCCTGCGACCGCCCGGTCGCCAAGGCGCTGGCAGGAAGCGGGAGCATTTCGCTATCCTGCCGTTTGGCCAAGAATCTGGCCAAGAAGAAGGAAGACGACTTTGCAAACTCACCCCGCCGTCCAAGCCGCCATGGAACGCAGTTTCGGCGCCATTGCCGATCTGGTCCGCCTCCACGCGCAACACACGCCCGACCATGCCGCCCTGTCGGACGCAATCCGCACGCTGGACTACCGCGCCCTCGACGCGCTGATGGACCGCGTCGCGGCCAGCCTGCAGCGCGACGGGCTCAAGGCCGGCGACGCCATCGCCATCTGCGCCTCGTCGTCGGTGAACTACGCTGCCGTGTTCCTGGGCGCGCTGCGCGCGGGCGTCGCGGTGGCACCGCTGGCCCCCGGCTCCACGCCCGCCAGCCTGGCGCGCATGATCGAGGACGCCGACGCGCGCATCCTGTTCAGCGACGCATCGGCCGCCGAGGTCATCGGCCCCGCGAAGGAAGGGGGCATTCCGCGCGTGGCGCTCGACGGCTCGCAGATCGGGCGCGGCATCGAGGAATGGCTGGCGCCTGCCGGCGCGCGGCCCGAAGCGGTCGAGGTGCAGCCGGGCTGGGCCTTCAACATCATCTATTCGTCGGGCACCACGGGCGAGCCCAAGGGCATCGTGCAGGGCCACGGCATGCGCTGGGCCCATGTGCAGCGCGGCGCCAAGTACGAGTACGGGCCCGACACGGTCACGCTGCTTTCAACGCCGCTCTACTCCAACACCACGCTGGTGGTGTTCTTCCCCACGCTGGCCTTCGGCGGCTGCGTGGTGCTGATGCCCAAGTTCGACGCGCTGGGCTACCTGCAGCTCGCGCAGCAGCGCCGCGTGACGCACACCATGCTCGTGCCGGTGCAGTACCAGCGGCTGATGGCGCATCCGCGCTTCGACGAGCACGACCTGTCTTCCTACCGGCACAAGTTCAGCACCAGCGCACCCTTCGGCGCCGCGCTGAAGGCCGACGTGCTCAAGCGCTGGCCCGGCGGGCTGGTCGAGTTCTACGGCATGACCGAGGGCGGCGGCACCTGCATCCTGGAGGCGCACCTGAATCCGACCAAGCTGCATACGGTGGGCCGGCCCGCCGAGGGCAGCGACATCCGCCTGATCGACGAGGACGGCAACGAGCTTCCGAGCGGCAACACCGAGGTGGCCGGCGAGGTGGTAGGCCACTCGGCCGGCATGATGACCGGCTACCACCGCCAGCCCGCGAAGACGCGCGAGGCCGAGTGGTTCGACGCCACCGGCAAGCGCTTCATCCGCACCGGCGACGTGGGCCGCTTCGACGCCGACGGCTTCCTCACGCTGTTCGACCGCAAGAAGGACATGATCATCAGCGGCGGCTTCAACATCTACCCGAGCGACCTGGAGGCCGTGCTGCGCGGCCATGCGGCGGTGGCCGACGTGGCGGTGGTGGGCGTGCCCTCCGAGCAATGGGGCGAGACGCCCGCCGCCTTCGTGGTTCGCCGCGAGGGCGACGCCACCAGCGAGGACGAGCTGCTGCAATGGACCAACGCCCAGCTCGGCAAGACACAGCGCCTGGCGCGCCTGGCCTTCATCGACGAGCTGCCGCGCAGCGCGATCGGCAAGGTGCTCAAGCGCGAGCTGCGTGAGCTCGCCGGCCGTTGACAGCGCCGGGACAGGCGCGCCGTGACACGAAGACAGGGCAAGATCGCGGCGCATGAAATCCCTGCGTGGTCAACTGATCTTTTTCTGGATGCTGCTGTTCGCCATGTGCGCCGCGCTGGCGGTGGTGATGCTCACGCTCTACCGCAGCAGCGCGGGCGTGCAGGTGTCGGCGGCGCGCGCCGCCACCGAGCAGTCCTGCCGGGCGATCGCGGCGCGCTATGCCAAGTCGGCCACGCCGTCGTCCTCCTCGCTTGCCCCTGCCCGGCCGCAGGTCGACCTGCTGCAGGTGCTGCTGCAGCTGGTGCTGATCGAGGCGCCGCATGTCGAGGGCGGCGTGTGGCAGGCCGGCGGCGGCCACCTGGCTTATGCCTACCCCACCTATGAAGGCGGCGGCGTCAAGCGCGACGTGCCCGCGGCCGAGCAGCCGCTGATCGCCGAGGTGGCGCAGCTGGCCGCCCGCACGCAGCAGCTGCAGACCGATGTGGTGCGCGGCAGCCGCGAGGCGCTGATCGTCGCGGCCTGCCCGCTGGCGGCGCCGGGCAACGACCTCGCAGCCTGGACCATGACCCGCACCACCGGCGGCGCGCTGGCCGCGCAGGACAGCCTGCGCACCGGCCTTGGTGTGCTGCTGTTGCTGGTGCTGGCTTCGGGCCTGTGGCTGGGCTTCATCCTGCTGCGCGGGTTGCGCCACGTGCAGCGGCTGGAAGACCGGCTGGCCCGCAGCGATGCCGACGGCGGCGCCATGCCCGAGCTGCCCCGCACCGGCGTGCGCGAGCTCGACCGCATCGTCGACGGCTTCAATCACTATCGTGTGCGTTTCGAGGAAGCACGCGCGCGCCTTCGCGAAGCGGCCCAGCAGCGCAGCCGCGACCAGCGCCTGGCCGCGCTGGGCCGCATGACCGGGGGCATCGCGCATGAGATCCGCAACCCCATCGCCACCATGCGGCTGAAGGCCGAGAACGCGCTGGCCGCCACGCCCGGGAAGCAGGGCGACGCGCTGCGCGTGATCGTCGGGCAGATCGACCGGCTCGACGGCCTGGTGCAGAGCCTGCTGGCGCTGGTGCAGCCGGTGACGCTCGCGCCGGTGCAGGTCGACCTGCATCGCTGGCTTGAAGAACGCATCGCGAGCGTGAGCGGCAAGGCCGGCGCGGCGGACGTACGCCTGGTGCTGCAGCACGACGAGCCGCCGCAGGCCGTGTTCGACCCCGTGCATCTGGCGCGCGCTGTCGACAACCTGCTCGACAACGCGGTGCGCCATGCGCCGCGCGGCGGGCTCGTCACGCTCTCGGCCTCGGCGAACGAGGCGCGCACGCTCTTCATCCGGGTGGACGACGACGGCGGCGGCGTGCCCGAAGCCTTGCAGGCCAGCCTCTTCGAGCCCTTCGCCACGGGCCGCGCCGATGGCACCGGCCTGGGCCTCGCCCTGGCGCGCGAAGTGGCGCTGGCACACGGCGGCGACCTGCGCCATGCGGCGCTCGAACCCGGCACGCGATTCGAACTGGAGCTTCCATGGCGCGCTTCCTGATCGTCGACGACGACGACGCTTTCCGCGACACGCTGGCCGAGACGCTGCAGGGCCTGGGCCACGAGGCGCAGAACGTCGCGAGCGGCACCGAGGCGCTCGATGCGATGGCGCGCACGCGCTTCGACGCCGTGTTCCTCGACCACCGCATGCCCGGCATGGACGGCCTGCAGACGCTGGAGGCGATGCACGCCCGGCTCGCGCGCGTGCCGCCGGTGATCGTGCTCACCGCCTTCGCGAGCGCGGGCAACACCATCGAGGCGATGCGGCTCGGCGCCTTCGACCACATCACCAAGCCGATCAGCCGCGAGGCCGTGCGCGAGGTGCTCGGGCGCGTCCTGCAACAGCAGCAACAAGGCGTGGCGGCGGCGACCGCCGTGGCGGAAGACGACGACGGCGACCTCGTCGGCCTGAGCCAGGCGATGCGCGAGGTGCAGAAGCGCATCGGCCTCGCATCGGCCAGCCAGGCGCCCGTGCTCGTGCTGGGCGAGACGGGCACCGGCAAGGAAATGGTGGCGCGCGCGCTGCACCGGTATTCGTCGCGCGCGGACAAGCCCTTCGTGGCGGTCAACTGCGCGGCCATTCCGAAGGAGCTGCTCGAAAGCGAGCTCTTCGGCCATGTGCGCGGCGCGTTCACGGGTGCGACCGGCGAGCGCGCGGGATGCTTTCGCGCGGCCGACGGCGGCGTGCTGCTGCTCGACGAGATCGGCGACATGGCGCTTTCGGTGCAGGCGAAGATCCTGCGCGTGCTGCAGGAAGGCGAGGTCACGCCGCTGGGCAGCCACAAGCCGGTGAAGGTCGACGTGCGCATCGTCGCAGCCACCCACCGCGACCTGGCTGCGGCGGTCGGCGAGGGACGCTTTCGCGAAGACCTGATGTACCGGCTCGACGTGCTGTCGATACGCCTGCCGCCGCTGCGCGAGAGGCTGGCCGACGTGATCCCGCTGGCCGAGCACTTCCTGCGGCGCGCGGCACTGCCCGATGCGCCCAAGGCGCTCTCCGCGGAGGCCGCGCAGTTGCTGCTGAGCCGGCCCTGGCCCGGCAACGTGCGGGAGCTGCGCAACGTGATGGAGCGCTGCCAGGCGCTGGTGCGGCATCGCGTGATCGGCAGCGCCGACCTGGGGCTGGCGATGGGCGAGGCGCGGCCCGCGCAATCGGCACCGTCCGTCGGGATGCTGCCGGCCGAGTGGCTGGAGGGAGACCTGCCCGGCGCGGTGGAACGGCTCGAACGGCTGCTCATCGAGCACGCGCTCGCGCAGACGCAGGGCAACCGCACCGAGGCCGCGCGGCGGCTGGGCATTCACCGCCAGCTGCTGTACCGGAAGCTGGCGCAGTACGGCATCGAGTAGTAGATAAGGCGACGAAGCGATAAGGCGTCCGGGGGTGTCCGCAAAGCGGACGCCTCCTGTCCCGGTACCGGACGACTGCCGCCGTTCGGCACGCGCAAGTCGTTGATTTCAAAGGAAATGCGGGTTGGCACGTTGTGTGAGATGTCCTTGGGGCATTCATCCACAAGGAGTCACCATGACACACCGCATCGCGTCCATCGCCACCGCCGTCTGCCTGCTCGCGGGCAGCACCGCTTTCACTCCGGCCTTCGCCCATCTTCCGCCGCCGCCGCCCGTTGCCGTTGCACCGGAGGCGGACACCGTCGCCTCCGGCCGCGTGCAGCAATGGCTGCTCAACCCGAACGGCGAGGCCGACGGCCTGCTGCTGGCCGACGGAACGCAGGTCGCGTTCCCGCCGCACCTTTCGGCCGCGGTGATGCAGGCGCTCAGGCCCGGCGACACCGTGCAGGTCCGTGGCTGGCGCGCGCCGCAGGTGCCGGTGGTGCGCATGCAGTCGCTCAGCGCCAACGGCCGCAGCGTGATCGACGAGCCGCCTGTTCCCGGCATGTTCCCGCCGCGACGCGCCCACGATCCGGCCGCGCTGAGCGCCATGACGGCGGACGGGCGCATCGAGCGCCTTCTGTACAACGACCTCGGCGACGTGCACGGCGCGCTGCTGGCCGACAGGACCATCGTGCGCTTCCCGCCGCACATCGGCGCCATGTACGGCGCGCAGCTGCAGCCCGGCGCGCAGCTTTACGCGCGCGGCTGGGGCACGCGCGGTGCGCAGGGCACGGCGCTGGAGGCCACGAGCATGGGCCCGACCGCGTCCACGGCGCGCGAAGTGTTCGAGGGCCCGCACCGGGGGCCCGGACGTGGCCCGGTGGCGCCGCGTCCGCCGGTGCCGGCGTTCTGATCGGCGAGCCCCTGCGATGACCGCCCCATCCTCAGCTCCCTCCCGCCGCAGCCTGCGCTCGCTGGACGCGCTGGCCTTCCTTGCGCCAGACATCCAGGGCGGCGTCGGCCCGTTCCTGATCGTCTTCATGGCCGGCACGCTGGCCTGGGACCCGCAGCGCATCGGCACCGTGATGTTCGTCTCGGCGCTGGTGGGGCTGGTGGTGCAGGCGCCGGCCGGCGCGCTGATCGACAGCGTGCGGCACAAGCCGCGCTGGATCGCGGGGGCCATCGCGCTCATCGCGGCATGCCTCGTGGTCATGGCGAACTGGCCGGGCTACGGTGTGATCCTGGCGGGCCAGTCGCTCATCGGCGCGGCGGGCACGCTGGTGGCGCCCGCCATCGCGGCCATCAGCCTCGGCATGGTCGGCCGCGCCGGGCTGGATGCCCGCATCGGCCGCAACGCCGCGATCACCGCGGGCGGCACGGTGCTGTGGGCACTGGGCACCGGCTGGGTGGGCCACACGTTCGGCCCGCACGCCATGTTCTTCTACGCGGTGGCGATGGCGCTGCCGACCATGGCGGCGGCCATGCTGATCCGCCAGCGCGACGTCGATCCGCTCCTGGCGCGCGGCGCCGACACCGGCCACGAGCCCGATGCCGCGCCGTCCGCACGCTGGTACGACTGCCGCCTGCTTGTGCTGCTGGCCTGCGCCTTCCTGTTCCACCTGGCCAATGCCGCCATGCTCACGCTCGTGGCGCAGAAGGTCGGCACGCAGGCCGGCACCTCGGCCACGCTGTGGCTGTCGGGCGGCGTGATCGTCACGCAGCTGGTCACCGTTCCGATCGCCCTGGCGGTCGGCCGCTGGGCGCCGCGGCTGGCGCGCAAGCCCATCTTCCTGGTCGGCTTCGCGGTGCTGCCGGTGCGAGGGCTGCTCTACCTGCTGGCCGACAGCCCCGCCGCGCTGCTGTCGCTTCAGGTGCTGGACGGCATTGGCGCGGGCATCTTCGGCGTGATGCTGACCTTGATGATCGGCGACATCACGCGCGGCAGCGGCCATTTCAACTTCGCGCTGGGCATCGGCGCAGCCTGCGTGGGGCTGGGTGCGGCGCTGAGCAATCTGGCAGCCGGTGCGGTCGCGCACCTGGCCGGCTACGACGCGGCCTTCGTGATGCTGGCGGCCGTCGCGCTGGCCGGGCTCGCTCTCTTTGCCTTCGCGATGCCCGAAACCCGCTATCGTCCGCGTTCGATGCCGGACGCGCTTGCCGCCCGCGCACCGACCACTTCCGCTCCATGACCAAAGATTCCGTGTCCGCGCCTTCTTCCGCGACTTCCGATTCCGACGCTTCCTCGCCGCACGAAGGCGGCGGCAACGGCCTGCTGTGGGTGCTGGTCGCCGTCGCAGTGCTGTTCGCCTTCCTGCGCCCGCGCGCGCCGATGGACTGGCTGCGGCTGGTCGACTGGCAGACCGTGGGCGCGCTCGCCGGGCTGCTGGCCATCACGCAGGGCGTGGAGCGCAGCGGCATGCTGCAGGCCGCCGCGCAGCGCCTGCTGGCGCGCACGCACGACCAGCGCAGCCTGGCGATGCTGCTGACGGCCAGCGCGGCCTTTCTCTCGGCGCTGGTCACCAACGACGTGAGCCTGTTCCTGCTGGTGCCGCTGACGCGCGTGCTCGCCACGCAGGCGCACCTGCCGCTGGCGCGGCTGGTGGTGCTGCAGGCGCTGGCGGTGAACGCGGGCTCTGCCCTCACGCCGATCGGCAATCCGCAGAACCTTTATCTGTGGCATCGCTCGGGCGAGGGCTTCGTCGCCTTCATGGGAATGATGGGGCCGACGGTGGCGGTGATGCTGTTCTGGCTCTTCGTCGCGGTGTGGCTGCTGGTGCCGCGCACACCCATCGAGCTCAAGCCCGAGGCCGAAGCCGCGCCAGTGCAGCCGCGCATGCTGGCGCTGTCGGGGGTGTTGTTCGTCGGCTTCGTGGTCGCGCTGGACCGGCACTGGCTGCTGGCCGGGCTGGGCGTGGTGTTCGGCGTGTTCCTGGTGGCGTATCCGCGCGTGCTGCGCGGCATCGACTGGGCGCTGCTGGCGATCATCGCGCTGATGTTCGTGGACCTGCGGCAGCTCGCGGAGCTGCCCGCGGTGGTGGCGCTGCTGGGCCACTGGCCGATCACCGAGGGCTGGCGCGCCTACCTCGCGGCCATCGTGACCTCGCAGTTCATCAGCAACGTGCCGGCGGCCATCCTGCTGGATGGCCACGTGCGCGACCTGCCGGCGCTCGCGGCCGGGGTGAGCGTGGGCGGCTTCGGCTGCGTGCTGGGCTCGCTGGCCAACCTGATCGCGCTGCGGCTGGCGAAGCTGCCGAATGGGCTGCGCGAGTTCCACCGCATCAGCATTCCCTTCCTGCTGGTGTGCGCGGCCTCGGCGCTGCTGCTGCGGCTCGGCTGATCGCCCTTTCAACAACCGATCTCGAAAGGACATTCCATGCCAAGTCATCATGAATCCCACGGCACCCTCGACGTCTGGTCCGTCGAAGGCCGCTTCCAGCAACTGATCTACAGCCCCAGGGGCAGCATCGAGGGCGTGCTGATCGACACCGACGGCGTGCCCACGCAGTTCGTGTTCGACCGCCACGACGAAGGCGCCGCGCGCGCCTTCGAGAGCCTGAAGGTGGGCCAGGCGCTGGTGATCGAGGGCATCGAAGCGGGCCCCTCGCCCAAGGCGGAGAGCGAACACACGGTTTACCGCTTCGAGCGGCTGGCCTCGGTCGACGGCGAACCGCCCCGGCGTGCGCGGGCCGAAGAACGCATCGAAGGCACCGTGGTGCGCTTCAACTACGCGCGCCACGGAGAGGCCAACGGCGTGGTGCTGGACACCGGCGACTTCATCCACATGAAGCCCGACGGCCATGCGAAGCTGGCGCTGAAGGTCGGAGACAGGGTGCGGGCCGAGGGCCGCACGCAGCCGCTGGCGACAGGCCAGGGGCGTGTGGTCGAGGCCGTGCGGGTCAACGCTCAGGCGCTGCGGGACGCCGACGGAAGCTGATGCCGCTTGTGGCATTGCGGGAGCTGCGCGGACAATCCTCGACTGCCCATGCCTGTTTTCGGTTCATCCCTGCCGCCTCGCCATGAACTCGCCCTGCGCGACTACGGCCACTCGCACGGCAGCCATGCGCACGACCATTTCCAGGTGCTGATCGGTCTCGACGGCGTGCTCGATATCGAGGTGGAAGGCCGGGGCGCCGGCATCGCCGCGGGCGAAGCGCAGGTGGTCGCACCGGGCGACCGGCACGATTTCAGCGCGCGCAGGCATGGCGCGGTGTGCCTGGTGCTCGACACCACGCAGCCGGCATGGGCCCGCTGCGCCGAACGCGCGCCGCCCGATTCGGCGCAACTGCACGCGTTGGCGCGTTACCTGGCGCAATGCATGAAGCAGCCGCGAACCTCGGCCCTGGCCTTGCAGCACGGGCCGGCGCTGCTCCTGGAGGCCTGGAGCCCCGCACCGGCATCGTCGTCGGCGTCGCGCCGCCGCATCGACTGGTCCTTGCTCGCCGACTGGGCCCGTGCCCGCTGGCACGAGCCCTTGAGCGTGGCCGACCTGGCCCAGGTCGCCTGCCTGAGCCCCAGCCAGTTCGCGCAGCGCTGCCGCGACGAGCAGGGCATGGGCGCGATGCAATGGCTGCGCTCGCTGCGGTTGGCGCATGCGCGCGAGCTGAGGCTGGGCGGCATGAGCGTGGCGGAGACAGCGCGGCGCACGGGCTACCGCTCGCCTTCCGCCCTTACGGCCGCCTTGCGGCGCTGAGTCCCTTTTCCTGATCGAAAGACCGTCGTTTCTCGACGACGGACCGTCATTGCGCGACGACCGCATCGCGTAGCCTCGCCATCCATGCCATCGACCGCCTACGCACTGATCGCCATCGCCCTGTGGACCACGCTCGCCTCGCTGGGCACGGCCCTGTCGCACCTGCCGCCTTTTCTGCTCACTGGCCTCGCGCTCATCATCGGCAGCGTGCCGAGCTGGCCGCTGGTGCTGCGCGACCGCACTGCCTGGAAAGTGCCGCCGCGCACGCTGGCGCTGGGCATCTACGGGCTCTTCGGCTATCACTTCCTGCTGTTCATCGCGCTGCGCTACGCGCCGCCGGTCGAGGCCAACCTGGTCAATTACCTCTGGCCGCTGCTGATGGTGGTGCTGGCGCCGGTGCTGCTGCCGGGCGTGTCGCTGCGGCCGCTGCATCTGGTGGCGGGGCTGCTGGGTTTTGGCGGCGCGGCGGCGGCGATCCTGGGCGCGGGCGGGGGCGGCGCCGCTTCCGCCGCGGGGTACTGGGGCTTCGTGCCGGCGCTGGCCTCGGCCTTCGTCTGGGCGAGCTATTCGCTGTGGACGAAGCGCGTGCCGGCCTTCCCGACCTCGGCGATCGGCCTCTTCGGGCTGGTTTCGGGGGCGCTCGCGCTGGCCTGCCATGCGGTGCTGGAGCCCTCGGTGTCGCTGACGGCCCGTGACTGGCTGCTGCTCGCGCTGTGCGGCCTCGGCCCGCTGGGCGCGGCCTTCTTCGTGTGGGACATGGCGCTCAAGCGCGGCGACGCGCGACAGATCGGCATCCTGAGCTACATCACGCCGCTGGGCTCGACGGCGCTGCTGCTGCTGGTGACGGGCCGGCCGCTGACCTGGACCATCGCGCTGGCGGCCTGGCTGATCATCTCGGCGGCGATCATGGGCACGCGCGCACGCTGATCGCGGTGATCATGGTGATGCCTGCGTGCTGAATCAGGCTGTATCCGACGGCGCGCCTTCATCTTTTCTGGCTAGAGTGGAGGCTCAGGAAAAAGGAGCCAACCCACATGGACGACAAGAACAGGGATTTCGAGATCACGCCAAAGCTGGTGTTCGACCTGAACCTGGCGCTGTACCTCGATCTGGTGGCCGCGCTGGAGGGCGCGGGCGCCGTCACCTACCGCCAGATGGCGGCCCGGGTGCTCAACATCAGCATGGATGCGCGCAGCGACGGCGAAGCCGGCCTGTCGACGGTGCTCGAGGGCATCGCCCGGGGCTTCGCGGGCCATGGCGACGGCCTGTCGATCGAGTTGCTGAAGGCCGCGCGCGGCCTGCGCGAGGACGACGCGCTGGGCGACATCCCGATGCGTCCCGACCTGGGCTGAGCCGCGGCGTCCCTCCGGCGGCCCGCCCCGCGCCTAGTCTTCGGCGACCTGCAGCACCAGCTTGCCGAAGTTCTCGCCCGCGAAGAGCTTGTTGAGCGACTCGGGGAAGGTATCGAGCCCCTTCACCACGTCTTCCTTGCTCTTCATGCGCCCATCTTTCAGGTAACCGGCCATCTCGGCGATGGCGATGTGGTACCTGTCGGCGTAGTCGAACACCACGATGCCTTCCATGCGGGCACGATTCACCAGCAGGCTCAGGTAGTTCTTAGGGCCAGCCGAGGGCATGCTGTTGGCGTTGTTGTACTGGCTGATGGCGCCACAGATGATGATGCGGGCCTTGCGCGCGAGCCGCGCCAGCACCATGTCGAGGATCTCGCCGCCGACGTTGTCGAAGTAGATGTCCACGCCCTTCGGGCAGTGCGTCTTCAGGCCCTCGCGCACCGCGGCGGCGCCGGCCTTGTAGTCGATGCAGGCGTCGAAGCCGAGCTCCTTCACCACCCAGTCGCACTTGGCCTGCCCCCCGGCGATGCCGACCACGCGGCAGCCCTTGATCTTGGCCAGCTGGCCCACCGTCTGGCCGACGGCGCCGGCCGCGCCGGAAACCACCACCGTCTCGCCTGGCTTGGGCATGCCCACGTCCATCAGGCCGAAGTAGCCGGTCATGCCGGGCATGCCCAGCACGTTGAGCCACTGGGTGATGGTGCCCACGCGCAGGTCGATCTTCACCAGGCCGTTGCGCTTGATCTGGTCTTCGGGGATGAGGATGTATTCCTGCACGCCCAGCGTGCCGTAGACGGTGTCGCCCACGGCGAACTGCGGGTTCTTCGAGGCGATGACGCGGCCGACGCCGCCGGCGCGCATCACTTCGTCGATGCCCACGGGCGGGATGTAGCTCTTGGCGTCGTTGAGCCAGCCGCGCATGGCGGGGTCGAGCGACAGCGACAGCGTCTTGACGAGCACGCCGCCCTCGGCCGGTTCGCCGACGGGCTCGGTGGTGAACTTCCAGTTCTCGCGGGTGGCCGTGCCCTCGGGGCGCTTGGCGAGGCGGACCTGATGGTTGGTGAGTGGGGTGCTCATGGCGTCTGTCTCCTTGACCTTGAATGAGGGGGCGCTGGCGCGCAGGCGCATCGTAGCGGCGCCCCCGGGGCGGGCAGGTAGCGCAGGCGACAGCGCGCCTTTCGCCCCCGGCTAGGGCCTGTTCACACTATTTCCGGGGTCGCGAAGGGCAGCCAGGGCGGGCCAATCAAGGCGCGTGACGACGCGTGTGCATGCGCACACGCTAGGAGCGCAACGCCGAGTGGCCCGCCCTGGCTGCCCTTCCCGCAGGGTTGGCGCTCCAAGGGGCCGTCTGCGGCGTTGCCCGCGCTTGCGAGGCGAAAGCCTTGCTGCGCACGGGCGCCTTGCAGCCAGCCCCTTGGAGCGCCAACGCGACCCCGGAAATAGTGTGAACAGGCCCTAGGCCAGCCTGACGACGATCCGCAACCCCGGCTGCGCGTTGCGCACCGTGAGCTTGCCGCCGTGCGCCTCGGCGATCAGCCGGCACAGGTACATGCCCAGGCCCACGCCGCCGGTGGCGCGCGCCCGGGCGCCGTCGGTGCGGTAGAAGGGCTCTGTCAGGCGCTCGAGCTGCTCGTCGTCCACGCCGGGGCCGTGGTCGCGCACCTCGATCTCCGCGCCCTGGCTGCTGCCGTCGAGCACCGCGCGCAGCGACACGCAGGGCGGCCGGGGCGCGTCGGCGCTGTAGCGCAGCGCGTTGTCCAGCAGGTTGCGCACCAGCAGCCGGATGCGCATGCGGTCCACCGCGTGCGGCGGCAGGCCCTCGGCCAGGTCGAGATGCACATGCTCCGCTCCGGGCATCTCGGCCACGATCTCGCGGATCAGCGCCGCCAGGTCGACTGGTTCGCGCTGCAGCGCCACGTGCGGGCTGGCGAGGCGCTCGCTTTCGAGCAGGTCGCTGATGAGGTCGCGCATCTCGTTCAGGTCGCGCAGCAGCGCGTCGCGCTCGGCCTGCCCCTCGGGCGTGGTCGGCAGCAGTTCGGCGTTCAGGCGCGCGCGCGTGAGCGGCGAGCGCAGCTCGTGGCTCAGCGCCAGCAGCAGCCCGCGCTTGGCGTCGAGCATGGCCTGGATGTCCTCGGCCATGGTGTTGATGCGCTCGGCAAGGTCGCCGAGGTCGTCGTTGCGGCGGATCGGAATGGGCTGCGTGAACTCGCCGCGGCCGAAGCGCTGCGCGCCCTCGCGGATGTCGATCAGCGGGCGCAGCAGACGGCTCACGTAGGCGTAGCCCAGCAGCACGCACGACAGCAGCAGGCCCAGCGTGGCCCAGCCGATGACGCGCGGCGCCAGCTGCCAGAGCTTGGGCGACCAGCCGAAGATCACGCGGTGGCCGTCGGCCGTGGGGCGGATGAACCACTTGTCGCCGCCGAAGACGTCTTCGCGGTCGTGCATCCAGCCGCCGGGGCTGCTGGCGCCGCCGGGGTTGGAGTCCCAGTTGACCTTGGGGCCCACGATGCGGATGGTGATCGGCAGCCGCGCCACCAGTGCCTGCGCGCGCGCCACGTCGGGCGGCGTGCCGATCTCGGCGACCAGGCGGTCGGCGTAATCGGTCAGCATCGGCTTGGCGGCCTCGGCCCAGCCGGTGGAGAACGATTTCTTCATGCCGCCCATGAAGACGGCCGCCATCACCAGCGCGAGCAGCACGAACATCAGCACCAGCCGCACGCGCAGCGAACGGCGCCAGCGGCGCTTGCCCTGCACCTTCTCGTTCCAGCGCGCGTGCCACTTGGCGTGCCAGTCGCCGCGCGTCATCTCGTCGCGGCATTCCTCGCCGCGCCACCGCATCCTGCGGGACTCCCTGCTTCGGCCGAAGTTCATGCAGGTTCGCTGCGGGCGACGGCCAGCGCGTAGCCCGCGTTGCGCAGCGTCTTGATGCAGTCCAGCGGCTCGAGCTTCTTGCGCAGGCGGCTCACCACGATGTCGACCGCGCGCGTGTAGAGCTCGGCCTCGTGCCCGCGCAGGCGGTTGAGGATGTCGTCTCGGCTGAAGACCTTGCCCGGCTCGGCCGCCAGCAGCGCGAGCAGCTCGAACTCGGTGCCGGTGAGCTCCACGCGCTCGCCGTGGCGCAGCACCTGGCGCCGGTCGAGGTCGATCGACAGGCCGTCGAACACGCGGTACTGCGTGCCGCTGGCTGACGCCTGCGGCGTGCTGCGCTGGCGGCGCAGGATGGTCTGCACGCGCGCTACCAGTTCGCGCGGCTCGAAGGGCTTGGGCACGTAGTCGTCGGCGCCGAGCTCCAGCCCGACCACGCGGTCCATCACTTCGCCGCGGGCGGTGAGCATCACGATGGGAATGTCGCTTTCCTTGCGGATTTCGCGGCACAGCGCGAAGCCGTCCATCTCGGGCAGCATCACGTCGAGGATGGCCGCGTCGTAGGTGCCTGCACGCAGCCTGGCCAGCCCCTCGCTCGGGCGCACGGCGCTTTCGAGCGTGCAGCCGAAGCGTGCGAAGTAGGTGGTCAGCGGCGCGGCGAGATGCTCGTCGTCGTCGATCAGCAGGATGCGCGGCATGGCGGGATTGTGCCTCCGGACGAGAAAGTGGCGAATGACCTCGCTGACCATCAGACCCGCCGGCATCGCACCGCCCAGGTCAGGCCCGTCACGAGGATGGAAAGCAGCAGCGCGTGGTAGACCACGTCGGGCACCGTGCGCGGGCCGATGCCCGCGATGATGGTGCCGAGGCCGACCAGCGTGCCCAGCAGCGCGAAGCCCTGGCCGAAGATGGCCGCGCGGCGCGCATGGTGCGGGCGCAGCCAGGTCTCGACCGAGGCCAGCACCAGCACCGTGGCGATCACCGCCTCGGCAGTGCGCGCCGCCGGGTGCGCGTAGCCGGGCACGAGGAACCCGGCATGCACCATCGACGCGATGCCCAGCGTGAGCGCCTCCGTCAGCATCCATGCGCGCGCGGCCGGCGCGTGCACGGCATGCGAAGCCGTGGGGTCGCCGCTCACCATGGGTCGGCCTTGCCGATGCGGCCCAGGTGCGTGGCGGCGAAGCCGCTCGCGTACTTGAGCCCGTAGCCCAGCGCGTGGTCCATGCCGATGTGCGCCAGCCAGATCAGGCTGCCGGCCACCGCCCACGGCATCGCCGCGAGCACGCCCAGCGCCAGCAGCAGCACCGGACCGACGTACGAGTGCGCCGCGTTGTAGAGCGCAGCCCCCGTGCGCGGGCCCGCGAGGTAGCCCAGCAGCGAGAGATCGGGCGCGAGCAGCCACAGCGCGAACACGCCCCAGCCTGCGCCGAACTGCGCGTAGGCGGCGAGCGCCACGCCGAGCACCACGGCGCCTTCGAGGCGCAGCAGGGTGCGCACGCCGCCTGCCGCCGCTACGCCCCCTTCGGGAGACGCCGTGGAACCGGCTTTGCCGGGCCACTGGTGTCGCCCCCGGAGAGGGGGGAGGCGCAGCGACACGAAGTGCGCGAAGCCTGGGGGTGAGCCCGGTTCAGCCACGGTGGCTCCAGCGGCGGCCGCCTCGTTCCATGAAATCGCGCACCTTCTGCTGCTGCGCGGCGTTCAGGCTGTCGAAGAAGTCCGCTGCGGCGGCGATGATCTCGGGACTGCCGTTGCGCACGGCCGTGGTCTTCTCGTCGATCAGTCGGGCAGCACCGGCCTGGTCGAGCTTGTTGCCCGCGAACAGCGCCTTGAACTGCGAGCGCGGATCGCCAGAGCCGCCCGCGCCGCGCATGGCTTCACGCTGCGCCTGCAACTTCTCGGCCAGCACGGTGAGCTTCTGCTTCTGGCTCGCGTCGAGTTCGAGCTTGCTGCCCACGCGCTCGACCATCTTCGTGCGGAACTCGGCGCTGTCGCCGCCCCAGCCGTGGCGGTAGCTGCTGCAGCCAGCGATGCTCCCCGCGACCATGGCGGCGCCGGCGAAGCCGAAGAGAGTGCGTTTGATCCAGTGTTTCATGGCGATTCCTTGTGTTCCTGGTGTTGTGTTGAGGAGGAAGCTCCATGGTGCGGATTGCACCGGGCCAAGTCCTCTCGCTGCGGTTGCGGCGTGTTTCGTTTTATGGCGACAGGCGTGGCGACAGGCGTGGCGACAAGCCGGCCTGCTTAGAGGCGGCTGCTCTTGGCGTTGGCAGCCGAGGCGCGTGCGTCGACGGGGTTGGGCATGGTCGAGATGACCTGGCTGTTCACGCGCGAACTCGCCGACACGTTCTGGTCAGGCGCGGCGGCAGCGCGCACGGCTTCTGCGACGATGCGCCCGCGTTCGGTCGAGACGGCCATGGTCTCGGCACCGCGCGAGCCGCGCACCACGTTCTGGTCGGGCGCCGATGCGGTGCGCATGGCTTCGGCGTTGACTTCGGCACGGCTCTTGGCCGACACGGCGGGCTGCACGCCCTCGTAGCTCTCAGCCTTCGCGCCGGCTGCGGCGAGCATGGCGAAGGATGCGACGGCGACGATCTGGGTGAAGGAGATGGAGTTCATTTCAGGCCTTTCTTTCAGTGGTTGAAGAGAAGGCCTGATCGTGCTTGCGGGCCCCCCGCAAGTCCTTTCGCCGCAGTTTCGGCGTGTTTCGTTTCTTTTCACTCACCCGCGGGGTGAGTGAAAAGTACGCTCGTGGCGTCAGCCGGTCAGCCAGCCATTGCGGCGGCGGGGTCGTCGGAGTCGAGCACGCTCTTTGCCCATGCCTCGAGCTTGCCGGTGTCGGCGCGCAGCACCTCCTGCTTGACCGCGAGGATGCGCGAGGGATGCATCGAGAAGCTGCGCAGGCCCAGGCCCAGCAGCAGACGCGTGAAGGCCACGTCGCCCGCCATTTCGCCGCACACGGCCACGCCCTTGCCTTGTCGGCGGCACTCGGCGATGGTGTCGGCCACCAGGCGCAGCACGGCCGGATGCGCCGGGTCGTAGAGGTGCGCCACCGATTCGTCGGCGCGGTCGATCGCCAGCGTG
This sequence comes from Variovorax sp. 160MFSha2.1, assembly GCF_048305075.1. Lineage (NCBI taxonomy): Bacteria > Pseudomonadati > Pseudomonadota > Betaproteobacteria > Burkholderiales > Comamonadaceae > Variovorax > Variovorax sp. 160MFSha2.1. Next base: position 6,278,317 of record NZ_CP157624.1, read on the forward strand.
TACTGGATCAGGTCGTTGGTGCCGATCGACAGGAAGTCGAAGTGCTTCAGGAAGATGCGCAGCGTGAGCGCGGCCGCCGGGATCTCGATCATGGCGCCGAGCTTCACGTGGCCGTACACCGCGCCGCGGTTGTCGAGTTCGGCGCGCGCGAAGTCGATCAGCGAGAGCGTCTGCCTGATTTCGCTCGCGTGCGCGAGCATCGGGATGAGCAGATGGATCTCGCCATGCGCCGCCGCGCGCAGGATGGCGCGCAGCTGCGTGAGGAACATCGCCGGATCGGCCAGGCTCCAGCGGATGGCGCGCAGGCCCAGCGCCGGGTTCAGGTGCTCCTGCTTGTTGGCCGACTTGCTGTCCAGCGGCTTGTCGGCGCCCACGTCGATGGTGCGGATGGTGACCGGCATGCCCTGCATGCCCTCGACCGCGCGCCTGTAGGCCTGGTACTGCTCCTCCTCATCGGGCAGCCGGGTCTGGGGCGAGCCCGTGTCGCGGCCCATGAAGAGGAATTCGCTGCGAAAGAGGCCCACGCCCACCGCGCCGGCCTTGACCGCGCCCACGGTGTCTTCCGGCATCTCGATGTTGGCCAGCAGCTCCACCCGCTGGCCGTCGAGCGTGACGGCGGGCTTGTGGCGCAGCCGCGCGAGCCGGCCGCGCTCGAGGTCGCCCTGGCGCTGCTTGAAGCCGTACTCGGCCAGGATGATCGGCGACGGATCGACGATCACCACGCCGGCGTCGCCGTCGATGATGACCCAGTCGTCCTGCCGCACCAGCTGGCTCGCAGTGCGCGCGCCGACCACGGCCGGGATGTCCATGCTGCGCGCCACGATGGCGGTGTGCGAGGTGCGCCCGCCCACGTCGGTGACGAAGCCGGCGAACACGCTCTTCTTGAACTGCAGCATGTCGGCCGGCGAGAGGTCGTGCGCGATCAGCACCAGCGGCACGTCGATGCCGTCGCCCGCGGTGGGGTCGTCGTTGTCATCGTCAGCGGAGGCCGCGCGCTTGCGGCGCGGCGGGCTCGGCGCCAGCACGGCGGCCGTGCCCTTCATGCGGTGCAGCAGCCGCTCGACCACCTGCTCGAGGTCGGCCTTGCGCTCGCGCAGGTACGGGTCCTCCATCTCGTCGAACTGGCGCGCGATGATCTCCAGCTGCGTGGTCAGCGCCCACTCGGCGTTGTACAGGCGCTCGCTGATCCAGTGCTTGACGCCGCCGCTCAGGGCTTCGTCCTGCAGCAGCATCTGGTGCACCTCGAGCAGCGCCGCAAGCTCGTGCGGCGCGTCGTTCGGGCCCATCTGCGCGACGTTGGCCTGCAGCTTGGCCAACTCGTCGGCCACCGCGTTGCGCGCGGTGCGCACGCGGTCGATCTCGGTCTCGATCTCTTCGGGCTTGATGAAGTAGTGGGCGACGTCGATGCGGCTCGACACCACCAGCACGGCGCGCCCGATGGCAATGCCACGGGCAACGGGGAGGCCGTGGACTGCGAAGGTCATGGGACGGTCCTTATTCGCCTTCGCCGAACTTGTCGTCCATGAGCTGGACGATGGCGTTCATCGCTTCTTCTTCCTGCGGCCCGTTGGTTTCGAGCTCGACGGTGGAGCCCAGGCCGGCAGCCAGCATCATCACGCCCATGATGCTCTTCGCGTTGATGCGGCGGTCGCCGCGGGAGAGCCACACCTCGCAGGGAAAGCTGCCTGCGAGCTTGGTCAGCTTGGCCGATGCGCGTGCATGCAGGCCCAGCTTATTGCTGATGGTCACGGATTTCTTGATCACTGTGCTTTCTTTTCGCCTGGTTCTGGGGAGCCGCCACCGCCACCTGCATCACGCCCGCGGTGCCGCCCGCGAGGGCGCGCTGCACCAGCGTCTCCAGGGGTTCGTGCCGGTAGGTGACGGCACGCAGCAGCATCGGAAGATTGACCCCCGCCACCAGCCGCGACCGGACGCCGTCCACCAGCTTCTGCGCCACGTTGCAGGGCGTGGCGCCGAACACGTCGGCCAGCACCAGCACCTGCGAACGCGGCGCGTGCAGCTGCTGCGCGAGGGTGATGCGCGCGGCCGCCAGCGTTTCTTCGGGCGACACGTTGGGCAGCACGTCGAGCGCGGCGATGGCCTGTTCGCAGTCGGGAAACACATGCAGCGCGCACTGCCGCATCGCATGGGCGAACGGAGCGTGGGCGATGATGAGGATGCTGTTCATGCAAAAGGGAGGACGACGCGTCGATTATGCGGGGGCGCCCAGGGGAAGTAGATATGCGACATAACGCGGCAGCCCCGGAAAACGGACAGGACCGTGCGGACGGTCTGGCCACCGCAGCTATCGGAACCATAGCAGGCGAGGCCGCCGCTCATGGAAGCCTGAGGCCCTCGAAGAAGGTCTTCGACGCCTCGGCCGAGGAAGGCTGGCCGAGCACCGTGGCCTGGTAGAGCGCCACCGAACCGTCTTTCTGCGACTGGGCGAACCAGAGCACCTGCAGGGGCGTGGCCGTACCTTTTTGCGGCGGCTGTGTTTCCAGGCGCAGCGGCGCGGGCACTGCCGTTGCGCGCAGCACGCTGGCGGCGGATTCCGTCACCTGCGCCTCGCCAAGTTGCCCGCGCGTGGCGGTGTGCCAGGCGCGCAGCCAGGCTTCGGCCTGCTCTGGGCCGTTCGCGGAGGCATGCGCGATGGCGAATGTCGCGCCGCCGGCTTCGCAGCCCGTCATGTCGACCTGCACCGATTCGGTGCCCAGCGGCAGCGCGCGGGTCGCACGGTCGGCCTTGCAGGGCAGCATCGCGACCAGGCCGGCCCCGGCGATCGGCACTTCGCGCCAGTTGAAGGCGGGGCTGCAGGCTGCGAGCAGGGCTGCCGCGGCCAGCACTGCGAACCTGGAGCGGGGAATGGCGGGGGACGGCGACGGCATGGGGCAGCGATTATCGAACCGTGCACGCCGGTCGGGATGTCGCCAGCACGATCGGGCACGCGGAACTAAAATCGCGCCGCCCTTCTCTTGCACCAAGCCATGAAGAAATACCTCGCCGCAGCAGCTGTCGTCGTCGCATTGGCCACCGGCGTGGGCGTGTACCTCGGCTCCGGCGCCACTGCCGCTCCCGCCTCCACCTTCGTGCTGCTGGACGGCTCGCAGAAGAGCACGGCGGACCTGAAGGGCAAGGTCACCCTGGTCAACTTCTGGGCCACCAGCTGCGTGACCTGCGTGGGCGAGATGCCCAAGGTCATCGCCACCTACGACAAGTACAAGGCCCAGGGCTACGACACCCTGGCGGTGGCCATGAGCTACGACCCGCCGAGCTACGTCGTCAATTTCGCCCAGACACGCAAGCTGCCGTTCAAGGTGGCGATCGACAACACCGGCAGCGTGGCGCAGGCCTGGGGCGACGTGAAGCTCACGCCGACCACCTATCTGGTCAACAAGCGCGGCGAGATCGTGAAGCGCTATGTGGGCGAGCCGGACTTCGCCGAGCTGCACAAACTGATCGAAAAACTCCTGGCCGAAGCCTGATCTCTCGCCAGCCCCAACGAAAAGGCGCCCCGAAAGGGCGCCTTTTGCTTTTGTCCTGTCGCGATCCGCTGCTTACTGCGCGCGGAAGCTGTCGTGGCAGGCCTTGCAGCTCGCGGCGGTCGGGCCGAACTGGGCCTTGAGGGCATCGAGATTGCCGGCCTTGGCGGCGGTCACCAGCTTGCCGGTTTCCTCGAGCAGCTTCTGCTGGCGTTCCTTGAACTTGGCGTCTTCCTTCCAGATGTCGGGCCTGGCCTTGCCGCCCTCGGCACCGGCGGAGAAGCCTGCCCAGGGCAGCTTCGCCATGTCGGCGACCACTTCGGCATTGGCCGCGGCGGCGGCTGCGTCGTAAGGCGCGCGGCCGTTGGCCATGGCGCCGAGGCGGCCGAAGTGCTGGCTCATCACGAACAGCGAACTCTGGCGGTACTTGATGGCGTCTTCGGGCTTGGCGAACTGGGCGGCCGCGGGAAGGGACATGGCCGCGCAGGCGGCTGCGACGGCCAGGGAGGCGAATCGTTTCATGGGTGATCCTCGTGTGGGGAAAAAACGCCATCGTGCGCGGCGCTGCGGGCGAGTGTAGGGGCGGGCCGTACCGGCCGCATAGCAACAACCCGAAGCGGCCTGGGGCCCGGACTTTGCTAATCTGCGCCTTCCGCAGCACCGCGCCCCCCAGCGCCTTCCTCGATGACCGACACCTCCGTGGCCGCCTTTCGCGCGGCCCCCGGCCCCGGCGCCCGCACCCGGGTCTGGGACCTGCCGACGCGCCTTTTCCACTGGGCGCTGGCCATCGCCGTCGTCGGCATGATCGGCACCGGCCTGAACGGGGCCATGGAGTGGCACTTCCGCATCGGCTACACGGTCCTGGCGCTGCTGCTTTTCAGGCTGCTCTGGGGCTTCATGGGCGGACGCTGGTCGCGCTTCGGGGCTTTCGTCTACGGGCCGGGCTCGCTGGCGGCCTACCTGCGCGGCCGGGCGCATCCGGACCACCTGATCGGGCACACGCCGCTGGGCGCGCTGTCGGTGTTTGCGGTGCTGGCCATCCTGGTGCTGCAGGTCGCGACCGGGCTGATGGCGGACGACGAAATCTCGGCCTCGGGGCCGCTCACCCGCTTCGTCTCCGGCGAGATCGTTGGCATGGCCACCGGCTGGCACAAGGCGCAGGGCAAGTGGATCGTGATCGCCCTTGCGAGCCTGCATGTGCTGGCCGTGCTGTTCTACGTGCTCATCAAGCGGCACCGCCTGGTGCGGCCGATGGTATCGGGCGACAAGCTGGTCCCTTCCGAAAGCGGCCAGGTGGCGCCCAGCCGCGACGATGCGGCCTCGCGCTGGCTGGCGCTGGTGCTGTTCGCGCTATGCGCGGGCGTGGCCTGGTGGATTTCCTCGTTGCGCGTATGAGCTTCTCTGTTTCACGCCCCCTGCCGCTGTCGGCCATGCCGGCGGTGGTGCTGCTCACCCCCGAAGAGGCCCACGAGATCGAGGCGACACGCACGATCTTCCGTGACTACGCGGCTTCGCTGGGCATCGACCTGGATTTCCAAGATTTCGACGGCGAACTGGCGCAATTGCCCGGCGAATACGCCGAGCCGCGCGGCACGCTGCTGCTTGCGCTGGTCGATCCCGCGAACGTCAAGGAAGACGCCGGACGGCGGGCTCCGACGCTGCAGCGCGCCGACGGCACGCTGGCCCATGTGGCGGGGTGCTGCGCGCTGCGTCCGCTGGACAACGCGGACTACGCGAACGCGGCGGAAATGAAGCGCCTGTACGTGCGCCCCGGCTTCCGCGGCCTCGGGCTGGGCCGCCAGCTGGCCGAGGCGATCCTCGATGCCGCACGCAGCGCGGGTTACGGCTGCGTGCTGCTGGACACCCTCGACGACATGGAATCGGCCCGGGCGCTCTACGAAGACCTGGGTTTCGTGGAGGTACCGCCCTACTATCACAACCCCGTCGCCGGGGCTCACTACTTGAAAGTAGATCTCTGACCCGTCGGCCTCAGCCGCGGGCCTGGGCCAGCAGCGTGCCGGCGTCGCTCACTTCGAACTTGCCCGGTGCCTCGACGTTCAGCGTCGCGACCTTGCCGTCCTTCACCAGCATCGAGTAGCGGTTGCTGCGCAGGCCCATGCCGCGTCCGGTCAGGTCGAGCGTGAGGCCGGTGGCCTTCGCGAAGTCGGCGCTGCCGTCGGCCAGCATGCGAACCTTGGCGCCGGTCTTCTGGTCGCGCGCCCAGGCGCCCATCACGAAGGCGTCGTTCACGCTGACGCACCAGATCTCGTCCACGCCAGCGGCCTTGAAGTCGTCGAAGTGCTGAACATAGCCCGGCACGTGCTTGGCCGAACAGGTGGGGGTGAAGGCGCCGGGCAGCGCGAACAGCGCGATGGTCTTGCCAGCCGTCGCCTTGGCCACGTCCACGGGGTTCGGGCCGATGCTACAGCCTTCGCCCTCGACTTCGGAGTATTCCTGCAGGGTGGCCGAGGGAAGGGTGTCGCCGACTTTGATCATTGAATGTGCTCCTGAAAAAGAAAAACGGCCCACATTGTGGGCCGTTTCCGGATTGGATGCCCCTGGGGGCTCCAATGATTGATCAGACCAGGACGGCCTTCTCGACCAGACGGGTCACGACCCAGTTCTTGGTCTTCGAGATCGGACGGCTTTCCGTGATCTCGATGGTGTCGCCCAGCTTGTACTCGCCCTTTTCGTCGTGGGCGTGGTACTTGCTCGTCTTGGCCACGATCTTGCCGTAGAGCTCGTGCTTCACACGACGCTCGACCAGCACCGTCACGGTCTTCGCGCGCTTGTCGCTGACCACCTTGCCGATCAAGGTGCGCTTGAGGGATTTTTTAGCTTCCGTCATGTTCACTCCTTACTTGGCGGCTTGGGCTTCTTGCTGCTTCTGGGCAAGAATGGTCTTGGCGCGCGCGATGTCGCGGCGGGTCACGCGCAGCGTCGAGGTGTTCGACAGCTGTTGCGTGGCCTTCTGCATGCGCAGGCCGAAGTGGGCCTTCTGCAGATCCTTGATTTCGGCTTGCAGGCCTGCGACGTCCTTCGTGCGCAGGGTTGCGGCCTTCGTCACCTTGGCCGGAGCCGCGGTTTCCTTCTTCTTACGTGTTGCCATGGATGTTCTCCTCTCAGGCGCCGAGCTGGCGAGCGACGAACGTCGTGCGCAGCGGCAGCTTGGCGGCAGCCAGGCGGAACGCTTCGCGGGCGAGCTCTTCGGGCACGCCGACGATCTCGAACACGATCTTGCCGGGCTGGATTTCGGCGACGTAGTACTCGGGGTTGCCCTTGCCGTTACCCATCCGCACTTCTGCGGGCTTGGTCGAGATCGGCTTGTCGGGGAACACGCGGATCCAGATACGGCCACCGCGCTTCACATGACGCGAAATCGCGCGGCGAGCGGCTTCGATCTGGCGCGCCGTCAGGCGGCCGCGGTCGGTGCATTTGAGACCGAAGTCACCGAACGCAACCGAGTTACCCGTGGTTGCGATGCCGGTGTTGCGGCCCTTTTGTTCCTTGCGGAACTTTCTGCGTGCAGGTTGCAGCATGTTTTGTTACTCCGTGAGGGCCCCAGGCGCTTGCGCGCCCGGGAGCGACCGATTACTCGGCCTTGGCACCGTCCGCTGCTGCAGCGGGCGCGGCTTTGCGGACGCGCTTAACGGCGGGTTTCGAGTCTGCACCGGCACCGCCGGTTGCTTCTGCGGGCTTGTCGCTGCCATCGGCCGGAGCGGTGTTGCCACCGATCGGACCGCGGGCACCGGCGCGCGGGCCGGGGCCACGGCGGTCGCTGCCCGGACGGTCGCCACCAGGGCGGCCATCGCGGCGGGGACCACGCGGGCGACGTTCTTCTTCAGGACGCGGCGTCTCGACGGCGGGCAGGTCGTTGCGACCCAGCGTGTCGCCCTTGTAGACCCACACCTTCACGCCGATGACGCCGTAGGTCGTCTTGGCTTCGGAGGTGCCGTAGTCGATGTCGGCGCGCAGGGTGTGCAGCGGCACGCGGCCTTCGCGATACCACTCGGTACGAGCGATTTCGATGCCGTTCAGGCGGCCAGCCGACATGATCTTGATGCCCAGGGCACCCAGACGCATGGCGTTCTGCATGGCGCGCTTCATGGCGCGGCGGAACATGATCCGCTTTTCGAGCTGCTGCGTGATGCTGTCGGCGATCAGCTGCGCATCGATTTCGGGCTTGCGCACTTCTTCGATGTTGACCGCAACCGGCACGCCGAGCTGCTTGCCCAGTTCGCGCTTGAGGTTCTCGATGTCTTCGCCCTTCTTGCCGATCACGACGCCCGGACGAGCCGAGAAGATCGTGATGCGTGCGTTCTTGGCGGGACGCTCGATCATGACGCGCGAGACCGAAGCGTTCTTCAGCTTCTTCTTCAGGTACTCGCGAACCTTGATGTCTTCGGCCAGCATGCCCGCGAAATCGCGGTCGCTTGCGTACCAGCGGCTGGACCAATTACGGGTAACCGCCAGGCGGAAGCCGGTTGGGTGGATTTTCTGTCCCATATTTCTTCCAGGCTTAGTTGCCAACCGTCACGTACACATGGCACGTGGGCTTGCTGATGCGATTGCCGCGACCCTTGGCGCGCGCCGTGAAGCGCTTGAGCGTGGCGCCTTGCTCGACGTAGATGGTCTTGACCTTCAGTTCGTCGATGTCGGCACCGTCGTTGTGCTCGGCGTTGGCGATAGCCGATTCGAGCACCTTCTTCACGATCACAGCGGCCTTCTTCTGCGTGAATTGCAGGATGTTGAGCGCTTGATCGACCTTCTTGCCGCGGATGAGGTCAGCGACCAGACGGCCCTTGTCGACCGACAGGCGGACACCGCGGAGGACTGCACGTGTTTCAGACATGGTCGTTCCTTACTTCTTCTGGACTTTCTTGTCCGCGGGGTGCCCCTTGAACGTGCGGGTGAGCGCAAATTCGCCGAGCTTGTGGCCGACCATCTGGTCGGTGATGTACACAGGCACGTGTTGCTTGCCGTTGTGCACGGCGATGGTCAGGCCGATGAACTCGGGCAGAACCATCGAGCGGCGCGACCAGGTCTTGATCGGCTTCTTGTCCTTGGTCGTCACGGCCTTGTCGGCCTTGGCCACGAGGTGGTGGTCGACGAACGGACCCTTCTTGAGAGAGCGAGTCATTGGCTATCCCTTACTTCTTGCGACGCGACACGATGAATACCTGCGTGCGCTTGTTGTTGCGGGTCCGATAACCCTTGGTCAGATTGCCCCACGGATCGACCGGATGACGGCCTTCGCCGGTACGGCCTTCACCACCACCGTGCGGGTGGTCGATCGGGTTCATCACCACGCCGCGGACGGTCGGGCGGATACCCATGTGACGCTTCACACCGGCCTTGCCGAGCTGGCGCAGGCTGTGCTCTTCGTTCGCCACTTCACCGATGGTCGCGCGGCACTCGATGTGAATGCGGCGGACTTCGCCCGAACGCATGCGGACCTGGGCGTAGACGCCTTCACGGGCCAGCAGCGTGGCCGAGGTACCGGCCGAGCGGGCGATCTGCGCGCCCTTGCCGGGCTGCAGTTCGATGCAGTGGATCGTCGAACCCACCGGAATGTTGCGGATCGGCAGGGTGTTGCCGGCGCGGATCGGGGCTTCTGCGCCCGACAGCAGCGTTGCACCGGCTTCCAGACCGCGCGGGGCGATGATGTAGCGGCGCTCGCCGTCGGCGTAGCAGACCAGAGCGATGTGGGCGGTACGGTTCGGGTCGTATTCGATGCGTTCGACCTTGGCCGGGATGCCGTCCTTGTTGCGCACGAAGTCGACGACGCGGTAGTGGTGCTTGGCACCGCCGCCACGATGACGGATCGTGATGTGGCCGTTGTTGTTGCGGCCGGCCTTCTGGAACTGGGGTTCCAGCAGGGGGGCGTGAGGAGCACCCTTGAACAGGTGGTCACGCGAGATCTTCACCGCGCCGCGTTGGCCCGGCGAAGTGGGTTTCATCTTGATGACGGCCATGATTAAGCGCCTTCCCCGACGAGGTTGAGCTCTTGACCGGCCTTCAGGGTCACATAGGCCTTGCGAACGTTGTCGCGGCGGCCGACGGACTTGCCGAAGCGCTTGGTCTTGCCCTTGGTGTTGAGCACCGACACGCCCTTGACTTCGACCTTGAACATCAGTTCGACGGCGGCCTTGATTTCGGGCTTGGTGGCGTCTTGCAACACCTTGAAAGTGACAGCGTTCGACTTCTCGCCGACCATCGTGGCCTTTTCGGACACAATCGGGGCGACCAGCACCGACATCAGTCGGCCTTCGTCGAACGTACGTTCAGCGGCGGTGGGGTTCACGCGGCTCATGCGAACATCTCCTTGAGCTTGTCGACGGCACCCTTGGTGACCAGCACCTTCTTGTAGTGAACCAGCGACACCGGATCGGCGTAACGGGGTTCGACCACGAGAACGTTGACCAGATTGCGCGAGGCAAGGTACAGGTTTTCGTCGACTTCTTCGGCGATCACGAGCACGGACTCGAGATTCATCGCCTTGAAACGGGCTGCCAGCGGCTTGGTCTTGGGCGAGTCGACCTTGATCGAGTCGACCACGGCCAGACGGCCTTCGCGAGCGAGCTGCGAGAAGATGGACGCCATGCCGGCGCGGTACATCTTCTTGTTGATCTTCTGCGAGAAGTTTTCGTCAGGCATGTTCGGGAAGATCCGGCCGCCCCCGCGCCACAGCGGCGAGGAAGTCATACCGGCACGGGCGCGGCCCGTTCCCTTTTGCTTGAAAGGCTTCTTGGTCGAGTGCTTGACCTGCTCGCGGTCCTTCTGGGCGCGAGTGCCTTGGCGTGCGTTGGCCTGGAAAGCAACGACGATCTGGTGGACCAGGTCTTCGTTGTAGTCACGGCCGAACACGGTCTCGGGGGCGTCGTACTTCGACGCGGCCTGGCCTTGTTCGTTCAGGAGTTCGAGTTCCATTACTTCGCTCCTTGGGCAGCCTGCGGCTTGGCCTTGATGGCGGGACGCACGGTGACGAAGCCACCCTTGGCACCCGGAATCGCGCCCTTGATGAGCAGCAGTTGACGTGCTTCGTCGATACGGAAGACGTCGAGGTTTTGCGTGGTGCGGGTGACGTCGCCGAGGTGGCCCGTCATGCGCTTGCCGGGGAACACGCGACCGGGGTCTTGCGCCATACCGATCGAGCCGGGCACGTTGTGCGAACGGCTGTTACCGTGCGACGCGCGCTGCGAGCTCATGTTGTGACGCTTGATCGTGCCAGCGTAGCCCTTGCCGATGGAAGTGCCCTGCACGTCCACCTTCTGGCCCACGGAGAAGACGCTTGCCACCGGGATCACGCCGCCAGCCTTGTGCTGACCAGCGGTATCGGCGGTAACGCGGAATTCCTGGATGATCTCACCGGCTTCGACACCCGCCTTGGCGAGGTGGCCGGCTTCGGGCTTGGTCACGCGCGATGCCTTGCGCGAACCGAACGTCACCTGCAGGGCGACATAGCCATCGTTCTCTTGGGACTTGATCTGGGTCACGCGGTTGTTGGACACATCCACCACCGTGACGGGAACTGCGTCCCCGTCATCGGTGAAGAGACGCATCATCCCCACCTTGCGGCCCAGCAACCCGAGGGAGTTGCTCAGACTCATTTGTTTTCTCCAAAATGGAAGCTTCCTTCGCCGCTGCCACTTCAATTGGCGACAGCGTTTGTCGGGCTTCCCCGAACTGCGGAAGAAGGTTGATAAATCTCTGCTCGCATAGCGCCCATGCGGGCGCAACAAGGGCAGAGCCAGCGATTATAGCCCGCGCTGCGGGCCTGGTGCAAGTGCCGCCATTGCGGCGCTTTCAGGCCTCGGAGGCCTGTTTTCGGGGCGTTTTCGAGCCTATTTCGGCTCTTTGGCCGGCATCGAGATGATCTTCTCGCCCTCCGCCGACGATTTCATCTCGCCCGCAGCCTTCATGGCGGGCGCAGCGGCCCCGGTCTGGATGGGGATGGCGACGATGCTCATGGCACCGTTCTGCGTGACGAAGACGTTCAGGTAGGCAAGGCCTTCCCGGTCGACGGTGACACGCGCGGTGGCCGTAGTACTCTGGCCTGCCGGCAGGGCAAGGCTGCTGCTCGTCGCCAGGGAAAGGCCCGCATCGGTCGTCAAACGTGCGGTAGCGCCGGCAGGATCGCTCACGCCATCGAACTGGAGAACGACGGCGACCGAGCGCCCGACCTGCGCCGCGCCCTCGACCCTGTACTGGATCGCCACGCCGGAATCATTGGGCTTGCGAGCCGCAGCCGTCATGGGTGCTGCGTTGCGGGAAGCGGCGGCCTGACTGGCCGCGCGCTGCCCCGGGGCACCGTCTGCGCACGCCGAAGCGGCAGCGAGCGCCAGAAGTGCAGCGGCGGTGGCAATCATCGGACTGGAACGGAGGTTCATGGTGGACTTCCTCGCTGCTGCTTATTGGATCAGCACGCCGAAGCAGGTGTTTGCGCCGGAGTTGTTGACATCATTGACGACCAGAACATGGTCGCCGGCCGACAGGTTGACCGAATTGGTGTTCCGGCTCACCACCCCACCCCTGTAGATCACGAAATTGGGGCTGGCGCCCGCAGGCGGGGTGATCGCGAACTGGTAGCTGCGGCTCGCGGGTGCCGTGAAGCGCAGGTAGGAGAAGCTGCCGAGCTTGTTTCCGTCGCGCTGGGGATCTTCTGCGTTCGTCACGCAAGCCGAGGTGCTCGCACCGACCGTCGCCTGGTTGTACATCGGCAACACGTAGTTCACGGTCGGCGACCCGCCACCGTTGGTTTCCTGCGTGCCGTAGGCATCGTTGGAGGCGGCGTTGATGCTCTGGCCCGCCAGCAGCGCCGCCAAAGCTGGCGCATTGCCCGACGCCACCACATTGAAAGCAGCAGTGAACGGGTGAATCGAGGTAACCGGCGCACCGCCCCTGAACAGCGCACTCGTCATCGTGTCGTGGATCGGCTTGAACCCGACCTGCTGGTTCAGGTTCCAGAAGATCGACTGGATCGAGGATTCGCGGAACCACCCTGGATTGGTCGTCGGCCCTCTCGTCAGATCGAGATTGCCGCCCTGCGCCTGGCCGGGCCCGCCCGAATCGACATAGTTGCTGCGCCCCAGCGCAATTCCCGACCAGCCGTTGCCCCACCCTTCGGAGAAGGCCAGCCGGCGATCGACGCGCTCGCTCGTGGAGTGCGCGCCGCCAGTCGAGTCGTCGCGGCTGAAGGAGGCCTGGTAATAGTGGCCCCACTCGTGGGCAATCACCGGCGCATCGAATTCGTCGGTATCCACGTTCTCCTTGCCGAGCACGTAGATCTCGGCGCCCGAGCTCCTGCCCACGAAGAAGGTGGTGCCGATCTGCCCCAGCGCGATGCTGCCGCCGGAGTTGGTGTTGTTGACGCTCCAGAACAACTTCAGCGAAGGGAATGCCGTCGCCGGAGCGGCCGTCATCACCTTCTGCATCGCGGTATAGACCGTGTCCATGATGGCGAACGGCCCCGACACGCGCTGACCGGTGTAGCTCGACCCGCCCCAGCCGCTGGCGGCGCGCAGATCACGGGTGAGCGCAGCGCTGCCCGTGGAGAACACCGAGGACTGCATGGAATAGATCGCGCTCGACTGCGTGTTGTCCCGGACGGTGACGTCCCAGGTCGGGAGCGCGCCGGTACGGGTCAGCTGGGCCCGCACACGCACGATGACGTTCGTGTTGCCCTGGACATTCACCGAATAGGCCCCGTTCTCGTCGGTGGCCGTCGTGGCAAGCTGGTTGCCGCTGGCCGCATCGAGCACTTCCACGAACGCGCCGCGCACCGGCTTGACCGTGGTGTCGGCGTACACGAGGCGGCCGCTGGGGTTGGGCACCGACTCGTAGGTGGCAGTGCCGCTCAGCGCGACGGGCGCGGTGGGAATCAGGGGGAGCAAGGGAATGCCGCCACCGCCGCCCCCTCCTCCTCCGCCACCGCAAGCAGTCAGAAGCGCTGCCGCGAAACAGGCAACCAGGCCCGACGAAAAAGAGATGCGTTGTCCCATAGTTGTGCTGCCCTCGCTTCAGCTACCCGACGCCTCGGAAATTGGCGGGCGTCGGCACGGGAGGATGCCACATTCGTGAGACATAAAGCACAAAACCCGCCTGCATTTCTGCAGGCGGGTTTTGCAGCACTTGCGGCGCGAAGCCGAATGGATTACTGCAGCTTGATTTCGACGTCCACGCCAGCCGGCAGGTCGAGCTTCATCAGCGCGTCCACGGTCTTGTCGGTCGGGTCGACGATGTCCATCAGGCGCTGGTGCGTACGGATTTCCAGCTGGTCGCGCGACGTCTTGTTGACGTGCGGCGAACGCAGGATGTCGAAGCGCTTCATGCGGGTCGGCAGGGGCACGGGGCCCTTGACGATCGCGCCGGTGCGCTTTGCGGTGTCCACGATTTCAGCGGCCGACTGGTCGATCAGCTTGTAGTCGAATGCCTTCAGGCGGATGCGGATCTTTTGCTTGGTAGCCATGGTGATTCCTTTGCTCCCGTCTTGATTACAGGTCGAGGATCTTCGCCACGACGCCCGAACCCACGGTGCGGCCGCCTTCGCGGATGGCGAAGCGCAGGCCTTCTTCCATGGCGATCGGGGCGATCAGCTTCACGGTGATGCTGACGTTGTCGCCGGGCATGACCATTTCCTTGTCCTTGGGCAGCTCGATCGCGCCGGTCACGTCCGTCGTGCGGAAGTAGAACTGCGGACGGTAGTTGTTGAAGAACGGCGTGTGACGGCCGCCTTCGTCCTTCGACAGAACGTACACCTCGGCGGTGAAGTGCGTGTGCGGCTTGATCGAGCCGGGCTTGCACAGCACCTGGCCGCGCTCGACTTCTTCGCGCTTCGTGCCGCGCAGCAACACGCCCACGTTGTCGCCGGCCTGGCCCTGGTCCAGCAGCTTGCGGAACATTTCCACGCCGGTGCAGGTGGTCTTGACCGTCGGGCGGATGCCCACGATTTCGATTTCTTCACCGACCTTGATCACGCCGCGCTCGACGGCGCCGGTCACCACCGTGCCGCGACCCGAGATCGAGAACACGTCTTCCACGGGCATCAGGAACGTGCCGTCCACGGCGCGCTCGGGCGTCGGGATGTACGTGTCCAGGGCTTCGGCCAGCTTCATGATCGAGCCTTCGCCCAGTTCGCCCTTGTCGCCTTCCAGGGCCAGCTTGGCCGAGCCGTGGATGATGGGGGTGTCGTCGCCGGGGAATTCGTACTTGTCGAGGAGTTCGCGGACTTCCATCTCGACCAGCTCGAGCAGTTCCTTGTCGTCGACCATGTCGCACTTGTTCAGGAACACGATGATGTAGCCCACGCCCACCTGGCGAGCCAGCAGGATGTGTTCACGGGTCTGGGGCATCGGGCCGTCGGCGGCCGAGCACACCAGGATCGCGCCGTCCATCTGGGCAGCGCCGGTGATCATGTTCTTCACGTAGTCGGCGTGACCGGGGCAGTCGACGTGTGCGTAGTGGCGGTTGGCCGTTTCGTACTCGACGTGCGCGGTGTTGATCGTGATGCCGCGTGCCTTTTCTTCAGGCGCAGCGTCGATCTGGTCGTAGGCCTTGGCTTCGCCGCCGAACTTCGACGACAGCACCGTTGCGATCGCAGCCGTCAGCGTGGTCTTGCCGTGGTCGACGTGACCGATCGTGCCCACGTTCACGTGCGGCTTGGTGCGGGTGAATTTACCTTTTGCCATTTTTCAATCCTTGAAAGAGCAGTCCCGTGTATTGGTTTTATGTCTGCATCCGGTTGCTGGTTCGCCCCGCACGGGAACAGGGCGGCACCGGATCGCAGACAAGAAGGGCCATGCACTGCATGACCCGACGTTCTTGAAAAGCTTACTTGGCGCGAGCGGCCACGATGGCTTCGGCAACGTTGCGCGGAGCTTCGGCGTAGTGCTTGAACTCCATCGTGTACGTTGCACGGCCTTGCGACATCGAGCGCAGCGTGGTCGAGTAGCCGAACATTTCCGACAGCGGCACTTCTGCCTTGATGGCCTTGCCGCCACCGACCATGTCGTCCATGCCCTGCACCATGCCGCGGCGGGACGACAGGTCGCCCATCACGTTGCCGGCGTAGTCTTCGGGCGTTTCCACTTCCACGGCCATCATCGGCTCGAGGATCACGGGGTTGGCCTTGCGGGCACCTTCCTTGAAGCCGAAGATCGCGGCCATCTTGAACGCCATTTCGTTCGAGTCCACGTCGTGGTACGAACCGAAGTGCAGCGTGACCTTGACGTCCACGACGGGGTAGCCCGCCAGCACGCCCTGGCCCAGCGCTTCCACGATTCCCTTCTCGACCGCGGGGATGTATTCGCGAGGAACCACACCGCCCTTGATGGCGTCGACGAACTCGAAGCCCTTGCCGGCTTCCTGGGGTTCGATCTTCAGCACCACGTGACCGTACTGGCCCTTGCCGCCCGACTGGCGAACGAACTTGCCTTCGGCTTCCTCGACGGTCTTGCGGATCGTTTCGCGGTAGGCCACCTGCGGCTTGCCCACGTTGGCTTCCACGCCGAATTCGCGCTTCATGCGGTCCACGATGATTTCGAGGTGGAGCTCGCCCATGCCGCCGATGATGGTCTGGCCGGATTCTTCGTCGGTGTTGACGCGGAACGAGGGGTCTTCCTGTGCCAGGCGGCCCAGTGCGATACCCATCTTTTCCTGGTCGGCCTTGCTCTTCGGCTCCACGGCCTGGCGGATCACCGGCTCGGGGAAGTGCATGCGCTCGAGGGTCACGACGGCTTCCGGATCGCACAACGTCTCACCGGTCGTCACGTCCTTCAGGCCCACGCAGGCTGCGATGTCGCCGGCGCGGATTTCGCTGACTTCTTCACGGTTGTTGGCGTGCATCTGCACGATACGGCCGATACGCTCCTTCTTGCCGCGCACGGGGTTGTAGACGCTGTCGCCCTTCGAGAGCACGCCCGAGTAGACGCGCACGAAGGTCAGCTGGCCCACAAACGGGTCGGTCATCAGCTTGAATGCCAGGGCCGAGAACTTCTCGTTGTCGTCTGCCTTGCGGGTCGTGGGCGTTTCGTCTTCCGACACGCCAGCCACCGGCGGGATGTCCAGCGGCGAGGGCATGTATTCGACGACAGCGTCGAGCATGGCCTGCACGCCCTTGTTCTTGAAGGCCGAGCCGCACAGCATCGGCTGGATTTCGCCTGCGATGGTGCGCTGGCGCAGGGCCTTCTTGATCTCTTCCTCGCTCAGCTCGCCGCCTTCGAGGTACTTGTTCATCAGGTCTTCGCTGGCTTCGGCAGCCGCTTCGACGAGCTTTTCGCGGTATTCGTTGCAGACGTCGACCAGGTTGGCGGGAATGTCGCCGTACTGGAAGGTCACGCCCTTGTCCTCGTCCCAGATGATCGCCTTCATCTTCACGAGGTCGACGATGCCCTGGAAGTGCTCTTCGGCGCCGATCGGGATCTGGATCACGACGGGGTTGGCCTTCAGGCGGTCGATCATCATCTGACGGACGCGCAGGAAGTCGGCACCGGTACGGTCCATCTTGTTGACGAACGCGAGACGCGGAACCTTGTACTTGTTGGCCTGGCGCCAGACGGTCTCCGACTGGGGCTGCACGCCGCCGACGGCGTCGTACACCATCACGGCGCCGTCCAGCACGCGCATCGAGCGCTCGACTTCAATGGTGAAGTCCACGTGGCCGGGGGTGTCGATGATGTTGATGCGGTGTTCGTCGAACTTGCCGGCCATGCCCTTCCAGAAGCAGGTGGTGGCAGCCGAGGTGATGGTGATGCCGCGCTCTTGCTCTTGCTCCATCCAGTCCATCGTGGCGGCGCCGTCGTGCACTTCACCGATCTTGTGGTTCACACCGGTGTAGAACAGGATGCGTTCGGTCGTCGTGGTCTTGCCAGCGTCGATGTGCGCGGAGATGCCGATGTTGCGGTAGCGCTCGATGGGGGTCTTGCGGGACATGATTTACTTTCGGGTTAAATGCGTTGAGCGCTGGGCCTCGAGAACGGGCCTTGCACCCGTCACCCGACACCCAACGCCCAAGCGAAGTTTGGTTTTTAGAAGCGGAAGTGGCTGAATGCGCGGTTGGCTTCTGCCATGCGGTGCACTTCGTCGCGCTTCTTCATTGCGCCGCCACGGCCTTCCGTGGCTTCCATCAGTTCGTTGGCCAGACGCAGGGCCATCGACTTCTCACCGCGCTTGCGGGCGGCTTCCTTGATCCAGCGCATCGACAGGGCGAGGCGACGGACGGGGCGGACTTCAACCGGCACCTGGTAGTTCGCACCGCCGACGCGGCGCGACTTCACTTCGACCATCGGCTTCACGTTGTTGATGGCAACGGTGAACGCTTCGAGGGGGTCCTTGTCCGGGTTCTTCTTCTCGATGAAGTCGAGCGCGCCGTAGATGATGCGCTCGGCAACAGCCTTCTTGCCGCCTTCCATGATCACGTTCATGAATTTGGACAGCTCGACATTGCCGTACTTGGGATCCGGCAGGATTTCACGTTTGGGGACTTCGCGACGACGTGGCATTTTTCTAACCTCTTTGCTTCAGTTGGCACCGTTTCCGGCACCGCGAGAGCCAGTCAGGACTCTCACTTACTCGACCCGACAGTGGGTCACTTCGTTCGATGTACCCGCCAAGGTAACCGAACACCGTTTGTTTTTGACGACAGGAAGACCTATCAGGCCTTCTTGGGACGCTTCGCGCCGTACTTGGAACGCGACTGCTTGCGGTCTTTCACGCCTTGCAGGTCGAGCGAACCGCGAACGATGTGGTAGCGAACACCGGGCAAGTCCTTCACACGACCGCCGCGGACCAGCACGACGCTGTGTTCCTGGAGGTTGTGGCCTTCGCCGCCGATGTAGGAAATGACTTCGAAGCCGTTGGTCAGGCGGACCTTGGCGACTTTACGCAGAGCCGAGTTCGGCTTCTTCGGCGTCGTGGTGTAGACGCGGGTGCAGACGCCGCGACGTTGCGGCGAGTTCTGCATGGCAGGGCTCTTCGAATTGATCTTTTCGACCGTTCGACCCTGACGCACCAGTTGATTGATGGTTGGCATGAATTAAAAAGTCCCCAAAACGAGAAACGCCCGGCCCTGGCTGTGAAGCCACCCTTGTCGTGACTCAAGGAGGCCGGGAATGACGAAAACGTGAAACCCTTCGGAAAATTCCGAAAAGCCCACGAGTATAGCAAAGGAGCCCCGAAACGGCAAAGTCGGCTGCCGCGGATGCCCGCCAGCAGCCCTTGCTTGGCTCTTTTCCCTCCCCCGGCTTACTTGATCCAGAGGCGCAGGGCGTCCCAGGCGCGGCCGAACACGCCGGCCTGCTCGACCGGCTCCAGGGCCACCAGCGGCACGTCGGCCAGGGGCTGGTCGTCCAGCGTGACCTTGAGCGAGCCGACCGCCTGGTATTTGGTGAACGGCGCCACGAGCGGGTCGGGGCGCGACACCTGGGTCTTGATCTTGTTGGCCGAGCCCGTCGGCACGGCCACCACGATCGGCTCGGGGCGGCCCAGCTTCAGGACGTTGGCCTTGCCCTTCCACACCGCCGGCGTGGCCGCCGGCTGGCCGCCATCGAACAGGCGCACGGCGTCATAGGCCGTGTAGCCCCAGTTCAGCAGCTTCTGCGACTCGTTGGCGCGCACGGTCTCGCCCGTGGTGCCCAGCACGATCGACAGCAGGCGGCGTCCGCCCGTCAGGTTGGGAAAGTCGCGCTTGGCGGTGGCGATCATGCAGTAGCCGGCCGCTTCGGTATGGCCGGTCTTCAGGCCGTCGACGGTCGGATCGCGGAACAGCAGCAGGTTGCGGTTGGTGTCGTTGGTCGAGGGGGTGCCCGGGTAGCGGTACTTCTTGATGGCGTAGTACTTGGCTTCCTCGGGAAAATCGCGCACCAGGCGAGTCGCCAGGATGCTCAGGTCGCGGGCCGTGGTGGTGTGGCCGGGCGCCGTCAGGCCTTCGGGGTTCTTGTAGGTGGTGTTCTTCATGCCCAGCGCCTTGGCCTGGGCGTTCATCATTTCGACGAAATGCTCCACCGTGCCGCCCACGCCTTCAGCCAGCGCGACCGTGGCGTCGTTGCCCGACTGCACGATCAGCCCCTTGATCAGGTCTTCCACCGGCACCTGCATCTTGGGGTCGATGAACATGCGAGAGCCGGGCATCTTCCAGGCGCGGGGACTGACCGGCAGGGTCTGGGTCAGCGTGATCTTCTTGGCCCGCAGCGCGTCGAACACCACGTAGGCGGACATCAGCTTGGTGAGCGAGGCCGGCTCGACCGGGCTGTCGATGTCCTTCTGGGCCAGGATCTGGTTCGCGGTCACGTCCAGCAGCAGATAGCTGCGCGCGGCGATTTCAGGCGGCGCCGGCATCTGGGCGGCGGCGATCAGGCTGAAGGAGGCGGCGGCGGTAAAGACCAGCGTGCGAAGCACGCCAAGAAAACGGTTCATTGGGAGTTCGGAAAGAGACGAAAACAAGCCGAAGAGGCTTTCAAGCGATGTCCGCGCGCAGATGGCGGACGACCAGACCCTTGAGCAGCGGCAATTGTCCGTGAAAGAAATGACCGCCCCCGGGGATGACTGTGACAGGAAGTGACTGCGGCCGCGCCCAGTCCATCACGGCGGACAGCGCCACCGTGTCGTCGGCCTCGCCATGGACCACCAGCGTGCGCTCATGCGCCTCCAAGGGCAGCGCCGCCACGTTGTTGCGCGCGGCGGCCGTGCCCACCAGCACGATCTGCCGGATCTCGCGCCCGGCCCACAGCTTTGCGACGGCACCGCTCGCGACGAAGGCGCCGAAGGAGAAGCCGGCGATCGCCACCGGTCCCTCGGGCGCGAGCTGGCCGACGACATTCAGCATGTCCTCCAACTCGCCGCGCCCCTCGTCGTGCACGCCTTCGCTGGCACCCACGCCGCGGAAATTGAAGCGCACCGTGGTCCATCCGCTGGCGACGAAGGCACGCGCGAGCGTCTGCACCACCTTGTTGTCCATGGTGCCGCCGAACAGCGGATGCGGATGCGCGATGACCGCGATTCCGCGCGGGGTTCCGGCGGGCTGGTCGCGCTGAACCTCGATCGCGCCGGCGGCGCCCTGGAGGCTGATCTTTTCGGTCTGGGAATTCATTGGCGCAGGTACGAGCAGGGGGCCGGCGTAAAAGTTCAGCGTCCGACGTTCGGGGGCAGCAGCAGCCGCTCGACGACCTTGCCGTTCTTCAGGTGCGACTCGACGATCTCGTCGATGTCCTCGCTGTCGACGAAGGTGTACCAGACGGCCTCGGGGTACACCACGGCCACCGGCCCGCCCGCGCAGCGGTCGAGGCAGCCTGCCTTGTTGACGCGCACCTTGCCGGGCCCCGATAGCCCCTCCTCCTTGACCTTCGCCTTGCAGCGGTCGAAGCCTTCCTGAGCGTTGTGCATGGCGCAGGAGTCCTCGCCGTTCTTGCGCTCGTTCAGGCAGAAGAAGATGTGGCGGCCGTAGTAGCCGGACGGTGCGGCTGAGGTGGAGCTGGGCATCGGCGGATTTTAGTGACCACCCTCGCTACCCTCGCTCCGACCGAGCAATCCGCACACACTCAACTCGTCGGAGCCGCACCGGACCGCCCGCGGCGCGACAGGGCCGCCACCACGTAGACCATCACCGCATAGGGCCACACCCAGCCCAGCCACTGCGCCAGCCCGTGGAAGCGGATGAAGCGCCCCTGCTCCCACGTGGCCAGCGTCTGCGCGAAGTACGCGCTTTCGGGAGCCTGGTTCAGCAGGCTCAGCTGCAGCACCAGCCCCATCAGCAGCAGCGCCGCGCACAGGCGGCGCGGCGCGAACAGCAGCAGCACGCCGGCGAAGAGCGCCGCCGCCATGCCGACCTGCACCGGCAGCCCGAGCCAGGCCCAGGCGTGCTCGGGCCCGTAGCTCAGCGCCGCCGAAAGCGCCGAGGCCGCAATGCCCGACAGCAGCGTCAGCGGCAGCAGCACCGCCCGCTGCACCACCGAGCGCGCCACCAGATAGCCCAGCAGGCAGGGCACCAGCGCGCCCAGCATCACGCACAGCAGCTCGACCGCCGGCACCAGCGGCTCGAGCTCGAACTGGCGCAGTGGCAGCCAGTCGATGAAGGGCGTGTCGAGCAGCCATTCGGAAATCGCAACCTCGAGCCGCTCGAACACCTGTCCCAGCCCGAAGGTGACGGCCGCCGGAAAGAGCAGCGCGAAGGGCCACAGCGCCAGCAGCACCAGCGCGCCGCGCGAATCCTCGGCGAACCACTGCGAGCGCGCGCGGCTCCAGTGCGCCACCGCACCCAGCCGCTCGAGCCCCGCCGCCAGCACGGCGCCGACGATCGCGCCGGCAGTGTTGAGCCCCAGGTCCACATTGGAAGGAATGCGCGCCGGCAGGTAGCTCTGCAGCGTCTCCATGGCGAAGGAAACCGCCGCTCCCGCCACGGTGGCGCGCAGCACCGCAGGCCATACCCCGGCGGCGCGCCCCGTGCGCAGCACCGCCAGCGCGCACAGGAAGCCGAAGGGCACGTAGCCCGCGACGTTGACCGCGAAGTCGAAGCCGGTCCAATATTTCGGCCAGGGCGCCGAGAGATACGCCCAGGGCGCGATTCCCTGGTCGCGCCAGTCGGCGAACGGATAGAGGCTGGCGTAGACGATCAGCGCCCCGTAGGCGAGCGCCAGCGGGAGCGCGGCTGACTTGTGCTGCGGCCGATCCACCGTGGGCATCGGTGCGCGGCTCAGAACGGCTTGACGACCACCAGGATCACGATGCCCAGCAGCAGCAGCACCGGAAGCTCGTTGAACCAGCGGAACCAGCGGTCGTTGCGCCGGTTCTCGCCGGCCGCGAAGCGGCGAAGCAGTACCGCGCAGCCGTGGTGGTAGCCGATCACCACCAGCACCAGCGCCAGCTTGGCGTGCATCCAGCCGTTGCCCGGGCCGCGCCCGATGCCGTAGCCCAGCCAGAGCCACAGGCCGAAACCGATCGCGGGAACCGCCAGGAAGGTCGTGAACCTCAGGAGCTTGCGCGCCATGAGCAGCAGGCGCTCGCGCTCGGCCACCGATTCGGGCGGAACCATCGCCAGGTTCACGAAGATCCGCGGCAGGTAGAACAGCCCCGCGAACCAGCTTGCAATGAAGACGATGTGTAGAGATTTGACCCAGAGCATGGCGGCAGTTTAGTGGCGCCCTCTCCGCGGCAAAGCCCTGTTTTGGGGCAGCCTACTCGTACGACAGGCAAAAAAAAGCCCGACGTCTTCACGTCGGGCTGGGAAGCCCTTTTGCTGTCACACATCAAGGCACCCGCTCAGGGAGGAAAAGCGGGGGGCGGCAAGCCGCCCGCGTCAGAATTTAACAAAGACGAAACAAGGTTTCAAGCGACTGCGCCACTTTCTTTGACATTTAAAGCAAAAAACTGAAAACCTTGGTTCTACTAATTTCCGTAGTTGTAGGACAACCGAACGCCCGTGCCGAGGAGTCGTAAACAGTCGCTTCAGGCACAATTTTGGATATATGACGTCATCATCTTCCCCCCTGGCCATGTTCCCCGCCGGGCGGCCGCGGCGCCTGCGCCGCGACGCTTTCACCCGCAACCTGGTGCGAGAGCACGCACTGACGGTCGACGATCTGATTTACCCGGTGTTCGTCCAGGAAGGCGAGAAGCGCCGTGATGCCGTCCCCTCGATGCCCGGCGTCGACCGCCTGAGCCTCGACCTGCTCCTGCCCGTGGCCGAGCAGTGCGTGGCGGCCGGCATCCCGGTGATGGCACTCTTCCCGGTGATCGACGCCAGTCTCAAGACGCCCGACGGCCGCGAGGCCTTCAACCCCGACGGGCTGATCCCCCGCGTGGTGGCCGCCCTGAAGGCGCGTTTTCCGGAGCTCGGCGTGATGACCGACGTCGCCCTCGACCCCTACACCAGCCACGGCCAGGACGGCCTGCTCGACGACACCGGCTACATCCTCAACGACGCGACCGTCGAGGTGCTGGTGAAGCAGGCGCTCGCGCAGTCGCAAGCCGGCGTGGACATCGTGGCGCCCAGCGACATGATGGACGGCCGTATTGGCGCCATCCGCAACGCCCTCGAGGCCCGCGGCGACATCCACACCCGCATCATGGCCTACAGCGCCAAGTACGCCAGCGCCTTCTACGGCCCCTTCCGCGACGCGGTCGGCTCGGCCGCCACGCTCGGCAAGGGCAACAAGAAGGTCTACCAGATGGACCCGGGCAACAGCGACGAGGCCCTGCGCGAAGTCGCCATCGACATCGCCGAGGGCGCCGACATGGTGATGGTGAAGCCCGGCATGCCCTACCTTGACATCGTGCGCCGTGTGAAGGACCAATTCCGCGTGCCCACCTTCGCTTACCAGGTGAGCGGCGAGTACGCGATGCTCAAGGCCGCCGCCCAGAACGGCTGGCTCGACCACGACGCCGTGGTACTCGAAAGCCTGCTGGCCTTCAAGCGCGCCGGCGCCGACGGCGTGCTGACCTATTTCGCGCTCGACGCCGCGCGCCTGCTGCAGAAGTAACGGCGCGCCGGCAACCGGGCATGCGCATCTTCGAAATCAACCGGTCACAGGTCAGCGAGCACGCCGCGCTGGCGCCGCTGGCCGTGCCGGGCGCCTGCGGCGCCAGCGGCTACCTCTGGATCTCGCTCACGCGGGATGAATTCCGGGCCTCGCTGGCCGAGGTCCAGCAGATCCTGCAGACGCTGTGCCTCACGCAGCTGGTCGACCTGCATGTGGCCGACCTGCTCAACGACCAGTTGCCCTCGCACTACGACTACACCTCGCTGTACGACGTGCTGGTGTTCCGGCGGCTGGCCAACGGCCAGGGCCAGGCGGCGCTGGGAAACGGCAAAGGCAATGGCAACGAGGCGCCGCCTGCCCCGGTCTCAGCCACCGCGCCGCGCCAGCCCCGCAGCGGCCCGCCCGTGCTGCGCCGCGTCGACACCCGGCCGGTGGGCTTCGCCGTGTTCGACCGCGTCCTGCTGTCGGTGCACCCCGAGGATGGCGCGGTGCGCGACGCCTTCGCCGCCCGGCTGCTGGCCGCGGCCTCGACCGACGGCGCCACCCCGGCGCTCGACGTGCGCGCCACCTCGGCCCGCCTGCCGACCAGCCCTTCAGACCTGATGCTGCGCGTGATCAACCAGATCGTCGACGGCTACCTCGACCTGCGGCGCGAGCTCACCAAGCAGCTCGACCACTGGCAGACCGAGCTGATCGACCCGCGCAGCCGCTTCACCAACTGGGGCGCGCTGATGGAGGCGCGCCAGTCGCTGCACCACCTGGACGAGATCTGCGAGGACCAGCGCGCCGCCATGCAGGACTGGATCGACTCGCTCGAAACGCTGCCCGTGCCCAAGGGCGAGACGGAGCAGCGCGAGCGGGAACTCATCATGATCCGCAGCCGGGACGTGCTCGAGCACATCGAGCGCGTGGTGCACCACGTGCACCGGCTGGAGCAGAACGCCGAGACGGCCGTGCAGATGCACTTCAGCGTCCAGGGCCACCGCGCCAACGACATCATGCGGGTGCTGACGGTGCTCACCGCCGTGTTCCTGCCACTGAACCTCATCGCCGGCATCTTCGGCATGAACTTCGAATTCATCCCGCTGGTGCACAAGGCCGACGGCTTCTGGATCGCGATGACATCCATGCTGGTCATCGCCGTGCTGCTGGTCGTGATCTTCTGGCGCAAGCGCTACCTCGCCCGCACGCGCTGACACGCCGACGCTCCAGATCTGTCGCGCCAAAGAAAAGGGCCACGCTTTCGCGTGGCCCTTTTCGATTTCGACGACCCCAGCGGGGCCGCTTCTATTACTTGGCGACGGCGCCCGAACCTTGCTGTGCCTGAACGCGAGCGTCCATCGGGTGCTGCATGGTCGAGATGACCTTGCTGTTCACGCGCGAACCGGAGGTCACGTTCTGGTCGGGAGCGTAGGCGGTGCGAACGGCTTCGGCTTCCACGATCGAGCGGTCCTTCGACACGGCAACCGTTTCCGCGCCGCGCGAACCGCGCACGACGTTCTGGTTCGGTGCAGCGGCGGTGCGCACGGCTTCGGCGTTGACTTCGTCGCGGCTCTTGGTCGTGACGGCGGTGTTCACGCCTTGGTAGGTTTCAGCCTGGGCGCCGGTGGCGGCGAGCAGGGCGAGGGCGGCGGCTGCGAGGATTTGCGAGGTCTTCATGGTCATTTCTCCTAGGGTGTTCTCTGGATGGTTCGTCCACCAGGCCTGCTGGTTCGCGAGCCTGTGCGGCGAGTTTCCGGGGGAACGGCGTTGCCAGAACACCCGGTTCAGAGACACCGTGTTTCCTCTATTGAAACAATGGCGACATGAAGGCATGCAAAACAAAAAGCCGGGCCCGGTTTTGCACCGGCCCGGCCTTGCCCGAGAGGAGAAACTTCCGGCCTAGCGCCTGGCGCCCTGGAATTGCGGCGGCACTTCGCTGTTGACGAAGGCGCGGCGGTCGAGGTTCTGGTTCGGCGCGTGGGCGGCGGCCACGGCCTCGGCGCGAATCGATGCCCGGTCGAGCGAACTGGGCCGCGAGGTCAGGGGCGCGGCGACCACGTCGCCGTAGACATTCCCGTCCCGCGCCGCGGCGTCGGCACCGGCGGCCACATCGCTGGGGCTGGTGACGGCCTTGAGCGGCTGCACCGGCTCGAAGCCCTGCGCCAGCGCGCCGGAGGCGGCAAAGAGCGACAAAAGGGCGGCAGCGACGATGTTCGGGGTCTTCATTTCAGTTCCTTCCAACGACCCAGCCAGGCTGGCGACGTCGGCGTGTAACGCAAGTGTCGCCCAAGCCAGCTAGGAAAAACCCGGGAGAATCGAACCATCGCGTTCCCAAAACGGAAACAATGGACCCATCCACATGGACAGTCTCGATCTGATCAGAACCTTCCGGGAGGTCGCCTCGCACGGCAGCTTCTCCCAGGCAGCCAAGAGGCTGGATATGTCGAAGGCCACCGTCAGCAAGTATGTGGCCGAGCTGGAAACCCGCTTCGGGGTGCGTCTTCTGAACCGCTCCACCCGCTCCGTGAGCCTCACCGACGCCGGCCAGCTGCTGCTGGAGCGCAGCACCCCGGTGCTGGAGATGGTCGAACTCACCCAGGCGGAACTGCAGGAGCGCGCCAGCCAGCCCGGCGGCCGGCTGCGCATCTCGGCCCCGCACGGCATGGGCAATGGCGAGTTCCCGAACCTGCTGGCCGACTTCATGCGCTACTACCCCGACGTGAGCATCAGCCTGCAGCTGACCAACCGCACCGTCGACCTCGCCGAGGAAGGCATCGACGTCGACATCCGCAGTGGCCCCGTGGAAGACGCCAACCTCATCGTGCGCAAGCTCCGGCTCATGGAAATGGTGGTTTGCGCCTCGCCCATCTACTGGAAGAAGCACGGCAAGCCCGAGCACCCGCGAGACCTGGCCAGCCACGAGGCCCTTACCCACTCGCTGCTCGGCGCGCAACCGGTATGGCGCTTCGACGACGGCGGCCAGCCTCTGGACGTGCACGTCAAGAGCCGCATGGACTGCACAGAGGGCGCGCCGCTGATCCGCGTCGCGATGCGCGGCTTCGGCGTGATCTACCTGCCCTCGATCCTCGTGCAGTCGCACATCGAGCATGGGGAGCTGGTGCCGGTGCTGCAGGGCTACACACGCAAGGACATGTGGCTTTCGGCCGCGTACCTGCAGCGACGCCACAACAGCGCCGCACTGCGCGCGCTGCTCGATTTCCTGCAGACCCGCGTGGGCGACGGGCCCGGCCTGAAGCGCAAACCGGCGTCCTGACAATGAAAGAAGCCCGGCATGCACCGGGCTTCCTCATTCGCGAGAAGGCCTCAGCCGAGGTGCTTCGCAAAGAAGGCCAGCGTGCGCTCGCGCGCCAGCTTGGCCGCGTCGGCGTCGTACGAACCGCGCTGGTCGCAGTTGAAGCCGTGGCCCACCGGGTAGACGTGCACTTCCACTTCGGGATGCGCCTTCCTGAACGCCTCGACGGTGTCCAGCGGAATCCAGTGGTCCTGGTTGCCGAAGTGGGCCAGTACCGGCACCTTGGGCTGGCGTGCCGTTTCCTCCGGCGAGGTCATGCCTCCGCCGTAGTAGGGCACCGCCGCCGACAGGCCTGGCAGCAGCGCGGCAGCGCGCCAGGTCAGCAGGCCGCCCCAGCAGTAGCCGACGATGCCTACCTTGCCCGCCTTCGACGCATAGGCGATGGCAGCTTCGATGTCCTGCAGCACGCCCGGTGCCGGCAACGCCTCGACAGCCGTCTTCAGGCCGAAGCCGTTCTTCATGTCGTCTTCCGAGTAGCCCAGCTCCACGCCCGGCTTCACGCGCTGGAAGGTCGAAGGCGCCACGGCGAGGTAGCCCTCGGCCGCGTAGCCGTCGGCCACCGAGCGGATGTGCGAGTTCACGCCGAAGATTTCCTGCACCACGACCACCGCGCCGCGCGGCTTGCCCGACGGCTCGGCCACGTAGGCGGGAAAGCTCAGGCCGTCCTTGGCCTTGAGATCGATGAATTGACCCATGTTGTCTTGCTCCTTGATGGCATCCGAAGAAAAGAAGGGATGCCGGGGTTACGGGCGCAGCGCGCGCTCGACGAAGTCGAGACGGTCCTGCCCCCAGAAAATCTCGCCGTCGATCACGTAGCTGGGCGCGCCGAACACCTGGATGTCGATGGCCTCCTGCGTGTAGGCCTCGTAGCGCTCCTGCACCGCCTGGCTCTGCGACTGCTCGCCGCGCTTGGGCGAGAGCCCGCATTCGACCACCAGCGAGTCGAGCACCTTCGGGTCGCCGATGTTGCGCTCCTGCACCCACACGGCCTGGAACACCGCCGCGCACATGCGCATGGCGGCCTCGGTGCCGTCGTGCATGTCGACCGCGATGATGACGCGCGCCGCGTCGTCGCTGGCCACCGGGAAGAACTTCGGCTTGACGTTCAGCGGCAGCCCCAGGTGTTTCGAGTAGCGCGCCAGGTCGACCAGCCGGTAGGCTTGCCGCTGCGGCGCCCGCTTGCCCAGCGGCAGCCCGCCCGACACCGGGAACACGCTGCCCATGTCGATGGGCCGCACCCGTACCGTGGCGCCCGCGGCCGCGGCGATCGCCTCGAAGCGGGAATGCCCCAAGTAGGTCCACGGGCTCTGGGGTGCAAAGTAGTAGTCGATGGTCTTGCCGGTGCTCATGTGCATGCCCCGATGATGTAATCCAAGCCAGTCGTTTTAACTGACACGCAGTTTCTCTGCAGGAGGTAGGTTTTGGACCAGGTGCTATTGATCACCGGCGGCGGTCGCGGCATCGGCGCCGCCACGGCCCTGCTCGCGGCCAGCCGCGGCTACGCAGTGGCCGTCAACTACGCCACCAACTCCCTGGCCGCCGACGAGGTGGTGCGCACCATCCGCGACAACGGCGGCAACGCCATGGCCGTGCAGGCCGACGTGGGCGACGAGGCACAGGTCCTGGCCATGTTCCGGAAGGTCGATGCCCGCTTCGGCCGCCTCACCGCGCTGGTCAACAACGCCGGCGTGGTCGACATGACTGCGCGCGTCGACGAAATGAGCTTCGCGCGGCTGGAGCGCATGTTCCGCATCAACGTGATCGGCAGCTTCATCTGCGCGCGCGAGGCGGTGCGGCGCATGAGCACGCGCTACGGCGGCTCGGGCGGCGCCATCGTCAACATCTCCAGCGGCGCTGCGCGGCTGGGCTCGCCGGGGCAGTACGTCGACTACGCCGCGAGCAAGGGCGCCATCGACACCTTCACCATCGGCCTGGCCAAGGAAGTGGCCGAGGAAGGCATCCGCGTCAACGCGGTGCGCCCCGGCCTGATCGACACCGAGATCCACGCCTCGGGCGGCCTGCCCGACCGCGCCTTCGAGCTCGCACCGACCGTGCCGATGAAGCGCACCGGCACCGCCGAGGAGATCGCCGGCGCCATCCTGTGGCTGCTCTCGCCCGAGGCGAGCTACACCACCACGGCCCTGCTCGACGTCACCGGAGGCCGCTGAGCATGAGCACATCGATGGACCTGATCAAGCCGCTGGTGACGCTGGTGGCCATCGTCAACCCGCTGGCCATCGTGCCCTTCTTCATCCACTACACGCAGGGCTACAGCGACGCGCAGCGCCGCCACACGGTGCGCATGTCGGCCTTCAGCGCCTTCGTGGTGATCGCCGTGAGCGCGCTGCTGGGGCTGCAGCTGCTGTCCTTCTTCGGCATTTCCATCGCGAGCTTCCAGGTCGGCGGGGGGCTGCTGCTGCTCATGAGCTCGCTGTCGATGCTCAATGCCAAGCCTGCCGAGAGCAAGACCAACGTCGAGGAGCTGCGCGCCACCGAGGTGAAGGCGTCGATGGGCGCGTCGATCGCGGTGGTGCCGCTCACCATCCCGCTGCTCACCGGGCCGGCCACCATCTCCACCGTGGTGATCTACGCCGACAAGGCGCAGCACCTGTGGGAGCTGGCGATCCTGGTCGGCTACGGCGTGGTGGTGGCGCTGGCCACCGCCCTGGCCTTCTCGCTCGCTCAGCCGATCGCACGCGTGCTGGGCAAGACGGGCATCAACATCATGACCCGGCTGATGGGCCTGATCCTCGCCGCGCTCGCCGTCGAGGTGATGGCCGACGGGCTCGGCAAGCTGTTCCCGATCCTGAACAAGCTCGGCTGAAAAGCCGACAGCCGGCAGCTGGTTCAGGCCAGCATCTTCTCGATGATCTTCCAGTGCGCCGGCTCTACCGGCGTGATCGACAGCCGGTTGCCCTTGCGCAGCACGACCAGTTCGGCCAGTTCGGGCCTGGCGCGCAACTCGGGCAGCGCCAGCAGGCGCGTCTTGCGCAGCGCCTGCACGTCCACCAGCAGCCAGCGCGGATCGTCCTTCTTCGACGCCGCGTCGTAGTAGGGCGACTTCGGATCGAACTGCGTCGGATCGGGCTTGATGCCCGAGGCCACCCGCGCGATGCCGGCGATGCCCGGCTCCGGGCAGCTCGAGTGATAGAACAGCACGCCGTCGCCGACCTTCATGCCGTCGCGCATGAAGTTGCGTGCCTGATAGTTGCGCACGCCGGTCCAGGCCACGGTGGCATCGGGCGCGGCGAGCGCATCGTCGATCGAGACCTCGTCGGGCTCGGATTTCATCAACCAGTAATTGGGCATGGTGCCCGCTATGGTGTCACATAGTCAGACACGACGACCCATTTCCCGTCCTTGATCTGCGACAGGCGCGACTGATCGTTGCCCAGGCGCTTGGTGGCCGTGTACGTGCTCTTCGGGCTGCCGAACATGTCGGGCTCGAAGGTCATGCTGTCCATGGCCTTGATGAAGCTGTCGGTCGTGAGGTTCGGGCCGGCCTTGGTGGCGGCCTTGATGAACGAGTCGACGATCACGTAGCCGTACACCGAGAACACCGTCGGATCCTCGTTGAACTTGGTCTTGTACTTGTTGGCCCAGAAGCGCAGCGGCTGCGACTGCTCGTCGGTGTAGGGATTCTGCACGGTCATGGTGGCGTAGATGCCGTCCATCGCCTTGCCGCCGAGCTTGTGGATCAGGTCGGTGTACGCCGCGCTGGAGCCCAGGAAGGTCGGATTGAAACCGGTCTTGCGTGCCTCGCCCACGGTGCCGATGGTCTCGCGGATGATGGTGCCGAGCACCACGAGGTCGCAATTGGCGGCCTTCATCTTCGCGACCTGCGAGCTGAAGTCGGTGGCGCCGCGCTTGAACGATGTCTTCTCCGTCAGCTCCATGCCCGCGGCCTTCAGGCCCGCCTCGGCGCCGCGCTGCACCTCCAGGCCGAACTCGTCGTCCTGGTAGATGGTGCAGACCTTCTTGGCTCCCTTGTCCTTGATCATCTTCGGCAGCGCCAGCCGGATCTGGTCGTAGTAGGTGGCCGCGAACGAATACTTCAGCCGGTTGAGCGGCTCGTACATCTCGCGCGCCGCGGTGATGGGCATGTAGTTGATGACGTTCTTGTCGAACTGCACCGGCATCGCCGCCATGTTCTGCGCCGTGCCGATATGGCCGGCCATGATGAAGATCTTCTCCTGGTTCACCAGCTTCTGGGCCGCCAGCACCGCCTTCTTCGGGTCGTAGCCCGAGTCCTCCACGAAGAGCTTGAGCTTGCGGCCGTTGACGTTGCCCTGCTCGTTGAGCTCGTCCACGCGCAGCTGCATGCCGTTGCGCGCCTGCTTGCCGAAGCCCGCGAGCGGGCCCGACAGGTCCTGGATGGTGCCGATGCGGATCTCGTCCTTGGTCACGCCCTGTTGCTGCTGGGCGGACGCGAGCGTCGCGGTCAGTCCCAGCACGGCCAGCGTCGTCAGTGTCTTGAGCTTCGTCATTGCGTTGTCTCCTTGCCTGTTGAAAAACACACTGCCTGGCCTTTTCCAGAAACACCGCGGAACCGGCTTCGCCGGGCCGCTGGTGTTGCCCCCGGTAGGGGGAAGGCGTGCGCGACACGAAGTGCGCGAAGCCTGGGGGCGAGCCTTATCCATACATGGCCTCGATGCGCTGCGCATACTTGGCCTGCACCAGCTTGCGCTTGAGCTTCATCGTGGGCGTGAGCTCCTCGTCCTCGGCGCTGAGCTGCGTCTCCAGCAGGAAGAACTTCTTGATCTGCTCCACGCGGGCGAACTTGGCGTTGACGCGATCGATCTCGCCCTGGATCAGCTCCTGCACTTCCTTGGCGCGCGTCAGGCTCTCGTAGTTGCTGAACGGCACGTCGTTGTCCTGCGCGAATTTCTCGACGTTCTCCTGGTCGATCATGACGATCACCGTGAGGTAGGGCCTCCTGTCGCCGATGACCACGGCATCGGTGATGTAGAGGCTGAACTTGAGCTCGTTCTCCAGCTCGCTGGGCGTCACGTTCTTCCCGCCCGCCGTGATGATGATGTCTTTCATGCGGTCGGTGATGCGGAAATACCCGTCCTCGTCCATCACGCCCACGTCGCCGGTGTGCAGCCAGCCGTCGGCATCGATGGTCTCGGCCGTCTTCTCCGGCAGGTTGAGGTAGCCCATGAAGACATTGGGGCCGCGCACCAGGATCTCGCCGGTAGCCGGGTCCACGCGCACCTCGTTGTAGCTGGTGGCCGGCCCGATCGAGCCCGGCTTGATGCGCGCGGCCGGCACCGCGGTGGAGGCGCCGCACGACTCCGTCATGCCCCACACCTCCAGCATCGGCACGCCCAGCGCGAGGTACCACTTCACCAGCTCCGGCGAGATGGGCGCCGCGCCCGTCACCAGGAAGCGCGAGCGGTGGATGCCGATGAGCTTGCGCGCGTTGTCCAGCGCGAGCGCGCGCGCCAGCCTGAACTTGAGCTTCAGCCCTGCCCCCACCGGCTGGCCTGCCAGCACGCGCTCGGCGATCCGTTCGCCCACGCCGATGCTCCACCTGTAGGCCGCCTGCTGCAGCGGGCTCGCTTCCTTCAGCGCGATCATCACGCCGGAATAGAACTTCTCCCACACGCGCGGAACCGCAGTGAACACGGTGGGTGCGATCTCGCGCACGTTCTCGGGCACCGTCTCCGGGTTCTCGACGAAGTTGAGGATCGAGCCGGTGTACATCGCGAAATACTCGCCGCCCATGCGCTCGGCGATGTGGCACAGCGGCAGGAAGCACATGCGCTCGTCCTTGTCGTCCTGCGCCACCAGCGTGTTGTAGCCGCGCGCCGTGTACACCAGCCCCGCGTGGCTGTGCATCGCGCCCTTGGGCTTGCCGGTGGTGCCCGAGGTGTAGACGAGGATGGCCAGGTCTTCCGGACGGCAGGCCGCGACCGTGCGCTCCACCGCCTGCGGGTCGGCCGACAGGCGCTCGCGGCCGAGGGCACGCAGCGCGTCGAGGCTCATCACGCCGGCGTCGTCGAGCTCGCGCAGGCCCTCCATGTCGAATACGATCACGCGGCGCAGCCCGGGCAGGCCGGCGCGCACCTCGAGCGCCTTGTCGAGCTGTTCGTCGTCCTCCACGAAAAGCACGGTGGTGCGCGAGTCCTCGCACAGGTAGTGCACCTGAGAGGCCGCGTCGGTCGGGTAGATGCCGTTGGACACGCCACCGCAGCTGAGCACCGCCAGGTCGGCGAGCACCCATTCGATGACGGTGTTCGACAGGATCGACGCGCACTCGCCCGGCGCGAAGCCGATGGCCTGCAGCCCCGCCGCGATCTCGCGCACCGCGTCGGCGGTCTGGTGCCAGCTCCAGCTGCGCCAGATGCCGAGCTTCTTCTGCCGCATCCAGATGTTGTCGCCGCGCTGCTTCACCGCGTTCCAGAACATCGCCGGGATGGTGTCGCCGGGCACGACCACGTCGAGCTTGGGCGCGAAGGTGTTCAGGTCCCAGAGTCCTTGCTGCATGGCGACTATCTCCAGGTCTTCTTCTTTTTCCAGCGCCGCTCGCCGCGCACGCCGTCGTCCTTCATGCCGAGGTAGAACTCCTTGATGTCCTCCTTCTCCCTCAGGCGCTCGCAGGAGTCTTCCATCACGATGCGGCCGTTCTCCAGCACGTAGCCGTGGTCGGCGGCGTTGAGCGCCATGTTGGCGTTCTGCTCCACCAGCAGGATCGTGGTGCCGCGCTCGCGGTTGATGCGCACCACGATCTCGAAGATCTCCTTCGTCAGCTTCGGGCTCAGGCCGAGGCTCGGTTCGTCCAGAAGAATCAGATGCGGCGCGGCCATGATGGCGCGCGAGATCGCCAGCATCTGCTGCTGCCCGCCCGACAGCAGGCCCGCGTCCTGCGCGGCCCGCTCGCGCAGGATCGGGAAGTAGGCATAGACCGTCTCGATGTCCCGCGCCACGCCGTCGCGGTCCTTGCGGGTGTAGGCGCCCATCAGCAGGTTGTCCTTCACCGACAGCAGCGGGAACACCTCGCGCCCCTCGGGCACGTGGCTCAGGCCCTGCTGGACGATGTAGGCCGGGTCCTTGGCCGTGATGTCCGCGCCCTGGAACTCGATGCTGCCCTTGCGCGGGTCGATGATTCCCGAGATGGTCTTCAGGATGGTCGTCTTGCCCGCGCCGTTCGAGCCGAGCACCGTCACGATCTCGCCCTTTCGGACCTTCAGGCTCACGCCCCGGATGGCCTTGATCGGGCCATAGGCGCTCTCGACGTTCATCAGCTGGAGAACGATGTCGCTCATGCCGCAACCCTCCTCAGGCTGCTCACGTCGTCCACCGTGCCGAGGTAGGCCTCGATGACACGCGGATCGGCCTGCACTTCGCCGGGAGATCCCGTCGCCAGAACCTCGCCCTGGTTCATGGCGAGCACCCGGTCCGACACCTTCGACACGAGCGACATGTCGTGCTCGACCATCAACACAGACACGCCCAGCTCGTGCTGGATGTCCTGGATCCAGAACGCCATGTCGGCGGTCTCCTCCACATTGAGGCCTGAGGAAGGCTCGTCGAGCAGCAGCAGCTTGGGCTCGGTGCACAGCGCGCGCGCCAGCTCCACCACCTTGCGCACGCCGTAGGGCAGCCCCGCCACCATCGAGTCGCGATGGTGCTGCAGGTCCAGCAGGTCGATCACCTGCTCGGCCTTCTCGCGCGCCGCGATCTCCGCGCGCCGCGTGGCCGGCGTGAAGAACACTTCGCTCCAGAAACCCGTCTGCCGGTGCGTGTGGCGGCCGATCAGCAGGTTGTGCAGCACCGTCGCGTGCTCGAACAGCTCGATGTTCTGGAAGGTGCGCGCGATGCCCAGCGCCGCGATGGCGTGCGGCGCCTGCTGAGTCAGCGCGAGCGGCCCGCCCGCCTCTCCATGCCACTCGATCGCGCCGGTGGTCGGCGTGTAGATGCGGCTGATGAGGTTGAACACCGTCGTCTTGCCCGCACCGTTGGGCCCGATCAGCGTGAACACCTCGCCGCGCCGCACGTCGAAGCTCACCTTGTTGACCGCGAGCACGCCGCCGAAGCGCACGCTCAGCTCCCTGGCCGAAAGAAGAATGTCGCCGCCGCTCATCTCAGACGATCCGACTTGGTGAACGACTTCTGCCGCTTGAACAGGCCC
This sequence comes from Variovorax sp. 160MFSha2.1, assembly GCF_048305075.1. NCBI lineage: Bacteria > Pseudomonadati > Pseudomonadota > Betaproteobacteria > Burkholderiales > Comamonadaceae > Variovorax > Variovorax sp. 160MFSha2.1. The sequence goes on from NZ_CP157624.1 coordinate 6,313,699, forward strand.
TTGCGGTAGAACGGAAAGAGCTGCAGCCAGGTGCGGATCTTCAGCCAGCGCCCGTACAGGCCCAGCGGCTCGAACAGCACGAAGGCGATCAGCACCAGCCCGTACACCAGACCTTGCAGGCCCGGCGCCTGTCCGATGGCCTCGGGCAGCCAGTCCTTGCCGATGGAAATGAGCTGCGGCATCGCGATCAGGAAGATCGCGCCCAGGAACGCGCCGTGCACCGAGCCCAGCCCGCCGATCACCACCATCAGCAGCAGGTCGATGGACTGCAGGATGCTGAACTGGTCCGGCGAGATGAAGCTCAGCTTGTGCGCATAGAGCGCGCCGCCCAGCCCCGCGAGCGCGGCCGAGATCGCGAAGGACATCGTCTTGTAGCGCGCGAGATGGATGCCCATGCTCTGCGCCGAGATCTCCGAATCGCGGATCGCGACGAAGGCCCGCCCGGTCGGCGAGCGCAGCAGGTTCAGGATGCCCAGCGTCGCGAGCACCGCCACGACGAGACAGAGGAAGTAGAAGCCCTCGCCCGAGCCCAGCGACCAGCCGAAGAGCTGCGGCGACTTCACATGCAGGCCGGCGTTGCCGCCCGTCACGCTTTCCCAGCGCGCGAACACCTCCTCGACAATGAAGCCGAAGGACAGCGTCGCGATGCCCAGGTAGATGCCCTTCACCCGCAGCGCCGGCAACGCCACGACCACGCCCACCGCCGCCGACAGCGCAGCGGCCGCGACAAGCGCCAGCGGAAACGGCACGCCGATGTTCGTCAGCACGCCCTGCGTGTACGCACCCGCGCCGAGAAAGGCCGCGTGCCCGATGGAGAACTGCCCCGTGAAACCCGCCAGCAGCATCAGCCCCAGGCCGACGATGCCGTAGATCAGCACGAAGGTCAGCTGCGCGAGCCAGTACTCGTCGATGATCCAAGGCGCGGCGAGCAGGAAGGCCACCAGCAGGCCGTACCAGAACACATGGCCGCCGTGGCGGGCGAGGCGGATGTCCTGGTCGTAACTCGTTTTGAAGATGAAGCGCATGGTTCAGGTCCGTCGCCGGGCCGCCCCAAGGCGGACCTGCGCCCCCTCGGGGGGCAGCGAGTACACGAAGTGACGAGCGTGGGGGCACATTTCTTCTAGACCTTCTTGCGCAGCTTTTCGCCGAACAGGCCGTTCGGCTTGATCATCAGCATCAGCAGCACCACGATGTACGGCGCCGTGTCCTTGAAACCGTCGGGCAGGTAGAAGCCCGCGAACGACTCGACGATGCCGATCACCAGCCCGCCGACGATCGCGCCCGGCAGGCTGCCGAAGCCCCCCACCACCGCCGCCGGAAAGGCCTTCAGCCCGATGAAGCCCATGTTCGCGTGCACGAAGGTGATGGGCGCCAGCAGCATGCCCGCGATGGCCGCCACAGCCGCCGCCAGGCCCCACACCAGCCCGTTGAGCCGCTTCACCGGAATGCCCATGTAGTAGGCCGCGAGCTGGTTCTGCGACGAGGCCTGCATCGCGATGCCCAGCTTGCTGTAGCGGAACATCGCGAACAGCAGGCCGCACAGGATGGCGGTGGCCACGATGATCACGAACTGCTCCAGGTTCACCACCAGCTCGCCCAGCTTCCAGATCTCGTCCTTGTAGGGCACGGCCAGCGTGTGCGTCTCGGTGCCGATGCCCGGCACCATGGTGACGAGCCCGCGCGCCACGTAGGCGATGCCGATGGTCAGCATCACGATCGAGAACTGCGGCTGCCCGAGGATCGGCCTGATCACCACCAGCTCCAGCAGCACGCCGAAGGCCGCCATCGCCACCACCGCGAGGATCGCCGCGAGCCAGAACGGCATGCCGAAGAGCGACATGCCCGCGAACGCCCCGAATGCGCCGAGCATCATCAAGTCGCCCTGCGCGAAGCTCACCGTCTCGGTGGCCTTGTAGATGAGCACGAAGCCCAGCGCGATCAGGCCGTAGATGCAGCCTTGCGCGATGCCCGACAGCAGCAGCTGAAGAATCTGCATGGATCCTGTTCCGCCGCGTTCATTGCCGGGTGAAACCGCCGCTGCCGCCGGCCGCGTCGTGCAGCACGAGGCGGCGCGAGCCGGCCACGATGTCGCTGGGCTTGAGGCCGTAGACCTGGCGGATCGAATGGCTGAAGTGCGTCGAGTCAGGGTAGCCGGTGTCGAGCGCGATGTCGGTCAGCGTGCTGCTCTGGCGCACGTAGCGCAGCAGGCTGCGCGCGCGCTTCCAGGCCCTGAATGCACGGAAGGCCATGCCGGTCTCCTGCTTGAACAGGTGCAGGAAGCGCGAGAACGACAGGTGCACCGAGGCCGCCCATTCCTCGGCCGAGGCCGGTGCGGCCGGATCGGCGTTGATGGCGTCGGCCACCTTGCGGATGCGCGCATCGAGCGCGCGCGGCGCGAGCGGCTCGCCGAAGAACATGGTGTCGAAGTCGAAGCCCTCGAAGTTCATGCCGCGCGCGGAGGCAGCGAGCAGGTTCGCATGGGCTTCGCGCACGCGCTGCACGAAGGCCGGCGCATCGACCGGGCCGCAGTGCTGAAGGAAGGCCGGCATGCGCGCCGGATCGACGGACTCCGACTCGATCAGCAAATTGAAGATCAGCGGATGCGCGGTTTCCACCTCGTGCGGCACGTGCGGCGGCACCACGATGAACTCGCCGCTCATCCAGGCTCCGCCGCCGATGCGGATGCGCGTGGGCGGCGCGCCGGCGGGCGACACGTACACGCCGTGCCCGCCCATCGTGCGCTCGGCAGCGGCACCGAGCAGGCCGGCGTAGAACACCCGGTGCGGCGTGAGCCACATCAGGCGTTGGCCTTGCCTCTCGGCACCGCGCGCGGGCGGCGGCGTCGTCCTCGTTCGCTGCATGGTGCTTGTCTCCTGCATCGGTGGACTGCCGCTTCGTGGCGGCGTCCTTTGTTGGCTGGATCGTAGCGGCGCGGGCCGCCAGCGCGATATGGGTTTGCGCCGATTTGCGCGAGGACTTTCCCTATGCCGCTGCGAACGCGCGGCGCAGTTCGGCGGCGCACAGCGCGACCGCCGCATTGGCCTCATCGAGCACCTTGCCCATCGGCACGAAGCCGTGGATCTGGCGCTCGAAGCACACGTAGACCGCGCTGTTGCCCGCGGCCGTGAGCGCCTCGGCGTACGCGGCGCCTTCGTCGCGCAGCGGGTCGTAGCCGGCGGTGAGCACCAATGCCGGAGGCAGCCTCGAAAGATCGGGGTGCAGCAGCGGCGAGGCGCGCCAGTCGAGGTCGTGCTTCGGGTCGGTGATGTAGTGGTCGTGGAAATAGCGGATGGTGTCCGCCGTGAGCAGGTAGCCCTGCCCGTTGCTCTGGTGCGATGCGTGGCCGCGCCGCATGTCGGTGGCCGGGTAGATCAGCAGCTGGTAGACGATGGGCAGGTCGCCCGCGTCGCGCGCGGCGATCGACACCACCGCCGCGAGATTGCCGCCCGCGCTGTCGCCGCCCACCGCGAGGCGGCTCGCATCGAGCCCCAGCGCGGCGGCCTCGCGGCGCACCCAGCGGGTGGCGGCCAGCACGTCGTCGACGGCGGCGGGAAAGCGGTGCTCGGGACCCATGCGGTAGTCGACCGCGACCACCGCGCAGCCGGCGCCATTGGCCAGCTGGCGGCACAGCACGTCGTGCGTGTCGAGGTCGCCGATGACCCAGCCGCCGCCGTGGTAGTACACCAGCACCGGCAAAGGCCCCACGCCGGAGCCCATCGGCCGGTACAGGCGCACCGGGATGGTGCCGTGCGGCCCGTCGGCGGCGAGGTCGCGCACCTCGGCCACTTCGGGCGGCAGCGGCTGCGTGGTGGTGCGGCGCTCGCGATAGAAGGCCCGCGCATCGGCGGGCGACAGGGTGTGCGTCGGCGGAATGCCGCGCGCCTCGATGAAGTCCAGCAGGGCGCGCGCCTGGGGGTGCAGCATGGTGTCTCCGGTGGATCGTTGCGAGCGTCCAGTGTGGGAGGCATCGGGTGCCCGCGGTATCCGCACGCACCCGCACCCGACTGGGCCCGGCAGCCCCCGCACCATGCCCGCGCCCTTGCGGCGCGGCTTGCGGAAACTGGCTACGCCTTGCGCGGCTTGACCAGGGAGGCCGCTTCCTTGGCCAGCTTGCGGGCGGTGTCGGTGTCGGCCGCATGCACCAGCGCCACGCCCATGCGGCGCTTGGTGAAGCTCTCGGGCTTGCCGAACAGGCGGATGTCGCTGCCCGGCACCCGCAGTGCATCGGCCACGCCGTCGAAGGCGATGCCGGTGGCGTCCACGCCGCCGTAGATCACCGCGCTGGCGCCCGGGCTCTTGAGCGAGGTGTCCACCGGCAGGCCGAGGATGGCGCGCGCGTGCAGCTCGAACTCGTTCTGCCACTGGGTGGCCATGGTGACCATGCCGGTGTCGTGCGGGCGCGGGCTGACTTCGCTGAACCAGACCTCGTCGCCCTTCACGAAGAGCTCCACGCCGAAGAGGCCCTGGCCGCCCAGGTCGGCCGTCACGGCCTGCGCGATCTGCTGCGCCTTCGCGAGCGCAGCGGGCGCCATGGGGTGGGGTTGCCAGCTTTCCACGTAGTCGCCGCTGACCTGCACGTGGCCGATGGGGTCGCAGAACTGCGTCTGCACGCCGCCGGTGGCGTCCTTGGCACGCACGGTGAGCAGGGTGATCTCGTAGTCGAAGTCGATGAAGCCCTCGACGATCACGCGGCCATGACTGACCCGCCCTCCGGCCATGGCGTAGTCCCAGGCCTTCTGCACGTCGGCGGGGCCGTCGATCTTGCTCTGGCCCTTGCCGGAGCTGCTCATCACCGGCTTGACGATGCAGGGATATCCGATGCCCCCGTCGATGGCGGCCTGCAGCTCGGCCAGCGAATCGCAGAACTTGTAGGGGCTGGTCGGCACGCCCAGCGTCTCGGCGGCCAGGCGACGGATGCCCTCGCGGTCCATGGTCAGGCGGGCGGCGCGGGCCGTGGGAATCACGCGCACGGTGCCGGCTTCTTCGAGCTCCTGCAGCATGGGCGTGGCGATGGCCTCGATCTCGGGCACCACCAGCGCGGGCTTCTCGGCCTCGATCAGCGCCTTCAGCTGCGCCGGATCGCTCATGGTGATGGTTCGTGCATGGTGCGCCACCTGCTGGCCGGGGGCGTTCTCGTAGCGGTCGACGGCGATGGTCTCGACGCCGAGGCGCTGCAGGGCGATCAGCACCTCCTTGCCGAGTTCGCCGGAGCCCAGGAGCATCACGCGGGTTGCGGAGGGAGAAAGGGGGGTGCCGAGGGTGGTCATGGTCGGGAGTCGAAAAAGGCTGGAAAAAGCAACCGCAGGACTGTAAGCCACCCGCAGCCGCCGGTGTCGCACGCGGGAACGGCGCGGGCGCGGTGCTGCTTCACAATCGATGTCTTTCGCCGTGGCGCCCGCCGCGCGCGCCCCTTTTCTTTTTGCTTTCTCCAAGGAGTTCTCTCATGGCTATCCAGACTGTAGGCATCATCGGCGCCGGAACGATGGGCAACGGCATCGCGCAGGCCTGCGCGGTGGCCGGCGTGAAGGTGGTGATGGTCGACATCGCCCAGGCGGCGGTCGACAAGGGCCTCGCCACGGTGTCGGGCAGCCTCGACCGCCTGATCAAGAAGGAAAAGCTCACCGCCGAGCAGAAGACCGCCGCGCTGGCGCTCATCAAGGGCTCGACCAACTACGAAGACCTGAAGAGCGCCCAACTGGTCATCGAGGCCGCCACCGAGAACCACGCGCTCAAGCTCAAGATCCTCAAGCAGGTCGACGAGATGCTGGCGCCCGAAGTCATCATCGCCTCCAACACCTCCTCGATCTCGATCACCCAGCTGGCCGCCGCCACCTCGCGCGCCGACCGCTTCATCGGCATGCACTTCTTCAACCCGGTGCCGATGATGGCGCTGGTGGAGCTCATTCGCGGCTACCTCACGAGCGACGCCACGCACGACACGGTGAAGGAACTGGCCGAGCGCCTGGGCAAGTCGCCGATCACGGTGAAGAACGCCCCGGGCTTCGTGGTCAACCGCATCCTGGTGCCGATGATCAACGAGGCCTTCTTCGTGCTGTCCGAGGGCATCGCCACGGCCGAAGACATCGACGCCGGCATGAAGCTGGGCTGCAACCAGCCCATCGGCCCGCTGGCGCTGGCCGACATGATCGGCCTGGACGTGTGCCTGGCCGTGATGGAGGTGTATCTGGAGCAGTTCGGCGATTCCAAGTACCGCCCCTGCCCGCTGCTCAAGGAAATGGTCGCCGCCGGCCAGCTCGGCCGCAAGACCGGCCGCGGCGTCTACACCTACTGACACTGGCTCGCCCCCAGTCTTCGCGCACTTCGTGTCGCTTCGCCAACCCCCTACCGGGGGCAACACCAGCGGCCCGGCAAAGCCGGTTCCGCGGTGTTCCTTGAAAAGATAAGAAAAGGAGACCGCTCACATGACCGCCACGCCCACCACCCCGCCGGCAGAAGGCTGCATCGACACCCAGGTGCTCGGCCACGTGCTGCTGATCGGCATCAACCGCCCGGCCAAGCGCAACGGCTGGACGCCGCCGATGTTCAGGCAGCTGGCCGAGGCCTACACCCGGCTCGACGACGACCCCGAGCTGCGCGTGGGCGTGCTGCATGCCTTCGGCGACCACTTCACGGCGGGCCTGGACCTGCCCGCGGTCACCGAGTACATGAAGCGCGGCGAGAAGGCGATTCCCGCCGGGCTGGTGGAGCCGCACGACTTCGGCCTGCCCGACTACCGCCGCCGCACCAAGCCGATGGTGGTGGCGGTCAAGGGCATCTGCTTCACGGTGGGCATCGAGCTGATGCTGGGCGCCGACATCGTGGTGGCGGCCGACAATTGCCGCTTCTCTCAGATGGAAGTGCAGCGCGGCATCATGGCCACGGGCGGCGCCACGCTGCGCATGGCCGAGCGCGCGGGCGTGGGCAACGCGATGCTGCACCTGCTCACGGCCGACGAGTTCGACAGCGCCGAGGCCTTGCGCCTGAACTTCGTGCAGAAGGTGGTGCCGGCCGGCCAGGAGCTCGACGCGGCGCTGGCCATCGCGCAGCGCATCGCGGCGCAGGCGCCGCTGGCGGTGGTGGCCACGCGGCTGAACGTGATCAAGGCCGTGGAGCAGGGGCCGCTGGCCGCCGTGTCGGAATTCATCGAGACGCAGAAGCGCCTGTCGAACAGCGAGGATGCCGCCGAGGGCGTGCGCTCCTTCATCGAACGCCGCCCGGCACGCTTCAGCGGCCGCTGACTCCTTTCACCGAGAACAACGACATGCCTCTTTCTCCAGCACGCACGGCGCTCGCCGCCGCATTCACCCTGCTCGCCGTGAACACCACTTCCGCACAGACGCCCACGCCTCCCGCGCTGCCAGACCCTGCCGCCACCTCGGTCGACGCCATGGGTTGGATGAAGGGCTTCCCGCCCCCGCCAGACAAGCTCATCACCTTCGACAACCCGGCCGGCGGCGTCTTCCCGCGCACGCGCTGGAGCTTCTCGCACGTGCGCGAGACGGTGCCCACGGCCAACGTATGGCGCGGCAGCGGCGCGGCCAGCCCGCTGCCTTCGGCGCCTGCCCGCTTCGACATCGAGGCCGTCACCTTCAAGCCCCTGGGCGGCGAGCAGACGCTGAACTTCGCCCAGATGATCTCCGGCACCTACACCGACGGCATCCTGGTGATGCACCGCGGCAAGGTGGTCTACGAGAAGTACTTCGGCGCGCTCACGCCCGAGCGCCCGCACATCGCGATGTCGGTCACCAAGTCCTTCGTGGGCACGCTGGCGGCCATCCTCGCGGACGAGGGCAAGCTGGACCCGGCCGCGCCGGTCACCAGGTACATCCCCGAACTCAAGGACAGCGCCTACGGCGACGCCACCGTGCGCCAGGTGATGGACATGACCGTGGGCGTGCACTACTCCGAGAACTATGCCGACCCCAAGGCCGAGATCTGGGACTACGCCCGCGCCGGCGGCATGCTCACCCAGGGCGCGAACTACACGGGCCCGAAGTCGTTCTACGAGTTCCTCGTCACGCTGAAGAAGGAAGGCGAGCATGGTGACGGCTTCGCCTACAAGACGGTCAACGCCGAGGTGCTGGCCTGGATCGTTCGCCGCGCCAGCAACCAGTCGCTGGCCGACCTGCTGAGCGAGAAGATCTGGCGCCGCATCGGCGCCGAGCAGGATGCCTACTTCATGGTCGACCGCATCGGCACCGAGTCGGGCGGCGGCGGCCTCAACACCGTGCTGCGCGACCTGGCCCGCTTCGGCGAGACCATGCGCAACGGCGGCCGCGCGGCCAACGGGCAGCAGGCGATTCCGAAGGCGGTGGTGGAAGACATCCAGCGCGGCGGCGACCCGGCCAGGTTCGTGAAGGCGGGCTACCCGCTGCTCAAGGGCTGGTCGTACCGAGACATGTGGTGGGTGTCGCACAACCCGCACGGCGCGTACATGGCGCGCGGCATCCACGGTCAGAGCATCTACGTGGACCCGAAGGCGGAGATGGTGATCGTGCGCTACGCGGCGCACCCGGTGGCGGCCAACGGCGCGAACGATCCGCTGACGCTGCCGGCGTTCCAGGCGATGGCCGAGGCGCTGATGCGCCCCTGAGCCTCTTCGCCTCTGTCTAGTTCGAAGCCCGCTCGCGGGCAATCACCAGGAGCCCGTCCATGATGAGGCTCTCGACCAGCTCGAAATGCCCGTTCATCACGGGCGCCATCTTCCAGCCCGCGCCGCCGGTCATGTAGCAGGCCGGCTCGGCGCCGCAGTGCGAGCGCACGTGCTGCACCATGCGCTCCACCGCGCCCGCGATGGCGTAGGTGCCGCCGCTGGTCAGCGCGTCGCTGGTGTTGGTGGGGAACTCGCGCACCTCGCCGGTGGGCACGTGCAGGCCCGCCGTGCCCGACTCGAGCGCGCGCAGCATGATGCCGTGGCCCGGCAGGATCAGGCCACCGAGGAACTTGCCGTCGGCGTCGATGGCCTCGACCGTCACGGCCGTGCCGATCAGCACCACCACCATCGGCCGAGGCGGCTGCCCCGGCTTCGCGGCAGCCAGCATGCGGTGGCGCGCGCCGATCATCGCCACGAAGCGGTCGGCGCCCAGGCGCGTGGGGTGGTCGTAGCCGTTGACGATGCCGGCCTCGCCCGCGCTCGACATCACCCAGCGCGGCGTGCAGTCGAAGCGCTCGACGATCTGCTCCTCGGCCCGGCGCCTGACTGCGTCGCCGGCCACCACGCAGCCCAGCATGGAGCCGGGCGAAGGCAGGTCGGCCCACGGGCCGTCGGCCAGCCGTTCGATGTGGTCGAGGAATTCGGCACCCTGCGCCTGCAACGCGGCGCCGGGGCGGGCCGAGTCGTAGAGCGCCCACTTGAGGCGGGTGTTGCCGATGTCGATGGCGAGGAAGGGGGATGACATGCGCGGGATTATTGCGACTTTGTTGTTATTCCGGCTGGCACGTCGTTGACACACGCGGCATGGGCCTACGCAGGCGCGCCAGCTTCCGCCTCTACATTGGCGGGTTCCACCCACCACCGCACAAGGAGAGAACCATGGGATTGCTCAGTTTCATCAAGGAGGCTGGTGAGAAGCTGTTCGGCGGCTCGTCGGCCCAGGCCGCCACGCCCGACGCCAACCAGGCCGCGGCCGCCGCCATCAAGACCTACATCGAGACGCAGAACCTCGGCCTCACGGGACTGGAAGTAACCTACACCGCGAGCACCGGCGTGGTCACCCTCGCGGGCCAGGCGCCGTCGCAGGAAGCCAGCGAGAAGGCATCGCTTGCCGCGGGCAACGTGGCGAACGTGACCAGCGTGGAGAACAACCTCGTCGCCCCCGCCGCGCCGCCCGCCCAGTACCACGACGTGGTGCGCGGCGACACGCTCTCGGCCATCTCGAAGAAGTACTACGGCGACGCCAACAAGTACAACGTGATCTTCGAGGCCAACAAGCCGATGCTGACACATCCGGACAAGATCTATCCGGGGCAGAAGCTGCGCATTCCGGCGCTCTGAGCAAGACCGGGGTCAGGCGCCGTTGTGCCGCCAGGCCCCTGGCGACACGCCGTACTCGCGCTTGAACGCGCGGTTGAAGGCGGCCTCCGATTCGTAGCCCACGCCTTCGGCGATGCGCGCCAGGTTGCACTGGTCCCTGCGCAGCATGCCGGCGGCCAGGATCATTCGCCAGCGCGCCAGGTAGTGCATGGGCGGCGCGCCCACCAGCTCGGTGAAACGGTCCGCCAGCACGCTGCGCGAGGTGTGGGTCTCCTGCGCCAGCTCATCGACCGTCCAGTTGCGCGCGGGCTCGGCGTGCATCAGCGCCAGGCAGCGGCTCACGTGGGGATCGCGCAGGCCCGCCAGCCAGCCGGGGTTGTTGGCGGGTGCGGACTCGATGTAGCCGCGCAGCACTTCGGCGAACAGCACTTCCGCCACCTTGGCGGCGACCATCTCCGAACCCGGAGAGCGTGAAGCCGCATCGCCCAGCACGAAGTTGACCGACTGCTCGATCCACGGGCCCGCCGGCCTGCTTCGCAGCTGCGTGGTGAACAGGCGCGGAATGTTCGCCATGACGGGGTTGGGCGCATCGCCCTCGTACGCGAACCAGCTGCACACCAGCAAGGTGCGATCTCCCTCGCCGCCATAGCGCACGCGCTCCAGTTCGGGCGCGCGCGGGCTCACCACATGCGACATGTCCACCGCCGCATGGTGCAGGCCGCTGCCCAGCACATGGGAGTCGCCGTGCAGCGCGGCGATCACTTCGCCCGCATGCGCCCGTATCGGCTCGCCGCCATCGACCTGGGCCCAGCATTCGCCCTGCAGCACCAGGTGGCAGATGGCCAGCCGGTTCGCGCCGGGCCTGAGCAGCTGGGCGATGTCTCTACCCTTGGGTACCTTGAAGCACCAGGGTGCATACATGTCCCCGTTGAGGAACAGCGCGCCCTCGAGGCGGATGGTCCGCAACACGTCCGACAAGACATCCATGGTCACCTCCCGGCAAGCGAGGACGGGGTTTCGGTCAACAAGTCAGGCGGAGCGGGCAATACGGGGCGGCTTCGCATCGGCACCATAGGACCTGGTCGCCTTCGACCGATTCTGACAGCCAGACAGGAGTACCACCATGCCCAAATTCGTCATCGAGCGAGACATCCCCGGCGCCGGCAAGTTCACCCCGTCGGACCTGAAGGCCATTTCGCAGAAGTCCTGCGGCGTGCTCAGCAGCATGGGGACCGACATCCAGTGGATCCACAGCTACGTGACCGACGACCGTGTCTACTGCGTCTACCAGGCCACCGACGAGGCACTGGTGCGCCGGCACGCGGAGCTCGGCGGCTTCCCTGCCAACCGCGTGGACCGGGTCTACAGCGTGATCGACCCGGCCACGGCCGAGTGAGACGAGCGGCTCTCTAGTTCTGCCGCCAGGGTAGCCCGCGCTTGCGCCAGCCGCCGGTCAGCCCGCGGTGGCCGTTCTCGTCCGGGTTGCCCTCGAAGCCTTCGAGGATGTTGTAGGCCTCCACGCCCAGCTCTGTCGCGCGCTTGGCCGCTGCGATGGAGCGCACGCCGCTGCGGCACAGCAGCACCACCTTCTTTCCGCCTTCAGCCGCGGCACGGATGCCTTCGTCGAAGGCCGGGTTCAGCGCCATGCCGGGCCATTGCTTCCATGCCAGCGGCACGGCGCCGGGCACGTAGCCTACCCATTCGCGCTCGGCGTCGGTGCGCACGTCGACCAGCACGGCTTCGCCGCTGGCGGTCCATTGGGCGGCCTGCTCGGGCGTCACGTCGCCGGCGTAGCCCTTGTTCTCGATGGGTTCGGTCATTTCTCTCGTGTCCTTGGGATGCGGGTTTTCATGGCCCGGAATTTTTCTCCGGTTCGTGAAAACCCTGTTTGTCGAGTGCTCCCGCGCGCCAAAGATGGCGCCTTGGGCCTGTCGAACCATAACTCCAAGACGGACAGCCTGGGTTTTCCCAACTCAGAACCGTTTGGAGAGAGACAAATGACAGACAGCAAGATGCCCCGCCGCCGCGGGCTGCTCAAGGGCGCGGCCGTGGCCGCCGGCGCCATGTCCGTGCCGATGGTCAGCATGGCCCAGACCACCACCCTGCGCTTCCAGAGCACCTGGCCCGCGAAGGACATCTTCCACGAGTACGCGCAGGACTACGCGAAGAAGGTCAACGACATGGCGGGCAGCCGCCTGAAGATCGAGGTGCTGCCCGCCGGCTCGGTGGTGCCCGCCTTCCAGCTGCTCGACGCGGTGGCCAAGGGCACGCTCGACGGCGGCCACGGCGTGGTCGCGTACTGGTACGGCAAGAACTCGGCGCTCGCGCTGTGGGGCTCCGGCCCGGGCTACGGCATGGACGCCAACATGGTGCTGGCCTGGCACACCTACGGCGGCGGCAAGGCGCTGATGGAGGAGATCTACAAGGGCCTGAATCTCGACGTGGTCTCGTACCTCTACGGCCCCATGCCCACGCAGCCGCTGGGCTGGTTCAAGAAGCCGGTGGCCAAGGCCGAGGACATGAAGGGCCTGAAGTTCCGCACCGTGGGCCTGGCGGTGGACGTGTTCACCGACATGGGCGCGGCCGTGAACCCGCTGCCCGGCGGCGAGATCGTGCCCGCGCTGGACCGCGGCCTGATCGACGCGGCCGAGTTCAACAACGCGTCGAGCGACCGCGTGCTGGGCTTTCCCGACGTCGCCAAGAACTGCATGCTGCAGAGCTTCCACCAGAGCGGCGAGCAGTTCGAGGTGCTGTTCAACGGCGGCAAGCTCAAGGCGCTGCCGGCGGAGCTCAAGTCGATCATCGAATACGCCACGCAGGCCGCGAGCGCCGAGATGAGCTGGAAGGCCATCGACCGCAACTCGAAGGACTACGAGGAGCTGAAGAAGGCCGGCATCAAGTTCTACAAGACGCCCGACACGGTGCTGCGCGCGCAGCTCGCATCGTGGGACAAGACCATCGCGAAGAAGTCGGCCGAGAACCCGATGTTCAAGAAAGTGCTCGACTCGCAGCGCGCCTTCGCCGAGCGCGCAGGCCAGTGGCAGAACGACTACGAGGTCGACTTCAAGATGGCCTACAACCACTACTTCGGACGGCAGGCGAAGAAGACCTGAGCCAACGGGATCGATGCGACGCGAGGGCACCCGGGCGGTGCCCTCTTCTCATGCCTGCGCCCAAGCTGCCGCGCAAGACACGGATGACGCGGCGAGGAGTTCGTTCCGATGCAATCTTTCCTGCTGGCGGTCGACCGGTTCTCCACATGGATCGGCAAGACCTTCGCCTGGTGCGCCCTGCTGCTCACGCTGCTGATCAGCTGGGAGGTGTTCTCGCGCTATGCGCTCAACAGGCCCCACGCCTGGGTGCTGGACGCGCAGATCATGCTGTACGGCACCATGTTCATGACCGCGGGCGCCTACACACTCTCGAAGAACGGCCACGTGCGCGGCGACGTGCTCTACGGCTTCTTCCGCCCGCGCACGCAGGCGCTGGTGGACCTGGTGCTCTACATCGTCTTCTTCCTGCCCGGCATCGTCGCGCTGACCTGGGCCGGATGGGTCTACGCGGGCGAGTCGCTCGCCATCCGCGAGCAGACCTTCTCGGCCGAGCCGCTGCCGCTGTACCCGTTCAAGTACGTCATTCCGCTGGCAGGCTTCACGCTGCTGCTGCAGGGGCTGGTGGAGATCATCCGCTGCGTGCGCTGCATCCGCGAGGGCGCCTGGCCCTCGCGCGAGCAGGACGTGGAGGAAGTCGACGTCGAGAAGCTCAAGGAGATGGTGCACGTGAAGGACGAGGACATCGCCGCGCTCGACCGCGTCGTCGCCTCGAAGGAGGCCGCGCGATGATCCGCCGCGAACTCTGGTTCGGCCTCTCGTTCATGGCGCTGATCGTGATCGGCGCGGTGGCGGTGCTGGCCAATGCGCCCACCATCACCAACGGCCACCTCGGCCTGCTGATGCTCTCGCTGGTGGTGGTGGCCATCATGCTGGGCTTTCCCACGGCGTTCACGCTGATGGGCATGGGCATGCTCTTCACCTGGCTGGCCTACGACCGCGACTGGCACCGAACGCTCGACCTGATGGTGCAGTCGGCCTTCAAGACCATGGCGAACGACGTGCTCATCGCGGTGCCGCTGTTCGTGTTCATGGGCTACCTGGTGGAGCGCGCGAACCTCATCGAGTCGCTCTTCAAGAGCCTGCACCTCGCGCTCGCGCGGCTGCCAGGTGCGCTGGCGGTGGCGACGCTGGTCACCTGCACCATCTTCGCGACGGCCACCGGCATCGTGGGCGCGGTGGTCACGCTGATGGGCCTGCTTGCATTGCCGGCCATGCTGCGCGCGGGCTACAGCGTGCCTCTGGCCGCCGGCTCGATCACCGCGGGCGGCTGCCTGGGCATCCTGATTCCGCCTTCGGTGCTGCTCATCGTCTACGGCGCGACGGCCGGCGTGTCGGTGGTGCAGCTCTATGCGGGCGCCTTCTTTCCGGGGCTGATGCTGGCCTCGCTCTATGTGCTGTACGTGATCATCGTCGCCTGGCTCAAGCCGCAGTGGGCGCCGCCGCTCTCGCAGGCGGAGCGCGTCGTGCCGCTGCCGCCGCTGTCGCAGCGGCTGGCCGACAGCCCCGCCGCGCATGCGGTGGTCGGCCTGCTGAAGGGACGGCGCAATGCCGGCGTGCCCTTCTCGCATGTGCTGAAGCAGCTCGGCATCGTTGCGATGCCGGGCGTGATCTTCCTGCTGCTGGCCGCCTTCAGCTACAAGGCCGTGACGACGGTGGAAGCGCAGGCGCGCTACGAGATCGAGGAAATCGGGGCCGTGCGCAGCGGCACGCCGGAGTCCGGCGGCCTGCAGGAGCCGCCGGTCGAAGGCGGGTTGCAGGAACCACCGCAGGAAGGTGGGCTGCAGGAGCCGCCCAGCGACGATACGCAGCCGTCGGCACCGGCCACTGCCTCCAGCCAGGCGGCGCTGTCCGAGCCGCCGGGTGCCCCGGCCGTTCCCCCCGCGCCCGCCGCAGGGACCGCAGAGCCCTCGGCCGCTGCTGCTACGGAGGCTGCCACGCAGCGACCCGCACCGACCTGGTGGTGGATCACCTTCGCCGTCTTCGGCGCCATCGTCACGCTGTTCTACCTGTTCCTGAGCTTCGCGCGGCTCGAGATCTTCAAGATGCTGCTGGCATCGTTCTTCCCGTTGGTGCTGCTGATCCTCTCGGTGCTGGGTTCGATCGTGCTGGGTCTTGCCACGCCCACCGAGGCGGCCGCCATGGGCGCGCTCGGCGGCATGCTGCTGGCGGCGGCCTACAGGCGCCTGAACCTCGCGGTGCTGAAGGAGTCGGTATTCCTCACGGCCAAGACATCGGCCATGGTGTGCTGGCTCTTCGTCGGCTCGGCCATCTTCTCTGCCGCGTTCGCGCTGCTCGGCGGGCAGGCGCTGGTGGAGGAATGGGTGCTCGGCATGAACCTCACCAAGGTGGAGTTCCTGATCCTGAGCCAGGTCATCATCTTCCTGCTGGGCTGGCCGCTGGAGTGGACCGAGATCATCGTGATCTTCATGCCCATCTTCATCCCGCTGCTCGACAACTTCGGCGTCGACCCGCTGTTCTTCGGGCTGCTGGTGGCGCTGAACCTGCAGACCGCCTTCCTCTCGCCGCCGGTCGCGATGGCAGCCTTCTACCTGAAGGGCGTGAGCCCGCCCCACGTGACGCTGAACCAGATCTTCCTGGGCATGCTGCCCTTCATGGGCATCCAGGTGCTGGCGATCGTGCTGCTTTACATGTGGCCGCAGATCGGGTTGTGGTTGCCGCAGTTGCTGTACAAGTAGAAGCGGCAGGCCGAACCGGGAGTGGTGGCGTCAGCGCCGTCTCTCCACATACGGCCGCGCCTGCAGGAGCACGATCCTGTCTCCCACCGTCGCCCACTCGATGTCCTGGTCGACGCCGTTGAAGGTGCGCTTGACCGCCACGCCCACATTGGCCAGCCGCACCACGAGGTCGTCGGTCAGCACGTTGCGGCCGGCCTCCACCGGCACCTCCTTCACGCCGCCGTCCTTGTCGAGCTGCAGCGCGGTGTCTTCGGCCGAGCGGCTGAGCACCTGGATGGCCTTGGACCAGCTGGAGTACATCACCTGCTCGGCGACGCGCCGACCCTCGACCACGCGGATGCCGATCCCGCGCTTGGCGGAGATGTAGGTGATGTGCGGATGCCCGGCGTCGAAGGGGTCGCGGGTGATCATCACGCCGGCGTTGGCCGAATCGATGGCGGTCTGCACGAACACGCCCATCAGTACCGATTCGGCGCCGAAGCCCGCCGCCGCGCGGGCCTCCCAGGCCTCGGGGTTGAACACCGAGGCCCAGACCTTCTTCACGGCCACTTCGAGCGCGTCGCCGGTCTTGACGTTGGGCACGGTGGTGTAGAGCCCCGCGCCGCTGAAGCCGGGCAGGTCTTCGGAGTTGGACGAGCTGCGCACGAACACGCCGCCGCCTCCGAGCTGCGACTGCCACGCCGCACGCCAGCCGGCTGCGGTGGCGGCATCGACGGGCCATTGCACGATCTCGTCGCGCAACTGCGCCAGCGCCTTCTGGCGCACCTTCGGATCGCTCGCGAAGCCCGGCTGCTGCTGCATGCGCGCGATGCGATCGGCCAGGCCGTTGGCGCGCATGAAGCGGTCGTAGTGCGCGAAGGGAATGCAGAAGCCGTCGGGCACCGAGGTGCCCGGGATGTGCGCGGCCTGCATGGCGCCGAGGTTCGCGGCCTTCACACCGCACTGCGCGCTGTTGCGCGCGCGCAGCGAAGCCAGCGGCAGCAGCCGGTTCTCGCGCAGGTCGGGCCTGATGGCGCGCGCGCTGCCGGGCACGGCGCCGGCGGCAGCGGTGCGCACCGCGCGCGGCGGCAGCGCGGCGACCTCCTCCGGCGTGAGCCGGCGCACCTGGTAGCCCGAGCTGGCCACCTTCAGCGCCACCCACTGGCCGGCATGCTCCTTCAGGACCGCGGCGGCATCGCGCACGTAGGCGTTGGGAATGCCCCAGCCCTTGGCCAGCAGGTTGACGTGCGACAGCGCGGTCGAGGGCCGCTCGGTCAGCACGGCCGCCACCGGCGGCAGGCCGATGGGCACCTGCCGCAGCACGGCGATGTCGTCGGGCAGCAGCGCGTTGATTCCCGCGTCGTCGTCCACGATGCGTACGCGGCCGGTAGCGGTGCCGAGGTTCATCGGCAGGAAGGGCTGCTCGCGGATCAGCGCCTCCTGGCTCACGAAGTCGATGCCGGTTTCCTTCGCCACGCGCTCGTGCAGCGTGGAGTTGGTCTTGAACTTCACCGGGCCGAAGAAGCTGGCCCTGACCTGCTGCTCGGCCTGCCGCAGCAGCGGCGCGGTGAGCTTGTCGCCTTCCCAGAATTCGTAGGTGAAGCTGCCGATGTTCTGCTGCCAGCTCAGCGTGCCGAACAGGAAGCGGCGGTCGGGCACGAGGTAGTTGCGGTCGATCTCGCGCTTGACGGTGCTGGGCGCGAGCCGCGTGTCGCGCAGGAAGCGCACATGCAGCTGGTAGCGCGGCGTGTCGATGTAGTACATGCGCGGCGGCTTGGCCTGCCGGTCGATGACGAAGAGCACGTGCGCGAGCTGCATCGGCGTGCCGGCGTCGTAGACGCGGGCGAGCTGGTCGAAATCGCCCTGGCTGCGCAGCGCGGGCAGCGACGAGGGCACCGCGGGGCGGGGGACGAGCTGCGCGGCCGGGCCTTCGGGCTGCGGCTGGTTCTGCTGCTGGTAGTACGACGGCTTGCGGGCTAGCTGGGCGGCAGCGGGCAGGGCCGCCAGCATGGCGATGGCAGCCGCGACGCAAAACGCAGCCACGCTATTGTTTTGGAAGCACGATGCGCCTACGGGCCGTGCGTTGTTCTGGTTTTTCATGCGGTGTCCCTCCTTACAACCGGTTGCCGAGTGCACGCGCGCTTCACCAAGCAACGCAGCGGCGCTGACAGCGGCAGCGGATTCTCGCGCGTTAGTCACAACGCCATCGCATTCGTACATCCGGGGATCAGAGAAATCACATGACTCGCACAAGAACAAGCCTTTCGGCCCTTCAACGCCCGTTGCGCGGCTTGCTGCTCGGGTTGGCGCTGGTGTGCGCCGGCTTCGCGGCCAACGCGCAGTCCATCGGGCGCCTGAACCTGCAGCAGGGAACGGTGAGCGTCTCGTCCGCCGGCGACGATCGCTGGTCCGCCGCCCGGCCCGGGCGCGAACTCGGCGCCGGCGACCGCATCTGGACCGACCGCAACGCGCGCGCCGAGGTCTACATCGGCCCGGCCGCGCTGCGGCTCGATGGCGGGACCTACGTGGAGTTCACCGGCATCGACGAGGACACCATCCGCATCAACGCCGGCCGGGGCAACCTGCAGCTGAGCGTGCGCGACATGGCATCGGGCCAGCGCATCAGCATCGACACGCCCAATCTCTCGGCGGTGATCGGCGCGCCGGGCGAATACCGCATCGCCGTCGACGAGGCCGACACGACGACCACCTGGGCGGCGGTTGCCTCGGGCCACCTCACGCTGCGTGGCCAGAACGGCATCTCGCAACTGCTGACCGGGCGCCAGCAGACCACGGTGTCGGGCCGGAACCTCACGACCGTGCGCACCACGCGCTCGCAGAACGGCAGTTTCGACACCTGGGTGGCCGAGCGTGGCCGGTACGACGACCCCGTACGCTACGCCCAGCCGGCCGTGGCGGTGCCGCCTGCGGCACTGATCGCGCGACAGCAGCAGATCGAATACGAACAGGCCCGGCAGCAAGCGCAGTGGATGGAGCAGCAACGCGCCGCCCAGGCGGCCCAGCAGCAACAGCTGGAGTGGCAGCGCGAGCAGGACTGGCGCCAGCAGCAGGAGTGGCGCCGGCAGGAAGACTGGCGCCAGCGGCGCGAATGGCGCGATCGCGCCGAACAGGACCGCTGGCAGCAACAGCAGCAACAACAGCAGTTGCAGCTGCAACTCCAGCAGCAGCAACGCCAGGCCCTGCGCCAGCAGCAGGAAATGCAGCAGCGCGCCGCGCAGGCGCAGGCCCTGCAGCAGCAACAGCTGCTTCAACAACAGCAGGCGGCACAGATGCAGCTGCAACAGCAACGCGCGGCCCAGCAACAGGCGTTGGCCCAACAGCAGATGCTTCGCCAGCAGCAGGAGCTGCAGCAACGCACCGCGCAGATGCAGCAGCAGGCGCAGGCTCAGCAACAGGCCTTGCAGCAGGCCCAGTTGCGTGCGCTCCAGCAGCAGCGCGGCACGCCGCCGCAACCGGGCCAGCCCGCCGGCGACGATCCGCGCAGGCTCTGGACTTCGCCGGACTCGCGCCAGTAGCCGGCGCTTCTTCAGCCGCGCGGTGCACCTTCCGCAGGCTGGCCGCACTGCGCACAGAACCTTGCGCCGGCCTGCACGGCGGTGCCGCACTGACTGCAGGCAGCCGGCTGCATCGAACCGCCGCATTGCTGGCAGAAGCGCGCGCCGGACGCGCTGACGGCGCGGCATGACGGACATGCGCTGCCCCTGCCCGATGACGATGCGCCGTTGCCGTATCCGCCGTTGCCATATCCGCCGCGCGAGCCGTGGTGGCCACCGCCGCCGCCGCCGCCATGACGCGACCCGCCGTGTCCACCGAAGAGTCTTTCGAGCATGCCCATATGTTTCTCCCAGAGAGCTGGCATCCCGCGCAAGCGTCGCCGGTGGCGATGAACTCCCGCGGGGCCTGCGGGCAGTGGAATCCCTGAAGCAGCTCCAGAGTCAAGCAAGCCCCGCCCGAAGCGCCGCCTTCGGCCCGCCGCTACAGTCAGCGGCCAAAGGAGCCAAGCTTTCCCATGCCCACATTCGACTTCGATCTCTTCGTCATCGGCGGCGGCAGCGGCGGCGTTCGTGCCGCGCGCATGGCGGCGCAGACCGGCGCCCGCGTCGCCCTCGCCGAGGCCGCCGAGCTCGGCGGCACCTGCGTCAACGTGGGCTGCATTCCCAAGAAGCTCTACAGCTACGCGGCCGGCTATGCCGAATCCTTCGAGGAAGCCGCGGGCTACGGCTGGACGCTTTCCGAGGCGCCGCAGTTCGACTGGGCGCGCCTGAAGGCGCAGCGCGCGAAGGAGATCACGCGGCTCAACGGCATCTACGCCTCGCTGCTGAAGAACGCGGGCGTCACGCTCGTCACCGGCTGGGCGCAGCTGGTCGATCCGCACACGGTGGAGGTCGACGGCAAGCGCCACACCGCGCGCCATCTGCTCGTGGCCACCGGCGGCACGCCCTTCGTGCCCGACATCCAGGGCCGCGAGCACGTCGTGACCTCCGACGCGATGTTCGACCTCGACCCGTTCCCCAAGCGCCTGCTGGTGGTGGGCGGCGGCTATATCGCCTGCGAGTTCGCGTCGATCTTCAACGGGCTGGGCTCCAAGGTCACGCAACTGCACCGGCGCGCGCACCTGCTCACCGGCTTCGACGACGACGTGCGGCAGTTCCTGGCGAACGAGATAGGCAAGGCCGGCGTCGACGTGCGGCTGAACTGCGAGGTCGCCTCGATCACGCGCGGCTCCGACGGCCTCACGGTCACGCTCGCGCGCGGCCAGCAGATCGAGGCCGACACCGTGCTCTTCGCCACCGGCCGCGTGCCCAACACGCAGGGGCTGGGCCTCGAAGCGGCGGGCGTGAAGCTCGACGAGCGCGGCGCGATCGCGGTCGATGCGCACTACCGCAGTTCGGTGCCGTCGATCTACGCGGTGGGCGACGTCTCCACCCGCGTGCAGCTCACGCCGGTGGCGCTGGCCGAGGCGATGGTGGTCGTCGACGAACTCTTCGGCAAGGGCAAGCGCCGCCTCGACTACGAGTTCATTCCCACCGCCGTGTTCACGCACCCGAACATCGGCACCTGCGGCTACACGGAGCTCGACGCGCGCGCGAAGTTCGGCGAGGTGACGGTGTTCTCCAGCGAGTTCAAGTCGCTGCGCCACACGCTCTCGGGCCGCAGCGAGCGCACCTTCATGAAGCTGGTGGTCGACAAGGCCACCGACCGCGTGGTGGGCCTGCACATGGTGGGCGCCGATGCCGGCGAAGTGGTGCAGGGCTTCGCGGTGGCGATGCGCGCGGGCGCGACGAAGGCGATCTTCGACAGCACGGTGGGCATCCACCCCACGGCTGCCGAAGAGTTCGTGACGATGCGCGAGCCGATGCCCGGCTAGGCTCGGGCCGCCTGCTGCTTGCCCTCAAGCAGCTTCACCATCACGAACAGCACGCGGTTGGCCGGCGTGGGCACGCCGAGCGCCTCGCCGCGGCGCACGATCAGGCCGTTGAGGTGGTCGATCTCGCTGGGCTTGCCGCGCGCGAGGTCCTGCGCAGTGGACGAGTACTGCGAGGGCATGGTCTGTGCGATGGCGCGCACGGCGGCGTCGGTGTCGCCGGACACTTCCACGCCCTCGGCCCTGGCAACTGCGAGGCATTCGGCCACCACGTCGCGGATCATGTCGGTCACGCCGGTGCCCTTCACGAGCACGCCGTAGGGTAGCTGCGTGACGGCGGAAAGCGCGTTGTAGGCGCAGTTGAGGATCAGCTTGGCCCACAGCGATCCGCGCACATTGGACGAAATCTGCGTGGGCACGCCGGCGGCTTCGAGGTGCCTTGCCACTTCCTCGCCGCGGCCCGAGGGGGCGATCACCAGCTCGCCGCGTCCGTGGTGCTTCACGTGGCCGGGCCCGGCCATTTCGGTCGCGACGTAGACGACCGCCGCCGCCACCTCGTTCGACGGCGGCAGCACCGAGCGCACGCGCTCGTCGTTGTCCACGCCGTTCTGCAGCGTGAGCACCAGCGCGCCAGGTGCGAGATGCGGCTTGATCTGTTCAGCCGCAGATTCGCTGTCGGTCGATTTCACGCAGAACAGCACGAGGTCCGCGCCCTGAACGGCCGAAGCCTCGGTGCTTGCGGCAACGCGCACGTGCTCGTCGAAGGCCTTGGTCTCCAGGCGCAGGCCCCTGGCGTCGACGGCTTCCACGTGCGCGGGGCGGCCTATCAGCACCACCTCGTGTCCGGCTCGCGCGAGCATCGCCCCGTAGTAACAGCCGACCGCGCCGGCTCCCATGACTGCGACTTTCATCGGTTCGTTTCCTTGCTTGTCCGCATGGAGGGCAAGCCTACCGAAGATGGCGCCTTCATGCTTCGCTTCATGCCTCAGTTTCCACGCCGCGCGACTTCAGCCCCTCGGCGAGCAGCCATTCGCGGAACGCCGCAAAGGCCGGCAGGTCGAGGCGGTCGGGCCTATAGCAGAGGTAGTGCCCCTGGTTCACGCTCACCGGCGTGCCGCAGGGGCTCAGCAGGGCGCCTTCGGCGAGCTCTTCCTGCACCAGCAGCTTCGGCACCAGGCCGATGCCCAGTCCGTTCAGTGCCGCCTGGATCAGCGCCGAATACTGGGCGAAGCGCGGGCCGGCCACGGTCTGCACCTCGGGCACGCCGTGCTGCACGGCCCACAGGCGCCAGGCGGTGGGCGCGCCCTCGTGGTGCAGCAGCGTATGGCCGACGATGTCGGCGGGCTGCGCGATGCGGTGTCGCCCTTCGACCAGCGCGCGCGCCACGATCAGCACGAACTCGCGCCCCGCGATGTATTCGGACACCACGCCGGGCCAGCCATCAGGGCCGTAGCGGATGGCTGCATCGACGCCGGCCGGGATGCCGTCGCTGGGCTCCAGGTGGCGGCTGAAGCTCAGCATCACGTGGCGGCTCTTCTGGCTGAAGGCCGGCAGGCGCGGAATGAGCCACTTGGTGAGGAAGGTGGGCACGCTCGCCAGCGTGAGCAGGCCGGCGCCCGCGTCGCCCGAACGGGCCTCGAAGGTGGCGGTCTCGATGGCGCGCAGGCCGCCGGAGATCTTCTGCCAGTACACGCGCCCCTGCGGCGTGAGCTGGACGCCGCGCCCGTTCTTCTGCAGCAGCTCGCGGCCCAGGAAGGCTTCGAGCCCCGCGATCTGCTTGCTGACCGCGCTCACGGTGATGCACAGCGCGCCGGCGGCCAGCGTGATGCTCTGGTGGCGCGCGACGGCGTCGAAGGCCAGCAGTTCCTGGATGGTGGGGCAGTCGCGCTTCATGCATGACCCCGCTTCATGAAAGCCGCGTGAAAAACGCTTTCCGATTGCTCAAGTGTCGTCATCCAACTTTCACCCATAAGTTCGTACGCGATTCCTAGAATTCGAGGCAACGCGGCGGCAAGCCCGGCGCGAACAGTAGCGCATCCGGAAAGTATGCCGGGCGCCCATGACATTCGGAGGCAAGCTTGGTTCGCGTCATCTCGCTCATCTACGGCCTGTACCTGCTGCTGCCCATCGCGCTGCTGCTGGTCGGCAGCGTGGGCGGCAACTGGACCAACACGCTGCTGCCCACGGGCATCACCGGGCAGTGGTATCTCGACCTCTGGCTCGACACCTCCTTCCGAAAGGCCTTCGTGAGCAGCCTCGTGGTGGCCATGTCGGCCTGTGCCATCAACACCGTGCTGGCCCTGCCGCTGGCCTATGCGCTGTATCACGGTGCGCGGCGCGGCGGCAGCCTGGCGGCGCGCATCGTGAGCGCCACGCCGGTGGCGGTGCCGGCGATCACGCTGGCCTTCGGCTACATGATCGTGTTCAACACCGACCTGGCGCCCTGGCTGGGCTCGATGCCGCTCCTGATCGCGGCGCACGCGATCCTCACCTTGCCCTACCTCACCAACACGCTGCTGACCGACCTGCGTCACCTCGACCTGAGCCGGCTGGAGCAGGCGGCCGCCACGCTCGGCGCCTCGGGCTGGCAGCAGTTCACCGGCATCGTGCTGCCCAGCCTGCGCCAGAGCCTGATCAGCGGGCTGGTGATGGTGGCGGCCATTTCGGTGGGCGAGTTCGGCGTGTCGAACCTGCTCACGAGTTTCCAGAACCGCACCTACCCGGTGGTGCTGCTGCAGGCCTTCTACGGCGCGACGGGCTTCGCCTGCGCGGCCACGGTGATCCTGCTGGTGCTGGCGAGCGCGTCGGCGCTTCTTTCCTCTTCCCTCGTGAAGCAACGCGCATAAGCGGCAGAACCGGTACGCCATGAGCCTCCTCCTCGACAAGGTCAGCTACAACTACCCCGGCAGCACGCACGGCCTGCACGAGGTTTCGCTCGACGTGCGCACCGGCGAGCTGGTCGCGGTGATCGGGCCCAGCGGCTCTGGCAAGTCGACGCTGCTCAAACTGGTGTCGGGCCTGGAGACGGGCCACACCGGCCGCATCGCGCTCGACGGCGAGGACATGTCGCGCACGCCGGTGCACCAGCGCCACATCGGCATGGTGTTCCAGAGCTACGCGCTCTTTCCGCACCTGAGCGTGCTCGACAACGTGGCCTACGGCCTCAAGCTGCGCAAGGTGGCCACGGCCGAGCGGCACCGCCGCGCGCAGGAGCTGCTCGACATCGTGGGGCTGGGCGAGTTCTCGCGGCGCGCGGTGGCGCAGCTCTCGGGCGGGCAGCAGCAGCGCGTGGCGCTGGCCCGCGCGCTGGCCATCGACCCGCGCGCCCTGCTGCTGGACGAGCCGCTCTCGGCGCTCGACGCCAGCGTGCGCGGCCACCTGCGCGACCAGATCCGCGCCATCCAGCAGCGCTTCAACGCCACCACGCTGCTGGTCACGCACGACCAGGAGGAAGCGCTGGCCATGGCCGACCGCGTGGCGATGCTGAAAGACGGCCGGCTGCTGCAGATCGCCACGCCGCGCGACATCTACGAGAACCCCGCGAGCCGCGCGGTGGCCGAGTTCGTCGGGCTCTCGACGATCCTGCCCGCGAAGGTGGCCGCGCCCGGCCGGCTGGACATGGGTTTTGCCGAGCTCTTCGCCGACACCGGCCGGCGCGCCTTCGGCACCGAGGTGCACGTGCTGGTGCGCCCCGAGCACATCCGGCCCGACCCTGCCGCCGACGCCGTCAATCGCCTCGCGGGTCGCGCCGGCGCGCAGCGCTACCTGGGCGCGCTCACCCGCTACGACTTCGAAGTGCCGGGCGCGGCCAAGCCCTTCCTCGCCGAATCGGCGAAGCCCGCCGGCGAGGCCATCGCCATCGCGCCCGAGCACCTCCGCTTACTCGACCACTGACCTCTTCCTCCAAGGAGCCACCATGCAACGCAGACATCTGATCCAGGCCGCCGGCGCACTGCCGCTGGCCTCTCTCGCGGCCCGTACCGCATTCGCCTTCGACGGCCCCGAGCTCTACGCGGGCGAGAAGGCGCTGTACGCCGAGGCGCAGAAGGAAGGCCTGTGCGTCTCCTTCGACACCGGCCCCGAGTGGGCCAACTGGAAGTCGCTGTTCCGCGACTTCAAGAAGCGCTACCCCGAGATCGAGCTGACCTACAACGACATCGGCTCCGCCGCCACCGTGGTCTCGCTCGAGAAGACCAGGCGCCGCCCGCAGGCAGACACCGCCTACTACTTCGCCGCCTCCGCCGTCGACGCCGCCAGGAAGGACGTGGTCGCGCCCTTCAAGCCCGTCAACTTCGACAAGCTGCCGGCCGTGTTCCGCGAGGCCGAGGGCCGCTGGTTCACCATCCACACGCTCAACATCGCCTTCCTGGTCAACAAGAAGCTGGTGAAGAACGTGCCCACCGGCTGGGCCGACCTGCTCAAGCCCGAATTCAAGAACACGGTCGTGTACCTCGACCCACGCTCCACCGGCATCGGCCAGGTGCTGACCTTCGCGGCGGCCTATGCCAACGGCGGCAGCGTCGACAACGTGCAGCCCGGCACCGACTACCTCGGCAAGCTGCATGCAGCGGGCAACGTGCTGCGCGTGGAAGGCACCACGCCCTATGCCAAGTTCCTGAAGGGCGAGATCCCGGTGTGGATCAGCTACGAGAACGACGGCCTGAAGGCCAAGCACGTCGACGGCATGGGCGACGCGGTGGAAGTCGTGATCCCCAAGGAAGCCAGCGTGGCAGCGCCCTACGCCATCAGCCTCGTGAAGAACGGCCCGAACCCGAACGCCGGCAAGCTGTGGCTCAACTTCATCATGAGCGAGGCCGGCCAATCGCTGTTCGCCCAGGGCTTCGTGCGCCCCGCCGTGCCGGGCACGCCGCTGTCGGCCGACATGGCCGCCAAGATGCCGGCCGCGCCGCAGATCAAGCCGCTCGACGTGGTGAAGGCCTCGGAGCGCAAGGCGGAAATCGACAAGCTCTGGGCGCAGGCCGCACTGGGCAAGTAAGCAGCCATGCGACGCTTTGGCGCCTGGCCCGCGTGGGCCTTCATGGCGCTGTTCTTCGCGGTGCCGCTGGCGGCGCTGCTGCCCGAGGCCTTCGGCGAAGGCGGCAGCGCCTTCGGCCGGCTGTTCGGCAACGCGCTCTTCTTCGGCGCGCTGCGCAACACGCTGGCGCTCGGGCTCGCGGCGGGTGCCATGTCGGCGATCGTGGGCACCTGCATCGCGATCGAACTCGCGCGCCAGCCCGAAGCGCGCCGCCGCTGGATGATGACGCTGCTGGGCCTGCCGCTGGCCTTTTCGGGCCTGGTGATCGCCTACGGCTTCATCCTGGCCTTCGGCCGGGCGGGCTTCGTAACGCAGCTGCTCGCGGGGCTGGGCGCCGACCCGGCCGCCATCGGCAGCTGGATCTACAGCGTGTCGGGCCTGGGTTTTGCGTATGCCTACTACCTGATTCCGCGCGTGGCGCTGTCGCTGTACCCGGTGTTCGCGAACCTCGACCTGCGCCCGGCGCAGGCGGCGCGCACGCTGGGCGCCTCGCGCTCGCGCGCCTTCTGGGACACGGTGGTGCCCGAGGTGCTGCCTTCGGTCCTGTCGAACGCCTGCATGGTGACCGCGATCGCGATGGGCACCTACGGCACGGCGCTGGCGCTGGTGGGCACGCAGCTCAACATCCTGCCGCTGATGCTGCTGGCGCAGGTGGGCGACGGCGGTTCCGATTTCGCGGTGGCGGCGGCCCTGTCGCTGGTGCTGATGGTTGTGTGTGTGATCGTGATGGGAGTGGGCGATGTCTTTACGCGAAGGCGCGAGCGCGGCGGTGCTGCCGGCGCCGGTCACTGAGGCGCTGGAACGCCTCGCGCAGAAACAGCGGGGGCCGCAGCGCCACCGCCAGCCGGTGGCCATCATCGGCCCCGGCGACGGCGGTCCGGCCGAATGCGAGGCCGCCCATGCGGTGGCGCATGCGCTGGCCGGCGCGGGCATGGCGGTGGTCTGCGGCGGGCGCGGCGGCGTGATGGCCGCAGCCTCGCGCGGCGCGGTGGAAGCCGGCGGCATCGCCGTGGGAATCCTGCCCGAGGACGACGACCGCAATGCCAACGAATGGCTCAGCGTGGCCATTCCCACCGGCATGGGCGAGATGCGCAACGGCATCGTCGCGCGCAGCGGCGTGTGCCTGGTCGCCATCGGCGGCAACATGGGCACGCTGTCTGAAATGGCGCTGGGCCTCAAGTGGGGCAAGCCGGTGTTCGTGATGCACGGCGACGTGGCGCTGCCCGGCGCGGTGCAGGCCACGGACGTGAACGACATGCTGGCGAAGGTGCTGGCCTGCCTGTTGAACTGACCCGAGCTGACGGGGCAGCCGCATTGCACAATGCCGGCATGCCCTACATGCCAACCTTCGTCGCTCCCGCCCGCTTCACCGACGCCGCCGCCGCACTCGAACAGGTCAAGCTGATCTACCAGAGCGGCCTCGCGCACCTGCGCGAATCGATGCTGCGCTTCGTCGCCGGCGAAGAACTGCCGGGTCGGGTGCGGGCCTGCTACCCCTTCGTGCGGGTGCACACCCACACCGTCTCGCGCCACACGCCGCCGGCCAACGCCGGCCTGAGCTACGGCTTCGTGGCAGGCCCCGGCCGCTACGAGACCACGCTGACGCGGCCCGACCTGTTCTCGCGCTACTACCTCGACCAGTTCCGCCTGCTGCTGGAAAACCACCAGGTCGAGCTCGAGGTCGGCACCAGCACGCAGCCCATTCCGATCCATTTCTCCTTCGCCGAGAACGACCACATCGAAGGCACCATGAGCGCCGAGCGCCGCGCCCTCATGCGCGACGTGTTCGACCTGCCCGACCTGGGCGTGATGGACGACGGCATCGCCAACGGCACCTTCGAGGCGCGCGACGGCGAGGCGCAGCCGCTGTCGCTGTTCACCGCCGCGCGGGTCGACTACTCGCTGCACCGCCTGCGCCACTACTCGGGCACGGCGCCGGAGTGGTTCCAGAACTTCGTGCTGTTCACCAACTACCAGTTCTACATCGACGAATTCGTGCGCCTGGGCCACGAGGCCATGGCCGACGAGAACAGCGAGTACGTCGCCTTCATCGAGCCCGGCAACGTGGTCACGCGCCGCCGCGGACTGCCCGCCGGCTCGAGCGCTACCTACGGCCACCTGCTCGACGGCAGCCAGGGCACCGCGCCGCCGCGCCTGCCGCAGATGCCGGCCTACCACCTGGTGCGCGAGGACTGCAGCGGCACCACCATGGTCAACATCGGCGTGGGCCCGGCCAACGCCAAGACCATCACCGACCACATCGCGGTGCTGCGCCCGCATGCCTGGATGATGCTGGGCCACTGCGCGGGCCTGCGCAACACGCAGCAGCTCGGCGACTACGTGCTGGCCCACGCCTACGTGCGCGAGGACCACGTGCTCGACGAGGAACTGCCGCTGTGGGTGCCGATCCCGGCGCTGTCGGAGATCCAGCTCGCGCTGGAAAAAGCAGTGGCCGACGTCACGCGCTACGAGGGACCCGACCTGAAGAAGATCATGCGCACCGGCACCGTGGCCAGCACCGACAACCGCAACTGGGAGCTGCTGCCGGGCAACCAGCCGCAGCGCCGCTTCAGCCAGAGCCGCGCGGTGGCCCTGGACATGGAAAGCGCGACCATCGCGGCCAACGGCTTCCGCTTCCGCGTGCCCTACGGCACCCTGCTGTGCGTGAGCGACAAGCCGCTGCACGGCGAGATCAAGCTGCCCGGCATGGCCAACCACTTCTACCGCGAGCGCGTGGAGCAGCACCTGCGCATCGGCATGCGGGCCATCGACATCCTGCGCGCCGAGGGCTCGACCCGGCTGCACAGTCGCAAGCTGCGCAGCTTCGCCGAAGTGGCGTTCCAGTAAGAAGAACGGCTCCAGCAGGGGCCCGGCAAGGGCCGGGGCCTCAGGGTTTGTCCTGCCCGCGGCCGCGCGGGATTGGCGCGTTTCGCGGACATCATCCGGTCTATCCCACGACAACCGGAAAGAAGATGACCCAGTCGCGCTCCGTTCCCCCCATCTCCCGTCGCAGTTTTTCTGCATGGATCGCGGCCTCGGCCGCCGCAGCCGGCGCAGGACACGCCGCGCTGTGGCCGCGCGCCGCGCACGCCGCCGACGCGCCGCTGAGCAACCGGCTGCGCATCGTGATCCCCGCCAACGAAGGCGGCGGCTGGGACCAGACGGGCCGTGCGCTGGGCGCCGCGATGCTGGCATCGGGCGCGGTCGGCAACGTGGTGTACGAGAACGTCGGCGGCAAGGGCGGCACGATCGGTCTCGCCAGGTACGTCGAGAAATACGACGCCGATCCCGACACGCTGCTGATGAGCGGCATGGTCATGGTCGGCGCGGTGGCGCTGCAGAAGCCCACGGTCACCATGGCCAACATGGCGCCCATCGCCCGCCTCACCAGCGACTACGAGGTGATCGCGGTGAAGGCCGACTCACCCATCAGGACGCCGAAGGACCTGATCGCGCAACTGCGCGCGGACGCGGCCGGCACCGTCATCGCGGGCGGCTCGGCAGGCGGCGTGGACCACATGTACGCCGGCATGCTGGCGCGCGTGGCCGATGCCTCGCAGTCGCTGGTCTACCAGGCGCACCCCGGCGGAGCGGAGGTGGTCGAGGCACTCGATACCGGCAAGGCCGTGGCGGGCATCTCGGGCTACAGCGAGTTCGCCGAGGGCCTGGCCAGCGGCAAGCTGCGCGCCATCGGCGTGTCGTCGAAGCGGCCGTTCCAGGGCATCGCCTCGGTGCGCGAACAGGGCGTGGACGCCGACCTCGCCAACTGGCGCGGCGTGCTCACCGGCCGCAAGGTACCGCCATACCGCAAGGCGGCCCTGCTGACGGTGGTGCGGCGCGCCACCGCCACCGAGCTGTGGCAGAAAACCGTCAAGCAGAACAACTGGGACCCGTTCTGGCTCGACGGCAAGGAGTTCGAGAACTTCCTCGAAACCGACACCGCGATGGCCGGCCCGCTCATCTATCTGCTGAAGCTCAAGGCCTGAACCGCCGGTTCGCTCGGTCGGGCCTTGTTCGGGTTTACCCCGAGCAAATGACACTAATGACTGACACGGTTTTCGTCGATCATCCGGTTACTTTTATAGGGAGCCGGAAACAAAATGACGCATTTCGTGCCAACTGCCCCCACGGGGCTGTCTCGCCGTGGCTTCACCGCCTGGATGGCATCGGCCGCCGCCGTGGGCGTTGTGCCCGCGCTGCGGCCTTCAGCAGCGGGCGCGGCTGAAGCGCAACTCGCCCCCAAGCTGCGCATCGTCATTCCCGCCAACGAAGGCGGCGGCTGGGACCAGACCGGCCGCGCGCTGGGCGCCGCGATGATCGCCTCGGGGGCGGTGGGGGACATCAGCTACGAGAACATCGGCGGCAAGGGCGGCACCATCGGCCTGGCCAAGTACGTCGAGAAATACGACGCCGACCCCGACACGCTGCTGATGAGCGGCATGGTCATGGTCGGTGCCGTGGCGCTGCAGAAGCCCGCCATCACCATGGCGCAGGTCGCGCCGGTGGCCCGGCTCACCAGCGACTACGAAGTGGTGGCCGTGAAGGCCGACTCTCCCATCAAGACGCCGAAGGACCTGATCGCGCAGCTGCGCGCAGATGCCGCGAAGACGGTCATTGCGGGCGGCTCGGCCGGCGGCGTGGACCACATGTACGCGGGCATGCTGGCGCGCGTGGCCGGCAACGCGGGCGCGCTGGTCTACCAACCGCATCCTGGCGGCGCGCAGGTGGTCGAGGCGCTCGAATCGGGCAAGGCAGCCGCCGGCATCTCGGGCTACAGCGAATTCAGCGAGCAGCTCGCCAACGGCAAGCTGCGCGCCATCGGCGTGTCGGCCAAGCGGCCGTTCCTGGGCATTCCGTCGGTGCGCGAACAGGGCGTGGACGCCGACCTCGCCAACTGGCGCGGCGTGCTCACCGGCAAGAAGGTCACGGCGGAACGAAAGGCCGTGCTGCTCGAAGCCGTGCGCCGCGCCACCCAGGCCGACGTCTGGCAGAAGACCATCAAGCGCAACAACTGGGACCCATACTGGATGGCGGGCAAGGACTTCGAGAGCTTCCTCGATCTGGATACGGCGATGGCCGGGCCCCTCATCTATCTGCTCAAGCTCAAGGCCTGAGGCAGGTTCACCCCCAGGCTTCGCGCACTTCGTGTCGCTGCGCCAACCCCCTTCCGGGGGCGACACCTGCGGCCCGGCAAAGCCGGTTCCGCGGTGTCTGCGGCCTTGGGCCGCTCGATCAGGAAAAAAGCTCCGGCATCTCCCGCCGCGCCTTCGGCGTCAGCGTGAGCGCCCGCCCGTCCAGCTCCTGCCGCACCCATCCCCGTTTCAGCGACAGCTGCAGCCACGCCGCGCCCAGCGCGCCGCCCAGGTGCGGGCGGCGCTCGCTCCA
The DNA here is from genome assembly GCF_048305075.1 of Variovorax sp. 160MFSha2.1. Lineage (NCBI taxonomy): Bacteria > Pseudomonadati > Pseudomonadota > Betaproteobacteria > Burkholderiales > Comamonadaceae > Variovorax > Variovorax sp. 160MFSha2.1. The sequence goes on from NZ_CP157624.1 coordinate 6,345,266, forward strand.
GTCGAGGCAGGCACAGGCGAAGCGGCGGCGCGAGCGGCGCACCTCGTCGATCTCCACGCCCAGGCTCTCCAGCGCGATCGCACCATCGGGCGTGAGTTCGTAGGAGCCGCTTTGCAGTCCGCTGAGCCAGCCCTGCGCATGCAGCCGGTCGTGCAGCGCGACGCCGGCCGTGCCCGCCATGTGGTCGTAGCAGGTGCGGGCGCTGCGCAGGCGGCTCGGCGTGCTGGGCCTGAACTCGGGCGCAGGTGGCGTGCGTGGGGTGCCGGCCACCACCATCAGGCTTTCGAGCGCGGAAGCGACGTCGTCGTTGGCGAGGCGGAAGTAGCGGTGCTTGCCCTGCACCAGCACGTCGACCAGCCGCTCTTCCTTCAGGCGCGCCAGGTGTGCGCTGGCGGTGGAGGCGGCCACCTCGGCGACGGTGGCGAGCTCGGTGGCGGTGCGTGCATGGCCGTCCATCAGGCAGCTCAGCATGCGGGCGCGCGCCGGCTCGGCGATCGCGCCGGCCAGGCGGGCGAGCTGGAAGTCGGCGGATGAGGAAAGGGTGTCGTCCATGCGCCCATCCTAAGACGGCGGCGCACGCCACACTTCGTTCGCGGGCGAAGTGTGGCGGCAGCTTCGACCGCACACTGGCGCCATGACGAACACGAGCCCCACGCCCTCCGCCATGCCCGCCGATCCGGTCGCGGCCGCCACGCATGCCGATCCCTACCCGTACTACGCCACTCTTCGCGACGGACCGCCGCTCGCGTGGAACGAGAAGCTGCGCCTGTGGGTCGCGAGCCGCGCGGACGTGGTCGAACAGGTGCTGCAGGCCCACGGTGCCTTGCGCGTGCGGCCGGCCGCCGAACCCGTGCCGCGCGCCATCGTGGGCAGCCCGGCCGGCGAGGTGTTCGGTCACCTGGTCCGAATGAACGACGGTGCCGCGCATCAGGCCCACAGGCCCGCGCTGCAACGCGCGCTCGCCGGGCTCGACCTGAACGCGGTGTACGCGTCCGCCCTGCAGGTCGCGCAGCGCGTGCCTCGGCAGCAGCCGCTTTCCGACACGCTGTTCTCGATGCCGGTGCAGTCCGCCGCGCACCTGCTCGGCTTTGCCGACGATGCGCTGCCGCAGGTGGACCGGTGGATGCGCGACTTCGTGGCCTGCCTGTCGCCGCTTTCCACGCTCGAACAGTTGCAGCGCGCGAGCACTGCCGCCGCGGAGCTGATGGCGCGCTTCGAAGTCCTGGCAACCGGTAATGCGCCGCGGCACGGCACGCTGCTCGCCGCGGTGATGGCAGAAAGCGCAGGCGGCGATGCGCCCCTGTCGCGCTCGCTGCTCGCGAACCTCGCTGGCCTGCTCTCGCAGACCTGCGACGCCACGGCCGGATTGGTCGGCAACAGCCTGATCGCACTGATGCGCGAGCCGTCGCTGCGGCCTTCGGCCCGCACGCGCGATGGCCTCCAGGCCGTCGTCGAGGAAACCGCGCGCCACGATCCGTCGGTGCAGAACACGCGGCGCTTCGCCGCAGAGGCCGTGACCATCGCCGGCACCGACGTGGCTGCGGGCGACACGGTGCTGGTGCTGCTGGCATCGGCCAACCGCGATCCGGCGTTCAACCCCGAGCCCGACCGGTTCATGCCCCTGCGCGAACGGCGCCGCATGCTCGGCTTCGGCCACGGCATGCATGCCTGTCCGGGACAGGCGCTGGCCTGCACGCTGGCCGCCGCCAGCCTCCACACGCTGCTGCAGCATGCAGCCCACCTCGATGCCCAGCGCCTGCGCGGCTGGAGCTACCGGCCGTCGGCCAACGGGCGCATCCCCGTGTTCCACTGACCCGTGCCCGCAAGGTGCGGCGATAGCTGCGCGTCGCCCCAGCGCAGCGGCAGTGCACCCGGCCGGCGCAGCGCGTGCGTGACGCGGAAGCGCACCAGCCGCTCGGCGCCTTCGAAGGCATCCACCTCGGGGCCGTTCCACATGATCTCGGCTGTGGCCGCCACGTGCAGCAGGTCGCCGCTATCGAAGTCGACGAACAGCAGGCCCGCGCGCGGATGCACGGCGAGGTTGCCCAGCGTGTTGAAGAAGCGGTTGCCGTTGAAGTCCGGCAGCACGAGCGTGTCGTCGCCATCGATGCGCACGAAGCCCGGACGGCCGCCGCGGTGCGACACGTCGACGCCGTGCGAGCTCGCGTCGGCCTCGTCGCCCGCCGCGGCTTCGTGGGGGTAGGCAGTGGCAAGGAACAGCGTGTCGGCGCTGCCGATGAGGCGGTGCGCGGCAAGATCCAGCCTGTCGAGCCACTGCACGGGAGCCGCACCGGTAGCGCGCGGCGCGACGAACTCCGGCTCGCGCGCCTGGATGTAGCGCGGGCAGTTGCCGAAGCTCTGCTGCACCGCGACGCTGAAGCCCGCCGCATCGAGCGCCTCCACCGTGCCGTTCATGCGGTTGCGCCGCCGCGTGTGCGGCTGGATGCCGAGCAGCCCCAGGGTTGCGCCCTGCTTCAGCTGGCCGAGGAGCGGATCGCCCGCCGTGGGCAGCGCATCGACGCGCAGGTGCGTGGCATCGGGCGAATGCACGAAGCCGGCGGGCCCGGCGAGCACGCTGGCCCAGGGCTGCAGGTCGGCGTCGAGGCTGCCGGCCACGATGAAGGGCAGCAGCGAGAAGAACTCGCGATGCTGGTCGGGCATGTAGTCGCGGATCACGCGGGGGCCGGCGACCTCCATCTGTTCGCGCGAACCCGCCAGCGCCTGCAGCGTGCGCTCGCCGGCATGGAATGGAGCGGCGATCATGAGCTGGCCCCCGCGGCGAGTCCTACGGCGGTGCGCACCATCGGCACGAAGCCGGGCAATGCCTCGACGCGCGCCAGCCACTCGCGCACGCTCGGATAGCCGTCGAGCGACACGCTGCCTTCAGGGGCGTGCGCCACGTAGGCGTAGTTCGCGATGTCGGCCAGTGTGGCCTCGGGGCCCGCGAGGAAGGGCTGCTGCTGCAGGTGCGTTTCCATCACCGAGAGCAGCGCGTGCGAGCGCTTGACTGTTTCGGTGGGATCGGTCGCGTGGCCGAACAGCACCATGACCCGCGCGGCCGCCGGGCCATAGGCCAGCGGACCGGCGGCCACCGAGAACCAGCGCTGCACACGCGCCGCGCCGATTGCGTCGCGCGGCATCCAGCGCAAGGGGTCGGCCGAATAGCGCTCATTGAGATAGACCAGGATGGCGTTCGAATCGGCCAGCGTGAGATCGCCGTCCTCGATCACGGGCACCTGGCCAAAGGGATTGCGCGCAAGGAACTCTGGCGTGCGGTTCTCGCGCTTGCGCATGTCGAGCTCGATGCTCTCGAAGGGCAGGCCGAGCATCGTGAGAAACAGGCGCACGCGATGCACATGGCCCGAGATGGGGGAGCCGTAGAGCTTGATGGGCTGGGCGGGACGGACGGCGGTCATGGCAATTCCTTTTCTGCAAAGAGGTGGGACACGGATCGGATTCTTCTCTCTTGCACCGAATGAATGAATAGCCTTTCCTGTATTTGACTGCTGCGTTTTCCGGTTTAATTGCTGCATGGATCGCTTCAAGGCCATGCAGACCTTCGTTCAGATCGCCGACCAGGGCAGCCTGACCCGCGCCGCCGAGGCGTTGGGCACATCGCTGCCCGCGGTGGTGCGCTCGCTCGCCGCACTGGAGGCGCACCTGGGCGTGCGCCTGTTCCACCGAACCACGCGCCGCCTCTCGCTCACCGAGGAGGGGCGCAGCTACCTGCCGAGCGCACGCGAGGTGCTGCTCGCGGCCGATGCCGCCGACCTCGCGCTGAAAGCCGAGGCGCGCGAGCCCGCCGGCCAGCTCACCATCACCGCGCCGGTGCTCTTCGGCCACATGTACGTGGCACCTGCCATCGTGCGCTTCATGAAGCGCTACGAAAAAGTGCGCTGCAGCGTGCGGCTGTACGACCGCACCGTGAACCTGCTGGATGAAGGCATCGACGTCGGCATTCGCATCAGCCCGCTGGAAGATTCCTCGCTCGTCGCGCAGACCATGGGCACCATCCGCCGCGTGCTGGTAGCGAGCCCCGACTACCTTGCGCAGCACGGCACGCCGACGCACCCGCGCGAACTGAACGGCGCCCCGTGCGTGCGCGGCCGCGTCGATGCGCCGGCACAGTGGCAGTTCTACGAGGGCGGTAAGGCGATCAGCGTGACGCCCGACAACCGGCTGGAATTCAACCACCTAGCGCCCGCCATCGAATCGTGCGCCGCGGGCATGGGCTTCGGCACCTTCTTCTCGTACCAGGTGATGCCGCACGTGGCACGGGGCCGGCTGAAGCTGGTGCTCGAAGACTTCGAGCCGCCACCGCGGCCGGTGAGCGTGATCTATCCGAATGCGCGGCTGCTGCCGGCGCGCACTCGGGCGTTCATCGAGTGGATGAAGGCGGAGTTCTGCGGGCTCAGGCTTTGAACGGCGGAGCGCACCGCAGGTTCATGCGGCGGCCTCCAGCCATCCCGCGTCCATCGACTCCCGGCTGTCGAGCAGGCAGATCTCCGTCTCCTGCTTCAGCAGCGGCCAGCCCTGGCGCTCCAACTGGCCGGTCAGTGCCGCGACCCGAGCCTTGAACCCGTCCAGCGGTTCGCGGCTGCGCAGGGTGGCGAAGCGCACGTCCGTCTCGTCCTTCAGGCTGTTGCGCGAGAGGCGCGCGCCGTGCGTCTCGCACAGGTGCTGCAACGCGGAGGCGTCGTGCACGCGCAGCTTGCCGTGCCATTCGAAGTACTCGTCGGGCCGGCTCAGGCATTCGTGACCCTGGATGGGGGCCTCGACCTTCACGCGCAGCACGGCCATGCCCGCGCGCGCCAGCCACTGCGCAAGCGCCATCGCCTCGGCCTTCGCCTCGGCGAGGTCGCCACGCAGCCAGGTGGTGGCCATGGGCTGCTGCTTCTGCTCGCCGTGGGCGAGGTCGATCAGCAGCGGCTTGAGCCCCACCTGCTCGCAGACCTCGACGAAGAAAGGAATCCGCGCGGCATCCATCGCACCGCAAGTCAAGTGGAGTTCGAGCCGGCCTTTCAGCGGCCGCGGAATCGTGTTCATGGCGCGCCCCCCCGATCTGGCAGGGGCTTGCCGTCGCACAGCGCGGCCGTGTCGGCGACCATGCCGCGCACCGCTTCTTCCATGCCGAGGTTGAGCACCGACATGAATTCGCCATTGCCGCTGGCCCAGTTCGCGCGCGTGCCCATGCCGTGGTACTGGCGCATCACGGGCTCGGCGCCGGGCATGCGGTAGCTGGCCTGCAGCACGACGTGCGAGACGAGGTTGAGGCCCGACGACCACGAATGCGCCAGGCGCAGCGCGACGTCGGCCGTGACCTGCCTCGCAGCAGCGCCCGTCGAGGGCGGCACGGCACTCACCACCTGCAGGCTGTAGCGGCTTGCGGACAGCAGCGCACTGCGCGCCCACTCGACAGGATCGCCGCCGGCACGGATGGACTGCACCTTCACCGGCGTGGCGTGCAGCGTGGGCAGCATCAACGTCAGGTTGCCAACGCTGGCCTTGTTCAGGCGCATGTCGTCGATCTTCGGCAGATACAGCGTGCAGCCGCTGGCTACGCGCAGCACAGGGGCGGGCGTGCTGTTGGGCCGCTCGGCCGGCTCGGGTGCCGCTTCGTAGACCATGGGAAGCGGCTCGGTCTCGGTCAGCGCGTGCGAGATGCCCGGCGCGGCGCCGAGCATGCACAGCGCGCTGAAAGCGGCCGGCCTCCAGGCGTGGCGCCGCGGCGTCATGGCGCAGCGCTCCTGACCGAATAGAGCGCGCCGTCCTGGTCGCGGAACAGCACGCGGCCCGGCCGCTCGTCGAAGCTCTGGCCGGCCAGCGTCACCCACGAGCCGTTGACGTTGAAGCGCGCGGTCTTCACTGCGCCCGAGCGCGCGCCGGCGATGTCCAGCGCCACCGCATGCAGCGTCTGCGTCATCGACTCGCGCATCATGCCGCGCAGCACCTGCCCGTCATCGGCAGTGAGGCGGCGGATGACGGTGGCGCGCGCGACGCCGCCCACGGGCGTCTGGAAGATGGCCGCGGCGCGATAGCTGGGCTCGCTCCTGCCGTCCTGCCAGAGCAGGGCCGAGGTGCGCGTGGTGAAGGCGCCCAGGCCGGGCTCCAGCGCGTACTGCAGCAACAGCACCATGTAGGCGGGACCGTTCTTCGTGGCGGCGATGCGGGCCTCGTGCTCGGCCTTGACGGGCATGGCCGGAAGCAGCCGCGCGGAGCGGATCTTCAGCGGGAACGAAGACGGCTCGCCGAGCTGCGCCTCGAGCGCCCGGGCTGCCTCGGCGCGGTAGTCGTAGTCGAGCAGCGGGCCGACGATGGCCTGCACCTCGGCGCTCATGTCCTTCTGGCGCGACTGCTGCACGGAGGAATCGATGAGCGCACCGATCAGCCCGCCGCCCGTGGCGGCGCTCACGCCGGGCGACTGCGCGGAGAACATGAAGCTCTCTTGCGCGACGACCACGCGCAGGTCGACTTCCTGGACCTTGTTGCGGTCCGCGGCCGCCAGGGGCCGGTGAAAGGGTGCGCAGGCGCCGAGCAGCAGCAAGGCCGCCAGCGCCAGCCAGAAACGCAGCATTCTTGGGTCTCCCCCCGTGTGCAATGCCATTGGCTCATTCATCCGTCGATCGATGGGTGCGGCGATTTTGCCGCTGCCGGGAGCTCGCTCCGCCCCGGGTTATCGAGGGCCCATGGCGCCGGTCGTCTTCAGGCGGCTGTCGAGCATCCAGCCCATAGTGTCCTCGCCCGTCTTCGGGTGGATGAACATCACCTGAACCCATTCCTTGTACGGCGTGTAGACGGTGACGCGGTCCTTGGGTATCAGGAACTTGCCGCTGTCGCAGGCGGCGTCGGGCGCCGTGTGGAGATGCGCCCTGCCGGCGCCGACAACGACCGCGCCGTAGCGCGGGACGAAGCCAGGGCTCGCATTCGCGACCTCGTGGAGCTGTTCGCACCGTTTCGGATCGGCCGGCGCTGCCGCCGCCGTCACCTGCACCGCCGTGGCGGCCAGGCACGCCACGATCCATGAAGTTGCTCTGAACATCGGCGGATTGTCCATCGATTGAAGCGATGGGCACGCCCCGCGTCCGGCTGCGTCAGAATGGCCGCGTGCCGCCTACACCCTCTTCCTCCGCCCCGCCTCCCCTCTTCCACGCCAGCCATCTGCACAAGCGCTATGGCGACACCACGGTCGTGAACGACCTGTCGTTCGAGATCGCACCCGGCGAGTGCCTCGGCGTGATCGGCCCGAACGGCGCCGGCAAGACCACCACCATCCGCATGTGCCTGGGCCTCACCGCGCCCGACGGCGGCGAGATCTCGGCGCTGGGGCTGCAGATGCCGCGCGATGCGCTGGCGATCAAGGCGCAGCTGGGCGTGGTGTCGCAGTTCGACACGCTGGACCCCGACTTCAGCTGCGCCGAGAACCTCGTGGTGTACGGCCGCTACTTCGGCTTCAGCAAGGCGCAGGTGCGTGCGCGCGTTCCGCAGTTGCTGGAGTTCGCGGCGCTCTCGCACAAGGCCGACGCGAAGCCGGGCGAGCTCTCGGGCGGCATGCGGCGGCGGCTCTCGCTGGCGCGCGCGCTGGTCAACGACCCGAAGCTGCTGCTGCTGGACGAACCCACCACCGGGCTCGACCCGCAGGCGCGGCATCTGATGTGGGAGCGGCTGCAGGTGCTGCTGCAGCAGGGCAAGTCGATCCTGCTGACCACGCACTTCATGGACGAGGCCGAGCGCCTGTGCTCGCGCCTGCTGGTGCTGGACCACGGCCGCAAGATCGCCGAGGGCCGCCCGCGCGACCTGATCGCCGAGCACCTGGAGCCCGACGTGGTCGAGGTGTACGGCAACGGCGCGCTCTCGCTGGCCGGGTCGGCCGAACTGAAGGCGATGGCGGCGCGCGTGGAAGTCAGCGGCGAGACGGTGTTCTTCTACACCCAGGACGCGCGGCGGTTGCTCGATGCGCTGACGCGGCACGGCGGGCTGCGCACCTTCCACCGGCCCGCGAATCTCGAAGACCTCTTTCTCAAGCTCACGGGTCGCCAGATTCGTGAAGATGGCTAGACATGAACACGACCACCACCACAACCGCGCCCCCTTCGCCCTCACCGTGGCGCCCGCCCCAACTCTCGCTGCGCTGGTGGCCCGTGTTCCTGCGCAACCTGCTGGTGTGGCGCAAGCTCGCCATACCGAGCCTGATCGGCAACATCGCCGAACCGCTGATCTGGCTCGTGGCCTTCGGCTACGGCATGGGCGCGCTGGTGGGGCAGGTGTCGGTCGACGGCGTGAAGGTGCCGTACATCCTGTTCCTGGCGAGCGGCTCGATCTGCATGAGCGCGATGAACGCGGCGAGCTTCGAGGCGCTCTATTCGGCCTTCTCGCGCATGCACGTGCAGAAGACCTGGGACGGCATCATGAACGCCCCCGTGGGCCTCGATGACATCGTGCTGGCAGAGATGCTGTGGGCGGCGTTCAAGTCGATCTTCACCGTGACGGCCATCCTTTTCGTGATGCTGGGGCTGGGCATCAGCCACAGCCCGAAGCTCATCGTCGCGTGGATGGTGCTGATCGGCGCGGGCATCACTTTCTCCTCGATCGCGCTGATCTTCAATGCGCTGGCGAAGGGGTACGACTTCTTCACCTACTACTTCACGCTGTTCATGACACCGATGATGTTCCTGAGCGGGGTGTTCTTTCCGCTGGAGCAGTTGCCCGCCGCCGTGCAGGCAGTGGCCGCGTGGCTGCCGCTGACGAACGCCGTGGCGCTGGTACGGCCGCTCTTCATGGACCAGTGGCCCGCCGGCTGGTGGGTGCACGCGGTGGTGCTGGCGGTGTATGCGGTGGTGGCGTTCTGGATTGCGCTGGGGCTGACGCGCAAGAGGTTCAGGGCGTAGCAGCAGCGGCCTCCACGCGGCCCGGCGGAAACCACGCGATGACGCCCGCCGTCCGCGCGCGCACTTCCGGGGAGGCCAGGCAGGTGGCGACCGCTTCGTAGCCGGGTGCGCCGGAATACGGCGCGACCTGCATCGGCGGGCTGTGGTTGGCGGGACAGAGGATGACGGTTTCGTCAGGGCCCACGGCGGACAGGTCCAGGATCGCGCTGGAGCGGGTGAGCATGAAGATCGGCCGTGCGCCGGGGGCTCTTCGGCGCAGCCAGGCGATCAGGGCTTCCTGCGTTTGCTGGTCCAGGCCTTGCTCGATCATGTCCACGATGAGTGTGGTGGGGCCTTCGGCTTCGAGTTCGGAGAGCAGCACCAACAAGGCGTCCGATGGAGTAGCACCGTCTTCAGCGAGCCAAGCCATAGCTTCGTCGACTCTCGACTTCAACCGATGGTCGGCATGCAGTCTTGCCTTCGCTGCTGCCGCCTCGGCTTCTTCAAGTCTGTGCAATCCCAGGAAGACTGCATCGGGCAGCGCCTCGGCAAGGCTGTGCGCAAGCCGCGTCTTGCCGCTGCCGAGCGGGCCGATGATGTAGTTCAGCGCGCGGATGTCCCGCAGCTCGAAAAGCTCGCCACCCCAGGGCCACGGAAGCCGAAACGCGACGCGAACCTCGGTGGTTGGTGCGCGCAGGTCCGCGAGTTCGCCGATGGTCGGCGTGCGGCCTTGCAGCAGATCGGTTCGCAGGCTCCGAATCTTCGCGACCGTTGCTGCAAGCCCATGCAACTGCGCCTCCAGCGCTGCCTGATGAGCCGCCAATGTCTGCTCCAGCCCCTGCGGGTCGCCTTGCAACACTCGCCCCACCTGAGCAAGGCTGAAGCCGAGCGCTCGAAGCGCGACGATTTCGGCGGCAAGGGCCATCTGCTCAGGGCCATAGACACGCCAGCCTGCAGCGGTCCGCTCGGGCTCCACCAGACCACGCTGCTCGTAGAGCCGCAGGGCCTTGGCTGACACGCCGAGCCGCCTTGCGGCTTCGGACGGGCTGAGGAATCGGGTGTTGGATCGCACGATGAGAACCTTTTTCGACGAGTCTGCCTTTGTAAGGGCTGTCCCTGGGGCCGGGTCAACAGGCCGACACGAAAACCGGGTTTCATGTGCCCTGACCTCACCTCGATACTGACACTTTCAAATTACATTGCACACAATCTAATTGCTCGCTACAATTCAGCCTATGCGCTCCACCGCCATCAACGCCGACGAAATGCTGAAGCTGGACAACCAGCTGTGCTTCGCCGTCTATTCCGCTTCGCTGGCCATGACGCGGCTGTACAAGCCGGTGCTCGAGAAGCTGCAGCTCACCTACCCCCAATACCTCGTGATGCTCGCCCTCTGGGAGCAGGACGGCCTCATGGTCTCCGAGCTCGGCGAGCGCCTCTCGCTCGATTCGGGCACGCTCACGCCGCTGCTCAAGCGCCTGGAAGCCAGCGGCTACGTGGCCCGCGTGCGCGACGTGGCCGACGAGCGCCGCGTGCACATCACGCTGACTGCGGCGGGCCGCAGGCTCAAGAACCGCGCATCCAGCGTGCCGGCCTGCCTGATGGCCGCGGCCGAGTGCTCGGTGCCCGAGCTGGTTTCCCTCACCCAGCAGATCCAGGCGCTGCGCGACCGCATCAGGAAGGCAGCCTGACGGCAGCGCCACATTTTTCTCCCGCTCCGCTCGACCTCCGCAAGGAAAGAGAACGAAGCCTTTTCACCACCCTCCCTTCAACTTCATCACCACCAAAGGAATCACCATGACCACCAAGCTCGACAAAGTGCTCTACACCGCAGAAGCCCACACGGTCGGCGGCCGTGACGGCGCAGGCAAGTCCAGCGACGGCGCGATCGACGTCAAGCTGAGCTCGCCCGGTTCCGGCAAGCCCGGTACCAACCCCGAGCAGCTGTTCGCGGTCGGCTATGCCGCCTGCTTCATCGGCGCGATGAAGGCCGTCGGCCCGAAGATCGGCGTGAAGGTGCCGGAAGACGTCGCCATCGACTCCAGCGTTTCGCTTGGCCCGACGAACGGCGGCGCCGCCTACGGCATCGCCGTGAAGCTGGCGATCACGCTGCCCGGCCTGGATGCCGAGGCCAAGCAGAAGCTGGTCGACACGGCCCACCAGGTGTGCCCGTACTCGAACGCCACGCGCGGCAACATCGACGTCGAACTCAGCATCGCCTGAGCCTCGCGTACAAGCGAACCCGAAGCGGCCCGGCCCCAAGCCGGGCCGCTTTTTTTTTGCCCGCCGATGTCTCACGGGTGACGCCAAACACGGCTGCGCGATGGCGCCTTTCATCAAGCTTGGCTAACGTAGGCGAACACCACAACCGCCAGGAGCCACGCTCATGAGCACCACCAGCCTCCTCATCCGCAAAGACCAGCTCTCCACCACGCGCCTCCACACCGCCACAGACGAAGCACTCGCCGACGGCCAGGTGCGCGTGCGCATCGACAGCTTCGCGCTCACGTCCAACAACATCACGTATGCCGCCTTCGGCGACGCGATGAGCTACTGGCAGTTCTTCCCGAGCGGCGAGGAAGGCTGGGGCAGCATCCCTGTGTGGGGCTTCGCGAGCGTGGTGCAGTCGCTGCACCCGGGCGTGCCGGTGGGCGAGCGGCTCTACGGCTACTGGCCGATGGCCTCCAGCACGGTGCTGAGCCCCGGGCGGCTCTCGCCCGAGCGCTTCACCGACATGGCGCCGCACCGCGCCGAACTGCCCGCCGTCTACAACCAGTATTTCCGCTGCGCGAGCGACCCGCTCTACACGGCCGGCACCGAGGACATCCAGGCGCTGCTGCGCCCGCTGTTCATCACCTCGTGGCTGATCGACGACTTCATGGCCGACAACGACTTCTTCGGCGCCGGCACCATGCTGCTGTCCAGTGCATCGAGCAAGACGGCCTACGGCACCGCCTTCCAGATGCACAAGCGCGAGGGCATCGAAGTGATCGGCCTGACCTCGCCCGCCAACGTGGCGTTCTGCGAGAGCCTCGGCTGCTACGACCGCGTGGTGACCTACGACGCGCTCGACAGCATCGCGGCCGACACGCCCTGCGTGTACGTCGACTTCGCCGGCAACGGCACGCTGCGCAACGCCATCCATGAGCGCTTCGCCAACCTGAAGTACAGCAGTTCCATCGGCGGCACCCACGTCGAGCAGCTCGCGTCCAAGGGTGCGGGCAAGGACCTGCCGGGCCCGCGCGCCACGCTGTTCTTCGCGCCGGCGCAGATCAAGAAGCGCACCACCGAATGGGGCCCCGAGGAGTTCGGCCGCCGCATGGTCGCGGCCTGGCACGACTTCATGGCCACCGTCACCGATGCGAAGGCGCCCTGGCTGCATGCCGAGCATCACAACGGCGGCGTGGCGGTGCAGGCCGCCTACGCGCAGGTGCTGGCGGGCAAGGGCGATCCGCGCACCGGCCACATCCTGTCCCTTTGCAAGCAGTCCGCCGCAGGCTGACGCCAGGGGCATCGCGCGGCGACGACAATCGCCGCATGACCCAATCTTCCGCGGCGCCCGCGAACACACATCCTTACGAGAGCCTCACGCCGGACGTGGTGCTCGACGCGCTCGCGACGCTCGGCCTGTACGGCGACGGCCGGCTCACCGGCCTGAACTCCTACGAGAACCGTGTCTACCAGGTCCACCTGGAAGACCGCAGCGTGGTGGTGGTCAAGTTCTACCGCCCCGGCCGCTGGAGCGAGGCCGAGATCCTCGAGGAGCACGGCTTCTCGCTCGAGCTGGCCGCCGCCGAGGTGCCTGCCGTGCCCCCGCTGGCCTTCGACGGCAGGACGCTGCACCACCACGCCGGCTTCGCCTTCAGCGTGAGCCCCTACCGAGGCGGCCGCGCGCCCGAGCTCGACGATTTCGAAGTGCTCGAATGGGTGGGCCGCTTCCTGGCGCGCATCCATACGGTGGGCAGCGCCAGGCCTTTCGAGGCCCGCCCCGCGCTCGACCTGCAGAGCTTCGGCATCGCCTCGCGCGACTGGCTGCTCGCCAACGACAAGATCCCGCTCGACGTGCAGCGCGACTGGGAAAAGGCCTGCAACGAGGCGCTGGACATGATCGGCGCCACCGCGCTCGCGGCCAGCCCGCCTTCGGCCGACTTCCAGCCCCGCAAGCTGCGCCTGCACGGCGACGTGCACCCCGGCAACATTCTCTGGACGCCCACCGACCGCCCCGGCGGCGGCCCGCACTTCGTCGACCTCGACGACGCGCGCACCGGCTTCGCGGTGCAGGACCTGTGGATGCTGCTGTCGGGCGACCGCGCACAGCGCACCTCGCAGCTGTCGGGCCTGCTCGACGGCTACGAGCAGTTCCGCGAGTTCGACCGCCGCGAGCTGGCGCTGATCGAGCCACTGCGCACGCTGCGCCTCATCCACTACAGCGCCTGGCTGGCGCGGCGCTGGGAAGACCCGATCTTCCCGATCAACTTCCCGTGGTTCGGCTCCAGCGACTACTGGAAGGGGCAGATCCTCATGCTCGAGGAGCAGTGCGAGCAGATGGCGGAAGAGCCGCTCTACGCCTGATCGCCGCGGGTGGCGGCAAGGCTTTCGGCCACGCCTTCCAGCAGCCGCTCGACCAGCACATTGGCCGGCCCGCTGCGCCAGATGCCGTAGGCCTCCGACTGAGCCACGGCCCTGTCGAGCGGCCTGAACACCGCGCCGCGCAAGGCCGAATGCCGCATCGCCTGCGGCACCAGCGCCACGCCCAGCCCCTGCGACACCCACGAGACCACCGCGAGCCAGTGCCGCACCTCGTGCCGTACCTCGGGCAAGAAGCCCGCGTCGGCGCAGATGCTCAGGATGCGCTCGTGATAGTCGGGCGAGACCTCGCGCGAGAACAGCACGAAGGGCTGCTCGCGCAGGTCGGCCGGCGCCAGCACGCGCTTGCGCGCCAATGCGTGCCCGGCAGGTAGACAAGCCACGAAGGGCTCCGACAGCAGCAGCCGGTGCTGCAGCTCGTCCGGCACGCGGTGCGTGTGGGCGAAGCCCAGGTCGAGCCGGTCGTTCAGCAGCTCGGCGACCTGCATGCCCGAATTGAGCTCGCTCAGCGTGATGCGCACCGCCGGGTGCCTCGCCTGGAAGGCGCGCAGCGCCTGCGGCAGGCCCCGGTACAGCATCGCGCCGACGAAGCCGATGCGTAGCCGCCCGGCCGACCCCAGCGCCACGTCGCGCGCCTCGATGGCGGCCTCCTCGGCCTGCAGCAGCAGCCGGCGCGCCGAAATTCGCAGCGCCTCGCCCGCAGGCGTGAGCCGCACCTCCTTGCTGTTGCGCTCGAAGAGGCGCGCGCCCACGTTGTCCTCGAGCTGCCGTATCGCCACCGACAGCGGCGGCTGCGAGATCGACAGGCGCCGCGCCGCCCGCCCGAAGTGCAGTTCCTCGGCAAGCACGGAGAAGTAGCGCAGGTGCCGCAGTTCCATGGATAGTCAGATCGAATCGAACAAGACCGAATCGATATTAGACACGGATCGTTCGGGCTTCAACAATGCGCCAAACCAGAGACTCAAGGAGACAAAGCGCATGCCAGAGCACGCCCATCCGATCCCCGATCGCCACGGCCAGAACCTCTTCACCACCGACGCCGAGCTGCACGCCCTGCTCGCGCTCTACCTGCCCGACGACCTGCGCCGCCACATGCAGCCGCACTTCGAGCGCCTGGGCGGCCTCGCGGGCGGCCTGATCGACGAGTTGGCCGGCACCGCCGACCGCAACCCCCCGGTGCTGAAGCAGCGCACCCGCACCGGCCTGGACGAGCAGAAGATCGTCAAGCACCCCGCCTACGTGGAGATGGAGCGCCTCGCGCTCGCCGAATTCGGCCTGGCCGCCATCTCGCACCGTGACGACACGCTGGGCTGGAAGGGCAGGATGCCGCCGCTGGTCAAGTACGTGCTGACCTACCTGTTCGTGCAGGCGGAGTTCGGCCTGTGCTGCCCGGTGTCGATGACCGACTCGCTCACGCGCACGCTGAAGAAGTTCGGCAGCCCGGAGCTGGTCGCCAGATACCTGCCGCGCCTCACCTCGCTCGACTTCGACGAACTCGCGCAGGGCGCGATGTTCATGACCGAACAGGCCGCCGGCTCCGACATCGCCGCCACCGCCACGCTGGCCCGCCGCGAATCGGACGGCAGCTGGCGCCTCACGGGCGACAAGTGGTTCTGCTCCAACCCCGACGCCGACTTCGCGATGGTGCTCGCGCGCGCCGATGACGGCCCGCAGGGCATGAAGGGCGTGTCGCTCTTCCTGCTGCCGCGCCGGCTCGACGACGGCAGCCTCAACAGCTACCGCATCATCCGGCTGAAGGACAAGCTCGGCACGCGCTCCATGGCCAGCGGCGAGATCCGCCTCGAAGGCGCCACCGCCTGGCTGGTGGGCGAGGAAGGCCGCGGCTTCGTGCAGATGGCCGACATGGTCAACAACTCGCGCCTGTCGAATGGCGTGCGCGCCGCCGGCCTGATGCGCCGCGCGGTGGCCGAGGCCGAGTTCATCGCATCCGAGCGCCGCGCCTTCGGCCGCACGCTGGAGCAGATGCCGCTGATGCAGCGCCAGCTCGACAAGCTGCGCCTGCCCGCCGAGCAGGCGCGCACCATGGTGTGCCAGACGGCGCTGGCGCTCGCGCGCTCCGACGCGGGCGAGCCCGATGCGTACGCGCTGCTGCGCATCCTCACGCCGCTCATCAAGTTCCGCGCCTGCCGCGATGCGCGCAAGGTCACGGGCGACGCGATGGAGGTGCGCGGCGGCTGCGGCTACATCGAGGAATGGAGCGACGCGCGGCTCGTGCGCGACGCCCACCTGGGATCGATCTGGGAAGGCACGAGCAACATCGTGGCGCTGGACGTGATCCGCGCGGTGAAGCGCGAAGGCTCGCTGCCGGTGCTGCGCGCGCACTGCGAGAAGCTGCTTGCAGATGCGGCGCTGGCTCCCGCCTTCGCCAAGGCCCTGCGCGACGCGCTCGACCGCGCCGCCGCGCTCACCGAGACCGCCGCACGCGAAGGCGGCGACGTGCTCGCGCGCCAGGCCGCCTCCGCCCTCTACCACTGCACCAGCGCCATCGCCATGGCCTGGGAGGCCGCGCGCGGCGGCTCCGCAGCGCGCATGCGCTGGGCACAACTGGTGCTGCTGCACCGCGTGCTGCCGCGCGATCCGCTCTCGCCCGACGCGATGCCAGCCGACTGGAACGCGACGGCCGTTTCGCCCACGGCCGTGCCCGCCTGAGCTTTCTCTTTCATTCGAAGAATCGGAGACATCCCTTGAAACGCTTCACCCTCCTGCTGGCCGCCTGTGCCGCGCTGACGGCGGCCATGCCCGCTGCGCAAGCTGCCGACGCCTTTCCCTCCAAGCCCCTGATGCTGGTCGTGCCCTTCCCGCCCGGCGGTCCGACCGACGCGATGGCCCGCACGCTCGCCGCCGAGATGAAGGACCGCCTCGGCCAGCCCATGATCGTGGAGAACCGCGCGGGCGCAGGCGGCAACATCGGCGCCGAGTACGTGGCGCGCGCCGAGGCCGACGGCCACACGCTGCTGTTCGGTACCTCGGGCCCGCTGGCCATCAATTCGAGCCTGTACCGCAAGATCAACTACGACCCGGTGAAGAGCTTCGCGCCGGTGATCCAGGTCGGCTACCTGCCGAACATCCTGGTGGTCAACCCCACGCTGCCGGTGAAGAACGTGCAGGAGCTGGTGGCCTACGCCAAGGCCAACCCGGGCAAGCTCAGCTATGCCTCGTCGGGCAACGGCGCCTCGTCGCACCTCGCGGGCGTGCTCTTCAATTCGGTGGCGGGCACCGACCTGCAGCACATTCCCTACAAGGGCACGGGCCCTGCGCTCAACGACCTGCTGGGCAACCAGGTCAGCATGACCTTCACCGACATCCTCACCGCACTGCCCTACGTCAAGGCCGGCAAGCTGCGCGCGCTGGGCGTGGCCACCGTGGCGCGTTCGCAGGCGCTGCCCGATGTGCCGACGATTTCCGAGCAGGGCTACAAGGGCTACGACGTGAGCGTGTTCTTCGGCATCGTCGCGCCGGCCGGCACGCCTGCCGACCGCGTGAACAAGCTCAACCATGCGTTCGCCGAGGTGCTGAATTCGCCCAAGGTGAAGCAGATGTTCGCGGCGCAGGGCCTCGAAGTGCCGGCCGATACATCGCCGCAGAAGCTCGGGCAGTTCATCGCTGGCGAATCAGTGAAGTGGAAGGACGTCGTGAAGAAGTCCGGCGCGCAGCTCGATTGAGAACACCGAAATGAACCAGGCCTCCAAGGGCGCCCTCGCCGGCATCCGCGTACTCGACATCTCCCGCATCCTCGGCGGCCCCTACTGCGGCCAGATCCTCGGCGACCATGGCGCTGACGTGCTCAAGGTCGAGCCGCCCCAGGGCGACGACACGCGCACCTGGGGCCCGCCCTTCAGGGAAGGCGTGGCCTCGTACTACCACGGGCTCAACCGCAACAAGCGCGTGCAGCACCTCGACTTCTCGACCGAGGAAGGCCGCGGGGCGCTGCTCGCGCTGGTGGCCGAGGCCGACGTGCTGATCGAGAACTTCAAGACCGGCACCATGGAACGCTGGGGCATCGGCTACGAGGAGCTGTCGAAGCGCTTCCCGCGCCTCGTGTGGTGCCGCGTGTCGGGCTTCGGCGCCGACGGCCCGCTGGGCGCGCTGCCGGGCTACGACGCCGCCGTGCAGGCCATGACCGGCATCATGAGCATCAACGGCGAGGCCGACGGCGGCCCGCTGCGCGTCGGCCTGCCGGTAGTGGACATGGTGACCGGCCTCAACGCGGTGATCGGCGTGCTGCTCGCGCTGCAGGAACGCAACCGCAGCGGCCGCGGACAGTTCGTGGAGGCGGCGCTGTACGACAGCGGCCTGTCGCTGCTGCATCCGCATGCCGCCAACTGGTTCATGGACGGCACCGAGCCCCGCCGCACCGGCAACGCGCATCCGAACATCTATCCCTACGACGCGCTGGCCACCGGCACCGATCCGGTGTTCGTCGCCGTGGGCAACGATCGCCAGTTCGCGAGCCTGTGCCGCTGCATCGGCCTGCCCGAACTCGCTGAAGACCCGCTCTTCCGCACGGCCGGCGCACGCTCGGTGAATCGCGCGCAGCTCAAGCAGCGGCTCGAGGTCGCGATGGCCGCCTTCGATGGCCGCGCGCTGGTCGATCAGCTCATGGCCGCCGGCGTGCCCGCCGCGCCGGTGCTGCCGGTGGATGCAGCGCTGCAGCATCCGCACACGCTTCATCGCGAGATGGTGGTGGAGATGCCCGGCGGCTACCGCGGCATAGGCGCACCGGTGAAGCTTAGCCGCACGCCGGCCAGCTACCGGCATGCGCCGCTCACGCCGGGCGATGCCTTTGTGCCTTCGGAAGACTCAGCGCAGCATTGACGACCGGCCCCGGCCGATGCCGTAGTAGGCGATGCCCGCCGACTCGGCCTGCGCGGCGTCGTAGAGATTGCGCCCGTCGAAGATGACCGGCGGCGCGTTCAGCTCGTCGGCGATCAGCGAAAAGTCGGGCCGCCGGAACTCCTCCCACTCGGTGACCACGGCCAGCGCATCGGCTCCTTGCAGCGCCTCCTGCGCGGTGGTGCACCAGTGGATGTCGTCGCGCTCGCCGACGATGCCGCGCGCATTCGGCATCGCGGCAGGGTCGTAGGCCCGCACGCGCGCGCCGGCCGCCCACAGGCGTTCCAGCAGCACGAGGCTGGGCGCGTCGCGCATGTCGTCGGTGTCGGCCTTGAAGGCCAGGCCCCACACGGCGATGGTCCGGCCCGCGAGCGTGCCGCCGAAGTGCCGCGACATCAGCTCGAAGAGCCTGCCCTTCTGCTCGTGGTTGGTGGCAGCGACGGCGGAAAGGATGCGCAGCGCATGGCCCGCACGTTCGGCCGCATGCGTGAGCGCCCGCACGTCCTTCGCGAGGCAGGAGCCGCCATAGCCCACGCCGGCCTGCAGGAAGTCGGGCCCGATGCGCCGGTCGGCACCGATGCCGCGCCGCACCGCCTCGATGTCGGCGCCCGCCTGCTCGGCCACGCGCGCCATCTCGTTCATGAAGCTGATGCGGGTGGCGAGCATCGCGTTGGCCGCGTACTTGGCGAGCTCGGCCGAGCGGCGGTCCATCACGAGCAGCTGCCTTTGCGGGTCTTGAATGAAAGGCGCGTAGAGCCTGCTCAGCAGCCCGATGGCCCATGGATCTTCGCTGCCGATCACCACGCGGTCGGGCTGCCGGCAATCGCGCACGGCCGAGCCTTCGCGCAGGAACTCGGGGTTCACCGCCACCGCAATGCGGTGCCTCGCGCCGCGCTGCGCAAGCTCGCCGCCCAGCACGGCCTCGACCTGCGCGGCCGTGCCCACGGGCGCGGTCGATTTGCAGACCACCAGCGCGTCGCGGTCGCGATGCCGCCCGATGGCGGCGGCCACCGCGATGACGTGCCGCAGGTCGACCCGCCCCTGCGCATCGGCCGGCGTGTTCACCACGATGAAGAGCAGCTCGCCATGCTCGCAGGCTGCGCGCTCGTCGGCGGTGAAGCGCAGCGCGCCCGCCGCGACGCCCGAGGCCACCAGCGCTTCCAGGCCGGGCTCATGCAGCGGCATCCGGCCGCCCTGCAGGCCCTCGATGCGCGCCGGGTCGGCGTCCGCGCAGAGCACCTCATGGCCCGCCTCGGCCAGGCAGGCGGCGAAGCTCAGGCCCACGTAGCCCGCGCCGAAGATGGTCACCTTCATGGACGGTCCCATGGCGTGCGGCACTGGTGGCGGGCGCGGTTGTGCGATAAAAGCAGGATGCAAGCCTTCAAAACGATGTCCGGACAGGAAAATTCGATGATGCCCGATCAAGTTGCCGCGCGTTGCGCGCTGGTCCTGGAGACCAACAACCTGCGCGGCGGCGCCGATGCAGAGGCCAGGGCGGGCGAAAGCCTGCAGCGCCTCGTCGCCCTGCTGGCGAAACAGAAGCTGCCGCTGAGCGCGCTCGCGCAGGTGGTCATCACGCACGACGGATTGAGCCCTGCCACCTGCGAGGCCGTGAGCGCGCTCGCCGGCCGCCCCATCGACTTCGTGCGCATCGACACGAGCACCGGCTATTACGACGCCAAGAACGCCGGCTTCGCGGCCACCGACGCGCAGCGCTGCACGCACGTGGTGTTCGCCGACGCCGATTGCCTGCCCGACGACGACTGGCTGCTGCAGATGCTGCTGCCGTTCACCAAGGGTGCCGACGCCCCCGCCGTGGTGGCTGGCCGCACCAGCTATGCGGCCAATGTGGTGGGCACGGCCCTCACCACCATCGACTTCATGTACTTCCCCAACGCCGACCATGCGGGGGCCACGAGCAACTTCTACGCGAACAACGTGGCCTTTCGCCGCGACGTGTTCGAGCAGCACAGCTACCAGGCGCTCGACGGCGTCTACCGCGCGCACTGCCAAGTGCTCGGCATGCGGCTGAAGGCGGCGGGCGTGCCCATCCACTACGCGGCCGCGGCGCACACCGAGCATCGCCTGCCCGACACGCGCGCCGAAGCGCTGAAGCTGCGCTGGATGCGCGGGCAGGACACCTACTCGCTCACGCCGCACCTGCTGCGCAGCTACGTGTCGCCGCGCTGGCAGTGGCTCGCGAAGAGCGGTCCGATCGGGCCGCTGGCGGTGCTCTTCACGCGGCTGGGCTTCAGCATGAAGGCGCTGAACCATCAGGACCTGCCGCCGCTGCGCGGACTGCGCTGGCTCGCGGGCGTGGCGCTCATCCTCGGTTTCTCGGCCGTCGACATGCTGGGCGCGTTCGCGCGCGGCATCGGCTGGCACACGACCGGGCGCACCAATGCCGATGCGCAGGCGCTGTCGTATCACCGGCCCTGACCGAGCCCCCTTTCGCCTGCTTTATTCCGCAGAAAAAGAAGAACCAAAGATCATGCTCAGCTTCCCTTCGCTTTCCATCCGCCGCGCGGCACTGGGCCTCGCGCTCACAGGCGCGTTCACGCTGGCTGGTGCCGCCGACTTCGCGGGCCGCGGCGTCTTCAACTTCAAGTCCGACGCCGGCTGCCCATTCGCGGCGCTCGCGGGTGGCGGCAGCGAGTGCAACCGCCTTGCGCTGGACGACGCCGACACCCACGCCGCGCTCGACGCCGCGGCGCACACCATCCGCTTCGCCAGCACCCGCAGCTATCCCGAGAAAACCATCGTCGGCGACGTGCTGCTGCAAGGCTCGGGCCGCGCGCGCGACGGCCAGCGCGTGCCGCTGACCTTCCACGCGCTGCTGAGCCGTTCGGGCACCGAGTGGTCGGTGAGCAGCCATGCGCACTCGCCCGTAAGCGGCGAGTTCGACGACATCCGCATCGATCCGTACAAGGTGACGGTGAACGAGCCCGGCACCGAGCGCGTGATGCTCGCCCCCGAGCAGATCGTCGAGGCACTGGCCAGGCCATCGCTGGCCGCGCGGCTGGCCAACGTCTTCGTGCAGGTGGACGACAACCGCGCCGACGGCGCCAGGGACGCCGACATCACCATCGGCCTGGGCCTGAGCCGCGCCTCGAAGTCGGTGGCGCGCGCGCGTTTCCGCGCGCCGGGCGCCAAGGGCCGCGACCTGGCGGAGGCGATGCAGCAGGGCAACTGGACGCTGGAGCTGCAGGCACTGAGCGGCCAGATCCCGCGCCAGGTGGTACAGCGCGACCTGTTCCTGTACGGGCTCGAATCGCAGTCGCTGCTGCAGCCCTTGCTGCAGCGCGGCTTCCGCAAGAACGAGAAGCTGCTTCTAGGCGCCGCCAACGGCAAGGGCTACATCCGCTACGACGGCCAGCAGCGCGAGTTCGCGGGTGCCGACGCGGCCGCGCGCGCCTTCCTGCAGGACAGCTTCATCGGGCTGGTGCTGGGCTGGCAGCAGCAACAGCCGCAGACGGCGAAGACAAAGGCCGATGGCCGCTGAACCCGCATCCGGCACCGCGCCCGGCTTCGACTGCCTCTCGCCGCCGCGGCTGCGCGGCTGGCCCGCGCTGCAAGCCTGGCTGGTGCATCACGTCAAGCGCGCCGCGCTGCGCCAGCTGCATGCGAGCAACGAGGGCGAGATGCTGCTGCTGCGCTTCTACCTGGTGGGCGAGGAGTCGTCCGAGCAGGCCCTGCAGCGCGAACTGCGCGTCGCGCCGCCCGAGTGGCTGGCGCGCCAGCTCGACCAGCACCTGGCCGACGAGCAGCTGCACGCGCGCCTGTTCGCGCAGGCCATCGTCGAGCGCGGCGGCAATGCGCAGGCCGCTGCGTCGCCGGAAGAAGCGCCACAGCCCGACTGGTTCAGCCGCCGCAAGCTCGCGCGCTGGCAGGCGCTGATCCGCCGCCACGCGCCGCACTTTGCACACGGTGGCCTGGTGCCGGCCTACGCCATCGGCCTCGCGGCCGAGCAGATGGCCTCGCGCATCCTGCAGCGCCACTGCGCGCTGATCGGCCCGCAGCACGCGCTGCATCCGCTGCTGTCGCGCGTGATGGCCGACGAGGACCGCCACATCCGGCTGTGCAGCCACACGCTGCAGCGATGCGTGGCGCCGCACGAGCAGCAGCGGCTCGCGCGGGTGATGCGCGAGGTGCGCGACACCGAGCGCGGCTTCGGCGTGACCGGCGCGCTCGGCATGTGGCTGGCCGGCGTGGCGCTGCGCCTGCGCCCCGGCTCGGCACCGCCGGTGCGGCACCACGCCTGAGCGATGCCGCCGCGCATCCTCTACCTCGCGACCGCGGACGCGCGCGGCCACCTCATGCGCGCGCAGCTGCTCACGCATGCGTTGCACGAAGCGGGGGCGCAGGTGCGCGTGCTCACCACCTCGGACGAAGGCGCGCGCTTCCTGGCCGGCTTCGGCATCGACGCGCCGGTGCTCTCGCGCCACTACGCGGTGCAGTTCGACACGCAGCAGAACATGCTGCGCCGCGAGACCGACCGCAACGTGGCGCTGTACATGTTCAGGCCCGAACGCATGCTGCGCGACGTGTGGAAGCTGCGCGCACACTTGCGCGATGCCGACCTGGTGGTGAACGACTCCTTCCACCCCGCGCTGCTGCTGATGGGCTGGCTGCCCTTGTGGCGGCGCAAGGTGGTGCACGTGTACGGCGCGAGCCTGCGGCATGCGCTGGAGACCAACTTCAGCGGCCGCATGCCGGGCTTCGTCGCCCGGGTGTTCGGCCGCATCGTGGCCTGGCAGATCGACCGCAGCCTCGCGCGCATCGAGCACGACTTCGCCTACGGCGAACCGCAGCACGATGGACATGGCCGCCACCGGCTGGCCACGCCGGTGGCGGTGGTCGATGCGGTGGACAGGGGCGATGCAACGCGGCAACGCGTGGCGGCCGTCTACCTCAACCCGCACTTCCAGGAACCGGCGCTGGCCGACGGGCTCGAGCAGGGCCTCGCCGACGCCGGCGTGCCCGCGCACCTCGTCGGCGAGGGCTATGCGCATCGCCCGCACTGGCATGCGCGCGACGAGCACTGGATCGAGGCCGCCGCGCACAGCGCCTTCATCGTCTCGGCGCCGGGCATGGCGGCGCTGTCGATCGCGGCGGTCTACCGCAAACCGATCCTGCTGCTGCTTACCGACCAGCCCGAGCAGGCGATCAACGCGGGCCGCGCGGCGCAGTTGGGGCTGGCGCACCGGGTGGTGGTGTGGCGCGGCGATGCACCGAAGTTCGCGCGGGCGGTGGCGGGCGCGGCGGAGGAACTGCTCGCGGCATCTGCCGATGGCGCAGCGCGCAATGCCGATGGCCGGCAGGCGGCCATCGAGCGGCTCCGGCAATGGGTCGGGCTGCTTTACGGGCTTGCCGCGGCCAACGCGCAGCGATAGGCGGCCCTCAGCCCTGGGCCTGCGGGCGGGCTTCGACGACGAAGGCCTGCAGCTCGGCCAGCCGGCCGTCGCGAAAGCGCCAGACGTCGCAGTACGCATGGCGGGTCGCCTTGCCGGCCTCGTCCTTCAGCGTGATCTCGCCAAGGGCCGCGAGAAAGTCGCCGTCGGCGATCAGGCGGTGCACCTCGAACCGGGGCGGCTCCCGGTAGGCGGTCGCCATCCATTCGCGCACCGCCTGCTTGCCATCGAGCGTTCTGTCGCCGACGAAGGTCCACTTCGTGTCGTCGGTGCAGAACGCGAGAAATCCTTCGTGGTCGCCCTGGGTGATGGCTGCGTTGGCCTTTTCGAGAATCGCCTTGTGGGTCTCGGACATCCGGAACTCTCCTGTGTTCGTGCGGCGCATGCGAATGCACGCGTGCCGGCGAAGGCGAATTTCCATCAGTCCGGCCTGCCCGGTTGCCGGCCCGGCCGCAACGACGATGTCAGTCTTCGGCTCGTGGGCTCCTGTTACTGGTGTCCTCCCGGGACAAGCAAGGGGCCTGGCTAATCCAACGAAAGATTCAGGTCGCGGATCAGCGGATGCCACCGCGCCGATTCGCCCTGCAGCAGCGCCGCGAAGCGCGAGGGCGTGTCGCCCGCGGGCTCCACGCCGAACTCGGCCAGCCTGCGCAGCACTGCGGGGTTGTGGATGGCGCTGGCCACCGACTGCTGCAGCCGCGAGACGATCTCGCCCGGCGTGTTGGCGGGCACCACCAGGCCCAGGAGCGCGGCGGCCTCCACGCGCGGCAGGCCGATCTCGGCGAAGGTGGGCACGCGCGGCAGCTGCGCCAGGCGCACGGGGTTCGCCACCGCCAGCGGGCGCAGCCTGCCGCCGGGGATGAAGCGGCGCGAGGCGGCCAGGTCGCACATGATCACCGGCAGCTGGCCGCCGGCCACGTCGGCCACCGCGGCTGCGGCGCTGCGATACGGCACGTGCACCATTTCCAGGCCAGCCTCTCGTTCGAGCAGCTCCATCGAAAGGTGCTGCGGGCTGCCGGTGCCGGCCGAGGCGTAGCTGACCTTGCCGGGGAAGGCGCGCGCGTCGTCGATGAAGGCCCGCGCATCCTTCACGCCGCTGGCCGGCCCCACCAGCAGCACCATCGGCAGGCGCCCGAGCAGGGTGACGGGCTCGAAGTCGCGCGAGGGGTTGTAGCTGAGGTTGCGGTACAGCGCCGGGTTGAACACCAGCGTGCCGCTGTCGGCCGACAGCAGCGTGTAGCCGTCGGCCGGGGCGCGCGCCGCCTCGATGGCGCCGAGCGCGGTGTTGCCACCGCCGCGGTTCTCGATGGTCACCGACTGGCCCGAGTCGATGGCCAGCTGGGCGCCGATGGTGCGCGCGACGATGTCGGTGCCCGCGCCGGCCTGGTAGGGCACGATCCAGCGGATGGGCTTGGAGGGGTAGGCGAACTGCGCCTTCGCCGCTCGCGGCAGCCACGGCGCGGCCGCGAGCGTGGTCGTGGCCAGCAGTTGCTGCAGAAGCGGTCGGCGGCGTGTCATGGGGCGGAGGAAGGGTCCTGCGCCATGGTAGTGGCATCGCCCGATGCCGGGCGGCTCGGGGCGCACGAGGCCACAAGGGCCGAGCGGGATCAGGAAGAGATCAGGGCGCGACCGGATTGCCAGGCGTGCCGGCCTCGCGGGCCGATGCCGCGGCGGCGGCCACGGCCGGCGTGCGGTAAGTGACGTTCACGGCGGGCGCCGCTGCGGCGACAGGCGCCACGGGAGCGATGGGCTCGGGCGGCGGGCGCGTGATCTTGACCAGCGGCGCCCTCCTGACTGGCGCAGGCGCCGCGGCCACCGGAGCCGGCGGAACGACAGGCGCCACGGGCGTGAACGGCGCCTCTGGCGTCGAGTAGTACTGCACGGGGGTGCCGGGCGCGGCGGCGGGCGCTGCGGCGGCCACCCCGCTGGTCGCCGCGGCTGGTGCAACGGGTGCGCCAAGTGCGGCGGGCGCCGCCACCGGCTGGCCCTTCGGGTCGTAGAGCATCGCGCTCTTGCTCACGCCGGTGCGCACCGGCCCCACGCCGACGCCCACGCCGGCCGAGCCCGACACCTGCCCGCCGTTGTTCACCGCCACGCCCGCGCCGAGCGGGCCGAAGCCGGTGTTCAAGCCGACGGAGAAATTGCCGTCCTTCGTGGCGCCGAGCCCCAGCGAGAGCCCGGGCACCAGTGGAATGCCGACGTGGTAGTGGGAACAGCCGCCCGCCAGGAGCAGCAGCGCCGCCGCCGGAACGACGGCCGCTGCCCGGATGACGCGCGGCCGGCCGTTCACACCAGCAGCGCGTTGACGCGCCTCACGTAGGCCGCCGGGTCCGCCGGCAGGCCGCCTTCGGCCAGCAGGGCCTGGTCGAACAGGATGTTGGCCAGGTCGTCGAAGTGCGAGGAGCCCTCGAGCTTCTTCACCAGCGGATGCTCGGCGTTGACCTCGAGCACCGGCTTGAGCTCGGGCGCGGGCTGGCCGGCCTGCTTGAGCATGCGCGCGAGCTGCGTGCTCATGCCGCCGTCCTGCACCACCAGGCAGGCGGGCGAGTCGACCAGGCGGGTGGTCACGCGCACGTCTTCGGCCTTGTCCTTGAGCGCCTCCTTGAGCTTCTCGAGCACGGGCTTGAACGACTCGGCGGCTTCCTCGGCAGCCTTCTTCTCGGCCTCGTCCTGCAGCTTGCCGAGGTCGACCGCGCCCTTGGCCACGCTCTGCAGCGGCGTGCCGTCGAACTCGTTGAGGTAGTTCAGCGCCCACTCGTCGACACGGTCGGTCATGAGCAGCACCTCGATGCCCTTCTTCTTGAAGACTTCGAGCTGCGGACTGTTCTTCGCGGCTGCGAGCGTGTCGGCCGTGATGTAGTAGATGGCGTCCTGGCCTTCCTTCATGCGGGCCTTGTAGTCCGCGAAGCTCACGCTCACCGAGTCGGTGGTGGTGGAGGCATAACGCAGCAGCTTGGCGATGCGGTCGCGGTTGGCGAAGTCCTCGCCCAGGCCTTCCTTGAGCACCGCGCCGAACTCGGCGTAGAACCTGGCGTACTTGCCCGATTCGTCGGCTGCGGCTGCGGCGGTTTCAGCGGCGGTGGGGGCGTTCTTGTCGACCACATCGGTCACGCCTTCGGTGGGGTCCGGTGCCGGCACCGACTCGCCCGAGCCCACGTCGATCCTGCCCTCGCCGCTCTCGGGCGCGGTCTTCTGCTTCTTCGCCAGGTCTTCCAGCATGCCGAGCACGCGCTTGGTGCTGCCCTCGCGGATGGCCTTCACGTCGCGGCTTTCCTGCAGCAGCTCGCGGCTCACGTTCAGCGGCAGGTCGGCCGAGTCGATCACGCCCTTGACGAAGCGCAGGTAGCTGGGCATCAGCGCATCGGCGTCGTCCATGATGAAGACGCGCTTCACGTAGAGCTTCACGCCCGCGCTCTTGTCGCGGTTCCAGAGGTCGAAGGGGGCCTTGGCCGGGATGTACAGCAGCTGCGTGTACTCGGTGCTGCCTTCCACGCGGTTGTGGCTCCAGGCGAGCGGGGCCTCGTAGTCGTGGCTGATGCTCTTGTAGAACTCCTCGTACTGCTCGGGGGTGATGTCCTTCTTGGGGCGGCTCCACAGGGCGTTGGCCTTGTTGACGGTTTCCCACTCGCCGGTCTTCACCATGTCGCCGGGCTGGTCGTTCTCGCCGTCCTTCCACTCTTCCTTCTCCATGAGGATGGGCAGGGAGATGTGGTCGGAGTACTTGCCGACGATCTGCTTGAGCTTCCAGGCGTTGAGGTATTCGTCTGCATCTTCGCGCAGGTGCAGCGTGATGCTGGTGCCGCGCTCGGCACGCGTGATGTCGGCCACCTCGAAGTCGCCGGCGCCGCCGCTCACCCAGCGCACGCCCTGGTCGGCCGGAAGGCCCGCGCGGCGCGACTCGACCGTGATCCTGTCGGCCACGATGAAGCCCGAGTAGAAGCCCACGCCGAACTGGCCGATGAGCTGGGCGTCGGCCTTCTGGTCACCGCTCAGCTTGCTCATGAAGTCCTTGGTGCCGCTCTTGGCGATGGTGCCGAGGTTGTCGATCGCCTCCTGGCGCGACAGGCCGATGCCCTTGTCGGTGATGGTGATGGTGCGCGCGGCCTTGTCGAAGCTCAGGCGCACGTCGAGGTCGGACTGGCCTTCGTAGAGCTCGGGATGGTCGAGGGCCTCGAAGCGCAGCTTGTCGCAGGCGTCCGATGCATTCGAGATCAGCTCGCGCAGGAAGATTTCCTTGTTGGAGTACAGCGCATGCGTGACGAGGTGCAGCAGTTGCGCGACTTCAGCCTGGAACGGGAGTTTGGTTTTGGAGGAATCAGCCATGGAAATTGAAATGTCGAAACCGGAAAAATTCTAAGTCGGGCGCGGCGCTGCAGGGCGCCGCCGCGCCAACGTCTTCAATTGGGCCGTCTTTTGTTCTCATCAAGAGCAAATGAAATCCAACGTTCCATTTTTGGCCTTCCTGAAGGTCCGAGGCTCGCGTCCTCCTCTGGGGAAAACCCTCCGCGCCCCGAAAAATTGACTCTTGTTAACAGTTCTGAAATATCCTGACGACTGCCAAGAAGTGACACGAACAGGGGTGCAGCCCCGGGGAACGAGACAAGGGATGACTTCTGATGACTTGCACGTCGCCAGGGGCCGTTTCCGGCCCGCCCGGAGCCGCGAGGCGCCCGGTGGCCGCCCTTGCATGGCTCGAGTGCACGACCGCCCTCGCCTGGCTGTCCTGTGCGCAGGCACAGGCGGAACCCCAGCAGCAGTCGCAGGCGAGCGCCCCGGCCGCCCATGCCGTGGCTGACGCGCGCATCGAAACCCTCGACCGCGCGCAGGCGGAGCAGGCGCGGCTGAAGGCGCTCATGGAATCCGCGCCCAAGGCCTACGAAGACCGCTTCATGACGCCCGACACCGCCCCGCCGGACCGGGCTTCGGCCGAGCAAGAGCCCGAAGCCGCGCAGCCCGAGGGCTACCGCGCCTGGCTGGTGGAAAGCCGCATCGGCTTCGGCGAGGCCACCACCACCGGCTACGGCCGCCAGCGCGCGACCGAGCTGGGCCAGCGCTTCGAGTACCGCCGCGAGACCCTCAACTACGGCGAATTCGTGCTGCAGGCCGACGGCCGCCACCTCGGCGGCGACAACACCACGGGCAGCGGCTTCGGCATCGGCTCGCTGGGCTATGCGCGCGAGAACACCAGCGGCCGCTTCACGCTGCGCAACCTCGGCTTTCCGCTGACCACCCGGACCTTCGCCGACACCACCGTGGGCGACACCTACAGCGAGCTCACCGACGGCCTCTCGCGCAACTACCGCCTTTCGCTGGGCTCGACCACCGTGCGCGGCGCCTCCGCCCGCGTCTTCAACAGCGGCCTCGACCTGCGCGCCGGCTTCGGCCAGCGCGGCAACCTCACGGGCGGGCCCTATCCGGGCTTCGAGAAGAGCCAGGGCACGCTGGGCTGGCTCGGCGCCACGCTGCGGCTGGACGACAAGTGGTTCACCGCGTTCCAGCTCGACCAGGCGCGCAATGTGCCCGCCTACTACTACGACCCGCTGACGGCCCAGGGCTTCGGCCGCAAGGACGTCACCAGCTGGGCCACCTCGCTGGGCTACGGCCGCGAGGTGCTGCGCGACGGCGACCTCAAGGCGCGCGCCACGCTGGTGGGCAGCCGCGTGAGCTCGCCCACGCCGGGCGTGGCCACCGGCGATTCGCACGGCCTCTTCGTCGAGGCGAGCGCGCGCACCGGCCTCTACCGCCACGAGTTCGGCGCCTATGCCGCGCGGCCCAACCTGTACTTCGGCGACTACGCGCTGGCCACCGGCACACGCGGCGCCTATTGGCGGGTGGATCGCAACACCAGCCGCATGAGCTGGGGCGCCGGGCTGGACTACGAGCGCGCGGCGACCGACGCGAGCTTCCGCCTCTCGGGCTACCGGCGCGTGGGCGCGAACGGCAACTTCCAGTACCTCTTCGACCGCTACAACTCCATCGGCGGCAGCGTGAGCGCCTACCGCACGCGCTACGAAGCGAGCCCCGCCGGCAGCCTGCCGGGCACGTCCACCGGCGCCGGCGACGGCCGCAGCCTCTACGCGAGCGCCTTCTACCAGACCCGCTTCTTCGACTGGCCGCGCAGCCGCTTCACGCTGACGGTGCGGCGCAACGAACTGGTCGTGCTGGGCGACACCGCCGCCACGGGCCAGGAAGTGCAGTGGGAGCAGGACTGGATCGGTGGGCGCTCCGAGACCATGCGCCCCGAGCTCACCACCACCATCGGCCACGCGCGCGACCGCAGCGGCGGCACCGCCCGCAGCTATCCGACGGCGGGCCTGCAGTTCCGCTACTGGTTCGACGGCGGCTTCAACGTGGGCGGCAACCTGCGCTACACCTCGCAAAGCGGCGGCCTCTACACCAGCCGGGGCCTGTCGGGCTCGCTCACGGCCGAGAAGGACCTGGGCTCGGGCTGGCGGCTGGGCTTCATGGCCAACTTCAACCAGGCGCGGGCCTCGCTGCTGCCGACATCGTGGTCGGGCCCCAGCCTCTACCGCAGCAATGAGAAGACGGCCTATGTCTACCTGCGCTGGGAGGGCAGCGCCGGCACCGGCTACCGGGCCGCCGGCATGCGCACCGAGGGGCCGGGCGGCGGCAGCGTGTCGGGCCGCGTGTTCTACGACGCCAACCGCGACGGCGAGGAGCAATCGGGCGAGGGCGGCGTCTCGGGCGTCGAGGTGCTGCTCGACGGCCGCTACCGCGCCGTCACCGACCGCGACGGTCGCTTCGAATTTCCGATGGTGACCACCGGCCGCCACCAGCTGACGCTCCGGCTCGAGAGCGTGCCGCTGCCATGGGGCGCGGCCGGCGAGAACGGGGTGAGCGTGAACGTTCCGCTGCGCGGCCATGCCGGCGCGGCGATCCCCGTCGTGAAGGTGGGCGAGTGAACGAACGAACCGAGCTGCCTGCCGCCTCTTTCCCCCTCATGCATTCAACCCAAGGAGAGTCCATGACCAGAGCACCCATCTCCCGCAATCTGCAGGCGCTGTGCCTCGCGGGCCTCGCGCTCGCCGGCGCCAATGCCATGGCCGAGAGCCAGTACGGCTCCGGCACGGGCACGATCACGGCGCAGGCCAGGGTGAACCTGAGCGTGACGGTACCCAAGCTGATCCTGCTGCGCGTGGGCTCGACCGACACCACCATCGACACAGTGACCTGGGCCTCCACCCTCAGCATCCCGCCGGTGCCGACCACGCCGGTCACGGGCAACAACACCAGCGTCGACTGGAACGGCGCGGCGCCCACCGTCGCGCCCGCGTCGACCACGAACACGCTCAACGTGTACGCCTGGACCAACGCGGGCGCAGGCACCATCAATTGCGCCATGGGCACCTGGGCGCCCGCGGCCGGCGGTCCGGCGAACGCGGACTTCACCGTCGCGACCACGGGCACGCTGCCGCACCCCGGGGCCAACCTCGGCGCCTGCGCCTCGACCTCGTTCCCCTCGAACGCAGTGGCATCCGGCACCTGGGCCTACACGCTGGGCGGCGCGCCCGCCGGCTGGGTCGCGGGCACCTACACGAACACCATCACGTACACCGCCCAGGGCATCTGATGCCCGCGCGTGCGGCAATGGCGACGGCGCTCACGGCTGCGGCCATGCTTTCCGCAATGCCCGCGCGCGCCGTCATCACCACGGTCACCGACACCGGAAGCACCTACAGCCTGACGCTGCGCGTGGGCTCGGCCGGCGCGACCGTCGACACGGTGGCCTTCAGCGTGACCGGCGCCAACGCGGGGCTGACACCCACGGCCGTGACCGGCACGCCGGCCATCAGCGTCTGGGTGATGCCGGTGCGGCCGGTGGCCAACACCACCGTGGCGCGGCCGGTGACGCTGCGCGTCGATTCATCCGCTGCCCTGACCTGCCAGTCGGGCGGCTGCGGCAGCACTGCCATTCCGTTCAGCAGCATCAGCTGGGTGGCCACGAACAACAGCAGCGCGGCCTCGGGCGACATCCAGAGTGGCCGCTTCACCGCCACGGCCAACCAGACGATCGCAAGCTACAACGCCAACGCCACCTTCTGCGTCGGCCCGCTCGGCCTGCCCTGCGTGCTGGGCGTCGGCACCTGGACCTACCTGTCGAACAACATCACGGCCACGCAGCTGCAGTTCTCCTACGACAACAACGTCGTGTATCCGGGCGGCAGCTACAAGGGAACCGTGCGCTTCACGGCGTCGATGGAATGAAGCGCCCGCCCCTCCGCACGGTCCTCGCGGCAGGAGCGGCTGCTGCGTCGCTGCTGTGCGTGCCGGCGCGGGCGGCGCTCGAGCGGCTGGACGACTCGGCCTCGCCGCGCGCACAGGTGCGCAGCGACTTCGCCAACGCCCAGGGCATGGACGGCCACATGCTGGTGCTGCCGCTCGGGCGGGTCGAGTACCGGCTGGCCACCGCGCCGCACGTGGGCCGCCGCGCGCGCATCTTCTACGTGATCCCGGCGATGGTGGCGGGCCTGCGCTCTCCCGCCGGCATGCTGGTGCAGTGGCGCGGCAACGGCGCCTTCGCCGGCGGCAGCGGCCGCCCCGGCGACCGGGTGCAGGTGTGGAACGGCGTGGTCCAGTCGCCGTGGATGAACGAGACCTTCGAGCTGACGCTGCGCGTCGATCCGCGCGAACTGCGCATGCCATCGGGCTCGGCGCTGAGCTTCGAGTCGTTCTTCGAAATCGAGACGCTGCCATGAACGCACCAGCCTTTCTCGCACCCCTCTTCCTCGTGCTGCTCGCCGCTGCCGGGACGGCGACGGCCGCGCCCTTCGAGCTGGCCGTCACCCCGTCGCGCTTCGAGCTCGCGGGCAAGGCCGGCGCGCGGCTCGGCCAGTCGCTGGACATCCACAACCTGGCCTCGACCGCCTCCGAGGTGACGATGCGCACCATCGACTGGAGCTATTCGCCCGAAGGCAACATCGGCTATCACGACGAGCTGCTGCCCGGCAGCTGCAGGCCGTGGGTGGTGCTGGAGCGGCGCAACGTGACGGTGCCCGCGCGCGGCAAGCGCTCGTTCCGCTTCCAGGTCGAACCGCCGGCCGATGCGCCGCGCGGCGAGTGCCGATTCATGATCGCCATCGAGGGCACGGAGCCGGCGCAGCAGACCGTCATCCGCGGCGGCGGCGCCAGCCTGAGCCTGCCGGTCACCGGCCGCATCGCGGTGGCGGTGTACGTCATGCTCGACGGCGCGGAGCCCAGGCTGGAGATCAGGCAGATCGCCAGCGGAGAAGCCGGCGGCGCGCGGCGCGCGGTGGTGACGGTGGCCAACACCGGCGACGCCCACGGCCGGCTCGAAGGCAGCCTGGACGCCACCGACAGCAAGGGCCTCGCGTTCGAGCTGGTGCCCGAGGGCACGCCGATCCTGCCGGGCCAGACGCGCACGCTGGCGCTGGTGCCCAAGGGCGAGGGCGGGCAGCCCCCGCCGCAGCCCGTCTATCCGGTGAAGGCCAGCGGCAGGCTGGACTGGGAGAAGGGCAGCTTCAAGGTCGACGTGGAGCTGAAATGACGCTTCGCGCGACGCACGCCGGACTGCTGGCCCTTGCGCTGGGCACGGGCCTGGTGACCGCCGCGCGGGCCGCCTCCAGCACCGCCGGCCCCAGCGCGACCGTGCCGCTGAGCACGGGCGTGAACCTGGACTTCACCATCGCCATCGACAAGTTCATCTTCTTCCGCATCGGCGACGGTGCCTGGCCCACGCCGGGCGGCACCGTGAGCACGGTGAGCTTCGCGCTCACGCCGTCGATCCCGGCCGTGCCCACCACGCCGATCGCGGGCAACAACACACCGGTGAACTGGAGCGGCGCGGCGCCCGGATTCGGCGTCACGCCCTCGGGCAACGCGCTGCCGGTGGAGGTGCGCAGCAACGCGGGGCAGGTCACGCTGCGGGCCACCGCGACGACGCCGCTGGCCAGCGGCGCCAACACGATCCCGCTGTCGGAGATCACCATCGCCAGCAGCGACGCCAACCTGCCCGCGCCGCAGATTCCGAACACGGGCACCGGTGCCGCCGTGAATGTGGTCGGCACGGCCTTCGCCAACCTCGTCACCCAGCGCACCGCGACCTGGACCTTTTCCTACGCCAACCTCGCCAGCCGCACCGCCGGCACCTATACCGGCCAGGTCACCTTCACCGCCAGTTCGCCCTGAAGCGGCTCGGCTCGGAGAATCGTTCACGGTGCCGGGGCGAGCCCTATCTAGGCAACGACTCCACCTCGCGCGTCCAGCGGTCGATGAGGCGCTTGCGCTCGGCCGCCTTGCCGTACTTCTCGAAGTCGTACCTGATCAGCTTCACGTCGGCCATCGACGGGATGCGCGGATCGGGCTTGAAGGTCTTGTTGGCCGGCGACTGCAGGCTGCCCGCCTTGCCGCCGATGGCCTGCCCCGCGGGGCTCATCAGCCAGTCGTAGTAGCGCCTGGCGTTCTCCTTGTTGCGCGCGCCCTTCACGAGGGCGATGCCGCCGATCTCGTAGCCGGTGCCCTCGCAGGGCGCGGCGGTCTTCACGGGAAATTTGTCATACCGCCAGCGCTCGAAGCCGAAGATGAAGCTCACGCCGATGGCCACCTCGCCCTTGGCCACGTTGGGCGCCTGCGCCTGGCCGCTGCGGGTGTAGCTGGTCACGTTCCTGTGCAGCTTCTTCAGATAGTCGAAGGCCTCCTCCTCGCCCATCTGCTGCACCAGCCCCGCAATGATGGTGTAGGCCGTGCCGCTGGTGGCGGGATGCGATATCTCGATCTCGCCCTTGTATTCGGGCTTGATCAGGTCGGCCCAGCACCTGGGCTCGTGCAGCTTTTTCTTCTTGAGCACGTCGGTGTTGAAACCGAAGCCGATGGCGCTGGTGTAGAAGCCGCCCACCATGTTCTGCGACAGCGCGTACTGCCGCACCGCCCAGTCGTGCAGGTCGTTGATGTAGGCCGGGCGGTAGGGTTCCAGCAGGCCCTGCTCGGCCGCCTGCAGGAACGGATCGCCGGTGCCGCCCCACCAGATGTCTGTCTTGGGATTGGCGGCCTCGGCGCGCAGCTGGGCGCCGATCTCGCCGGTGCCCTTGTGGGCCTGCTGCACCTTGATGCCGGTCTCGCGCGTGAAGGCCGTGGCTGCCGCCTCGCACCAGCCGGCATCGGTGCTGCACAGCGCGTTGACCGTGCCTTGCGCGGCGGCGTTCGACGCTCCAAGAAGGGCTGCCGTGGCGAAGCCTGCGGCGACGGCGATGTGACGGATGGCGGCTGGGCGCATGCGCGGATCTCCTCGTTGTCTTTGTTGGAAGGCGCAGGATAGCGCCCAACAGGCGTTCAGCGCGCGGCCAGCAACGGCGGCAGGTGCTCGGCCAGCCAGTCGGTCACCACGCGCGTCTTCAGCGGCAGGTAGCGGCTGCGCGAGCGGATCACGTTCAGCGCGAAGCCGAAGGGCCGGGGCTCTTCGAACACGCGCACCAGCGTACCCGCCGCGAGCGCGTCGGCCGCGAGCCATGCCGGCAGCCGTGCGAGGCCCATGCCGCCGACGGCCGCCTCCAGCAGCACCTCGGCGCTGTCGCAGCGCAGCCGCGAGGGCGGCGTCACTTCGACGAGGCGCCCCTCGGCGTCGTGGAAGCGCCAGGACGAGACCTGCCCGTCGCGCGCGTAGAGCACTGCCCCGTGCCCTTTCAGCTCGTCGACGCCGGCGGGATGCCCATGCGCGGCCAGGTAGCCGGGCGAGGCGCACAGCACCATCCACTGCATGCCGACCGGTCGCGCGACCAGTTCCGCGCTGTCGGCGAGCTCGCCGCTGCGGATGGCGAGATCGAGTCCCTCCTCGACAAGATCAACGCGCCGGTCGTTGAACGAGAGCTCCAGCGACAGCTGCGGATGGTGCCGCGCCAGCGCCAGCAGCAGCGGCCCGACCTTCAGCCGGCCCAGCATCGCCGGCATGCTCAGTCGCACGAGGCCCGAGGCGGTGCTGCGCGCCACGTCGGCGATGGCCTCGGCCGCATCGAGCTCGGCGAGCGCGCGGCGGCAGCGCTCGTAGTAGCCGTGGCCCTCCTGCGTGAGGCTCTGGCTGCGCGTGGTGCGCAGGAAGAGCCGCGTGTCCAGCCGC
The DNA here is from genome assembly GCF_048305075.1 of Variovorax sp. 160MFSha2.1. Classification (NCBI taxonomy): domain Bacteria; kingdom Pseudomonadati; phylum Pseudomonadota; class Betaproteobacteria; order Burkholderiales; family Comamonadaceae; genus Variovorax; species Variovorax sp. 160MFSha2.1. Next base: position 6,381,070 of record NZ_CP157624.1, read on the forward strand.
GATTCGAGCCGCGCGATGCTCTTGGCGACTGCCGAGCGCGTGACGTGCAGACGCTGCGCGGCCAGCGCGAAGCTGCCCGCCTCCACCGCCGCGACGAACTCTTCTATGCCTTGCAGACGCTGGCTCATTGGATACTTTTGGGCGCCATTGATCGGAAAATTATCCACCACCGGATATCTTTGATCGTCAATAGCATGAAGGCTTCTTGTCTTTCTTTCCCTGGAGCACCTTCATGCAAGAACCCCGAACGCTGCGCCGCTGGCAGCTTCCCGAATTCGGCCGCGCCCATCTCGAACAGGGCGAGGCGCCGCTGCCCACGCCGAGCGCGAACCAGATCCTCGTGAAGGTAGGCGCGGTATCCCTCAACTACCGCGACCTGCTGATGATCCGCGACGGCATGGGCATGGCGATCGGCATGCCCTTCGTGCCCGGCTCCGACATGGCCGGCACCGTGGTGGCCATCGGTGCTGGCGTGACGCGCTTCGCGGTTGGCGACCGCGTCGTCAACACCTTCTGGGGCGGCTGGATCGACAGCCACTGGCATGCCGACACCACGCCGCTCGGCGGGCCCGGCCCCGGCATGCTGGCCTCGCACGTGTTGCTCGATGCCGCATGGGCGGTGGCCGCGCCCGGGACGCTGAGCCTGGCCGAAGCCAGCACCCTGCCCTGCGCGGGCCTCACCGCATGGTTCGCGCTGGTAGAGACCGGTGCGCTGCGTGCGGGCGAGACGGTGCTGATCCACGGCACCGGCGGCGTTGCGCTCTTCGGCCTGCAGATCGCGCGGCTGCACGGTGCGCGGGCCATCGTGGTGACGGGCGGCGACGAAGCCAAGCACGCGCAGGCCCTCGCGCTCGGCGCCACGCACGTGCTCGCGCGCGACGGCGACTGGCCCGCAGAAGTGCGCCGCCTCACGCAGGGGCGCGGCGCCGACCACGTGCTCGAACTCGCGAGCGGCCCGAACCTCGACCGCTCGCTGCAGGCCGTGAAGCAGGGTGGGCGCGTGTCGATCATCGGCATGCTCGGCGGCGAGACGCTCAGCGCATCGTTCTACGCGATGGTGCTGGGCCGCGTGACGGTGCAGGGCATCGGCGTGGGCCATCGCCGCGCGCTCGAGGACCTGGTGCGCGCCGTCGATGCGAACGCGCTCAAGCCGGTGATCGCGGCGAGCTACTGCTTCTACGCATTGCCCGAAGCGCTCGACCATCTGGAGCGCGGCGCCTTCGGAAAGATCGTCGTGGCGCTGTAAAAGATCACGAAACCCATTGGTGCCGCAGATGCAACGCAGTTGCGGCAATGCACAAAGCCGCGGCATCCGTGAACAGGTTCCGTTAGTGCCAACGACTTGCTCGACGCTCCCTGTTTGCGTTCCTAGAATCCGCCCGCGCATCGCCCCGGCGGCATGCGCGCCTTCTCAACTTCAGGATGGAGCGGTATGGAACACAGTACCTATAAAAAATGGTCTGCCGAGTTCATTGGTACTTTCTGGCTCACGCTCGGAGGCTGCGGAAGCGCAGTTCTGGCGGCTGCCTTTCCAAACGTCGGCATCGGCCTGCTCGGCGTCTCGCTGGCCTTCGGCCTCACGGTGGTGACAGGGGCCTACGCACTGGGCCCGATCTCGGGCGGGCACTTCAATCCGGCGGTGTCCATCGGCCTCGCCGCCGCGGGCCGCTTCAAGGCCTCGCAGCTCGCGGGCTACATCGTGGCGCAGGTGCTCGGCGCCATCGCGGCGGCGGGCATTCTCTATCTCATCGCCACCGGCAAGCCTGGCGCGGACATCGGCGGCTTCGCCACCAACGGCTATGGCGAACACTCGCCCGGCAAGTACGGCATGACGGCCGCATTGCTGTGCGAAGTGGTGATGACGGCCGTGTTCCTGATCGTGATCCTCGGTGCCACTGCCAGGCGCGCGGCCGGCGGCTTCGCGGGGCTGGCCATCGGCCTGTGCCTCACGCTCATCCACCTGATCTCGATTCCCGTGACCAACACCTCGGTCAACCCGGCGCGCAGCACGGGCCCGGCCCTCTTCGGGCCGTCCTATGCGGTGTCGGAACTGTGGCTCTTCTGGGCAGCGCCCATCGCGGGCGCCATCATCGGCGCGGTGATCTATCGCGCACTGCTCAGCAACGGCAACGACGACTGATCGCCGTCGTCACCGGCCGGCGGCGGTTGGCCTTCCGGATCAGCTGCCGCTGCCCGACTTCACCATCGGCAGTGAAGTCGATTGCCCGATCGGCTCGGTGCCCGTCGGGTGCGACGCCGCATAAGCGCCGGCCTGGATGTCGGCCACCGGCATCGTCGAGCTCATCGCGGGTGCGCTGGTCGACTGGCCGATGGGCTCGGTGCCGGTCGGACGCGCGGCGGCCATGGCGCCGGCCTGGACCTCGGGCTTCTCGGGCGAATTCATCTGCAGCGGATGGAAGTCCGAACCGTCGGTGGTTTCGGCCGATGCGTTGATGGTGCCCACCGCTGCCAGCGCAGCAAGGGAACCGACGGCGAGAAGCTTGAAGGAAGTGCGCATGGTGTGTTCTCCTGATTGATTGAAGCAGGTTGTCTCCGGTCACATGCCATCGCGCGAACTGCGCGTGGCAGGACCTGAACGCACTCTAGGCACGCCGACTGAGTTGGATGTGAGCGAAGAGTTAGGCGCGCGTGAGCGCCGCTCTTTTTTCTAAAGCTTTGGACCGCACCGCCTGCCAGTGCGCAGCAGTACTCAAGGCAGATGCACCCGCGCCATCAGCCCCGGCCCATCGGTGCGGTTGCGCAGTTCGATGCGCAGTCCATGGCGCTCCGCCGCCGTGCGGGCAATCGCCAGCCCCAACCCGCTGCCGCCCGCCGCCGCACCCGGCACGCGGAAGAAGCGGTCGAACACGCGCCCCATGGCGGCCTGCGGAATGCCGGGGCCGTTGTCGAGCACGTCGACCACCGCGTGGCCTTCGACCTGGTGCAGCTTCACGTCGACCACGCCGCCTTCGGGCGCGTAGCGCAGCGCGTTGTCGATCAGGTTGTCGAACACGCTGCGCAATTCAGCCACCGGCGCGACCACCACGGCGGCGATGCCGCCCTCGAAGCCGATGTCCACGCGCCGCGCGTCGGCCAGCACCATCAGCTGGCTCACGCTGTCGCGCAGCAGCACCTCGATGTCGACGCGCTCGTTCGCGCCGCCCACGCGCGGCGCGTCCTGCCGCGAGAGATGCAGCAGCTGCTCGATCAGGTGCTGCGCGCGCGTGACGCCCGCCTCCAGCTGATTGAAGCGCTCGGTGGCCTCGCCGGCCGGCACGTGCGCGCGCAGGTTCTCGATCTGCAGGCCGATGGCGGCCATCGGCGTGCGCAGCTCGTGCGCCGCGTCCTGCACGAAGCGCCGCTGCGTGGCGAAGGCGCTGCGCACGCGCGACAGCAGATTGTTGAAGGCGCTCACCAGCGGCGCGATCTCGTCGGGCACGCGCGCGAGCGACAGCTCGGTGGGGCTGCGCTCGTCCTGCGAGGCCACGTCGCGCGCCACCGCGCGCAGCGAACGCGACGCGGCCGACACGATGATCCAGAGGATCAGCAGCGCCAGCGGCAGCAGCAGCGTGATCGGCAGTCCTTCCAGCAGCGCGCGGCGCAATGCGCGGCGGCGGCGGTAGTCCTCGTTCTGCAGCACCTGCACGCGCGGCTGGTCGGCGCGCGAGCCGGGCTCGGCGGTGAATACGCGCCATGCGGAGCCCGAGTGCGTGCCGGTGTTCACGTCGCTGAAGCCGGGGCGCGCCTGCAGCGGCACCGTGAGCACCGGCCACGATGTGGCGCGCAGCGTGCTGCCGTCGGCGCTCCAGATCTGCACGATGAAGGCGCCGCGCGAGAAGGCGGCCTCGCCGTCCATCGGGCGCGGCAGCTTCTGCGGGTCGCTGCCCGCGTACGACTCGGCCACGAGGCGCATCTGGTCGTCCAGCGCGTTGTGCACGAGGTTGCCGTAGGCCATGAAGGAGAACCACGCCGTGAGCACGGCCGCGCCCAGGTGCAGCGTGATGAGCCACAGCAGCAGTTGCGTGCGCAGCGATCGCGGCCGCCACCAGCGGCCCGGGCCGCGCGAGGTTGCGTTCATCGGCAGGCCAGTCCGGCAGCCCGGCCCCGAAGTGCGTGGAGCCTGCGGGCGAGCATCATCATGCGGCGACGCGCCAGCCCAGTCCGCGCACGTTGCGGATCGCATCGGCGCCGAGCTTGCGGCGCATGCCGTGGATCAGCACGTCGATCGCGTTGCTGGTCACTTCTTCGCCCCAGCCGTAGATGCGGTTCTCCAGCTGCTCGCGCGACAGGATGGCGCCGGGCCGCTCCAGCAGCGCGTGCAGCAGCGCGAACTCACGCGCGGTGAGCGCCTCTCGCGCGCCGTTGACCACGACTTCACGCGTGGTGAGGTCCAGCTGCAGCGCGCCGCTGCCCACCAGCGAGTGCGCGGCCCCGTCGCGGCGGCGCACCACGGCGCGCATGCGCGCGAGCAGTTCGCGGAATTCGAAGGGCTTGAGCAGGTAGTCGTCGGCGCCGAGGTCGAGGCTGTGGATGCGGTCGTCCAGGCCGTCGCGCGCGGTGAGCACCAGCACCGGCGTGGCGTCGCCGCGTTCACGGGCGCGGCGCAGCACCTCGGTGCCGTCCTGCCTGGGCAGGCCCAGGTCGAGCAGCACGCAGGTGTAGCCGCCGTCGCCCAGCGCGCTCTGCGCCAGCTCGCCGTCGCGCACCCAGTCCGCGGACCAGCCCGCGCCCTCGAGCGCCTGCTTGAGGCTGCGCCCGATCATTTCATCGTCTTCCACCAACAGCACGCGCATCGCGGCGACTCCTTCGGCCGCAAGGTAGCACGCGACCGGGATGATCGGAAGAGCCTGCGCCGTGGCGCAGAGTAGGCACGAATACTTAGGGCACGCTTAGGCGGCGGGCGCGGCGCGGGGCAATGGCCGGGACCACGGCCGGGTCAGGCCAGGCGCACGGCGTGGCGCTCGCCCTCGCCGTCCGAGGCGAAGGCCAGCAGGTCGAGAGCTTCCTTCTCCACCCCGGCGCGGTCGGCCTTCGACCAGCGGCCGAAGGGCTCCAGCAGCACGGTGGCGGTGTTCCCGCCCTTCAGCTTCCCTCGCTCGATCTTCCAGGTGCCCGCCACGAAGCCGTCGAGCAGCACCGTGCCGCGCACGATGCCATTGAGTGTGAACACGCGGGCGCGATGCGCCTCGCTGAGGATGCGGCTGCGGTCGGCATGCGAGAGCAGCAGGTTGTCCCACTCGGCCACCAGGCGCGGCGGCGCGGGCGTGTCGGGGTCGGGGCGCGGCGCGCGGGGCAGGTCGAAGAGCTCCTGGCCGTCTTCGCCCGCGAACACGCGCAACTGCGGCCGCAGGCGTTCGGCAACCGCCTTCCATCCCGTGAGGCCCGACCATGCGCCGGCATCGGCCAGCGTGGCGGGGCCGAAGGCGGCGAGGTAGCGCAGCAGCATGTCGTCCTGCGTGGCAGGGGCGGCTTCCACAGCCTCTCCGAGCCAGTCGCCCAGGGGCTGCAGCACCGCGTTCTGGTGCGAGTTCCAGGTGCCGGCCGGGGGCAGGTGCACGAGCGGCAGGTTGTTGCGGATCAGCGCGGCGAGCGATGCGGTTTCGCGGCCGGTCCACCGGAGGCCCAGCGCCTGGCCGAGCTCGGCGCCGGTGCGCGGCTGTTCGCCGAGCAGTGCGCGCCCCGCCGCGATCACCGCCGCGCGATCGAGCCCTTCGAGTTCCTTCTTGTGCGTGCTGCCCAGCAGGCCACGCTGGTGCACGGGCTCCAGCAGCGGACGCCATGCCAGCGCGTCCTGCGCGATCATCAGGTGCAGCGTCGCGCGCAAGGTCGACATGCGAACGATGCGGCGCCTGCGCAGCGCCTCGGTGAGCTGGTCGCGCCGGAAGCCTTCGATGCGGCTCCAGAGGCCGATATAGGGCGGATTCGGTGCCTGCGCCTGCAGCCCGGCCAGCCGCTCGATGGCCTGAGGCACCGACAGCTTGCGCCGCTCCAGCAGCATCTGCCGCGCCAGCGTGGCGCGGTTCAGCGCGCGCAGGCTCAGAACTTCTCGTGCGGCGCGAGGTATCGCCATTGCCCCAGCGGCAGGTTGCCGAGCATCACCCGGCCGATGCGCACGCGCTTCAGGCCGACCACCTTCAGGCCGACCAGCTCGCACATGCGGCGGATCTGCCGCTTCTTGCCTTCGGTGAGCACGAAGCGCAGCTGCTCGGGGTTCTGCCAGTCGACTCGCGCGGGCTTCAGGGCCTGGCCGTCGAGGCTCAGGCCGTGGCGCAGCTTCGCGAGCATGGCCTTCGGAAAGACCGCCTGCACGTTGGTGGTGACAGGGTCGTCGTCGTCCAGCCGCACCAGCTGGCCGGTGGGCGCGGGCTGGCCCAGGCCGTGGTAGGCCACGCGCACGAGGTACTCCTTCTCCATCGTCGAGTCCTCGCCGATGAGCTGGCGCGCGATGCGGCCGTCCTGCGTCATCACCAGCAGGCCGGTGGAATCGATGTCGAGCCGGCCGCAAGGCGCCAGGCCGCGCAGCTGCTTGGGGCTGAAGAAGAAGCGGGCGTTGTCGTCGGCCCAGCGGTTCTGCGGCGTGAAAAGCTTGACCGCAGGGTCGTGCCCGTCCTCGGCCTGCCCGCTCACGTAGCCGATGGGCTTGTTGATGAGGATGGTGACCTGGTTGGCCTGCTGGCCCTTCGCGGCCTTGTCGACCTCGATGCGGTCGACCGGCGTGACCTTCACGCCCATCTCGGCCGGCCTGCCGTTGACCTTCACCCAGCCGTTGGCGATCCATTCGTCGGCTTCGCGGCGCGAGCACAGCTTGAGATCGGCCATGCGCTTGTTCAGGCGCACGGCATCGGTGGGGGAAGGAGATGGCTCTGTCATCGGGGCTTGATCGGAATGCGGCACCGATGCTATCCTGAACCCGGACGCGAGTTGATCGCGTCATTTTTGGGGGATTCCCAAGTGAGCACACGCAAGTACCAGTACGCCATCGTCATCGGGCGTTTCCAGCCCGTTCATTTCGGACATCAACGACTCATCGAAGAAGGCCTTCGCGCCGCCGAACGGGTCATCGTGGTGGTCGGCTCCGACCGGCAGCCACGCAGCGTCAAGAACCCATTCACCTTCGACGAACGCGAACGCATGGTGCGCGCCTGCCTGCGCGGCACCGAGCAGATGCGCGTGAGCGTGGTCGGCGTGGGCGACTCGCCCTACAACGACCAGATCTGGATCGCGTCGATCCAGTCGGCGGTCGAGCGGCTGATCCAGCAGGACGGCCACGCGCCCACCAAGGCCAGGGTGGCATTGGTGGGCCACCTGAAGGACGCGTCGAGCTACTACCTGAAGCTCTTCCCGCACTGGGAGTTCGTCGGCCAGAACAGCGTGGAGAGCCTCAACGCCACCGACGTGCGCAGCCTCTACTTCGACCCCGAGAACCGCGGCCAGCTCTCCCGCGCCGACCTGCCCGACGGCACCGCGGCCTTTCTCGACCAGTTCACCCGGACAGCCGACTACGCCGAGCTCTGCGAGGAACGCGCCTTCCTCGCCGACTACCGCGACAAGTACCGCTACGCCGGCAGCGAATTCCCGCCGATCTACACCACGGTCGATGCCGTGGTGGTCGAGGCCGGCCACATCCTGCTGGTGCAGCGCAAGTTCCATCCCGGCAAGGGCACCTGGGCACTGCCCGGCGGCTTCGTCGGCCAGCACGAGCGTCTGCAGGACGCGGCCATCCGCGAGCTGAAGGAAGAAACGCGCCTGAAGGTGCCGGTGCCCGTGCTCAACGGCAGCATGAAGGCCAGCCACGTGTTCGACGCGCCCGACCGCTCGCAGCGCGGGCGCACCATCACGCACGGCTTCTTCTTCGAGCTGGCGCACAACCAGTGGACGGGCCTTTCGGAAGTGCGCGCCGACGACGACGCGGCCGAGGTGCGCTGGGTGCCCATCGCCGAGTTCCTCGACATGCAGGAGCGCATCTACGAAGACCACTTCTTCATCGCGAATCACTTTTTGGGTGGGCTGGGCAAGAACTGAATGCCCCGGCCTTGTCAGCAAGAACGGCCCCGGTTGACGGGGCCAACGTGAAAGGAGCTTTCACATGAACCGCAATCTCACCTCCACGCCCCTGGGCAACAACCTGCTGCTGCGCACCGACTCGTACAAGGTCTCGCACTGGATGCAGTACCCGCCCGGCACGCAGACGGTGTACAGCTACATCGAGTCTCGCGGCGGCATCTTCAGCCACTCGCTGTTCTTCGGGCTGCAGGCCTACCTGCGCGAATACCTGCAGACGCCGGTGACGCGCGACGACGTCGAGGAAGCCGCCGCTCTCATGGCCGTGCACGGCGAGCCCTTCAACCGCGAGGGCTGGCTGCGGCTGATCGAGAAGCACGGCGGGCTGATGCCGGTGCGCATCCGCGCCGTGCCCGAAGGCAGCGTGACGCCGGTGCACAACGTGCTCGCGACCATCGAGAACACCGACCCCGAGTTCTTCTGGGTCACCAGCTTCCTCGAGACCGAGCTGCTGCGCGCCATCTGGTACCCCACCACGGTGGCCACGCTCTCGGCCGCCGCGCGCACCACGCTGCTGCGCTACCTGGAAGCGACCTGCGACGACCCGCAGGGGCAGATCGCCTTCAGGCTGCACGATTTCGGCGCGCGCGGCGTGTCGAGCCTCGAATCGGCCGCGCTCGGCGGCATGGCGCACCTGGTGAACTTCATGGGCACCGACACGCTGGCCGCGCTGGTCGCCGCGCGCCGCTACTACGACTGCGACGTGGCGGGCTTCTCGATTCCCGCAGCCGAGCACAGCACCATCACGGGCTGGGGCCGGGAGCATGAATCGGACGCGTACAGCAACATGGTCGATCAGTTCGGCAAGCCCGGTGCGACCTTCGCGGTAGTGAGCGACAGCTACGACATCTTCAACGCCTGCGCCCGCATCTGGGGCGAGGAGCTGAAGGCGAAGGTGGTGGCCTCGGGCGCGACGCTGGTGGTGCGGCCCGATTCGGGCGACCCGGCCGAGACCACGTTGCAGGTTGCGCGCATCCTGGCCGACCGCTTCGGCACCACGACCAACGCCAAGGGTTTCCGCGTGCTGAACAACGTGCGCATCATCCAGGGCGACGGCGTGACGCTCGACTCGCTGCGGCTGTGCCTGTCGAACTTCTATCACAACGGTTTCTCGGCGGAGAACATCGCCTTCGGCATGGGCGGCGGGCTGCTGCAGCAGGTCAACCGCGACACCATGCAGTGGGCGATGAAGTGCTCGGCGATGCAGGTGAACGGCGAGTGGCGCGACGTGTACAAGTCGCCTGTTGGAGACGTAGGCAAGGCTTCGAAGAAGGGGCGGCTTGCGCTGGTGCGCGGCGAAGGTGGCGAGGTGCGTACCCTGCGCGAGGAAACGCTCGGACCTGACCAGGCCGATCTGCTGCAGACCGTGTTCGAGAACGGGCGCATCGTGGAGAGCACCAGCTTCGAGGCTGTGCGTGAGCGGGCTGCTGCCGGCGTCGGCCAGCTGATCACCTCGCGCGCGCCGCTTTGAGCCTGCGGGGTCGTGCCCCGGGAGTGCGCGGAATCGGCTGCCACACGGCATCGCCATAATCCGCGCAACTCCCGGATTCCATGACCAAACTCCTGATCCTCAGCGTGAGTGCCGGCAACGGCCACGTGCGTGCAGCACAGGCGCTCGCCGCCACCGCGCAGTCCCTCGCTCCGCCCTGCACGGCGGTCCACATCGACGCGATGGCCCACGTGGCCGCGGGGTTCCGCAAGGTCTACACCGACTGGTACATCCAGCTCGTGAATCGCGCGCCCGAGCTGTGGTCGTACCTGCACCAGCGCACCGACGTCACGCCGCACCATGCGCCCTCGCAGCGCCTGCGCCGCGGCATCGAGCGACTGAGCACCGGCGCGCTGGTGCGCGAGATCCGCCGCGAGAAGCCCGACGCGGTGATCTGCACGCACTTCCTGCCCGCCGAGCTGCTGATGCGCGAGCGCAACCGGGGTCGCATCGACTACCCGGTGTGGCTGCAGATCACCGACTACGACCTGCACAACATGTGGCTGGTACCGGGCATGACGGGCTACCTGGCCGCGACGGAGGAAGTGGGCTTCCGCCTGCGGGCGCGCGGCATTCCGGCCGAGCGCATCCACGTCACGGGCATTCCGGTGATGCCCGCCTTCTCCGAACCCGATGCGCCCGCGCTGGCGCGTGACGCCTGCGTGGCCGGACTTGGCCTCGACCCTTCGCGGCCGGTGCTGCTCATGGTGTCGGGCGGCGCCGGCGTCGGCGACCTGCCGAGCATGGTCGAGCGCGTGCTCGGCATGGGCGGGCCCGACGGGAAGCCGAACGACTTCCAGGTGATCGCCGTGGCGGGCCGCAACGCGGAGGCGCACGGCAGGCTCGAAGCGCTGGCCAGGCGCCACCCGGGCCGCGTGGCGGCCATCGGCTTCACCAACGAGATGCACAGAATGATGGCAGCGTCCGACCTGGTGGTGACCAAGCCCGGCGGCCTCACCGTTTCGGAATGCCTGGCGCTGGGCAAGCCGATGCTGCTGATCTCGCCGATTCCGGGGCAGGAAGAACACAACGCCGGCTTCCTCATGGAGGAAGGCGCCGCATGGCTCGCCTACGACTCCATCGGCCTCGACTACAAAGTGGCGCGCCTCATGGCTGATGCCGCCAAGCTCGCGAGCATGGCGACTCGCAGCCGCACGCTGGGCAAGCCGCAGGCGGCGCGATCGGTGCTGCATCACGTTCTCGGGACGCCCGCATGAGCCCCGCCACCGAAAAGACGAACGTGGCCCGCACGCTCGGCTACCTCGCCTGGGTCATCGTCATGGCCTTCTTCTTCGCCAACGCCGAGATCCAGATCGAAGGCGGCGCCGGCTGGGCCACATCGCTTCCCACATGGCGCATCGAGAACAGCATCTGGCTCGACATCTTCTGGGGCGGCCGCGCGATGACGGGTTATCACGCCTGGGTCTTCACCTTCATGGCGCTGGTGTTCTTCTCGCCGCTGGCCTTCAACGGCCGCTGGACCTGGCGCGACGTGGGGTTGGCGGTGGCGGGCCTGATCGTGTTCTGGGTCTGCGAGGACTTCACCTGGTTCCTCATCAACCCGGCCTTCGGCTGGGAGCGCTTCAACCCGGTGGACGCTTTCTGGCACAAGCACTGGCTTTGGGGCGCGCCCGTGGACTACTGGGGCGGGCTCGCGGTGGCGGCGATCATCCTGGCGACGCGGCACTGGCCGCGCAAGGGCAACCGATGAGCAGCAGCAGAAGAAAACGCAGGGAACGCGGGCAGGAGCCCATCGCCGACGCACCACGCCCCGGCCATTGGGCCGATCCGCTGGACGCGCTGGGCGTGGAGAACCTGCACCGCATCACGCCCACGCTGTACCGCAGCGCGCAGCCGAAGCGCTCGAACCTTGCCGCGCTGCAGTCGCTGGGCATCCGCACCGTAGTGAGCCTGCGTTCATTCAACGACGACCGCAAGGTGTTCGCCGGCAGCGGCATCCGGCTGGTGCGCGTGCCGATCAACACCTGGTCCATCGACGACGCGAAGGTGCTGCGCGCGCTGCAGGCCATCCGCGCGGCCGAGAAGCAGGGCCCGGTGCTCATCCACTGCATGCACGGCGCCGACCGCACCGGCGTGGTCGCGGCGGTCTACCGCATGGCGCTGCAGGACTGGGACAAGGACAGCGCCCGCCAGGAGATGCTGCGCGGCGGCTACGGCTACCACACGCTGTGGCGCAACATCCCGCGCTACATCGAGCGGCTCGACCCGGCCGCCATGCGCGACGCGCTGGCCCAGGCGCCTGCGATTCCGGTGGTGTCCTGAAGGCGCCAGCAGGCCGCGGAACCCGCTCCTATACTGGCCGCCCCGTGGCCGAAGGCCATCCGCGAACCTGACCAGAAGGGACCTCCCATGGCACTGCAAATCCGCTCCCTCATTCGTTCCAGCGGCGAACTCGAACTCTCGCTGCACGACGACCCCATCCCCGAGCCGCAGGTCCACGAAGTGGTGATCCGCGTCGAGGCCTCGCCGCTCAATCCGTCCGACCTGGGCCTGCTTTTCGGCGCGGCCGACATGAGCACCGCCAAGGCCTCCGGCACCGCCGATCGCCCCGTCGTCACCGCCACCGTGCCCGAGCGCGTGCTGCCCGCCATGAAGGCGCGGCTCGACGAATCGATGCCCGTCGGCAACGAAGGCGCGGGCGTGGTGGTGAAGGCAGGCTCCTCGCCGCAGGCGCAGGCGCTGCTCGGCAAGACGGTGGCCGCCATCGGCGGCGCGATGTATTCGCAGTACCGCTGCCTCGCCGCCGCCCAGTGCATGGAGCTGCCGGCGGGCACCACGCCGGCCGAAGGCGCCTCGTGCTTCGTCAACCCCCTCACCTCGCTGAGCATGGTCGAGACCATGCGCATGGAAGGCCACAAGGCCCTGGTGCACACCGCCGCCGCGTCCAACCTCGGCCAGATGCTCAACAAGATCTGCCAGAAGGACGGCATCGCCCTCGTCAACATCGTGCGCAAGCAGGACCAGGAAGACCTGCTGCGCGGCCTCGGCGCCAAGTACGTGTGCAATTCGAGCTCGCCCACCTTCATCGAGGACCTGACCCAGGCCCTCGCCGAGACCGGCGCCACCCTGGCCTTCGACGCCATCGGCGGCGGCAAGCTCGCTGGCCAGATCCTCGGCTGCATGGAAGCGGCCATCAACCGCACCGCCAAGGAATACAGCCGCTACGGCTCCAACACCCACAAGCAGGTCTACATCTACGGCGGCCTCGACCGCAGCCCGACCGAGGTCGTGCGCAACTTCGGCATGACCTGGGGCATGGGCGGCTGGCTGCTGTTCCCCTTCCTGCAGCGCCTTGGCGACGCCGGCACGCAGCGCCTGAAGGCCCGCGTGGTCGCCGAACTGAAGACGACTTTCGCAAGCCACTACACGCGAGAGGTGTCGCTGGTGGAGATGCTGCAGCTCGATGCCATCGGCGTGTATGGCAAGCAGGCTACGGGGGAGAAGTTCCTGCTGAATCCGAACAAGGCCTGATTCGCCTCGCGCCCGGTAAGCGACACGGCACGCTCGTCCCCACTATGCCGGCCGCTTCGCGGCTTCCCTGCGGTGCTCACGTTTCGCGGGGTCTCGCAGAACTCGCTTCGCTCAAACAGCTGCGAGCCCTTGTCCGCGAAACGCTGCGCTCCTCGGCGGCACAGAGGGGCCGAACGCGCCGCGCCGCTTACCGGGCTTGTCGTGTCGTTGATGCCGTCGCCCTCACCCCAACCCTCTCCCGGAGGGAGAGGGAGTAATACCCGGAGCGGCCTCAGGAATCGGCGTAGCGCTCGCCGCCGTCCCAGTAAGAACTAAACGACCAGCCGATACCCCACCGCCGTCTCCGTCAGCAGATGCTTCGGCTGCGCCGGATCAGCCTCCAGCTTCTGCCGCAGGTGCCCCATGTAGATCCGCAGGTAGTGGCTCTGGTCGGTGTACGAGGGGCCCCACACTTCGCGCAGCAGCTGGCGCTGCGTCAGCACGCGTCCCGCGTTCGCGACGAGCACCGACAGCAGGCGGTATTCGGTCGGCGTGAGGTGCACCTCGGCGCCGGCGCGACGCACGAGGCGCGCGGAGCGGTCGAGTTCGATCTCGCCGAAGCGGAACAGCGCCTCGGGTGCCGCTTCTTCCGTGCTGCTGGCGGCACGCGGGCGGCGCAGGTTGGCGCGCACGCGGGCCAGGAGCTCGCCGGTGCCGAAGGGCTTGGTGAGATAGTCGTCGGCGCCGGCGTCGAGGGCGGCGATCTTGTCGGCTTCGTCGGTGCGTGCCGACAGCACGATGATCGGCACCGCCGACCAGCCGCGCACGTCGCGGATCAGCGAGACGCCATCGCCGTCGGGCAGACCGAGGTCGAGCACCAGCAGGTCGGGCTGGCGAGTGCCGGCCGCGGCGAGGCCGTCGCGCAGGGTGCCGGCCTCGTGCACCAGCCAGCCCTCGGCCTCGAGCGCGCCGCGCACGAACCGGCGGATCTGCGGCTCGTCTTCGATCACGATGGCGGTGGGAGAAGGCATGGGTTCAGAGTTGGGCTTCGGCAGGCTCGGGTGGCTCACGCCGTGGGAGCGTGACGGTGAATTCTGCACCGCCATCGCGCGCATTCTCGGCGGCGATCTCGCCCCCATGCGCGCTCACCACCGCCTTGCAGATCGCCAGGCCCAGGCCCACGCCCGGCGTGGCGGATTCGGCCTCGCCGCGCGTGAACTTGTCGAAGAGCTTCTGCTCGTGGCCCAGCAGCGCGGCCGGCAGGCCGGGGCCGTGGTCGCGCACGGTCAGCACCAGCGCGCCGGGCTCGGCACGCGCGCCGACCACGATGGGCGGCGCGCCGTACTTGGTGGCGTTCTCCAGCAGGTTGACCAGCACGCGCTCGATGAGCACCGCGTCGAACTCGACCAGCGGCAGCTCGGGGTCGAGCGCGGTCTGCACCACGGTGCCGCCCAGCGAGGTGCGCGCCGCGCGGATGGCCGAGCCCACCACCTCTTCCACCGACTGCCAGTCGCGCCGCAGGTTCACCGCGCCGCCGGCGATGCCGCTTTCGAGCCGCGCCATGTCGAGCAGGTTGCTCACCAGCGCATGCAGCTCGTGCGCCTGCGCGACGATGGCGCGCGCGGCGTTGGCGTGTTCCTCGGGCGGCAATGTCTGCAGCGACTCGGCCAGCGCGATGAGCGCGGTGAGCGGCGTGCGCACGTCGTGCGAGATGGCGCCGAGCAGCGCGTTGCGCAGCCGCTCCGACTCCATTTCGACCACGGCCTGCTGCGCCACCTCGACGTAGTGCACGCGCTCCAGCGCGATGGCGATCTGCCGCGCCAGCGTGTCGAGCTGCTGCGCCTGCTCGGGAATGAGCAGCCAGCGCGGCTGCGCGGGCGAGAGCGCGAGCACGCCGCGCACGCGCATCGGCGCGCGCAGCGGCACGTAGTGCCAGGGCTGGGCCGCGAGGGTGGCGGTGGCGAGGCCCGCGCTCTGGCCATGGCGGAAGGCCCAGTCGGCCACCTGCGCATCGAAGCCCTCGGGCGCGTCGGCGGGCATCACGAGCTGGTCGGCCGCGTCGGTCACCAGCACCAGCGCATCGCCGCCGAAATGGCCCCGCACGGCGGCCGTGCCGAGCGCGACCACCTGCGAGCTCTCCAGCGCCGCCGACAGCTCGCGCGTGAGCTCGAACAGCGAACGCGCGCGCCGCTCGCGGCTGGTCGACACGCCCGCCGCGAAGCGCAGCCCGGCCGTGAGCTGCCCCACCAGCAGGCCCACGCCGAGCATGATCGCGAAGGTCAGCACGTACTGCACGTCGCTCACCGCGAACGACAGGCGCGGCGGCACGAAGAAATAGTCGAAGGCCGCGACGTTGAGCAACGCCGCCAGCGCCGACGGCCCGCGCCCGAAGCGCATCGCCACGCCCACCACGCCGAGCAGGAACAGCATGACGATGTTCGACAGCTCCAGCACGTTGGCCAGCGGCGTGCACACCAGCGTGAGCGCGACGCTTGTGGCCGTCGCCCATGCATAGCCGGGCCAGTGGATGGGCGCCTTCTCGTGGTCGTCGCTGTCGATGCTCGCGCCCTGCAGCGGCGCGCGAGAGAGCCGGCGCGAGCTTTCGGCGGGCGCGACTTCCATGATGTCGAGCGCCGGCGCGCGCTGCGCCAGCGTGCGCGCGAGCGGCACCGTCTTCCCGGGCCGCCAGCGCCGCCAGCCGGCCTCGGGCTGCGGGCGGCCCAGCACCAGCGTGGCGCAGTTCAGGCGCCTCGCCTGTTCGGCCAGCTGCTCGGCCACGTCGGAGCCGGTGAGAACGGCTGTGGCCGCGCCCAATTCTTCCGCCAGCTTGAGCACCGCGAGGATGCGGTCGCGCTCCGCCGCGGCCAGCCGCTGCAGCCGGGGCGTCTCGACGTAGACCGCATGCCAGCGCACGTTGAGCTGGCCTGCGAGCCGCGCCGCCGTGCGCACCGTCTGCGCCGCGCCTTCGTGCGGGCCGACGCACGCGAGGATCGCGCCCGATGTGTTCCAGGCCTGCAGGTCGCGCCCGCTTCCGACCGCCCCCGATTGCTCCACACGCCAGCCGCGCACGTCGTCTTCCACGTGCTCGGCGGTGCGCCGCAGCGCGATCTCGCGCAGGGCGATGAGGTTGCCCTTGCGGAAGAAGTTCTGCGCCGCACGCTCGGCCTGCTGCGGCAGGTAGACCTTGCCGGCCGCGAGCCGCGCGGTGAGCTCGTCGGGCGTGACGTCGACCAGCACCACCTCGTCGGCCTCGTCGAGCACGGTGTCGGGCACGGTCTCGTGCACGCGCACGCCGGTGATGGCGCCGACCGTGCCGTTGAGGCTCTCGAGGTGCTGCACGTTGAGCGCGGACCACACCTCGATGCCGGCGGACAGCAGCTCCTGCACGTCCTGCCAGCGCTTGGCGTGGCGCGAGCCGGGGGCGTTGGTGTGGGCCAGCTCGTCGACCAGCAGCACGGCGGGCTTGCGCGCGAGCGCTGCGTCGAGGTCGAACTCGGCGAGCGTGCGCCCGCGGTAACCCAGCTCGCGCAGCGGCAGCGCCTCGAGCCCCGCAAGCAGCGCGGCGGTCTCGCTGCGGCCATGGGTCTCGACCACGCCGATCAGCACGTCGCGCCCCGCGGCCCGCTCGCGCTGCGCCGCGCTGAGCATGGCCCATGTCTTGCCGACGCCCGCGCTGGCGCCGAAGTAGATGCGCAGCTTGCCGCGCTGGGCGCGCGCCTCGTCGCTGCGCAGCTGCGCGAGCAGCGCGTCGGGGTCGGGGCGGAGCACGTCGTTCATCGGCGGCACAGGTTAGCGCATCGGGCCGTCCTTGCGGCGCGAACGCTGGTGGCGCCGCGCGGTGCGCGACAGCATCCACCAGGCGAAGCCCAGCGGCACGAAGAGCGCCGCCATGGCCAGCAGTGCCATCAGCAGGTCAGTGGCCATGGCGCAGGCCGCAGCGCGCGAGGTGCTCGCGCCAGCTCACGAGCCGGCCGATCTCGCCCGAGGGGACGCATTCGACCAGCCGGTGCAGCACGTCGGCATAGCGCGCGAGCGGCAGGCGCATCATCAGGCGCACGCAGGGCGCATCGCTTTCCTGCGAGCTGCAGGCATGCAGCAGCGGCTCGCAGCGCACCACGCCGGCCTCGGGGCAGCCGGCGATGCTGCGGCGCACGCGCAGGGCATCGGCGCAGCAGACCGTGACGTCGAGCACGTAGAACGGGCTGCCGTTGCCCTTGCCGGTGTTCATGGAAGCGCGCGTTCTCGGCGCACCGGGATGTTCTCGATAAGCGGCATAGGCCATGGCTTGTTTCTCCTCAACGCGGTGTCGAAGGACTGAATGAACCGGAGGCGGCGTCCAGCGCGATGTTCAGCGCCAGCACGTTGACGCGCGGCTCGCCCAGGAAGCCCAGCAGGGGCTGCTGCGTGTTCCTGTCGATCAGCGACTGCACCTGCGCGAGCGGCATGCCGCGCACGCGCGCCACGCGCGCCGCCTGGTACTGCGCGGCGGCGGGGCTGATGTCGGGATCGAGCCCGCTGGCCGAGGCCGTGACGAGGTCGACCGGCACCCGCGCCGCGTTGTCCGGGTCGGCTGCGCGCAGCGCTTCCACGCGCGCCTTCACCGCATCGGTCAGCGCGGGGTTGAGCGGACCCTGGTTGGAGCCGCCCGAGGCGCTCGCGTTGTAGGGCTGCGGCGCGGTGGCCGACGGCCGGCCCCAGAAATGCTTCGGATCGCTGAAGTTCTGGCCGATGAGCTTCGAGCCGACGGTGGTGCCGTCGAGCACGACCAGGCTGCCCGCCGCCTGATCGGGAAACGCCGCCTTCGCGACGCCGGTGACGGCTATCGGGTAGATCAGGCCGGTGAGCGCGCTCAGCAGCACGAAGAGCACGAGCGCGGGGCGGACGATACCGCCCTCGCAGCCATTGCCGTTGATGGTGTTGTTGTTCATGACGGAATACTCCTCAGACGAGATGGACGGCCACGAGCAGCCAGTCGATCAGCTTGATGCCGATGAAGGGCACGAGCAGGCCGCCCAGGCCGTAGATGGCCAGGTTGCGGCGCAGCAGCGCAGCGGCACCCACCGGCCGGTAGCGCACGCCCTTGAGCGCCAGCGGGATAAGGAACACGATCACCAGCGCGTTGAAGATCACCGCGCTCAGGATGGCCGACGACGGGCTCGCGAGCCGCATCACGTTGAGCGCGCCCAGCTGCGGGTAGGTCGAGATGAAGATCGCCGGGATGATGGCGAAGTACTTCGCCACGTCGTTCGCGATCGAGAAGGTGGTGAGCGAGCCGCGTGTCATCAGGAGCGCCTTGCCGGTCTCCACCACTTCCAGCAGCTTGGTCGGGTTGGAGTCGAGGTCGACCATGTTGCCGGCCTCCTTGGCGGCCTGCGTGCCGCTGCCCATGGCCACGGCCACGTCGGCCTGCGCGAGCGCAGGGGCGTCGTTGGTGCCGTCGCCGGTCATGGCCACGAGGCGGCCTTCGGACTGGTACTGGCGGATCAGCGCGAGCTTGTCCTCGGGCGTGGCCTCGGCCAGGAAGTCGTCCACGCCGGCCTCTGCGGCGATGGCAGCGGCCGTGAGCTTGTTGTCGCCGGTGATCATCACCGTCTTGATGCCCATGCGGCGCAGCTCGGCGAAGCGCTCCTTGATGTCGGTCTTGACGATGTCCTTGAGCTCGACGATGCCGAGCACGCGGTTGCCCTCGGCCACCGCCAGCGGCGTGCTGCCACGGCGCGCGGCTTCCTCGGCTGCGCGCAGCACCTCGGGCGCGGCCGTGCCGCCGATGGCCTCGACGTGGCGGCGCACCGCGTCGACCGCGCCCTTGCGCAGCAGCACGGGGTCGGTGTCCAGGCTGTTGGGGGCGGCCGGCAGGTCGGCGCCGCTCATGCGCGTCTGCGCGGTGAAGGCGACGAAGCGGGCGCCCTCCACCGGCGTCGGTTCCAGGCCTTCGCGGCGCGCGAGCTCGACGATGCTGCGGCCCTCGGGGGTCTCGTCGGCCAGCGAGGCGATCATCGCGGCGCGAGCGAGCCGCGCCTTGGTCACGCCCGGCGCAGGCAGGAAGGCGCTGGCCTGGCGGTTGCCGTGCGTGATGGTGCCGGTCTTGTCGAGCAGCAGCACGTCGACGTCGCCGGCGGCTTCGACCGCGCGACCCGAGGTGGCGATCACGTTGGCCTGCATCATGCGGCTCATGCCGGCCACGCCCACGGCCGACAGCAGGCCGCCGATGGTGGTCGGAATCAGGCACACCAGCAGCGCGACCAGCGCGGTGAGCGACACCACCGTGCCCGCACCCGCGGCCTCCACGCTGAAGATGGAGAAAGGCAGCAGCGTGACCGTGACCACCAGGAACACGATGGTCAGCGCCACCAGCAGGATGGTCAGCGCGATCTCGTTCGGCGTCTTCTGGCGCTTGGCGGCCTCGACCATGCCGATCATGCGGTCGAGGAACGACTCGCCCGGGTTCACCGAGATGCGCACCACCAGCCAGTCGGACAGCACGCGGGTGCCGCCGGTCACGGCCGAGAAGTCGCCGCCCGATTCGCGCACCACGGGTGCCGATTCGCCGGTGATGGCGCTCTCGTCGACCGAGGCCACGCCTTCGATCACTTCGCCGTCGAGCGGAATCACGTCGCCGGTCTCGACCAGCACGACGTCGCCCTTGCGCAGGTTGGGCGCCTGTTCGGGCAGCCACTGCGCGCCATGGTGCGGCTCCTGCAGCTTCTTGGCCCAGGTGTCCTTGCGTAGCCCGCGCAGCGAGGCGGCCTGCGCCTTGCTGCGGCCTTCGGCCAGCGCCTCGGCGAAGTTGGCGAACAGCACGGTGAACCACAGCCAGATGGTCACGGCCAGCACGAAGGCGGGCTTCATGCCGGTGTCGCCCGGGAAGCTCAGCGCATGCACCCAGAGCACCGTCGTGAGGATGCTCCCGATGTACACGATGAACATCACCGGGTTGCGCCACTGGACGCGCGGGTCGAGCTTGGCGAAGGCGGCCCACAGCGCGGGCCTGACCAGCGCCGCGTCGAAGAGCGAGAGAGAGGTTTTTGTATTGGCGGTCATGGCGGGCTCCTTACTTCCAGAGCACCAGGTGCTCGACGATCGGGCCCAGGGCCAATGCCGGCACATAGTTGAGCAGGCCGACCAGCAGCACCGTGCCGATCAGCAGCGAGACGAACAGCGGGCCGTGCGTGGGCAGCGTGCCGCTGGTGACGGGCAGGCGCTTCTTGGCGGCCAGCGCGCCCGCCACGGCGAGCACCGGCACGATCATCGCGAAGCGGCCGAGCCACATCGCGAGCGCGAGCAGGCCGTTGTAGAAGGGCGTGTTGGCAGACAGGCCCGCGAAGGCGCTGCCGTTGTTGTTGGCGGCCGAGGTCAGCGCGTACAGGATTTCGGAGAAGCCGTGCGCGCCGGGGTTGGCGATGCCCGCCTTGCCCGCGCCCGCGATCACCGCCACCGCGGTGCCGGCCAGCACCAGGATCGGCGTGACCAGGATGGCGATGGAGATCAGCTTCATCTCGCGCACCTCGATCTTCTTGCCGAGGTACTCGGGCGTGCGGCCGATCATCAGGCCGGCGATGAACACCGCGAGCATCGCGAAGATCAGCATGCCGTACAGGCCCGAGCCCACGCCGCCGAACACCACTTCGCCGAGCTGCATCAGCACCAGCGGCACCATGCCGCCGATCGGGGTGAGCGAGTCGTGCATGCCGTTGACCGCGCCGCACGAGGCGGCCGTGGTGATGGCGGCGAAGAGCGATGAGGCATCGATGCCGAAGCGCACTTCCTTGCCTTCCATGTTGCCGCCGGCCTGCAGCGCGCCATGCATCTGGTCGACGCCCAGCGGGGTCAGCAGCGGGTTGCCGGCCTGCTCGGCGGGCGTGATGACGATGACTGCAACGACGAACATCACCGTCATCGCCGCGAGCACCGCCCAGCCCTGGCGCATGTCGCCCACCACGTGGCCGAAGGTGAAGCACAGCGCCGCCGGAATCAGGAAGATCGCGAGCATCTGCAGCAGGTTCACCAGCGCCGTCGGGTTCTCGTAAGGATGCGCCGAGTTGGCGTTGAAGAAGCCGCCGCCGTTGGTGCCCAGCATCTTGATCGCTTCCTGCGAAGCGACCGGGCCCATGGCGAGCGTCTGCGTCTTGGTGGTGGCGTCTTCCATCACCGGCTGGCCCTTGTCATCCTTCAGCGGCTGGCCGTCGGCGCCGTTCTTCGGCTGCTGGAAGGCGGTGGTCTCGAGCGTGCTCACCTCCTTGTAGGCGTCGAAGTTCTGGATCACGCCCTGGCCCGCGAAGACCACGGCCAGCACGAAGGAGATCGGCACCAGCACCCACAGTGTGACGCGCGTGATGTCGGCCCAGAAGTTGCCCACCAGCCCCTTGCCGTCGCCCCGGCGCGCGAAGCCGCGCACCAGCGCGAAGGCCACCGCGATGCCGGTGGCGGCGGAGAAGAAGTTCTGCACCGCGAGCCCGAGCATCTGCGTGAGATAGCTCATGGTCGACTCGCCGGCATAGCCTTGCCAGTTGGTGTTGGCCACGAAGCTCACCGCGGTGTTGAAGGCCGAGTCGGGCGACACGGCCGCCATGCCCGCGGGGTTGAGCGGCAGCCATGCCTGCAGGCGCTGCAGCGCATAGACGAAGATCGCGCCGATGGCATTGAAGGCCAGCAGCGCGAAGGCATAGCGCAGCCAGTGCATCGACTGCTCGGGCTTCGTGCCCGCGAGCTTGTAGAGCGTCGCCTCGATGCGCTGCATCCAGCGCGGCACGCGCTCGTTGCACAGCGCGGCAAGGAACTTGCCGACCGGCCATGCGAGCACGCCCAGCAGGACGAGGAAAAGGGCCAGCAGGCCCCAGGCGGAGGAAGTCATTTCAGAATTCCTCCGCGCAGATCAGCGCGAACACCAGGTACGCGAAAAGAACCACGGCGATCAGCGCGCCGAAGCCGTAAAGCACTTCGAGGCTGATCACGATGAGGCTCCATCGGCGGCGTTCGACGCCTTGCTCGACGGGTTCTTCGGCGCATCGAGCCTGTTCAGCCCGACCACCATGGCCCCCACCACGGCCCACAGCGCCAGCAAGGCGCCCATCCAGACGATGTCCATGCATCACTCCTGCAAACGAGAAAGATGGGAGTCAGTCTCGGCAGTCGGGCGTCAAAACGGGGGAAAGAGTGGTGGGGTGGGCGTAAAGAAAGCGTAAAAACGCCACCTCAGTGCCCGTGAGGTGGCGCCGGGAACGGCCGGAGCATCCTTGTCGGGCCAATATTCCCGGCAAGGACACGACACACAATTCGATCAGTACTTGAAGCCAGGTATCGGGACCGGACTGCAGTCCGGCGCATTCACCGGGTTCAGCTGGACAACGGCGTAATTTCCGCTCGATCGGATGAAGTCCGTCGGATAGACGTTCGAGCTGGAATGAATGGGCAAACCTCCCAGCAGAGTTTTCAAAGCGCTGGCCGCTGCATCGGCTCGGCGCCTTGCGAGTTCCTTTCGGTCCTTGCCGGCCTCATTGCCAACGGCCACGCCCTCGACATCGGCATCGCCGTACTGGAAAAGGCCGCGCACGTCGACCAGCCATCTCGCCAGCCGCAAGATCTGCTTGGATTCGAGTTGCGCAGAGTCTTCCTGGAAATCCAGTGTGATCTGGATCACCCGTGAACATCCCTGCGCGTTGGCGGAGGCCAACGTCAGCGCCAGGACCAGAGACATCAACCTAGTCGACATAGAGCACGTAGCCAGTGATGCTGTCCGCGTTGAAACGCGCTTCCTCGGGGTTCGAGGCCAGAGGGAGGCTTTTCCGCATAGTTCCGACGGTGTCCTTCGAGGAAAAGGTGTCATCGAAGGGAGTCACCTCGTGGATGAGCGTGCTGAACCGTGAGTCGGTCGAAAAGGCGGCATCAGGAATGCTGCAGAACCCCGGGGGCGATGCCGATGGTATGCGTCCTGGTGGATCACCCACCACGATCACCTTTCGCATCATTGCAATGAATCTCCAAGTTGAGGACATCGACTTGTAGAGAGACCGGGCGGCATCGCTCGCCAAGCACCGCAGACAAAGCTCCGCGACGCGACTTACTTCACGCGACGCATTCAGCCGGACAGAAGAGCCCGACTGTCACAACAAGCCCGGCCGGCACGTCTCAGGTCTGCGGCATTTCCCGCTCGACTCCCGGAGACCCAGACATGCACTGCCTTGCGCGAATAGCCCCGGCCTATGACGGCCATTGCGATGCCTTCATCGACAGGCAAACGACATCAACAAATAATCAAAGTACTTTCTTTGATTAATAATGGACGTCGTATGAACAAGCAATCAAGGGCCTGGCTGGGTGCCGGCCTTGCGACACTGGTATTGGGAGGCGCCGGCTTCGGGCTCGCCACCAAGCTGCGGCCCGCGCATGCGGAGGGTGGAGGCGGCATGCCGCCGGCCAAGGTGGCAGTCGCCGCTGCGCAGAAGACGGAAGTGGCGCGCTTCCTCGGCGGCATCGGCACGCTGGAGGCCAACCGGCAGGTGGAGGTGCCGGCCGAGGTGGAGGGGCGCATCGCGAAGATCCTCTTCACGCCCGGCGCCGAGGTGCGCGCGGGGCAGGTGCTGGTGCAGCTCAACGACGCGCCCGAGCAGGGCGACCTGGAGCGGCTGAAGGCCCAGCGCGCCAATGCGAGGGCGCTGCTGGAGCGCACGCGCCGGCTGGTGCCGCAGCAGGCGGCGACGCAGGAGCAGCTCGAACAGGCGCAGGCCGCCTTCGACCAGGCCAGCGGCGAGCTGCGGCGCGTGCAGGCGCTGCTGGAGCAGAAGCGCATCAAGGCGCCGTTCGACGGCGTGCTCGGCATCCGCCGCGTCAACCTCGGGCAGTTCGTGCGCGCGGGCGATGCGCTGGTGTCGCTCACCGACAGCCGCACGCTCTTCGCCAACATCACGCTGCCCGAGACCGCCCTGCCCGCGCTCAAGCGCAACCAGCAGGTGGCGCTGTCGGTCGACGCGTATCCGGGACGCGTGTTCCAGGGCAGGCTCAGCACCATCGAGCCACAGATCGGCAGCGACACGCGCACGGTGCGCCTGCAGGCCACGGTCGACAACGCCGACGGCGCGCTCGCGCCGGGCATGTTCGTCAACGGCCGGGTCGCGCTGCCGGCACGCACCGACGCCATCACCGTGCCCGAGACGGCCATCACCTACAGCACGCACGGCGACTCGGTGTTCATCGTGGTTCCCGCTGAAAAAGGCGGCGGCTTCTCCGCGCAGCAGGTCTTCGTGAAGGCCGGCGAGCGGCAGGACGGGCTGGTGGTGATCGAGAAGGGCCTCTCGCCCGGCGACAAGGTCGTCACCTCGGGCCAGCTGCGCCTTTACACGGGCGCGGCGGTCGCACCCGGCGACAAGGACACGCTGTCACTCACGCAGGAATCGAAGTCATGAAGTTCACCGACCTCTTCGTGCGCCGGCCCGTGCTGGCGCTGGTGGTGAGCACGCTCATCCTGCTGCTGGGCGCGCGCGCCCTGGGCGACCTGCCGGTGCGGCAGTACCCGCTGACCGAGAGCACCACGCTCACCATCACCACGCAGTACCCCGGCGCCTCGCCGGAGCTGATGCAGGGCTTCGTCACGCAGCCGATCGCGCAGGCGGTGGCGACCATCGAGAACGTCGACTACCTTTCCTCCTCGTCCACGCTGGGCCGCAGCGTGATCAGCGTGCGCATGAAGCTCAACGCCGACGCCAACCAGGCGCTCACGCAGGCGATGGCGCAGGTCAGCCAGGTGAAGTACCGGCTGCCGGCCGAGGCCTTCGACCCGGTGATCCTGAAGTCGTCGGGCGAGGCCACCGCCGTGGCGTACGTGGGCTTCTCCAGCAAGACGATGCCGATGCCCGCGCTCACCGACTACCTCTCGCGCGTGGTGCAGCCGCAGTTCGCCTCCATCACCGGCGTCTCGGGCGTGGAGGTGTCGGGCGGGCAGACGCTGGCGATGCGCGTATGGCTCGACCCCAACCGCATGGCGGCGCGCGGCATCTCGGCCGGCGAGCTGGCCGACGCCTTGCGCCAGAACAACGTGCAGGCCGCGCCGGGGCAAGTGAAGGGCCTGTACGTGGTGTCGAACATCCGCGTGAACACCGACCTGGTGAACGTGGCCGAGTTCCGCGACATGGTCGTCAAGCGCGAGGGCGATGCCATCGTGCGACTGGGCGACGTGGCCACCGTGGAGCTCGGGGCGGCCAGCGCCGACAGCAGCGCGACCATGGACGGCGTGCCCGCCATCTACCTCGGCCTGCAGGCCGCGCCCAACGGCAATCCGCTGGTGATCGTCAAGCGCATCCGCGAGCTGCTGCCCGGCATCAAGCAGAACCTGCCGCCGGGCGTGGAGGTGCAGCTGCCCTTCGAGCTGGCGCGCTTCATCGAGGCGTCCATCGACGAGGTGCGCCACACGCTGCTGGAGGCCATCGCCATCGTGGTGATCGTGATCTTCCTGTGCCTGGGCTCGGTGCGCGCGGTGCTGATTCCGGTGGTGACCATTCCGCTGTCGATGCTGGGCGCGGCCGCGCTGATGCTGCTGTTCGGCTTCAGCATCAACCTGCTGACCTTGCTGGCGATGGTGCTGGCCATCGGGCTGGTGGTGGACGACGCCATCGTGGTGGTGGAGAACGTGCACCGGCACATCGAGGAAGGCAAGTCGCGCGTGCAGGCCGCGCTGATCGGCGCACGCGAGGTGGCCGGCCCCGTGATTGCCATGACGCTCACGCTGGCAGCGGTGTACGCGCCCATCGGCCTGATGGGAGGGCTCACGGGTTCGCTCTTCAAGGAATTCGCCTTCACGCTCGCGGGCGCGGTAGTGGTGTCGGGCGTGATCGCGCTCACGCTGTCGCCGGTGATGAGCTCCTTCCTGCTTCCGCAGGACGCCACCGGCAGCCGCATGGCGCGCGCGGCCGAGAGCTTCTTCCACCGGCTCGCCACGGGCTACGGCAGGCTGCTCGACGTGTCGCTGCACCATCGCTGGGCCACCGGCATCTTCGCGGCGCTGGTGCTGGCGAGCCTGCCTTTCCTCTACAACGCGGCGCAGCGCGAGCTTGCCCCGGGCGAAGACCAGGCCATGGTGCTGACGGCCATCAAGTCGCCGCAGCACGCCAACATCGACTACGTCGAGAAGTTCGGCAAGAAGTGGGACGACGTGTTCGCCTCGCTGCCCGAGAACACCGGCCGCTGGCTCATCAACGGCTCGGACGGTGTCTCCAACAGCATCGGCGGCGTGCAGCTTTCCGACTGGAAGGACCGCAAGCGCAACGCCGACCAGATCCAGGGCGACACGCAGGGCCGCATGAACGAGGTGGAAGGCAGCAGCGTCTTCGCTTTCCAGCTGCCCTCGCTGCCGGGCTCCACCGGCGGGCTGCCGGTGCAGATGGTGATCCGCAGCGCGGGCGACCACCGCACCGTGTTCGAGGCGATGGAGGCGCTGAAGAAGTCGGCGCGCGACAGCGGCAAATTCATCGTGGTCGACAGCGACCTGGAGTTCAACAACCCCACGGTCGAGATCCGCGTGGACCGCGCCAAGGCCAACAGCATGGGCGTGACGATGAAGTCCATAGGCGACACGCTCGCGGTGCTGGTGGGCGAGAACTACGTCAACCGCTTCGGCATGGACGGCCGGTCGTACGACGTGATTCCGCAGTCGCCGCGCGAGCAGCGGCTGACCGCCGAGGCGCTCTCGCGCTACTTCGTGAAGAGCGCGAGCGGCCAGCCGGTGCCGCTGGCCAACCTGGTGCAGCTGTCGACCAGCGTGGGCCCGAACAAGCTCACTCAGTTCAACCAGCTCAACGCGGCCACCTTCCAGGCCATTCCGGCGCCGGGCGTGACCATGGGCGACGCGGTGGCCTTCCTGAGCGAGGAGGCGAAGAAGCTGCCAGCCGGCTTCAGCTACGACTGGCAGTCGGACGCGCGGCAGTTCACGCAGGAAGGCTCGGCGCTGGTGATGGCCTTCGTGTTCGCCATCGTCGTGATCTACCTGGTGCTGGCGGCGCAGTACGAGAGCCTGCGCGACCCGCTGATCATCCTGATCAGCGTGCCGATGTCGATCTGCGGCGCGCTGGTGCCGCTGGCGCTGGGCTTCGGCACCATCAACATCTACACGCAGATCGGGCTGGTGACGCTGATCGGGCTCATCAGCAAGCACGGCATCCTGATGGTGGAGTTCGCCAACGAGATCCAGATGCACAAGGGCCTGGACCGGCGCTCGTCCATCGAGGAGGCCGCGCGCATCCGGCTGCGCCCCATCCTGATGACCACCGCCGCGATGGTGGTGGGCCTGGTGCCGCTGCTCTTCGCGAGCGGGGCCGGCGCCAACAGCCGCTTCAGCATCGGGCTGGTGATCGTGGTCGGCATGCTGGTGGGAACGCTGTTCACGCTCTTCGTGCTGCCCACCATGTACACGCTGCTGGCGCGTGACCACCGCGCCGAGGGCCGCTCGCAGCGCGCGGCCGAACTCGAAGCGCTGGCCGAAGGAGCGTGACCATGAACAGACTCTTTTCCTACGCCGCTCCCTTCGCGCTGGGCATGCTGGTGCTCGCCGGCTGCGCCGTCGGGCCCGACTACAAGGCCCCGGCGGATGCGCCAGTGGTCATCCGCGCACCGGAGAGTTCGCTCTTCGCCAACGACGCGGTGCAGCGCGACTGGTGGAGCCAGCTCGACGATCCGCAGCTCGACGCGCTCGTCGACCGCGCGCTGGCCGAGAACCACGACATCCGCATCGCGCAGGCCCGCCTGCTCGAAGCCCGCGCGGTGCAGACCGGGGCGGAGCTAGACCGGCTGCCGGTGGTGACCGCCAGCGCGAGCAAGACACGCGGCATCGCCCAAGGCAACAACGGCGCGCAGCCCGATGTGCGCTCGCTGGCACAGAGCAGCCGCGCGGGCTTCGACGCCTCGTGGGAGATCGACCTGTTCGGCCGGCTGAAGCGCCTGGACGAGGCCGCGACCGCACGCGCCGAGGCCAGCGCGGCCGACCTGGAGCAGGTACGCATCGTCGCGGTGGCCGAGCTGGCGCGCAACTACTACGAGATGCGCGGCGCCGAGCAGCGAATCGCGGTCACGCGCCGCACGCTCGACAGCCTGCGCCAGAGCCTGCGCGTGACCGAAGCGCAAGTGCAGACCGGCCGCGCCCTCGAAGGCGACCTGGCGAGCGCGCAGGCCAACCTCGCGACCACCGAGAGCCAGCTGCCCGCGCTGGAAACCACGCGCCGCCAGTCGGCCTACCGCGTCGCGGTGCTGGCCGGCCTGCGCCCGGGCGAGCTGGAGCCGATGCTGCAGCCGCGCCAGCTGCGCGTGATCGACAAGCGCCTGCCCGTGGGCGACCTGAGCGAACTGCTGCGCCGCCGGCCCGACGTGTTGCGCGCCGAGCGCGGGCTTGCCGCGAGCACGGCCGACGTGGGCGCGGTCACGGCCGAGCTGTATCCGCGCTTCGACATCGGCGGCTTCCTCGGCTTCATCGCGTTGCGGGGTTCGGACCTCGGCAGCTCGTCGAGCCGGGCCTTCAGCGTGACGCCGGGCGTGAGCTGGCCTGCCCTGCGGCTGGCCTCGGTGAAGGCCCGCGTGCGCGGCGCCGAAGCCCGCGCCGAGGGCGACCGTGCACTCTACGAGCAGACGGTGCTGCGCGCCATCGAGGACGTGGAAGGCGCGCTCACCGGCTATGGCCAGAACCAGCTGCGCCTGCAGCGGCTGGTGGAGGCATCCGCCCGCAGCAGCCGCGCCGCCGAGCTGGCCGAGGTGCGCTACCGCGAAGGCGCCGCGCCCTATCTCAGCGTGCTCGATGCCCAGCGCACCCTGCTGCGCGCGCAGGAGGCCGTGGCCGAGGCCGAAACCGCCTCATACACCAGCCTCGTCGCGCTCTACAAGGCGCTGGGCGGTGGCTGGCAAGCACCCGCGGTGGCGAAGGGAGCGCCAACCACCTGACAATGGTGCTGTTTTCCATGCCAGAAGCCGCCGCCATGTCCGCCCCCGATGCAAAGCCAACCTGGATGCCGCACCAGCCGGCAGACCGCATCCTCTCGACGCTCAAGACCCGCGGCGCGCTCGGCATACCCGACATCGCCAAGGTTCTCAACGTCACGGTGGAGGCGGTGCGCCAGCAGATGTCCAAGCTGGAGGCCGAGGGACTGGTCGACTCCGAGAGCCGCTCCAGCGGCCGGGGCAGGCCCACGCAGATCTGGCGGCTCACCGGGGAAGGCCACAAGCGCTTTCCCGACACGCACGCCGAGATGACGGTGCAGATGATCAGCGCCGTCATCAGCGTGTTCGGGCAGAAGGGCATGGACCAGCTCATCAACGCGCGCGAAGCCACGATGCGCACCAACTACGCCGAGGCCATGCGCGGCGCGCGCAGCCTGAAGACGCGGCTGGAGCGGCTGGCCGAGATCCGCAGCCGCGAGGGCTACATGGCCGAGTTCCGGCCCGACGAGGAGGGCCGGGGCGACGGCTTTCTCTTCATCGAGAACCACTGCCCCATCTGTACCGCAGCGCAGGCCTGCACGGGCTTCTGCCGCAGCGAGCTGCAGCTCTTCAACGAGGTGCTGGGCCCCGACGTGAACGTCAGCCGCGTCGAGCACGTGCTGGCGGGCGCTCGGCGCTGCGCCTACCGGGTCGAGCCCAAGGCGGCCGCCTGAAATTTCTTTCTCCCTGCTCTTTCACCAACCCAAAGGAACCACGATGGAACACAAGCTCCCACCCCTGCCCTACGCGCTCGACGCACTGGCGCCCGAGTATTCGAAGGAAACCCTCGAGTACCACTACGGCAAGCACCACAACGCCTACGTGGTGAACCTCAACAACCTGCAGAAGGGCACCGAATTCGAATCGATGACGCTCGAGGAGATCGTCAAGAAGTCCAGCGGCGGCATCTACAACAACGCCGCCCAGATCTGGAACCACACCTTCTTCTGGAACTGCATGAAGCCGCAAGGCGGCGGTGCTCCGACCGGCGCGCTGGCCAAGGCCATCGACGCCAAGTGGGGCAGCTACGACGCCTTCAAGGAAGCCTTCGTGAAGTCGGCCGTGGGCAACTTCGGCTCGGGCTGGACCTGGCTGGTGAAGAAGGCCGACGGCTCGGTGGACATCGTGAACACGGGCGCAGCCGGCACGCCGCTGACCACCGCCGACACCGCGCTGCTGACGGTGGACGTCTGGGAGCACGCCTACTACATCGACTACCGCAACCTGCGCCCGAAGTTCGTCGAGACCTTCCTGGCCAAGCTGGTCAACTGGGACTTCGCAGCCAGGAACTTCGGCTGATCGATCGTTCGATCAGTCGTTGATCAGGTTCAGGATGTTCCCGTCCGGGTCCTTGAACCACGCGACCTTCATGTCGCCCATGACATGGAGGTCGCCGACCCGCTGCGTGTCGGGCATGTCGTAGTGCTCGAAACGCACGCCCCGCGACTTCAGCGCGTCCACGAGGCGTTCGATGTCGCCATCGACCGACCACGTCACGGCCGTCGCCTGGTTGGTGCCCGCGAACTGCGATCGGTACACATTGATGCGCGTGTTGCCGCTGCGATAGACGATGACCTCGTCCCCTTCCGCATCGACCTGGGTCAGGCCCAGCGTGTCTTCGTAGAAGCGACGGGCCACGGCGAGGTCCTTCACCGCGAGATTGGCCACTGCGTTGATGTTTCCGAGCATGCGAGTCTCCTTCCAGGCCCCGCGCGCCATCGAAAGGGAAGGGCGCCGGGCTTGCCAAAAATACTCAACCATGCGGTGCAGTATTTGCGTCGGACAGGGCCCTGTCAAGGCATCGGAAAATGGGGCCCCGCAAGTCGATACGTGCCCCATCGCGAATGAAGAAATCCTTCTTACGCGGCTTCCGGCACACTGCACCCCCGGTGCAGTGACCGCAGGCGACGGCTGCAACCCCCGATCCATTCCGACGAAGAGACAACCCATGATCCGCAGACATCTCGGCAAGCTGGCCACCTCGCTGGCGTTTTCGCTGGCACTCCCGCTGGCCCTTACCGCCACCGCCACCGCCCACGCACAGGCCACCGCCTACCCCGCCAAGCCCGTGCGCCTGATCGTGCCCTTCCCGCCCGGCGGCGGCACCGACATCCTGGCCCGCCTGGTGGCCCAGAAGCTCACCGAGGCCAAGCACTGGACCATGGTGCCCGACAACCGCGCGGGCGCCGGCGGCACCATCGGCATCGCCGAGGCGGCGCGCGCGGCGCCCACGGGCTACGACATCGTGATGGGCCAGAAGGACAACATGGTCGTCGCGCCCTGGCTCTACAAGAACCTGAGCTACAACCCGGTGAAGGACCTGACCGCGGTAGCCCATGTGGCCTACACGCCGGTGGTGATCGTCACGCAGGCCAACTCCAAGTTCAAAACGCTCGACGACGTGGTGAAGGCCGCGCGCGCCGCGCCCGACACCGTCACCTACGGCTCGCCCGGCAACGGCACCACCATCCATCTGGCCGGCGAGATCTTCAACGGCGCCGCCAGGATCAAGATGCGCCACGTGCCCTACAAGGGCTCCAACGCGGCCATGATGGACGTGCTCGCGGGCAACGTCGACCTGATGGTGTCGTCGGTGCCCTCGGCCATGGCGCAGATCAAGGCCGGCAAGCTGCGTCCGCTGGCCGTCACCTCGGCCAAGCGCAGCACCTCGCTGCCCGAGACGCCCACCGTGGCCGAGCTCGGCTACAAGGACTTCGACGTGAGCACCTGGTACGGCATCTTCGTGCCGGCCGGCACGCCCAAGGACGTGGTGACCACGCTCAATGCCGAGATCAACAAGCTGCTGGCCACGCCCGACATGAAGGCGGCCATCATCGCGCAGGGCGCCGAGCCGCAAAGCATGACGCCCGAGCAGTTCGGTGCGCTGCTGAAGACCGACTACGAGAAGTGGAAGGGCATCGTGCAAGCCTCGGGCGCGACAATCGAATAAGACTTCGCGTCGCAGAATGGTGTCTCCAGAACAGGCCGCAACGACGGCATGGAGACACCGATGGTTCCTTCGCTTCCCCTGAAGACGGCTGCCCTCGCGGCGGCCGTCGTCCTTTTCCAGGGCTGCGCGCAGACGCCTGCCGCGCAGAAACCTTCAGATGCCACCGTCGCCGCCCACGTCGCGGCAGCCACGAAGGCCGCGGGCACCGACCTCGGGCCGCTGCTGTCGCTGTGCAAGCCCGCCCCCGCCACGCGCCCGCCGCAGGAAGAGCTCGACAAGGGCCTGCCGCTGCTCATCAACAAGCCGGCACCGCCGCCCGCCAAGGCCTTCGACAACCTCTACTTCGTGGGCGCCGACTGGGTCAGCGCCTGGGCCATCAAGACCTCGGACGGCATCATCCTCATCGACGCGCTCAACAACCAGGTGGAAGCCGCAGCGCTGATCGAGGGCGGCATGCGCAAGCTGGGCCTGGACCCGGCGCAGATCAAGTACGTGATCGTCACGCACGGACACGGCGACCACTACGGCGGCGCGCCGTATCTCGCGCAGAAGTACCGCGCGCGCGTGGTGATGAGCGAGCCCGACTGGACGATGACCGAGACCAAGCTCGAATTCGCCACGCCGATCTGGGGCGCGCCTCCGAAGCGGGACATCTCGGTGAAGGACGGCGACCGCGTCACGCTGGGCGACACCACCGTCACGCTCTACCTCACGCCGGGCCACACCATGGGCACGCTCTCGCCGGTGTTCGACGTGAGCGAGAACGGCCGCAGGCACCGCGCCATGCTCTGGGGCGGCACCGGCTTCAACTTCGGCAAGGACGTGCCGCGGCTGGACAGCTACATCGCATCCACGAAGCGCATGGACTCGGTGGTGAAGGCGCAGAACATCGACGTGATGCTGTCGAACCACTCGAACGTCGACAGCTCGCAGGCCAAGATGGCCGCGCTGCGCCAGCAGCCCGCGGGCGCGGTGAATCCGTTCGTGATGGGCACGCCCACGGTGGAGCGTGCGCTGAACGTGATGGGCGAATGCGCGCAGGCGCAGCGCGACAGGTTCGCGATGCAGTGAAGCGGCGTGCCGGATTCAGTCCGGCACGAACTTGCGATTGAAGATGTCCACGTCGGCGACGTCCTCGAACGTCGCCACCTGCCCCATCTTCCCGTCGCTCATGCGGCAGGCCGAGAACAGGCTGTAGCGCCCCTTGAAGCCGAACTCGTTCATCACGATCAGCGCATAGGGGTGCGGCACGAACACCTGATGCTCGAACACGATGCGGTGCACGTTGCGCGGCGAGGGAAAGAGCTTGTACTCGCCGGTGTCGATGGCCTGGGCCGTTGCCATGGGAATCTCTCGCCTTCCGCTCAGTCGGGGTCGCGCACGTCGGCCACGGGCTTCGCGCCGAAGTCCGCGCGCGCAAGGTACTTCAGCACCTTGGCCGCCGCCGAGGCGGGGCTGTCTAGCATGCCTTCGTTCTTCATCTTCTCGAAGCGCGTGCGGTCCGGAAACTTCTCTGCCGAGGCGCCGCGCAGCTGCACCTGCATGTCGGTGTCGATCACGCCCGGCGCCAGCGAGACGATGCGCGCACCGTTCGGCGCATTCGCCTCTTCCAGCGCCACGGCGCGCGAGAAGTGATCCATGCCGGCCTTCGACGCGCAGTAGGGCGCCTGGCTGCCCATGGCGTTGCGGCCCAGGCCCGAGGAAATGTTCAGCACCTTGCGCGCGCCGCGCCATTCGCGCGTGGCGCCGAGGAACGCCGCCGTCAGCAGCATCGGCGCTTCCAGGCCGATGCGCAGGGCCAGCGACAGCTCGGACTCCACGGCGCGCGACAGCGGCGCGGGGTTGCCGACGGTGCCCGCGTTGTTGATGAGCGTGACGCTGTCGAAGCGCTGCGCGTCGACGGTCTTGAGCCAGGCCGAGAGGCGCTCGGCCGCGGCCACCGGGTCGGACAGGTCCTGCTCCCATTGCGTGAGCTCGGCACCGCCAGCCTTGGCTGCCTCGGCCAGCGCGGACGACTGCTTGCGCGAAATGCCGACGACCGTGTGGCCGGCCTGCAGCAGCTGCTCGGCCATGGCCTGGCCCAGGCCGCGCGAGGCGCCGGTGATGAGAGTGAGGTGGGAAGCGGTCATCTGTATGAGAACTCTTGGTTTGTGGAACGAAAGGAAAGCGCGAAGGTTAAAGGGAATCGCTCGTCCCTACTTGAACTGCTTTCTCAGGAAGTTGCGATGGCGGGCGATGTGCTGCATCTGTGCCGGCGCAACGGTGCCGCCCAGATCGACCTCGTCCGCGCCGTTGAGCACAGCATTGGCATTGGCCATGGCGCGCGCCACGACTTCTTCCTCGCTCACGCCGAGCTGCGCCGCGAGGTCGAGGGCAACGCGGCGCATGGCGCGCTGCGAGAGCATCCACATCGCGCCGAAGCGATCCCAGGCGAGCGCGGCTTCCTCGGCCTTCTCGCGGTCGGCCAGGATCTCGGCGAGCGGCTTGGCCAGCACCGCGTCGAGCGCTTCTACCTTTTCGGTGAGCGCCTCGTTGCGCTCGATGACTTCCTCCAGCGTGGGGCTGGCGCTTTCAGGCTTGGCCTTGGGTGGTTCCGGAGGCGGGATGAATGCGGCCTCGGCATTCGCGGGCACGATCTGGAGCTTGTCGGAGAGATTGGTCATGATTTTTCCGCCTGGGTTGGCACCGGCTGGGTCTTCTTGTTCGACATCGCGGTCGCGCGCAGGCCCGGCAGGTCGAGCACGCGCAGCCCGCCGTACTCCACGCGGATCAGCCCCTGCGCCGAGAGCGCGTTCAGCGCCTCGTTCACGCGCTGGCGCGAGAGGCCGACGAGGTAGGCCAGTTCCTGCTGGGTGATTCGCAGGACTTCGCCCACGCCCGGATACAGCACCGGATTGAACAGCGACACGAGGTTGCGCGCCACGCGCGCGTCGGGGTTGTTGAGCCGGTCGATCTCGAGCGCGGCGATGAACTGGCCCAGCCGCTCGTTGAGCTGGTTCATCACGAAGCGGTTGAAGCCGATGGAATGGTCGAGCAGCCAGTGGAAGCTGTCGGTGGGCAGGCCGGCGATGAGGCTGCGCCGCAGCGCCTGGATGTTGTAGCGGTAGGGCTCGCGCTTCATCACCGTGCCTTCGCCGAACCAGCCGCCGGGCGGCACGCCGGTGTAGGTGACGGAGCCGCCGTCGGCGTTGTCGTTGCTCATCTTCAGGAGCCCCTCGACCACGCCGAACCAGTAGGTGGGCGAGCGCCCGACACGGCAGACGAGGTCGCCGGGCTCGGCCTCGCCGACCACCAGCGCGGCCTCGGCGCGGCGCCGCTCGGCGGGCGTGAGCGTGGGCAGCCACGGAATGCCTTCCAGTTCCTGCGCGTTGGCTGCGCGCACCCGGTCCCTGATGGTCGAACCGCCGAGCGCGCTGTGGGTGGGATGGCCGTGAGGCATCGGGAAACTCCGGGGAGTAGTGTCCCTAGGATTGTCGTTGGAACGACAAGCGGGCGTCAAAGTGAGTCCTACGATCCGGCCACTGTGCAAACACCCGCCCCCACCTTTCCCCGTCTGCTGCTCGCGCACGCCGAGGCCCAGCCCGAGGCCCCAGCCATGCGCGAGAAGGACCTCGGCATCTGGCAAACCTGGAGCTGGAGCGCCGTCGCGCAGGAAGTGCGCGAGACCGCCTGCGGCCTCGCGAGCCTGGGCTTCAGGCCCTTCGACAACCTGGCCATCGTCGGCGCCAACCGGCCCCACCTGTACATGGCGGCGGTCGCGGCGCAGAGCCTGCGCGGCGTGCCGGTGCCGCTGTACCAGGACGCGGTGGCCGGCGAGATGGTCTTCATGCTGCAGGACGCAGGCATCGAGTTCGTGATCGTCGAAGACCAGGAGCAGGTCGACAAGCTGCTCGAATGCCGCGAGATGCAGCAGGGCAAGCAGCCCGGCATCCGCTACATCGTCTACGACGACCCCAAGGGCCTGCGCCACTACGACCAGCCCGGGCTCATGAGCCATGAGCAGCTGCGCGCGCTGGGCCGCGAGTTCGACAAGGCCAACGTCGGCTACTACGACCGCGCGGTGGCCAGCGGCGAAGCGACGGACGTGGGCGTGATCCTCTACACCTCCGGCACCACCGGCCGCCCCAAGGGCGTGTGCCAGACGCACGCGAGCTTCATCGCGGCGGGCCGTGGCGGCGTGGAGACCGACAGGCTCGGCCCCGGCGACAACATCATGAGCTACCTGCCGATGGCGTGGGTGGGCGACCACCTGTTCTCGGTGGCGCAGTGGCTGGTGGGCGGCTTCACGCTCAACTGCCCCGAGTCGTCGGAAACGGTGATGAACGACATGCGCGAGATCGGCCCGAGCTACTACTTCGGCCCGCCGCGCACCTTCGAAGGACTGCTGACAGCCGTGTCGATCCGCATGGAAGACGCGGCGGCTCCGAAGCGCTGGCTGTACGCGAAGTTCATGGCGCTGGCGCAGCGCGTGGGCGCCGACATTCTCAACGACGCGCCGGTGAGCATGGGCGACCGCCTGATGTACCGCCTGGGCGACCTGCTGATCTACGGCCCGCTGCGCAACGTGCTGGGCATGAGCCGCATCCGCGTGGCATACACCGCGGGCGCGGCCATCGGGCCCGACTTGTTCCGCTTCTACCGCTCCATCGGCGTCAACCTGAAGCAGTTCTACGGCCAGACCGAGACCTGCGCCTACGTGTGCCTGCAGCAGGACGGCAAGGTCAAGCTGCAGACCGTGGGCACGGCCGCGCCCGGCATCGAGCTGAAGATCGCCGAGGACGGCGAGGTGCTGGTGCGCGGCGTGTCGGTGCTCAAGGAGTACTACAAGCGCCCCGACGCCACCGCCGAGGTGCTGGACGCGAACGGCTACTTCCACACCGGCGACGCGGGCGTGCTCGACAGCGAGGGCCACCTGCGCATCATCGACCGCGCCAAGGACGTGGGCCGCCTCGTGGGCGGCGCGATGTTCGCGCCCAACTACATCGAGAACAAGCTCAAGTTCTTCCCGCAGATCAAGGAAGCCGTGTGCTTCGGCAACGGCCGCGACGAAGTCTGCGCCGCCATCAACATCGACTACGAGGCCGTCGGCAACTGGGCCGAGCGCCGAGGCCTGGCCTACGGTGGCTACGTCGACCTGGCCGGCAAGCCCGACGTGCTCGCGCTGGTGGCCGAGTGCATCGCCAAGGTGAACGCCGACCTCGCCGCCGAAGACGGCATGGGCGAGACGCAGATCGCGCGCTTCCTCGTGCTGCACAAGGAACTCGACCCCGACGACGACGAGCTCACCCGCACGCGCAAGGTGCGCCGGGGCTTCATCGCCGACAAGTACGCGGTGCTGGTCGACGCGCTCTACGGCGGCAAGGCCGAGCAGTTCATCGAGACCCAGGTCAAGTTCGAGGACGGACGCACGGGCGTGGTGAGCGCGACGCTGAAGATCGTCGAGGCGAAGCGGTTCGCGCCGTTGGAAAAGGCGGCGTGAGATGAATGCACTCGAATTCGGACAGCCGAACGCAGAAGAATACAAAAACTACGCAGAAGTCGCAGAGGGAATCGGATGAACTTTTCATGGTCTTCTTTCGCGACTTCTGCGAAACCTTCGCGACTTCTGCGTTCGGCTGTCCGCGTCCAGGAGCCCGTCCATGGCTAGAAAAACCGGCGACGTCATCCTGGACGTGCAGAACATCTCGCTGAGCTTCGGCGGCGTGAAGGCGCTCACCGACATCAGCTTCAACGTGCGCGAGCACGAGGTACGGGCCATCATCGGGCCGAACGGCGCGGGCAAGAGCTCGATGCTGAACTGCATCAACGGCGTGTACTGGCCGCAGCAGGGCTCCATCACCTTCCGGGGCCAGACCTTCAAGCACATGAACTCGCGCCAGGTGGCCGAGATGGGCGTGGCGCGCACCTTCCAGAACCTGGCCCTCTTCAAGGGCATGAGCGTGCTCGACAACATCATGACGGGCCGCAACCTCAAGATGAAGAGCGGCCTGTTCGCGCAGGCGCTGCGCTGGGGACCGGCCGAGCGCGAGGAGCTCGCGCACCGCGAGTTCGTCGAGCACATCATCGACTTCCTCGAAATCCAGGCGCACCGCAAGACGCCCGTGGGCCGCCTGCCCTACGGCCTGCAGAAGCGCGTGGACCTGGGCCGCGCGCTCGCGATGGAGCCGCAGGTGCTGCTGCTGGACGAGCCCATGGCCGGCATGAACGTGGAGGAGAAGCAGGACATGAGCCGCTTCATCCTCGACGTGAACGACGAGTTCGGAGCCACCATCGTGCTGATCGAGCACGACATGGGCGTGGTGATGGACATCTCCGACCGCGTGGTGGTGCTGGACTACGGCAAGAAGATCGGCGACGGCACGCCGGATGAAGTCCGGAACAACGAAGACGTGATCCGGGCCTATCTGGGTGTGGAGCACTGATGGCCGCGCACGACCGCTTCCTGTCTTGCCCCCTCTCCCACCTGCGGGAGAGGGTTGGGGTGAGGGTCGACGGCCTCATCACAAACGGCAGCATCTCCAACGCCGCTTGCCCTCACCCCTGCCCTCTCCCGCAAGCGGGAGAGGGAGAAAGAAACTGACCATGGGCTTTTTCCTCGAAACCCTCTTCGGCGGCCTGATGGTCGGCATGCTCTATTCGCTGATCGCCATCGGCTTCGTGCTGATCTACAAGGCCTCCGGCGTCTTCAACTTCGCGCAGGGCGCGATGGTGCTCTTCGCAGCGCTGGCGATGGCGCGCTTCGCCGAGTGGTTCCCGCAGTGGTTCGGCTTCGAAAGCCAGATCCTCGCGAACATCCTGGCCTTCGTCGCGGCCATGGCGGTGATGGTCCTCGTGGCCTGGCTCATCGAACGGCTCGCGCTGAGCAAGCTGGTGAACCAGGAAGGCATCACGCTGCTGATGGCCACGCTGGGCATCGCCTACTTCCTCGACGGCGTGGGCCAGACCATCTTCGGCAACGACATCTACAAGATCGACGTCGGCATGCCCAAGGAACCGCTGATGGTGCTGGAGAACACCTTCCAGGGCGGCCTGCTGCTGAGCCAGGAAGACCTGATCGCCGCACTCGTGGCCGCGGGCCTCGTGGTGGTGCTGGCCATCTTCTTCCAGAAGACCGCCACCGGCCGCGCCCTTCGCGCGGTGGCCGACGACCACCAGGCCGCGCAGTCCATCGGCATTCCGCTCAAGCGCATCTGGGTGATCGTGTGGTCGGTGGCCGGCTTCTCGGCGCTGGTGGCCGGGATCATCTGGGGGTCGAAGCTGGGTGTGCAGTTCTCGCTCTCGCTGGTGGCGCTGAAGGCGCTGCCGGTGGTGATCCTGGGCGGCCTCACTTCCATTCCGGGCGCCATCATCGGCGGCCTCTTGATCGGCGTGGGCGAGAAGCTCTCCGAGATCTATCTCGGCCCGATGTTCGGCGGCGGCATCGAGATCTGGTTCGCCTATGTGCTGGCGCTGGTGTTCCTGCTGGTGCGTCCGCAGGGCCTCTTCGGCGAAAAGATCATCGATCGGGTGTGAGATGAAGAACTTCGAATACGGACAGCCGAACGCAGAAGAAATACAAAAGCTGCGCAGAGGTCGCAGAAGAAAACCTCAAGATTTTCTGCATTCCTTCCGCGACCTCTGCGAGACCTTCGCGACCTCTGCGTTCGGCTGTCCGATCCCGCTTTCGACCTACTGACATGTTCTACAGAGAAAACGGCCAATTCAAGTCGAGCTACCGCGCCGACCAGCAGATCTTCCCGATCGCGCAGGACCGCCTGGCCATCCTCGTTCTGCTGCTCGTGGCCTTCGTGGTGGTGCCGCTGGGCGTGTCGGACTACTGGATGCGCGCCATCCTCACGCCCTTCCTCATTCTTTCGCTCGCCGCACTGGGGCTGAACATCCTCGTGGGCTACTGCGGCCAGATCTCGCTGGGCACCGGCGCCTTCATGGCGGTGGGCGCGTACGCGGCCTACAACTTCCAGGTGCGCATCGACGGCATGCCGCTCATTGCATCGCTGCTGCTGGGCGGACTGTGCGCGACGGTGATCGGCGTGCTCTTCGGCATTCCGAGCCTGCGCATCAAGGGGCTGTACCTGGCCGTGGCCACGCTGGCGGCGCAGTTCTTCACCGACTGGGCCTTCCTGCGCATCCAGTGGTTCACCAACAATTCTTCCTCCGGCTCGGTGAGCGTGGCGGGGCTCAACGTGTTCGGCGTGCCCATCGAGTCGCCGGCGCAGAAGTATCTTTTCTGCCTGATCTTCGTCTCGGTGTTCGCGCTGCTGGCCAAGAACCTGGTGCGCAGCGCCATCGGCCGCGAATGGATGGCGATGCGCGACATGGACGTGGCCGCCGCGGTGATCGGCATCCGCCCGGTGTACGCCAAGCTCACGGCCTTCGCGGTGAGCAGCTTCATCGTCGGCGTGGCCGGCGCGCTGTGGGGCTTCGTGCACCTGGGCGCGTGGGAGCCGGCGGCCTTCAGCATCGACCGCTCGTTCCAGCTGCTGTTCATGGTAATCATCGGCGGGCTGGGCTCGATCATGGGCAGCTTCTTCGGTGCCGCCTTCATCGTGCTGCTGCCGCTCCTGCTCAACCAGCTGCCGGGCTGGCTGGGCTTCTCGATTTCCACCGCGCTGGCCTCGCACCTGGAGACCATGATCTTCGGCGCGCTGATCGTGTTCTTCCTGATCGTCGAGCCGCACGGCCTCGCGCGGCTGTGGTCCACGGCCAAGGAGAAGCTGCGGCTGTGGCCCTTCCCGCATTGAGATCCAAAGGTTCCCGTTAGTCAAAACCCGGCACCGAGGTGCCCACAAAGGAGACAGGCATGAAACTGAAATCGCTCGCTCTGACCGCCGCCCTGGTGGCCGGCACCCTCGGCGCCGCGCTCGCGCCATCCGTGGTCAACGCGCAGGCCAAGGAGCAGTTCTTCCCGCTGCTGGTGTACCGCACCGGCCCCTACGCACCCAACGGCACGCCCTGGGCCAACGGCAAGCAGGACTACATCAAGCTGGTCAACGCCACCGGCGGCATCAACGGCGTGAAGATCGCGTACGAGGAGTGCGAGACCGGCTACGCCACCGACAAGGGCGTGGAGTGCTACGAGCGCCTGAAGGGCCGCCCCGGTGTCGCGCTCTTCGACCCGCAGGCCACCGGCATCACCTTCGCGCTGACCGACAAGGTGCCCACCGACAAGATCCCGCTGATCACGCTGGGCTACGGCCTGGCCGCCTCGCAGGACGGCGGCGTCTTCAAGTGGAACTTCCCGCTGATGGGCTCCTACTGGACCGCGGCCGACATCCTGATCCAGCACATCGGGAAGAAGGAAGGCGGCATGGACAAGCTCAAGGGCAAGAAGATCGCCCTCGTCTATCACGACTCGCCCTTCGGCAAGGAACCGATCCCGCTGCTGCAGGAGCGCGCCAAGCAGAACGGCTTCGAGCTCTCGCTGATTCCAGTGACCGCGCCCGGCGTGGAGCAGAAGTCGGCCTGGCTGCAGGTTCGCCAGCAGCGCCCCGACTTCGTGCTGCTGTGGGGCTGGGGCGTGATGAACTCCACCGCACTGAAGGAGGCCGTGGCCACCGGCTACCCGCGCGAGAAGATGTACGGCGTGTGGTGGGCCGGCGCCGAGCCCGACGTGAAGGACGTGGGCGCCAACGCCAAGGGCTACCACGCGCTGGCGCTGAACACCTCGGGCACGCAACCCAAGGTGATCCAGGACATCCTCAAGCAGGTGCACGACAAGGGCCAGGGCACCGGCCCGAAGGACGAAGTGGGCTCGGTGCTCTACACGCGCGGCGTGATCATCCAGATGCTGACCATCGAGGCCGTGAAGCGCGCGCAGGAGCGCTTCGGCAAGGGCAAGGTCATGACCGGCGAGCAGGTTCGCTGGGGCATGGAGAACCTCGCGCTCGACCAGAAGAAGCTGGACGCGCTGGGCTTCTCGGGCGTGATGCGCCCGGTGAGCACCTCGTGCCAGGACCACATGGGCTCGACCTGGGCGCGCGTGCACACCTGGGACGGCGCGAAGTGGGGCGACATGTCCGACTGGTACCAGGCCGACGAGCAGATCATCAAGCCGATGGTGAAGGCCGCGGCCGACAAGTACGCGGGCGAGAAGAAGCTGACGCGCCGCGAAGCAGCCGACTGTCAGTCCTGATGCGCTGAGCGAGCGTTCCGTGGCGGCTCGCGAGAGCCGCCATTCGCAAGAGCGGCAGGCACCCCGTGCGCCGTTCTTGCGAATGCTTCGGACCACACCATGAGCGAATCCAACATCCTCCTCAACGTCAACGGCATCGAGGTCATCTACAACCACGTGATCCTGGTGCTCAAGGGCGTGTCGCTCACCGTGCCCGAAGGCGGCATCGTGGCGCTGCTCGGCGGCAACGGCGCGGGCAAGACGACCACGCTGCGCGCGGTGAGCAACCTGCTCGCGGGCGAGCGCGGCGCGGTCACCAAGGGCACCATCGAGCTGCGCGGCGAGCGCATCGAGGCGCTGTCGCCGGCCGAGCTGGTCAAGCGCGGGCTGATACAGGTGATGGAAGGCCGCCACTGCTTCGCGCACCTGACCATCGAGGAGAACCTGATGACCGGCGCCTACACGCGCACCGACGGCAAGGCCGCGGTGCAGCAGACGCTGGAGAAGGTCTACGCGTACTTCCCGCGCCTGAAGACGCGCCGCACCTCGCAGGCGGCCTACACCTCCGGCGGCGAGCAGCAGATGTGCGCCATCGGCCGCGCGCTGATGGCCAACCCGACCATGGTGCTGCTCGACGAACCCTCGATGGGCCTCGCGCCGCAGATCGTGGAGGAAGTGTTCGAGATCGTGAAGGACCTCAACGCCAAGGAGCGCGTGACCTTCCTGCTGGCCGAGCAGAACACCAACATGGCGCTGCGCTATGCCGACTACGGCTACATCCTGGAGAACGGCCGCATCG
This sequence comes from Variovorax sp. 160MFSha2.1, assembly GCF_048305075.1. Taxonomy (NCBI): domain Bacteria; kingdom Pseudomonadati; phylum Pseudomonadota; class Betaproteobacteria; order Burkholderiales; family Comamonadaceae; genus Variovorax; species Variovorax sp. 160MFSha2.1. The sequence continues at coordinate 6,423,899 of NZ_CP157624.1, forward strand.
TGATGGACGGCGAGGCCAAGAGCCTGCGCGAGAACGAGGACGTGAAGGAGTTCTACCTCGGCGTCGGCGGCGCGGACCGCAAGAGCTTCCGCGACGTCAAGAGCTACAAGCGGCGCAAGAGGTGGCTGGCTTGACTCTCCCCCGCCGGAGGCTGAACCGAACAGAAAGACAAAGGGTACGGACATGACCGACCACTACGACAAACTCGAGATCCGAGACCCCGCCGAACGCGAGCGCGACCTGCTGGCCGCGCTGCCGAAGCAGATCGCGCAGGCCCAGACAGCGGCGCCCGCCTTCGCGAAGATCCTCGACGGCGTGAAGCCTGCCGACGTCACCACGCGCGAGGCGCTCGCGAAACTGCCGGTCACGCGCAAATCGGAATTGCTCGAATTGCAGAAGGCACGGCGCGCGGACGACCCCTTCGGCGGCTTCTCGACGATCGTGCGCGGGCCGCGGATGCCGCGCGTGTTCGCGAGCCCCGGCACCATCTACGAGCCCGAGGGCGAGGCGCGCGACTACTGGCGCACCGCGCGCGCATTGCATGCGGCGGGTTTTCGCGGCGGCGAGCTCATCCACAACAGCTTCAGCTACCACATGACGCCCGCGGGCTCGATCATGGAAAGCGGCGCGCGCGCCATGGGCTGCACCGTTTTCGCGGGCGGCACCGGCCAGACCGAGCAGCAGCTCGAGGCCATGGTCGACCTCAAGCCCGAGGGCTACGCGGGCACGCCCAGCTTCCTGAAGATATTGCTGGAGAAGGCCGAGGAGAAGAGCGTCAAGCTGCCATCGCTCACCAAGGCGCTGGTGTCTGGCGAGGCCTTCCCACCGAGCCTGCACGACTGGATCGCCGCGCGCGGCGTGAAGGGTACGCAGTGCTACGCCACCGCCGACCTGGGCCTCATCGCGTACGAGACCAGCGCGCGCGAAGGGCTGGTGCTCGACGAGGGCGTGCTGGTGGAGATCGTGCGCCCCGGCACCGGCGACCCGGTGCCCGACGGCGAAGTCGGCGAGATCGTCGTCACCACCTTCAACTCCGACTACCCGCTGGTGCGCTTCGGCACCGGCGACCTCTCGGCGGTGCTCGCGGGCACCTGCCCCACGGGCCGCACCAACAAGCGCATCAAGGGCTGGATGGGCCGCGCCGACCAGACCACCAAGGTGCGCGGCATGTTCGTGCACCCGTCGCAGGTGGCCGAGATCGCGCGGCGCTTTCCCGAAGTGCAGCGCGCGCGCCTCGTCGTCTCGGGCGAGATGGGCGACGACAGGATGACGCTGCAGCTCGAATGCGCGGGCAGTGCACCCGAAGGGCTTGAAGCGCGCGTGAGCGCGGTGATCCGCGAGGTGACCAAGCTGCGCGGCGAGGTCGTCGTCGTGGGCGCGGGCTCGCTGCCCAACGACGGCAAGGTGATCGAGGACGCGCGCAGCTACAAGTAGCGGCGGTAGAAGCCGCGCGTCGCGGCGCGCGTGAGCAGCACCGCGAGCAGCGTGTAGACCAGCACGAGCGCCAGCGCGAAGCCGACGAGGCTGCCCGCGCTGTTGAAGCCGTGCAGCCAGACCGCCAGCGCCAGCCAGGCCAGTGCAATGGCGATGCAGCCGATCTGCACCAGGGCGAAAGCCAGCACCGATGCCGCCACGGCCCTGAAGGGCCGCACCCTCGAAAGGGCCGCCGTCGCGCCCAGCCAGCCGCCCCAGAAAGCCAGCGCGAAGGCGGCCAGCGGCGGCACCACCCATGCCACCAGCAGCCCGGCGCCGTCCAGGCCTTGCGACACGGAACTCCAACGGCTCAGCGCCGCGCCGCTCCACATCTGCAGCGACGCGAACACCGACGCCCCCACCAGCGCCACCGCGCGGCGCGGCGAAGAGGCCGCGGGTACGTCATCGCCCCGCGTATCCGAGGCATCGGCACGGCCGGCCCTCAGCGCGAACCATGCCGCGACCCACACGCCGAGCACCAGCACGATCAGCTGGGCCACGGACTGCAGGAACATGAACACCGGCATCGCCGCGCGCATCGAGGTGTCGCCCAGCGATTCGTGCAAACGCCCGCCCGGCATGAAAAGCAGCTGCAGGTCGTACAGCAGCGGGCTCAGCGCGTAGAAGTTCAGCAGCAGCACCACGACGTATGCCGCGCCGTAGCGCACGCGCGGCTGGGGCAGCCGTGCCACGCTGTCCACGCCGCGCTTTTCGAGCGCATTGCGCCCGTGGCTCCAGGCCAGCGCGGCCGCCAGCACCCAGGCCATGCCGATGCTGAACACCATCGGGACCCACACGCCCGGCAGCGCATAGGCGCTGCGCAGCTGCTCGGCATTGGGCGAGTCGGGCCAGAGCTGGAGGGTCATGTTGACCAGCACCATCACGGCGTCGATGGCCACGGTGATGAGCGCGAAGTCGCGCGGCAGGCGCAGTGCCTGCCGTGCTTGCGGATGGGAAGAAGTCGCCGTCATGGAAGAGATACTTTCGCCTTTCACGACGCATGGCGCGGCCGCGTCATGCGGAAAAGGCGAGCGTATCGGATGACGGCGGGTGCGCCCTGTAGGCTCAGTGCGCGAGTGCGGCCTCGCCCGATTCCTCCGGTGCAGGCCCGACGTAGACCGACTGCGGACGGATCAGCCGCCCCTTCTTCACCTGCTCGCGCGCATGCGCCACCCAGCCGCTCACTCGGCCCGCCGCGAACACGCAGGTGAAGCTCTCGCGGCCGAAGCCCAGCGCTTCGAGCAGCAGCGCGGTGTAGAACTCCACGTTGGTCTCCAGCGCACGGCCCGGCTTCTTCTCGCGCAGGATGGCGAGCGCGGCCTGCTCGGCGGCTTCGGCCAGCGCGAAGCGCGCGGCGTTCACGCTGCCTTCCTCGCCGAGCCTGCCGAGCGCGCCCTTGAGCGCATCGGCACGCGGATCGCGCACGCGGTAGATGCGATGGCCGAAGCCCATCAGCCGCTGGCCGTCGGCCACGGCCTGCTCCAGCCATGCGCGCGCGTTGGCGGCAGTGCCGATGGCATCGAGCGCATTCAGCACCGGGCCGGGCGCGCCGCCGTGCAACGGCCCTTTGAGCGCGCTGACGCCCGCGAGCACCGCCGATGCGAGACCCGCGCCTGTCGATGCGACCACGCGCGCCGCGAAGGTCGATGCGTTGAGGCCGTGGTCGCACACGGTGACGAGGTAGGTGTCGAGCGCGGCGCTTTGCGCGGGCGTGGGCGCACGGCCATGCAGCATGCGCAGCATGTCGGCGGCGTGCGGCAGCGCCTCGTCCGGCGCGAGCGCCGGCACGCCCAGGCGCCAGCGCATCACGGCGGCGGTGTAGACGGCCGGCGCGGCCACCAGGCGCAGCGCAGTCGGCAGGTCGTCGCCATCGGGAAGCCGAGCCATCAGCGCGCGCACGGCCTCGATGGGCGGCATGCGGCGCAGCTGCGCATCGTCGTTCGGCTGCAGCAGCTCGAAGGCCTCGCGGCGCGCGCGGCCGAGGGCGCGGCGCAGGGCCGAGGCGGCGGGCAGCGTGTCGAAGAAGCCTTCGAACAGCAGGCTCACCACGTCTTCATAGCGCCAGCGCTGCGCGATCTCGTCGAGCTCGTGGCCACGGATCACCAGCCGGCCGGCCTCGCCGTCCACCTCGGACAGCACGGTATGCGCTGCCACCACGCCTTCGAGGCTGCCGTCATCGTTGTTCATCGCTCTTTGCTCCTGGGTTGTCACGATGACATCGATTCTGGTCCGATGGATATTGACGTCAATCTTGATCTATTCTGTCAACATGACCATGAAGAGAAGCACGCCCCTGTGGCTGCCGGCCACCGAGGCGCTGGAGCTGATGCAGGTGCGTCCGCAGACGCTCTACGCGAGCGTGAGCCGCGGCCGCATCCGCGCCAAGCCCGATGCGGCGGATCCGCGCCGCAGCCTCTATCACCGCGACGACGTGCAGCGCGTCGCGGCGCGCGCGCGGGGCAGGCGCAGTGTCGAGACAGTGGCGAGCGAGGCGATCCAGTGGGGCGAGCCGGTGCTGGCCTCTGCCGTATCGACGGTGGCCGAAGGGCGGCTGCTGTATCGCGGGCAAGATGCCTGCGTGCTGGCGGAGCAGGCCGCGCTGGAGGATGTGGCGGGGCTGCTGTGGGAAAGCACGCCACCGCGCTTTCCTGCTTCGGCCGCATCCGCTGCTTCAGGCAACGCACCGCTGCAGGCCGGCCTGCTCGCGCTCGCGGCGCGCGCCGCCACAGACCTGCCATCGCGCGGCCGCTCGCGCAGCGTGCTTCAGGCCGAGGCGGCAAGCGCGATCGGCGCGCTGGCCGATGCGATGCTGGGCACCACGCCTGCCGCGCGCGAGATGCCGCTGCACATGCGGCTGGCCACGGCGTGGCGCCGGCCGCGCGCCGCCGACGACCTGCGCCGCGCCCTGGTGCTGCTGGCCGACCACGAACTCAACGCTTCGACCTTCGCCGCGCGCGTGACGGCATCGACCGGCGCGTCGATGGCTGCCTGCCTGCTCACCGGCCTCTCGACGTTGACCGGGCCGCTGCATGGCGGCGCTTCGGCAGCAGTGCAGGCGCTGATGCACCGTGCGTCGGACATCGGCGCCGAGGCCGCGGTGCGCGAGTGGCTCGCGCACGACCGGCCGCTGGCGGCCTTCGGCCATCCGCTCTACCCGGGCGGCGACGTGCGCTGCGGCGCCCTGCTCGCGAACATCGAGCTGCCGCCCGCCTTCGAGGAATTGCGTGGCATCGGCGAGAGACTGCTGGGCGAGGCCGCGAACATCGATTTCGCGCTGGCCGCCCTCGCTGCCGAGCACAGGTTGCCGCCGGGCGCGCCGCTCACGCTCTTCGCGCTCTCGCGTACCGTCGGCTGGACCGCGCACGTGCTGGAGCAGCAGGCCACGGGGCAGTTGATCCGTCCGCGAGCCCGCTACACGGGGCCGATGCCCGGCGCGGCGGAAGAGATCAGTGAGCCGCGGTTTCCCGCGCGAGCGCGAAGGCCTTCGTCATCTCGCGGTTGAAGGCGGGCAGGTCGTCCGGCTTGCGGCTGGTGACGAGGCTGCGGTCGACCACGACTTCCTCGTCGGTCCACTTCGCGCCGGCGTTCTTCAGATCGGCATGCAGCGAGGGCCACGAGGTCATCTTGCGACCCTTGACGCCGCCGGCATCGATCAGCGTCCAGGGTCCGTGGCAGATCGCCGCGATGGGCTTGCCGGCCTCGACGAAGGCACGCACGAAAGCGACCGCCTTCTCGTCGATGCGCAGCGCGTCCGGGTTCACGACGCCGCCGGGCAGCAGCAGTGCGTCGAAGTCGTCGGGCCTCGCATTCGTCAGCGGCACGTCGACGGGGAAGCTGTCCGCCGGGTCGTGATGGTTCCAGCCGCGCACGCGCCCGACGGGCGAGACGATCCGCGTCTGCGCGCCGGCGAGGTCGAGCGCCTTGCGCGGCTCGGTCATCTCGACCTGCTCGAAGCCGTCGGACACGAGGATGGCAACCTTCATTCCGTCCAGCGAGGATGACGATGTGGTGGTGTTGGGCATGGGTTGAATCTCCTTCAAAAGCCCTTCACCCTAGGTCCGGCATGCGCCGGCCGCATCGTCCGGCGCCGGCTCCGCCTGTCGGACAGTTCGACGGCCGGCAAACTTCCTTTACGAAGAATGTGCAGCCGCTTGCTGCTACTTGTCGATCCCCGCGAGGCAGACGTATTTCACCTCGAGGAAATCGTCGAGCCCGTACTTCGAGCCCTCGCGGCCGAGCCCCGACTGCTTCACGCCGCCGAAGGGCGCTTCGGCCGTGGACACGAGCCCCGTGTTCACGCCCACGATGCCCGACTCCAGTGCCTCGGCCACGCGCATGATGCGGCCGATGTCGCGCGCGTAGAAATACGAGGCCAGGCCGAACTCGGTGTCGTTCGCGGCGGCGATGGCTTCCTCCTCGGTGTCGAAGGCGAAGATCGGTGCGAGCGGCCCGAAGGTTTCTTCGCGCACGAACAGCATGCCGGCGGTGGCGCCGCCGATCACCGTGGGCTCGAAGAAGAGGCCGCCCAGCGCGTGGCGCTTGCCGCCGGTGAGCACCTTGCCGCCCTTGGCCACGGCGTCGGCCACGTGCTCCTCGATCTTCTCGACGGCCTTGGCGTCGATCAGCGGCCCCTGTGTGACGCCGGGCGCGGTGCCGTCGCCCACCTTCATCGCCTCGACCTTCGCCACCAGCTTGCGCGTGAAGTCGTCGAGCACGCCGCGCTGCACGTAGATGCGGTTGGCGCACACGCAGGTCTGGCCGGTGTTGCGGTACTTGGAGACCATCGCACCCTCGACGGCCGCGTCCACATCCGCATCGTCGAACACGATGAAGGGCGCGTTGCCGCCAAGCTCGAGCGAGAGCTTCTTGATGGTGTCGGCCGACTGCTTCATCAGCGTGCGGCCCACCTCGGTCGAGCCCGTGAAGGTGAGCTTGCGCACGACGGGGTTGCGCGTCATCTCGCCGCCGATCTTGCTGGCCGAGCCGGTGAGCACCGACAGCAGCCCCTTGGGCACGCCCGCGCGCTCGGCCAGTTCGGCGAAGGCCAGCGCGGAGAACGGCGTCTGCGTGGCGGGCTTCACCACCATCGCGCAGCCGGCAGCGAGCGCGGGGCCTGCCTTGCGCGTGAGCATGGCGGCGGGAAAGTTCCACGGCGTGATGGCGGCCGTCACGCCCACGGGCTGCTTGAGCGCGAGGATGCGGCGGTCGGCCTGCGGCGCGGGAATGGTGTCTCCGTACACGCGGCGCGCCTCCTCGGCGAACCATTCGATGAACGAGGCTGCGTAGGCGATCTCGCCGCGGCTCTCGGCCATGGGCTTGCCCTGCTCGGTGGTCATGATGAGCGCGAGGTCGTCCACATTGGCCAACATCAGGTCGTTGAGCCTGCGCAGCACGGCGCAGCGCTCCTTGGCCGGCACCTTCGCCCACGCACGCTGGGCAATCTCGGCGGCGGCGATGGCGCGCGCGGTCTCTTCGGCGCCGCACATCGGCACCGTGCCGATCTGCTGGCCGTTGGCCGGGTTGGTGACGGCCACGGTCTCGCCGCCGTCGGCGTCGGCCCATGCGCCTGCGATGTAGGCCTGCTGGCGCAGCAGGGTCGGGTCTTTGAGCTGGATGGTCTGCATCGGTGGTGGTCTCCTGGTGTCGGGAAGGATGAAGGGGCCTGCAGGACGAGAGGACCACGCCGGCGGCATCGCCGCAAGCGGCCCACCGCAAAACCCGTTCGCGAGGCCCGGGTTTGCAAGCCCCGCCATGCGCCCCTCCGAGGTGCGCAAGACGGCCTTTGGCTAAGGGCTATTCGCTATAGGTCAGCCCCTGGTCAGCCCTTAAGATCGCGGGCGTTTTTATTCCCCCTTTTCCGGAGACGACATGAAGAAACTGTTCGCCCTCGCGGCGATTGCCGCCGCGGCCGTCGGTGCACACGCCCAGGACTTCCCCGCGGGCAAGACCGTGACGCTGGTGGTGCCTTTCGCCGCCGGCGGCCCGACCGACCGTGTCGCGCGCGACCTGGCCGAAGCCATGCAGAAGACGCTGGGCACCACCATCGTGGTGGACAACACCGCCGGCGCGGGCAGTTCCATCGGCACCGCCAAGGTGGCGCGCGCCAACCCCGACGGCTATACCCTGCTGCTGAACCACATCGGCATGTCGACGATGCCGGCGCTCTACCGCAAGCTGCCCTTCAACGTCGAGAACGACTTCGAGTACCTGGGCATGGTCAACGAAGTGCCGATGACGCTGATCGGCAAGCCCGGCCTGCCGGCCAACAACTACAAGGAGTTGACGAGCTGGATCGCGGCCAACAAGGGCAAGATCAACCTCGGCAACGCCGGCCTGGGCGCCGCCTCGCACCTGTGCGGCCTGCTGTTCCAGAGCGCACTGAAGGTCGAGATGACGCCGGTTCCCTACAAGGGCACCGCACCGGCCATCGCCGACCTGCTGGGCGGCCAGATCGACCTGCTGTGCGACCAGACCACCAACACCACGTCGCAGATCGAGGCCAAGAAGGTCAAGGCCTACGCCGTGACCACCAGCAAGCGCCTGACCACCCCCGCGCTGAAGGACCTGCCGACGCTGGACGAGTCGGGCCTCAAGGGCTTCGAAGTGACGATCTGGCACGGCGTGTACGCGCCCAAGGGCACGCCCGCGCCGGTGCTGAAGAAGCTCAACGAAGCCATCAAGGCCGCGATGAAGGACCCCGGCTTCATCAAGCGTGAAGAGGCGCTGGGCGCGGTAATCACCACCGACAAGCGCACCGAGCCGGCGGAACACAAGAAGTTCGTCTCGGCCGAGATCGCGAAGTGGGGGCCGATCATCAAGGCCGCCGGCGTCTACGCCGATTGACCTGGTTCGCCCCCAGGCTGCGCGCACTTCGTGTCGCTACGCCAACCCCCTTCCGGGGGCAACACCTGAGGCCCGGCGAAGCCGGTTCCTCGGTGTTCCTGGAATTGACAAATTGAAGCCGCTGTCCTTTGGGACGGCGGCTTTCTTTTTTGTTGGTGCTGCTGCGTCCTCTACTTCGGGCGGATGGCGTCGGCGGTTCCCTGGATGAAGGCCTTGATGCTCTCGATGTCGTCGTTCGAGAGCTTGCCCGTGAAGTCGGGCATGCCGCGCGACATGGCCGGGCCCTTGAGCACGAACTTGTCGAGGTTCTCGATGTAGGCCGCGTCCATGTAGCCGAGGTTGGGGATGTTGCCGCCGCGGTCCACGCCCGGCACGCCGTGGCAGAACACGCAGTTGCTCACGTAGAGCATGGTGCCGGCCTGGACCTTGGCGGGGTCGTACTTGACGCCCTGCACCAGCTTGTCCATGCGGTACTGCACGAAGTCGGGCATCTTCGCCGTGCCGCCGACCGCGAAGGTGTAGACGGTGCCCGGACCCTGCCGCTCGGTGGCGCGCTGCGCGAGGCCGTAGACGCCGCCCCAGCCCACCGCGACCGACACGTACTGCTTGCCGTCGACCATGTAGGTCGATGGCGCGGCAACCACACCGGTGCCGGTGGGCGTTTCCCAGAGCTTCTCGCCGGTCTTCGCGTTGTAGGCCAGCAGGCGGCCATCGGCCGTGCCCTGGAACACGAGGTTGCCGGCGGTGGTGAGGGTGCCGCCGTTCCAGGGCGATGCATAGTCCACGCCCCAGGCTTCCTTCTGCGCCACCGGGTCCCAGGCCACGAGGCGGCCGAAGGGCTTGCTCTTGGGAGGCTCGGCGTTGGCGAACTTGCCCAGGTTCCAGCCCAGGCCCGAATGCGGACGGCCGGGCACGTTCTCGTCGAACTTCCAGTCCTTGTCGTCCATGAGGTTGATCGGCACGTGCTGCGCGGGCAGGTAGGCGAAGCCGGTCTGCGGGTTGAACGACATCGGATGCCAGTTGTGCGCGCCGAAGGGCCCGGGGATGCTGTCGCCGGGCTTGGTGGCGTCGCGCGCGGCGGCGATCTCGATGGGGCGGCCGTTCCTGTCGTAACCGGTGGCCCAGTTGACCTCGACGAAGTTCTTCGCCGAGATGAACTTGCCGTTGGTGCGGTCGATGACGAAGAAGAAGCCGTTCTTCGGCGCATGCAGCAGCACCTTGCGCTGCTTGCCGCCGATCTTCACGTTGGCGAGGATCATCGACTGCGTGGAGGTGTAGTCCCAGTTGTCGCCGGGCGTCTCCTGGTAGTGCCACTTGTACTTGCCGGTGTCGGGGTCGAGCGCCACCACCGAGCCCAGGTAGAGGTTGTCGCCGCCCTTGGGGCTGCGCGCCTTGTGCGACCAGGGCGAGCCGTTGCCGGTGCCCACGTACATCAGGTTGAGCTCGGGGTCGAAGGCGAAGCTGTCCCAGGCGGTGCCACCGCCGCCGGCCTCCCAGTACTTGCCACTGGGGTCCCAGGTCTTGGCGGCGCGCGCCATCGACTCGTCCTCGAAGGGCTTGCCCGGGTCGCCCGGCACCACGAACCAGCGCCACTTCTGGTCGCCCGTCTTCGCGTCGTAGGCGGTGACGAAGCCGCGCACGCCGTATTCGGCCCCGCCGTTGCCGATGATGACCTTGCCCTTGAACACGCGCGGCGCGCCGGTGATGGTGTAGCTGCCCTTCTGGCCCTCGATGGTGTTCTTCTCCCAGACCTTCTGGCCGGTGGCGGCATCGAGCGCGATCAGCCGGCCGTCGTAGGCCGCCACGTAGACCTTGCCCTCGTAGATCGCGACGCCTCTGTTCACCACGTCGCAGCAGCCCCTGAAGCCCTTGGACCTGTCGACCTGCGGATCGAAGGTCCACAGCCGTTGGCCGGTGCGCGTGTCGATGGCGTGCACCACGCTCCAGGAGGCGGTGATGTACATGATGCCGTCCACCACCAGCGGCGTGGCTTCGACGCCGCGCGTGGACTCGAGGTTGTACGACCAGACCAGCCCCAGGTCCTTCACGTTGCCGGCGTTCACCTGGTCGAGCTGGCTGAAGCGCGATTCCGAATAGTCCAGGCCCACGCTGGGCCAGTCCGGCGTCTTCTTCTGCGCGGCGTTGGCGCGGATGAAGCCGCCGTCGACGCGTTTCGTGGCGGCTGCCGCGCGGTCCTGTGCGTTCTGGGCCGTGGCTGCGGTGGTGGCGCCCAGGCACAGCAATGCGCCGGCGAGCACGAGCAGCCCGGAGTGTGTTTTTTTCATCGCAGGTCTCCTTTGTGCGCCAAGAATCGTCGGGACGGGCCGCGCGTTCATCTTCGGGATTTCCCCAGTCCGGCGCTGTTCCATTGCGGAACACATTCGACGCTGGTCCTGAACCGGAAGGCAGCTCACCCATGGCCCTCGACAGAAGCCTTGTCGGAAGAATCGGTACACCCGATGCCCCGCGCCAGCTCTTCGCCAGCACGCCCGCGCAGCGCGTGGCGCTCGCGCGGCGGCAGTTCTTCGAGGAAGGCGTGCGCCCCTCGGGGCTGGTGGGCGAGGCGGTGATCCAGTCGTGGATGCGCTGCAGCCGCACCCACGCCGACCGCCAGCGCATCGTGCCCTTCGACCCGGTCACGCCCAGCCGGCTGCACGCCACGCTCGCGCGCAACCGCCAGCTGCTCGAAGCGGCGCGGCAGGAGTTGGTGCAGATGGAGCACGCGCTCGCGGGCACCGACTGCCGCGTGATCCTCACCGACCGCGAGGGCGTGGTGGTGCACGTCACGCAGCATCCCGCCGCCGCGCACCAGCCGGTGCTGCGCAAGACCGCGCGCGTGGGCGTGAACATTGCCGAGCACATCGTCGGCACCACCGCGCCGGGCATCGTGGCGAGCACCGGGCAGGCCTGCACCGTCGACGGCGCCGAGCACTACTTCGACCTGCTGTGCCACATGCAGTGCGCGGCCGCGCCGATACGCGATGTGACAGGGCAGCTCGCCGGCGTGCTCGACCTCACGGTGGAGGCGCGGCGTTTCGGCTTCGACGCGGCGTCGATGGTGTCGCTGTACGCCACCACCATCGAGAACCGGCTGCTGCAGGCGCAGTCGCGCGACCACCTGATCCTGCGCTTCCAGGCCAGCCCCACGCTGCTGGGCACGCCGCTCGAAGCGCTGGCCGGCATCGCGCCCGACGGCACCATCGCCTGGCTCAACAACGCGGGCGCGCGGCTGCTGGGTCGGCTGCCCGAGGCGGCGGACGAGCGCGACGTGGAGTTCCTGCTCGGGCACGATCTTGCGAGCCTGCTGCGCTTGGGCCGACGCGAGGCTGCGCAGCCGTTGCGGCTGGCAAGCGGCCTTGGTGTGTGGGTGCAGGCACAGTTGAAGGGCGGCGCGGATGGCGCGGACTTCCGGCACGCAGTGGCGATGCCGGGCGAGGCTGCCCCACTGGCCATCGAGCGGCACGATGCGATGCCGGCCGCACAGGCCAGCGAGCACGCAGATGGTGACGAGGCAGCGCCGCACGAGCAGACCACGCTGCGCGAGCACAGCCGCAAGCTGATCGAGGAGACGCTCGCCGCGCATGGCGGCAACGTGTCGCAGGCGGCGCGGCAGCTGCGCGTGTCGCGCGGCACGCTCTACCGGCGGCTGCGGGGCTGGCGCGACGAAGCCGCGGCCGTGGCCGACGCACGCGACTGAAGGCCGTTCAGCGCCTGGGCAGCGCGTAGGCGATCACATGGTCGCCGGTGCGCGTGCCGAGCGAGCCGTGGCCGCCGGCCACCACCAGCAGGTACTGGCGCCCGTCGGCGCCGCGGTAGGTCATTGGCGTGGCCTGTCCGCCGGCCGGCAGGCGGCTGCGCCAGAGCTCCCTGCCGTCGTTCACGTCATAGCCGCGCACGAACTGGTCGAGCGTCCCCGAGAGAAAGGCCACGCCCCCTGCCGTCATGATGGGCCCGCCGAGATTGGGCACGCCCATCGCGAAGGGCAGTGGCAGCGGCGAGCTGTCGCGCACCGTGCCGTTCTTGTGCATCCAGGCGACCCTGCCGGTGCGCAGGTCGGCCGCGGCGACGTAGCCCCAGGGCGGCGCCTGGCACGGCAGGCCGAGCACCGAGGTGAAGGCGCTGAGCTTCACCGCGAAGGGCGCGCCGAAGTTCTCGTTGAGCGCGGGCAGGCTGTCGTTGGGGCGTTCCTTGCCCTGCACGTAGAGCGAGGTGGCGTCCGCGCGCGGCACGAGCCTGGAGACGAAGGCCAGCGACGCGGGCGTGACGAAGACGATCTGCCGGCGCGGATCGACCGCCACGCCGCCCCAGTTGAAGACGCCGAAGTTGCCCGGATGGATCAGCGAGCCCTCGGTCGAGGGCGGGGTGAACCGGCCCTCGTAGCGCAGCCGGTGGAAGGCGATGCGGCAGGCCAGCTGGTCGAAGACGGTGGCACCCCACATGTCCGAGGGCTTGAGCGCCGGCGGATCGAAGGACAGGGCCGATGACGGCTGCGTCGGCGCGGTGACGTCGCCCGCGGCAGCGCCCTGCGGCGCGGCGCGCTCGTTCACCGGCAGGATCGGCTTGCCGTTGCGGCGGTCGAGCACGAAGAGCTCGCCCTGCTTGGTCGGCTGCACCAGCGCGGGCACGGTCTCGCTGCCCACGCGCAGGTCGACCAGGCTGGGCTGCGCGGGCACGTCGTAGTCCCACAGGTCGTGGTGCACGGTCTGGAAGCTCCAGCGCACGCGGCCGGTGGCCAGGTCGAGCGCCACCACCGCCGACGAATACTTCTTCGCGCCTTCGCTGCGCGCGCCGCCCCACTGGTCGGGCGGCTGGTTGCCCATGGGCACGTAGACCAGGCCCAGCGCCTCGTCCACGCTGGAGATCGACCAGCTGTTGGGCGAATTGGCGGTGTAGGTGCGGTCGGCCGCGATGGGGGCGGTGTCCTCGGGGTTGCCGGAGTCCCAGTTCCACACCAGCGCGCCGGTGTTCGCGTCGAAGGCGCGGATCACGCCGGAGGTTTCCTTCGTCGAGACGTTGTCCAGCACGGTACCGCCCACGATGAGGAGCGAGCGCGTCACGACCGGAGGCGAGGTCGAGTAGTAGGAGCCTGCCTTCACGTTCGGCATGTTCTTCCAGAGATCGATCTGGCCGGCGCCGCCGCCGAAGGCCGGGCAGGGCTGGCCGCTGGCGGGATCGAGCGCGATGACGCGGCCATCGGCTGTGGGCATGAACAGCTTCGCGTCGCAGGCGGCCGGCGACGCGGATGCGGACGCGGATCCGGCAGATGGCGCCGCCGCAGCACCCGGGTAGTACGAGAGCCCCCGGCAGGTCAGGTGCTGCAGCGCGAGCGGCCGCGCGATCTGGGGCGTGTAGCGCCAGACCTGCTGGCCGGTGGTGGCGTCGAGCGCGATCACCGACTGGTGCGGCGTGCACAGGAAGAGCCTGCCGCCGATCTTCAGGGGCGTGACCTCGAAGGTCGTCTCCTCGGGGTCGCCCGGCTGGCCTCGCACGTCGCCGGTACGGAAGTGCCAGGCCTCCTCGAGCTGGCTCACGTTCTGCGGCGTGATCTGGTCGAGCGCCGAATAGCGCTGGCCGAAGCCGGTGCCGCCGTAGGCCGTCCATTCGTCCGCCGCGGCCGTGGGGCCCGCGGGCGCGCTCGCCGTGGCGGCCGTGGCATCGGCCGGGGGCAAGATGCCTTCGATGCGGCGGGGATCGCGCATCCACGAGAACACCGCCGCCACCAGGAAGGCCACGAGCACCACGCCGAGCACGGCGCGCGCGCTTCCAACGCCCGCGGCATTGCGCAGGGCGAGCGCACGCGCCACCCACGGCGTGAGCAGCAGCAGGCCGATCACGAAGAACACGTCGCCACGCGCGGCCATCGGCCACCAGTCGAGCCCCACCTCCCACAGTGCCCAGGCCAGCGTGAGCAGGACCACCGCCGCGTACACCATCAACCCGGCACCGCCGCCGCGCCGCAACAGCAGCGCCGCCGCCGCCAGCCCCAGTCCCGCGACGAGGTAGTACCACGAGCCGCCGAGCGCGATCAGCCATGCACCGGCCACGGCGAGCGCCACGCCTGCAAGCCCGATCAGCACGGCCATCGCGGCCAGCAACACGGAAGCGGAACGGGCGGGCTCGGCGGACGGGCGCGGATTCATGGCGGGAACTCCAGGGACGGAGTCCGAACGCTAGACCGCTGCGGGCAGCCCGCGCGTAGGCCGAAGGCTCAGGTGGCGGCGAGAACCTGCGCGGCGCGCGCCCTGCGTGCCTTCGCATCGGGCTGCAGCGGCCTTAAGTATTCGTGCAGCGCGAGCGCCGCCGCGCCCACCGCGGGCGCCAGCTCGCCGTAGCGCGCTGTGCGCAGGTCCGGTGCCGGCATGCCGGCGTCGTCCGCATGCCGCTTCATGCATTCGAAGGCAGCCTGCGCGAAGCCCTTGTGGTCGGCGCAGGCCTTGCCGCCGAGCACGATGGCGCGCGGATTGAAGGTGACCCACAGGTTCTGCAGCAGCACGCCGAAGAATGCGGCGGCGCGCGGCAGATCGGCGCCTTCGCGCTCCAGCACGCGCGAGCCGAAGAAGGCCTCGGCGCAGCCACGACGGCCGCACGAGCACAGCGGCCCGTCGAGCTGGAGGATGGTGTGGCCGATCTCGCCGGCCATGCCCTGCGCGCCGGTGAAGAGCCGGTCGTTGAGCACCACGCCCGCGCCAACGCCCACGTCGCAGTTGACGAAGATCAGCGGGTCTTCGCCCTCTTGGCCGACGCTGGAGGCGAACTCGTATTCGCCCAGCGCGGCGGCATCGGCGTCGTTCTGCAGCTGCACCGTCACCCCGGGTAGCCCGACGGCGGCGAAGGCTTTCTCGAGCGCCGGCAGCAGGCTCACGTTGCGCCAGCCGAGGTTGGGCGCGAAGCGGACGACGCCGGTGCAGTCGTCCACCGCGCCGGGCACGCACACGCCGATGCTCGACAGCTGCAGGCCGAGCTGCTGCAGCTTCGCGTGCGCGGCCACCGCCATGCGCGCGACCTGCGCGCACACGCCGGCGGGCGAACCGTCGGTCAGGTCGTGGCTCTGCGAATGCAGCACCTCGCCCTGCAGCGACATGCACACGAGGCGCACGGTCTCCACAGCGATCTCCACGCCCATGAGCGCGCGCACGCCCACGTCGATCTGCAGCGGCGTGGAGGGGCGGCCCAGCCCGTCGGCCACGGTCGCGCCGGCCTCGCTGAGCCAGCCCTCGTCGATCAGCTCGCGCACCAGCAGGCTCACGGTCGACTTGGTGAGGCCGCTCTCGCCGGCCAGCCGTGCGCGCGAAAGGCCGGGCTGCGCGCGCAGCAGCCGCAGCAGCACGCTGCGGTTCATGCGCTTCACCAGTTGCAGGTCGGCCGTGGTGGTCACGTCGGGTCTGTCTCCGTCTACCTGTGCGTCAGGCGGGTGCCGCCGCGGTATCGGCGTGGTGGGCCTGCTCCTTGCCCTCGGGCCGCTTGCCGGCAATGATCATCCCGAGCACCTCGTCCTCGGTCACGTCGGCGGTGCGGTAGGTGCCCACGAGCCTGCCGTTCTTCATCACCGCGAGGCGGTCGCTCAGCGAGAACACGTCGGGCATGTCGTGCGTGATGAGGAAGATGCCCACGCCGTCGGCCTTGAGCTGCTTCACCAGGCCGCCGACCATCGCCGTTTCTTCGGGGCCCAGCGCGGCGCAGGGCTCGTCCATGATGAGGATGCGCGCATTGAAGTACAGCGCGCGCGAAATGGCCACCACCTGCCGCTGCCCGCCCGAGAGCCGGCGCACCGGCACGCGGATGTTGGTGAAGTTCCTGTTCAGGCGCTGGAACACCTTGCGCGCCTGCACTTCCATGAAGTGGTCGTCGAGCGTGTTCCACGGTGTCATCTTCTCGCGGCCGAGGAAGAGATTGGCCACCGAGTCGAGGTTGTCGGCGAGCGCGAGCGTCTGGTAGATGGTCTCGATGCCTTGCGCCTGCGCCTCGGCCGGCGTGCGGATGTTGACCTTCTCGCCCGCGATCAGCGTGTCTCCCGAGTCGATGGGGTAGGCACCCGCGAGCATCTTCATCAGCGTGGACTTGCCCGCGCCGTTGTGGCCCAGCAGCGCGACCACCTCGCCGGGGTAGAGGTTCACGCTCACGCCGTCCACGGCCTTCACGCCGCCGAAGGCCTTGCGGATCTCGCGCAGTTCGACGAGGGGTCTGGAGGTGTCGATATCTGCCATTTCAGTTTTCCCCAAACTTGCGGCGGTAGAGCACATCGAACACCACCGCCACGATCAGCACCTGGCCGATGATGACCATGCGCTTGCCGATGGGCACGTCCAGCAGCAGCATGCCGCTGTCGAGCGACTGCATGATGAGCGCGCCCAGCACCGAGCCGAAGATCGAGCCGCTGCCGCCCGCGAGCGCCGTGCCGCCGATGACGGCCGCGGCGATCACGTACAGCTCCATGCCCGTGCCCAGCGAATTGGTGCCGGCGTTCAGTCGCGCGATCGACACGATGGCCGCGACGGTGACCAGCACCGCCAGCAGCGCGAACAGCATCAGCGTGACGCGCTTGACCGGAATGCCCACCAGCGCCGCGGCGTCGGGGTTGCCGCCCATCGCGAACACGTAGCGCCCGAAGCGCGTGCGGTGCACGATGAACGACAGCACGATGGCCACCACCGCCCAGATCAGCACCGGGATCGGAATGCCCTGCGGCTCGTTCTTGGACGAGATCTGGTAGCTGTTCATCACCCAGGCGAAGCCGAACACCACCGCCACCGGCACGGCCGTGATGAGCACGTCCAGCCACAGCGCCTCGGTTGGCATGTCGTAGCGCTGGCGCGCGCGGCGCTTCTGCACCATGCGCGCGAACAGCACCACCGCCACGAACGCCGCGAGCACCCAGCTCGCGGTGACGCCGATGCCGCCGTCATAGCCACCGCCCAGGCGCTGGAAGAATTCGTCGTTCACCGGCTGCGTCTTGCCGTCGGCCACCAGGAAGGCCGCGCCGCGGAAGGACATGAGGCCGCCCAGCGTGACCACGAAGGAAGGCACGCCCAGCACCGCAGTGAGCCAGCCCTGGTAGATGGACACCAAGAGCGCCACCGCGAGCCCCGCGAGGCAGGCCGTGGGCCACGACCAGCCCGAGGTGTATTGCAGGTAGGCGATGAGAACACCGACGAAGCCCATCACCGAGCCCACCGACAGGTCGATGTGCCGCGCCACGATGATCAGCACCATCACGGTGGACACGATGCCCACCACCGCCGTCTGCTGCGCGACGTTGTAGAGGTTCTCGGGCGAGAGGAACACGCCGCCGGACATGACGCTGAACGCCACGGCCATGATGACCAGCAGCACGCACATCAGGATGAGCCGCAGGTCGACGCCGGTGCGGCGCCACCAGCCCGGTGTTGATGACGATGGGTTGCTCATGTTTCGGATCCTTTTTCTGGACTGCGCGGACTATGAAGAGATGCGCAGGCCCTGCCGGCCGGGCCCGTGGGCGCCGGCAGCTGGTGCGTTGCATGGGAAAGGGAAAAAAGCCGGCGCGCTTTCCGCGGATGGCGCCGGCGCGTCGCTCGCCTGTCGTGCGGCGTTACTTGCAGGCCGCGGGCGCGCTCGCGCCCGACACGCCCTTGCAGAGCTCGTCCTTCTTGATCCAGCCGGCCTTGACCACGAGGTCGAGGTTGTCGCGCGTCACCGCCACCGGCGTCAGCAGGCGCGACTGCAGCGCGACCTTCTTCGGGCCCGAGTTCCACGGCGCGGCCTTGTCGACAGGCTTGCCCTGCGACAGCGCGATGGCCGCTGCGGCGGCTTCGCGGCCGAGCTCGCGCGAGTCCTTGAAGATGGTGGCGGTCTGCGTGCCCAGCGCGATGCGGTTGAGCGCCGCGAAGTCGGCGTCCTGGCCCGACACCGGAATGCCGCGGATGCCCTTGGCCGTGAGCGCCGCCACCGCGCCGCCGGCCGTGCCGTCGTTGGCGGCCACCACGGCATCCACCTTGTTGCCGTTCTTGGTGAGGATCTGCTCCATGCTCTTCTGCGCGACCTCGGGCTTCCAGCCTTCGGTGTATTCGTCGCCGACGATCTTGATGTCGCCCTTCTTGATGGCGGCGTCCAGCACTTCCTGCTGGCCCGCGCGCAGGAAGTCGGCGTTCGGGTCGCTGGGCGAGCCCTTGATGATCACGTAGTTGCCCTTGGGCTTGACCTTGAAGACCTCGCGCGCCTCCATGCGGCCGACCTCGACGTTGTCGAAGGTGATGTAGAAGACGCCCGGCGCCTCGATGAGGCGGTCGTAGGCGACCACGGGCACCTTCTGGCGCGTGGCCTTGGTGACGGCCGGCAGGATGGCGTCCTTGTCCATCGCGAGCACGATGAGCGCCTTCGCGCCCTTCGACATCAGGCCCTCGATGTCGCCCAGCTGCTTCTCGGGCGAGCCGCCCGCATCGGCGCTGATGTACTTGGCGCCGAGCTTCTCCAGCTCTGCCTTGATGGCGGCCTCGTCGGTCTTCCAGCGCTCTTCCTGGAAGTTGGACCAGCTCACGCCGACGACGGTCTGCGCCATCGCGCCCACGGCCGTGGAACCGAGTGCCGTGGCGAAGGCCATGGCGGCCAGGGTTTGTTTCAGTCGCATCGATGTCTCTCCTGAGTTGAGTCGCCCGCAGGCGCCAGCCGTGTAAGAAATTAGTTAGTTTGAAGGGCGAACTAACTATCCCATCGAGGTGCGATCGTGGGCATCCGGGAATTCCCGGAGCGGCTTGCAAGGGTTTGTTCGTTCAGCCGATGCGCCAGGCCTGCGTCCACACGGCGATGCCGTCGAGCAGTTCGTCGAGCGCCTCGGCATCGGTGCGGCCGCTGCGCCGCAGGACGCTGAAGGAGTGGTCGGCGCCGTCTATCTCGAGCACGCTGGCCATCGGGCCGAGCGAGCGGGTGACGACATCGAACTCGCGCGGCTCGGCCAGCGTGTCGCGCGGACCGTGCGCGAAGAGCATGGGCACGTCGACATCGTGCAGATGCTCCGCGCGCGTGGTCGATGGCGCGCCCGAAGGGTGCAGAGGAAACCCGAGGAAGACCAGCCCCTTCACGCCCGGCAGCGGCTCCAGCGCCTGGGCCTGCGAAGTCATGCGGCCGCCGAACGACTTGCCGCCAGCGAAGAGGCGCAGCCCGCCGAAATGCATGGCCGCGCAATCGACCGCCGCACGCACGGTGGCATGCGCGAGGGCCGGCGCGTCGGTGCGCTTGCTGCCTCGCTCCATGTAGGGAAACTGGTAGCGCAGCGTGGCGATGCGCCGCTGCGCGAGCCCGTCGGCCGCAGCCTCCATGAACGGATGCGTCATGCCGGCACCGGCGCCATGCGCCAGCACATAGCAGGCCTCGGGCGAAGGCGGCGACACCGCGAGCGCGGACACGGCGACCTCATCGGCCACCGGAATGCGCAGTTGCCTTGTCGTTGCGGTCGTCGCCTCGGGGTTCGTCAATCGATGAGCTGTGTCTTGATGGCGTAGTAGGTCAGGTCGCTGTTGGTGGAAAGGTTCATCTTCTCCATCAGCCGCGTGCGGTAAGTACTGATGGTCTTCACCGAGAGCGACAGCGCCTCGCCGATGGCGCCCACCGATTCTCCCTTGGCCAGCTTCAGGAACACCTGGAATTCGCGCTCCGACAGGTGCTCGTGCGGCGGCGCGTTGTCCTTGCGTTCCAGCTGGCCCGCGAGCAGCTCTGCCACCGAGGGCGAGATGTAGCGCCGGCCCAGCGCGATCGTGCGGATGGCCTTGGCGATCTCCTCGGGCTCGCATTCCTTGTTGAGGTAGCCGGATGCGCCCTGGCGGATGAGGTTCACCGCGTAGTGCTCCTCGGGATAGCCGCTGAGGATGAGCACGCCGAGGTCGGGCGCCTTGGCGCGCACCATCGCGAGCGCGTCGATACCGCTCTGGCCGGGCATGGAAAGGTCCATCACCAGCACGTCGAGATCGGCCGTGCGCACCAGGTCGATGGCCTCCCGGCCGGTGCCGGCCTCGCCGACCACGCGGAAGTCGACGAAAGTGGAGAAGAACGACTTCAGGCCTGTGCGGACGACCGCGTGGTCGTCGACGATGCCGATCTTGATCATGGTGATGTGCCTCCTGCGCTGTGTTTGGTGGATGGCCGCGAGCCGGCACGCGGGCCGGCAGACGGAATGAGTAGGTGAAGATGCCACAGGCCCTTGCGCCGCGGGGCCTCGCCAGGCGGGTCGGGCATTTGTCCTGCACGCGTTCGCAGAAACGTCTCGCAGCGATGTAGGAGGGCAGGCAGGTGCCCGCTGCGCCGAGGGATGCGAAGACTTGCTCACTCCTCTGGATTTCTTGCCCGATCCTTCGGGGACACGGCTCTTTTGTGGATGACGAAGCGCCCCGCGGGTAGAGTCCTGCGCAAAGTCTCGAAGCAAGCAAGATGGCCCCCAGACAGGACGCGGACGAGGACGCCGCAGCGCGGTGCAGGGCGCTGCAGCGGGCGATGGCGCGGGTCATCGATGCCCGCACGCCGCTGCCGGGCGACCACGACACGCCCATCGCCAACCTCGGCTTCTTCAGGCGCGAATCTCCCGCGCCACCGGCCGTCTGCATGGTCGAGCCGAGCATCGTGCTCGTCGCGCAGGGCGCCAAGCAGATGTGGGTGGGCGGCGAGGCCTATCCGTACGACACCTCGCGGTTCCTCATCACCTCGCTGGACATGCCCGCCAATTCCGAAGTGAAGACGGCGAGCCCGCGGCAGCCCTGCCTGGGCCTGATGCTCAAGCTCGACGTGCGCGTGCTGGCCGAGCTCATCGCGCAGGGCGGCTTGCCGCCGCATCGCGAGCGGCCCATCGGCATCGGCGTGGGACTCGGCGAGGCGACGCCCGCGCTGCTGGCGCCGATCGCCCGGCTGGTGGAACTGCTGGACGAGCCCGAGGCCATTCCCGTTCTCGCGCCGATGATCCATCGCGAGATCCACTACCGGTTGCTGATGAGCGACCAGGCCGCGAGCCTGCGGCAGATCGCCTCGGTCGACGGGCAGGGCCACCGGATCGCCAGGGCCATCGACTGGCTGAAGCTGAACTACGCCTCCCCCTTTCGCATCGACGAGCTCGCGGCCCGCGTGCAGATGAGCGCGCCGACCTTCCACCACCACTTCCGCCAGCTGACGGCGATGAGTCCGCTGCAGTACCAGAAGTGGCTGCGGCTGAACGAGGCGAAGCGGCTGATGCTCAACGAGCACTTCGACGCGGCGAGCGCGGCCTTCCAGGTCGGCTACGAAAGCCCGTCGCAGTTCAGCCGCGAGTACAGCCGTCTGTTCGGCGCACCGCCCAGGCGGGACATCGAAGTGCTGCGCGGCGGTGCGCGCGCGGGTGGCAGGGGAATCGACGCAGCGGGAGCCGGGCAAGGCCAGGCCAGCGGGGCCTGAGGCAGGGCCCGTTGCCGCCGCGCCTCATCGGATCGGGCAAGAAATGAAGAGGATTGCGCTATCGATCCTCGCGCGGCTTCAGAAGAATGGAAATCGGCCGGTCTGCCCCCGCGGCTTCCCAAGGTGAGAACCATTTTCGGAAGCGGGGAGCCCCACGGGCCGCGGGCAGGGATCAACAGCAGCCGTTTTCCTACCGCCACCGCCCATGGCACGCGCTATCAGCAGTATTCGCCATCCCCACGAACCTCGAACAGCAGGAGCTGACATGGACAGTCCCACGACACAACTGATCTCGCGGCGCGACGCGCTCATCGTCGGCGCCGCGACCGCCGCGGCGGTCTCGGCAGCCACCGCGCCGCCCGCGTCGGCGCAGACCGCGGCCCCGGCAGCGGCCGCGGGCGGCTCGCGCATGAAGCTGACGCTGAACGTCAATGGCACGGCGCAGGCACTCGACCTGGACACGCGCACCACCCTGCTCGACGCACTGCGCGAGCACCTGCACCTGACGGGCACCAAGAAGGGCTGCGACCACGGCCAGTGCGGCGCCTGCACGGTCATCGTCGACGGAAGGCGGATCAACTCCTGCCTGACGCTCGCCGTGATGCACGAGGGCGCGCAGGTCACGACCATCGAAGGGCTGGGCACGCCGCAAGGCATGCATCCGCTGCAGGCCGCCTTCGTCAGGCACGACGGCTACCAGTGCGGCTACTGCACGCCCGGCCAGATCTGCTCGGCGGTCGGGGTGATCGACGAGGTCAGGCGCGGCGTGCCGAGCCATGTGAGCGCCGACCTCACGGCCCGCCCCATGTTCTCGGCCGAAGAGCTGCGCGAGCGCATGAGCGGCAACATCTGCCGCTGCGGCGCGTATTCCAACATCGTCGATGCCATCACGGAAGTGGCGGGGAGCAAGGCATGAAGGCTTTCACCTACGAGCGCGCCGCGACCCCGGCGCAGGCGGCGTCCGCCGTCGCGGGCAGGCCCGGCGCGAAATTCATCGCCGGCGGCACCAACCTGCTCGATCTCATGAAGCTGCAGATCGAGGCGCCGGTGCACCTGGTCGACGTGAACGGGCTCGCACTCGACCGGGTCGAGCCGACGCCCGAGGGTGGCCTGCGCATCGGCGCCCTGGTGCGCAACACCGACCTGGCGGCCGACGAGCGCGTGCGACGCGACTACGGCGTGCTCTCCCGCGCGCTGCTGGCCGGCGCATCGGGCCAGCTGCGCAACAAGGCGACCACCGCGGGCAACCTGCTGCAGCGCACGCGCTGCCCCTACTTCTACGACACCGACCAGCCCTGCAACAAGCGCCGCCCCGGCAGCGGCTGCAGTGCGATCGGCGGCGTGACGCGGCAGCTCGCGGTGATCGGCGGCAGCAAGTCGTGCATCGCCACCAACCCCAGCGACATGGCCGTGGCGATGCGCGTGCTGGACGCCTCGGTCGAGACCGTGCGGCCCGACGGGCGCACCCGCGTGATCCCGATCGCCGACTTCCATCGCCTGCCAGGCGACACGCCGCACGTCGAGACGACGCTGGAGCGCGACGAGCTCATCACCGGCGTCACGCTGCCCAGGCCCGTGGGCGGCACGCACGTCTACCGCAAGATCCGCGATCGCGCCTCCTATGCCTTCGCGCTGGTGTCGGTCGCGGCCATCGTGCAGCGCGACGGCTCCGGCCGGGTGGCGCTCGGCGGTGTCGCGCACAAGCCGTGGCGCATGGAGGCTGCAGAGACCGCCATGCCGCAAGGCGCCAGGGCCGTGACCGCGCGGCTGCTCGCCGACGCGCAGCCCACCCACGAGAACGCGTTCAAGCTGCAGCTCGCCGAGCGCGCGCTGGCCGCCGCCATCACGCAAGCGAGGAGCTGACCATGAGATTCGACACACCCGCCACGACAAACCCCATCGACCAGCTGAAGATCATCGGCAGGGCCACGGACCGCATCGACGGCCCGATGAAGACCACCGGCGCCGCGCGCTACGCCTACGAGCGCAACACCGAGATGCCCGGCGCAGCCTACGGCTACGTGGTGGGCGCGGGCATCGCGAAGGGCCGCATCGCGTCGATGGACCTGGCCGCTGCCCGGGCGGCGCCGGGCGTGCTGGCCATCGTCACCGCGCGCAATGCGGGCAAGCTCGCCAAGGGCGACTTCAATACGGCGAAGCTCCTGGGCGGGCCGGAAATTGACCACTACCACCAGGCGGTGGCGCTGGTCGTGGCCGACACCTTCGAGCAGGCGCGCGCGGCCGCGCAGCTGGTGCGCGTCGAGTACGAGCGCACGCCGGGCCGCTTCGACCTGTCCGCCGAGAAGGACGCGGCGAAACTGCCCGCGCCCAACCCCTTCGCGGGCGAGCCGCAGACGAAGACGGGCGATTTCGCGGGCGCCTACGCGGCGGCCCCCGTGCAGCTCGACGCGACCTACACCACGCCCGACGAGTCGCACGCGATGATGGAGCCGCACGCCTCCATCGCGCAGTGGCAGGGCGACAAGCTCACCATCTGGACCTCGAACCAGATGATCGCCTGGGGCGCCGGCGACGTCGCCAAGACGCTCGGCATCCCGAAGGCGAACGTGCGGCTGGTCTCGCCCTTCGTCGGCGGCGGCTTCGGAGGCAAGCTGTTCGTGCGGGCCGATGCGCTGCTCGCGGCGCTGGGTGCGCGGGCGGCGCGGCGGCCCGTGAAGGTGGCGCTGCCGCGGCCGCTGATGGCGAACAACACCACGCACCGGCCAGCGACCATCCAGCGCATCCGCCTGGGCGCCGGCCGGGACGGCAGGCTCACCGCCATCGCGCACGAAGGCTGGTCGGGCGACCTGCCGGGCGGCCAGCCGGAGACGGCCGTGAACCAGACCCGCCTGCTGTACGCCGGCGCGAACCGCCTCACGACCACGCGCCTGGCGGTGCTCGACCTGCCCGAGGGCAACGCGATGCGCGCACCCGGCGAGGCGCCCGGCATGATGGCGCTGGAGATCGCCATGGACGAGATGGCCGAGAAGCTGGGTATCGACCCGATCGAGTTCCGCGTGCTCAACGACACGCAGGTCGACCCCGAGAAGCCGCAGCGTCCCTACTCCCAGCGCAAGCTGATCGAATGCCTGCGCACAGGCGCCGAGCGCTTCGGCTGGAACAGGCGCAACCCGGCGCCGGGGCAGCAGCGCGACGGCCGCTGGCTCGTCGGCATGGGCGTGGCCGCCGCGTTCCGCAACAACCTGGTGATGAAGTCGGGCGCGCGCGTGCGTCTGGACAACCGGGGCATGGTCACGGTGGAGACCGACATGACGGACATCGGCACCGGGACCTACACCATCATCGCGCAGACCGCCGCCGAGACCATGGGCGTGCCGCTCGACAAGGTGCAGGTGCGCCTGGGCGACTCGGCGCACCCGGTTTCGGCCGGCTCGGGCGGCCAGTGGGGCGCCAACAGCTCGACCTCCGGCGTCTTCGCGGCATGCATGAAGCTGCGCGAAGCCGTGGCGTCGAAGCTGGGCATTCCGGTAGCCGAGGCGGAGTTCTCCGAAGGCATGGTGCGCGCCGGCTCGCGCGCGGTGCCGCTGGCCGAGGCGGCGGGAGCGCAGGAGCTGGTGGTGGAGGACAGCATCGAATTCGGCGACCTCGACAAGAAGTACCAGCAGTCGACCTTCGGCGCGCATTTCGTGGAGGTCGGCGTCGACGCGGCCACCGGCGAGATCCGCGTGCGGCGCATGCTCGCGGTGTGCGCGGCGGGGCGCATCCTGAACCCGAAGTCCGCGCGCAGCCAGGTGATCGGCGCGATGACGATGGGCGTCGGCGGCGCGCTGATGGAAGAGCTGGCGCTCGACAAGCGGCACGGCTTCTTCGTCAACCACGACCTGGCGGGCTACGAGGTGCCGGTGCATGCGGACATTCCGCACCAGGACGTCGTCTTCCTCGACGAGACCGACCCGATCTCCTCGCCGATGAAGGCCAAGGGCGTCGGGGAGCTCGGCATGTGCGGCGTCGCCGCGGCGGTGGCGAACGCCGTCTACAACGCAACGGGCGTGCGGGTGCGCGACTACCCGATCACGCTCGACAAGCTGCTGGATCGCCTGCCGCCCGTGGCCTGAGTCCGCTTGGAAAGCGGCGGGTAAGCCCGGTGCCGCGAGTCCGTATCGCTTGATACGATTTTTTCCGGAACGCCCGCTCCAAGGGCGTCGGAGACAAGATGGACTCGAGCATTTCCGGCAGCACCGCCCACGGCGCGCACGGCGCGGGTGAGGCCCTGTACCGCGTCATGGTGCGGATCCGGGCCTTCGAGAACGCGGCGGAGACCGCCAGCCAGGGCGGCGTGAGCGCCTACGGCCAGCAGGCGGCGGGCGCCGCCAAGGTGCGCGGGCCGCTGCACCTCTCCACCGGGCAGGAGGCGGTACCGGCCGGCGTCTGCGCCCACCTGCGCGCCGCCGACTACCTCACTTCCACCCACCGGGGCCACGGCCACACGCTGGCCAAGGGCGCCGACCTCGCGCGGATGATGTGCGAGCTGTTCGGCAAGGCCACCGGCTTCAACGGCGGCAAGGGCGGCTCGATGCACATCGCGGATTTCTCGGTCGGCATGCTGGGCGCCAACGGCGTGGTGGCGGCGGGGCTGCCGATCGCGGTGGGCGCGGCGCACGCGCAGAAGCTGCTGAACAAGGCTGACGACATCACCGTCTGCTTCTTCGGCGACGGCGCGATCAACCGCGGCCCCTTCCTCGAGGCGCTGAACTGGGCGCGCGTGTACGAGCTGCCGGTGCTCTTCGTCTGCGAGGACAACCGCTGGAGCGCGACCACGGCGAGCGGCCCGATGACGGCCGGGGAAGGCGCCTCGGCGCGCGCCGAGTCGCTCGGCATCGCGTCCACGCAGGTCGATGGCAACGACGTGTTCGCGGTGCATGCGGCCGCCGCGAAGCTGGTGGCGCAGGTGCGCAGCGGCGGCGGGCCGCGCCTGCTGCATGCGCTGACCTACCGCGTGAAGGGGCATGTGTCGGTGGACGTGGCGGCCTACCGCGATCCGGCTGAACTGGCCGCCGCGCTCGAGACCGACCCGATCGCACGGGCACGCGCCCATCTGCTTTCGGCCGGCGTCGCGGCTTCCGCGCTCGACGCCATCGAGAACGCCGCGCGCGACGAGGTCGACACCGCCCTCGCCATCGCCGACGCGGCCCCCTGGCCCGAGCCGGCCGCCGCCTTCACCGACGTGCAGACCGTCGGGGAGGGCCAATGGCGATGAAGCACGAACTCAGTTATTCGGAAGCCGCCCTGCTCGCCCTGCAGCGCGAGATGGAAGCCGACCCGCGCGTGGTGGTGCTCGGCGAGGACGTGGGCCGCGGCGGCATCTTCGGGCAGTACAAGGGGCTGCAGCAGAGCTTCGGCCCGGGACGCGTGATCGACACGCCGATCAGCGAGGCCGCGATCATGGGCGCCGGCGTGGGCATGGCGCTCGCAGGGCTGCGGCCGGTGGTCGAGATGCGCGTGGTCGACTTCGCGCTGTGCGGCATGGACGAGCTGGTGAACCAGGCCGCCAAGAACCGCTTCATGTTCGGCGGCCAGGGCCGCGTGCCGCTGGTGGCGCGCATGCCCGGCGGCATCTGGGACGCCTCGGCCGCGCAGCATTCGCAGTCGCTCGAAGCCTGGTTCGCGCACCTGCCGGGCGTGGTGGTGGTGAGCCCATCGACGCCGCAGGACAACCACGGGCTGCTGCGCTCCGCCCTGCAGTGCGGCGACCCTGTGGTCTACATCGAGCACAAGACGCTGTGGGGCGCGCGCGGCGAGGTCGACGAAAGCGTCGCCGTGCCGCTGGGCAAGGCGGCACGCGTGCGCGAGGGCGATGCGCTCACTCTCGTGAGCTGGAGCCGGCAGATGCAGGCCAGCGCGGCGGCGTGCGATGCGCTGGCGGCCGAGGGCATCGCGGTGGACCTGATCGACCTGCGCACGCTGTGGCCGTGGGACCGCGAGACGGTGCTGTCGTCGTGCGCCCGCACCGACCGGCTGCTGGTGGTGCACGAGGCGGTGCAGGCGGCGGGCTTCGGTGCGGAAATCGCGGCCAGCGCTGCGGAGGCCACCGGCTGCCGCGTGGCACGGCTGGGCGCGCCGCGCATTCCGGTCGGCTATGCGCCGGTGCTGGAGGCACAGTCACGCATCGGCACCGAGGCCATCGTGGCCGCGGCGAAAAGGCTCGCTGGCTGAACGCGACCCGCCATGGACCCGCTCTTCTTCAAGCTGGTGCGGGTCGTGAATCTCACGGCGCGGCCTTTCCATGAGCGCGTGGGCCGCGAGCACCGGATCACGCTGAACGAGTGGCGCACGATGGCGGTTCTGGCAGTGCAACCCGGCCTCAACGCCACGCAGGTGGCCGACCAGACCGGCCTCGACAAGATGGCGGTGAGCCGCGCCCTCGCCGGCCTGCTGCGCCACAAGCGCGTGCAGCGCCACGACGACCCGACCGACCGGCGCAGCAGCCGGCTCTATCTCACCGCCGCCGGCAAGGCGCTGCACGAAACGGTGGGCGCGCTCGGCCGCGCGCGCGAGGTCGCGCTATTCGGCGGCATCGGAGCCGTCGAACTGGCCCAGCTCGACGCCACGCTCGACAAGCTCATCGAGGCCGTGCAGCGCGGCCTCCCCTGACCTCCCGAGCAAGGCACGCCCCTTTCCAGAAACACCACGGAACCGGCTCTGCCGGGCCGTAGGTGTTGCCCCCGGAAGGGGGTTGGCGAAGCGACACGAAGTGCGCGCAGCCTGGGGGCGAACCAAGTCACGCCGCGAAGCCACCGTCGATGTTGAGGCTCGCGCCCGTCACGAAGCCGGCTTCGGGGCTGGCGAGGTAGCCGACCATGGCGGCGATTTCATCAGGATGGCCGTGGCGGGCCAGCGCCATCAGGCCGTGCATCGAGGCGGCATTAGGGCCGTCGACGGGGTTCATGTCGGTGTTGACCGGGCCGGGCTGCACGTTGTTGACGGTGATGCCGCGCGGGCCGAGGTCGCGCGACAGGCCCTGCACCAGGCCGACCAGCGCCGACTTGCTCATCGCGTAGGCGCTGCCGCCGGGCCAGGGCATGCGCTCGGCATTGGTGCTGCCGATGTTGATGATGCGGCCGCCCTCGCCCATGTGGCGCGAGGCCGCCTTGGCGGCGACGAAGACGGCGCGCACGTTGATGGCCAGCGTCTTGTCGAAGTCTTCGAGCGAGAACTCGTCGAGGGTGCCGCCGAGGAACACGCCG
The DNA here is from genome assembly GCF_048305075.1 of Variovorax sp. 160MFSha2.1. NCBI lineage: Bacteria > Pseudomonadati > Pseudomonadota > Betaproteobacteria > Burkholderiales > Comamonadaceae > Variovorax > Variovorax sp. 160MFSha2.1. The sequence continues at coordinate 6,452,806 of NZ_CP157624.1, forward strand.
GCGTTGTTCACCAGGATGTCGATCCTGCCGAAGGTGCGGGCGGCCTCGTCGATGCCGGCGGTGAGGGCCGCGGGGTCGGCGCTGTCGATCTTCAGCGCGAGGGCGCGGCCGCCTTCGGACTGGATGCTGCGCACCAGTTCGTCGGCGGGAGCTGCCGAGGCCGCGTAGCTGAAGGCCACGGCGGCGCCGTCGCGCGCCAGGCGGCGCACGATGGCCGCGCCGATGCCGCGCGAGCCGCCGGTGACGAAGGCGACCTTGCCGGCCAGGACGGAAGAAGAAGCAGAAGCGGTGCTGGAGGCCATGATTTTTTCCTGTGCGATGGTGAAGAAGAAGGCCTCAGTTTGGGCGCTTCATTCCTTCTCCGGTAGCCGTCAATCGGGTCAATCAGATTCAACCGATGGTTGAAGATGGGCGCCACAATGCGGCCATGGAACCGCTCAATCACCTCGAATCCTTCGTGCAGAGCGCGGAAGGCGGCAGCTTCTCCGAGGCCGCGCGGCGCCTTGGCCTGACGCCGGCCGCCGTCAGCAAGAACGTGGCAAGGCTGGAAGCGCGGCTGGGGTTGCGGCTGTTCCAGCGCAGCACGCGCAGCCTGAAGCTGACCGAGGGCGGCGAGCGCTTCCTGGCGCAGATCGGCGGCGCGCTGGCCACGCTGCGCGAGGCGGTGGCCGGCATCGACACCGACGACGGCCAGCCCTCGGGCACGCTGAAGGTGAGCATGGGCCAGGCCTTCGGGCGCGAGCACGTGCTGCCGCTGATGGGCGGGTTCCTCGCGCGCTACCCGGCCATCGTGCCCGACTGGCACTTCGACAACCAGCAGGTCGACCTGGTGGGCGAGGGCTTCGACGCGGCCATCGGCGGCGGCATCGAGCTGCCGGCCGGGCTGGTGGCGCGCGAGCTGGCGCGCATCCACGTGGTGGCAGTGGCCTCGCCCGCGTACATGCAGGGGCGCAAGCCGCCCCGGCATCCGTCGGATCTGGCGGCGCTCGACACGCTGATGCGCCGCTCCTCGCCCACGGGGCGCGTGCGCAGCTGGACGCTGCGGCGCGTGCGCGGCGCGGGCGGAGGCGAAGGCGAAGGCGAGGTCAGCGTCGAGCTGCCCCGGCCGCGCGCCATCTTCAACGACCCCGAGGCGATCGCGCATGCCGCGCTGATGGGGCTGGGTGTGGCGATGCTGCCCATGCCCTTCGTGGAGCGCGGGCTGCGCAGCGGGGAGCTGCTGCGGCTGCTGCCCGACTGGTACCAGGACGCCGGTGCGGTGTGGCTGTACTACCCGAGCAAGAAGCTGCTGCCGCCGAAGACGCGGGTGTTCATCGATTTCGTGCTGGAGCGCTTCCGCGAGGAGCGGTTCGCGCAGCGGATGCAGGTGGCCTGAGGCGCCCCAGACCACGCGCTGTCAACTCCCTCACGCGGCCACGGGGTTTTCACCCGCGACGGCCGGAGCGCGCACCTGTACAAACGCGCGCATGACCCATCAGACTTTCTCTTCCTCCCCGAATCGCCGCACCGCGCTGGCCGCATCCGTCGCCGCCGCGCTGACCCTCATCACCGCTCCCTCGTGGGCACAGGGCACCTGGCCGACCAAGCCGGTGCGCATCGTCGTGCCCTTCGCGGCCGGCGGCACCACCGACATCCTGGCGCGCGCCGTGGCGCCCGAGCTTTCCAAGGCCTTCGGCCAGCAGTTCATCGTCGACAACCGCGCGGGCGCGGGCGGCAACGTGGGCGCCGAGATCGTGGCGCGCGCGCCGAACGACGGCTACACGCTGCTGATGGGCACGGTGGGCACGCACGGCATCAACCGCGCGCTGTATCCCAAGCTGCCCTTCGACCCGATCAAGGACTTCGCGCCCATCACGCTGGTGGCCGCCGTGCCGAACGTGATGGAGATGAACGCCGACAAGGCGAAGTCGCTGAACATCCACAACGTGCAGGACTTCATCAAGTACGCCAAGGCCAACCCTGGCAAGCTGAACATGGCCTCCAGCGGCAGCGGCACCTCGATCCACCTGGCGGGCGAGCTCTTCAAGAGCATGACGGGCACCTTCATGGCCCACATCCCGTACAAGGGCTCGGGCCCGGCGCTGCTGGACATGGTGGGCGGGAATGCCGACGTGATGTTCGACAACCTGCCTTCGTCGATGGCGCAGATCAAGGCGGGCAAGCTCACCGCGCTGGCGGTGACGAGCGCGCAGCGTTCACCGGCCCTGCCGGACATTCCTACGGTGGCTGAAGTGGGCGGCCCCTCGCTCAAGGGCTACGAGGCGAGTTCGTGGTTCGGGCTGCTGGCGCCGGCGGGCACGTCACCGGAGATCGTGAACCGCATTCAGCAGGAAGTGGCCAAGGCGCTGGGCACGCCGGCCATGAAGGAGAAGATGCTGGCTCAGGGCGCGATCCCGAGCGGGAATTCGCCGGCCGACTTCACGAAGCTCATCGCGAGCGAGCATGTGAAGTGGGCGAAGGTGGTCAAGGACTCCGGCGCGAAAGTTGACTAACCCCCAGGCTGCGCGCACTTCGTGTCGCTTCGCCACCCCCCTTGCAGGGGGCAACACCTACGGACCGGCGGAGCCGGTTCCGCGGCGTTTCACGAAAGGGCCGGAGGTGGCTGATCTTTGGTGATCAGGTCTTCCAGGTCACGTCCTTCTTTTCGGCAAGCGAGTCCTTGAGCATGTGCAGCAGCGGGATCGCACGCTGGTGCAGGCCCACGTGCTGCTTCTCGGCCTCGTTGGCGTGGCCTTCGACGGCGTAGTCGTCGTTGTTGTGGGTGTTGGAAGCCTCGCGTGCCAGCGCGGCTTCGAGGGCCGCGATGGCGCCGGGGATCTGCTCGACGGTGATGATGCCCTGCGGGGCGATCGACTTGCCGACGATCTCCAGCAACTGGCGGGCATGCACTTCGAGCATCACGAAATCGGGAGAGGCGCGGGACTGGAATCGATAGAGCATGGTGTTCTCACTCACTTGTTGTAGATGTAGTCACGTGCAAAAGGGTACACGGATTGCGCGCCGCGAAGGACGCCGTGTTCGACGTTGCCGTCGGGTTTGGTGGAAAGCATCTGGTGCAGCGAGATCCAGCCCTGCTCGAAGCTCATGGCGGAGCCGGCCAGGTACAGGCGGTAGGCGCGCAGCACGCGCTCGGCGTTCTCGGCCTGCCGGCCGCCGCTGCGCTGGAGCACTTCGCGCGCGGCGTCGAGCTGCGCTTCCAGCGCGTCCGACCAGGCCCAGAGCGTGCGCGCGTAGTGCGGGCGCAGGCTCTCGGTGTCGACCATCTCCAGGCCGGCCGCGGCCGTCTCGCGCAGCACGTGCGTCACGTGCAGCAGTTCGCCGCCGGGGAAGATGTATTTCTCGATGAAGTCGCCCATGCCCGCGCCGAGCTGGCGGTAGTTGAGTTCGCCCGAGGTGATGCCGTGGTTCATCACCAAGCCGCCTGGCCTGAGCAGCGCATGGATCTTGCGGAAGTAGGTCGGCATGTTGGCCGCGCCCACGTGCTCGAACATGCCGACGGAGGAGATCTTGTCGAAGGGCTTGTCGGTGGGCACTTCGCGATAGTCGCGCAGCTCGACGCGCACCCGGCCCTGCAGGCCCTTCTCCTCGATGAGCCGCTGCACGTGCGCATGCTGGTTCTTCGACAGCGTGATGCCGGTCGCGTCCACGCCGTAGTGCTCGGCCGCCCACAGCAGCAGCGCGCCCCAGCCGGAGCCGATGTCGAGGTAGCGCTCGCCGGGCTGCAGCATCAGCTTGCGGCAGATGTGGTCGAGCTTGGCTTCCTGCGCCTGCGCCAGCGTGAGGTCGGGCGTACGGAAGTACGCGCATGAATACACGCGGCGCGGGTCCAGCCACAGCGCGTAGAAGTCGTCGGAAACGTCGTAGTGGAACTCGATCTGCGCCGCGTCCTTGCGCAGCGAGTGCGAGCCGTGCGACTTGGCCCGGCGCTGCAGGCGGCTCCACCAGCCGGTGTCGGTCTCCGCCGGGTTGCCGGGGAGCATGCCGACCGTGGCATCGATCAGGTCGCGCATGGCGCCTTCGATCTGCACCTTGCCCTCGACGTAGGCCTCGCCGATGGCGCCCACCTGCCGTGCCGCCAGCTTGGCCAGCACCGCCCATTCCTTGAAGGCCAGCGTGACGCGGGCTCCGGCCTGTGCGACGCGCCGGCCATCGGGCAGCTCGAGCGCGATGGGGACAGGCAGCGAAGCCAGCTGCGACTCGATCTTGGGTATCAAGTGTTGCATGGGGCCATGGTATTGATTTTTCCAAGCTTTTGCATGACTTCCCGTGTCGGCGCAAGCCGCGATCTGAGGCGGCTTCGGGCCTGCGCGAACCCGGATTGACATTGGATTGTTTATGCCTAAACTATTTAGCCATGAACAGCCTCGACCCGTCCAAGTCCGCTCCCGCCTCGGACCTCCAACGCATCCTGTGCATCGGCGGCGGGCCGGCGGGCCTGTACTTCGCCCTGTTGATGAAGGCGCGCAACCCGGCGCTGCAGATCACCGTGGTGGAGCGCAACCGCCCCTTCGACACCTTCGGCTGGGGCGTGGTACTCAGCGACCAGACGCTCGCCAACCTGCGCGCGGCCGACGCGCCGACCGCAGCGCTCATCGGCAACGAGTTCCACCACTGGGACGACATCCAGGTCTTCTTCAAGGGCCGCCAGGTGCGCTCCGGCGGCCACGGCTTCTGCGGCATCGGTCGCAAGCGGCTGCTCAACATCCTGCAGGAGCGCTGCCTCGAGCTGGGCGTCGAGCTGGTGTTCGAGACCGACGTCGCCGACGACCAGGCGATGGCCGCCAAATACAAGGCCGACCTGGTGATCGCCAGCGACGGCCTCAACAGCCGCATCCGCCAGCGCTACGCCGAGGTGTTCAGGCCCGACATCGACCTGCGCAACTGCCGCTTCGTGTGGCTGGGCACGCACCAGACCTTCGACGCCTTCACCTTCGCCTTCGAACAGACCGAGCACGGCTGGTTCCAGGCGCACGCCTACCAGTTCGACGACAAGACCTCGACCTTCATCGTCGAGACGCCCGAGGCCGTCTGGAAGGCCCACGGCCTCGACCAGATGGAACAGCCCGAGGCCATCGCCTTCTGCGAGAAGCTCTTCGCCAAGTACCTCGGCGGCCATTCGCTGATCAGCAATGCCACGCACCTGCGCGGCTCTGCCAACTGGATCCGCTTTCCGCGCGTGGTGTGCGAGCGCTGGACGCACCGCATCGACGTAGAGGGCCGCTCGGTGCCCGTGGTGCTGATGGGCGACGCGGCGCACACGGCGCACTTCTCGATCGGCTCGGGCACCAAGCTGGCGCTGGAGGACGCGATCGACCTGGCCAACGAGTTCGCGCAGGGCGGCACTGTCGACCATGTGCTCGAAGGCTACGAGGCACGCCGCAGCGTCGAGGTGCTGAAGATCCAGAACGCCGCGCGCAACTCCACCGAGTGGTTCGAGAACGTGCCGCGCTACACAGGCATGCAGATCGAGCAGTTCGCCTACTCGCTGCTCACCCGCTCGCAGCGTATCAGCCACGAGAACCTGCGCCTGCGCGACACGCAGTGGCTCAGCGGCTACGAGCAGTGGCTGGCCGGCGGCAAGGCGCTGCCGCCGATGCTCATGCCCTACAAGGTGCGCGGGCTCACGCTGAAGAACCGCATCCTGGTATCGCCGATGGCCACCTACAGCGCGGTCGACGGCGTGCCGCAGGATTTCCTGCTGGTGCACCTGGGCGCACGCGCGCTCGGCGGCGCCGCGATGGTGTTCGTCGAGATGACCAGCCCGACGCCCGAAGGCCGCATCACGCCCGGCTGCACGGGCCTCTACAACGACGAGCAGCAGGCCGCCTTCAAGCGCATCGTCGACTTCGTGCATACGCAGTCCAGCGCGAAGATCGCCATGCAGCTCGGCCACAGCGGCCCCAAGGGCTCGACCCGCGTGGGTTGGGAAGGCACCGACGAGCCGCTCGAGAGCGGCAACTGGCCGCTGCTGGCCGCGAGCGCGCTGTCCTACGGCGAGCAGAACCAGCTGCCCGCGGCCATCACGCGCGCCGAGATGGACACGCTGCGCGACCAGTTCGTCGATTCGACCCGCCGCGCCGCCGAATGCGGCTTCGACTGGCTCGAGCTGCACTGCGCGCACGGCTACCTGCTGTCGGCCTTCATCAGCCCGCTCACCAACCTGCGCACCGACGAGTACGGCGGCGACATCGAGGCGCGCTGCCGCTATCCGCTCGAAGTTTTCCGCGCCATGCGCGCCGCGTGGCCCGCCGACAAGCCGATGAGCGTGCGCATCTCGGCGCACGACTGGGCGCCCGGCGGCAACACCGATGCCGACGCCATCGTGGTCGCGCACCTCTTCAAGGAGGCCGGCGCCGACTTCATCGACGTGTCGTCCGGCCAGACCACGCGCGCCGCGAAGCCGGTGTACGGGCGCATGTACCAGACGCCGTTCTCCGACCGCATCCGCAACGAGGTCGGCATCTCGACCATCGCCGTGGGCGCCATCACCGATGCCGACCAGGCCAACAGCATCATCGCCGCCGGCCGTGCCGACCTGTGCGCCATCGCGCGTCCGCACCTGGCCGACCCGGCATGGACGCTGCACGAAGCCGCCAAGCTGCAAAGCCGCGACGTCGAATGGCCCGTGCAGTACCTGAGCGGGCGCGACCAGATGTACCGCGAGATCGCCAAGCAGCAGCAGCTCGCCGCGGCCGCCAATGCAGCGATGGCCGCGCAGAACAGCGAGGAGACGCACTGAGATGGACCTCGAAGCGCGCGCGCACAGCGAACACCCGGAGGCGCTGCGGCTTTGGCTGCGGCTGCTCACCTGCACCCAGCTGATCGAGAAGCAGGTGCGCAACGAACTGCGCTCGCAGTTCGCCACCACGCTGCCGCGCTTCGACCTGATGTCCCAGCTCGAGCGCTCGCCCGAGGGGCTGAAGATGAACGAGCTCTCGCGCCGCATGATGGTGACGGGCGGCAATGTGACCGGCATCACCGACCAGCTCGTGTCCGAAGGGCTGGTGGAGCGCATCAACGTCGAGGGCGACCGCCGTGCATGGCGCGTGCGCCTCACGCCGCGCGGGCGCAAGCTCTTCAACGACATGGCGCAGCAGCACGAGGACTGGATCGTCGAGGCCTTCGCGGGCCTCAGCGCCAAGGAGATCGCGCAACTGCACAAGCTGCTGGGCAAGGTCAAGCAGCACTCGCACAACCAACTACTGATGGCGGAGACCGAATGAAGCACTACATCGGCGCGGGCAATCCCATGCGCGCCCAATTCGAACCCAAGGCAGCCTACAAGGCCGAGCACTTCGCATGGAGCTATGAGGCCGGCGTGGGCACCATCACGCTGAACCGGCCCGACCGCAAGAACCCGCTGACCTTCGACTCGTACGGCGAGCTGCGCGACCTGTTCCGCGCGCTGGTCTACGCCACCGACGTGAAGACGATCGTCGTGACCGGCGCGGGCGGCAACTTCTGCTCCGGTGGCGACGTGCACGAGATCATCGGCCCGCTGACCGGCATGCGCATGCCCGAGCTGCTGGAGTTCACGCGCATGACGGGCGACCTGGTGAAGGCGATGCGCGCCTGTCCGCAGCCCATCGTCGGCGCGATCGACGGCGTGTGCGCCGGTGCCGGCGCGATGATCGCGTTGGCCTGCGACCTGCGCTACGGCTCGCCCGCCACGCGCACCGCCTTCCTCTTCACGCGCGTGGGCCTCGCCGGTGCCGACATGGGCGCCTGCGCGCTGCTGCCGCGCGTAATCGGCCAGGGCCGTGCGTCCGAACTGCTCTTCACCGGCCGCGCGATGACGGCGCAGGAAGGCCATTCGTGGGGTTTCTTCAACGCGCTGTACGAAAGCGATGCGCTGCTCGAGGCCGCCACCAAGGTCGCGCGCGACCTGGCCGAAGGCCCGACCTTCGCGCACGGCATGACGAAGACGATGTTGTCGCAGGAATGGTCGATGACCATCGACCAGGCCATCGAAGCCGAGGCGCAGGCACAAGCCATCTGCATGCAGACCGAAGACTTCAAGCGCGCCTACGAGGCCTTCGCGGGCAAGCGCAAGCCGGTGTTCGGCGGGGACTGACGCGATGATGACCAAGGCTCCCGCACCACCCTCGACGGCGCACCTTGCGCTGCCCTTCTTCGACGACGCGCACCGCACGCTGGCCGACGGCCTGCTGCCCTGGGCCGACGCGCAGCAGGTCGACGAGCACGACGACCGCGCGGCCTGCCGCGACTGGGTACAGCGGCTAGGCGCCGGCGGCTGGCTGCGCTATTGCGTGCCGGGCAGCTCCGGCGGCGCGCTGGAGCGGCTCGATTCGCGCGCCCTGGTACTGCTGCGCGAGACGCTCGCCTACCACTCGCCGCTCGCCGACTTCGCCTTCGCGATGCAGGGCCTGGGCAGCGGCGCGATCACGCTCGCGGGCACACCGCAGCAGCACGCCGATTACCTGACCGCCGTTGCCAAGGGCGGCAAGATCGCGGCCTTCGCGCTCAGCGAGCCCGAGGCCGGCTCCGACGTGGGGGCGATGGCGATGCGCGCCGAGGCGACCACCGACGGCTGGAAGCTGAGCGGCGAGAAGACCTGGATCAGCAACGGCGGCATCGCCGACTTCTACTGCGTGTTCGCGAAGACCGACCCGGCGGGCGGCACGCGTGGCATCACCGCCTTCATCGTCGACGCGACGACGCCCGGCCTCGACACCTCCGCGCACATCGACGTGATGGCGCCCCACCCGCTGGCCACGCTGCGCTTCGAGAACTGTGTCGTGCCGCGTGCTACGCAACTGGGCGAGCTCAACGGCGGCTTCAAGCTCGCGATGCGCACGCTCGACATCTTCCGCGCCTCGGTGGCCGGTGCGGCGCTCGGCATGGGCCGGCGAGCGCTGGCGGAAGCGATCACCCATTCGAAGAAGCGCCGAATGTTCGGCCAGACGCTGGCGGACTTCCAGCTCACGCAGGCCAAGCTCGGCGAGATGGCCGCGCTGATCGACAGCGCCGCTCTGCTCACCTACCGCGCCGCATGGATGCGCGACGACGCCGAGCGGCGCGGCGCACCGGCGGTGGGCGACGTGTCGGCCGCCGCCGCGATGGCCAAGATGTGCGCGACCGAGAACGCGAGCCGCGTGATCGACATGGCGCTGCAGATGCATGGCGGCCTCGGCGTGAAGGTTGGCACGAAGGTTGAAAGCCTCTACCGCGACATCCGCTCGCTGCGCATCTACGAAGGCGCGACGGAAGTCCAACAACTGATCATCGGCAAATCCGTTCTACGGGGATAAACACCGTGTCTGCCCAAGTCGACCGCTTCGTTCACGACCGCTTGCCGCCCGCGGCACAGCTGCCCGTCTTTCGCTACGACCTGCCCGAGCTGCAGCTGCCCGACCAGCTCAACCTGGTCGAGGAGCTGCTCGACAAGGCCGCAGCGAAGGGTTTCGGCGACAAGCCGATGCTGCGCTCGCCGCAGGGCACGCTGACCTATGCGCAGGCGGCCGTCGAGGTCAATCGCATCGCGCAGGTGCTGGTGGAAGATCTCAAGCTGGTGCCGGGCAACCGGGTGCTGCTGCGCGGCGGCAATTCGGTGGCGATGGCGCTGGCATGGCTGGCGGTGGTGAAGGCCGGGCTGATCGCGGTGGCCACGATGCCGCTGCTGCGCGCGAAGGAGCTGGGCGACATCATCGAGAAATCACAGCCCGTGGCCGCGCTGTGCGATGGTCGGCTGCTCGATGAGTTGCTGCTGGCGCAGCAGGCGCATCCGGTGCTTGCCACGGTGGTTGCATTCAACAAGCCCGATGCGGAAGATTCGCTTTCGGCACGCGCGGCGAAGAAGAACGGTGTGTTCGAGGCATGCCCCACGGCATCCGATGACATCGCGCTGCTGGCTTTCACCTCGGGCACCACGGGCAAGCCGAAAGCGCCCGTCACCACGCACCGCGATGTGCTCGCGATGTGCGAGACCTGGCCGCGCCACGTGCTGCGCGCGCGCAGCGACGACATCGTGGTGGGCTCGCCGCCGCTGGCCTTCACCTTCGGGCTCGGCGGACTGCTGGTGTTTCCGATGTGGGCCGGCGCCTCCGTCTACTTCCCCGATGCGCCATTCACGCCCGAGGGGCTGGTGAAGCTCATCAACGAGGTCGGCGCAACCATCTGCTACACGGCACCCACGTTCTACCGGCAGATGGCGCCGTTCGTGAAGCAGCACGGCATGCCCAGCCTGCGCATCAGCGTGAGCGCGGGCGAGGCCCTGCCCGATGCCACACGGCAGCTGTGGAAGGAAGCTTCCGGCATCGAGATGCTGGATGGCATCGGCGGAACCGAGGTGTTCCACATCTACATCTCTGCCGCGGGCAACGACGTGCGCCGCGGGGCAGTTGGCAAGGCAGTGCCCGGTTTCACCGCGAAGGTGGTGGATGGCGAAGGCAACGAGGTGCCCCATGGCACGGTCGGCAAGCTTGCGCTGCAGGGGCCGGTGGGCTGCCGCTACCTCGACGATCCGCGCCAGACGGACTACGTGAAGAACGGCTGGAACTATCCGGGAGATTCGTTCGTGCAGGACGACGACGGCTACTTCTTCTACCAGGCACGCGCGGACGACATGATCATCACGGCCGGCTACAACGTCGGCGGGCCGGAAGTGGAGGATGCGCTGCTCAAGCATCCTGCCGTGGCCGAGTGCGGCGTGATCGGCAAGCCCGATGCCGAGCGAGGCATGATCGTGAAGGCGTTCTGCGTTCTCAAGCCCGGCAACGAGGGCAACGCAACCCTTGTGAAGGCGCTGCAGGACCACGTGAAGGCGACCATCGCGCCATTCAAATACCCAAGGGAGATCGAGTTCGTGCCGGCGCTGCCGCGCACGGAAACCGGCAAGCTCCAACGATTCAAACTGAGACAACTCAACACGACATCATGATCAACAAACTCCTGCAACCCGAAGGCTGGCTGCCTCCCAAGGGCTATGCGAACGGCGTCGCCGCTCGCGGAACGATGCTGTTCGTCGGTGGCCAGATCGGCTGGAATGCGCAGCAGCAATTCGAGTCGGACGACTTCATCGACCAGTGCGGCCTGGCGCTGCGCAACATCGTCGAGGTGCTGCGCGCAGGTGGTGCGGGCCCCGAGCACATGGTGCGCATGACCTGGTATGTGACGGACCGTGACGAATACAGCCGCCGCCTCAGCGAGCTCGGGCCTGTCTATCGCGAAGCGATGGGACGCAACTTCCCGGCCATGACCTGTGTGCAGGTGGCGGCGCTTGTGGAGCACCGGGCGAAGGTGGAGATCGAAGTGACGGCGGTCATCCCGGACTGATCTCTTGCGCCGACCGAAATAAAAATGTCCTCATTGCGAGGGCATTTCTTTTTGTCATTCACCGGCAATTGATAAACAAAGACCGGCAAAGAAAAAGGCCCTTTGATTTCTCAAAGGGCCTTTTCAATTTGGTTGCGCGAGCAAGATTTGAACTTGCGACCTTTGGGTTATGAGCCCAACGAGCTACCAGGCTGCTCCATCGCGCGGCAGACTTAGATTATAGCTTATTCAGCGGCGTTTTGCTCGGCTGCGTCTTCTTTAATTTCAGGACGGTCAACCAGTTCGACAAGCGCCATCGGGGCATTGTCACCCACGCGGAAGCCCATCTTCAGGATGCGGGTGTAGCCGCCCGGACGCGTTGCGAAACGCGGGCCGAGGTCACCGAAGAGCTTCACGACGGCATCGCGGTTGCGCAGGCGGTCGAAGGCCAGGCGCTTGTTGGCGACGGTGGGCTTCTTGGCGAGCGTGATCATCGGCTCGATGACGCGGCGCAGTTCCTTGGCCTTGGGGACCGTGGTCTTGATGACTTCGTGCTCGATGAGCGAATTCATCATGTTCTGCAGCATCGCGAGGCGGTGCGAGCTGGTGCGGTTGAGTTTGCGGAGTCCGTGTCCGTGACGCATGGTGCTTTCCTTTACTTTATAAAAACAGGCAGCCGTGTCAGGTACTGCCTGGTGCACTGGCCCTTTTCAGGGGGCCTCTTTCAAAAAATTCAAATGATCAACGCTTGTCGAGGCCGGCCGGCGGCCAGCTTTCGAGCTTCATGCCCAAGGTCAGGCCGCGCGAGGCAAGCACTTCCTTGATTTCGTTGAGCGACTTGCGACCCAGGTTCGGGGTCTTGAGCAGCTCGTTCTCGGTGCGCTGGATCAGGTCACCGATGTAGTAGATGTTTTCGGCCTTCAGGCAGTTGGCCGAACGCACCGTCAGTTCGAGTTCGTCGACAGGGCGCAGCAGGATCGGATCGAACTGCTGTGCGCTGCGCGGAGCCGGAGCGTCGAACGCAGCGAGTTCGCCGCCTTCGAGCTGCGCGAACACGGCGAGCTGCTCGACCAGGATTTTAGCCGATGCGCGCACTGCGTCTTCGGCGGTGATCGCACCGTTGGTCTCGATTTCGACCAGCAGCTTGTCCAGGTCGGTACGCTGCTCCACGCGGGCGCTTTCGACCGTATAGCTCACGCGCTTGACGGGCGAGAACGAAGCGTCGAGGACGATGCGGCCGATCGACTTGGTCGGCTCGTCCGCGTAGCGGCGCATCGTGCCGGGCACGTAGCCGCGGCCCTTCTCGACCTTGATCTGCATGTCGAGCTTGCCGCCTTGCGACAGGTGGGCGATCACGTGGTCGGGATTGATGATCTCGACGTCGTGCGGGGTCTGGATGTCGGACGCCAGCACCGGGCCTTCGCCGTCCTTGCGCAGGCTCAGCGTGACTTCGTCGCGGTTGTGGAGCTTGAACACCACGCCCTTGAGGTTCAGCAGGATGTTGACGACATCTTCCTGCACGCCGTCGATCGACGAGTACTCATGCAGAACGCCAGCGATCGTGACTTCGGTGGCCGAGTAGCCCACCATGGACGACAGCAGAACGCGACGCAGCGCGTTGCCGAGCGTGTGGCCATAGCCGCGCTCGAAAGGCTCGAGCGTCACCTTGGCCTTGTTGGCGGCAAGTTGCTCGACCTGGATGGTCTTGGGTTTCAGCAGGGTGGTTTGCATGCAGACTTCCTCTCAATACCCCCGGCTCGTTACACCGGTAAGGCTGGTGAAGCACCTGAGCCGCGACGGAGCGCGGAACAGGAACGTGAACAACAAAAACAATCTCCCGCCGGCGCGTGGAAGCGCAGGCGGGTAGAAAAAATCAACGCGAATACAGTTCGACGATCAGCGATTCGTTGATGTCGGCTGCGAATTCGTCGCGATCGGGCACCTTCTTGAACGTGCCTTCGGCCTTGTCGGCATTCACGTCGACCCATGCCGGGATACCGACTTGCTGGGCGAGTTGCAGCGCTTCGACAACGCGGGTCTGCTTTTTCGACTTCTCGCGCACGGCGATCACGTCGCCGGTCTTGACCAGGTACGACGGGATATTGACCGACTGACCGTTCACCGTGATCGCCTTGTGCGACACGAGCTGGCGCGCTTCGGCGCGGGTCGAGCCGAAGCCCATGCGGTAGACGACGTTGTCCAGACGCGATTCGAGAATGAACAGCAGGTTGGCACCGGTGTTGCCACGGCGGCGATCGGCTTCTTCGAAGTAGCGGCGGAACTGCTTCTCGAGCACGCCGTACATGCGCTTGACCTTCTGCTTCTCGCGCAGCTGCAGGCCGTAGTCGGAGGTACGCTGACCCGAGGTGCGGCCGTGCTGGCCGGGCTTGGAGTCGAACTTGGCCTTGTCCTGGATCGAACGACGAGCGCTCTTCAGGAACAGGTCGGTGCCTTCACGGCGGGAAAGTTTGGCCTTGGGGCCGAGGTAACGTGCCACGATTTTTCCTTTGTGTCATCTACCGCAGTTGCCTGCGGGAGCCATCAGCGGAATGCCGATGGCGGTGGGCTTAGTAAAAAAACAAACGCGCAGCCGCTATTCAAAGCCGGCTGCGCCTTGCGGACTGGCGATCAGATGCGGCGACGCTTCTGGGGACGGCAGCCGTTGTGCGGAACGGGCGTCACGTCGGCGATCGAGTTGATCCGGATGCCGAGCGCAGCCAGTGCGCGCACCGACGATTCGCGACCGGGGCCGGGGCCCTTGATCTCGACGTCGAGGTTCTTGATGCCTTGTTCGACAGCAGCACGGCCGGCCACTTCGGAAGCGACCTGCGCAGCGAACGGCGTCGACTTGCGCGAGCCCTTGAAGCCCTGGCCACCCGACGAAGCCCACGACAGGGCGTTGCCCTGGCGGTCGGTGATCGTGATGATGGTGTTGTTGAACGAAGCGTGCACGTGAGCGATACCGTCCGCGACGTTCTTGCGAACCTTCTTGCGAACGCGCTGTGCGGCGTTGTTTGCAGGTGCTTTAGCCATGCTGTTCTATCCTTATTTCTTCAGGGACTGCGCAGCCTTGCGCGGACCCTTGCGGGTGCGGGCGTTGGTGCGCGTGCGCTGGCCGCGCATCGGCAGGCCGCGACGGTGACGGAAGCCGCGGTAGCAGCCGATGTCCATCAGGCGCTTGATGTTCATCGTCGTCTCGCGACGCAGGTCGCCTTCGATCGTGAACAGGGCGATCTGGTCGCGGATCTTCTCGAGATCGGCGTCGGTCAGATCCTTGATCTTCTTCGAATACTCGATGCCGCTCGCTTCGCAGATCTGGCGGGCGCGGGTGCGACCGATGCCGAAGATGGCGGTCAGGCCGATTTCAGCGTGCTTGTGCGGCGGGATGTTGATGCCAGCAATACGTGCCATGTGCGTCCTCTAATACTCTTCAATCAACCCTGGCGCTGCTTGTGGCGCGGGTCGGTGCAGATCACGCGCACCACACCCTTGCGGCGGATGACCTTGCAATTACGGCAGATGGTTTTGACCGAAGCCGAAACTCTCATTTCACTCTCCTAAAACTGTTTAACGTGGCGGTCTACCGCCCGGACTCAATACTGAAACACAGCCCTACGATGTCTTGAAGTTCGCCTTCTTCAGCAGCGATTCGTACTGCTGGGACATCATGTAGTTTTGCACCTGGGCCATGAAGTCCATCGTGACGACCACGATGATCAGCAGGGAGGTACCACCGAAGTAGAACGGCACGTTGTACTTCAGGATCAGGAACTCCGGCAGCAGGCAGACGAAGGTGATGTACACCGCGCCAGCCAGCGTCAGTCGAACCAGGATCTTGTCGATGTAGCGAGCGGTCTGGTCACCCGGGCGGATACCCGGGATGAATGCACCACTCTTCTTCAGGTTGTCGGCCGTTTCCTTGCTGTTGAACACGAGTGCCGTGTAGAAGAAGCAGAAGAAAACGATCGCAGCGGCGTACAGCAGCACGTAGATCGGCTCGCCGGGACGCAGCGCGCTGGCGACGTCCTTGATCCAGCGGAAACCGCCGTCACCGGTGCTGAACCAGCCGACCACAGTCGCCGGCAGCAGGATGATCGACGAGGCGAAGATCGGCGGGATCACGCCAGCCATGTTCAGCTTCAGCGGCAGGTGCGACGACTGGCCGCCATACACCTTGTTGCCGACTTGGCGCCGCGCATAGTTCACGAGGATCTTGCGCTGGCCGCGTTCCACGAACACCACAAAGTAGGTGACCAGCACCACCACGGCGACGATGAAGAGCGCGACGATCACGTTCATGGCGCCGGTACGCACCAGTTCCAGCAGGCCGCCGATGGCATTGGGCAGGCCGGCCGCGATACCCGCGAAGATCAGGATCGAGATGCCGTTGCCCAGGCCGCGTTCGGTGATCTGCTCGCCGAGCCACATCAGGAACATGGAACCTGCCGTCAGGCTCACCATGGCGGTGATGCGGAAGCCGAAGCCGGGCGAGATCACCAGGCCTGCCGACGACTCGAGAGCCACCGCGATGCTGAACGACTGGAACAGGGCCAGACCCAGCGCGCCGTAGCGCGTGTACTGCGTGATCTTGCGGCGGCCGGCCTCGCCTTCCTTCTTCAATTGCTCGAAGGTCGGAAGCACGTAGGTCATCAGCTGCATGATGATCGACGCCGAGATGTACGGCATGATCCCCAACGCGAACACGGTGAAGCGCGACAGCGCACCGCCCGAGAACATGTTGAACAGGCTCAGAATGCCGCCCTGCTGGCCCTGGAACAGCGCAGCCAGCTGGTCCGGGTTGATACCCGGCACAGGAATGTGCGCGCCAATCCGGTAGACCACGAGCGCGAGCAGCAAAAAGACGAGCCGACGACGGAGGTCGCCGAACTTGCCTGTTTTTGCGATCGTTGCCGCGTTAGTTGCCACGAAGAACTTCTTTCAGTCCGATGGTGATCAGGCGATGCTGCCGCCGGCCGCTTCGATCGCAGCCTTGGCGCCAGCCGTTGCGCCCACGCCCGTCAGCTTGACGGCCTTGGTGAGCTCACCGGTCTTCACGACCTTGACGACCTTGGCGAGCTGGCCCACGAGGCCGGCTTGCTTCAGCGCCAGGATGTCCACTTCGGCCAGGCCGAGCTGCTCGAGAGCGGTCAGCGTGACTTCGGCGTTGAACTTCAGCAGGTGCGACTTGAAGCCACGCTTCGGCAGGCGACGCTGCAGCGGCATTTGACCGCCTTCGAAGCCGACCTTGTGGAAACCGCCTGCGCGCGACTTCTGGCCCTTGTGGCCGCGACCCGAGGTCTTGCCCAGGCCGGAACCGATACCGCGGCCGACACGGCGCTTGGCGTGCTTGGCGCCATCCGCCGGCTTGATGCCATTGAGTTCCATATCAGTCTCTCTTACAGGACTTTGACCAGATAACTGATCTTGTTGATCATGCCGCGCACCGCGGGCGTGTCTTGCAGCTCGCTCACGCTGTTGAGCTTGCGCAGGCCGAGGCCGCGCACGGTCGCGCGATGCGATTCCTTGGTGCCGATCGGGCTCTTGACCAGTTGCACCTTGAGGGTCTGTTGTTGCGTCATTTGAATGCTTCCTTGAGGCTTGCGACGGCCTGCGCTCAGGCGAAGATTTCTTCGACGGTCAGGCCGCGCTTGGCAGCCACTTCGCTGGCGGTCGTCGAGTTCTTCAACCCGTCGAGCGTGGCGCGAACCATGTTGTAGGGGTTCGACGAACCATGGCTCTTGGCCACGATGTCGGTGATACCCATCACTTCGAACACGGCGCGCATCGGGCCGCCGGCGATGATGCCGGTACCCTTGGGAGCCGGGTACATCACGACCGTCGAAGCGCCGTGGTGGCCTTGCACCTGGTGGTGCAGCGTGCCGTTCTTGATCGAAACCTTCAGCAGGTTGCGACGCGCTTCTTCCATTGCCTTCTGCACTGCAGCGGGCACTTCCTTCGACTTGCCCTTGCCCATGCCGACGCGGCCATCGCCGTCACCGACCACGGTGAGTGCTGCGAAACCGAGGATACGACCACCCTTCACCACCTTGGTGACGCGGTTGATCGCGATCATCTTCTCGCGCAAACCGTCCTCAGGGCCTTCGTTCTGAGCTCTTGCCTGAATCTTTGCCATTTTGAATCTCGTGTCCGGTTAGAACTGCAGGCCGGCTTCGCGGGCGGCTTCGGCCAGCGCCTTGACGCGGCCGTGGTAGGCGAAACCTGCGCGGTCGAAAGCGACCTTCTCGATGCCGGCTGCCTTCGCCTTTTCAGCGATGCGCTTGCCGACGGCGGTGGCGGCGGCAGCGTTGCCGCCCTTGCCCGAACCGCCGAGCGAGGTACGCACTTCGGCTTCTGCCGTCGATGCGGTTGCAATCACCTTGGCGCCGTCGCCGGAGATGACGGTGGCGTAGATGTGCAGGTTGGTGCGATTCACCGTCAGACGGGCCACGCCCTGCGTCGCGATGCGGATGCGGGTCTGGCGCGAGCGGCGGAGACGCTGTGCTTTTTTGGTCAACATCATTTTGCTGCCCCTTACTTCTTCTTGGTCTCTTTGATCACGATCTTCTCGTCCGCATAGCGGATGCCCTTGCCCTTGTAGGGCTCTGGCGGACGAACGGCACGGATCTCAGCGGCCACCTGGCCGACGCGCTGGCGGTCTGCGCCCTTGACCACGACTTCGGTCGGGGTGGGCGTCGCCACCGTGATGCCTTGCGGCATGTCGATGTTGACGGGGTGCGAGTAGCCGACCTGGAGGTTCAGCTTGGCGCCCTGGGCGGCGGCCTTGTAGCCCACGCCGATCAGGCTGAGCTTCTTCTCGAAGCCCTTGGTCACACCGACCACCATGTTGTTCACGAGCTGGCGAACCGTGCCGCTCATCGCGTTGGCTTCACGCGAATCGTTGGCGGGCTCGAAGCTCAGCTTGCCGTCCTTGCTGACGACGTTGACCAGCGCGTTGCGCGCGAGGTTGAGCGTGCCGCCCGTACCCTTGACGCTGATCTGGTCTTCCTTGATCGACACATCCACGCCTGCGGGGATGGCGACCGGCGATTTTCCTACTCGGGACATTTCAGTTACTCCTCGATGTCTCGGTTAGGCGACGTAGCACAGGACTTCGCCGCCGACACCGGAGGCGCGAGCCTTGCGGTCGGTCATCACGCCCTTGGGGGTCGTGACGATGGCGACGCCGAGGCCGTTCTGGACTTGCGGAATGGAAGCGCTGGCCTTGTAGACACGCAGGCCAGGGCGGCTCACACGCTCGATGCGCTCGATGACCGGACGGCCAGCGTAGTACTTCAGCGAGATTTCCAGTTCACTCTTGCCGGCTTCGGTCTTGACCTGGAAGCCGTCGATGTAGCCCTCGTCCTTCAGGACTTGTGCGATCGCGATCTTCACCTTGGAAGACGGGACCGACACGGTGGGCTTCGCCACCATCTGCGCGTTGCGGATACGCGTCAGCAGGTCGGCAATGGGATCACTCATGCTCATGTTGTTTGCTCCTGCCTGGCTTACCAGCTGGCCTTGGTGACACCGGGGATGTCGCCGTTGAAAGCCAGTTCGCGGATCTTGGCGCGGGCCAGACCGAATTGACGGAAGGTGCCACGGGGACGACCGGTGATTTCGCAACGGTTGCGCTGGCGCGTGGGGTTCGCGTTGCGCGGCAGCTTCTGCAGCGCCAGGCGAGCAGCGGCGCGCTCTTCCTCGGTCTTCTTCAGGTCGTTGGAAGCCGCCTTCAGTTCGGCGTGCTTCGCTGCGAACTTGGCAACCAGCTTGTCGCGCTTGAGTTCGCGCTGGATCAAAGATGCTTTAGCCACAGGCCACCTCAGTTCTTGAACGGGAAACGGAAGCCGGCGAGAAGAGCCTTGGCTTCTTCGTCGGTCTTGGCCGTCGTCGTGATGCTGATATTGAGACCGCGCAGGGCATCGACCTTGTCGTACTCGATCTCGGGGAAAATGATCTGTTCCTTGACGCCGATGTTGTAGTTGCCACGGCCGTCGAAAGCACGGCCGGAGATACCACGGAAGTCGCGAACGCGCGGCAGCGCGATGGTCACGAAGCGATCCAGGAATTCGTACATGTGCACGCCACGCAGCGTGACCATGCAGCCGATCGGCTGGTTTTCGCGGATCTTGAAGCCGGCGATGGCCTTCTTCGACTTGGTGACCACGGGCTTCTGGCCGGCGATCTTGGTCAGGTCGGCGACGGCGTTGTCGAGGACCTTCTTGTCGGCGACTGCTTCACCCACGCCCATGTTCAGGGTGATCTTGGTGAGGCGCGGAACCTGCATCGGCGACGTGTAGCCGAACTTTTCCGTCAGGTCTTTCGCGATCTTTTCGCGATAGTGTTGTTGGAGACGTGCCATGTGAGTACCTCTTAGGCGAACTTGATTTCTTCGCCGCTCGACTTGAACACGCGAACAGCCACGCGCTTGCCGTCAGCATCCTGGGTGACCTTGACGCCCACGCGATCGGCCTTGCCAGTCGCGGCGTTGAAGATCGCCACGTTGGACTGGTGAATCGGCATGGCCTTCTCGACGATGCCACCGGTCGTACCCTTCAGGGGGTTCGGCTTGGTGTGCTTCTTGACGAGGTTGATGCCTTCGACGACCACATGCGAGTCGTCCTTGCGCAGCGAGACGGTGCCCCGCTTGCCCTTGTCGCGGCCGGCCAACACGATGACCTGGTCGCCCTTGCGAATCTTGTTCATGGCGTTGTGTCCTTAGAGAACTTCGGGGGCCAGCGACACGATCTTCATGAACTTCTCGGTGCGCAGTTCGCGCGTGACCGGTCCGAAGATGCGGGTGCCGATGGGCTCCAGCTTGGCGTTGAGCAACACTGCTGCGTTGCCGTCGAACTTGACGAGCGAACCGTCAGCGCGACGGATGCCCTTGGCGGTGCGGACCACCACTGCGCTGTAGATCTCGCCCTTCTTGACGCGACCACGCGGAGCGGCCTCCTTGATGCTGACCTTGATGACGTCGCCCACGCTGGCATAACGCCGCTTGGAGCCACCGAGCACCTTGATACACAGGACGGATTTCGCGCCCGTGTTGTCGGCCACTTCGAGCCGGGATTCAGTTTGGATCATTTCTTGATATTCCCAACTTGTACCGATGTGCATCCAGGAGGGAGGCAAATCAGTCAGTCTTGGGCCCGTCGTCCATGCCCCGAACCACTCGGGACACTTTCGCTTTGGGCTGAAAGCTTCGCCTTTTGAAAGCGAAGCCCGCGATTGTTGCACGCGAGAAACCGGAAGTCAACAACCCTGCTTGCCGTCGAGCACTGCCACTAGACTCCGGGGCGTGCAAGCGCCCGAAAACCCCGTTCTTTCGACCTCGTCAATACAGCGCCGGCGCCTGCTGGCCGCCGGGGTCGGCTTCGCGGGGCTGGCACTGGCCGGTTGCAAAGGTGGCGCGACACCGAACCCGGACCCCGGCCGGCTGCGCCTCGTCGCCGAAGCGCGTTGGCCGCACCGCCTTCATATAGAAGGAACCACGGCCGGAGGCCTCTCGGGTATCGACTACGACCCAATCCGAGGTGAGTACCTGCTCATCAGCGACGACCGATCGGATCTCGCCCCCGTGCGCTACTACACCGCCCGTTGGCCCTCCCCGCAGGCCGCGCCGCCGGAGTCGACCGGCGTGGTGCAGCTGCAACGCCCGGGCGGCGGTCCCTGGCCCAGCCGCCGCAACGCGGTCGACGGCCTGCCTGTGCCCGATCCTGAAGCCCTTCGGCTGCGCCCCGCCACCAACACCCTGCTGTGGACCAGCGAGGGGGACGTCGCACGTGGCTTCGGCCCGGGCTTGTACGAATCGGCCCGCGACGGCCGTTTCCTGCGCGAATTCCGAATGCCGGCGATGTTCCAGCCCGATCCGGCAAAGCGCCGCGGCCCGCGCGACAACCTGACCTTCGAGGGCGTCAGCCTCACGCCCGACGGCCGCTTCGCCTGGCTGGCGATGGAAAACGCCCTGATCCAGGACGGCCCCGAACCCGCCGTGGGCGCCGCCGGCGGTCCCTGCCGCTTCACGCGGATCGACCTGGAGACCGGCCAGCCCGACCGCCAGATCGCCTACGTTCCCGACGCCATCCCGCTGCGCCCGCTCGTTCCCGGAAGCTACGCCGACAACGGCGTGAGCGAGATCCTGATGCTCGACGCCGACCGCATGCTGGTGCTGGAGCGCGCCTACGCCACCGGCCGCGGCAATTCGCTGCGCCTGTATGAAATAGACACCCGCGCCGCCAGCGATGTGCTTGCGGTCGATGCGCTGGCGCCCGGCAACCACCGGCCGGCGGCGAAGACCCTGGTGGCCGACTTCGCCGCGCTGGGCCTCTCCCGGCTCGACAACACCGAAGGCATGTGCTGGGGCCCGCCGCTGCCCGGCGGCAGGCGCATGCTGGTGGTCGTGAGCGACGACAATTTCAATCCGCTTCAAATCACCCAGTTCGCCGCCTTCGAATACGCCGACCGACCATGACCATCGCCGTGACCTTCCTGCCCCGCACCGGCCCTGCGCCGCTGCCTCCCGTCGCCTTCATCGGGGGCGGCAACATGGCCAGCGCCATCATCGGCGGCCTGATCCAGCAAGGCACCCCGGCGGATGCCTTCGAGGTGGTCGAGCCCTTCGAGGAGGCCCGGAAGAAGCTGGCCCAGTCCTTCGGCATCGTCGCCAGGGCCGAGGCGAGCGAGGCGCTGTCGCGCTGCGGCGTGGTGGTGTGGGCGGTCAAGCCCCAGACCTTCGCCGAAGCCGCCAGGCCGGTGCGCGCCTTCGCCGCCGATGTCCTGCACCTGAGCGTGGCCGCGGGCATTCCGTCCGACAGCATCGCCCGCTGGCTCGGCACCGAGCGCGTGGTGCGCGCCATGCCCAACACGCCCGCGCTGGTGGGCAAGGGCATGACCGGCCTGTATGCCCGCCCCGGCGTCGAAGGCACCGACCGCTCGATGGTCGGCCAGTTGCTGGCGCCTACCGGCGAACTGCTCTGGGTGGACACCGAACCGGCCCTCGATGCAGTCACCGCCATGTCCGGCTCCGGCCCGGCCTACGTGTTCTATTTCATCGAGGCAATGACCGAGGCCGGCGTCGAGATGGGCCTCTCGCCCGAGCAGGCCCAGCGGCTGGCCATCGGCACCTTCACCGGCGCCTCGGCGCTGGCGCACAGCGCGACCGAGCCGCCGTCGGTGCTGCGCGAGCGCGTGACCTCCAAGGGCGGCACCACCTACGCGGCCATCACCTCGCTGCAGGCGGCGGACGTGAAGTCGCAGTTCAAGACCGCGATCCGCGCGGCACAGAAGCGCGCTGCCGAACTGGGCGAAGAATTCGGCCGCGACTGAACAACTCGTTGGATAGAGCCACGAAGCCCGCCGGGCAGCGTGGCGTGCTCAACGCAGCGCGTAGCCGGCCACGACACCGGCGAACACGGTGAAGCCCAGCCAGTGGTTCAGCCGGAATGCCTTGAAGCAGCCTTCGCGCGTGCGGTCGTGGATCAGCCGCCAGTGCCACAGAGCCTGCGCCGCAGCCACGGCGATGCCCACATAAAACAGCACGCCCAGCGAACGGCTGGCGCCTGCCCAGGTCCAGACCGCGAGGAAGATCGCGTAGCTCGCCATTACCGCCGCGACATCGAAGCGGCCGAAGGTGATGGCCGATGTCTTCATGCCGATCTTCAGGTCGTCGTCGCGGTCGACCATCGCATATTCGGTGTCGTAGGCCAGCACCCAGAACAGGTTGCCCGCGAGCAGCACTGCCGCAAAGAGCGGCACGGTCGACTGCACCGCCGCGAACGCCATCGGAATGCCGAAGCTGAAGGCGATGCCCAGCACCGCCTGCGGCACCGAGACGAAGCGCTTGGCGAAGGGATAAACCAGCGTGATGGCCAGCGCCGCGAACGACCACAGTACCGTCGTGCGGTTGGTCGTGAGCACCAGCCCGAAGGACACCAGCGCCAGCACCACGCCCAGCCCCAGCGCCTCCTTGACCGACAGCTCGCCGCTGGTGACGGGCCGCTGCGCCGTGCGCTTCACGTGACGGTCGAAGTCGCGATCGGCCACGTCGTTCACGCAGCAGCCGGCGCTGCGCATGAGGAAGGTGCCGAGCGTGAACACGATGAGCAAGTGCCAGCCCGGCCAGCCGCCCGCCGCGAACCACAGCGCGCCCAGCGTGGGCCACAGCAGCAGCAGCCAGCCCGCCGGGCGGTTCCAGCGGATCAGGTCGAGATACAACGCAAAACGCCCGCGGCGAGCCGCGGGCGCGATGACGGGGGGAGCGGAATCAGTCTTCAAGGAGGGAACGCAGCATCCAGGCCGTCTGATCGTGCACCGTGCAGCGCGCGGTCAGCATGTCGGCCGTCGGGTCGTCGCCGGCTTCTTCGGCGACAGGAATGAATTCGCGCGCGATGCGCGACACGGTCTCGTGGCCCTTCACCAGGATGCGCACCATCTCCATCGCCTTGGGCGGGTTCTGCGGCACGTCGGGCACGGTGGCGATCTTGCTGAACTCGGCGTACGAGCCAGGGGCGTAGTGGCCCAGTGCGCGGATCCGCTCGGCGATCACATCGGTCGCGCCCCACAGCTCGGTGTACTGCTGCATGAACATGGCGTGCAGCGAGTTGAAGTGCGGGCCCGTCACGTTCCAGTGGAAGTTGTGCGTGGTGAGGTACAGCGTGTAGGTGTCGGCCAGCACGCGACTCAGGCCTTCGGCGATGGCGGCGCGGTCCTGGCGCTCGATGCCGATGTTGATGATGGGCGCATTGCGGCTGCCCGACTCCTGCGCGACCTGCTTGCCGCCCTTCTTGGGCACCTTGCCGGCGGAAGCTGCTGACGATGGTTTCTTGGAGTCTTTGGCCATGGCGGGAGATCCTTTTCTTCAGTCGATTTCTTGGAGGGGGTGTTCGCTTCGATTCTGGAAGCCGGCACGCGGCTTCGCAACAGTGCCACTCTATCTCAGCGATCAACGATTCAAAACAGCCCTCGCGTAGGCCAAGTTCTCGACATTCGATCCGCTACGAAAGGCGCTTCACGCCCGGCAGCTCGCACGCATAGATCGCGTTGCGCAGCGCGGCGATGGCCTCGTAGCGCGTGAAGGTGCGCCGCCATGCGAGCACCACGCGGCGCGTGGGCGGGTCGCGGTCCTGCGCGTCGCGCACCGGCAGGTAGCGCACCATCTGCTCGGCCTCCTTGCGGCCCTTGACCTTGGGCTTGAGCGCATCGGCCGGCACCGACAGGCGCGGCACCAGCGTCACGCCCATGCCCGAGGCCACCATGTGCTTGATGGTCTCGAGCGACGAGCCCTCGAAGCTCTTGCGGATGCCCTCGGCGTTGCTCGAGAAGCGCGCGAACTCCGGGCACACCTCCAGCACGTGGTCGCGGAAGCAATGGCCGGTGCCCAGCAGCAGCATGGTCTCGCTCTGCAGTTCTTCGGACGTGATGGATTCGCGGTCGGCGAACTTGTGCTTGTTGGGCAGCGCCGCCATGAAGGGCTCGTCGTACAGCGGCGCCATCGCGAGGCCGGTGTCGGGAAAGGGCTCGGCCATGATGGCGCAGTCGATCTCGCCGGCGCGCAGCATCTCCAGCAGCTTGGCGGTGAAGTTCTCCTGCAGCACCAGCGGCATCTGCGGCGTGCGCGCGATCACCTGGCGCACGAGGTCGGGCAGCAGGTACGGGCCGATGGTGTAGATCACGCCCAGGTTCAGCGGGCCGGCCAGCGGGTCCTTGCCGCGCTTGGCGATCTCCTTGATGCTGGCTGCCTGGTCGAGCACGCTCTGGGCCTGCTGCACGATCTGCTCGCCTAGCGGCGTGACGGTCACTTCGCCGGCACTGCGCTCAAAGAGCTTGACCTCGAGTTCGTCCTCGAGCTTCTTGATCGCAACCGAGAGGGTCGGCTGTGAAACGTAGCAGGCCTCGGCCGCCTTGCCGAAGTGCCTTTCGCGGGCCACTGCGACGATGTATTTGAGTTCGGTGAGAGTCATAGCTTGCGTCAATTATGCGCAAGGGTGTGTGACGAGGATGGCCTGGGGTCTTCAGGACCACGGCCATCCCCCGTTCAAGGCCCCGCCGCCTGCGCCGCGGGCATCCCGCGCGGCCCGGCCCGCAGGCGCCGGCCCCGCGCGATTCCCGGCTTCTCGACCAGCCGGTAGCTGACCACCGAGGCCGCCACCAGCAGCAGCGCGCAGGCGGTGCCCACCAGCCAGTACTGCATCGCCCCGGCCATCGCGAACTCTCTCACCGGCCGCAGGCCGAACACCAGCGTCAGCACCAGCCCCTGCAGCAGGTAGATGCTGTAGCTCGCCGTGCTCATGCGCCGGGCCGCGCGCGTGGCCAGCAGGCCGAAGAGGGTGCTGCCGGTGCACACCAGGTGGAAGAACACCCAGAGCAGCAGCACCTGCACTGGACCGACCATGTGCTCGAAGCCCAGGAAGACGCCTCCAAGGCAGGCCAGCGCGAGCAGTGAAGCCGATCGCTGCGGCAGCTTCGGCCCGCCGCGCCGAACCAGCCAGGCCGACAGCATGCCCATGAGAAACGATGCCAGCACCCAGGCCAGTGCCCCGATCACCAGCGCGAGCGTAGGCCGCGAGGGCGTGGCGCCCGGCGACAGCGCCGCGAAGCACAGCAAGGGCAGGCACAGCAGCAGCATGAGACCGAGCACGAACCGGGGTGTGCGATCGCCCCGTGCGAGCGGCGCCATCGGCCGCAGCGCCCCGTAGAACAGCCACTCCACGAAGACCGTCCACGTCACGCCAGCGAGGATCAGCGTCGTGCCGGCATAGCCGTTGATGTCCGGCTGCAGCGGCCAGATGCCGAGGGCCAGCCACTGCAGCACTGCGCCGAGCAGGGACCACACCGGCTCCCTGAGCTCGAAGCCGGTGCGCCATGCGACCGCAAGAAACATCAAGCCCACCGCCAGCAGATAAGTCGGGCCGATGCGCCAGAGCCGGCCGGCATACAGGCCGCGCCAGTCCGGCCGCCCCTTCGCGTCGAGCAGCTTTCCCCAGAACAGGAAGCCGGTGATCATGAAGAAGACGCCCACGCCCGCCTGCCCCCAGCAGCGTGTGGAAGCCCGAGGGCGGAAAAGTCCACTCGCCATGCTCGATGTAGCCATGGGTCACCATCAGGTGATGCACGAACACGCTCAGCGCGAGAAAGCCGCGCAGCCCGTCGAGCGTGGCGGTGCGGTGGTCGCGTGAACTGTGCCGCGGCTCGTCGGCCGCGCGGAACACCGGGAGCGCCATCGCGCCGAGCACCACCAGCACGAGCACGAAGTACGGCCAGGCAGAGAAGACGCTCATCGCCGGCTCGGCCCGCCCCGCTGCCGCGGCTTTTCCCGCCTCCCTTCGGCCGAGCCGGCGCGTTCCTTCCGCTCGCCGGAGGCGGCGCTCACATCACCGGCCGCGGACGAGCGCAGGCGCGCCGCATACGCCCATGCGGCGCCGCGCCGGTGCAGGGCGAACACCCTCATGCGCCGGCAGCATCGAGATCCTTCGCCGCAAGGGAGCGCGGGCGCATGTCCGTCCAGTTCGCCTCGATGTAGGCGCCGCAGGCGGCCCTGTCGGTGGCGGGCAGCGCCACCTTCCAGCCGGCGGGCACGTCGATGAAGGCGGGCCACAGCGAGTGCTGGCCTTCGTCGTTCACCAGCACCTGGAAGGTGCCGTTCTTGTCATCAAACGGGTTGCTCATCGTCGGTTTCCTTGCGGGGTTCGTCTTCAGTCAGGCCATTTCCACGGATTCGGCAGCAGCGGCCTCGCGCAGCGCCCCGAGCGCGGCCGATATCCCGGTGAGCGCGTGATGCCGCGCGAAGTCGTCGCGCAGCACGCCCGCGCGCTGGCGGTAGGCGGGGTCGTTCAGCAGCCTGCGCACCGCGTCGCCGATCTGGCGCGCGGTGGGCTGTCCGTTGCCCAGGTTGATGCCTGCCCCCGACCACGCCACGCGCGCGGCGATCTCGGGCTTCTCCTCGGTGGCGCCAGCCACCACCAGCGGCACGCCGAGGCTCAGCGCATGATTGACCGAGCCGTAGCCGCCGTTGGTGACCATCGCGTGCACCTTGGGCAGCAGCCGGTCGTAGGGCAGGAAGGGCAGCACGCGCGCATTCGCCGGCACCGCCATGTTCAGTGCTTCGGGCTGCGGGCCGCCGGTGGTCGCGATGACCTGGATGTCGCCAGCGCCGGCCAGCCCCTGCAGGGTCGGCCCGATCAGCTGCGCCGGGTTCTGGTTGGCCAGCGTGCCCTGCGTCACCAGCACCACCGCGCGGCCGTCGTCCAGCTCGTGCCACCAGTCGGGTTCCACGAAGTCGCGGCTGGCCGGCGCCAGCAGCGGGCCGACGAAGCGCACCGAGGCCGGCAGGTCGCTGCGCGGGTACTCGAAGGATTCGGAAGTGAGCTGCAGGTAGACGTCCGGCAGCTTCACCATCGCGTCGATGAAGAACTCGGGCAGGGCCGGCAGGCCCGCGCAGGTCAGCAGCGCGTCGAAGTAGCGCTGCACCTCGCCGAACATCGCCTGCTTGAGGTTGGCGTTCATCGCGCGGTTGCGCACCCGCCCTTCCGGCGTGGACGACGGCGGCAGCGCGGTGCCGAAGAAGGCGGTGTCGCAGCTAGACAGCGGCAGCGCCGAGATGCCGATGGCCACGATGGCCGGGCGCTGCTCGCGCGGCCCCAGCAGCAGCGGGAAGGTGCCGCAGAACATGGTATCGACCACGATCGCGTCGGCCGCGAAGTCGCGCAGGATGGCCTCCAGCCCGGCCCGCTGCGCCGCCATGGCGTCGGCGAAGAAGTGCTTGAGCCCGAAGCACAGCTGCGCATGCGCCGACGGCAGCCGCTGGCGCTGCGGAAAGCGCTGGTCGAGTTCGTGGTGATCGAAGTCGATGGAGGCGTCGAAGGGCGTGAAGCCCGCGCCGGTGGCCTCGGCCTGCGCGCGGAAGCGGCTCGCCGTGTGCACCCGCACCTCGTGCCCGAGGCCCACCAGATGCTGCGCGATGGCGAGCATCGGCAGCACGTGTCCCGGCAGCGCGGTCGCCGCGATGAGGTAGCGCGCCATCTCAGGCCACCTGCGATGCGCGGGTCTCGACGGCCGCGCGGCGCGCCTTGGTGTCGATGCCCAGGTCGACGAAGTAGCGCTGCAGCAGATCGCGGTCCACCGGGCGGATCGCCGCGCCGATGGCCTGCAGCTGCGCGTGCGTGGCCTCGCCGCTCACCTTCGGCGGCGTGGCCGAGGTGTCGTAGCGGTCGAGAATCGCCAGCACCGCTGCGAGGTCGCGGTCCTGCCCCACGGCGAGCCGCGCATGCGCGCGCTGCAGCCACGGTTCGAGCCCGACGGGTTCGAGCCGCATGCCGAGCCGCTCGAACACGGCCGGAATGTCGCGCACCCGCAGCGCCTCCTGGCTCGTCAGGTGGAACACCTGGCCCCACGAGGACTGCAGTGCCGCGAGGCCGAGGATGGCGCGCGCAACGTCGTCCACCGGCGTGAGGTTCAGTGGCAGGTCCATGTCGGGAATGGCTTCGAGGTCGGCATAGAGATGCGCCACGCGCCAGATCAGGTCGTCGGCGTTGCAGATCGCGTGCGTGTGGTCGCCCGTGACCGCGCCCAGCCGGTAGATCGCCACCGGCATGCCGCGCGACTGCGCCTCGCGCGCCAGCGCGTCGCCCACCCACTTGCTCTGGCTGTAGCCGTCGACCAGCCCGCTCCAGGAGGCCAGCGCCGACTGCTCGGTGACGGTGGCGCCTTCCTTGCCGTTGTTCTGGTCGATCACCGCCAGCGTCGACACGTAGTGCATGCTCTTCGGCCGGCCCTGCGCGGTCCATTCGAGCAGCGTGACCACGCTGTCGACGTTGGCGGGCTTCAGGCTGGCATAGGGATGCAGGAAGTCCACCTGCGCCGCGCAGTGGTAGATGGCGTCGCAGCCCTCGCGCACCAGCTGCACCGCGCTGTCGTCCAGCCCCAGGCGCGGCTTGCCGAGATCGCCGGTCACGACCTTGATGCGCGCGTCGTCCCAGATCGCGCCGAGCTGCCGCTGCGCCAGCGTGAGCTGCAGGCGGCGCCGGCCGGCCTCCTCGTCGGCGGCGCGCACGTGGCAGACCACGCGGGCAGCGGTATCGCGCAGCAGCGCGGCCAGCAGGTGGCTGCCGACGAAGCCGCTGGCGCCGGTCAGGAACACGCGCTTTGCAATCAACGGCGGCAGGGCCACATGGGGCTGGATGTACGCCGGCAGGTCGAGCTCGCGCGACAGGTCCAGCGCCTGGGCGCCTTCCGTGTTGTCGTCCAGCCATGCGGCCAGCGCCGCGATGGTCGGCCGGTTGTAGACCTCGGCATGCGGAAAGTCCGCGCGCACCTGCTGACGGATGCGCATGCCGAGCTGAATGGCCATCAGCGAATGCCCGCCGAGCTCGAAGAAGTTGTCGTGGATGCCCACGCGCTCCAGGTGCAGCGTCTCGGCCCACAGCGCGGCGAGCTGCGTTTCGGTGGCGGTGCGCGGCTCGGCATATGCCGAGGCGGCCTGCTGGCCCGGCGCGGGCAGCGCCCTGCGGTCGAGCTTGCCGCTCTGTGTGAGCGGCAGGAACGGCAGGTGCACGAAGGCCGAGGGCACCATGTAGTCGGGCAGCGACTGCGCCATGTGGGCGCGCAGTTCCGCCGGCTGCGGATCGGACGACGCCACCACGTAGGCCACCAGACGCTTCTCGCCCGGCACATCCTCGCGCGCGATGACGGCCGCCTGCGTCACCTGCGGGTGGCGCAGCAGCACCGATTCGATCTCGCCGGGCTCGATGCGGTAGCCGCGGATCTTCACCTGCTGGTCGGCGCGGCCGAGGAAGTCGAGGCTGCCGTCGTTGCGCCAGCGCACCAGGTCGCCGCTGCGGTACATGCGGCTGCCGGGCTCGCCGAAGGGATCGGCGACGAAGCGCTCGGCGCTCAGCAACGCGCGGTTCAGGTAGCCGCGCGCGACGCCGCTGCCCGCGATGTAGAGCTCGCCCGCCACGCCTGGCGGCACCGGCTGCAGCGCGTCGTCGAGCACGTACACGCGCGTGTTCCACACCGGGGTGCCGATGGTGGGCGGCTCATCGCCGTTCATCGGCGCGCTGGTGCTCGCACAGATGGTGATCTCGGTCGGGCCGTAGGCGTTGATCATGCGGCGGCCCCTGGACCAGCGCGCGGCCAGTTCGGCGGAGCAGGCATCGCCGCCCACCACCACCGTCCGCAGATACGGGTACTCGCCCTCGGGCAGCGTCGCGAGCGCGGCCGGCGGAATCAGCGCGTGGCTCACGGCCAGCCGGTCGATCAGCGCGCCGAGCTCGACCCCCAGCACCTGCTGCGCTGAAGGCACCACCAGCGCGGCTCCTGCATGGAAGGCCATCAGCAGGTCCATCACCGAAGCGTCGAAGCCGCTGGAGGAGAACTGCAGCACGCGCGAGCCGTGGTCGATGGCGAAGCGCTGCGCCATCGAGGCGCCGAGGCTGCTCAACCCTTGGTGCGGCACCACCACGCCCTTGGGCTTGCCGGTGGAGCCGGAGGTGTAGATGACGTAGGCGGCATCGCGCGGGTCGGCCGCGCGAGGTTGCGCCACGGGCCCGTCCGACTGGATGGCCAGCGCTGCGACGGTCTCGTCGCTGTCGAGCGCGAGGCAGTGCGCAATGCCGGCCAGTTCCGGCAGCAGCGACGTGTGCGTCAGCACCGCGGCAGGCGCCGCCTCCTCGAACACGAAGGCGCTGCGCCCGGCCATGTGGTTCGGATCGACGGGCAGGTAGGCCGCGCCGGCCTTCACGATGGCGAGGTGCGCCACCACGAGGTCCAGCGAACGCGGCAGCACGGTCGCAACGATGTGGCCCGCGCCCACGCCCCGCCCGCGCAGCAGGTGCGCGAGCCTGTTGGCGCGCACGTCGAGCGCGGCATAGCTCACGACCGAGGCATCGTCGAGCACCACCGCAGCCGCATGCGGGCGCGCGGCGGCGTGCGCCTCGACCATGGCCGCGAGCGAGAGCGGCGCGATGTCGTCGCGCGTGCCGCCGCTCCAGTCGTGCAGCAGCCGATGACGCTCTTCTTCGCCGAGGATGTCCAGGCTGCCCAGCGCGGCATCGGGCGCATCGCAGGCCTGCTCCAGCAGGCGCACGAGCCGCTGGCCGACGGCCTCGACGGTCGCGCGGTCGAAGATGTCGGTGCTGAACTGGATGCCGCCCGCGATGCCGCCAGGCAGCCCGTCGGCGCCGCGCTGCTCGTCGAGGATGAAGGACAGGTCGAACTTGGCCGTGTCCACCTCCACCGGCTGCGGCGTGATCGACAGGCCCGGCAGCCCGAAGGAGAGCCGGTTGCTGCCGCTCTGGAAGCCCAGCATCACCTGGAACAGCGGCAGGTTCGCGCCGCCGCGCTGCGGGCGCAGCAGCTCCACGATGCGGTCGTACGGGAACTCCTGGTTCGCGTAGGCCGCGAGGTTGGTGGCGCGCACCCGTGCGACCAGCTCGCGCAGGCTGGGCTGCCCTGCGAGGTCGGTGCGCAGCACGAGCGCGTTGACGAAGCAGCCGATGAGCTCGTCCAGCGCGTGATCGCTGCGGCCTGCCACCGGCGTTCCGATGACGATGTCGTCCCCCGCGCCCAGACGGTTGAGCAGCCCCGCGAGCGCGGCCTGCAGCACCATGAAGACGCTGGCCTGGCCGTCGCGTGCCAGCTGCAGCATGCGCTCGTGCACCTGCGGCGGAATCTGCAGCGGCACCACGTCGCCGCGGTAGCTGGGCACGGCCGGATGCGGGCGGTCGACCGGCAGGCTCAGCCGCTCGGGCAGGTCGCGCAGGGTCTCGCGCCAGAACTCGCGCTGGCGGCCGGCCATGCTCTCGGGGTCGTCTTCGCTGCCCAGCAGCTCCTGCTGCCACAGCGCGTAGTCGGCGTACTGCAGCGGCAGCGGCGCCCAGCCAGGCGCCTTGCCTTCGCTGCGCGCGGCGTAGGCCACGCTCAGGTCGCGCGCCAGCGGCAGCAGCGAGGCGCCATCGCCCACGATGTGGTGGGTGAGCAGCAGCAGCACGTGCTCGTCGTCGGCCAGCCTGAAGAGCTGCGGGCGCAGCGGCGCGGTGGTGCCGAGGTCGAAGCCGGTGCGGGCGGCGGCGTGCAGCTGCGCGGCGATCCCGTCCTCGCTGCTGTCGGCCTCGACCAGCAGCGCGCGCGCCTGTTCGCCTTCGAGGATGTGCTGGTAGGGCAGCCCGTCCTCGCTCGGGTAGATGGTGCGCAGGCTCTCGTGGCGCTGCACCAGGTCGTCGAGCGCCGACTGCAGCGCGGCGCGGTCGAGCGTGCCCGACAGGCGCAGCGCCAGCGGCATGTTGTAGGCGGGGTTGGCGTTCTCCAGCTGGTTCATCAGCCAAAGGCGGCGCTGCGCGAACGACAGCGGAATGCGCGCCGGACGCGGCATCGGCACCAGGCTCGGGCGCGCCTGCGAGGCCTGGTCGAGCAGCTCGGCGAGGCCGGCGATGGTGGAGACCTGGAACAGCGTATCCAGCGGCAGGTCGATCATGAACTGCTGGCGGATCATCGAGATCAGCTGCACGATCATCAGCGAGTGCCCGCCGAGCTCGAAGAAGTTGTCCTCGATGCCCACGCGCGGCAGGTGCAGCGTCTCGGCCCAGAGGCGCGCGAGGATCTTCTCGGTGTGCGTGCGCGGCGCCACGTAGGGCGTGGCCGCCTGCAGCTCGGGCGCGGGCAGCGCGCGGCGGTCGAGCTTGCCGCTGGGGCCCAGCGGCAGCGCCGGCACGTTGACGAAGGCCGAGGGCACCATGTACTCGGGCAGCGACTGCGCGAGGTGGGTGCGCAGATCGGCCGCCTGCGGATCGGCACCCTCGGCGGCCACCACGTAGGCCACGAGGCGCTTCTCGCCCGGCACGTCTTCCCGCGCGACCACCGCCGCCTGCGCGACCTGCGCGTGCTGCAGCAGCGCCGATTCGATCTCGCCGGGCTCGATGCGCAGCCCGCGGATCTTCACCTGCTGGTCGGCGCGGCCCAGGAAGTCGAGGCTGCCGTCCTCGCGCCAGCGCGCGAGGTCGCCGGTGCGGTACATGCGGCTGCCGGGCTCGCCGTAGGGGTTGGCCACGAAGCGCTCGGCGCTCAGCAGCGGGCGCTCGAGATAGCCCCGCGCGAGGCCGACGCCCGCGATGTACAGCTCGCCCGTGGTACCGGGCGGCACGGGCTGCAGGCCGCTGTCGAGCACATGCATCTGCGTGTTCCAGATCGGCCGGCCGATGGGCACGCTGCTGCGCGAAGACGGCGCGTCCTCAGCCTCGCGCGGGCACTCCCACGAAGTGACGTCGACCGCGGCCTCGGTCGGCCCGTAGAGGTTGTGCAGCTCGCACGGCAGCTGCTGCTGGAACTGCGACACCAGCGCGGGCGACAGCGCCTCGCCGCTGCAGATCACGCGCCGCAGCGAGGCGCACTCGCGCGCCTTCGGCTCGAGCAGGAACACTTCCAGCATCGACGGCACGAAGTGCGCGGTAGTGATGCCTTCATCGGCGATCAGCTTCGCGAGGTAGGCCGCGTCCTTGTGGCCGCCGGGCTTCGCGAGCACCAGCGTGGCGCCGTCGATCAGCGGCCAGAAGAATTCCCACACCGACACGTCGAAGCTCGACGGCGTCTTCTGCAGCACGCGGTCGTCTGCCTTCAGGCGGTAGCGGTCCTGCATCCACTGCAGGCGGTTGACGATGGCGCGGTGCGACACCACCGCGCCCTTGGGCTTGCCGGTGGAGCCGGAGGTGTAGATCACGTAGGCCGGATGCGCGGGGTCGATGGCGATACCGTGATCGGCGTCGTCGCAATTCGCCAGGTCCGCAAACGTTTGCCCTACATCGAGCAGAAGGGTCGGGGCGCCCACCTGCAGCGACTCCGCGAGCGCAGCGGTGGTGACGAGGCAGGCGGGCCGCGCGTCGCCAAGCATGAAGGCGATGCGGTCCTGTGGGAAGTCGGGGTCCACGGGCAGATAGGCCGCGCCGGTCTTCAGCGTGGCGAGCAGCGCCACCATGAGGTCGAAGGAACGCGGAATGGCCAGCGCCACGGTGCGCTCGGGGCCTGCGCCACGCGCGCGCAGCAGGTGCGCGAGGCGGTTGGCACGGCGGTCGAGTTCCTCGTTGCTCATCGCCTCGCCCTCGAAGCGCAGTGCGATGCCTTGCGGGTTGGCGGCGAGCTGCGCTTCGATGAGCGCGACGAGGTTCGTCCCGGGCACTGCGTGCGCCGTGTCGTTCCACGTCACCAGAAGCTGCTCTCGCTCGGCGGCATCGAGCAGGTCGACGTGGCCGATGGCCTGCGCGGGCTGGCGGATCACCGCCGTCATGAAGGCCAGCAGCCGGCGCTGGTGGTCGGCCAGCGATTGCGCAGTGTGGATCGCGGGGTTGGCGTCGAAGTCGATCTGCAGGTCCTGCCCGTTGCCGCGCTCGTACAAAAAGATGCCCAGGTCCTCGGCCGTGCCGTTGGACAGGTTGCGCGGCCATGCGGCGTGGCCGGCGAAGCGGAAGTCGTAGTCGAAGGGCTCGACGTTGACCACGGTGGTGAAGAGCTGCCGGTTGTTCACCAGCATGTTGAGGTCGCCGCGCAGGTGCTCGTAGCGGTAGGACTGGTGCCGCAGGATCTGCCGCATCTGCCGCCCCACTTCGGCGATCAGCTCTGCCACCGGCAGGTCGGGGCGCATCGCCAGGCGCAGCGGCAGCGCGTTGGCCACCATCGCGGGCACGCGGCGCATGCGGTCGTTGTGCCGCGCGGTGACAGGGATGCCGATCACCATGTCCTCGACGCCGGTGGCACGGTACAGGTAGGCGGCGGTGGTCGCGATCAGGATCTGCGGCAGCGTGGCGCCGAGCTGCTGCGCGATGTCGGCCAGGGCGCGCACGCTTTCGGCCGGCAGGTAGGCGGTCTGGCGCAACAGGCCGCCGACGTTCACCGAGCGCTGCGAGGCCAGGCTCAGCGGATCGGGCGCGTCGGCGAAGCGCTCCGTCCAGTACTGCCTGTCGCGCGGGTAGCGTCCCGATTCGCGATAGGCCTTGTCTTCCTCCATCAACTGCGAAATGGGCGCGAGGCGCGAGGCCTCGGGCACCTCGGTGCCGGCGATGCGGGCGCTGTACACGTCGGCGAAGCGGCGCGCGATGAGCCCGCCGCCGAAGCCGTCGAGCACGATGTGGTGGCTGCGGTGGTACCAGACGTGGTGGTCGTCCGCGAGGCGGATCAGCGCGGACATCCAGAGCTGGTCGCGCGCGAGGTCGTCCTTGCGCGTGAAGTCGGCCTGCATCCAGGCTTGCGCGGCGGCGCCCGGATCGTGCTCGCCGCTGAAGTCCAGGAAGGGCATCTCGCGGTTGAAGGCGGGCGCCACCACCTGCCGCGGGCCCTGCGCGGTGTCGACGAAGCTCAGGCGCGTGGCCTCGGCCTCTTCGGTCACCTGCCGCATCGCGGCCATGAAGACGTCCGCGTCGATCCAGCCCTCGATCTCGATGGCTTCGGCGAGGTTGAAGTTGGTGTCCGGCGAGGCGAACTTCGCGCCGAGCCACATCGCCATCTGGCCCGTAGTGAGGACCGATGCGGCACCCAGGGGATCGACCGTGCTCATGAACTTCTCCACGTCTTGAATTGAATCGGCGAGCGATCGTTTCCCGCAGGAAACATTCGCAAACTCCGAATCAATGTACAAGCTGTTTCAATAATTTCAGCGACAGCTTCCCGGGTGAAAACATTTCACGTGGGGCGTTGAGAGAGAAAGATTTCATCGGGAAGTGGTCACCCGATTCGCAGCCGGAAAATTCGATGGCTTTCGTCGTAACCGCAAGCACAAGCGCAGGAAATGGAATGTTGCAACGCAGCAACTTCATCTCCTGGGCGTAGGGTTTTCGCTCCGCCCGCGGTCTTCAGCGCTTCTCGAAATACGGAATGAAGATGCCGTTGGCGGCCGTGCCCACCTGCTTGACCCAGTTCAGCGAAAAGTTCTCGCCGAGGCGCTGCAGGTCGCGCCCCAGCAGGAAGGGCACCGGCTCGATCTTCACGCCGTTGCGCCGCAGTTCGTCCGTCGAGCGGGCAGCGGCTTCGGCGCTGCGGGCCCATCCGCGCGTCTCGGCGAGCGCGCCTGCGGCGGCCAGCGAGTTGCGCGACGACGGGTCGAGCCCGTCCCACGCCCTGGCGTTGACGAACACGAGGTTCTTCGGGAACCACGCGTTGATCTCGTAGAAGTAGCGCATCGACTGCCACGCCTGGTTCTCCACGCCGGTCACGGCGGAGGTCAGCATGCAGTCGATGCGGCCTTCGGCCAGCGCCTTGCCCAGGCCGGTGGCCGGAACGTCGACGGGCACCGCGCCCATCAGCGTCGCGATGCGCGCGGTGGTGTCGTTGTAGGCGCGCATGCGCATGCCGCGCAGGTCGCCCACGCCGCCGAGCGGCCGCGTCGAGAAGAGGCCCTGCGGCGGCCATGCCACCGCGTAGAGCACGCGCAGGCCGCGCCGTGCGAAGTCCTGCTCGATCAGCGGGCGCTGGATGCGCCACAGCAATTGCGCATCGGCATAACTGCGCGTGATGAAGGGAACGGAGTCGGCGCCCGCCAGCGGCACGTCGGCCGCGAGGCTGCTCATGATGGCTTCGCCGGCCTCGACCTTGCCCTCCTGCACCGCCGCGCGGATCGCGTTCAGCGCGAACAGCGTGTTGCCCGGATGCACCTCGATGCGAAGCTGTCCGCCGGTCGCGGCCTCCACCTCCTTCGCCATCGCCAGCAGGTTGGCGGTGTGGAAGTTCTCCGCCGGATAGCCGGTGGCCAGCCGCCACACGGCGGCCTGCGCCGACCACGCGGTCGCCGGCAGAACGCCCGCTCCGCATGCCAGCCACGCGAAGCCGCGCCGCGTGATGCTGCCGCTGGTCATGCCGCCGCTGTTCATGCCGCTGTCTTTCAGGCGATGGTCGCTATGGCGGCGCCGACCGCCACGTAACCGCCCCCGGCCACCGAGATGGCGATGCGACCCGCGCGATGCGCGAGCACCTGCATCTCCATCTTCATAGCCTCCATCACCGCGATGACGGCGCCCTCGGCGACCTCGTCACCGTCGGCCACCTTCCATGCCTGCACCGTGCCCGAGACGGGCGCGGCCACCGCGGCTGCATCCGCCGCGGGTGCCTGCGACGCGGGAGCCGCCGCGGCACCGCCTGCTGCGGCCGAGAGCCCGCTCAGCAGCACGGCCGGCAGGCCCACCGCCATGCGCCGCCCATCGACTTCGATCGCCGTGCGCAGCAGCGCGGCGTCGGGCAGCGGATCGGGGCGCAGGGCCGGCGTCTCGCCGTTGGCGAAGTCGGTCTCGATCCAGCGCGTGTGCACCTTGAAAGCATCGCCCGAGACGAAGTCCGGGTGCGCCATCACCGCGCGATGGAAGGGCAGCACGGTGGGCAGTCCCTCGATGCGGAACTCCTTCAGCGCGCGCCGCGCCCGCGCGATGGCCTGCTCGCGCGTGGCGCCGGTGACGATGAGCTTGGCCATCAGCGAATCGAAGGTGCCCGGCACCTGCGAGCCCGACTCCACGCCGGCATCCACGCGCACGCCGGGCCCCGAGGGCGCGTCGAACACCTTGACCGGCCCGGGCGAGGGCAGGAACCCGCGCCCCACGTCCTCGGCGTTGATGCGGAACTCGAAGGCATGGCCGCGCGGCGCGGGCGTCTGCCTGATCTGCAGCGGCAGGCCTTCGGCGATGCGCAGTTGCTCGATCACGAGGTCGATGCCCGTGGTTTCCTCCGTCACCGGATGCTCCACCTGCAGCCGCGTGTTCACTTCGAGAAAGGAAATCGCGCCGCTCGCGCTCAGCATGAACTCGACCGTGCCCGCGCCGGTGTAGCCGGCCTCCGCGCAGATGTCGCGCGCGGCCTGATGGATGCGCTCGCGCTGCGCGTCGCTCAGGAAGGGCGCGGGCGCTTCTTCCACCAGCTTCTGGTTGCGCCGCTGCAGCGAGCAGTCGCGCGTGCCGAGCACGACCACGTTGCCGTGCGTGTCGGCCAGCACCTGCGCCTCGACATGGCGGGGGCGGTCGAGGAACTGCTCGACATAGCACTCGCCGCGCCCGAAGGCCGTCACCGCCTCGCGCACCGCAGATTCATAGAGGCCTTCGACCTCGTCGAGCCGCCACGCCACCTTGATGCCGCGCCCGCCGCCGCCGAACGCGGCTTTGATCGCGACCGGCAGCCCGTGCTTCTCCGCGAAGGCAAGCACCTCGCTTGCGTCCTTCACCGGATCGGCCGTGCCCGCCACCAGCGGCGCGCCGACCTTCATCGCGAGCTTGCGGGCCTGCACCTTGTCGCCCAGCATCGCGATGGCGGCCGGCGGTGGGCCGATCCAGGTGAGCCCGGCGTCGATGACGGCCTGCGCGAAGGCCGCGCTCTCCGACAGGAAGCCGTAGCCCGGATGCACCGCGTCGGCGCCGCTGCGCGCGGCCACGTCGAGCAGCTTGGCGATGTTGAGGTAGGTGTCGGCGGGCTTGTTGCCGTCGAGCCCGTAGGCCTCGTCGGCCATGCGCGCATGCAGCGCATTCAGGTCGGCGTCGGCGTACACCGCGACCGACCTTACGCCGTGGTCGGCGCAGGCGCGCGCGATGCGCACGGCGATTTCGCCCCGGTTGGCGATCAGTACTTTTTTCATGGGGAGGCTTTCACTGGGCCATGGGCCTGAATCGGACGCGCGCGTTCACGGGGATCTGCCCCGCGCGGTCGAGGTGA
The DNA here is from genome assembly GCF_048305075.1 of Variovorax sp. 160MFSha2.1. Lineage (NCBI taxonomy): Bacteria > Pseudomonadati > Pseudomonadota > Betaproteobacteria > Burkholderiales > Comamonadaceae > Variovorax > Variovorax sp. 160MFSha2.1. Next base: position 6,491,740 of record NZ_CP157624.1, read on the forward strand.
TGGGTGGCGACGGAGGCGATCACGGGATAGCCGCCCGTCAGCGGATGGTCGGCCAGGAACAGCACAGGCTGGCCGCTGGCCGGCACCTGGATCGAGCCGCGCGCGGTGCCTTCGCTGGGCAGCTCGGCGTGGTTGGCGCGCTGCAGCGCTTCTTCGCCGGCAAGGCGGATGCCGACGCGGTTCGACTGCGGCGTGACGGTCCATGCCTGGCCGCAGAGCAGCTCGACCGCGTCGGGCGTGAACCAGTCGGTGCGCGGGCCGAGCACGATGTCGAGCACGACTTCTTCCCGCACGGTGGGCAGGTCCGTGGGCGGAGCTTCCGGCTCGCCGACCAGCGCGCCGGCGGACACCGCGCGCACGGGCAGCACGTCACCCGCGGCGAGGGCGGCGGGGCCGACGCGCGCGAGCGTGTCGGTCGAGAGGCTGCCGAGCACGGGCGCGATGTCGAAGCCGCCGCGCACCGCGATGTAGCTGCGGATGCCCGCCGTCGGCTCGCCGAGCGCGAGCACGTCGCCGTCGGTCAGCGCGACCGCCTGGTAGCGCGGCAGCGGCCATTTCGCGCCATCGGCGCGGGTCAGCGTGACCGGAGCTTCGGCGCCGGTGACCGCCACCACCGCATCGCCGCGGCAGGCGAGCTGGAAGCCGCCGTAGGCGACCTCGATGCACGCGGCGTCGGAGGCATTGCCGACGAGCCGGTTGGCCGCCTGCAGCGAGCGCCGGTCCATCGCGCCGGAAGCCGACACGCCCTGCTTCGCCTGCCCGTGGCGGCCGCCGTCCTGCAGCAGCGACTGCAGGCCCGGGGCGCGGATCTCCAGGGCGCAGCCGCTCTTCGGCACGGCCGGTTGCGCAGGCGCGGCAGCGGCCTGCACCTCCGCGCGCGGCTGGCCGGTCACGTCGACGAAGCGCACTGCATCGCCGGGTTGCAGCAGCGCGGGCGTATCGCGCGAGAGGTCCCACATCGGCGTGTCGGTCACGCCGATGATCTGCCAGCCGCCCGGGCTGGCCTGCGGATAGACGCCGCTGAAGCTTCCCGCGAGCCCGACGGCGCCGGCGGGAATGCGCGTGCGCGGCACCTTGCGGCGCGGCACGTTCAGGCTCGGGTGCCCGCCCGAGAGGTACGCGAAGCCGGGCGCGAAACCGGTGAAGGCCACGGTGTAGTCGCTGCCGGTGTGGCGGCGCACGACTTCGTCGGGCGTGATGCCGAGCAGCCCGGCCACCTCGGCCAGGTCCTCGCCGTCGTAGCGCACCGGAATCTCGATGCGCCTTTCGCTGCGCGCCTCGCTTGCGTCGAGGCTGCGCGCGCCGACCTGCCGCGCGAGCTCGTCGGCTGAAATTGCGGCCGGCCGGAAGGTGATGAGCAGCGTGCGCGCCGCGGGCACCAGCTCCTCGATGCCCGCGATGGGCTCGGCGCGCAGCGAGGCCAGCAGCGCGAGCGTCTGCGCCAGGTCTTCGAGCTCGACCAGCACCGCATTCAGGTTGACCGGCAGGAAGCGCATGCTCGTCATGCCGCGTCCACGAAGGAGCGGATCGCCACGCCCGACTGCTCCAGCAGCGCGCGCACCCGGCGCGCCATCTCCACCGCGCCGGGGCTGTCGCCGTGCACGCAGACCGACTCGGCCTCGATGCGCACGGTGCTGCCGTCGATGGCGGTGACCACGCCTTCGGAGGCCAGCCGCAGCATGCGCGCGGCCACCTCTTCGGCGTCGTGCAGCACCGCGCCGGGTTCGCGGCGCGACACCAGCGTGCCATTGGGCGTGTAGGCACGGTCGGCGAAGGCCTCGGCCACCACGCGCAGGCCAGCGTCGCGCGCCCAGCCCAGCAGCGGCGAGCCCGCCAGCGCCACCAGCACGAGGCTGGCGTCGATCTCGCGGATGGCGGCGATCACGTCGCGCGCCTGGCGCTCGTCGTGGGCGATGGTGTTGTAGAGCGCGCCGTGCGGCTTCACGTAGCGCACGGTGGTGCCAGCCGCGGCGGCCAGGCCCTTGAGCGCGCCGATCTGGTAGATCACGTCGGCGCGCAGGTCGGCGCTCTCCACGTCCATGTTGCGGCGCCCGAAGCCCACGAGGTCGCGGTAGGCAACGTGCGCGCCGATGGCCACGCCGCGCTCCTTCGCCTGCCGCAGCGTGCGCAGGATGCCGGCCGGGTCGCCCGCGTGGAAGCCGCAGGCCACGTTGGCGCTGCTCACGAGGGAAAGCATGGCGGCGTCGTCGCCCATGCGCCAGGCGCCCAGGCTCTCGCCGAGGTCGCTGTTCAAGTCGATGTTCATCGTTCGGTCTTCAGTGAGTCGGTCAGTGCAGGCGGCCGGCGGTCTCGCGCACGTCGTCGCGCACGAGCAGCGCGGTGCGGATCGCCACGCGGAAGGCTTCCACCTGCGCCTGCAGCGCCATGCTCGCCACGCCGGGCCTGGAGGCGGCCTGTTCGGGCAGGTAGGGCACATGCACGAAGCCGCCGCGCGTGTGCGCCAGCATCGGCCGGGTCGCGAGCCGGTGCATCAGCGCATAGAAGATGTGGTTGCACACGAAGGTGCCGGCGCTGTTGGACACCGCCGCGGGCAGCCCGGCGGCGCGCATGTCGCGCACCATGGCCTTGATCGGCAGCGTCGAGAAGTAGGCGGCGGGGCCGCCCGCCTCCACCTCGATGTCGATGGGCTGGTAGCCAGCATTGTCTGGAATGCGCGCGTCGTCGACGTTCAGCGCGGCGCGCTCCAGCGAGATCTCTGTGCGCCCGCCCGCGGCGCCGATGCACAGCACCAGCGGCAGCGGCCTGCCGCTCTCCGCGATGCCCGCCATGGCGGCGTCGAGCACGTGGATCGAGCGGCCGAACACGCAGGGCAGCTGCAGCGCCTGCACCACGGTGCCTTCGCAGCGCCAGCCCTCGAGCGCGCGGGCGATCTCCCACGCGGGGTTGACGGGATCGTTCTCGAACGGCTCGAAGCCCGCGACCAGCACCCGAGGCGCCTTGTCATCGGTGGTCATGCAGCGGCCTCAGCGGAACATCAGGAAGTACATCAGGAAGATGTTGACCACCAGCAGCGTGGCCGCGGTCGGTATCTGCACGCGGATCACCGCGTTCTTGTCGGGCAGCTCCAGCAGCGCCGCCGGCACGATGTTGAAGTTGGCCGCCATCGGCGTCATCAGCGTCCCGCAGTAGCCCGAGAACATGCCGATGGCCGCCATCACCGCCGGGTCGCCGTGGTACACGCCCACCAGCACCGGCACGCCCACGCCGCCCGTCATCACCGGGAAGGCCGCGAAGCCGTTGCCCATGATGATGGTGAAGAGCGCCATGCCCAGCACGTAGACCGCGACGGCAACGAAGCGGATGTCCATGTTGATGTAGCTGGTGGTGACGTACGCCACCGCCTTGCCCACGCCCGCGTCGGAGAACACCAGCCCCAGCATGCCCAGCATCTGCGGCAGCACCACGGCCCAGCCCAGCGCGTCGGTCAGGCGGCGCGACTCGCGCATGCCCTGAACCGGCGTCTCGCGCGTCAGCCAGCAGGCCAGCGCCAGCGCCGCCACGCAGCCCACGCCCAGGCTCACCAGCGTGGTGTTCTTGGGGTCGAGCAGGAAGGCGTCGCCGATCTTGACCTTGCTCACGAGCACCGTGCCGATCACGGTGACCAGCGGGATCGCCAGCGCCGGCATGAAGAGCTTGTTGCCCAGGCGCCTGGCGCTGGCCTCGTACTGGGCGGGCGTCGGCTCGTTGTGCTTGCCCGCGCCCACGCCGCGCATGCCGGCGATGACGGCCATGGCGATTGCGCCCACGCCCACCAGCGCGGGCGGCAGCTTGTCGCCCACCAGGAAGACCAGCGAATAGAGGCCCCAGAAGAGCGCGCTGGTGTAGCGCTTGGGATGCTGGTGGTCGGCCAGCGTCATGACAGCCGTGATCGCGAGGATCAGGCCGACCAGGATGTAGAGGTGCTGGATCGAGAGGATCATGATCAGCGGCCCTCTTGCGTTGCGGGCACCGAGGGAACCGCGGGCACTTCAGGCTTGCCGTCGAGTTCGCGCGCCAGCGCCTGGTCGAGCCGGCGCAGGCGCCAGGCGTGGATCACGAAGGCGGCGATGGCCGTCGGGATGCCCCACATCGCGACGTGCAGCGGCTCCACGTCGATGCCTGCCTCGTGCAGGAAGGTGGTCATCAGCACGATGGCGCCGAAGGCCACGAAGATGTCCTCGCCGAAGAACAGGCCCACGTTGTCGGTGGCCGCCGCATAGGCGCGCAGCTTGTGGCGGATGCGGTCGGGCAGCTTGCCGTAGCGCGTCTCGGTGGCGCCCTCGGCCATCGGCGCGAGCAGCGGACGCACCATCTGCGGATGGCCGCCCAGGCTGGTCAGGCCCATGGCCGCGGTCAGCTCGCGCGCGGCCAGGTAGACGATCAGCAGGCGCCCGGCGGTGGCCGACTTGATGCGGCTGATCCAGTTCTGCGCGTGCTGGCGCAGGCCGTGGCGCTCGAGCAGGCCGATCACCGCCAGCGGCAGAAGAATGATCAGCGGCAGGTTGCGCGTCTTGATGAAGCCGTTGCCGATGGCCGTGAGGATCGCCATCGGGCCGAAGCCCGCGGCCGCCGCGGTGGCGATGGCGGTGACGATCACCACCAGCATCGGATTGAAGCGCAGGACGAAGCCCGCAATGATCACGGCGACGCCGATCAGCGGCCAGAGGTGAGGGATGTCAGGAGTCATGTTGGTCTTTCGTTGGGTGATTCGGAGACACCTTGCGCCGGGATTCCGGCTGGCCGCTTCTTGCAAGCTGCGTGCCAATGAATGAGCAATTCATTTCTCCTGAACCACTCATTTCCAATAAATTGTTGAACAATTTATGAGAGTGTGCCCAACAACAGTGCCTGCATGACCCCATGAAAACCCTGAGCGCGCCACCGTCTGGTGCATCCGGCCGGGCCCGTCTTTTGCCGGTCCGGCGGGGAAAACCTGCTAAAAACGCCCGGGTTCACGGACCCTCCCTTAGCTGCCTTCCCCTTTCGGCATGACCCCTCCGGCCTCGACGACTCCATCCGCCCCGCCTGCCGCAGCCGGCGCACAGACGCTCAACGACCGGGTCGCGGAGCTGATCCGCCAGAAGATCGTGAAGGGCGAGTTCTCGCCGGGGCAGCGGCTGTCGGAAGCCGCGCTGGCCGACAGCTTCGAGATCTCGCGCAACACCCTGCGCGAGGTGTTCCGCACGCTGACCAAGGAGGGGCTGCTCAAGCACGCGCCCAACCGCGGCGTGTTCGTGGCGGTGCCGAGCATCGCCTCGATCATCGACATCTACCGCGTGCGCAGGCTCATCGAATGCCAGGCGCTGGCGCAGGCCTACCCGCGCCACCCGGCCAAGAAGCACATGCGCGAGGCGGTGGAGATGGCGCTGAAGTGCCGCGAGGCCGGCGACTGGCTGGGCGTGGGCACGGCCAACATGGAGTTCCACATGGCCATCGTGGAGCTGGCAGACAGCGAGCGGCTGAACAACCTCTTCGCCCACATCCTGGTCGAGCTGCGGCTGGCCTTCGGGCTGCTGAAGGACCCGGAGTTCCTGCACGCGCCCTACGTCGACATGAACATGAAGCTGCTCGAACTCATCGAGGCCGGCAAGTTCGCCGAGGGCTCGGCCGCGCTCAACGACTACCTGGTGCACTCCGAGCGCATCGTGCTGGCGGTCTATGCGCGCAGCATGCCCGAGGGCGGGATCGACAGCTAGGGCCTGCGGATAATGGCTGTCCGCCCCTGAAGGACACCCGCCATGACCCTGTCTGCCTACCTGCTCTTCCTGCCGGCCTGCTTCGCCATCAACATGGCCTTCGGGCCCAACAACCTGCTGTCGGTGACCAACGGCGCCAGGCACGGCGTGTCGCCCGCGGTCATCGCGGCCAGCGGCAGGCTCGTGGCCTTCGCGATCATGATCGCCATCGCCGGGCTGGGCATGGGCGCGGTGCTGGTGGCCTCGGAGCTGGCCTTCGACGTCATCAAGTACATCGGCGCGGCCTACCTGGTGTGGATCGGCGTGCGCCTGCTGCGCGCGCCGGCGCCCACGGCGGAGGTGCAGGCGCGAGACGCCGCCTCCGCGCCGCCCTCGATGCGCGCGCTGGTGCGGCAGGAATTCACCGTGGCGGCGGGCAACCCGAAGGCGATCCTGGTGTTCACCGCCTTCTTTCCGCAGTTCGTGGTGCCGGGCGCCTACGCCTCCAGCTACGTGCTACTGGGCCTGACCTTCCTGGTGTTCGAGCTGGTGGCGATCGCGCTCTACGCGCTGCTCGGCGCGCGCATGCGCCGGCTGGCCAACGGCAGCCGTGCGATGCGCTGGTTCAACCGCATCAGCGGCAGCATGATGGTCGGCTTCGGGGTGATCCTGGCCTTCACGCGCCGCCCCGCATAGGAAGCGCTCCCCCAGGGCTTCGCGCACTTCGTGTCGCTGCGCCAACCCCCTCGCCGGGGGCAACACCTGCGGCCCGGCAAAGCCGGTTCCGCGGTGTTCCGCGAAAGAATCTTCAGGCTTTGAGGTATTCGGCCTTGGTGCCCAGCCAGCGATCGATGTGCCGTTGCGCCAGGTCGGGGTGCTTGCGCAGCATGACCGGCGCGAGCTCGCGGGCCCAGTCGAGCAGCAGCGTATCTGTCGTGAGGTCGGCAAAGCGCAGCAGCGGCGCGCCCGACTGGCGCGCACCGAGGAATTCGCCGGGGCCGCGGATCTCGAGGTCGCGCCGCGCGATCTCGAAGCCGTCGCTGGTCTCGGCCATCGCCTTGAGCCGCGCGCGCGCCGCCTCGCCGACGCGGCCGCTGTCGCCCGGCGCATAGAGCAGCACGCAGGCCGAGGCCGCCGCGCCGCGCCCCACGCGGCCGCGCAGCTGGTGCAGCTGCGAGAGGCCGAAGCGCTCCGCATGCTCGATGACCATGAGCGAGGCATTCGGCACGTCCACGCCCACTTCGATCACGGTGGTGCTCACCAGCACCTGGATCTCGTTGGCGGTGAAGGCCGCCATCACCGCCTGCTTCTCGGCCGTGGGCATGCGCGAATGCAGCAGGCCGACCTGGATGGGCTCGCCCAATGTTTCGGCCAGCTCGTCGCGCGTCTCGGTGGCGTTGCGCAGGTCGACGGCCTCGCTCTCCTCGATCAGCGGGCACACCCAGTAGACCTGCCGGCCCTGCGCGATCTGCGAGTGGATGCGGTCGATGACCTCGTCGCGCCGGTGGTCGGCCACCAGCCTGGTGATGATGGGCGTGCGGCCCGGCGGCAGCTCGTCGAGGGTGGAGACATCGAGGTCGGCGTAGTAGCTCATCGCCAGCGTGCGCGGGATGGGCGTGGCGCTCATCATCAGCAGGTGGGGTTCCAGGTGCCCTTGCGCCTTGCCGCGCAACGCAAGGCGCTGCGCGACGCCGAAGCGATGCTGCTCGTCGATGATCGCCAGCGCGAGGCTCCTGAAGCGCACCTTCTCCGAGATGACCGCGTGCGTGCCGATGACGAGCGCGGCCTGGCCGCTTTCCACCGCCGCCGACATCTCGTCGCGCTCCTTCTTCTTCTGGCTGCCCGTGAGCCACGCCACGCGCTGGCCGCGCGCCGCCAGCAGCGGATCGAGCCAGCCGACGAGCTTTCCGAAGTGCTGGGCCGCGAGGATCTCGGTGGGCGCCATCAGCGCGCACTGGAAGCCCGCGTCGATGCAGCGTGCCGCAGCAAGCGCCGCCACCACCGTCTTGCCCGAGCCCACGTCGCCCTGCAGCAGGCGGTGCATCGGGATCTCGCGGCCGAGGTCGCGCGTGATCTCCTCGCCGACGCGCTGCTGCGCACCCGTGAGGCCGAAAGGCAGCACGGCGAGCAGCTGCGCATGCAGCGAGGCCGCGTCGGGCTCGGGCGGCGCGGGCGGCAGCACCGGCGCGCGCTGCGCCGCGCGCTCCATCCGCGCCTGCAGCTGCGAGAGCTGCTGCGCGAGCAGCTCCTCTGCCTTGATGCGCTGCCAGGCCGGGTGGCTGTGGTCTTCGAGCGTGGCGATCGCCACGTCGGGCGTCGGGTAGTGCAGGAAGCTCAGCGAGTCGCGCAGGTTCCACGCGCCGCGAAAGCCGATCTGCACGGGAACGGTTTCGTCGAGCACCGCGCGCGCCAGGCCCGAGCGCACCTCGCGCCGCAGCACCGGCTGCGCGAGCCCCGCCACCGTCGAGTACACGGGCGTGAGCGCGTTCGGCAGCGCGGTGCCGGCCGCCTTCACCGTGGGGTGCATGATCTGCCGCCCCACGAAGCCCCCGCGCACCTCGCCACGCACGCGCACCTTCGCGCCCACCGCGAGCTGCTTCTGCTGCGAGGGATAGAAGTTGAAGAAGCGCAGCTGGCAGGTGTCGCTGCCGTCGTCGATGGTCGCGATGAGCTGGCGGCGCGGCCGGTAGACCACCTCGCATTCGGTGACGACGCCTTCGACCTGCGCCACGTCGCCGTCGCGCGTGTCGGCGATGCGCACGATGCGCGTCTCGTCCTCGTAGCGCATCGGCAGGTAGAGCGCGAAATCGATGTCACGCACGAGGCCGAGCTTGCGCAGCGCGCGCTGGACCTGGCTCAGGCCGGAGCCCGGCGGCGACGGCTTCTCCGGCGCGGCGGCGGCCGCTTCGGCGGTGGGAGTCGGGGCTTTCTTGGCGGGCACGGAAGAGTCTTCTAGCGCGGCCGGCAAAGGTCCGTCAAGGCGCTGCGGGCGTCGGGGAACATGAAGCCGAAGCCCGACTGCAGCAGCCGCGCCGGCACCACGCGCTGGCCTTCGAGCAACAGATCGGCCTGCTCGCCGAGCAGCAGCTTGACGGGCGCGGCGGGCGTCGGCATCCAGCAGGGCCGGCGCAGCACGCTCGCGGCGACGCGGGTGAATTCCTCCTGGCTCAGGGCGCCGGGCGCGGTGAAGTTGAACGCCTGCGCGGCCGGGCGCGCCGCAGCGTTCTCGGTCAGGGTCCACACATGCGCCATCGCGCGGATCAGGTCGTGCACATGCACCCACGACAGCCACTGCCGCCCGCGGCCCAGCCGTCCGCCGATGCCCAGCGAGATCGGCAGCAGCAACTGCGGCAGCGAGCCCTGGTGGCCCAGCACGAAGCCGAAGCGCATGCAGGCCACGTGCACGCCGTGCGCCACCGCCGCTTGCGCCGCCCGCTCCCAGCGCTGGCACAGCTGGGACATGAAGATCGGCTGCGGCGGCGCGTCTTCCGCGAGTTCGCTCGCGTCGCCCTGCGGCTGCACACCGTAATAGCCGATGGCGGAGCCGGAAAGCAGCAGCCAGGGCTTGCGCGGCCGCTGCGCGATCCACGCGACCAGCTGTTGCGTGAGCCCTTCGCGGCTTTGCAGCAGCTGCGCCCGGCGCCGTTCGCTCCAGCGCATGCCCAGGATGCGCGCACCCGCAAGGTTGATGACCACGTCGATGTCGTCGGCTACCGGCACCTCGTCGAGCGACTGCACGCAGCGCACCGCGCCGCCGAAGTTCCAGGCGGCCGATCGCGCATCGCGCGTCCACACCGTCACGGCATGGCCATCGGCCACCAGGTGGCGCACGAGCAGCTGGCCGATGAAGCCCGTGCCGCCCGTCACCAGCACGCGCTGCGGCTTCGATCCGAAGCGCACCGGCGCCTTTGCATCGCGCGCCTGCTCCTGCGCGCCGCGCCTGGAGAGAGCGCGCGCCGCGAAGGCATCGCGCAGGCCCGACAGGCCCACGCCGACGCCGCACAGCGCGAGGAAGGCGCCGAGCCAGCCCTGCGGCTGCCACACCATCGCAGTGGGCTGCGCGGCCCATTCCGTGGCGCTCATCGCCAGCAGCGCGATGAAGGCGCCCGCGTTGATGGCCAGCACCGTGTGCGTCACGCGCTCGGTCGGCGGCAGCAGGCGGCTGCGGTCTTCGACCACGAAGTCCCACAGCGTGAGCACGATCTCGACGCCGAACACCGCGAGCAGCACCCACGCCCATGCGCCGTGCCAGGCCCAGGACGACAGCCCGATGAAGAGCGCGCAGTAGATCGACGAGCGCGTGGCGTGGATCGCCAGCTCGCGCCCGGCCGTGCCGCGCCGCGGCAGCGCCTCGGTGCCCTCGTGGTGGTAGAGCGTGTCGAAGGCGCCGAGCGCGCCCTGTGCCGCCATGAGCTGCAGCGCGAGCAGGTGCGTGTCGATCATGCGGGCACCGCCTTCGGCTCGGCGATCTCCTCGAACACGCCGACCTGGGTGAAGGTCGTGCCCATCAGGCAGTGGCGGATCTCGATGCGGATGTTGAAGCGCTCCGGCGTCTCGTTGTGGTGCCAGAGGAAAGTCTTGCCGGGCGTGAGCACACCGGGCAGCGGGATGCGCCAGCCGAACACGTCCCAGAAATAGCCGTCGCTCTGGAAGTGCAGGCTGCCGTTCTCCACGCTGAGCACCAGCTTCATGCCCAGCCCCATGCCCACGTACTCCAGCACCTCGCCGCGCTCGCTCTCGCGCATGAAGCTGGTGAACTGGATCGGCTTGCGATTGCGCAGGCGGTAGATGCGCTGCTTGTAGATGGCCGGGTCCCGCGGCTTGGCGTAGACCTGGATCTCCACGGGGAAGTCGGCGTCGCTGTAGGGAATGAGTGCGCCCTGGATCATCGGCTGCGTGATGTGCCCCAGCAGCTTGCCGAAGCGCGAGCAGCGCAGCTCGCTCAGCGAGCCCAGGTAGTGCAGCGCCTTGCCCGGCGACGGGTTCTTGTCGAAGCGGCGGCGGATGTCGGGATGCAGGCCCTGCCAGGCGCTGCCGAGGATCTTCTTGAAGAGCTCACCTTCGGAGGGGCCGGACGACGAGCCCGAGGCAACACGCGCAGCTTGTGAATCGACCATCCGCCGATTCTGCCTCGACAACCCTGCGGAAACGCTCGGCTTTCGCGGCATGGGACAATCCGGGCCTTTCCCCCGCGCCGTGCATCCACGGCGTCGAGTGGAGCCCCCACCGCTTCCCGTCTTTCTTGGAACGGGCCCGTCCGGCCCTCAAGCACATGCGCGCTTTCACGCTCTCCGATTTCGATTTCGCACTGCCGCCCGAGCTGGTGGCGCAACACCCGGCCCCCGAACGAACCTCCTCCCGCCTGCTCGACGGCACGGGGCCCGCACCGGTCGACCGCATCTTCAGGAACCTGCCCTCGCTGCTGCGCCCGGGCGACCTGCTCGTCTTCAACGACACCCGCGTGGTGAAGGCCCGCCTCTTCGGCGAGAAGCCCACCGGCGGCAAGCTTGAGCTGCTGGTGGAGCGCGTGCTGCAGGGCCAGGAGGTCGTGGCGCACATGAAGGTCAGCAAGAAGCCGACCGTGGGCACCACGCTGGAGATGGTCGGCGGCTTCCGCGCCACGCTGCTGGGCCGCTGGCCCGACGAGAACGGCGCCCTCTTCCGCTTCGCCTTCGAGAGCGACACCGGCGAGAACCCCTACATGCTGATGGAGCGCTGCGGCCACGTGCCGCTGCCGCCCTACATCACCCACACCGACTCGGCCGAGGACGAGAGCCGCTACCAGACCGTGTTCGCGCGCGTGCCCGGCGCGGTGGCCGCGCCCACCGCCGCCCTGCACTTCGACGAAGGCCTGCTGGCCGAGCTGGAGGCCAACGGCGTGCAACGCGCCAACGTCACGCTGCACGTGGGCGCCGGCACCTTCCAGCCGGTGAAGACCGAGAACATTTCGGAACACACGATGCATGCCGAGCGCTACGAAGTGCCCGAGGCCACGCAGCGCGCGATTGCCGAATGCAAGGCGCGCGGCGGACGCATCGTGGCCGTGGGCACGACCACCGTGCGCACGCTCGAGTCGTGGGCCAGGAGCGGCGAGGCCGCTGGCGACACGCGCATCTTCATCACGCCGGGCTTCGTCTTCGAGCACGTCGACCTGCTGGTGACCAACTTCCACCTGCCCAAGAGCACGCTGATGATGCTGGTCTCGGCCTTCGCGGGCTACGAGCGGGTGATGGGGCTGTATGCCCACGCCATCGCCGAACGCTATCGCTTCTTCAGCTATGGCGACTCCATGCTGCTCGCACGCACCCAGGACTGAACGACATGCTGAACTTCGAACTCCTCAAGACCGACCCCGACAGCCACGCGCGCCGCGCCACGCTCACGCTCAACCACGGCAAGGTGCAGACGCCGATCTTCATGCCCGTGGGCACCTACGGCACGGTCAAGGGCGTGATGCCGCGCAGCCTGGAGGAGATGGGCGCGCAGATCATCCTGGGCAACACCTTCCACCTGTGGATGCGCCCGGGCCTCGACGTGATGGCCGGCTTCGGCGGGCTGCACCAGTTCGAGAAGTGGGACAAGCCCATCCTCACCGACTCGGGCGGCTTCCAGGTGTGGTCGCTGGGGGCAATGCGCAAGATCAGCGAGGAGGGCGTGAAGTTCGCATCGCCCGTCAACGGCGACAAGCTGTTCCTCACGCCGGAGGTCTCGATGCAGATCCAGACCATCCTCAACAGCGACATCGTGATGCAGTTCGACGAGTGCACGCCCTACGACACCAAGGGCCACATCACGACCGAGGCCGAGGCGCGCATCTCGATGGAGCTGAGCCTGCGCTGGGCGAAGCGCTGCCAGGCGGAGTTCGAGCGCCTGCAGAACCCGAACGCGCTCTTCGGCATCGTGCAGGGCGGCATGTACGAGAACCTGCGCGAGGAGTCGCTCGCCGCGCTGGTCGACATGGACTTCCCCGGCTACGCCATCGGCGGTGTGAGCGTGGGCGAGCCCAAGGAAGAGATGCTGCACATCATGGGCCACACGCCGCACCGGCTGCCCGCGAACAAGCCGCGCTACCTGATGGGCGTGGGCACGCCCGAGGACCTGGTGCAGGGCGTGGCCGACGGCGTGGACATGTTCGACTGCGTGATGCCCACGCGCAACGCGCGCAACGGCACGCTCTTCACCCGCTTCGGCGACCTGAAGATGCGCAACGCGCGCCACAAGAGCGATCCGCAGCCCATCGACCCGAGCTGCACCTGCCACGCCTGCGCAGGCACCTCGGGCGTGAGCTGGAACGACGGCGGCCGCGAAGGCTTCAGCCGCGCCTACCTGCATCACCTCGACCGCTGCGGCGAGATGCTGGGGCCGATGCTCACCACCATCCACAACCTGCACTACTACCTGAACCTGATGCGCGAGATCCGCGAGGCGCTCGACGCGGGCACCTTCACGGAGTTCCGCGCGCGCTTCAAGTCGGAGCGCGCGCGCGGGGTCTGAGGCTTCGCCTCACTTCAGCGGCTGGATCGGCAGCGGCGTGGCGTAGGGCTCGATGCGCAGCGCATCGTTCCTGAACACCACGACCTGCCTGAGCGGCGCCTGCACCAGCGCGCCGCTCGCGTCCTTGCTCGATGCGTACTGCCACAGCGTGAGCTGGCCCTTGGCGGCGAGCTGGGTCGCCAGCCGCTCCACCGCGGGGCCCGAGCCGGGGCCGAGCGCTGCGACGTCGGCGCCGACGATCACCTCGTCGCGCGGCGAGACCACCTTGAAGAGCTGAACCCCCGGCGCGGACGCCTGCGCCCGGACGGAGCGCACCGCCAGCGCGGCGGGAACGAGCATCGCGAACGCGACGAGGGTGCGGCGGCGGGGAAGTGTCTTCGTCTTCATGGGAGCAAGCGTAGCCACGCTCGCTCGCGCCGCCCATTCGCCGGAAGCCATACACCGGATACACCGGCCGGCCGCTATCCGCTACGCTTGCCGTCCGTCTCCACGCTGCCGCAGCCCCCATGACCGACGCATCACCACCACTTTCGCCCTACACCGCCCGCTATCCCTCGCTGGCCGGACGCACCGTGTTCATCTCGGGCGGCGCCAGCGGCATCGGCGAATCGCTTGTGCGGGCCTTCCATGCGCAGGGCGCGAAGGTCGGCTTCTGCGATCTCGACACCGCCGCCGGCAACGCGCTCGCGGCGCAGCTGCAGGGCGAGCACCCCGCGCTATTCATGGCCTGCGACGTGACCGACACGGCCGCCCTCGCCGCTGCCATCGATGCGGTGCGCCAGCGCTTCGGGCCGGTGTCGGTACTGCTGAACAACGCCGCCAATGATCGCCGCCACGAGATGGCCGACGTGACCGACGAGGACTTCGACCGCCTCGTGGCCGTCAACTTCAAGCACCAGTTCTTCGCCGCGCAGGCGGTGGCCGACGACATGCGCGCGCTGGGCGGCGGCTCGATCGTCAACTTCGGCTCGATCAGCTGGATGATCAAGGGCAAGGGCTACCCGGTGTACCAGGCCTGCAAGGCGGCGGCGCGCGGCCTCACGCGCTCGCTGGCGCGCGACCTGGGCAAGCAGAACATCCGCGTGAACTCGATCGTGCCGGGCTGGGTGATGACCGAGCGGCAGATCAAGCTGTGGGTCAAGCCCGAGTCGGGCGCGGAAATCGATGCGGCGCAATGCCTGCCGGGGCGCGTGATGGCGGAGGACATCGCTGCGATGGCGCTCTTCCTGGCCGCCGACGATTCGCGCATGTGCACCGCGCAGGACTACGTCGTCGACGCCGGCTGGACCTGAAAAAAAGCCTCGCGCATCGCGCGAGGCTTTTTCCTTTCGAGAACACCGAGGAACCGGCGTTGCCGGGCCGCCGGTGTTGCGCTCAATCCCGCAGTTCTGCGGGCACCGTACCGCCGTTGGCGGCCAGCTTGGTCATGACCTGGCGGTGCAACCAGATGTTCATCTTGGCGCTGTCGCTGGTGTCTTCGCCGTAGCTCAACTCGGCGGCCAGTTGCTTGCGCGCTTCGAGGCTGCTGTCCAGGCCCAGAAGCTTCATCAGGTCGACGATGGAGGTGCGCCAGTTCAGGTTCTTCGAGCCCGGCATCGCGTCGAGCACGGCGGCCACGTCGCCCAGCGGAATGGCGGGCGGCGGCGCTGCCACGGCGGGCGCTGGTGCATCGGCTGGCGCCGCGGGGGCAGGCGCGGGGGCCTCGGCGGCTTTGGCGCCCGGGAAGATCTTGGAAAGGATGCTGCCAAAAATGCTCATGCTTTTGCTCCGTCGAAGGGGTGGCTGGAAGTCTGCGGCAACACTTGTGTCGCAGCCGGGGGTTGTAGCACGGCCCCGCGGCATGTCCGCTACATGACGTGTCGAAGCTTCCTCGGGCCGTGACCGAATTCGCAGACTACGCCTCGGCCGTCCCGAGGGCCGGCAACACGCGATTCGCGGCCGAGGTGCCGCACGCGTGGCAGAACTTCGAGAACGCGCTCTTGCGGGTTTCGCAGTTGCCGCAGTGGTCGAACAGGCCGATGCCGCAGTGCGGGCAGAAGTCGATCTCGTTGTTCTTCAGGTCCACCGGCCGCTCGCAGCCGGGGCACACGCTCTTGGCCAGGCGCGCGAGCGCGGTGTCGTAGCTCAATTCCTCGCGGCGCACCTGGTCGGGCTGCTGCTCCGCCAGCTTCTGCCGCGCGAGGTAGCGGTTGAGCGCGACGATGGCGTAGCGCCCCACCAGCACCGTCAGCACGATGCCCACCACGTATCGAACATAGCCGCCGTAGCTCGGCAGGTAGGGCACCAGCTCGACGAAGAAGGCGAACAGCGCGAAGAAGATGAAGCCCCACACGAAGGGCCAGTAGGTGCTCTTGCGCTTCTTCGCGAAGAGCCAGCCGGCCACCACCAGCAGCGGCAGCGTGAGCGCCAGCCGGTAGGCGAACACGCGCAGTTCGATGCGGCGGTACTCGGCGTCGAGCTTGCGTTGCGCCTCGTACTCGAGCACCGACAGCGCCGTGCGCGCGCCCTGCTCGGCCTGGCGTGCGTCGAGCGCAATCTGCTGCTGCGCGTTGACCTTGCGCTGCAGCTCCTCTTCCTTCTGCTTGAATGCGTCGAGCGCCTTGGTGCGCGCGATGAGCTCGGTGTCCTGGTCGGGCTGCGCGGTGGCGCGCCTCGTGGCGAGCCAGTTGGAGAAGGTCTCGCGCGCGTTGGTGCTGGCCTGCTGCGCGGCATTGAGCTGCAGGCGGATCTGGTCGAGGTCGCGCGCGGCCTGCAATTCGGCGGCCTCCGAGGCCTTGATGGTGGCGCGCAGCGGCTCGGCCCTGGGCTTGTCGATGAAGTCGTCGATGCCGCGCACCCGCTCGACCTGCGGCAGGTCGCTCACCACCGTGCTGCCGAGCCCGATGAGAAAGCTCGCGAACACCAGCGCCACCAGCCAGAGGCCGCGGTGGAACCATTTTTCCGAAAGTCTCAAAGACTTGCTCATGTTGTTTTCTCCTCGTTCTTTCTCATTGCAGCTTCAGCGTCACCGGCGCCGCGCCCAGGCCGGCGCGCGGCATCCAGGCGAAAACCGAGTCGACCGTCACCGTCTCGATGCGGTCTGAAAAACGCTTGTCGTTCGGATGATCGTCGAAGGCCACGTTGGCCGAACCCACGCGCCCGCCAAGGCGCGTGAGGGGCCCGAGCTTCAGCGTGGTGGGCTCGTAGCCCTTGGACTGCATCCATGCCTGCGCCTGCGCGCGGTTGGCGACGGTGGCGGGCTCCATGGCAGCGGCCAGCGTCTCCATGGCCCACTGGTTCGACTGCTGGTACTTGCGGCCCCACGCGTAGCTCACGATGCTGTAGGGCTCGGTGTGCAGCCGCACGATGCGCGCGGGCGATTCGTTCAGCGCGGCCAGCAGGCGCGCCTGCACCTCGGGCGTGGGCACCACCCAGGCGGCCTCGTAGCGCCACGGGTCGTCGAGGAAGAACTCGCCGAGCCCCTGCCGGTAGACCTCGGCGATGGCGGTGCCGCACTGGTTGAGCTTGTGCACCACGCGCCACGGCCCGGCCTCGGTCTTGTAGGCGAAGCCGAGATGCGAATAGCGCAGGCCGTACTTGCTCAGGTCCTGCCCGGCGCGCGCCAGGAGCACGACGCGCGCGCCGCTGGTGTCGAGCGCCTGCGAGGTGCGCTCGGCCATCCGCATCCCCTTGACGATCACGTCGGGCGTGGGCTTGACCTGCTCGCAGGAGCGGCCGGCCTGCGCCTGCATGGGCAACAAGGCCGCCGCGACCGCCAGCGCGAGCAGCGGCACCAGCGCGCGGCTCACGACAACCTCTCGTTGTGGAGCAGCGCGCGTCCGATGGCGTTGGGCACGAAGGCCAGCACCTCGCCGGCGGCCGACAGCACCACGCCCGAGCCGATCACGGTGACGAGGACGCTGGTGCCCACCGCGTTCGCCGAGCTTTCGGCGACGCGGCCCGCGACCTTGATGCTGGCGCGCGCACCGTCCGATGCACGCTCGAGCAGGTACACCGTGCCGTCGACCGAGGCCTCGACCGCGACCACGGTGAGCACCGAGCCGCCCACCGACAGCGCGGCGGGCAGCGCGACCGCCGTGGTGGCCGACGCCCCGACGGCGGAGGCGCCGGCCACCACCGATGCCACCGGCATCAGCGAGAGGGCGAGCGAGGCGTCGCTCTGGGCCTGGGCCTGCATGGGAACCGCGACACCGGCGAAGACAGTGCTGGCGGCGACGAGGGCGGCGGCAATCGACTTCCTGATCATGATGAGTCTCCGTTCTTGGGGTGCGTGGGTCATTCGGTGGCGGCTGCGGCAGCGGCTTCGGCGCGCGCCATGCGGCGGCCCTGCATGCGGGCTTCGGCGATGTCGGCCTCGTGGCGGTCGCGCAGCGTCTTGGCCAGCGTGAAGGCCGAGCTGATGAGGAAGAGCCAGCTCACGCCCAGGAAGGCCTTGTAGGCCTCGTTGATCTCCATGCGCACGAGGCCCCAGCCGGTCAGTCCCATCGCGGTGAAGAAGCTGCCCCAGACGACCAGCTTCCACATCGGCACGTCGCGTGCCGCTTCGGAGCCGCGCTCGGCAGCCTGCTGGCTGTCGCGCACGAACTTGGACAGCATGAAGGCGGTGCTCAGGCAGAACACGTAGCCCATCACCATGAACGCCCGGTCCAGCGCCTCGCCCGGCAGCCAGCTCAGGCCGGTGGCGCACAGGAAGACGGCGATCGCGAACGAAGCCCAGGCCTGGAACTGCCAGGCCCGCGTGTCGCGCTGGATGAAGACGGTCGTGGTCGATGAGAGGGGTTGCATGTGTGCCTCGCGGCGTAGTGAAGGTGAGCGAATGATGGTTCGCTCCCGCACCGCGAGGCTTGAATGCTTGCACCGGTGGCGGTTTCCAGCGCCTCCGGTATCCGCAATCGATACTTTTTGGGGTGTTTCAGCTGGCCAGCAGGGCGCTCACGCGCTGGCGCAGCGCGTCGGGCTGCACCTCGGCCGGCGGCACGGGGGCGCCGACGTTCAGGCCCACGCGGCTGAAGAAGCCGCGGCGGAAGGGCCTGGCCATGGCCACGCGCTCGCCGCCGCGCAGCTCGATGCGGCTGAAGTACGAGCCCCACAGGTTGGTGAGCGCCATCGGAATCACCGGCGGCTCGATGCCCTGGGCGCGCGCGCCCTCGAGGATCTTCATCACGCCGCCCTTGAAGGGCTGCAGTTCGCCGTCGCGCGTGATCGCACCCTCGGGGAAGATGGCGAGCAGGTCGCCCTCGCGCAGCACCTCCTGCGCCTTCGCGAAGGCTGCCTCGTAGGCCGCCGGGTCGTCCTTCTGCGGCGCGATCGGAATCGCCTTGGCCAGCTTGAACAGCCAGCCCAGCACCGGCACCCTGAAGATGCGGTGGTCCATGATGAATCGGATCGGCCGCGGGCTCGCCGCCATCAGCAGCACCGCGTCGATGAAGCTCACGTGGTTGCACACCAGCACGGCCGCGCCCTCGGTGGGAATGTGCGTCTCGCCCTTGATGTCGAAGCGGTAGACGAAGCGCGACAGCACCCAGGCCACGAAGCGCAGCAAATACTCGGGCACCAGCATGAAGATGTAGAACGCCACCACCGCGTTGGCGATGCCGGTGAACAGGAAGATCTGCGGAATGGTGAAGCCCGCGCCCAGCAGCGCACCCGCGATGACCGAGCTGCCGATCATGAAGAGTGCATTGAGGATGTTGTTCGCCGCGATGATGCGCGCGCGGTGCGTCGGCTGGCTGCGCAGCTGGATCAGCGCGTACATCGGCACGCTGTAGAGCCCCGCGAACAGCGACAGCAGCGCGAGGTCGGCCATCACGCGCCAGTGCGCGGGCTGGTGCAAGAAGGCGCCGATGCCCATGTCGTGCGTGGCGGGCGCGAGGCCGCGCGAGGCGAAGTACAGGTCGATCGCGAACACGCTCATGCCGATGGCGCCCAGCGGCACCAGGCCGATCTCCACCTGCCGGCGGCTGAGCGTCTCGCACAGCAGCGAGCCGACGCCGATGCCCACCGAGAACACCACCAGCAGCAGCGAGGCCACCTGCTCGTCGCCGTGCAGCACTTCCTTGGCGAAGCTGGGAAACTGGCTCAGGAACACCGCGCCGAAGAACCACATCCACGAGATGCCCAGCAACGAGCGGAACACCACCACGTTCTGGTTCGCGAGCTTGAGGTTGCGCCAGGTCTCGCTGATCGGGTTCCAGTTGATGACCAGCCCAGGGTCGGTGGCCGGCGCCCGTGGAATGGCCTGCGCCACGCCCCGGCCCACCAGCGCCAGCAGCACGCAGCCCCCGGCCACGCTCGTGTGGCCGACGTTCGGCAGGGCCACCAGCAACCCGCCCGCCACCTGGCCGAGCAGGATGGCGACGAAGGTGCCCATCTCGACCATGCCGTTGCCGCCGGTGAGCTCGCGCGCGTCGAGCACCTGCGGCAGGTAGGCGAACTTCACCGGCCCGAACAGCGTGGAGTGCAGCCCCATGAGGAACACGCAGCCCAGCAGCACCACCGCGTTGGCCGTGACGAAACCCCAGGCGGCGATCAGCATGATCACGATCTCGAGGTCCTTGACGAAGCGGATCATCTTCGTCTTGTCGAACTTGTCGGTGAGCTGGCCGGAGGTAGCCGAGAACAGCAGGAAGGGCAGGATGAAGAGCGCGCCGATCACAAGGCCCGCCATCGACGGCGGCATCCAGCTCAGCTGGAGCTGGTAGGTCACCATGACGGTGAAGGCGAACTTGAAGAGGTTGTCGTTCGCGGCGCCCGCGAACTGGGTCCAGAAGAAGGGCGCGAAGCGCCGCTGGCCGAGGAGCGCGAACTGGTTGGCGTGGGCGTTCTCCTCGTGAACCACTGGCGTGGCTGTTGCTGCGGCGGAGGGATTTGTCATTCGAAGAGTGCTCCTCATGCGGCCACGGCGGCGGCGCCCGGATTGTGCCGCAGCGCGGCTTCCCAGCGCATCTCCAGCTTGCGCAGCGCGAACACCACGGGCAGCCCGGCGAGCGAGGCCGTCAGGTGCTTGAGCGTGTGGCCCGACACCGTCTGCTGCGTGAATTCGTAGATCTGGTGGTCGGCCATCTCGAAGCCCTTGGCCAGCACGTAGAAGAAGATCACCCAGCCCAGCTTCAGCCCCACCGACTTGCGCATCGGCGAAGCCAGCGCCAGCGTCAGCACCAGCGCCATGCCGCCGAACTGCACCAGCGCCCAGGGCATGACGTTGCCTGTCTCCTGGAACACCTCGGCCGACAGCAGCCCGGCCGTCAGCACGAACCAGGCGGCGGGCCAGCCGGCGCGCTGGCTCACCCGCTCGCACACCGCCACGCCGATCAGCCCGGCGAAGGCCACCGCCATGCCGGCGCGGTCGGCGGCGAGCCGGGGGCCGTCGGGCATGAGGTGGTAGAAGGCCGAGCCGGCGGCGGTGGCGATCAGGCCGGCGAAGAAGAGCCAGGCGCAGTCGAGCGTGTTGTCCGGCGGGTCGCTGGCCGGCGGGGCCAGCGGGAACTGCGACAGCGCCTCCTGGTGCGAGCGGTCGATGCGGTTGAGCCGGTACAGGCCCCACAGGCCGATCACCACGAAGGGGAGGTTGCTCAGCACGTCCATGGCGTTGGGCAGCCCGTGCCAGGCGCGGGTGTCGGCGAACACCGATGCGATGGCGACATCGGCGGCCGGCAGCTCGGGGCCGAAGAAGCCGATCAGCGCGAGCAGCGCGAAGGTGAAAAGCAGCCCGCGTTCGCGGCGGCTGAGGGAGGGCAGAAGCATGGCGGTCCTCGGTGGTGGTCTGAACTGGCGCGGAATTTAGGGTCCGGACCCCTCCAGAGGCATCGAGAATCGATACGAGGTACTAATTCACACCCGGCGGTATCTCCAATTGATACTCCCTGGCGCCCGTGTACGCTTCCGCCCCATGAGTACCACCGTCGATCTCGTCCAGGCCCTGAAGAACGAACTCAAGAACGCCCGCATGACCTACGCCGACCTGGCGCGGTCGCTCGACATGGCCGAATCCAGCGTCAAGCGGATGCTGGCCAAGAGCGACATGCCGCTGTCCCGCGTGGACGCCATCTGCCGGGCGCTGAAGATCGATTTCGCCGAACTGGCGCGCCGGGTGGCCGACGCCCAGCCGCTCCTGAAGGAGCTGACGCACGAGCAGGAGAAGGCCGTGGTCAAGGACAAGAAGCTGCTGCTGGTGGCCATCAGCGTGCTGAGCCAGTGGACGCTGGAGCAAATCGTGGCGGCCTACCGCGTGAGCGAGGCCGAGTGCATCGGCTTCCTGGCGCAGCTCGACCGCATCGGCATCATCGAGCTGCGCCCGCTCAACCGGTATCGCCTGAAGCTCGCCAAGACCTTCCGCTGGCGCCCGCACGGCCCTGTGATGGAGTTCTTCCGCGAGAACGTGGTGCTCGACTACTACAAGGGCGGCTTCGACGGCCCCGCCGAGGGCCTGCTGCTGGTGCACGGCCAGATCAGCCGCTCGCTGGCGCCCGCCTTCCTGGAACGCCTGCAGCGCGTGGCGCAGGACTTCGCCCAGCAGCACCAGACCGACCAGAAACTGGCCGCCAAGGACCGCGAGGGCTACACGCTGCTGCTGGGGATGCGGAACTGGGAGTTCGAAGCCTTCACACGGCTCCGTCGAGCATGAACTGGCTCTCCCCCAGGCTTCGCGCACTTCGTGTCGCTACGCCAACCCCCTTCCGGGGGCGACTCCTGCGGCCCGGCGAAGCCGGTTCCGCGGTGTCCCTGGAAGGAATTCTTCAGGGCTTGGCTGATTCCAGGGTGTCGCGCATCGTGCGCGCGGCGGCCTTCGCAGCTTCGGCGAAATCGTCGCCCGACGAGGCGTAGATGATCGCGCGCGACGAGTTCACGACGATCGGCGCATCGGGGCGCCAGCCGGCTCGCACCGTGGCGACGGCATCGCCGCCCTGGGCGCCGACGCCGGGGATCAGCAGCGGCACCGTGGGCGCAAGTTCGCGCACGCGCTCGATCTCGGCGGGGTAGGTCGCGCCCACCACCAGGCCGAGCTGGCCGTTGAGGTTCCACGGCCCCTGCGCCAGCCTGGCCACGTGTTCGTAGAGGAAGGGCTGCCCTTCGACGTCCGCCAGCCGCTGGCCCTGCAGGTCGGAGCCGCCGGGGTTGCTGGTGCGGCACAGCAGGAAAGCGCCCTTGCCTTCGTGCTTGAGGTACGGAGCGACCGAGTCGAAGCCCATGAAGGGCGACAGCGTCACCGCGTCGGCGCCGTAGCGCTCGAAGGCTTCTAGGGCGTACTGCTCGGCGGTGGAGCCGATGTCGCCGCGCTTGGCGTCGAGGATCACCGGCACGTCGGGCGTGTTCCTGCGCATGTGCTCCATCAGCTTTTCGAGCTGGGCCTCGGCGCGATGCGCGGCGAAGTAGGCGATCTGCGGCTTGAAGGCGATGACCAGGTCGGCCGTGGCGTCGACGATGCGGGCGCAGAAGTCGTAGATGCGGCTGGCGTCACCCTTGAACTGTCCCGGGAACCTGGCGGGCTCGGGATCGAGCCCCACGCAAAGCAAAGAACCGTTTTTTTGCTGTGCGGCGGCCAGCTTGTCGAGGAAAGTCATGGGCCGTGATTTTAATTGGCCCGTCGCCTGGGCTCAGTTCGGGCCGGGCGAGTGCTGCTCAGCGGCCAGGCAGAGGTCGGCCCAGGCGCGGGCCTTGTCCGCCGGATTGCGCAGCAGGTAGGCCGGGTGGTAGGTGGCGACCACGCAGGCTCCTTCGATGGAATCCAGCGGCACGACGCGTCCGCGCAGCTTGCCGAGCGGCTCGCCGCTGCGCATCAGGCTCTGCGCGGCCAGCGGCCCCATGGCCAGCACGACGCGCGGGGCGATCGCCGCCGCATGCTCGCCGAAGGCTTCGTCCATGGCGCGCGGGCTGCCGGGCTGGCCGGAGGCCACGCCGCGGTGGGTGCGCATGAGGTGCACGGGCGTGCTGCCGTCGTGCAGCTTCAGGGCGCGCAGCATGTTGTCGAGCAGGCGGCCGGCATCGCCCGCGAAGGCATCGCCGTGGCGGCCGTCGGCTTCGGGCGGCATGTCGGCGACGACCAGCCAGCCGCCCTGCACGGCATCGGCGGCGCCGGCATCGGCATAGAGGCGGCAGGGAGCTTCGACCAGCACGGCCGCGCCCTGCGTGACTGGCGCGGCGGCACGGGGAGCTGGCGCAGGGGCCTGCACCGGAGGGGCGACAGGCCGGGCAACGGGCGGCGGCGGGGCGGCCACCGGCATTTCGGCCTCCTGGCGCTCGTCGACGGTGGGCATGTCCTCCTCGACCGGCGCCGGAGCTTGCGGCGCTGCCGCCACCTCGACCGCCTCGGGAACGGGCCACCAGACCTTCACCCCCATCTCGTCGAGCATGGCACGCTGGCGGGCGTCCAGCCTCAGCGTCTGCACGGCGGCGCTCATCGCAGGCCTCCCCAGGCCGTCGGGCTTTCGTTCAGCCGCAGGCTCATGACGACAGCGTCCTCGCGCTTGCCGCCGTGCGCCGGGTAGTAGCCCTTGCGCACGCCGACGCTGCGGAAGCCCTGGCGCAGGTAGATGTCGAGCGCGCGCTGGTTGCTCTGGCGCACTTCGAGCCAGAGCCACTGGGCGCCCTCGGCGCGCGACCAGCCGCCCAGCGCCTCGAGCATGAGCGGCGCCCAGCCCTGGCGCTGGAAGGCCGGCGCCACGGTGATGTTCAGCAGGTGCACCTCGTCGACGCCCTTCATGGCGACGAAGTAGCCGATCAGCGTCTCGCCCAGCTGCGTGACCGGCGAATCCACGCCCGGCGCCGTGCCGGGGGCCAGCAGGCACTGGCAGTGGTAGCCCACGGCCATGGAATCGGTGAAGTTGGCGCGCGTCCAGGGGTGGCTGTAGGCCGTCTGCTCGACCGCGCAGACGGCATCGATCCGCTCGACGGTGAGCGGTTCGAGGCGGGCTTCGACGGGCTGGAGGACGGCGCTCATGCGAGGGTGGCTAGCGTTGTGCTGCGGCAGCCTTGATGGCGGCGCGCTCTTCTGTGGTTTGCGCCACTTTATCGCGAACATAGAGCGGCCAGGCCTGCGCGGCCGGCACGGTGCGCCCGGCGGCGAGCAGCGCGGGCGCCAGCCGCAGCATGGCCGCGGCCATCGGCAGCGCCTCGTGGCGGGCGGCGGCCGGGGCCAGTCGCGAACCGTAGGCGGCGAAGGCATTGCCGGCGAGTGCCCAGCCGGCAGGCACTTCGAGCTCCTCGGGCGCCAGCAGCAGCGGCTCTTCGCCGCCCTCGGGCTGGCCCAGCGGGCCGTGCGCCGCGAAGTCGTAGCGCGCGGCGTAGACCTGCTCCATGCGCGCGTCCAGCGCCGCCACCACCTGCTGCGCGCCGAAGGCATGGCGCGCTTCCTCGGCCACCGCAAGCAGCGTATCGACCGGCAGCAGCGGCACCTTGGCGCCGTAGGCCAGGCCCTGCGCCACCGAGCAGGCGGTGCGCAGCCCCGTGAAGGAGCCCGGGCCGCGGCCGAAGGCGATGGCGTCGAACTCGGCCAGCGCGAGCCCGGCTTCGCCCAGCAGTCGACGGATCAGCGGAAGAAGGGTGCTGGAGGCCTGCGCGCCGCCGGCGCCCTCGTGCGCCAGCAGCCTGTCGCCATGCAGCACGGCCACGGACAGGTGTTCGGTGCTGGTGTCGAAGGCGAGCAGCTTGGGCGAGACGGGAGACATCCCTGCGATTATCGAGCGCCGGGCAATTCCGAAGCCCCGCCTGCGGTATCGGCAGCTTTCCCGCCGTCGGCATCGTCGCTGCGCAGGATCGCCAGCCCCGCCCGGCGCAGCGGCACCAGCGCCGCTGCCGGCGCCTGCGGCGAAACCAGCAGCGTGCCGGCCGACGCCACCGGGTTGACCACCCAGGCCGAGGCAGCGCCGATCTTTTCCGAGGACGCCATCACCACCGTCTCGGCCGCCGAGCCCATCAGCGCGCGCTTGATCTCGGCTTCCTCCAGGTCGCCGGTGGTCAGCCCGGCCTCGGCGTGCACGCCGGTGACGCCCATGAAGTAGGTGTCAGCGTGGATGCGCGAGATGGCCGCCATCGCCGCCGAGCCCACCGCCACCATCGAGTGGCGGAAGAGCCGCCCGCCGATCAGCACCACCTCGATGCCCGCATGCGAGGCCAGTTCCACCGCCACCGACGGGCTGTGCGTGACCACCGTGGCGCGCAGGTTCGCCGGCAGGTGGCGAGCGAGCTGCACGGCGGTGGTGCCGCCGTCGATGAACACCACCTGCCCCGGCTTCACCAAGCGCGCGGCGGCGCGGCCGATGGCCACCTTTTCGTCGGGCGCGAGCTGCTGGCGGCCGGCGAAGTCGGCCTCGGCCGCCGCCAGCGGCAGCGCGCCGCCGTGCACGCGCAGCAGGAGGCCCTCGCCCGCCAGCTCGCGCAGGTCGCGGCGGATGGTGTCTTCCGACAGGCCCAGTTCTTCACTGAGCGACTTGGCGACGACATTGCCGTCGCGCCGCAGGACCGAGAGGATGTGTTGCTTGCGCTGGCTGGTGAGCATCGGGCGATGGTATCGGCTCGCGCCGCTTTCTGCACGATTTTTCTTGTTATTGCACGAACATGCACATATGCTCGGCGCATGACCATCCACGACCGCGTCCGGGTGCACGAAGTCACCCTGCTCTCCGACAACTGGTACACGCTGCGCACCACCGCCTTCGACTGGCGCCGCAACGACGGCCAGTGGCAGCGCATGCACCGCGAGACCTACGACCGCGGCAACGGCGCCACCCTGCTGCCCTACAACCTGCAGCGGCGCACGGTGCTGCTCACGCGCCAGTTCCGCTACCCGGCTTTCGTCAACGGCCATGACGACCTGCTGATCGAGGCCGCCGCCGGCCTGCTCGACGACGCGGCACCCGAGGAGCGCATCCGCGCCGAGGTCGAGGAAGAGCTCGGCTACCGGCTGGGCGAGGTGCGCAAGGTGTTCGAGTGCTTCATGAGCCCGGGCTCGGTCACCGAGAAGCTGCATTTCTTCGTCGCGCCCTACGAGTCGTCGATGCGCGTCGGCGAAGGCGGCGGGCTGGCCGAGGAAGGCGAGGACATCGAGGTGCTCGAAACCGGCATCGACGAGGCGCTGGCCATGGTGGCCGACGGCCGCATCGCGGACGCCAAGACGGTGATGCTGCTGTATCACGCGAAGCTGCATGTTTTCCCGCCGGGATAATGGGCGGATGCCTTCTGCCTTTCGCCGCGCGGCCTGCGCACTGACTCTCGCAACGCTGTCGTCCGCCGGCGCGTTCGCCCAGCAAGCCCTCCCCACCCAGGTCGACGCCGCCCTCGCCCGCGCCAAGGTGCCGCGCGAGTCGGTGACCATGCTGGTCGCCGAGGCCGACGGCACGCGCCAGCCGCGCCTGGCGTGGCGCACGCAGGCGCAGGTGAACCCGGCGTCGATCATGAAGCTGGTGACCACCTACGCCGCGCTCGACCTGCTCGGCGCCGCCTACAGCTGGACCACGCCGGTCTACGTCGACGGCACGGTGAACAGCGGCGTGCTCAACGGCAACCTCTACATCAAGGGCCAGGGCGATCCGAAGCTGGTGCTGGAGCGCGTGTGGCTGCTGCTGCGCCACGTGCAGGGGCTGGGCATCACCACGGTGAGCGGCGACATCGTCCTCGACCGCGGCGCCTTCGAGACCACGGTGGAGGGCGACCCCGCCGCCTTCGACGGCGAGCCGCTGCGCCCCTACAACGCCTCGCCCGACGCGCTGCTGGTGAACTTCAAGTCGGTCAACATGACCTTCGCGCCCGACCGCGCCGGCCAGGTCGCGCGCGTGAGCTACGAGCCTCCGCTGGCCAGCGTAGCCATGCCGCAGACCGTGGCGCTGGTGCCCGGCGAATGCGGCGACTGGCGCGGCACGCTGCGCGCCGACTTCTCCGACGTGAACCGCATCCGCTTCAACGGCGGCTTTCCCAGCGGCTGCGGCGAGAAGAGCTGGGCCGTGGCCTATGGCGACCCGCGCACCTATGCCATGCGCGCCATCGGAGGCATGTGGGCCGAGATGGGCGGGCGCGTCGGCGGGCAGATGCGCGAGGGGCGCGTGCCGGCGGGGCTGAAGCCGGCGTTCGAGTTCGAGTCGCCGCCGCTGGCGGAGGTGATCCGCGACGTCAACAAGTACAGCAACAACGTGATGGCGCAGCAGCTGTTCCTCACCATCGGGCTGGCGCAGAAGAACCGCGGCACCTTCGAGGCCTCGCGCGCGGCCATGGGCCAGTGGTGGCGCGATCGCATCGGCACGGGCGAGGCGCAGCCGGTGTTCGAGAACGGCTCGGGCCTGTCGCGCGACGAGCGCATCAGCGCCGCCGCGCTCGGCAGGATGCTGCAGGTGGCATGGCGCTCGCCGGTGATGCCGGAGCTGATGTCCTCGCTGCCGGCCATGGGCGTGGACGGCACGCTGAAGAGGCGCTCGCTGCGCTCCGGCGGCTCGGCGCACCTGAAGACCGGCACGCTGCGCGATTCCTCCGGCGTGGCCGGCTACGTGGACGGCGCGAGCGGCCGGCGCTACGTGCTCGTGGCCATCGCCAACGGCGAGAACGCCGGGGCCGCGCGCGCGGCCTTCGACGCGCTGGTCGACTGGGCCTCGCAGGACAACTGAAGGCTTCCCGCTGGCCTGTAGCGCTGAGTACTGAAAACTTCTGAGGGCAAACGCCCGGTTGCGCGCGGCCTTGCCGCTGCACAGAATCGGACGGTCGTTCGATTCCACGCAAGCCAGGCGCCGACCGGCGCAGGAGACATCACTTGAACCAGCCTCAAACCCAGCCCTCCCGCCCCCTGCGCAAGACCGCCGCCTTCACGGCCGTCGCAAGCGCCGCGACATTGCTGCTGCTCGCCGCCTGCGGCGGGGGTGGCGGAGGCGGGGGAGGCATCGGCATCGGCGTGGGCGTCCCCCCGCCCGCGGCAGACAACGGCCGGGGCTCGGTGGTCACCGACCCGCCCGAGAAGACAGCCGCGCTGACGGCCACGCAGTTCACCGCCAGCCTGCAGGCCAGCGACCAGGGCAAGGCCCTGCTGCAGGTGGCGGGCACGCCCAAGTGCGGCGTGGACCTGCGCTACCTCGAATACCGCACCGTCGGCGCGAAGAACGAGGCCACCAACGCCACCGCCGCCATCATGGTGCCCACCGGCTCCGACGTGACCTGCAGCGGCCAGCGCCCGGTGGTGCTCTATGCCCATGGCACCACCGCCGCCAAGGCCTACAACCTGGCCAAGTGGACCGACAGCACGCAGGCGGCCGCCGGCGAGGGCCTGATGATCGCCGCCATGTTCGCGGCGCAGGGCTACATCGTGGTGGCGCCCAATTACGCGGGCTACGACAAGTCGACGCTGCCCTACCACCCGTACCTCGACGGCGACCAGCAGGGCAAGGACATGGTCGACGCGCTCACCGCGGCGCGCAAGACCTTCTCGGGCATCGGCGCGAACGATGCCGGCTCGCTCTTCATCACCGGCTACTCGCAGGGCGGCTACGTGGCGATGGCGGCGCACCGCGAGATGCAGGCCACGGGCAAGGCTGTGACGGCATCGGCGCCGCTGTCGGCGCCCTCGGCCATCAGCCTGCTGACCGACTACACCTACCTGGGCTGGCCGGCCCTGGGCGCCACGCTGTTCGTGCCGCTGCTGTCGACGAGCTGGCAGCAGCAGTTCGGCAACGTCTACGGCTCCACCAGCGACGTGTACGAGGCGCAGTACGCCAGCGGCATCGACACGCTGCTGCCCAGCACCTCGCCCGGCACCTTGTTCAGCAGCGGCAAGCTGCCCCAGCTCGCGCTGTTCCCGGCGAACGCCACGCCGGGGCCGGTGAGCCCGGAGCTGTCGATCTTCTACGGCGCCAACAACCTCATCAAGCAGAGCTTCCTGACACAGGCGGCGGGCGACATCCAGGGCAACCCCTGCCCCGGCAACGCGCTGCCGGCCACGGCCGCTTCGCTGAGCACCACATCGCCGCTGGACTGCAAGCCCTCCACGGGCTTCCGCAAGGCCGCCATCGCCAACGACCTGCGCAACTGGGTGCCGACCCGGCCGATGCTGATGTGCGGCGGCGCCAACGACCCGACGGTGAACTTCGTGAGCACCCGCGCCACCTCGGGCTACTTCCGCGCCAAGGGCATGCCGTCGAACCTGCTCTCCGTGGTCGACCTGGAGGACTCGGCGGCCATCGACGCCTACTCCACCGCCCGCGCCGGCTTCGCGCAGGCCAAGGCACTGCTCGCGCAGAACACCGCTGGCAGCGCGTCGGACAAGGCCCAGGCCGTCACGCTGGCGTACCACGGCACGTTGGCACCGCCGTTCTGCCTGGCCTCAGCCCGTGGCTTCTTCCAGGGCGTACTGGCCGCCGGAGGCTGAACAAAGAGCCCCATTCCAGGAACACCGCGGAACCGGCTTTGCCGGGCCGCTGGTGTTGCCCCCTGCAAGGGGGTGGGCGTAGCGACACGAAGTGCGCGAAGCCTGGGGGTCAGGCCATTGACGCGCGCTGCAAGCGGTCTTTCACGCCTTCCCATTCGTGCGTGTCGGGCGGCGTCTCGACCCAGATCAGCTTGACGCCCTGCGCGTCGAACTCGCGCAGCACTGCGAACAGCAGTTGCGCACTCGCCGCGGCATCGTCGGGCATGCGCCGCAGCAGCACGCGCTGCGAGCGGCTGCGCACCGCAGCGCGCGACCACACTGCGATGTGGGCGGCGTTCGCGCCGAGCACGTCGAGGCCGGTCTGGATCGACTTGGCGTCCATCAGCCGCACCTTGGCGTTCGGGGCGTAGTGCGCTTCGAGCGTGCCCGATGCGCGCGGATCGGGCGTCTCGAGCACTTCGCGGTCGGCGAGCTTCTCGCCGCAGGCGGCCTCGATCTGGGCACGCGTGATGAGGCCGGGGCGCAGCAGCACGGGCGCGCCACGGCTGCAGTCGACGATGGTCGACTCGATGCCCACGTCGCAGGGGCCGCCGTCGATCACCAGCAGTTCGTCGCCGAACTCGTCGTGCACGTGCTGGGCGGTGGTCGGGCTGACGCGGCCGAAGCGGTTGGCACTCGGCCCCGCGAGGCCCGGCACGCCCTGCTCGGCGCAGGCTTCGAGCAGCGCCTGCGCCACGGAGTGCGAGGGGCAGCGCAGGCCGATGGTGTCCTGCCCGCCGGCCGCCGCCGCGCCCACGCCGGGCTGGCGCGTGACGATCAGCGTGAGCGGGCCGGGCCAGAAGGCCTGCACCAGCTTCTGCGCGAAGTCCGGCAGCGGCTGGGCGAAGCGCGAGAGCGATTCGGTGCCCTTGGTGCCGGCCGCGACGTGGACGATCAGCGGATGGTCCGACGGCCGGCCCTTGGCCTCGAAGATGCCGGCGACGGCGGTGTCGCTGCTCGCGTCCGCGCCCAGGCCGTAGACGGTCTCGGTCGGGAAGGCCACCAGCCCGCCGGCGCGCAGCACGCGCGCGGCCTCGGCGATGGCTTCGGGAGAGCGGCCGTCGAGGATCATGCGAGATCGGCGGTGGCCACCGCCGGCAGGCCCAGCAGCAGCGCCGCCTGCGAAGCCGTGGCGCGCACCGCCTCCAGCGTGGCGCCGGTCAGCGTGAGGTGGCCCATCTTGCGGCCGCGGCGGGGTTCGATCTTTCCGTAGAGATGCAGATGCGCGCCGGAAAGCGCGAGCACCTCGCTCCAGCGCGGCGCGACAGGCTTGTCGGCCTTGTTGTCGGCGCCGCCGGGGAACCACAGGTCGCCCAGCAGGTTGAGCATGATGGCCGGGCTGTGCTGGCGCGGCGCGGCCAGCGGCAGGCCCGCGAGGGTGCGCACCTGCAGCTCGAACTGCGAGACGTCGCAGGCCTCCATGGTGTAGTGGCCGCTGTTGTGCGGGCGCGGCGCCATTTCGTTGACCACCAGCGAGCCGTCGGCCAGCGCGAAGAACTCGACGCACAGCACGCCCACGTAGCCCAGGCCATTGGCGATGCTCTTGGCCGAGTTGATGGCGCCCTGCGCCACCGTCTTGGGCATGTTCTGGGCATGCACCTCGGTCACGGCCAGGATGCCGTCGCGGTGCAGGTTTCGCTGCGGCGGGAAGTGCACGATCTGCCCGTCGCGCCCGCGCGCAAGGATGACCGAGCACTCGAATTCGAGCGGCAGCATTTTTTCGAGCACGCAGGGCACGCAGCCCGCGGCCTGCCAGGCGTCGACCAGCTCGTCGCGCGTCTTCACGCGCTGCTGGCCCTTGCCGTCGTAGCCCAGTCGCGCGGTCTTGAGGATGCCGGGCAGCAGGTTGTCGTCGATGGCGGCGAGCTGCGCGGCGGTTTCGATGACGGCGTAGGGCGCGCAGGGCACGCCGCAGCGGGTGAAGTGCGCCTTCTCGGCGATGCGGTCCTGCGCGATGGCGATGGCCGGGGCGGCCGGCGACACCGGGCGCGCCACCGCGAGATGCTCCAGCGAGGGCGCGGGCACGTTCTCGAACTCGGTGGTCACCGCGTCGGCCAGGCCGGCCAGGCGGGCGAGGCCGTCGACGTCGTCGTAGTCGGTATGGATGTGATGGTGGCTGACGCGGCCGGCGGGGCTGTCGGTGTCGGGGTCGAGCACCGCGGTGAAGTAGCCCATGCGCTGGGCGGCGTGGACGAACATGCGCCCCAGCTGTCCGCCGCCGAGCACGCCGAGCGTGGCGCCCGGGAGGATCGGCAGATCGCCGTTGCGGGCGCCGCTCACAGGGCGCCTCCGCCTTGCGGCGAGAAGGGGGATACGGGCGCTGCCTCGCCGGCGGGCGGCGGGGGCAGGGTCATGGCCTCGGCGGCCGCCGTCTGCGCGGCGCGGAAGGCGTCGAGCTTCGCGCGCAGGGCCGGGTCGTTCACCGCCAGCATCGACACCGCGAACAGCGCCGCGTTGGCCGCGCCGGCATTGCCGATGGCGAAGGTGGCGACCGGCACGCCCTTGGGCATCTGCACGATGCTGTAGAGCGAATCGACGCCCTGCAGGTGGCGGCTGGCCACCGGCACGCCGAGCACCGGCACCGTGGTCTTCGATGCCAGCATGCCCGGCAGGTGGGCCGCGCCGCCCGCGCCGGCGATGATCGCGGCAAGGCCGCGCCCGGCGGCGCTTTCGGCATATTCGAAGAGCGTGTCGGGCATCCGGTGGGCCGAGACCACCCTGGCTTCGTGCCCGATTCCGAATTGCTGGAGAATCTCGACCGCGTTGCGCATCGTCTCCCAATCGGAGTTCGAGCCCATCACTACACCGACCTGAATGGTTTCGTTCATGGTTTCAATTTTACGTTTCACCCCCAGCTGGTTCCGATGATCGACATCACTCTCGAAAATTTCCAGGCCGAACTGATCGAAGCTTCGGTCGCCACACCGGTGCTGCTGGACATCTGGGCCGAATGGTGCGGCCCCTGCAAGCAGCTCGGCCCGGTGCTCGAAAAGCTCGAAGTCGAGTACGGCGGGCGCTTCACGCTGGCCAAGCTCGACGCCGACAAGGTGCCGCAGATCTCCTCGCAGCTGTCGGAGATGTTCGGCGTGCGCAGCATCCCCTTCTGCGTGATGTTCAAGGACGGCCAGCCGGTGGACGGCTTCGTCGGCGCCATCCCGGCCGAGAAGATCCGCGAATTCCTCGACAAGCACGTGCCCGGTGCCGACGAGGCCGAAGCCGCCTCGCAGGAAGCCGCCGCCCAGGAGGCGCTGGCCGGCGGCGACACCCAGGGCGCGCTCGAGAAGTTGCAGCACGCGGTGGCCACCGACCCGGCCAACGACGATGCCCGCTTCGATTACGTGAAGCTGCTGCTGCAGCAGGGCCGCGTCGACGACGCCAAGGTCGCCTTCGCCCCGGTGATTGCCAAGACCTCGCTGGTGCGCCGCTTCGACGCGCTGCAGCGCTGGATGGACGCTATCGATTTCGCAGCGCCGCCGACTGGCACCGCGCCCTCGATCGCCGATTTCGACGCGAAGATCGCGGCCAACAAGCGCGACTTCGACGCCCGCTTCGGCCGCGCCCGCCTGCTCATGGCCGAGCAGCGCTGGACCGACGCCATGGACGAGTTGCTCGACATCCTCATGCGCGACAAGACCTGGAGCGAGGACCTGGCGCGCAAGACCTACATCGCCATCCTGGAGATCATCGAGCCGCCGAAGGTGAAGGTGGCCGACGGGCAGATCCCGCCGGACGACCCGGTGGTGGCCAGCTACCGCCGCCGGCTCAGCAGCATCGTGCTGAGCTGATTCGCCAGCAGACCTTCCACGAAAGCGGCCTCCAGGCCGCTTTTTTCATGGCCGCAGGGCTGGCGAGCGGCATTGGCGGGCCAGGCGGCGTCGCATACGATCACGCCCGATTCAACTTGTTGCAGATGCAAAAAGGAACACTGGCCATGCGCTCCTTCGCCCGCCGCACCGCGCTCTTCCCCGCCATTGCCGCCACTGCCCTGCTGGCCACGCTGGCCGGTTGCGGCAGCGGCATCAGCCTCGACGAGCCGATCGAAGGCCCGGCCTGGCAGCTGGTGCAGCTGGGTGATGAACCGGTTCAGCCCGGAAGCGGCGCCCAGGTGCAGTTCGACCGCAGCAGCGGACGCGTGAGTGGCTCGGGGGGCTGCAACCGCATCTCGGGCACTTTCACGCGCACCGGGGTCGCGCTGAAGATCGGCCAGCTGGCCTCCACCCGCATGGCCTGCACCGACCCGACGCGCGGCGCCTACGAGGCGCAGTTCATTTCCGCCCTGCAGAGCGCCGCGAGCTACCGGCTGGCCGGGCCGACCCGGCTGGCGCTGCTGGATGCGAGCGGGCGGACGGCGGCGCTGCTGAGCAGCGGCGGGGGGCGCTGAGGGATAGCGCCCCTTCCTTCTTTTACTTGGCGGCTGGCGAACTGACGGTCAGCTGGACTTCCTCGGTGGCCAGGCCGCGGTCGGAAATGGTGACCTCCACCGTGCCCTTGGCGTCGGCCGCGACCTTGATGCGCACCACGTACTGGTTCGTCCCCTGGCCGCCGGCCAGGATCTCGAAGCTCGCCGAGCCCTTGACCGACACCTGCGGTATGGCGGTTACGCCACTTACCGTGATCTCGTAGGCATCGCCCTGGGCGACCTTCGCGTCGTCGGCCGGCGAGATGCTCATGGCGCTGACACCGCCCACGCAACTGCCGTTGCGTTCGACGGACTTGCGCTGCTCGGCGAAGCTGAGCAGGCGCATGCTCAGGGGGCGGCGCGCTGCATAGAGGTCGGCGGTTTCGACTGCCAGCTTGCGGGCGGTGCTTGCCTCGGATGCGTTCGCCGACTTCTTCTTCGCGTCCGCCTCGAGCTTGTCTTCGCGCGTCCTCAGCGCCTTTTCTTCAGCGGCCGCGATCTGTTGTTTCTGCAGGGTGGCGACCTGCGCGAGCAGCTCCTGCATGCTGGCGCTTCCGAGCGACTTCGATCCGGCAGCGACAGCCGTCTTCTTGGCTGCGGCACCACCGCCGTCACCACCCGCCGGCGTGGTTGGCGAGGCCCCGCCTCCGCCAGCGCCGCTTCCATTGCTTTCGCTGGGGACGTCGATCTTCACCGACCGGAAGCTGCCGATGATTCCCGCTGCCTGGCTGACCATGGCATCCGGCGAGGTGATGGGCTTGTTTGCGGCGTTGATCCGCGCGGCCACGCGAGCAAAGACCAGATCGCCCTCGCGCATCAGGGTGACACCGCTGTTGTTGAGCTGGTCGGCCAGTTGCTCGCTGGAGGCCAGGGTCTTGCGGGCACGCACCAGCGCACTTCTCGCCTCCACCCGGACCTGCGCCCAGGCAAGCTTGCTGTCGCGGGGGTAGCGCTCGGTGGCTTCGGCCCCGAGCAGGCTCTTGTCGAGCTTGTTGATGGCTTCCGCGAGAGCGTCCCGCTCCAGCTTCATCTGAGCGAAGTTCACGGCGCTCATGCGCAACGGCTCGATGTTCATCATCGCGCAGGTCAGCTCGCGGATGCCCTCGACATACGCCTGCTCCTGCGCGGGATTGACGAACCAGGTGCTGCCCGAATACGCCGCGAAGCCGACCGCGCCGGCCAGGGCCAGACGCCTCTTGTCGTGGTCGCTGGTCACGCCGGATTTCAGTCCGCTGTAGAGCGCCGCCGCCGTGACGCCGAGCAGGCCGATCTGCGTGACGGCGCGAACGCGCGCCTGCGTCGAGAGCGATTCGTACCACTCGCGGCGCTGGTCCTTCAGCACGCCGAGCGCGCCGTGCAGGTTGCCGGCCAGCCTTTCGGCATGGGCGTAGCGGACCTCCTCCCGGCCGAGTTGGCTGATCGGCTTGTCGACCCGCGCGCTTCGCTGGTAAGGATTGGTGCTGCTGCACCCCGTGATCGCAACGGCAAGGCCGGCCGCCACGCAGCGCTGCCACCCACGAACGCTTCTTCCGGTTTCCATCTTCCCCACTCCCTCATGTTCTGTACGCACATGATGGCGGGGCGGGGACGTCCGGACATCCCCTGTTCCCGTGGCGACAAGGCGCCCGGGATGGACTACTCAGCCAGCCTGTCAGCCCGCGAGGCGCTCCAGCGCCTCGCGGTACTTGGCCGCCGTCTTCTCGATGACCTCGGCCGGCAGGCGCGGCGCCGGGGGCGTCTTGTCCCAGGGCTTGCCGTTGATCTTGGTGCCTTCGAGCCAGTCGCGCACGAACTGCTTGTCGTAGCTCGGTGGGTTGGCGCCGGCGGCCAGCGCGGCCTGGTAGCCCTCGACCGGCCAGTAGCGCGAGCTGTCGGGCGTGAGCACCTCGTCCATCAGCACCAGCGTGCCGTTCTCGTCGAGGCCGAATTCGAACTTGGTGTCGGCAATGATCATTCCCTTGGCCAGGGCGATCTGCGCGGCGGTTTCGTAGATGGCGATGCTGGTGTCGCGGATCTGCTGGGCCAGCTTGGGGCCGACGATCTCGACCACGCGCTCGTAGCTGATGTTCTCGTCATGCTCGCCGGCGGCGGCCTTGGCAGCGGGCGTGAAGATGGGGCGCGGCAGCTTGCTCGCGTTGGTCAGGCCCTCGGGCAGCGGCACGCCGCAGACCGAGCGGCTTTCCTGGTATTCCTTCCAGCCGCTGCCGGCCAGGTAGCCGCGCACCACGGCCTCGACCGGGATCGGCTTCAGGCGCTTGACCAGCATCGATCGGCCTGTGACCTGCGGCACCTCGTCGGCCGTGACTGCGCTCTCGGGCGCGTCGCCGGTCAGGTGGTTGGGGCAGATCTGGCCGAGGCGGTCGAACCACCACAGCGCCATCTTCGTGAGGATCTCGCCCTTGCCCGGAATGGGCTCGCCCATGATCACGTCGAAGGCGCTGAGCCGGTCGCTCGCGACCATCAGGATGCGGTCTTCGCCGACGGCGTAGTTGTCGCGCACCTTGCCGCGCGCAAGAAGGGGCAGGCTCTGGATGGAGGAGGTGTGGACGGTGGTCATGGGGCTGGTGCGGTGGGGAAACGGATGGCTGACGGGAAAAGCGGATTGTGCGCGCAGAAAAAAGCCACCGCGAACGGTGGCCGTCTGATCGCGGGGAAGTGCCTAGATGACTTCCTGGGCCAGTTCGCCCTTGGCGTACTTGCCGGCAACGACCTGCAGGCTGTCGCCCTTGATCTTCGCGCCCTGCCCCTCGCAGCCGAATTCGATGTAGCGCTGCTTGCAGATCTGCTTGGCGGCTTCGCGCGCGGGCTTGAGCCACTCGCGGGCGTCGAACTTCTCGGGGTTCTCTGCCATGAACTTGCGCACGGCGCCGGTCATCGCCAGGCGGATGTCGGTGTCGATGTTGATCTTGCGCACGCCGTACTTGATGGCTTCCTGGATTTCCTCGACGGGCACGCCGTAGGTTTCCTTCATGTTGCCGCCGTACTTGCGGATGATTTCGAGCAGGTCCTGCGGCACCGACGACGAGCCGTGCATCACCAGGTGGGTGTTGGGCAGGCGGGCGTGGATTTCCTTCACGCGCTTGATCGACAGGATGTCGCCGGTGGGCTTGCGGGTGAACTTGTAGGCGCCGTGGCTGGTGCCGATGGCGATGGCCAGCGCATCGAGCTGCGTGGCCTTGACGAACTGGGCGGCTTCCTCGGGGTCGGTCAGCAGGGCGGAGTGGTCGAGCACGCCTTCGGCGCCGATGCCGTCTTCCTCGCCGGCCATGCCGGTCTCGAGCGAGCCCAGGCAGCCCAGCTCGCCTTCGACGGTCACGCCGACCTTGTGCGCCAGCTGCACGACCTTGCGGGTCACGTCGACGTTGTAGTCGAAGGAGGCGGGCGTCTTGCCGTCTTCGTGCAGCGAGCCGTCCATCATGACGGAGGAGAAGCCGAGGTCGATGGCGCCCTGGCAGATGGCCGGGCTCTGGCCGTGGTCCTGGTGCATCACCAGCGGGATGTTCGGGTACTGCTCGATGGCGGCCTGGATCAGGTGCTTGATGAAGGCTTCGCCTGCGTATTTGCGCGCGCCTGCGCTGGCCTGCAGGATGACGGGGGCGCCGGTCTCCTTGGCGGCCTCCATGACGGCCTGGACCTGTTCGAGGTTGTTGACGTTGAAGGCCGGAATGCCGTAGCCATTGGCTGCGGCATGGTCGAGCAGTTCGCGCATCGAGACGAGTGCCATGGGAAATACCTCGCGGGAATTAGGAAAAGAAGAAGACGGAAAGACGAGAAAAACTGCCCTAATTCTACCGAGCCCCCTTGTGGGACAGGACCGACGCCAGCCCGAGGAAATCCATGACAGGCGGCAGCACCGGCCCGCCCAGCCACCGCACTGGCCTGGCGAAGGCGCCGACCAGCGTCGCATGGTTCAGATCGTCGAAGAGCCTGACCTGGACCGGCACGCCCGCCTCGCGCAGCGCCGCGGCCATCCGCAGGGTGTTGCGGTCGGGGTAGACCAGGTCGTCCTTCGAGGCCGCCATGAGCAGGGCTCGCGGCGAAGCAGGCGTGACGTGCGCCAGCGGCTGCGAGTCGCGCGGCGTGCCGGGCCAGTTGAAGGCGACCTTCACCTGCGGATCGCCGATGGGCAGGAAGTCGTAGGGTCCCGCCAGGCCGATCCAGCCCGCGAGCTGCTTCGGGCTTGCGCCCAGCTCGCCGAGCCAGCGCGCATCGAGCGCCACCATGGCGGCGTTGTAGGCGCCCGAGCTGTGGCCCATCACGTACACCTGCCTCGGGTCGGCACCCAGCCGGGCCGCGTTGTCCAGCGCCCACTTGACGGCCAGCGCGCTGTCGCGCACGAAGGTGGGATAGGTGAAGGCCGGCGACAGCCCGTAGTCGGGCACCAGCACCACGGCGCCCTGGGCGGCCAGGGCCTCGCCCATGAACCTGTAGCTGGCGCGGTCGCCGGTCGTCCAGGTGCCGCCGTAGAAGAACACCACCAGCGGCCGCGCACCCTTCTCAGGCGGGGTGGATGGCAGCGGCCGGTACGCGTCGAGCAGCTGGCGCGGTTCCTGGCCGTAGGCGATGCCGCCCTCGAACCGGTAGGTGTCGGTGGGCACCAGGCCGTTGAGCACCTTGACCGGCGAGCAGGCCGAAAGCAATGCGGCGGCGATGCCAGAGCCTGCGAGGGCGAAGGCGCCGCGGCGCCGCAGGAATGACGCGGGGGTGGTGGGGAAGATCATCCCCTGCTGTACGCAGGCAGCCGGGCGGCGGTTTCGTCAAACAGGCAGCTGCGTGGTCGACAGCACCTGCTTGAGCACGACGAAAGTGCGGATCTGCCGCACCCCCGGCAGGTAAAGCAGCTGCTCGGCGTGCAGGCGGTTGAAGCTGTCGTTGTCGCGGGTGCGCACGAGCATGAAGTAGTCGAATTCGCCCGAGACCACGTGGCATTCGAGGCAACCCGAGACCTTCTGGGCGGCTTTCTCGAAGTTGGCGAAGGAGTCGGGCGTGGAGCGGTCGAGCACCACGCCGATCATCACGAGCATGCCCACTTCGAGCGCGTCGGGGTCCAGCAGCGCGACGATGCCCTTGATGAGGCCCGCCGCCTTGAGCCGCTCCACGCGGCGCAGGCAGGCGGCCGGGCTCAGGTTGACCTTGGCGGCCAGCGCCACGTTCGACAGCGAGGCGTCGCGCTGCATGGTGCGCAGGATGGCGCGGTCGGTGCGGTCGAGCTCCGGCGTGTCACGCAATTTTGTTGTGCTCATCGGATTTTTTCCGGAATGAAAGTTTTGCTTCTTTCGATAGTGCATCTTTTTCTCTGATAGATCCACAAAACTTCGCAAGCACGTTGCGCGGCATTGTTTCTACGATGAGGGCCTTCACCACCTCCCACCACCTCCTTCCTGGAACCGCTGCGATGAACCTCAAGAAGTTTCCCCGTCACCCGCTGACCTTCGGCCC
The DNA here is from genome assembly GCF_048305075.1 of Variovorax sp. 160MFSha2.1. Classification (NCBI taxonomy): domain Bacteria; kingdom Pseudomonadati; phylum Pseudomonadota; class Betaproteobacteria; order Burkholderiales; family Comamonadaceae; genus Variovorax; species Variovorax sp. 160MFSha2.1. The sequence continues at coordinate 6,531,122 of NZ_CP157624.1, forward strand.
CACGCCGATCCAGCCGCTGAAGCGGCTGAGCGCGCACCTGGGCGGCAAGGTCGATCTCTATGCCAAGCGCGAGGACTGCAACAGCGGCCTGGCCTTCGGCGGCAACAAGACGCGCAAGCTCGAGTACCTGATTCCCGAGGCGATCGAGGGCGGCTACGACACGCTGGTGTCCATCGGCGGCATCCAGTCGAACCAGACGCGCCAGGTGGCGGCGGTGGCGGCGCACCTCGGCATGAAGTGCGTGCTGGTGCAGGAGAACTGGGTCAACTATTCCGACGCGGTGTACGACCGGGTCGGCAACATCGAGATGTCACGCATCATGGGCGCCGACGTGCGCCTGGACGCAGCCGGCTTCGACATCGGCATCCGCAAGAGCTGGGAGGACGCCATGGAGAGCGTTCGCAAGGCTGGCGGCAAGCCGTTTCCGATCCCGGCGGGCTGCTCCGAGCATCCGCGCGGCGGCCTGGGCTTCGTCGGCTTCGCCGAGGAAGTGCGCCAGCAGGAGGCCGAGCTGGGCTTCAAGTTCGACTACATCGTGGTGTGCTCGGTGACGGGCAGCACGCAGGCCGGCATGGTGGTGGGCTTCGCGGCCGACGGCCGCGCCGACCGCGTGATCGGCATCGACGCCTCGGCCAAGCCGCAGCAGACCTTCGACCAGATCCTGCGCATCGCGAAGAACACGGCCGAACTGGTGGAGCTGGGCCGCGACATCACCGAGAAGGACATCGTGCTCGACCGCCGCTTCGGCGGCCCCGAATACGGCCTGCCCAACGAGGGCACGCTCGAAGCCATCCGCCTGAGCGCGCGCTTCGAGGCCATGCTGACCGACCCCGTGTACGAGGGCAAGTCGATGCACGGGATGATCGAGAAGGTGCGCCTGGGCGAATTCCCGGCGGGCTCGAAGGTGCTGTATGCGCACCTGGGCGGCGTGCCGGCGCTGAACGCCTACAGCTTCCTCTTCAGAAACGGATAAGTTCCAGGAACACTGCGGAACCGGCTCTGCCGGGCCGCAGGTGTTGCCCCCTGCAAGGGGGTTGGCGCAGCGACACGAAGTGCGCGAAGCCTGGGGTTTTGCTTAACTTGCTCGGCAGATCTTGAGCATGTTGGTGCCCCCGGGGGCACCCATCGGCTCGCCGCAGGTGATGGCGTAGACGTCGCCGCTTTGCACGATGCCGCGCTTCTTCAGGTGGTTCTCGGCCTGCAGCAGCGCGGTGTCGCGGTCGCTCTCCGAGTCCATGAGCAGCGGGCGCACGTTGCGGTAGAGCGCCATCTTGCGCTGCGTGGCCAGGCGCGAGGTCAGCGCGTACATGGGTATGTGCGCGCGGTGGCGGCTCATCCACAGCGGCGTGGAGCCCGACTCGGTGAGCGCCACGATGGCCTTGGCGCCCAGGTGGTGGGCGGTGAACAGCGCGCCCATGGCGATCGACTGGTCGATGCGGCTGTAGTTCTGGCCGCTGAAGTCGGCGTCGAGCTGCTTGTCTTCGGCGGCTTCGGCGGCCTCGCAGATGCGGCTCATCTCCTGCACGGTCTCGAGCGGGTAGCGGCCCGAGGCGGTCTCGGCCGAGAGCATGACGGCATCGGTGCCGTCGAGCACGGCGTTGGCCACGTCGCTCACCTCGGCGCGCGTGGGCACTGGGTTGGTGATCATCGACTCCATCATCTGGGTCGCGGTGATGACCACCTTGTCCATCTCGCGCGCCATGCGGATCATCTTCTTCTGCAGCGCGGGCACCGCCGCGTTGCCCACCTCGACCGCGAGGTCGCCGCGCGCGACCATGATGCCGTCGCTGGCACGCAGGATCTCTTCGAGCTTCGGAATGGCCTCGGCGCGCTCGATCTTGGCGATCATGCCGGGCTTGTGGCCGTATTCGGCGGCGGCCACGTTGCACAGCTGGCGGGCCATTTCCATGTCGGTGGCGTTCTTGGGGAAGCTCACGGCCACGTAGTCGGCCTGGAAGCTCATCGCGGTCTTGATGTCTTCCATGTCCTTGGCCGTCAGCGCGGGCGCGGTGAGGCCGCCGCCCTGCTTGTTGATGCCCTTGTTGTTCGACAGCTCGCCGCCGAGCTTCACGGTGGTGTGCACCGCCTCACCCTTGACGGCGTCCACCGTCAGCACGATGAGGCCGTCGTTCAGCAGCAGCCTGTCGCCGGGCTTCACGTCGCGCGGCAGGTCCTTGTAGTCGAGGCCCACGGCATCGGCGTCGCCGGGCTCGGTACGCGAGGCATCGAGCACGAACTTGGCGCCCTGCTCGAGCCAGACCTTGCCCTGCGCGAACTTGCCCACGCGGATCTTGGGGCCCTGCAGGTCGGCCATGATGGCCACCTCGCGGCCGGCCTTGCGGGCGGCTTCGCGCACCATGGCGGCGCGGTCGATGTGGTCCTGCGCCGTACCGTGGCTGAAGTTCAGCCGCACCACGCTGACCTTGGCCTGGATCATCTTCTCCAGCAGATCGGGCGAACTGGACGCCGGACCGAGGGTGGCGACGATCTTGGTGGCGTGGCGGGGAATGCGGTCCGTGCTCATGAGGGTAGTCTCCGTTTTGTATTCGCTACTGTATACAGTTTGTGTGTCGGACGGAAGTCACCCATGGGTTTTTCCTCGATGAGCTCCGGCCACCGGCCCGAGCCGGTTCAGCCGGCAGCCCGCTTCGACAGGATCTCGAAGGCCGGCAGGGTCTTGCCTTCCAGCACTTCCAGGAAGGCACCGCCCCCGGTGGAGATGTAGCCGACCTGCTTCTCGATGCCGTACTTGGCGATGGCCGCCAGCGTGTCGCCGCCGCCGGCGATCGAGAACGCGCTGCTCTCGGCGATGGCCTGCGCGATGGCCTTGGTGCCGCCCGCGAAGGCGTCGAACTCGAACACGCCCACCGGGCCGTTCCAGACGATGGTGCCGGCCTCGCGCAGCTGCGCGGCGAGCTGGGCAGCCGTCTTCGGGCCGATGTCGAGGATCAGGTCGTCCTCGGCCACGTCGCTCGCGTCCTTGACGGTGGCGGCCGCGTCGGCCGCGAAGGTCTTGGCCGTGACCACGTCCACCGGAATGGGCACGTCGGCGCCGCGCGCGCGCATGGCATCGATCACCGCCTTGGCTTCGTCGACCAGGTCGGGCTCGGCCAGCGACTTGCCGATCTTCAGGCCCGCGGCCAGCATGAAGGTGTTGGCGATGCCGCCGCCCACGATGAGCTGGTCGACATTGGCCGACAGGCTCTTCAGGATGGTCAGCTTGGTGCTCACCTTCGAGCCCGCCACGATGGCCACCAGCGGGCGCTTGGGCTGCGCCAGCGCCTTGGTGATGGCGTCGATCTCGGCCGCCAGCAGCGGGCCGGCCGCGGCCACCTTGGCGAACTGCGCGATGCCGTAGGTGGTGGCCTCGGCGCGGTGCGCGGTGCCGAAGGCGTCGTTCACGTAGATGTCGGTGAGCGCGGCCAGCTTGCGGGCCAGGCCTTCGTCGTTCTTCTTCTCGCCCTTGTTGACGCGGCAGTTCTCGAGCAGCACCACCTGGCCGGGCTTCACGTCGACGCCGTCGACCCAGTTGGAGACGAGCGGCACTTCGCGGTCGAGCAGCTCGCCCAGGCGCCTGGCGACGGGCGCCAGCGAGTCTTCCGGCTTGAACTCGCCCTCGGTCGGGCGGCCCAGGTGCGAGGTGACCATCACGGCCGCGCCGGCGTCCAGCGCCAGCTTGATGCAGGGCACCGAGGCGCGGATGCGGGTGTCTTCGGTGATGTTGCCGGCGTCGTCCTGCGGCACGTTGAGGTCGGCACGGATGAAGACGCGCTGGCCGGCGGCCTTGCCCTGCGCGCAGAGGTCGGTGAATCGAATGACGTTCATTGGGAAAACCTGGAGAAGATTGGAAGACGGGGATCGGCTGCATTGTAGTTTTGGCCCCATCGCCGGCTCTACGCGCCTCTTGCCGCGCGCTGATGCTTTTCCTCAGTCTTTCTGCTGCTGTTCGCGCGCGAAACTTTCCAGAACCTCCACGAAGCTCGCGGCCGCAGGCGACAGCGACCGCCGCGCCGCGCTGTAGACGCACACCTCGCGGTGGAAGTCGGGCGACTCCAGCCGCACCATCTGCAACCCGTGGGCGCGCACCAGCGGCGCCGAGTAGGTGGGGCACACGGTCAGCCCCAGCCCCGAGGCGACCATGCCCAGCGCGGTGGTCATGTACGACACCTCCTGCGTGCCGGGGCGCAGCATGTACTCGCGCTCGGCGGGGGCCAGCTCGGGCAGCACGCGCTGGCGGAAGTCGCGCGTGGGCGCGATGAAGGTGTAGGGGCCGAGCTCGTGCCAGCGCACCTTGCGGCGGCCGGCGAATGCATGGCCGGGCGGGCAGATCAGCCAGTGCCGGTCGCGCAGCAGCGTGCGGCGCTCGATGGCGTCGTCGACCGCCACGTCCTGCCCCACGGCCAGTTCCACGTCGCCGGCCGTCACGCCCGCGAGCAGGTGCTCGGGCAGGGTGTCGGCCAGGCGCACGTCCACGTCGGGGTACTGCTCGCGGTAGAGGGCGATCACGCGCGGCATCAAGGTGCAGGCCATGAGCTGCGGCGCGGCAAGCCGTAGCAAGCCTTTCTTCTTGTCACGCAAATCCGTGACGCCGGCCACCGCGCCGGCCAAGTCGCCCAGCAGCCGGTGCACCGAGGGCAGGAACTCGCCACCCGCCTCCGACAGCTGAACGCGTCGCGTGTTGCGGTCGAGCAGCTGCACGCCCATCTCGCGCTCCAGCTCGCGCACCAGCACGCTGAGCGCCGACTGCGTGAGATGCAGCTGCTGCGCCGCGGCGGTGAAGCTGCCGCTCTCGGCCACGGCGGCGAAGGCGCGCAGCTGGCGCAGGGTGAGGTTCATATATATGAATCCTTCATCAATCGATGAATTAATTTCGATTGCATCATAAGACGCGGCATCGCCCAATACCGGCTCACCGGAGACACACGAGCCATGCCTACCCCACCGCCGCCCGTGCGCGGTCTGCACCACTTCGCCTGGCGCTGCCGCGACAGCGAGGAAACCCGCCGTTTCTACGAAGACCTGCTGGGCCTGCCGCTGGCCCACGTCATCAAGAGCGACCACGTGCCGAGCACCGGCGAGTACTGCCCCTACGTGCACATCTTCTTCCAGATGCGCGACGGCTCGTACATCGCCTTCTTCGACCTCGGCGACGACGTCGCCGCGCTGCCCTCGCCCAACACGCCCTCGTGGGTGAACCACATCGCGCTACGCGTCGACTCGGTGGCCGACCTGCTGGCCGCCAAGGCGCGGCTCGAAGGCGCGGGCGTGGAGGTGCTGGGCGTGACCGACCACCACATCATCGAATCGATCTACTTCTTCGACCCCAACGGCATCCGCGTGGAGCTGACCACGCCGACCGTGCCGCAGTCGGAGATGGACGCACACGCTCTGCGCGCGCGCGCCGAGCTCGACGCATGGACCGAGCGCAAGGCCGGCCTGCGCGCCGCCGCTGCGAAGGATGCGTCGAATGCCTGAGCTCCAACTCGCCGTCATCGACGTGAAGCCCGGCGCAGCCATGGAGAGCCAGTCGGGCCTGCAGCTGCTGCGCCCGCGCATCTATGGCGCCTACCGCGCGCCGCAGGGCCCGAAGAAGATCGCCGCCATCGTGATGCACCCCACGAGCAACTTCATGGGCCACTACCTGATCGGCCCGCTGGCCGAGCGCGGCATCTGCTGCATGGGCCTGAACTCGCGCTTCGTGGGCAACGACACGGTGCTGCTGATGGAGCGCGCCATTCAAGACCTGGGCGCGGGCGTGCAGTACCTGCGCGCCGCCGGCTACGAAAAGGTGTTCCTCGTCGGCAACTCCGGCGGCGCGGCACTTTCGGCCTTCTACCAGGCGCAGGCCGAGAAGCTCACCGCCACGCACCTGCCCGACGGCGACCCCACGCACCTGCACCCCGACGACCTGCCGCCCGTGGACGGCATCGCGCTGTGCGCCGCGCACCTGGGCCGCACGCGGCTGATGCGCGACTGGATCGACCCCTCGGTCACCGACGAGCACGACCCGCTCTCGGTCGACCCCGAGCTCGACATGTACGATGTGCGCCACCGCGTGCCCTACGACCGCGACTTTCTCGCGCGCTTCAGCGCCGCCCAGAAGGCGCGGCTCGATCGCATCGAGCAGTGGTGCCTCGACCGACTCGCGCTGCTGCGCAACACACCCGGCGCGCCGCGCGACCAGACCTTCATCGTCTACCGCACGCATGCCGATCCGCGCTGCGTGGACCTCTCGCTGGACCCCAACGACCGCCTGCCCGGCAGCGTGTGGGGCGACGCGCGGCAGGTGAACTACTCGGCCAACGCGATGGGGCGCACCACCTCGCTCACGGCCTTTCTCTCGCAGTGGTCGTCGCGCTCGCAGGCCGACGGTCCGACCAACCTCGCGCGCACCACGGTGCCGAAGCTGCTGCTGACCTACACGGGCGACCAGTCGACCTTCCCGAGCACACGCGACGCGTGGATGGCGGCGGGCGGATCGCGCATCCGCAACGTCGACATCGTCGGCGGCAACCACTATCTGGCGGGGCAGCCGGAGCTGATCCCGAAGGCGGCGGACGCCATCGCCGAGTTCGCGCACGCGCTGTAGCCGCAGAGCCACCATGGAAAACTTCGCTTTCGCCCCGGCCTACGAACTGCCGGTCTGGCCCTTCACGCCACCGCCCGAGCTGGGCAGCACGAAGCCCGCGCGGCACCCCATCGTGATCGTCGGCGCCGGCCCCTCGGGCCTCACGCTGGCCTGCGACCTCGCGCAGCGCGGGGTGCGCGCCGTGCTGCTGGACGAGGACGACACCGTCGGCGTGCGCGGCGCCTCCTCGCGCGGCATCTGCTACGCGCAGAAGAGCCTGGAGATCTTCGAGCGGCTTGGCATCTACGAGCGCATCGCGGACAAGGGCATCACCTGGTCGTTCGGGCGCACCTTCTCGGGCGAGCAGGAGGTCTACAACTTCAACCTGCAGGCCAACAGCGTCTCGCGGCAGCCGCCTTTCATCAACCTGCAGCAGTTCTACGTCGAGTGGTTCCTGGTCGATCGCATCCTCGAGCTGGGGCTGACCGACCTGCGCTGGAAGAACCGCGTCACGCGCGTGGAGCAGCTCGCCGACGGCGTGCGCCTGGAAGTCGAGACGCCCGCCGGCAGCTACACCATCGAGGCCGACTGGCTGATCGACGCCACCGGCGCCAACAGCGCGATCCGCACGCAGATGGGCATCGACGCGCATTCCTCGCGCAGCACCGACCGCTGGTGCATCAGCGACGTGCGCTTCAGGAAGCCGCTGCCCACCGAGCGCTGGACCTGGGTGGACGCGCCCTTCAACGAAGGCCGTGGCGTGTGGCAGCACCTGATGGCCGACGGCGTGTGGCGCATCGACTACCAGATGCCCGAGGACTGCGACACCGCCTACATCAGCAAGCCCGAAGTGGCGGGCGCGCGGCTGCGCGAGCAGCTCGGGCCAGACGTGGAGTTCGAGTTCGTCTGGATCGGCCCCTATGGCTACCGAGACCACCTGCTCGACAGCTTCCGCCACGGCCGCGTGTTCTTCATCGGCGACGCGGCGCACGTGGTGAGCCCCTTCGGCGCGCGCGGCGGCAACAGCGGCATCCAGGACGCGGCCAACCTCGGCTGGAAGCTCGCGCTGGTCGCGCAGGGCAAGGCCGGCGATGCGCTGCTCGACAGCTACGACGCCGAGCGCCAGCCCGCCGCGAAGCAGAACCTGCAGGTGACCAGCCGCTCGGCGCGCTTTCTCGCGCCGCGCTCGCCGGCCGAGCACACGCTGCGACGCGCGGTGGTGGCGCTGGCGGCGCGCCATCCGTTCGCGCGGGCGCTGGTGAACACCGGGCGCATGTCGGTCGCCAACGACTACCCCGCCGCGCCGTTGCTGCCAGAGGGCGCGCGCTCGGTGCAGAACCTGCCACTGCGCTGGGCCGATGGCTGCGAGACCACGCTGATGCAGTTGCTGGCCGAAGGCACCGAGTGCATCGGCCTGTGGTTCGCGCCGACACGCGAGCAGGCAGGAGCGGCGCTCGATGCCATCGCGTCGCTGCCGCTGCGCCTGCTGGCGGTAGGCGGCGACAGCAGCCTGCCCACGCTGCAGGCCGACGAGAAGCTCGCGAACCATCTCGGCGCAGGCGACGCAGGCAGCTTCGTCCTCGTGCGCCCCGACGCCTACCGGGCCGCCTTGCTGCCAGGCGCCACGCCCGAAGCCATCGCCACCGCCGTGCGCACCGCACTGGCCGCCAACGAGCGCAATCCATGATCACCGAGCCCCGCATCCCCGACCCCGACGGCTTCTACGCCGCACTGCTCGCCGCCCACGAGGGCCGCAGCGAGGCGCAGAGCGCCGACCTCAACGCCCGCCTCGTGCTGCTGCTGGCCAACCAGTGCGCCGACCAGGACGTGCTGCTCGCCTGCATCCGTGCGGCGGCCGAAGAAGAACCCACGACGACGGAGCACGACACCCCATGACCACGAGCGTTTCCTTCGCATCCGCCTCCGACACCCGCGAGCAGAAGCCCCGGCTGCAGGAGCTGGGCCCCGGCGCCTACGGCTACATCAGCGACTTCGATCCCAACTGCGGCTTCGTCGTCGGCGACGACCACGTGGTGCTGATCGACACCCGCCCCACGCCGCGCATGGCGCGCGACTTCCTGGCCGCCATCCGCACGGTGACCGACAAGCCGATCCGCACCATCGTGCTCACGCACTATCACGCGGTGCGCGTGATGGGCGCGAGCGCGTTCGACGAGGTGCGCGAGATCGTCGCGAGCAGCGGCACGCTCTACTGGATCCGCACGCGGGGCCAGGCCGACTTCGACTCGGAGGTGGGCCGCTTTCCGCGCCTGTTCGCCGGCGTGGAAGAGATACCGGGCCTGACCATGCCCACCAAGGTCTTCGACCGCGAGATGACGCTGCCGCTGGGCGGCGGCCGCGAGCTGCGGCTGATGTCGCTGGGCCGCGGCCATTCGGGCGGCGACGCGGTCGCGTGGCTGCCCGACTGCGGCGTGCTCTTTTCCGGCGACGTGGTCGAGAACCGCTGCGGCGTGTATGCGGGCGACGCCTACATCGGCGACTGGGCCGGCACGCTCGATGCAGTGGCGGCACTCAAGCCGCGCGTGCTGGTGCCCGGCCGCGGCGCGGTGCTGCAGGACGAGGCCGCGTGCGCCGAGGCCATCGGCCTCACCAAGGCATTCCTCTCGACGCTGCTGGAAAGCGTGAAGGCCGGCATCGCAGCCGGCGAAACGCTCAAGGGCTGCTTCGCGCGCGCCGAGGCGGCGATGACGCCACGCTTCGGCGACTGGCCGGTGTTCCAGCACGTGCTGCCCTTCGACGTCTCGCGCGCCTACGACGAGCTGCGCGGCGTCGAGCACCCGGTGGTGTGGACCGCCGAGCGCGACCGCGAGCTGTGGCAGGTCCTGCGCGGCGAGTGAGCTGAAGCTATTTCAAAACAAGCAACGGAGACAAGAGACGATGAAGCGATTCCTTCTTCCCCTGCTGGCCTCGGCCTTCGCGCTGATCGCCACCGGTCCCGTATCGGCGCAGCCGGCGGCCTACCCCACCCAGCCGATCAAGTGGATCGTGCCCTACGTGGCCGGCGGCGGCACCGACAACCTCGCGCGCACGCTGGCCGAGGCGATGCAGCCGTCGCTGGGACAGCCGCTCATCATCGACAACCGGCCGGGCGCTTCCACCAACATCGGCGTGGGCGTGATGATGCAGGCCAGGCCCGACGGCTACACCATCATGCAGGCGGAGAACGCCGCGCTGCTCTTCAACGAGCACATGTTCGCCAAGCTGCCCTACAAGCCCGCGAGCGACTTCACCTACATCGGCACCATCGGCCGCTTCCCGGTGGCGCTGGTGGTGCACCCCGACTTTCCCGCGAAGAACGTGGCGGAGTTCGTGCGCTACGTGAAGGCCAACCCCGACAAGGTGAGCTACGCCTCGCCCGGCAACGGATCGCCGCACCACATGGCGATGGAACTCTTCAAGCAGAAGGCCGGCCTGACGATCACGCACGTGCCGTACAAGGGCGCGGCGCCGGCCATGACCGACGTGATGGGCGGCCAGGTGCCGACGATGATGCTGGACCTGGCCTCGGGCCTGCCGATCATCAAGTCGGGCAAGGTGCGGGTGCTGGCCATTGCGCTGCCGCAGCGCGCGGGCGCCCTGCCCGAGGTGCCGACCTTCGTCGAGGCCGGCTTCCCCGACGTCAACGCCTACGCCTTCCACGGCCTGATCGGCCCGGCCGGCATGCCGCCGGAAGCAGTGGCGCGGCTCAACGCCGAGCTGCACAAGGCGATGAAGGCGCCGAAGGTGGTGAAGCTGTTCGCGGACTTCGGCTTCGAGGCGCTGCCCGGAACGCCGCAGGACTTCTACAAGCTGTCTCGCGCGGAGAGCGAGCGCTGGGGCAACATCATCAAGACGGCCGGCGTCAAACTCGATTGATCGCCTACCAGCCCAGCCCCAGGTGCAGCGGCAGGTACACCGCCATGCCCGCGAGCATCGTGCCCAGCACGCCGCGCCGCCAGTAGAAGTACGCGGCGCCGACCACCGCCGCGTACAGGCGCGCGTCGTGCAGCGTGGTGATGAGGTGGCCCTGCGTCATGACGATCTCGGGCGCGATCACGCCCGCGAGCGCGGCGGCCGGCGCGTAGTGCAGCGCGCGGTGCGCCCACTCGGGCAGGCCCCAGGGCCGGTCGAGGATGAAGAAGAAGCAGCGCGTGAGCACGGTGACCAGGGCCAGGCCGACGATCACGGCCATGGTCCACCAGTCGGTGGTTGCGGCCGCGGCGCTCACTTGTCGTCCTCCGCGTTCGGGTCGAGCCCGAGCTGCTTCTCGAGCCAGAAGCACAGCAGCACCGCCACGCCGATGGCGACCACGATGTTGAGCTTGAGCGGCAGCGCGTAGGCAGCGACCGCCGTGGCGCCCGCGATCAGCGCGGCCAGCACGCGCAGGCGCGTCGTGGCCATCGAGCACACGATGGCGACCAGGCTCAGCACGCCCGCGAAGCTCAGGCCCCACGTCTGGGGAATGAAGTTGGCCAGCGCGATGCCCACCAGGCTCATGCCCATCCAGGCGCACCAGGTGACGAAGTAATTGCCCGTGAGGTAGGCCTCCTGCGCCTGCTGCTCGGCCACGGTCAGCGGCGGTTTGGGGTACTTCTTGGTGAAGAGCGCGTAGCTCATGTCGGCCGTGAGGTAGCCGTGCACCATGCGGCGCCAGCGCGGCATGTGCATGAGGTAGGGCCGCAGGTGCAGGCTGAACACCACGAAGCGCAGGTTGACGCAGAAGCCGGTGGCCAGGATCACCCAGGCCGGCGCCCCGGCGAAGAGCAGCGGAATGGCCGCCAGCTGCGAACTGCCCGCGTAGACCAAGAGCGTCATCGCCACCGCCTCGATCAGGCTCATGTTCGACTTGACCATGGCCACCCCGGTCATGAGCCCCCAGGCGCCGATGCCCAGCGCCACGGGGGTCATGTCGCGCACGCCGACCCGGAATTCGGGGCGGCCGCGGATGCTTTGCGAGAGGAACATCAGCCGAACGCCTGCCCGGGCTTCAGGTCGAAGCCGTGCAGGAAGGCGGTCACAGGCAGGCGCTTGCCGCCGGGCCGCTGCAGTTCAGTGAGGACGACGGCCGATCCGTCGGCCGCTGCCACCTTGACGCCGGCCGGGTCGACGGCCAGGATGGTGCCCGGCGCGGCCGAAGAACCCGCCGGGGCCTTTTCGGCGCGGGCCGCCCAGAGCTTGATGGTCTCGCCGTCGAGCGGGCTGTTGGCGCCCGGGAACGGGTCGAAGGCCAGCACGCGGCGCACGATGGCGTCGGCGGGCTGGCTCCAGTCGACCTGCGCCTCGTGCTTCTCGACCTTGCTGGCGTAGGTGACGCCTTCGGCCGGCTGCGGCGTGCGGGTGAGCGTGCCGATGCGCGCGAGCGCCTCGACGATCATCTTTCCGCCGAGCTCGGCCAGGCGATCGTGCAGGCGGGCGGTGTTGTCGCCCGTGCCGATGTCGACGGCCTCGCGCAGCAGCATGTCGCCGGTGTCGAGGCCGGCGTCCATCTGCATGATGGTGATGCCGGTCTGTGCGTCGCCCGCCTCGATGGCGCGGTGGATCGGCGCCGCGCCGCGCCAGCGCGGCAGCAGGCTCGCATGGATGTTCAGGCAGCCGTGCGCCGGCAGGTCGAGCACCCACTGCGGCAGGATCAGGCCGTAGGCGGCGACCACCATCACGTCCGGCTTCAGCGCGAGCAGGGTGTCGCGCGCGGCGGAGGCCTCGTCGGGGTACTTGCCGTCCAGGCGCAGGCTGCGCGGCTGGGCCACGGGCCAGCCGTTGGCGACTGCGCACTGCTTGACGGGAGAAGCCTGCAGCTTCATGCCGCGGCCGGCGGGGCGGTCGGGCTGGCTCATCACCAGCACGACCTCATGGCCGGCGGCGGCGATGGCTTCGAGCGCGACGCGCGCGAACTCGGGCGTGCCCGCGAAGACGACTCTGAGGCGGCTCAATCCCGGATCCGATCGAACTCGAGATCGTCCCCCGTGTGGTAGCGCCGGACCACGCCGGTCGGGTCGATGTAGATGTACAGCATGCGGCGCTCGTTCACGGCCTTGTAGCGCCAGGTCCAGACGGCGCCATCGAAGGAGCTGACGCGGGTGATCTCATAGGGCCGGCCGTAGAAGGCCATCACGTCGTTCTGGCGCCACTGGTTGACCTTGATGTCCTGGCCGAAGCGCGCCTCGCTGAGCACCTGCGTCACCGAGACCACCTTGCCCGAAGAATCGACGTCGATGTCGACCACCTCGAAGCCGGCCGGCATGCGCGAGTACTGCAGCCGCTCGCCGCCGCCCGTGAGCGGATAGCGGCCAGTGGGCGCGCCCAGTCGCTGAAGGGTGTCGGCGGCGGTGGTGCCGGGCTGGATGCGGGTGGGTTCGCTGGCGCAGCCGGCAAGAAACCCCAGGCTCGCGGCCGCGAGAAGTGCCAGCGCCGGGAGGGAGCCGGAGCGCCGGCCTGCGTTCATGGGGTTCAAGCCCGCTCCCGCAGTTCTTCGCGCTGCTGCTTCAGCAGCTTGCTCTTGATGCGGTTGCGCTTCAGGGGGGAAAGGTATTCGACGAACACCTTGCCCAGCAGGTGGTCGAGTTCGTGCTGGATGCACACGGCCAGCAGGCCTTCGGCTTCGATGGTGCGCGTCTCGCCGTTCTCGTCGAGCGCCTGCACCTTCACCGAGGTGGAGCGCAGCACGCCGTCGTAGATGCCGGGCACCGAGAGGCAGCCCTCCTCGTTCACGACCTTCTCTTCGCTGGCCCAGGTGATTTCGGGGTTGATCAGCACGATGGGCTGGTTACGCTCCTCGGACACGTCGATGACGACGAGGCGCTCGTGCACGTCGATCTGGGTCGCGGCAAGGCCGATGCCGTTGGCGTCGTACATGGTCTCCAGCATGTCGGCGACCAGCGTCTTGATGCGCGCGTCGACGCCCTGCACCGGCTTGGCCACGGTGTGCAGGCGCTTGTCCGGGTAACTCAGAATGTTTCGTTTGGCCATGAAATCGGGGGAAAGTTGTGGCTATTTTCGCCAATTCCGCGACGACACGCGGCTCCGGAGCCCGAAAACGTTGCCCTCCCAAGGGCTTCAGCGCAGAATTCGTAGCAAATTGTGAGATTCGTATGCGCAGCGATACGTCGCGCGCTCACCCATCAGACATGAAAAAGCTCAGACTCACCGACCGCAAGCGCCCCTCCTTCCTTGCCACGCTGACAGCCCTGGCGGTGATCGGCAGTTGCGGCGCCACGACGGCCTGGGCTCAGAACTACCCCATCACGCCGCAGCAGCGCGCCACCGCCCAGCAGACCGCCCAGGCCGGCGTGCCGCTGAGCGAACTGTCGCCCAAGGCGCCCGACGAATACACCGTGAAGTCGGGCGACACGCTCTGGGCCATCTCCCGCCTCTACCTGCTGCGCCCCTGGCGCTGGCCGGAACTGTGGGGCATGAACATCAATGAAATCGCCAATCCGCACCGGATCTACCCCGGCCAGGTGCTCTACCTGGACAAGAGCGGCGGCCGCGCCCGCCTGACCACCCGCCGCGGCGGCGTCAGCGGCGACGGCGGAACCATCAAGCTGTCACCCCGCACCCGTTTCGACTCGCTGGCCGGCATGGCGCTGCCCACGCTCAACCCGAGCATCATCGAGCCCTTCCTGAGCGAGCCCATCGTGGTGGACGCCGGCACGCTCGATGCCGCACCGCGCATCGTGGCCGGCAACGACAGCCGCGTGCTGCTGTCGCGCGGCGACCGGGCCTATGCCCGCGGCACCGCCGAGGCGCCGCTGGTCGAGGTGCCGGGCCCCGTGCAGAACTTCCGCATCTTCCGCAATGCCACGCCGCTGAAGGACCCGGGCACGGGCGAGATCCTCGGCTACGAGGCGCAGTACCTGGGCAAGGCCCGCCTGCAGCGCGGCGAATCGACCACCGTCGAGACGGTCGAGGACAAGGACGTCATCACCGTCGTGCCCGCCAGCATCGACATCATCGCCTCGCGCGAGGAAATGCGCGCCGGCGACCGCCTGCTGCCCGAGCCCCCGCGCCAGCTGCTGAGCTACGTGCCTCGCGCGCCGTCCACGCAGGTCGAGGGACGCATCATCTCGGTCTACGGCAACGCGGTGCAGTTCGCGGCGCAGAACCAGGTGGTGGCCATCAACAAGGGCACGCGCGACGGCGTCGACAACGGCCACGTGCTGGCCATCCTGAAGAACGGCGAGACCATCCTCGACCGCACCGGCGCGCGCAAGGAAACCATCAAGCTGCCCAACGAGCGAATCGGCCTGCTGATGGTCTTCCGCACCTTCGAGAAGGTCTCCTACGCGCTGGTGCTCGAAATCAACGACACTCCGCGCGCCGGCGACTTCCTCGTCAATCCCTGACCCGCGACCCCGGCCTTTCTTCTCTCACACTCGATTGGAACGCGCAGAACTCGCAGGCTGGCTGCGGCTTTCGCTGACGCCCGGCATCGGCGATGGTGCCGCGCGCCGCCTGCTCGCGGCCTTCGGGCTGCCCGAGCGAATCTTCAGCCAGCCAGACGCCGCCTTGCGCGAGGTCGTCTCGCACGCACAGGCCGAGGCGCTCGCGCAGCTGCCCAACGGCCTGCAGGCGCAGATCGATCTCACCTGGCAATGGCTGCAGGCGGGCGACGACAAGGTCTCGCGCCGCGTCGTCACGCTCGGCGACGCCGGCTACCCGGCCTCCCTGCTCGAAATGGCCGACCCGCCGCTGATGCTCTACGTGCTCGGCGCCATCGGCTTCGACCTCACGCAGCTCGGCCACAGCATCGCCGTCGTGGGCAGCCGCAACCCGACGCCGCAGGGCGCGACCAATGCGCGCAGCTTCGGGCGCGCGCTCGGCGAAGCGGGGCTTCCCGTGGTGTCAGGGCTGGCGCTGGGCGTGGACGGCGCGGCGCACCAGGGAGCGCTCGATGCGGCAGGCGACGCGCCCGTGCTCGCGACAGTGGCCGTGGTGGGCACCGGGCTCGATCGCGTCTACCCCGCGCGGCATCGCGACCTTGCGCACCGCATCACGCTGCAGGGACTGATCGTGAGCGAGCTGCCGCTGGGCACGCCGCCGCTCACGCAGAATTTTCCGAAGCGCAACCGCCTGATCGCCGGGCTGGCGCGCGGCACGCTGGTGGTCGAGGCCGCGCTGCAGTCGGGCTCGCTGATCACCGCGCGGCTCACCTCGGAGCAGGGCAAGGAAGTGTTCGCGATCCCCGGCTCGATCCACTCTCCGCAATCGCGCGGCTGCCATGCGCTGATCCGCCAGGGCGCGAAGCTCGTGGAATCGGTGAACGACATCCTCGAAGAGCTGCCGCCGCTCCACGCACCTCGCACTGCCTCGGCTTCGCCCCTCTACGGCAACGCGACGGGCGTGGCCGCTGCATCTTCTTCATCGCCGGAAGACCCGCTGCTGGAGGTCCTCGGTTTCGAACCGGCGAGCCTCGACGCGCTCAGCGCACGCACCGGCTGGGGCGCCGCCGAGCTGCAGGCGAAGATGCTCGAGCTCGAACTGGACGGGCATGTGTCCCGGTTGCCCGGCGGTCTCTTCCAGCGCGTGGCTTCCACCTAGTTGGCATTGCATGAACGTCGGCTATATTGGGCCCATGTTCGAAGTGCTTGTTTTTGTCTACGAAAACTACTGGCGCGGCGACGCCTGCCCCGAACCCGAGCAACTGGGCCGCAAGCTCAGCGCCCATGGATTCGAGGCAGAAGAGATCCGCGAAGCCCTTCACTGGCTCGACGGCCTCAGCCTTGCGACGCAAGGCCTGCAGATCGAACGCAGCCCCGACGACGAGGCCATCGCCACCGTCGTGATCGGGGGCAGGCCCGAAGCGGCGCTGCCGCAATCGGGCAACGCGATGCGCATCTACTCCCAGGCCGAGCAGGAGCACCTCGGCGCCGAGTGCCTCGGCTTCATCCGCTTTCTCGAATCGTCGGACGTGCTGCCCTGCGGGCTGCGCGAGATCGTCGTCGAGCGCGCGATGGCTGCGCCGGGCGATCCGGTCGCGCTCGACGAGCTGAAGATCATCGTGCTGATGGTGCACTGGAGCACCGGCATCGAGCCCGATGCGCTGGTGCTCGACGAGCTGTGCGAAAGCCGCGAAGGCCGCACCGCGCATTAGGCTCGCCTCCAGGCTGCGCGGCACTTCGTGTCCGCTACGCCACCCCCTACCGGGGGCAGCACCTGAGGCCCGGCAGAGCCGGTTCCTCGGTGTTCCGCGAAAACAGCCGCGCAGCAGTTAGTTCAGAAGGCGCTCCGGATTTGCATCGAGCTTCGCCAGCGCCTCGCGCGTGGCGCGCACCGTGAGCGTTTCTTCTTCCGCCGGCACCAGCAGGCCGGCCTGCAGATAGGCCGCAAGACGCCCGGCCTGGATCAGGAAGCTGCGGCCGTCGCCCGAAGCGAACAGGTGCAACTGCTTGCGGTCGCTGCGCCAGACGAACTGCACCTGGCTCACGCGGTCGTTGTGGTCGAGCATGAACCAGTTGCCCACCTGCAGCTCGTGCGCCCAGGCGATCATGTCCTCGGGCACCTTGGCGCCTGCGGTGTCGGGAATGACCTCGATGGACGCGGCATCCACGCCCAGCAGCAGCTCGATGCTGTGCGCGTCCAGCGGCAGGTCGGCGGTGCCGCCGACGTCGCTCACGAAGTCTTCCAGGTGCGCCAGCCGCTCGGCCATGGCCTCGATCTTGGCCTGCGGGATCGCCTCGGTCTTCGACATGAAGGCATCCGACAGCGTGGCGCCGATGGTCTTGATGTGCGCTTCCTGCGGCTCGTCGACGATGCCCAGCAGCGCCATGCCCTGGCGCAGGCGCTGCAGCAGCTGCGGCAGGTCCTGGATCACGCGGGCGCGATCGGTGCGGTTGGGCTTGGCGCTCGCGGCCCACACCAGTTCGGAGGCCACTCGCTTGAGCATCACGGTCTGCTCGCCCTGCGCGCCGTAGCGCAGCGCGGCGATGGCCAGCACCTCGGCCCAGATCTTGAAGAGAAACTCCCGGATCTCGTCGCGCACCGGCATGTCGTTCAACATCTTGCGCAGCTCGATGGTGTACTGGATCGCCATCGTCTCCTTCTGCTCGACCTGCTGCGCCACGCTCATCACGCGCTGCGTGGTGTCGCTCTGCGTGAGGTAGCGGTTGAGGAAGGCGACGAATTCGTCGAACACCAGCTTGAACACGCGCTGGCCGGTCTCGGGGTACTGCTCGATGACCTGCACCACGCGGCGGATCTCGCCTTCGAGCGCACTGCCGGTGATGGCGGCAGCATCGAAGCCCATGACGCACGAGCCCATGCGGTCGATCAGCATGCGCGCGGGGTGCTGCAGGGTGCCGAAGAACTCGGGCTCGGCGATGGCCACGCGCAGCACCGGCATCTGCAGGCGCGCGAACCACACGCGCGCCGAGAACGGAATGCGCTCCTCGGCCAGGATGGCCTGGAACATCAGCGCGACGATCTCGACGGTAGCCTTGTCGGCTGTGGTCGGCGCGCGCTTCTTGAGCTCCGCCGTGCGCCGGCGAAGGTCGACGGCCGTCTGCTGCATCAGCGTGGCCTGCTCGGCCGCGCCTTCCATGTACTGCGTGGCGGCCATCCGGTAGGCGGCTTCGGCCTCGGCGATGGCGCCGGCGAATGTCCGGGAGAAGGCACGCGGCGCCGGGCTGACGCCGCCGCCGACCTGGTTGCCCGGCTGGCTGCCGGGACTCATGGTGCGGCCTTCCGCGCCGACGGCCTGGAACGCGCCACCGGCGGCGCCCGGGTCGCCGCCGATGCGGGCGGTGACGAAACGCTTGAGGCTCAGCAGCGCGGTCTGCGCACGCTGCCGCGCGATCATCAAAGGCGAACCGCCGGTGGTTGTCGTGGTGGTGGTAGTGGGAGCCCCGCCCGGCACGGAGAACTGTTGCTGCTGGCCTTCGAATCCGAAGCCGGGCCGCTGCACGGCCTGGGGTTGGGCCTGGGATTGGGCCTGGTGTACGGCCGGCACGCCGCCGTCCATCGGTGCGGCACCCGATCCGCCGCCGGTGCCGCCCGTGCCCGCGGCATTGCCCGTGCGCCGGACAAAGCTCTTGAGGTCGATCTCCGGCATCACGCCGTTGGCGATCAGATAGGCGTTGGCGCTCTCGTAGGCCTTGACGATCACGTCGACCAGGCCCTGCTGCACCGTGTCCTGCACGCGAGTCCAGAGGCCCCGGCTCAGGCCGGCCGCGAGCCATTGCTCGACCAGCAGCTTGGCCAGCGTCTCGGGCTTGAGCACGTCCTTGGAGTCGAGCTCGGTGGTGCCTTCGAGATGCTGGATGCGCAGGCGCAGGTCGCTGAGTTCGAAGCTGGCCTTGTCGTGGATGAGCTGCGCGAGGCGCGAGGAGAGGATGTTGCTTTCCACCACCTCGTCGCCGATCAGCTCCAGGCGCAGCGCCGAGGGCAGGGTGCCCGTGCCGCCGGAGCTGGCGGCCAGCGCCTTGCGCCAGCCAGCCTGGCTGAGGGTCACCCACTGGGTGGCCTGCCCCTGGAAGGCGACGAAGTCGTCGCGGTTGTCCTGCATGGAGCGGGCGGTGCCGGCCTCGGTGGATAGCGTGGTCAGCCGGTCCCGGATCGCGCGCGCCAGCGGGGCGATGGCGCCTTCCGTGGCCGAGACGAAACGCTCACGCGTCTCGCGTGCGAGCTGCAGGGAAGAAGCGGACCGCGCAATGCTCATTGAAAGGTCGGAAGGGCCAGGGTAGTCGATTCGTTGGCGACAACCGGAGCTTGCATCGGGACGGGCCGCCGCACAAGTGTGGAGATTGCCCGGCGTTGCATGCGAACCGCGGCGGTTGCCGCCGCGGTCGCCCTGGGTTGTCGAACCCTGGAGTATCCGTCAGACGACGGCGCCGGCGTTCGGGTCGTCCTCGGAGCCGCCGTCGCGCTTGGTCGGGCCGCCCTTGACCAGGTCCTCGCGCTTCACGCCGAGCCACATGGCGATGGCCGCCGCCACGAAGGCCGACGAGTAGATGCCGAAGCAGATGCCGATGGTCAGCGCCAGGGCGAAGTAGTGCAGCGTCGGGCCGCCGAAGAAGAACATCGACAGCACCACCAGCTGGGTGGAGCCGTGGGTGATGATGGTCCGGCTAATGGTCGAGGTGATCGCGTTGTCGATGATCTCTGTGGTCGACATCTTGCGGTAGCGGCGGAAGTTCTCGCGGATGCGGTCGAAGATCACCACCGACTCGTTCACCGAGTAGCCCAGCACCGCCAGCACCGCCGCCAGCACCGCCAGCGAGAACTCCCACTGGAAGAAGGCGAAGAAGCCCAGGATGATCACCACGTCGTGCAGATTGGCCAACACGGTAGCCAGCGCGAACTTCCACTCGAAGCGGAACGCCAGGTAGATCATGATGCCGACGACCACCATGCCCAGCGCCTTCAGGCCGTTGGTGGTGAGTTCGTCGCCGACCTGCGGGCCGACGAATTCGTTGCTGCGCAGTTCCACCGACGGGTCGGCCGCCTTCAGCGAGTCCATCACCTCGGCGCTCTGCTGGGCGGAGGTCACGCCCTTCTTCACCGGCAGGCGGATCTGCACCGACTTGCCGAAGCTCTGCACCTGCACTTCGGTGTAGCCCAGCTTGCCGACGATGTCGCGTACCTTGCCGACGTCGGCCGACTGGTTGTAGGCGACTTCCATCACCGTGCCGCCGGTGAACTCCACCGACAGGTGCAGCCCGCGGTGGAACAGGAAGAACACCGCCAGCGCGAACGTGACGACGGAGACGATGTTCAGCACCAGCGCGTGGCGCATGAACGGAATGGTCTTGTGGATGCGGAAGAATTCCATGGCTGTGCGTCCTTCTTCTGCCGCTTACTTGATTTCGGCCGCGGCCGTGCCGTCGGTCGAGGGGCGCCACACCGTACCGATGGACACCGACTTGAGCTTCTTCTTCTGGCCGTACCAGAAGTTCACGAGGCCGCGCGAGAAGAACACGGCCGAGAACATCGAGGTGACGATGCCGATGCAGTGCACCACCGCGAAGCCGCGCACCGGGCCCGAGCCGAAGGCCAGCAGTGCGATACCCGCGATCAGCGTGGTCACGTTGGAGTCCAGGATGGTGCCCCAGGCGCGTTCGTAGCCCGCGTGGATCGCCGCCTGCGGCGACGCCCCGTTGCGCAGTTCCTCGCGCACGCGCTCGTTGATCAGCACGTTGGAGTCGATCGCCACGCCGATGGCCAGGGCCATGGCCGCGATGCCCGGCAGCGTGAGCGTGGCCTGCAGGATCGAGAGGATGGCCACCAGCAGCAGCAGGTTGACGGCCAGCGCGATCGACGAGAACAGGCCGAACAGCGCGTAGTAGATGCACATGAACACCATGATCGCGGCGAAGCCGTACATCACGCTGTCGAAGCCCTTCTTGATGTTCTCGGCACCCTGCGTCGGGCCGATGGTGCGTTCCTGGATGATTTCCATGGGCGCGGCCAGCGAGCCGGCGCGCAGCAGCAGCGCGAGGTCGTTGGCCTCGGCCACGCTCATCGAGCCCGAGACCTGGAAGCGGTTGCCCAGTTCGCCGTTGATCGAGGGAGCCGTGAGCACTTCGCCCTTGCCCTTCTCGAAGATCAGCATGGCCATGCGCTTCTTGTAATTCTCGCGGCTGACGTCACGCATGATGGTGCCGCCCTTGGAGTCCATGGTCAGGTCGACCTTGGGCTGGTTGCTCTGCTGGTCGAAGCCGGGCTGCGCGTCGGTGAGGTTCTCGCCGGTGACCAGCACCTGCTTCTTCACGATCACAGGGCGACCCGAGCGGTCGAGGAACTTCTCGGAGCCGAAGGGCACCGGGCCGCCGCTCAGTTCGGCGGCGCGGCCTTCGGCGCTTTCGTCCACCAGGCGCATCTCGAGCGTGGCGGTGCGGCCGATGATGCGCTTGGCCTGGGCCGGGTCCTGCATGCCGGGCAGTTGCACGACGATGCGGTCGATGCCCTGCTGCTGGATCACGGGTTCGGCCACGCCGAGTTCGTTGATCCGGTTGTGCAGCGTGGTCACGTTCTGCTTGAGCGCCGCGTCCTGGAAGCGGCGGGCGGCCTCGGGCTTGATGCTGGCCACGATGCGCCATTCGCTGCCCTGCTGGGTCTCGACGGTGCTCAGGTCTGGCATCTGGTCCTGGATCAGGCGCCGGGCGATCTCGACGCTGTCGGCGTCGCGCAGGGTGATCTCGACGGTCTGGCCGTTGCGGTTCACGGCGCTGCCGCGCACCTTCTTCTCGCGCAGGCCCATGCGGATGTCGCCGGCGAAGGACTCGGCCTTCTTGTCGAGCACGCCGCGCATGTCGACCTGCAGCAGGAAGTCGACGCCGCCGCGCAGGTCGAGGCCCAGGTACATCGGGAAGGCGTGCAGCGCCGTCAGCCACGAGGGCGAGCGCGACACGAGGTTGAGCGCCACCGTGTATGAAGCGTCGTCGGCGTCGGGCACCAGCGCCTGCTGGAGCGTGTCGCGCGCCTTGATCTGGTCGTCGGTGGTCGCGAAGCGGGCGCGCACCGCGGTGGGTTCGAGGGTCAGCAGGTCGGGCGTGAGGCCCGCCGTCTTGAGCAGCCCCTCCACCTTGGCCTGGGTCGACGCGTCGATCTTGACGGTCGACTTGGCTGCCGACACCTGCACCGCAGGCGCCTCACCGAAGAAATTGGGGAGGGCGTAGATGAGCCCCACGAGCAGCACGACCACGATGATCGCGTACTTCCAGACCGGGTAACGGTTCATGAGAAAGCGCTTTTTCTGAAACGGAACACGGCGTGAATTGGGGCCCCGCGCCCGAAGGCGCAAGGTCAGCTCACGCCTTTATTTGACGGTGCCCTTGGGCAGGACCTGCACTACCGCGCTGCGCTGGATCTTGATCTCGACGCCGTTGGCGATCTCGAGGCCCAGGTACTGGTCGTTCAGCGAGGTGATCTTGCCGAGCAGGCCGCCGGCGGTGGCGACTTCGTCGCCCTTGGCGAGCGCCTCGATCATGGCGCGGGCTTCCTTCTGGCGCTTCATCTGGGGCCGGATCATGACGAAGTACAGCACCACGAACATCAGCACCAGCGGCAGCATGCTGCCGAGCGAGGACATCATGTCGCCGCCGCCTGCAGCGGGCGCGGTCTGGGCGAAAGCAGAGGAAATGAACAAGAGAGTCTCCAGCAGAGGGAAGAGAAAGAAAACGTGTGGGAGCGCGGGCCACGCCCGCGGTTCCTTGGGGTTCGCGGCCACGCGGGATGCGGGTGCGCCAAGTCAAAGCGCGGCGGGGCCTGGCCGCGCACAGCACCGGGCATTGTATTCGGCGCGGATGGCCGCCCGGAGCGCTTATCCGGCGCGGCGGGGAGGGCTTTCAGCAAGCTTCCGGGCACCGCATTTGCTACACATTTGATAGCAACCTCAAGGGGCGTTCCCGACTTTTGACTTTTTTGCGGACTGCGCCCATTGCGCGAGGAAGCTTGGGTCCACGGCCGCCGGAGAATTCCCGCCGCACCACCCGAAAAGCAAGGAGCCTTCATGAGCAAGCGCAACAGCTTGACGACAGCCAGCGCCACACCGGCGCTTCACAAGGAGCCAGGCGCCCTCCTCGCGGACCTGCGGCAATTGATCGAGCAGGCCCGGCAGGCGGCCGTCGCCTCCGTGAACGCGGGGATGACGCTCATGTACTGGCGCATCGGCCAGCGCATTCGCACCGAAGTGCTGGGAGGCCGGCGCGCCGGCTACGGAGAAGAAATTGTCGCAACGCTGTCACGACAATTGGCGAGCGACTACGGCCGCGGCTTCGAAGAGAAAAACCTCCGGCGCATGGTGCAGTTCGCCGAGGTGTTCCCGTCCGAGCAAATTGTCGTACCGCTGGTGCGACATTTGAGCTGGACGCACTTTCTCGCACTGCTGCCGGTCAAGGACCCGCTCGCGCGCGACTTCT
Organism: Variovorax sp. 160MFSha2.1; assembly: GCF_048305075.1. Classification (NCBI taxonomy): domain Bacteria; kingdom Pseudomonadati; phylum Pseudomonadota; class Betaproteobacteria; order Burkholderiales; family Comamonadaceae; genus Variovorax; species Variovorax sp. 160MFSha2.1. The sequence goes on from NZ_CP157624.1 coordinate 6,554,543, forward strand.
ATGCACAGATGTGCCAGTTGGAAGGCTGGAGCGTTCGCACGCTGCGTGAGCGCATCGGCTCGCTGCTCTACGAACGCACTGCGGTGTCGCGCCAGCCCGACGTGCTGATCCGCCAGGAACTCGACGAGCTTCAGCGCCAGAACTCCACCGAGCCGGCACTACTGCTGAAAGATCCTTATGTGCTCGACTTCCTGGGCCTGCAGGACCGCCACCTGGAGAAGGATCTCGAGGACGCCATCCTGCGCGAGTTGGAAAGCTTTCTGCTCGAGCTCGGGGCGGGCTTCAGCTTTGTCGCCCGGCAACGGCGCATCCAGCTCGACAACGACGATTTCTACATCGACCTGCTCTTCTACAACCGCAAGCTGCGCCGGCTGGTGGCGATCGAGCTGAAGCTGGGCGAATTCCGCGCCGAGTACAAGGGGCAGATGGAGCTCTACCTGCGCTGGCTGGCCCGTCACGACCAGGAGCCGGGCGACGCGCCTCCGCTCGGCATCATTCTTTGCACAGGCAAGAAGCAGGAACAGATCGAACTGCTCGAGCTGGACAAGTCAGGCATCCACGTGGCGGAATACCTCACCGTCCTGCCGCCTCGCGAAGTGTTCGAACAGAAGATCCACGGCGCCCTGGTGGCTGCACGCGCCCGGCTGGACGGCCGGCTCGCCGACAACCGGCCCGACTGAGCCGGCCTCCTGCGATCCTGGCTCAGGCCGCCGCGCGCTGCCCCTGCGGGTTGCGCCACTTGGCCATCAGCTCGCTCCAGCGGGTGCGGGCGGCCGCCAGGTTGCGGTCCTTCACGTGGCCGTAGCCGCGGATCTGCTCCGGCAGGCTCGCGATCTCCAGCGCCAGCGCGTGGTTGTCGGCACGCAGGGCGCCGATGACTTCCTCGATGGCGGCGCGGTATTCGCCGATCAGTGCGCGCTCGGTCTTGCGCTCTTCCGTGCGGCCGAAGATGTCGAGCCCCGTGCCGCGCAGGCCCTTGAGCTTGGCCAGCAGCCTGAAGCCAGTCAGCATCCAGGGGCCGAACTTCTGCTTCTGCAGCTGCCCCTTGGAGTTCTTCTTCGCGATGATCGGCGGCGCCAGGTGGTAGTTGAGCTTGTAGTCGCCTTCGAACATGCCCTCGATGCGATCGAGGAAAGTGCGGTCGGTATGCAGGCGGGCGACTTCGTACTCGTCCTTGTATGCCATCAGCTTGAAGAGGTAGCGCGCGACCGCCTCGGTCAGCGCGGTGCTCTTGCCCACGGCCGACTCGGCCTGGCGCACCTTGCCCACGAAGCGCTTGTATTCGTCGGCGTAGGCGGCGTTCTGGTAGCCGGTGAGGAACTCCGCGCGGCGCTCGACGATGCTCTCCACCGACTCGCGCTTCTTGAACTCGATGACCTGCCCCGGGCGCACGCGCTTGACCAGCTCTTCCGGCCGCACGGCTGCCTGGCGACCCCATTCGAAAGCCGCCTTGTTGTTCTCGACGGCCACGGCGTTCAGCTCGATGGCGCGCATCAGCGACTCGTGCGCCAGCGGGATCCAGCCCTTCTGCCAGGCGTAGCCCAGGATCATCGGGTTGACGTAGATGGTGTCGCCCATCAGCGCGGTCGCGGTGGCATCGGCGTCGAAGCTGCCTACGCCGTCCACGCCCACGGCACGCGCGATCTCGGCGGCGCAGGCTTCCTCGGGGTTCTTCCAGTTGGCATTACGCACGAAGGCGGCCGTCGGAGAACTGTGGCTGTTGAGCGCGACGTGCGTGCGCCCTTCGCGCATGCGCGCCATGGTCTCGGCGTTCACCGTGACCAGCGGGTCGCAGGCCAGGATCAGGTCGGCCGCCGCCGTACCCACGCGGGTGGTGCGGATGTCGTCCTGCGTGTCGCCGATGAGCACGTGGCTCCAGGTGGCGCCGCCCTTCTGCGCGAGGCCGGCCGCGTCCTGCGTGACGATGCCCTTGGCCTCGATGTGCGCCGCCATGCCCAGCAGCTGGCCGATGGTGATGACGCCGGTGCCGCCGACGCCCGCCACCACTACGCCCCAGACCCTGCCGCCGGCCAGCGACGGAATCGAGGGTTCGGGCAGCAGGCCGAACTCGGCCGGCGTGGCCGCCTTGTTCTTGCCCTTCTTCTTCAGTTGGCCGCCCTCGACAGTCACGAAGCTCGGGCAGAAGCCCTTGAGGCAGCTCATATCCTTGTTGCAGCTGCTCTGGTTGATGGTGCGCTTGCGGCCGAACTCGGTCTCCAGCGGCTCCACGCTCAGGCAGTTGCTCTGCACGCTGCAGTCGCCGCAGCCTTCGCAGACCAGTTCGTTGATGACCACGCGCTTGGCCGGATCGACCGCCGTGCCGCGCTTGCGGCGGCGGCGCTTCTCGGTGGCGCAGGTCTGGTCGTAGATGATGGCCGTGGTGCCCGGAATGGCGCGGAACTCGCGCTGCACGTCATCGAGCAGGTCGCGGTGCTTCACCTGCACGTGGTCGCCGGGGATGCTCACGCCCTCGTACTTCTCGGGCTCGTCGGTGACGATCACCACCTTCTTCGCGCCCTCGGCATGCAGGCTCTCGGCGATCTGCAGCACCGAGTGCCCTTCGGGCCGCTCGCCGACCTGCTGGCCGCCGGTCATGGCGACCGCGTCGTTGTAGAGGATCTTGTAGGTGATGTTCACGCCCGCCGCGATGCTCTGGCGGATGGCCAGCAGGCCGCTGTGGAAGTAGGTGCCGTCGCCCAGGTTCGCGAAGATGTGCTGGTCGGTGGTGAAGGGCTGCTGGCCCACCCACGGCACGCCCTCGCCGCCCATCTGCGTGAAGCCGATGGTGGAGCGGTCCATCCAGGTCGCCATGAAGTGGCAGCCGATGCCGCCCATCGCGCGCGAGCCCTCGGGCACCACAGTGCTGGTGTTGTGCGGGCAACCCGAGCAGAACCAGGGCTGGCGCGTGGCGTCGGCCACGCCGGTGGAGGCCTGCTGCAGCGCCATCGAGCGCTCCTTGGCTTCCAGGATGGCGAGCTGCGCGTCGATGCGCGCGGCCATGTCGGCGCCGGCCGCGGCCAGGAGGCCGGTCTTCTTCAGGCGCGAGGCGATGGCCTTGGCGATGAGCGCCGGGTTCAGGTCGGCGTTGGCGCGCAGCAACGTGTGCGAGGTCGGGTTGGGCATCGACCATTCGCCGCCCGAGTAGCCCTCGGCCGCATGCACCTCGCCCTCGTCGAACTTGCCGACCACGTTGGGCCGCACGTCGGGGCGCCAGTTGTAGAGCTCTTCCTTGAGCTGGTATTCGATGACCTGGCGCTTCTCTTCCACCACCAGGATCTCCTGCAGGCCGGTGGCGAACTGGCGCGTGAGCTGCGCCTCCAGCGGCCACACCACGCCCACCTTGTGCAGGCGGATGCCGAGCTGGCGGCAGGCCGCGTCGTCCAGGCCCAGGTCGATGAGCGCCTGGCGGGTGTCGTTGTAGGCCTTGCCGCTGGCCATGATGCCGAAGCGGTCGTTGGGGCCCTCGATCACGTTGTGGTTGAGCCGGTTGGCGCGGATGTAGGCCAGCGCGGCGTACCACTTGTAGTGCATGAGCCGGGCTTCCTGCTCCAGCGCGTGGTCGGGCCAGCGGATGTGCAGGCCGCCGGGCGGCATCTCGAAGTCGGTGGGAATGACGATCTCGACGCGGTCGGGGTCGATCATGGCCGTGGCGCTCGACTCGACGATCTCCTGGATCGTCTTCATGCCCGACCACACGCCCGCGAAGCGGCTCATGGCGAAGGCGTGGATGCCCAGGTCCAGGATTTCCTGCACGTTCGCCGGGAAGAACACCGGCGTGCCGCAGGCCTTGAAGATGTGGTCGCTCTGGTGCGCGGCGGTGGAGCTCTTGGAGATGTGGTCGTCGCCCGCCACCGCGATCACGCCGCCGTACTCGGTGGTGCCGGCCATGTTGGCGTGCTTGAAGACGTCGGAGCAGCGGTCCACGCCCGGGCCCTTGCCGTACCAGATGCCGAAGACGCCGTCGAACTTGTTGGTGCCCTGCGGGGAGAAGCCCAGCTGCTGGGTGCCCCAGAGCGCGGTGGCCGCGAGCTCTTCATTGACGCCGGGCTGGAAGACGATGTTCTGCTCTTTGAGGAACTTGCTGGCTTTCCACAGCGCCTGGTCGTAGCCGCCGAGCGGGGAGCCGCGGTAGCCGCTGATGAAGCCGGCGGTGTTCTTGCCGGCCTGCTGGTCGCGCAGCCGCTGCAGCATGGGCAGCTTCACCAGGGCCTGCACGCCGCTCATGAATGCGCGGCCGTAGTCGAGGGAGTACTTGTCGTCGAGCGTGACGGTTTCTAGGGCCTTGCGAATGTGCGCGGGTAGCGGTGCATTCATGTCGTCTGTCTCCGTTTGGCAGGGCCTCGTGGGCCTGGCTGTTTCTGGGTCTGTGCCCGGGTAGGGCACGAGCCCATGATCACGCAAAGTGTATGCCGGGGTTCGCGACAGGTGTTTGCGTTCTTTGCCTGAAAAAACGAGCTTCCAGAAAGAATCTTGCTTAACATCGGCACCCATGGAAAGCATCGACAAGTTCGACCTCGCAATCCTGCAAGAACTGCAGGCCGACGGACGCCTTACCAACGCCGAGCTTGCGCAGCGCGTGGGCCTGTCGGCCGCGCCCTGCTGGCGCCGGGTGCGCGCGCTGGAGGAAGCGGGCTTCATCAAGGGCTACCACGCCGAGATCGACCGCCACAAGATCGGCCTGGGCGTGCTCGCCTTCGTGCGGGTCGATACGGAGCGTGTCACCCACGAGGCCACGCGCCGGCTGGAGGACGCGATCCGCAAGCTGCCCGACGTGATCGCCTGCCACTACATCAGCGGCACCGGCACCTTCGAGCTGCAGGTGGTGGCGCAGGACCTCGACAGCTTCTCTGCCTTCGCGCGCCAGCACCTGATGAACCTGCCGAACGTGAAGGACCTGCACACCAGCTTCTCGCTGGGCGAGGTGAAGGCCAGCAGTGCGCTGCCGCTGGCGCATCTGGACGGCGGCGCCGGCCGGCCTCGCGCGGCCTAGGACGGATCAGCGCCGCTCGGCCCTGCTCGCCTCGCGCACCGCGCGGAATTCCGAAGACTGCCCCCACTCCGGCCAGCGCCGGCTGTTCGCCAGCGTCTCGCCCACGCGGTAGAGCAGTGGCAGGTCGTGCGCCATGCCGGTGAAGGACCAGTCCGCGCGCCACTCGTCGGCCGGCTGGTGGTAGCGCTCGGCGGTGTAGGCCTTGCTGGCCGCCTCGCCGGCCGCGAGGCCGCCGTCCACGAGGTCGTTGCCCGAGGCGAAGGACAGCGCGGGCACGCCGCGCTTGGCAAAGGAGAAATGGTCGGAGCGGAAGAAGTAGCCGGCCTCCGGATGCGGATCGGGCGCGTAGGCCAGACCGAAGCCGCGGGCCTGCTCGACCAGCAGGTCCTGCAGCTGCGAAACCGCGCTGCCCGAGGTGCTGAAGTTGCGCGCCGGGCCTTCGGGGCTGAGCGCGTCCATGTTGATGACGGCCACCGTCTTCCCGAGCGGGTAGAGCGGCTTCGCGCCGTAGAACTCCGAGCCGAGCAGGCCGCGCTCCTCGGCCGTCACCGCGAGGAAGACGACCGAGCGCTCGGGCTTGTGGCGCGCGTTCGCGAAGGCACGGCCCATCTCGATGAGCGCGGCCAGGCCGGTGCCGTTGTCGACGGCGCCGTTGTAGATGCGGTCGCCCTTCGCGTCGGGCGCGCCCACGCCGAGGTGGTCCCAGTGGGCGCTGTAGATCACCGTCTCGTCCGCGTGCTTGCGGCCCTCGACCCGGCCCACCACGTTCTTCGAGACGATCACCTGCCGATCGATCGCGTACTCGGCCGACAGGCTCGCGTCCTTGAGCAGCTGCGGCTGGAACTCGCGCGTCTGCGCCAGCTTCTTCTGCGCCTCGAAGTCCAGCCCCGCGCGGCGCAGCAGCTCGACCGCCACGTCGCGCTGTATCCAGCCCTCCAGCTTCGGATGCACCGCAGCAGGCTGCTCGCGCTCGATGTCGAGCATGGTCGCGGTGTTGGAGTTCTTGACCGTGGCCCAGCCGTAGGCGGCCGGCGCGGTCTCGTGGACGATCAGCACGCCGAGAGCGCCACGGCGCGCGGCCTCCTCGAACTTGTAGGTCCAGCGGCCGTAGTAGGTCATGGCCTTGCCGCCGAAGTCGCCGCTGCCGGTCTCGAAGTCGGGGTCGTTCACCAGCACGACGGCGATCTTGCCCTTGAGGTCCACGCCCTTGTAGTCGTCCCAGCGCCGCTCGGGCGCGCTCACGCCGTAGCCCACGAAGACCAGCGGCGCCTGCTGGATCGACACTGCGGTCGAGCCGTCGAGCGCCGCGCGCACCGCGATCTGCTCGCCCTGCGCCAGCGCGTCGCGCTGTGTGCCCACCTGCAGCGTGATCTGCGGCGTGCCGCGGAACTCGGTCTTCACCAGCGGCACCGACTGCGTCCAGCCGCGCCGGCCGCCTTCGAGATCGCCGCCGGGCACGAGGCCCGCGGCCTTGAACTGCGCGATGAGGTAGTCGACCGTCTTCGCTTCCGCCGGCGTGGCCGGCGCGCGGCCCTCGAAGTCGTCGCCCGAGACCGTCTTCACGATCTGCGAGAGGCGCTGCGGATCGAAGCGCGGCGCCGGAGGGTCGGCCGCGGCCAGCGCGACTGCCGCGCCCGACGCGAGGCCGATGCCACAGAGAAGATGGGAAGCAAGCCGCTGGATCGTCGTCATGCAAGGCTCCTGAACCGCAAAGCCCCGGATGCTAGCCAGCGGGCCGTGCCCTTGCGCCGATGTCCTTCGCGCCGCGCCGAGAACCTTGGTTGTCCCATCGGCGCGCGACAAGCCGGATGGAATGAAAAAGGCCGGCCCCGTGAGGGTGCCGGCCCGGCGATCCGCCCGAGGCCGGGCGACTCGTTCCTGCTCAGAAGCTCATTTCCTTCTCGACGTCCTGCAGCTTGCGGCGGGCCAGCGCGAGGTTCGACTTGGCCTTGTCCAGCACGAAGTAGATGAACACGCCTTCCTTCTGCGCCATCGGGCGCAGCAGGTGGTACTGCTTGCCGAGGGTGATCAGGATGTCCTCGATGGTGTCGCTCAGGCCGAGCGCGCGCATCGTCTTGAGCTTGGCGCGCACCACCTCGGTGTTGCCCGCGGCCGCCACTTCGAGATCGACACCGGTGCCGATGGCGCCGAGCATCATGCCGCTGGCGGAATCGACCACGGCTGCGCACAGGGCGCCGTCGGCGGTCAGGAGGTTTTCGAGGCTGTTCTGGATCGAGGCCATTTCAGTGTTTTCCTGTGGATCGGTTCAAGTCATGCGAATGAAGGGATGAAGCGGGGGCGTCGCATGCAACCCGTCCCCGCCTGATGTTTTTTCTGCAGGCCGCTCAGGGTGCCTCAAGCACGCGAACGCAGGCGGCGGTCCGATACATCACCTGGGCCAGCACGGCGCTAGCGTCGGCGATGACGTTCACCACCAGTTCGGTCTCGCCATTGCGCACCGGGCTGACGAGCGCGAAGCCCTTGTCGGTGGCCACCGTGATGCAGGTGCAGCGGCCCAGCCGCGCCTCCTGCGACACGACGGCGCCGATGGCGGAGATCGAACTCGCCATCGCGGCGATGCGCGCGGGCTCGAAGTGACGCTGGCTGGCGCTGGCGATCTCGAAGCCGTCGGGCGTGGCGATCACCACGGAGGCGATGCCGTTCACGTCTTCCAGCACGCGCAGCACCTCGGCCGCGGCGCGCAGCTTGATCTCGTGGGGAATCCTCATGGCGCGATCTCTTCGTCGAGCGCCTCGATCTGCATCAGCAGCGTCTCGATCAGCGCGACCACGTCGTCCCTGTTGCGCGGATCGGTCGCCATCACCGGCAGCACCAGGCCACGCCCCGCCAGGGCGCGCGCGTAGTCGTCGAGCGTGGGAAAGGGATGGCTGGGCAGCCGGCTCACGCCGATCGCGCAGGGCATCTGCTGGAGCGCGCCCGCGAAGCCGTCGAGGTAGGCAGCGAGGTCGGCGAGCGGGTCGGGCCGGCTGTTGTCGATGAGGATGGCGAAGCCCAGCGCGTCGCGCACCAGGATCTTCCACATGAAGTCGAAGCGGGCCTGCCCCGGCGTGCCGTACAGGCGCAGCCGGTCGCCGTTGTCCAGCGTGACCTGGCCGAAGTCGAGCCCGACGGTGGTGGTGGCCTTGGCGATCGAGGCGTCGGCATTGGCGACCTCGGTGCTGACCGGCGGTGTTTCGCTGATGGCGGCGATGGCCGTGGTCTTGCCCACGCCCATCGGGCCCGTGAAGACGAGCTTGTAGTCCCTCATGGCAGCGCTCCGCTCAGGCCAGCCCGAGGCGCTGCCGGATGCGCGAGAGCAGGCCCTGCTTGCGCCGCGCGGCCTCGCCGCCGGCGTGCGCACGGGACGCGGAAGATGCGGAAGGCGCTGGTGCCTGCTCGGCCCAGGCCAGGGCGCCTTCGCCGTCGAGCAGGCCGAGAAAGGTGCTGCACACCTCGACGTCGACGCGGCCGAGCACGCTGAGGCTCTCGGCCGATTGCATGCTCCTGGCAAGGGCGGCCGCGAGCCGCACGAAGGCCGGATGGCGCCGCAGCGTCGCCTGCGAAGGCCAGCGCACCAGCGAGGCACGCATGCCGGGCGTGCGCACCGCGGCACGCGCGGCTTCGGCGGGCGCATTGCCCGGACCCACCTCGTTGAGCAGCTCCACCAGCTCTTCGGCATAGATGGGCCGCGCGAGCGCGCGGCTCGCGCTCCTGGCGGCGGCGTCGCCGCGGGTCACCATGGGCACCACGAAGCGCGCCCTGAGCGCCTGCCATTCGGAGGCGGGGAAATCGCCGTCCATCAGCAGCAGATCGCAGGATCGCGATTCGCTGACGGTCCAGCGCGAACGGAGATTGGAGCTGAGGCGGACGATGATTCTCAGGAGCTCGACCTCAACCTGAGGGAGCCCCATGACGCCCAGTACGAGAGACATACCTTCTTCTTCCCTGATTACTTGTTTTCAAAGCTTCGCCATTGTTGGTGTTGTTAACTATTGGAGTATTCAAAAACGGGCCGATGCCCGAAATTGGGGCAAGCATCGAGAAGAAATCCACAGCATTTGTTACCAGCAAAGGCGTCGGCGCCACACCCGTGCGAGCCGGAACGCGCCAGGGGCCCCGCGGCCGGGGGCCTAAAATCCCGCACCTTTGCCCTTTTGGATGGCCATAGCCGCCCAAAGCCTCCCCAAAGCCTCATTTCCCCGGAGATACCCCATGAACCGCATCCGGCGCGCCCTGTCGCTAGTTCTTCTTTCCGCCAGCGCGGCCTTCTCGCTGGGCACCCAGGCCCAGAACCGCGAGCTGATCGTGGCCTCCAGCGCCACCTACGCGCCCTTCGCCTTCGAGAACAAGGACAAGCAGATCGTCGGCTTCGACATCGACATCATCAACGCCATCGCCAAGCAGCAGGGCCTGAAGATCAAGATCGTCAACACGCCCTTCACCGGCATCTTCGGCGCGCTGAACAACGGCGACGTCGACCTCGTGATCTCGGGCGTGACCATCAACGAGAAGCGTAAACAGAGCTACGATTTCACGCCGCCGTACTTCGCGGCCCGCCAGCTGATCGCGCTGCCGAAGAACAGCAAGGTCGCCTCGCTGAAGGACCTGGCCGGCAAGAAGATCGCCGTGGTCAGCGCCTCCACCGCCGACGACATCGCCTCGCGCGAGTTCGGCAAGACCAGCCCCGACATCCGCCGCTTCGAAAGCACGCCGCTCATCATTTCCGAGCTGGCCGGCGGCGGCGTCGACGCAGCCATGGGCGACAACGGCGTGATCGCCTACCGCGTGGCGCAGAACCCCGACCTGAAGACGCTGGACGACAAGTCCTTCCCCGAAGAAGGCTTCGGCATCGTCGTGAAGAAGGGCGACAAGCCTCTGCTCGACAAGCTCACTGCCGGCCTCGCCGCCATCCGCGCCGATGGCAGCTACGTGACGATCTACAAGAAGTGGTTCAACAAGGACCCGAACGTGCGCTGAGCCGCACGGCATTTTTCCGAACACGGCCGCGCCCCCACGCGGCCGTTTCGTTTTCAGTTGATTGATCGAGAGAGTTTGAGGACTTGAGCATGGAACAACCGGTGCTGCTGTTCGGATGGTTCCGCTGGGACATCCTGGTCGAATACAAGGACCTGTTCTGGCAGGGCGCATGGATGACGCTGCGCATGACGGTGGTCTGCGTGCTGCTGGGCGCGAGCTGGGGGCTGTGCCTCGCGCTTGCGCGGCTCGCGCATCCGCGCCATGCGCCGTGGACCTGGGTGGCGCGCTTCTTCCTGCGCTGGCCCGCCACGGTGTACGTGAGCTTCTTCCGGGGCACGCCGCTGTTCGTTCAGATCCTCCTGATCCACTTCGCGGTGATGCCGGTGTTCATCCACCCGACCTCAGGCCTGCTGATCGACGGCGAGCTCGCGCGCACGCTCAAGCAGGAGCACGGCGCGCTCATCTCGGGCGTGGTGGCGCTCACGCTCAACTCGGCGGCCTACATCTCCGAAGTGTTCCGCGCTGGCATCCAGTCGATCTCGCGCGGCCAGTTCGACGCGGGCCGCTCGCTGGGCTTCTCGCCCGCGCAGGTGATGCGCTACGTGGTGCTGCCGCAGGCCTTCCGCCGCATGCTGCCGCCGCTGGGCAACAACGCGATCGCGCTGCTGAAGGACACGTCGCTGGTCTCCGCCATCGGCCTCGCCGAACTGGCCTACGCCGCGCGCACCGTGGCCGGCGCGTATGCGCGCTACTGGGAGCCGTACCTCGCGATCTCGGTCATCTACTGGGTGATGACGCTGATCCTCACCACCCTGCTGCGCCGCCTCGAGCACCGCCTGGCCCGAAGCGACAGGGGCTGACGACGGCGGCCGCGCCAAAATAGCGCCACATGCCGCCCATATCCCCCGAAGAGACGCCCATCCCGCCCGCGAGGCCGCAGCCGACGAAGTTCGCGGCCCTCGTGCCCCTGAAGCTCCCCGTGTTCCGCATGCTGTGGAGCACCTGGCTCGTCGCGAACATCTGCATGTGGATGAACGACGTGGCGGCAGCGTGGATGATGACCACGCTCACGTCCTCGCCCATCTGGGTGGCGCTGGTGCAGTCGGCCTCCACGCTGCCGGTGTTCCTGCTGGGCCTGCCCAGCGGCGCGCTGGCAGACATCCTCGACCGCAGGCGCTGGCTGGTGGCCACGCAGTTCTGGCTGGCCGGCACCGCCATCGTGCTGTGCGCCGCGCTGGCGCTCGACCTGATGACCGCGCCGCTGCTGCTGGCGCTGACTTTCGCCAACGGCATCGGGCTGGCGCTGCGCTGGCCGGTGTTCGCGGCCATCGTGCCCGAGCTGGTGCCGCGCACGCAGCTGCCGGCCGCGCTGGGGCTGAACGGCATCGCCATGAACGCTTCGCGCATCGTGGGCCCGCTCACCGCCGGCATGCTGATCGCGAGCGCGGGCAGCATCTGGGTGTTCGCACTGAACGCGGTGCTGTCTGTGGCCTCGGGCTTCGTGGTGCTGCGCTGGCGGCGCGAGCACACGCCCAACCCGCTGGGCCGCGAGAAGCTCGTCAGCGCGATGCGCGTGGGCGTGCAGTTCGTGCGGCAGTCGCAGCGCATGCGCGCGGTGCTCACGCGCATCTCGATCTTCTTCTTCCACTCGACCGCGCTGCTGGCGCTGCTGCCTCTGCTGGCGCGCAACCTCCAGGGCGGCGGCGCGGGCACCTTCACGCTGCTGCTGGCGGCCATGGGCGCGGGCGCGATCGTCGCGGTGCTGTTTTTGCCCCGGCTGCGCCAGGCGATGGGACGCGACCAGCTGGTGCTGCGCGGCACGCTGCTGCAGTCGGGCGCCACGGCTGTGATGGCCTTCGCGCCCAACGCATGGGTCGCGGTGCCGGCGATGTTCTTCGGCGGCATGGCGTGGATCACGGTGGCCAACTCGCTGTCGGTATCGGCCCAGCTCGCGCTGCCCGACTGGGTGCGCGCGCGCGGCATGTCGATGTACCAGATGGCGATCATGGGCGCGAGCGCGATCGGCGCGGCCATCTGGGGGCAGGTGGCCACCGTCAGCTCGCTGGTCGTGAGCCTGTGCGTGGCGGCCGCGAGCGGCACGCTGCTGATGCTCGCGGCGCTGCGCTGGGTGACCGACCTGAGCGGCGAGGACGACACCAGCCCCGCGCAGGCCGGCTGGGCCGTCGGTCCGCCCGCGGAAGCGCCCGAGGAAAGCGGCCGCGTGGTGATCACCGTCGAGTACCTGATCGATCCGGCGCGCGCCGCCGCCTTCCACCTCGTGATGCAGCAGACGCGCCGCGCGCGCCTGAGCCAGGGCGCCATCGGCTGGGAGCTGCTGCACGACATCGCGCAGCCCGAGCGCTACGTGGAGCAGATCGTCGACGAGTCGTGGACCGACCACCTGCGCCGCTTCAACCGTGCGACGGCCAGCGACATGGCGCTGCGCGAACGCAGGCTCGCCTTCCACATCGGCGAGTCGGGGCCGGTCGTCACGCGCTACATCGTGCGGCGCTGACCCGGCACCGCGGCGTGGGCGGGGCCGTGCGGACGGCTATTTCATACCATATGGGCAAATTTGATGGCACGACGCTTGCATGGCGAAATTTGCCGGGTATCCACGGATAGCCCTTCTTTTTTGACCGTATGGATAATTTAAGCCACCGCCACGCCCGGCGGCACGAGGTACACCCACGATGAATCCGCCGCCCCTGCGCAGCCGCTTCTGGTCCGACCTGACCAGCGAAGAGTTCTCCCGCCTCGACCGCGAACGGCTCATCGCCGTGCTGCCGGTGGGCGCCACCGAGCAGCACGGTCCGCATCTGCCGATGTCGACCGACACCGCCACCATCGACGGCATGGTGCGCGCCACGCTGCCGCACCTGCCCGCCGACCTGCCGGTGCTGTTCCTGCCCACCGTGCCCTACGGCAAGAGCAACGAGCATTCGCGCTACCCCGGCACGCTCACGGTGTCGGCGAACACGCTGATCTCGATGTGGAAGGACATCGGCGCCTGTGTCGCGAAGGCCGGCGTGCGCAAGCTGGTGCTCTACAACAGCCACGGCGGCCAGATGAGCGTGATGGACATCGTCGCGCGCGACCTGCGCGAGGAGCACGACATGATGGTCGTGGCCGCCAACTGGTACACGCTGGGCCTGCCCGAGGGCCTGTTCACGGCGCATGAAGGCAGGCACGGCATCCACGCCGGCGACCTCGAAAGCTCGGTGATGCTGCACCTCACGCCTGACTACGTGCGCAAGGACCAGTTCCGCAACTTCAGTTCCATGACCGAGCAGCTGGCCGAGGAGAACAAGTTCCTCTCGATCACGCCCAGCGGCAAGCTCGGCTGGCAGATGCACGACATCAACCCCGCGGGCGCCGCCGGCGACGCCACGCGCGCCACTGCAGAGAAGGGCGCCGCCGTGCTCGACCACGTGGGCCGACGCTTCGTCGGGCTGCTGCAGGAGGTCGACCGCTTCCCGCTCTCGCGCCTGGCCAACCAGCCCGCCTGGAAATGAGCGCCGACGCCACCACCGCCGCCGGCACGCCGCTGGTCGGCCTGCGCAACGTCAGCAAGCGTTTCGCCAACGGCACGCTCGCGCTGCAGGGCATGTCGCTGGACATCGGCGAGCACGACTTCATCAGCTTCCTCGGCCCCTCGGGCTGCGGCAAGAGCACCGCGCTGCGCCTCATCGCGGGGCTCACGCGCCTGAGCTCGGGCGACATGCACTGGAGCGGTGCCGCCGCCGGCACCAAGAACGGCAAGACCGACCGCGACCTGGGCTTCGTGTTCCAGGAGCCCACGCTCATGCCCTGGGCCAAGGTGTTCGACAACGTCTGGCTGCCGCTGAAGCTGGCCGGCACCAGCCGAGACGCCGCCGCGCCGGTGGTGAAGCAGGCGCTGGAGATGGTCGGCCTCTCGCGCTTCGCCGACGTGTATCCGCGCGAACTTTCGGGCGGCATGAAGATGCGCGTGTCGATCGCGCGCGCGCTGGTCACGCACCCGCGCCTCCTGCTGATGGACGAGCCCTTCGCCGCGCTCGACGAGATGACGCGCATCAAGCTCAACAACGACCTGCTGGCCATCTGGCGCGAGCACCGCTTCTCGGTGGTGTTCGTCACGCACAGCGTGTACGAGTCGGTGTACCTGTCGAACCGCATCGTGGTGATGGCCGCGCGGCCCGGGCGCGTGATCGACGAGATCCGCATCGACGAGCCCTATCCGCGCGGCGAAAACTTCCGCACCTCGACCCGTTACAACGCGCACTGCACCGCCGTGTCGCAATCCCTGCATGGAGCCCTGCATGGCGTCGACATCGATCACTGAGCCCGCCGTCGCCGTGCCCGCTTCCGAAGCGGACGCCGCGCCTTCCGAGGCCGCGCTGCGCGCGCACGAGGACCGGCTGCGCCGGCGCGAGTCGATGCTGCGCATCGTGGTGCCCGCGGCCATCGTCGCGCTGCTGCTGCTGGCGTGGGAATGGACGGTTCGCGCCAACAACATCCCGCACTACATCCTGCCCGCGCCCTCGCTCATCATCCGCACGCTGTTCGACAACTGGGAGTCGCTCTCCAGCGCGCTGTGGTTCACCGTCAAGCTCACGCTGCTGGCGCTGCTCGCGGCCATCGTGGGCGGCGTGCTGCTGGCCATTGCCTTCGCGCTGTTCAAGTGGGTGGAGATCGGCCTGTTCCCCATCGCGGTGATCCTGCAGGTGACGCCGATCATTGCGATCGCGCCGCTGATCCTGATCTACGTGTCGAGCACCACGGCCGCGCTGCTGCTTTGCGCATGGATCGTGGCCTTCTTCCCGATTTTGTCGAACACGGTCATCGGCCTGAAGAGCGCCGACAGCAACCTGCGCGACCTGTTCCAGCTCTACAAGGCCTCGCCCTGGCAGACCTTCCGCTACCTGCTCGCGCCGAGCGCGCTGCCCTACTTCATGGCGGGCCTGAAGATCGCGGGCGGGCTGAGCCTGATCGGCGCGGTGGTGGCCGAGTTCACCGCCGGCACGGCGGGCAAGGAGACGGGGCTGGCCTCGCGCATCCTCGAATCGAGCTTCCGCACCGAGATCCCGATGATGTTCGCGGCGCTGTTGCTGGTGTCCCTGCTGGGCATCGTGATCTTCATCGTGTTCGCGGCACTGTCGCGCCTGGTGTTGGGCCACTGGCACGAAAGCGAGATGCGCCGTGAACGCTAGGACGCCCACCCCTGCGCCGGCAGTCGACTGGGACGCCGTGCGCGAGGACCTGCACGGCCTCAATGTGATCACCGCGCCGGGCCAGCGCAAGCAGCTGTCGAAGGACTTCTACTGGTACAGCCCCATCCTCACCGCGCAGCTCGCGGGCTGCGTGGCCGACCTGGTGGTGAAGGTCGGCACCGAGGACGACGTGCGCCAGGCCGCGGCCGTGGCCGCGAAGTGGAAGCTGCCGCTCACCGTGCGCGCGGGCGGCACCGGCAACTACGGCCAGTGCGTGCCGCTGGAAGGCGGCATCGTGCTCGACGTGACGCAGATGTGCCGCGTGCTCGACATCCAGTCCGGCAGCATCCGCGTGGAGGCCGGCGCGCGCATGCACGACATCGACCTCGCCGCGCGCGAGACCGGGCAGGCGCTGCGCATGTGGCCCTCGACCTGGCATGTGGCCTCCATCGGCGGCTTCATCGCGGGCGGCTTCGGCGGCATCGGCTCGTTCCGCCACGGCATCCTGCGCGACCCCGGCAACCTGCTGCGCGCGCGCGTGATGACGGTGGAGCGCGAGCCGCGCGTCATCGAGCTGCACGGCGACGAGATCCAGCAGGTGCACCATGCCTACGGCACCAACGGCGTGATCCTCGACGTGGAAGTGGCGCTGAGCCCGGCCGTCGACTGGGTGCACTGCACGGTGCTGTTCGACACCTACCGCGGCGCGCTCGACTTCGGCATCGCCGCGCAGGCGCCCTCGCTCGACATCTTCCTGCTCTCGACGGTGGAGGCGCGTTTCTCGCCCTACTACACCGCCATGCGCGACCGCTTCCCGGCCGACCGGCACGCGGTGTTCGCGATGGTCTCGCCCGAATCGATGGCCGACTTCCGAGCGCTCGCCGCAGCGCAAGGCGGCACCATCTCGGTCGCTGGCACCGAGGCCGAGCTGCTCGCCGAAGGGCTGCCGCCGGCCTACGAGTGCGCCTTCAACCACACCACGCTGCAGGCGCTGAAGGCCGACCGCGGCTGGACCTACCTGCAGGTGGCCTACGCGCAGCCTTTCGATCCGGCCGTGGTCGAGAGGCACCTGAAGATCTTCGGCGACGACGTGCTGCAGCACCAGGACTTCGCGCGCGCCAACGGCGAGTGCGGCACCTTCGGCATCCTGCTGGTGCGCTGGAAGGGCGAGGCGCACCAGTACGAGGTGATCCGCGAGATCGAGTCGCAGGGCGGCTGCGTGATCTTCAACCCGCACGTCGTGACCATCGAGGACGGCGGCATGAAGACCATCGACACGCAGCAGATCGAGTTCAAGAAGCGCAGCGACCCCATGGGCCTGATGAACCCCGGAAAAACACGCGGATGGCGTGCCGACATGGCCGTCGGGCGCTGAAAAGCCTTAGTCTCCGCATCCCGTACTTTTCAACGAAACCTCCACAGGAGCACGTTCCCATGCGCATTCCCGCCTTCGCTCTCCGTCCGCTCGTTCTCGGCCTCGCCCTCGCGGGCGCCGCCTTCGCCGCGCAGGCGCAGGAAAAAGTGGTGTTCGCCACCAACTGGAAGGCGCAGGCCGGCCACGGCGGCTTCTACCAGGCGCTGGTGGACGGCACCTACAAGAAGTACGGCCTCGACGTCGACATCCAGCAGGGCGGCCCGATGGTCAACAACCGGCCGATGCTGCCGGCCGGCAAGGTCGACTTCCTGATGACCGGCAACCTGCTGCAGTCCTTCGACAACGTGAAGAACGGCGTGCCCACCGTGGTGGTTGCGGCCTTCTTCCAGAAAGACCCGCAGGCCATGTTCGCGCACCCCGGCCAGGGCTTCGACACCTTCAAGGACATGACCAAGGCGCCGGTGGCCTTCATCGGCAAGGACGGCCAGTTCAGCTTCTGGCAGTGGATGAAGTCGGAGCACGGCTTCAAGGACTCGCAGCTCAAGCCCTACACCTTCAACGTGGGCCCCTTCCTGGCCGACAAGAAGTCCATTCAACAGGGCTACGCCATCTCGGAGCCGCTGTCGATCAAGGCCCAGGCCGGCTTCGACCCGGTGGTGCAGCTGCTGGCCGACAACGGCTTCTCGACCTACTCCACCACCATCGAGACGCGCGCCGACCTGGTGAAGACCAAGCCCGAGACGGTGCGCAAGTTCATCGAGGCATCGATCATCGGCTGGAACAACTACCTCTACGGCGACAACAAGGCCGCCAACGAGATGATCGCCAGGATCAACCCCGACTCGCCCGTGGCCTCCTCGCAGGGCTCCATCGAGCTGATGAAGAAGATGGGCATCGTCGACAGCGGCGAGTCGCTCACCAAGGGCATCGGCGCGATGGACGAGGCCCGCGTGAAGGACTTCTACGACAAGATGGTCAAGGCCGGCCTGTACAAGCCCGGCGAGGTCGACCTGTCGAAGGTGGTCACCACGCAGTTCGTGAACAAGGGCGTCGGCATCGACGTGCGCAAGAAGCTCACGGGCAAGTAGGCACACCGGTTTTTCCCGCGGGTCGCGCGGGGCTTGCGCCGGGGTCAGATGCCGGCGCCTGGGTTGCCATAAGGCACCGCGCGGCCTTTCACCCCCTGGGCTCTGACCCCGTCTCGCCGGCGGCCAACAACCGCCGGGCGAACCGGCCCTCAACCATGAAAACGCTCGTCGTCCATTGCCATCCGAACCCTGACAGCTTCAACCACGCGCTCTACCGCACCGCCCTCGAGGCGCTCTCGCCGCGACATCCCGTCAAGGCCATCGACCTGTACGCCGAGGGCTTCGACCCCACGCTGACATGCGAAGAGCGCATCGCCTACCTCGACAACCCCGACCTGATACGCGAGCGTGTGAAACCCCACGTCGAAGCGCTGCTGTGGGCCGAGCACCTGGTGTTCGTGTTTCCCACCTGGTTCCACGGGCCGCCGTCGATGCTCAAGGGCTGGCTGGAACGGGTGTGGCTGCCGGGCGTGGCTTTCCTGCCCGCGCAACGCAAGGGACAGCTCGCGAAGTCGGGCATGCGGCACATCAGGCGGCTCACGGTGGTGACCACCGGCGGCTCGCCGCGCTGGTTCGTGATGGTCATCGGCGACCCGGGCAGGCGGCTCTTCACGCGGGCGCTGCGCGCGCTGTTCGCGTGGCGCTGCAAGGTGACGTGGCTGCAGCTGCACGACATGAACGCCGTCACCGCGAGCGACCGCACCCATTTCATCGAACGCGTCTCGCGCAAGCTGGGCAGCATCTAGGCGGCAGAAACGACCGCAGGGAGACACATCCATGAGCCTCGAACGCACGCTCACCGTCCGCGTCGAACGCATCTCGCGCCAGACGCCCGAAATCCTGGCCTTCGAACTGGCCCACCCGTGGGGCCGGCCGCTGCCTTCCTACGAGGCCGGCGCGCACATCGACGTGCACATGCCCGGTGGCTTCTCGCGCCAGTACTCGCTGGCGCGCGCGCCATCGGCCGCCAGCGCGGGGCGCTACGTGATCGGCGTGAAGCGCGAGCTCGCGAGCCGCGGCGGCTCGGCGTCGATGCACGAGCGCGTGCGCGAGGGCGACCTGCTGCCGATCAGCGCGCCGCGCAACACCTTCCCGCTGCGCGAGGAGGCCACGCACCACCTGCTGCTGGCCGGCGGCATCGGCATGACGCCGCTGCTGGCGATGGCGCAGGCCCTCGCTGCGCGCGGCGCGGCCTTCACGCTGTGCGTGTTCGCGCGCAGCGAGGAGCACCTGGCCTTCGCCGATGCACTGCGCGCCCCGGCGCTGGCGCCGCACCTGCGGCTGCACCTGGACCAGGGCGATGCCTCTTCGCAGCGCATCGACCTGCGCTCGCTGCTGGCCGAGCGCGCTCCCGGCACGCACCTGTACGTGTGCGGCCCCGGCGGCTTCATGCAGGCGGTGCGCGACGCCGCCGCGCACTGGCCCGAGGACGCGCTGCACGCCGAATACTTCGCCGCGCCCACCGACGCGGGCGCGGGCGCGGCCGCCGGCCTGCCCTTCACGCTGAAGCTCGCCAGGCGCGGCATCACGGTGCCGGTGGCGGCCGACCAGACCGCCGTCGACGCGCTGCACGAGGTCGGCATCGACATTCCGGTGTCGTGCCAGCAGGGCCTGTGCGGCACCTGCGTGGTCGAAGGCAATGGCGAGGGCGCCGAGCACCGCGACTTCTGCCTCACGGGCAGCGAGCGCCGCCACAAGGTGGCGCTGTGCTGCTCGCGCGCCAAGGGGCTGGAACTGGAACTGCAGCTGTGAACGCACGCGCCGCGATTACCGAAGAGAGCGACGGCGAAGCCCCCGCTACGCGCGGCCGCTCGCGCAAGTACACGCAGGTGCTCGGCCTCATCAACCAGGCCGCCATCGAGGTGTTCGCGAGCGAGGGGCTGGCCGGCGCGTCGACCCAGGCCATCGCCGACAAGGCGGGACTCTCGAAGGCGCAGCTGCACTACTACATCGACAGCAAGGAGGCGCTGTACCGCCAGGTGCTGCAGGACATCCTCAACGACTGGATCGTGGTGTTCGGCTTCAGCGACGAGGCCTTCGGCCCGCGCAAGGTGCTGGGCGACCTGATCCGGCGCAAGATGATGTTCTCGTTCGAGCACCCGCTGCGCTCGCGCATCTTCACCGCCGAGATGATGCGCGGCGCGCCGGTGCTCAACAGCATGATGGACACGAGCAAGCAGCGCACCGACCAGGCCGCCGCCGTGATCCGCAACTGGATGAGCCAGGGCCTGATGGACGAGGCCGACCCGATGCTGGTGCTGTTCCACATCTGGGCCGTGACCCAGTTCTACGCCGACCACGCGACGCAGGCCGCCTACTTCCGCGACACCGCCCAGCAGGGGGAGGACAAGGACCGGCGCTACCTGATCGAGCAGGTGACCGAGTTCCTGCTCAAGGGCGCGGGCGTCAGGTAGACGAGGAAGACGACGAGAAGGAGGTCCGGGGCAGGAACATGGTGGCTTCGACTTCCACCAGAACCTCGTCGCCCGGCAGGAAGCGCGACACCTCCACCACCGTGCTCACCGGCGGCTCGCCCGGATAGAACAGGCCGCGCACGCGGTTGTAGAAGGCGTAGTGCGGCAGGTGGCGGAAGTACTGCACCAGCTTCACCACGTCTTCCATCGTGCCGCCGTGCTCGGCCGCGATCTGGCGGATGCGCTCCAGCACGAACCAGCTCTGCGCGACGATGGGCGCCTCGAACACGTCCACCGACATCTGGCCGGTGGCATAGCCCACGCTCTGCAGCGCGGTGCGCGCCTCTTCGGGAATGGCGTCGTAGCCGGCGACCGCGCGGCGCGTGGCCGGGTCGACGGCGACCACGCCGCTCATGAAGACGAAATCGCCCACGCGCTTGGCGGCCGCGTAGTTGGCCATCGGCTTGCCCATGCTCATCGTTCGTCGCTCTCCAGTGGCTGGCCGGCGCGGATGACGGTGCGTTGCCGTCCGCGCGGGCCGATCAGTTCATGTTCCCCGGTGGCCGACAGCACCAGCAGGTCGGCCGGGCAGCCCGGCGCGATGCGTCCGTCCCACGCGAGCCCCAGCGCCTTCGCGGGGCTCACGGTGATGGTGTCGAGCCAGTCGTCGGCCGGCGCAAGATGCGCCGCCTGCACGCCGAGGCCGAAGGTCTCCAGCAGGTCGTAGCTGCCGTAGGGATAGAAGGCGTCCTGCACGTTGTCGGTCGCCAGGCTCGCACGCAAGCCCCGTGCCGCCGCCTCGTGGATGCGCGTAATGCCGCGGCTCACCGGCGTACGGTCCCAGGCGCCCTGCAGGTAGAGGTTGGTGGTGGGCAGCGCGACGATGTGGATGCCCGCTCCGGCGCACAGCGCCAGCGTTTCGCCGGCCACAGTGTCGTCCTGCACCGAGAGCGAGCAGGCATGGCCGCAAACCACGCCGCGCCGGAAGTCGCGCGCACGCACCAGCTGGGCGATGCTGCGCAGGCCGGTGGCCTCGACGTCCAGGCCTTCGTCGACGTGGAAGTCCAGCGCCAGTCCGTGCTGCTGCGCGAGGTCGAACACGCGGCCCAGCTTGTGGACGATGCCCTCGTTGCGGTAGACGAAGGCGCCGAGCACGCCGCCCGCGCGCCTCACCTCGCGCGCGATGCGCTCGCCCGCCTCGATGTCGGCGAACAGGTCCAGCGGCGTGAGCGAGACGAACTGCAGTTCGATGCGCCCGCGCCACTCTTCGCGCAGTGCCTCGAACACTGTTAGCGCGGCCGGCGGCTCGGGCTGCACCCAGTCGAGGTGCGTGCGCAGCGCGCGCGTGCCCGACAGCCAGGCGTCGTGCAGCGCGCGCTCCATGCGCAAGCGCAGCGACTCGCCGGTCCAGCTCTCGCGGTGGCGGTTCATGCGGTCGATGGCGACGAACAGGTTGCCTTGCGCGGCGCCCACGTCCTGCACGGTGTAGTTCTTGTCGATGTGCGCATGCGCCTCGACCAGCGCGCTCAGCAGCGTGCCCTTTGCTTGCTGCTGTTGCGCGGCGGCCGTGATGGCGGCGACCTTGTCGCCCTCGATGGTGACGTCGAACAGCTGCGCCTCGCCCGCCGCGAAGCCACGCAGCGGCGCCGGAATGCGCAGCGCTTCGAGCTTCATGCGTGCCGCTGCCGCCACTCGCGCAGCCAGCCCAGCCCGGCCGAGGTGCCGCCGGGCTCCGTGCCGCGCTTCGGCCGGTACTCGCAGCCGACCCAGCCCTGCCAGCCGCACTGCGCCGACACCTCGTCGAGCACGTCGAAGAGGTACGGGTAGTTCTGCTCGCCGATGTCGGGCTCGTTGCGGTCGGGCACGCCGGCGATCTGGATGTGGCCGACGCGACCGGTCGGCAGGTACTTGCGGATCTTCATCGCCACGTCGCCCTCGACGATCTGGCAGTGGTACAGGTCCATCTGCACCTTGAGGTTGGGCGCGCCCACGGTCTCGACGATCTCGTGCGCATGGTCCTGCCGGTTGATGAAGAAGCCCGGGATGTCGCGCGTGTTGATTGGCTCGATGAGCACGTCGCGGCCCGCCTTGGCGGCCTCGGCCGCGGCCCAGCGCAGGTTGTCGACGTACACCGGCTGCAGCGCGTCGCGCTGTTGGCCTGCGGGCACGAGGCCTGCCATGACGTGGATGCGCGGGCAGTCAAGCGCCACTGCGTAGTCGATGGCCTTGGCGATGCCTTCGCGGAACTCGGCCTCGCGCCCCGGCAGGCAGGCCAGGCCGCGCTCGCCGCCGTTCCAGTCGCCCGGCGGCCCGTTGAACAGCACCTGCTGCAGGCCGTTGTGCTTCAGCCGGGCGACGATTTCTTCCTTGGCGAAGTCGTAGGGGAAGAGGTACTCCACGGCCTTGAAGCCGTCCTCCGCGGCGGCGTCGAAGCGGTCGAGGAAGGCGAGCTCCGGGTAGAGCATCGAGAGGTTGGCTGCGAATTGGGGCATGGGGTGTTTTTACTACCAGCGCGCGCCGAAAGTGCGGCGCAGTTCATCGATCTGTCGGGCATCCAGCGGCTCGGGCCTTGCGGCCTGCGCGAGCTGCTGGAGCCTGGCGGTTTCCTCGAGTTCCTCGAGCACGGCCATGGCGGCGCCCGGTGTGTCGTGCCACACGTTGGGGCCCAGGCGCGTGAGCATCACGGCGCGGATCGGCGTGCCGGCCGCGCCGAAGCGCTCGATGGCCTGGGCCACCTGTTCGGCTGCTTCGGGCGCGCCCGGGCGGTGATACGGGATGACCGGCACATGGCCCACCTTCATCACGAAATAGGGCGTGAGCGCGGGCAGCAGTTCGTCGCCGGGCGACTGCAGCGTGAGCGCCACGC
Organism: Variovorax sp. 160MFSha2.1; assembly: GCF_048305075.1. Taxonomy (NCBI): domain Bacteria; kingdom Pseudomonadati; phylum Pseudomonadota; class Betaproteobacteria; order Burkholderiales; family Comamonadaceae; genus Variovorax; species Variovorax sp. 160MFSha2.1. The sequence continues at coordinate 6,577,445 of NZ_CP157624.1, forward strand.
AGTGCGTGCTGTGGGTGTGGATCACGCAGGCGGTGTTCGCATCGAAGCTGCGCGCGGCGGCATAGATGCGCGTGTGCAGCGCGATGGTCTTGCTGGCGCGGTCGCCGCCGGTCTGGCGGCCCTGCGCGTCGAGCCGTGCGAGCCGCGCAGGGTCGAGGAAGCCGAGGCAGGCATCGGTGGGCGTGATGAGGAAGCCGCCGTCGTCCAGCCGCACGCTGATGTTGCCGGCCGTGGCATGCACGTAGCCGCGCTCGAACAGGCTGCGGCCGACGCGGCAGATTTCCTCGCGGGCTTCGTTCTCGTTCATGCTCTCGGTCATCCGAGCACTGTAAATGCCTTGGTGAAGAAATCGTCGCTGCCGAAGTTGCCGGACTTCAGCGCGATGTGCAGGCCGGCCTCGGGTGCGGCTTCGGAGCGCGCATGGCACCACGGCACGCCGGGGTCGATCTGCGGGCCGATCTGCATCTGCGCGATGCCCAGCGCCTGCACGCAGGCACCCGAAGTCTCGCCGCCGGCCACCACCAGCCGGTGCACGCCCCTCTCGACCAGTCCGCGCGCGATGGCGGCGATGGTGCGCTCGACCATCGCGCCGGCCTCTTCCACGCCGAGCCGGCCCTGCACCGACTTCACGGAGCCGGCCTCGGCGGTGGAGTAGACGAGCACCGGGCCCTTGTCGATGAGCGGCGTGGCCCACGCCAATGCCTCGGCCGCAACATCCACGCCCGCCGCGATGCGCAGCGGATCGATGGCCAGCGCCGCGCCGCCGCGCTGGATGAAGTCGAGCACCTGCCGGTTGGTGGCGAGCGAGCAGCTGCCCGAGACCACCGCCGACTTGCCGCCCGCCTTGGGCAGCGCGCTCGCCTGCGACGAGGGCGCGAGGCCGAAGTTGGCAGGCAGGCCGATGGCCACGCCCGAGCCGGCCGTCACCAGCGGCATCTTCGCGAGCGCCGGGCCCATGCGCAGCAGGTCGTCGTTCGACACCGCGTCGACGATGGCGATGGAAACGCCCTCGGCCTTGAGCTGCGCGATGCGCTCCCCGATGGCGGCGGCGCCGCGCGCCACCACCGCGTAGTCGACCAGCCCCACCTTGCGCGTGCACTGCGCCTGCAGCACGCGCACGAGGTTCGGGTCGGTCATGGGCGTGAGCGGGTGGTTCTGCATGCCGCTCTCGTTGAGCAGCACGTCGCCCGCGAACAGGTAGCCCTTGAACACGGTGCGCTTGTTGTCGGGGAAGGCGGGCGTGGCGATGGTGAAGTCGCACGCCATCGCGTCCATCAGCGCCTCGGTCACGGGGCCGATGTTGCCTTGGGGCGTGCTGTCGAAGGTGGAGCAGTACTTGAAGTAGATCTGCTGCGCGCCCTGCGACTGCAGCCAGCGCAGCGCGGCCAGAGACTGCGCGATGGCCTCGGCCGGCGCGATGGTGCGCGACTTGAGGGCAACGACCACGGCGTCTACATCAGCATCAAGTGGACCTTCCGGCACGCCGATGGCCTGCACCACGCGCATCCCGGCGCGCACGAGGTTATTGGCGAGGTCGGTGGCGCCGGTGAAGTCGTCGGCGATGCAGCCGAGCACGAGCTTTGCCATGGCGTCAGTCCTTCAGCGCAAGCTTCACCGCTTGCGCGTTCTCGCGCACGTAGTCGCGCAGGATCGCGTCGAAGCTGGCGTCGGCCTTCAGGCCCAGCGCCTCGGCGCGCGCGGCGTGGATGCGGCTGGGCCAGCTGGTGACGATCTTCGCGATGGCGGCATCGGGCTCCCAGTCGATCAGGCCGGTGGCTTCCTTGCCGGCGATGCGTTCGAGCGCCTGCGCCATCTCGCGCACGGTGGTGGTCAGCGCGGGCAGGTTGACCGCCGTGCGAGCGCCCCATTCGGCGGCGCTGGCGGTGGCCGCGCGCACGATGCCGGCGACGGTGTTGCCGGGCGAGGCCAGCGCGACGGGCGTGTCGGGCGACACGGGGCAGCGCGCACGCTCGCCGGCCAGCGGCTCGCGCAGCATGCCGCTCAGAAAGCTGGAGGCCGCGCCGTTGGGCCGGCCGGGGCGCACCGATACCGTCATCAGCCGCACGTTGCGGCCCTGCACGAAGCCCTTGCGCGTGAAGTCGGCCACCAGCTGCTCGCCGATGAACTTCTGGATGCCGTAGCTGTTCTGCGGCGTCGGCAGCGTGGTGTCTTCGATGACGGCAGGCAGGCGCTGCTCGGGCGAATCGCCGAACACCGCGACCGAGCTGGAGAACACGAACACCGGCGCATGGCCCGCGCGGCGCGCGGCTTCGAGCAGGCCGCGCGTGGCGTCGAGGTTGCTGCGCATGCCAAGGTCGAAGTCGGCCTCGCACTCGCCGCTCACGGCGGCGGCGAGGTGGAACACGAGCTGCGTGTCGGCGATGGGCAGCGCGCCGTTCGAAAGCTGCTCCAGCAGGTCGCCCTGCACGAACTGCACGCGCGCGTCGGAAGCCAGGTCGGCGGGCGGCGGCACGCGATCGGCCAGGGTGATGCGCGAGACGGGCTGCGCGGCCGATCCGGCCAGCGCGAGGCTGCCGCCCGCGAGCAGAGTGCGTGCGAGGCGGGCGCCCAGGAAGCCGCAGCCGCCGGTGATGAGGATGTTCATGTGCGTGTCTCTTCTTTCTTTCAGGCTTCTTTCTTCGGACCCGGCACCTCGATGCCGGGGAAGATCTTGATTACCGCGCTGTCGTCCTCGCGAGCGTAGCCCGCCGTCGAGGCCTGCATGAACATCTGGTGCGCGGTGGACGACAGCGGCAGCGGAAACTTGCTCGCGCGCGCCACGTCGAGCACCAGGCCCAGGTCCTTCACGAAGATGTCCACGGCCGACAGCGGCGTGTAGTCGCCCGCGAGCACGTGCGCCATGCGGTTCTCGAACATCCAGCTGTTGCCCGCGCTGTGGGTGATGACCTCGTACAGCGCCGCCGGGTCGACGCCCTCGCGCAGGCCCAGCGCCATGGCCTCGGCCGCCACCGCGATGTGCACGCCGGCCAGCAGCTGGTTGATGATCTTCACCTTGCTGCCCGCGCCCGCCTTGTCGCCCAGCCGGTAGACCTTGGCGGCCATGGCGTCGAGCACCGCGCCGGCCTTCTCGTACGCGGCGGGCCTGGCGGCGGTCATCATCGTCATCTGGCCGCTCGCGGCCTTGGCAGCGCCGCCGGAGATGGGCGCGTCGATGTAGAGGATGCCCAGCTTCTCCAGGCGTGCCTCCAGCGCCACCGACCAGTTCGGATCGACGGTGGAGCACATCACGAAGACGCTGCCGGGCTTCATCGACGCGGCGCAGCCGGGCGTGGTGCCGTCGCCGAACAGCACCGACTCGGTCTGCGCGGCGTTCACCACCACGCTGACCACGATGTCGCATTGCGCGCCGAGCTCGGCCAGCGTGGCGCAGGCCGTGCCGCCTTCTCGCGCGAAGGCTTCGGCGGCCTCGCGGCGCACGTCGAACACATGCGGCGCATGGCCCGCGCGGCGCAGCGACTGCGCCATGCCGGCGCCCATGGCGCCCAGGCCCACGAGGCCGACGACGGGAGTGGCAGCGGAGATGGTGGAAGGGGTCTTTTCTTGGTTCATTGCGTTGCTTCCGTTCAGTTGCAAGGCCGGGCACCCGGTGCGACGCGCCCCGTTCGGGAAACACCGCGGAACCGGCTTTGCCGGGCCGCAGGTGTTGCCCCCGGCGAGGGGGTTGGCGCAGCGACACGAAGTGCGCGAAGCCTGGGGGTGTACTTCATCTAACGGTTGACCAGTTGCTTGGGCGTGAACCACACGCCGATGGCGCCGAGCACCAGCGCGCCGGCCAGCACGTACATGCCGATCTGCGTGCTGCCCGTGAGGTCCTTCAGGTAGCCGATGAGGTAGGGGCTCACGAAGCCCGCGAGGTTGCCCACCGAGTTGATGGCGGCGATGCCGGCGGCGGCGGCCGTGCCCGTGAGGAAGGCGGTGGGCAGCGACCAGAACAGCGGCGCGCAGGTCAGCACGCCGGCCGCGGCGAGCGAGAGGAAGGCCAGCGACACGGCCGTGTTCTGCGTGTACGAAGCGGCCACGGTGAAGCCCACGGCGCCCATCATGGCCGGCACGATCAGGTGCCAGCGGCGCTCCTGGCGGCGGTCGGCGCTGCGGCCGAAGAGGTTCATCGCGACGATGGCGCAGAGGAACGGAATCGCGCTGAGCAGCCCGATGTTCAGGTTGCCCTGCACGCCCGTGGCCTTGACCAGCGTGGGCAGCCAGAAGGTGAGTGCGTACTGGCCCATGACGAAGGCGAAGTAGATGAACGCCATCCACCAGATGCGCGCATCGCGGAACACGCCGGCCACCGAGTGCGGGCCCTTGGCGCCGTGGGCGGCGTCGTTCGCCACCTCGCGCTGCAGCAGGGCCTTTTCCTCGGCGCTGAGCCAGCGCGCCTGGGCGATGCCGTTGTCCAGGTACAGCAGCACCATCACGCCGATGAGCACGGCGGGGATGGCTTCGATGAGGAACATCCACTGCCAGCCGCTCATGGCCGACACGCCATGGAAGCTGTCCATGATCCAGCCCGACAGCGGGTTGCCGAAGATGCCCGCCACCGGAATGGCCGACATGAACACCGCGATGATCCGCGCGCGCCGGTGCGCCGGGTACCAGTGCGTGAGGTAGAGGATCACGCCCGGATAGAAGCCCGCCTCGGCCAGCCCGAGCAGGAAGCGCAGGATGTAGAAGCTCGTGGGCGTCTTCACGAACATGAAGCAGGCCGAGAGCAGCCCCCAGGTGATCATGATCCGCGCGATCCAGATGCGCGCGCCCACGCGGTTGAGCAGCAGGTTGCTCGGCACCTCGAACAGGAAGTAGCCCAGGAAGAAGATGCCCGCGCCAAGACCGAACACGGTTTCGCTGAAACCCAGGTCCTGGCCCATCTGCAGCTTGGCGAAGCCGACGTTCACGCGGTCGAGGTACGCGATCACGTAGCAGAGCATGAGGAAGGGCACGAGGCGCCAGAACACCTTGGAGTAGGCGCGCTTTTCGAGCGCGGCATCGGCGGCGGCGGGCGACATGGCGCTGGCCTGGAGGGTCGAGGAAGTCATGAGGAAGCTGCGTCTCGGGTGATTTGTCAGGTCATCATACAAATCTGACTTTTGCTGGCCGACCCGGGTAAACCCTCGGAATGGCCGCCTTCCGGCGCCTTTCTGGTGACTTCGTGTATCGGCGCCGGGCTCAGCCGCCGACCGGCCAGCCTTCGACCAGCGGACGGGCGAGCTGCTCGCCCTCCTGCTGCCAGAACACCGGATCGGCCAGCTCGATGCGGCGGATCGCGTTGTCCATGTGGCTCTTGGCGGCCTCGCGCGCGCGCAGCGGATCGCCGGCCTCGATGGCCTCGACGATGCGCGCGTGCTCCTGTGCCACCTCGCGCGCGAAGTCGGCGCGGCGCGCCTCGTTGGCGCGCGTGACGCGAGTGGCGCCGTGCAGGAACTGCCGCAGGTACTGCAGCGTGCCGATCAGGAAGGGGTTGCGCGCCGCCTCGGCGATGGCGCGGTGGAAGCGCACGTCTTCGTCCGCGCCGTTGCCGCCCGCCTCGACCGCCGCGTGCAATGCGGCGATGGCGTCGCCGATGCGCTGCACGTCTTCGTCCGTGCGGCGCTCGGCGGCCAGCGCGGCCACTTCGGCTTCGAGCGCGCGGCGCAGCTCGACCATCTGGATCACCGCCTCGCGCGAGGCCACATGCGGCATCTCGAAGCGCAGCGGCTCGACGCCGGCAGCGCGCACGTAGACGCCGCTGCCCTGGCGCGAATCGAGCAGCCCCAGCGACTTCAGCCGCGACACCGCCTCGCGCACCACGGTGCGGCTCACGCCGAACTGCTCGGCCAGCGCGGTCTCCGTGGGCAGCCGGTCGCCTTCGGACAAGCGCCCGCTGCGCACCTCGGCCGCGAGCGCATCGGCCACCTGGTCGGCCAGGCGGACGGCGGGGGCGATGGACTGGAAGCGGGCGGTCATGGGCGCGAAGGTGGTGGGCCTGCGACTCTAACGCAGGGCCCACCCCATCGCGGAGCCCGAAGTAATTCAGCTCAGCGCGTGACGCGCGGCCTTCGCGATGCTCTGCGCATCGACGCCGAAGAAGCCGCGCAGCGCCGCACGCGTGTCGCTGCGGCCGAACCCATCGGTGCCCAGCGTGATGTAGCGGCGGCCTTCGGGCAGGAAGGCGCGCACGCTCTCGGGCACGGCGCGCACGTAGTCGGTGGCGGCGATGATCGGCGCCTTTCCAGCGCCGAGCTGCCGCGCGATGAACGGTGTATCGGCCTTCTCGCCAGCCAAGGCGCGCTGCTCGCACGCCAGCCCGTCACGCGCGAGTTCGCTCCAGCTCGTCACGCTGAACACCTCGGCCTCGATGCCCTCTTCGGCCAGCTGCTGCGCGGCCTTCACGACCTCGGTGAGGATCGCGCCCGAGCCCATCAGCGTCACTTTCTTCTTCGCCTTGCCCGAAGCCGGCGCATAGGTGCCGAAGCGATAGCAGCCGCGCAGGATGTCGGCTTCCGCGCCGGCCGGCACGTCGGGCTGCGCGTAGTTCTCGTTCATGAGCGTGACGTAATAGAACACGTCCTGCTGCTCGACCATCATTTCGCGGATGCCCGCGTCGACGATCACCGCCATCTCGCCCGCGAAGGCCGGGTCGTAGGCCTTGCAGTTGGGGATGGTCGCGGCCACGAGGTGGCTGCTGCCGTCCTGGTGCTGCAGGCCTTCGCCGCCGAGCGTGGTGCGCCCCGAGGTGGCGCCCAGCAGGAAGCCGCGCGCACGCTGATCGGCCGCGGCCCAGATCGCGTCGCCCACGCGCTGGAAGCCGAACATCGAGTAGTAGATGTAGAAGGGCAGCATCGCCAGGCCGTGCACGCTGTAGCTGGTGGCGGCGGCCGTCCAGCTCGCGATGGCGCCGGCCTCGCTGATGCCCTCTTCGAGGATCTGGCCGTCGGTGGCTTCGCGGTAGCTCAGCACCGAGCCGATGTCCTCCGGCGCATAGCGCTGGCCCACGCTCGAATAGATGCCGACCTGCTTGAACAGGTTGGCCATGCCGAAGGTGCGCGCCTCGTCGGCCACGATGGGCACGATGCGCGGGCCCAGGGCCTTGTCCTTCATCAGGTTGCCCAGCATGCGCACGAAGGCCATGGTGGTGCTCATCTCCTTGCCGGCCGCGACGGTGGCGAACTGCGCGTAGCTCGCGATGTCGGGCTTGGCGACCACCTCGCAGGCGGTCTCGCGGCGCGGCATGGCGCCGCCGAGGGCCTCGCGGTGCTGGCGCAGGTAGCGCATCTCGGCGCTGTCCTCGGCCGGGCGGTAGAAGTCCATCGCGGTGGCCTGCGCGTCGGTCAGCGGGAGGTTGAAGCGGTCGCGGAACTCGATGAGGTCCACGTCGCCCATCTTCTTGTGCGAGTGCGTGGTCATCTTGCCCTGCGCGGCGCTACCCATGCCGTAGCCCTTCTTGGTGTGGGCGAGGATCACGGTGGGCTGGCCGCGATGCGCCGCGGCTGCGGCATAGGCGGCGTGGATCTTCACGAGGTCGTGGCCGCCGCGCTTGAGGCGGTCGATCTGCTCGTCGGTCATGCCTTCGGCCAGGCGCGCGAGCTCGGGGTTCTGGCCGAAGAAGTTGTCGCGGTTGAAGCGGCCGTCCTTGGCGGCGAAGGTCTGCATCTGGCCGTCGACGGTGTTGGCGAACACGCGCGCCAGCGCGCCGCTCGCGTCCTGCGCGAAGAGGCCGTCCCAGTCGCTGCCCCACACCAGCTTGATGACGTTCCAGCCGGCGCCCGCGAACAGCTTCTCGAGCTCGTCGATGATGCGGCCGTTGCCGCGCACCGGGCCGTCGAGGCGCTGCAGGTTGCAGTTGACCACCCACACGAGGTTGTCGAGCCTCTCGCGCGCGGCGAGCGTCAGTGCGCTCATCGACTCGGGCTCGTCCATCTCGCCGTCGCCGAACACGCCCCACACCTTGCGGCCTTCGCAGTTCAGCAGGTTGCGGTGCGTGAGGTAGCGCATGAAGCGCGCGTGATAGATCGAGCTGATGGGGCCGATGCCCATCGAGCCGGTCGGGAACTGCCAGAAGTCCGGCATCAGGTACGGATGCGGGTAGCTGCACAGGCCGCGCGCGCCGCTGCCGTCGACGAAGGCGGGCGCGGTGAGTTCCTGGCGGTAGTGCTTCAGGTCTTCCTCGCTCAGGCGGCCTTCGAGGTACGCGCGGGCGTACACGCCCGGTGCGCTGTGCGGCTGGAAGAACACGAGGTCGCCGCGATGGTGCTCGCTGCGCGCATGGAAGAAGTGGTTGAAGCCGGTCTCGAACAGGTCGGCCGCGCTCGCGTAGCTTGCGATGTGGCCGCCGAGCTCGCCGTACGCCTGGTTGGCCTTGGCCACCATCGCGAGCGCGTTCCAGCGCATCAGCGAGGCGAGCTTCTCCTCGATGGCAAGGTCGCCCGGGAACGGCGGCTGGTCTTCCACCGCGATGGTGTTGACGTACGGCGTCGCCAGCTCGGGCTGCCAGCCGATGCGCTGCTGCCGCGCGAGGCGGGCCAGTTCGGCCAGCATCTGCCTGGCGCGCTGCGGCCCCTGCGTCTGCGCCAGCGCCACGAAGGCATCGCGCCACTCGGCGGTCTCGGCGGGGTCGGGGTCGTGCGAGAGCTGCGTTTCATCCAGCAGCAGTGCGCGCATCTGGTCGGGCGAAATCGGGGCGTTCATGACGGCACTTTAGGCCGCCGTGAGGAAAATTAGCTACCGGCAGCGCCAAGCCCATGAACGCGCCGCAGCATAAAATTCCGCAAAACCAAATTTATACGGCATTTCATGCAACTCGACGCCATCGACCTGCGCATCCTGGACGAGCTTCAGCGCGACGGCGCGCTGTCGAACGTGGAGCTGGCGCGGCGCGTGCACCTCTCGCCGTCGCCCTGCCTGGCTCGCGTGAAGGTGCTCGAGGCCAACGGCGTGATCGACCGTTACGTCGCCCTCGCCAGCGCCAAGGCGCTGGGCCTGGGGCTCAACGTGTTCATCTCGATCAGCCTCACCACGCAGAGCAAGCAGTCGCTCGCCGACTTCGAGCAACGCATCGCCGAGCACGACGAGGTGATGGAGTGCTACCTGATGACGGGCGACAGCGACTACCTGATCCGCATCGCGGTGGCGGACATGGCGGCGCTGGAGAAATTCATCCTGGAGCAACTCACGCCGATCCCGGGGATCGAGAAGATCCGCTCCAGCTTTGCGCTGAAGCAGGTGAGATACAAGACGGCGCTGCCGTTGCCGAGGGAGTAGGCACTCCCCCGGGGCTTCGCGCACTTCGTGTCGCTGCGCCACCCCCTCGCCGGGGCGACACCTGCGGCCCGACGAAGCCGGTTCCGCGGTGTCTCCCGGAAGAGGCAGGTTGTTGCGCCGATCAGAGGCCGATCAGGCCTCCGTCGTTCTTCGTGATGACGATGGTCGCCGAGCGCGGGCGGGCGTTGCCGCCATCGGGCCAGTGGCTGAGGAACTTCGTCGGATCCGAGATGTTCGTGCTGGCCGTGTTCTCACCCGGGTGCTGGATGTTCACGAACAGCGCGCGGCCGTCGCCGGATTCGGCGATGCCGGTGATCTCGCAGTCGATGGGACCGACGAGAAAGCGGCGCAGGCCATCGGTGCCGGGGGCCTTGCCGATGAACGTAGCCTGAGTTGCGGTGGTGGAACCGTCGACGTTGGTGATGGTCTTCGCGCCGCCGTCGCCGACCTTGCCCGGCAGGGCGGCCAGCAGCATGCAGTTGGTCACGTCGGTGTACGCGCCGTCGTCGGTCTCCAGCCACAGCAGGCCGGGAGCGGCCTGGCTGAACCACATGCCGTCGGGGCTGGAGAAGTCGTTGTCGGCGCCCAGCTGCGAGAGGTTGACATCGGCCGACGCGGTGGAACGCGCGCCGAAGAGGTACACGTCCCACTTGAAGGTGACGGAGGTCGGATCGCCGTTGGTGTCGGCAAAGCGCACGATGTGGCCGTTCGGGTTGCCCTTCTGGTCCTTGCCGGCGGTCGTCTTGTCGTTGTAGAAGCGCGGGTTGGCGGCGTCGGTCTTGCCGATCGGACGCGAGCTCGAGTTGGTGTTGGTCAGCGTGACGTAGACCTCGCCGGTCTTCGGGTTGACGGCCGTCCACTCGGGGCGGTCCATCTTGGTAGCGCCGGCGGCATCGGCGGCGTGGCGCGCATTGACCACCACGTCGGCCGCGTCGGCGAACGCATAGGCGGAATAGCTCGCGGTGATGTTGTTGACGCCGAGCTTCAGCTCGAGCCAGTCGCCCGTGCCGTCGGCCTTGAACTTGGCGACGTAGAGCTTGCCGTCGTCCATGTACTTGTCGCCAGCGGCCATGCCGCCACCGATGTCGGCCGCGTCCCAGTTCTTGGTCGACACGAACTTGTAGATGTACTCGTTGCGCGAGTCGTCGCCCATGTACCAGACCAGCGGCTTGCCGACCACGACCGGCCCCAGGCAAGCGCCTTCGTGGCCGAAGCGGCCGAGCGCAGTGCGCTTCTTCGGGGTGCTCGACGGGTTGAACGGGTCGATCTCGACCACCCAGCCGTAGGTGTTGGCGCCGTTGCGGTAGTCGTCGACGGCGGTGCCGCTCGTGGCCACGACTTCGGTGTTCCAGCGGCCGTACAGGTTGTCGGCGGTGTCGGGCGTGACGGTGGCCCAGAGTTCGCGGCCGGTGCTGGCCACGCCGTAGCGGCTGAAGGAAGCCAGTTCCTTGGCCGTGCGGTTGGTATCGTCGTTGGCGGCGATGCGGCGGAAGTACCCGGCCCAGTTCTCCTCGCAGGTGAGGTACGTTCCCCACGGCGTGGTGCCGTTGGCGCAGTTGTTGAGCGTGCCGCGGGTCTTGCTGCCGTCGGTCGAGTACTTGGTCTTCAGGTAGTCGGTCTTGGCGGCGGGGCCCGAAAAGCTCATCTCGGTGAGCGTGTGGACGCGGCGATTCAAGGTCGAGTCCTGCTTGTAGCTCCAGGTGCTGCCGCTCTTGTTGACCTCGATCACGCTCACGCCGTGCAGGTAGAACTCGCGCAGCACTTCGTCGGCCACGGTGCGCGCGCCGCTGACGATGGTCTGGCCGGTGGGATGCAGGAACAGCGGCGTGATGGCTTCGTGGTTCATCACGAGCAGGCCGCGCGATGCGCCGGTGGCGTCCCACTTGTTCGACGCGTTCATGCCGAAGTAGGTCATGCCGTCGTGATGGTCGCCCGCGCGGCGGTCGTAGGTGTCGGCTGCGTCGGTGCCGTCGTTCCTGTAGGCGGCCACGCTCGTGGCGATCGGGTCGCCCAGGCGGTACAGCACGCTGGCGGTGTAGCCGGCGGGCACGGTGACGACGTCGGCGAGGCTCTTGGCAACGGCATTGAAGCCGAGCTTCATCGGCGCGGGGCTGGGCGCCGGAGTGGGTGCGGGCGCCGGGGCAGGCGCCGGAGCCGGAGGAAGGACGGGGAAGGCAGTACCGCCGCCGCCACCGCCGCCGCATGCCTGGAGCAACGCGGTGCCGGCGGTGCCGACGCCCAGGCCGAACAGGTGGCGACGGCTCAGGCGCGAGGCGATCAGGTCGGTGAAGGAGGGGTTCGACGTGGTGTTGGTGCCGATGTCTTCGATTTCGACCGGGCGATCGTCGGAGCGGGTGTTTGCGGTCATGCGCAATGTCTTTCTTCGTGGGTTGGGGAAAAACCAGCCCGCGAAGTTAGGCACTTCGTATGACGACTCCGTGAATTGATCAGCCTCCAGTCAGGTTAAATCAGGTCTTTTCAGAAACCCTTCATCGAAACCTGGTCCGGATCTGCCCGCCTGGCGATTCAGGGCGCGGGCAATTGGCGCGGCCACAGCGCCCACAGCCGCAGCGGCTGGTTCATGCTCGCCGCGAAGCGGCCGGCCTCGGCGCCGGTGCCTGCGAAGTAGTCGGCGCGCACCGCGCCGAGGATGGCGCTGCCGGTGTCCTGCGCCACCACGAGCTTCTGCAGCTGCGCCGCCGGTCCGCTGGAGGCCAGCCACACCGGCGTGCCGTAGGGAATGCTCTCGCGGTCCACCGCGATGGACCGGCCGGCCGTGAGCGGCACGCCCTGCGCACCGCGCGGGCCGAATGCGGCATCGACCTCGCTCATCGTTTCCTCGCGGAAGAACACGTAGCGCGGGTTGCTCCACATCATCTGCGCCACGCGCTGCGGGTTCTGCGCGGCCCAGGCCTTGGTGTCGTCGGGCCACTTGCCGACCTTGGTCACGCCCTGGCTGACGAGCCACTGCTGCACGCTGCGGTAGGGCTGCTCGTTGGTGGCCGAGAAGGCCATGCGCACGGTGTGCTGCCAGCCGTTGGCCTCGGTGATGCGCAGCCGGCCGGAGCCCTGGATGTGCAGCATCAGCGCGTCGATCGGGTCGGCCATCCAGGCGATCTCGCGCCCGCGCAGCGCGGCCTGTGCCTCGGGCAGGGTCTCGATCTCCTGGCGCGTGTACCAGGGGCGGCGCGGCACGAGGCCGTCGGGCGCCTGGTAGATCGGCACGTTGAAGGTGGCGGTGGGCACGCGCGAGGCCTCGTACACCGGCTCGTAGTAGCTGGTGAGCTTGCCCTCGATCTGGCCATTGAGCGCCTCGACGCGATAGGGCTGCAGCCGCTCGGTCATCCACTGGCGCTGCTCTTCGGGGGTGGCGATGGCGAGCTGGCGCACGTCGCGGCACAGCGGCGCGAAGGCGGCGTTGGGGCGTGAGCAGTTCGCCAGCAGCGCGATCCACGCTTCGTGCAGCGGGTCTTCGCCGAAGCCGGGCAGCTCGCCCCAACCCACGGGCACCCACCGGCTCTTGGGGTGCGCGAGCGAGCCTGTGAGCGGACCGAGGTCGCGCGGCTGGCTGACAGGGGGGCGGATAGGCGGCTCGGGGGGGCGCGGGCCGGTGGAACAAGCGGCGAGCGTTGCTACGATCACAAGCCCGACCAGCCACAGGAGTCCATTTCTCATGGGTTTGATTCTGCTTGAAGCCCTCGCCGCGGGACTCGTGTTCATCCTGATCATCTGGTGGACCATGTTTTCCGGGCGCAACAAGGGTGAATTGCACGATGACGGCGACGAGCCCGAAGCCGGCCGCGTTACCGAAGAAGGGAAGCGCCCGCCCGAAGCGTGAATTGCTCGTGCAGTCCCCTGCCGCTGCGCACTGTCGGACAACCACTCCATTGCTATTACTTTGGTAGCAATCATCGCAGCATTCATGCGCGATGACGAAACTTTTCTTATTTTCCGTAGGGCTTTGAGCCCGTACCATCACGCACTCCCCGAAGGCTAAGCTGTGCCGCCTGATCCAACCTTGAAAGGGAACGCCATGAAAAAGTTCGTACTCGCCACCACTGCCGCCGCGCTCGTCCTGTCCGGCTGCGCGGGCGGCATGACCGACACGCAGCGCAACACCGGCATCGGTGCCGGCATCGGTGCGCTCGGCGGCGCCGCGATCGGCTCGGCCACTGGCGGCAACCGCGGCGCCATCGGCACCGGTGCGGTGGTCGGCGCGGCAGCCGGCGCGCTGGGCGGCTACCTGTGGTCGCAGCGCATGGAAAACCAGAAGCGCCAGATGGAGGCCGCCACCCAGGGCACCGGCGTGGCCGTGACGCAAACGCAAAACAACGAGCTGAAGCTGCAGATTCCGAGCGACGTGTCCTTCGACGTGGGCCGCGCCAACATCAAGCCAAATTTCGCGCCGGTGCTCGACCAGTTCGCCAGCGGCCTGCGCGGCAACCCGAACGCCGAGGTGCGCATCATCGGCCACACCGACAGCACCGGCTCGGACGCCATCAACAACCCGCTGTCGGTCGAACGCGCCGCCAGCACCCGCGACTACCTCGTGGCGCGCGGCGTGAACGCTGCGATCTTCCGCATCGAAGGCCGCGGTTCGCACGAACCGATCGCCGACAACAACAGCGACGCCGGCAGGGCACAGAACCGCCGCGTCGAAATCTACGTGGGCGAGCGCGCGCCGCGAGGCTGACGATCTCCAGCACACGAAGGGAAACCGGCCGCGCTGAAAGGCCGGTTCCCGCCATCACCGTTCCATTGGTCCATTAAGAGGGAATCTCATGAGGAAGTTTGTTGTTTCTGGCGCGGCCGCCGCCGCGTTGCTGTTCATCGCGGGCTGCGCATCGCAGTCGGCGCCGCCGCCGGCCCCCGCGCCCGCAGTTGCTCCGGCCGCACCGGCCAACAGCTGGACAGCCCGCCTGGCCGCCCTGAAGACAGACCTCGAGACCTCCACCAAGGGCACGGGCGTCGTGATCGAGCAGACCGCCGACAACCAGCTTCACCTGGTGATCCCGAACGAGCTGTCGTTCGACACCGGCCGCGCCAACGTCAAGCGCAACCTGGCGCAGGTGCTCGACAAGGTCGCCGAAGGCCTGAAGAGCGCCACCGCCGCCAGCGTGCGCGTGGTCGGCCACACCGACAGCACCGGCAGCGAGGAAGGCAACGAGCGCCTCTCGGTGAGCCGCGCCGACAGCGTGCGCAACCACCTCGTGAGCCGCGGCGTCTCGACCACCGTCATCACCACCGATGGCCGCGGCTCGCGCGAACCGCTGGCGGACAACGGCACGGCAGCCGGCCGCGCGCAGAACCGCCGCGTGGAAATCTTCGTCGCGGAAAAGGGCTAACCCCCAGGCTTCGCGCACTTCGTGTCGCTGCGCCAACCCCCCCTTGCAGGGGGTAATACCAGCGGCCCGGCGAAGCCGGTTCCGCGGTGTTCCGCGAAGAATCCGGCGCTAGAGTTCTCGTAGACGGTTGGCCAGTTCGACGGCCGACTTCACTTCCATCTTTTCGAACACGCGCGCGCGGTGGACCTCCACCGTGCGCACGCTGATCGCGAGCTGGTCGGCGATGAGCTTGTTGGGCAGGCCCTCGATCACCAGCCGCATCACGTCGCGCTCGCGCTCGGTCAGCTCGCTGACGCGCTCGGCAAGGCCCCGGCGCGCGCGCTGCACTTCCAGCGCCTGGAGCGACGCGTTGAGCGCGTGCTCGATGCGGTCGACCAGCGCGTTGTCCGAAAAAGGCTTCTCGCAGAAATCGAAGGCGCCGCGCTTGACCGCGTCGACGGCCGTGGGCACATCGGCGTGGCCCGTGAGAAAGATCACCGGCATCGCCGGCAGCAGGCCGCGCTCCACGATGCGGTCGAACAGCACCAGCCCGCTGGTGCCGGGCATGCGCACGTCCAGCAGCAGGCACAGCGGCTGCTGCGGCAGCGGGCCCTGGTCGAGAAACTGCTCGAACGCCTCCGCGCTCGCGAAGTGCTCGCTGGCCAGCCGCCGCGAACGCAGCAGCCAGGCCAGCGCCTCGCGCACGCTGGCGTCGTCGTCCACGATGAAGATCAAGCCGTCGATCAGCGGTTGCATATCAATTCCAAATCAAACGCGTGCCCTTTCCGGGGCGCCGCGGAACCGGCTTTGCCGGGCCGCTGGCGCCGCCCCCTGCAGGGGGTTGGCGTAGCGACACGAAGTGCGCGAAGCCTGGGGGTGATCATGTACTCGGCAGCGTGAACCGGAACACGGTGCCGCGCGGCTTGTTGGGCTCGTACACGAGCGCCCCGCCGTGCTGCTCCACCACCGTGCGGCACAGGCTCAGGCCGAGCCCCATGCCGTCGGCGCGCGTGGTGAAGAAGGGCGTGAAGAGCCGCTCGGCCACGTCCTGGCCGATGCCGCTGCCGAGATCGGCCACCGAGAACTCCAGCCAGCGCCGGCCGTCCTCCTGCACCGCGCCGCCGACCGCCGTGGCGCGCGCCACGCGCAGCCGCAGCACGCGGCTGCCGACATTGTCGGGGCTGTCCATGGCCTGCATCGCGTTGCGCGCGAGGTTCAGCAGCACCTGCTCGACCAGGGTGCGGTCGCACATGGCCGCGGGCAGCCGGTCTTCCAGCACCACCTCGATGATCACGCCCAGCTTGCGCGCCTGCAGCCGCACCAGCGGCAGCACCGCGTCGATCAGCGCCTGCGGCGCCACGGCCTCGCGCGTGCGGTCGCGCCGGCGCACGAAGTCGTGCACGCTGCGGATCACCTGGCCGGCTCGGTCGGCCTGCTCGGCGATGCGCTTCACCGCCATCGCCACCTCGCCCTGGTCGCCCCTGGCGTCGGGGCCCAGCAGATTGAGCGAGCCGCTCGCGTAGCTGGCAATGGCGGCCAGCGGCTGGGTCAGCTCGTGGCTCAGCAGCGAGGCCATCTCGCCCACCGTGGCCAGCCGCGCGCTGGCCTGCAGCCGCTCCTGGCTGGCGCGCGAGAGCTCCTCGATGCGGCGCTGCTCGCTCACGTCGATGAATGCGCTCATCCAGCCGGTCTGCACCTTGTGCGCGTTGATCAGCGGCGCCTCGAAGATCAGCACCGGAAAGCGCGTGCCGTCCTTGCGCATGAAGACCGATTCGAAGCCCTCGCGCGGCGGCATGCCGCCCGCGAGCCGGCGCGCCTGCCGCTGCTGGTACTCATGGGCCAGCTCGGTGGGCCAGTAGGGCGCCTCCGCGTTGTCCGCCATGAGTTCCTCGGGGCTGAAGCCCACCATCTCGCAGAAGGCCGGGTTCACGTAGGTGATGCGGCCCTGCAGGTCGCGCGCGCGCAGGCCGGTGATGACCGAGTCTTCCATCGCCTTGCGGAAGGCCAGCGCGTCGGCCAGGTCGCGCTCGGCGCGCAGGCGGCGGCGCGTGTCGCGCGCCAGCAGCACCAGCACCGACACCAGTGCGATGGAGATCGCCGTGACCAGCGCCGTCAGCATGTTCGGGAACAGGTCGGGCGCCGCACGCCAGCCGTCCACGCGCAGCATCAGCGAGGTGCCCGGCAGGTCGATGAGCTGCTGCGAGGTGAACACGCGCGTGCCGGTGCGCCGCGAGCTGCCAAGCGCCACCAGCCGCGTGCCGTCGGCCTCGGTGAAGGCCACTTCCTGGCCGCGCGTGAGCGTGGGGCCGACCAGCTCGATCAGCGCGTCGCGCAGCGAATAGCTCGCCACCAGATAGCCGCCTGCGTCGATCGGCACGCACAGTTCCATCACCTCGATGCCGCCGCCGCCCGCGATGGGCACGTAGTGGCTCGGCGAATAGGCCGACGCACCCAGCTTGCGCGCGGCGGCGCAGGCCAGCGTCACGTCGGACTGATCGGGGCCGCGCGTGTCCTCGTCGAGCACGCGCATGCGGTAGGGCGTATTGACGGCCTGAAGCGGGCGCAGCGCGGAGTCGCGCCATTCGAGCCGCAGCCATTCGCGGTGCTCGCGCAGCAATGCCGAGGCCACCTCCGACCACTTCGCGGCATCGGCGCCCGGCGCCTGCGTGGCGCGCAGGCTCTGCGCGTTGCGCTGGAAGCCGCTGCGCAGGTCGGAGACCGCGTCGGCGGTGTCGCGGTCGAGCGCGGCCTGCACCTGCTCGACCTCGTGCCGGCCCGCGAGCCACACCACTGTGACCAGCAGCACCGACACCAGCACCGCCAGCAGCAGCCACAGGAACCAGCGCTGCCACAGCGAGCGCAGCCGCGCATAGGCCAGCAGCGCCCATCGCTGCGGTGCAACGGTCAGCAGCGCATCAGACATACCGGCAACACCGCCGCACGCAAGGTACGTGGCTTGTTCCAGGAACACCGCGGAACCGGCTTTGCCGGCCCGCAGGTGTTGCCCCCTGGAAGGGGGTTGGCGGCCACACGAAGTGGGCAAGCCTGGGGGTCATTCCTAGATCACGCTGTGCGAGAGCACGGGCAGTTGAGTGCGCGTGCTCTGCACCTTCGCGGCGTCGATGTCGAACAGCACCACGCCTTCTTCGGTGGCCTGCTGCGCCACCACCGTGCCCCAGGGGTCGACGATCAGCGACTGGCCCCAGGTCTGGCGGCCGTTCTCGTGCGTGCCGCCCTGCGCGGGCGCGACCACCCAGGCCAGGTTCTCGATGGCGCGGGCGCGCAGCAGCACCTCCCAGTGCGCGGCGCCGGTGGTGCGGGTGAAGGCGCTGGGCACCAGCAGCAGGTCGGCGCCCTGCTTCGCGAGCGCGCGGTACAGCTCGGGAAAGCGCAGGTCGTAGCACACGCTCATGCCCACGCGCCAGCGGTGGCCGTCGCGCGAGGGCAGCTCGAACACCACCGGTTTCGCACCGGGCGCGATGACGCGGCGCTCGTCGTAGCGCTCGGTGCCGTTGTCGAAGAAGAAGAGATGGATCTTGTCGTAGCGCACCACGCAGCGGCCGTCGGGCGAGAAGGCCAGCGAGCTGTTGAACACGTGCTCGGCATCGGTGCTCTCGATGGGCAGCGTGCCACCGACGATCCACAGCCCGAACTCGCGCGCCGCATCGGCCAGGAAGCCCTGCACCATGCCCGCGCCGGCGGTTTCGCGCAGGCCCAGCTTGTCGGTGTCGCGCGCGCCCATCATGCAGAAGTACTCGGGCAGCACCGCGAGCTCGGCACCGGCCGCGGCGGCCTGCGCGAGCAGGTCGTGGGCGCGCGCGAGGTTGGCTTCGCGGGCGATGGCCGACACCATCTGGATGGCTGCGACTTTCATTGCTTGTTCTCCGTTTTCTTGCCGTCGTCCGCGGTCTGCGAGGCGGGCGGCAGGCCGGGCGCGCCGGGAATGCTCTGCGGCAGCAGCTGCAGCGTGCGCGGCACCTTCGCTATTTTGGGGTCGGTCCAGGTGCCCTCGATGTGGAACTCCTGCGTGGCCGCGGCCGCGAGCGGCTTGCTCAGCACCCACTGCGCAAGAAAGGTGCCCAGGCCGATGGCAGGGTTGATGGCGGTGGCCACCAGCGCCGCGGTGCCGGCGTTGATCTCGGGCACCACCACCACGCGCAGGTTCTGCGTCTCGCGCACGATGTCGGCCGAGCCGTCCATCAGCGCGGCGGCGTTGACGCCCTTCATCTGCAGGTTGTTGGTGCTGGCGATGCCCTTGCTGATCTTCGCGTCGCCGCGGATGAAGTCGAAGGCGAAGCCTTCGCTGAACACGTCGCGGAAATCGAGCGTGAGCCGGCGCGGCAGCGCCTGCAGGCTCAGCACGCCCAGCAGCTTGGCCAGGCCGGGGTCGGCCTTGAGGAACTGGCCCTGCTCCACGTCGACCTGCAGCTGCCCGCCCAGGCTCGGGTAGTCGAGCGAGAAGGGCGAGCCGCGCCAGTTGACGTCGCCCTCCATCCGCCCGCGCCCGCGCCGCAGCACGCCCGGCATGCCGAAGCGCGTGAGCAGCTCGCCGGCATCGGCGACGTCGAGCCTGAAGGTCATGGCGGTGCGGCGCTGGCCGGCCGGCGCGCCGGGCACCGCGGCCCAGGTGCCCTTGGCCGCGAAGCTGGCCTCGGGCATGGTGAAGGTCAGCTTGTTGAGCAGCCATTCGCGGCCCGCGCCGCCGCGGTTGACCGCGTCGATCTCGGCGCGGCCCAGGCGCTTGCCCAGCAGCTCGAAGTCGTCGATGACGATGTCCAGCGCCGGCAGGTTGCCGGGCTGCTCGTCGAGCAGGGTCTCGACCTGCGTGGCCTCGGAGGGCGCGATCTTCAGCCGCGCGAGCCGCGCGTAGAGGCGCCCGGCCTGCGCATGGCGGTACTCGGCATAGCCGCTGAGTTCGGTGGCGTCGACGTTGGCGCGCCAGACGCTGCCCTCGCGCGTGCCGCCGAGCACCACGTTGTGCAGCGTGCGGCCCGCGATGCCCAGCTGCTGCGCGCGCACCGCGATGCGCGTGGGCAGGTAGGCCATCGACGGATCGTCGGGACGCTCGGGGGCATCCGCGCTCGTGCCGGTGGCCTCGCCCAGCAGGGCCTGCCAGGCCGCCATGTCGAGCTTGGCGACGTTGACGTTGGCGAACACACCCTTGTCGGGCAGGCTTGCCGTCTCGCCCTGCGCCAGCCCCACGCCGATGCTGCCGCGCAGCACGCGTGCCTCGTTGCCCACGAGGTCGCGTACGTACTGGATGGCGCCGACGCGGCCGAGGTCCAGCGAGAGCTGGTCCTGCGTGGCCACCGTCGCGCCGTGCTTCGTGGTCTCGCGCGCGAGCACCTTCTTCTCGATGCGCAGCGGCATCTGTTCCTCGGCCGTCTTCACCAGCGGCGGCGGCAGCTGCAGCGCCAGGCCCTGCAGGCTGCTGGTGAGGGAGAACTCGGGCGCGCCGTCGCGCACCGAGAAGGTGGCGGCATAGGGCGTGCTGCCGGTCGCCTTCTTCGCCAGGCGCGCGAGCCAGTCGACCTCGCGCGCGCCGCGCAGGCCGTCGGCGGTGGCCGTGCCCTGGGCCTTCAGCGCGACCTCGCGATTGGGGCCGCTGAAGCGGCCGCGGCCTTCGACACGGATGTCTCCGCCCAGCAGCCTGGCCTGCACGCCTGCCAGCGAGAAGCCGGTCTCGGTGAAGCTGACCGTGCCCTTCGTCTGCGTGAACGACGGTGCCTCGGGCACCACCTGCAGCTCGTTGTCGGCCAGCGCCACGCTGGCCTGCACCCTGGCGTTGTCCATGGCCTCCAGGGGCAGCTCGAGGTGCAGCTTGTAGTCGGCCGAGCCGGTGGCGCGCGCGGCCTGCATGATCTCGCCCACGCCGCCCGGCTCGAGGCCGGCCAGCGGCGCGCCCGCGCGCAGCACCTCGCCCAGCGGGCCCTTGGCCTGCACGTCGACGCGAAGCACCTGCGCGTGGTGCGACAGCTCCGGAATCAGCGCCTCGCCCTTGGTCACCTCGACGCCGTTGGTGCCGGCCAGGCGGCCGCGCGCGTTGCGCACCAGCATGCTGTCGCGCTCGAACACCAGCTCGCCCGACAGGCCCGTGAGCGCAGGCCAGACGCGAGGGGGCGTGCCGTTGCGCGAAGGCGCGGCGTTGGCGATGGAGGGCGGCGCGTAGGCGTAGTTGACGTCCGACACCTTGGCGGCGATGCGGAAGTCGCCCTGCTTCGGGTCCTTGAACGGCATGTCGTGCAGGTCGCCGCGCACGCGGAAGTCGACGCTGCTCGCGACGCCCTTGGTGACGGCCTCGCGCACGTAGTCGCGCGTGTGCTGGGGAATGTCCATCGGCAGGTAGCGGAACACGCGCGTGCCGTCGGCGCGCGTGAGCTTGCCCTGCAGGTCGAGCACGCCCGGAAAGCGTGACTTGCTGCTCGAGGTGGCCGGATCGCTGGTACGCCAGCTGGCCTGGGCCTCGCCCTCGGCGTCGACGTTGGCGAAGCTGAGCTTGGACATCTGCAGCTGGGCGTTGCCATTGCCGTTGTCGAGCTTCCATTGCAGCTGCGTGGAGAGACGATCGACGGGAATGACCGGCTCCTCGAACACGCCGGGGAATTCGAGCGTGCCCTTCGCAATGGCGAGCGTGGCGGTGCCGCCGGTGTGGGTGGCGTCGAAGTCGACGGTGGCGCCGCTGAGGCCGGGGGTGCCGGTGTGGATCCTGTGCGGTGCCGTGGTGGTGGTGGCGGTGGTCGTCGTTGCCGTTGTTGCAGCGGGCGTCGCTGCATCGGCCGCCGCCGGCTGGGAAGCGATGCGCAGCCCGCTGACCCGGCCCTTGGCCTGGTAGCGGGTGGGCGCGCCCAGCGAGCCCTGCCAGTTCAGGTCGACGTGCTCGACCAGGCCGCGCGGCCCGTAGCTGTCGAGCAGGCGGTGCGTGGCGTCGCCCAGCGGCAGCCGGTCGGCAATGAGGGCGAGCGCGGCCAGGTCGAGCCGGTCGGCGCGCAGCGCGCCGTGCTCGGGGGTACGGCCCCTGGCGGGCGTGTGCTGCAGCCAGAGGTTGCCGCCGGGCCAGCGCAGGCCGTCGGTGGTGTCGAACTGCAGCGCGGTGGTGGCGAACTCCAGCGTCTCCTCGGTGAGCTGGCCCGAGAGTCGGCCCGTGACGGCGCGCAGCACCAGCGGCTGCAGGCCCTTGTCGAGCGAGACGTCGACCTTGTCGAGCCCGAGGTCGGCCGCGCCGCCGACGACCTGGCCGTCGTCCACGTCGGCCCACAGTCGCAGCGCGCCGTTGCCTTCGCGGATGCGCGCGTCGAGCGAGACGTACTGGCCGAGCCGGGTGACGTCGATGTAGGGCAGGTCGACATAGATCTGGCCGTCCCAGGTCTGCCAGTGGCCGCTGCGGATGGACAGCAGAGGCTGGCGGAACTGGCCGCGCAGCGTGAAGCGCTCGCCCCAGCCGGCAGGCGGCGTGGCGTCCAGGCGCAGGCCGTGGCGCCGGGCGCTGTTGCGCGCGACGAAGCGCACGTCGGTCAGCAGCAGGGGCTCGGCCTGGCGCTGCTCGTCGGTCCAGCGCACGGTGCCGCCTTCGATGACCAGCTCGCGCTGCGCGAAAAACCAGTCGGCACCCCGGGTTTCTCCGGTCGTATCGGTGGCCATGTGCAAACCAGCCACATGGAGTTTTCCCTGAGAGTCGCGGCGCACATCGAGCTGCGGGCGCTCGATGTAGAGCTGCTCGAAGTTGAGCCGCCAGAGCGAGCGCGGCGACACGCTGGCCACCACGCGCGCGAGGCGAAGGGCCTCGCGGTTGTCGGAATCCTGCAGCACCACGTCGCGCAGTTCGAAGGCTGGGAAAAGCCCTTCGGAGCGGGCGGTGATCGATCCGATGCGCACCGGCACGCCGATGGCCTTGCTAGCCTGCGCCTCCAGCGCGTCTCGGAAATCGCCGATTCGCGGCACAATCCACGCGTGTAGGACAACGACCGACAGCGCCAGCAGAAGCCATGCAGCGATCAACAGACCCAGCAGCCAGCGCGCCGTCACAGCGGTGATTTTGAGCAGACGTGAAGGGGAAGACGCCGTGTCGTTCATTGAGGATCGCGCTGTGTCCGGAATTATGACCGCCAGCTTTCAGACGGGTTCCACGGAAACCAGCATCGGTGTGAACCAGTTGCCAGACACCATTTCTCCCAATTCTTCGGCGCCGAAAGACGCCTTCTCTTCGTATTCGAGGTTCGTGCAGCGCCTGCGCCGCAGGTATGCAGCCGAGCTTTCATTGCTTCCCCCTGGCGCGCCGCGGCGCGAATCGATGACGGTGGCCTACGAGGCACTGCGCCAGCGCGGGGACGGCGTCGGCGACGCTCTGCGCATTGTGCGGCAGCTCGTGATGGAGCGGCTTGTAACTCTTGATTGCGACGAGCAGGCCCCGCTGGCCGTGGTGACCACCGCCGTCACCGAGCTGGCAGAGCTGGCGCTCGACATCGCGTGCCAAGAGGCCTGCCGCGAACTCGACGCGTCGCACGGCGCCCCGCTGGGCCCCGAAGGCCAGCGCGCGCAGCTGTGGATCGTGGGCATGGGCAAGCTCGGCGCGCGCGAGCTCAACGTGTCGAGCGACATCGACCTGATTTATCTCTACGACGTCGACGGCGAGACCCAGGGCGATGCCGACGGGCGCGGCCGGCTGGCCAACCAGGAGTACTTCGCGCGGGCGGTCAAACGCATCTATGCGCTGGTGGGCGACACCACCGAGCACGGCTTCGTGTTCCGCGTCGACCTGGCGCTGCGGCCCAACGGCAACTCGGGCCCGAGCGTGGTCTCGCTCGATGCGCTGGAAGAGTATTTCCAGGTGCAGGGACGCGAGTGGGAGCGCTTCGCCTGGATGAAGAGCCGCGTGGTCGCGCCGCGCGACATCGTGCTCGCAGGCCAGGCCCAGGGGCTGCGCGGCGCGGTGCTGCCCTTCGTGTTCCGCCGCTATCTCGACTACAGCGTGTTCGATTCGCTGCGGGTGCTGCACCGGCAGATCCGCGAGCAGTCGGCGCGCCGCAGCGCCGGACGCCCGGAGCGCGCCAACGACGTGAAGCTCTCGCGCGGCGGCATCCGCGAGATCGAGTTCACGGTGCAGTTGCTGCAGGTGGTGCGCGGCGGCCAGTTTCCGGAGCTGCGCACGCGGCCCACGCTCGACGCGCTGCAGCGCCTTGCGCGCGCCAACCTCATGCCGCAGGAAACGGCCGATTCGCTGGCCGCGGCCTACGAGTTCCTGCGCCGCGTCGAGCACCGCATCCAGTACCTCGACGACCAGCAGACCCACGTGCTGCCGGTGTCCGACGACGACCTGCGCTGGATCGCCCAGAGCATGGGCTACCCCAGCTGCTGCCCCTTCCTCGAGCAGCTCGACACGCACCGCGAGTTCGTCGCGCAGGAGTTCGACAAGCTGCTGGGCGGCGAGAAGCCCTGCAACGGCAAGTGCAATGGCAAGAAGGCCGCCGCGCCCGCCGACCTGGCCGACCTGCTCGGCGACCTGCCCCCGGTGTTCGCCGAGCGCATCCGCGACTGGTGCGAGCAGCCCCGCGTGCTGGCCCTGCGCGAGGAAACCCGCGCGCGCCTGCGCCAGCTGGTGCAGCGCACCGGCCAGTGGCTGAAGGAACCCGACGGCGACGGCGCGGGCCAGACCCCGCGCCATGTCGACGCTGCCATGCGCTGGGCCGACTGGATCGAGCCGCTGCTGCGCCGCGAAAGCTACCTGGCGCTGCTGGTCGAGCGCCCCGCCGTGCAGGAACGCCTGCTGCGCCTGCTGGGCGCCGCCAAGTGGCCCGCGCGCTACCTGATGCAGCACCCCGGCGTGATCGACGAGCTCGCGAGCGACGAGATGCTCTCGGGCCGCTTCGTCGCGGCCGAGTTCGAGCGCGAACTCGACGCGCGCCACGCATCGCTCACCCGTACCGGCGAAGCCGACGAGGAGCGGCTGCTGAACCTGCTGCGCCATGCGCATCACGCCGAGGTGTTCCGCACGCTGGCGCGCGACGTGGACGGCCGCCTCACCGTCGAGCAGGTGGCCGACGACCTCAGCGCGCTGGCCGACGCCACGCTGCGCGTGACCGCCCGCTGGTGCTGGCCGCACGTGCGCAACCGGCATCGCGAGGTGCCGCAGTTCGCGATCATCGGCTACGGCAAGCTGGGCGGAAAGGAGCTGGGCTACGGCAGCGACCTCGACATCGTGTTCGTCTACGACGACGACGACGAGCGCGCCGGCGAGGTCTATGCGGCCTACGTGCGCAAGCTCATCAACTGGCTCACGGTGAAGACCCGCGAGGGCGACCTCTTCGAGATCGACACCGCCCTGCGGCCCAACGGCAACTCCGGCCTGCTGACCACCAGCTTCGAGGCCTACGAAAAGTACCAGCTCGGCCGCGGCAGCAACACCGCGTGGACCTGGGAGCACCAGGCCATGACGCGCGCGCGCTTCGTGCTGGGCAGCGAGGACCACGGCGCCGAACTGGGCGCGCGATTCGACCAGGTGCGCGAGGCCGTGCTGGTGGCGCCGCGCGACCGCGAGGCGCTGAAGGCCGAGATCATCGCGATGCGCAACAAGCTGCGCGGCGCGCGGCCGGTGAAGGCCGACCGCTTCGACGTGAAGCACAGCCCGGGCGGCATGGTCGATGCCGAGTTCGCGGTGCAGTTCCTGGTGCTGTCGTCCTCGGCCGAGCACCCCGAGCTGATTCCGAACGTGGGCAACATCGCCCTGCTGCTGCGCGCCGAACTGGCCGGGCTGCTGCCCGAGGGCGTGGGCCGTGGCGCGGCGCGCGCCTACCGCGAGCTGCGCCGCGTGCAGCACCGCGCGCGCCTCAACGAGGAGCCCACGCAGGTCACGCCGCCCGCGCTGGCGGCCGAGCGCGATGCCATGCTGGCGCTCTGGAAGGCGGTATTTGGCTGAGGGAACCCGTTCCCCGGCCACCACCGCGCTGGCGGCGTGCGCGGTAGCCGTCGCCGTTCTTCTTGCGGGCTGTGCCAGCGGCCCGCGCAGCGGCGGCGGTGTGGCCAGCGGCCGCGACGGCCCCGGCACCAACATTCCGCCCGACCTCGCCAACGTGCCCGACGCCGAGCCCCGCGTCGAGCCGATCCGCAGCATGGGCGGCACCAGCAAGCCCTACACGGTGCTGGGCCGCGGCTATGTGCCGATCACCGACGACCGGCCGTTCCGCGAATCGGGACTGGCCTCGTGGTACGGGCGCAAGTTCCACGCGGCGTCCACGTCCAGCGGCGAGCCCTACGACATGTACGCCATGACGGCCGCGCACAAGACGCTGCCGCTGCCGAGCTACGTTCGGGTGCGCAATCCGGCCAACGGGCGCGAGGTGATCGTGCGCGTGAACGACCGCGGGCCCTTCGTGGACGGCCGCATCATCGACCTGAGCTACACGGCCGCGCTCAAGCTCGACCTGCTGCGCGGCGTAGCGCCGGTGGAGATCGAGCGGATCACGAACGACGACATCCGCACGGGCGCATGGCGGCGCGATTCGGGGACTGCGTATGCGGCGGCTCCGGTTCCGGCTGCTGTTCCTGCTGCTGTTCCTGCGCCCGTGCGTGTGCCGTCGGCGCGCGCGCCACAACAACCGGTGCAGGTGCCGGCCGAATGGACGGCGCCCGTCGCAGCAGCGGGCAACGATGCATCGCAGGTTTCGACGATGCCGGTGGCGCCGCAGACGCCGATGGCCGCTGCACTGCCGCCCGGGGCAGAGTCCGAATCGGCGCAGTCGCCGCCATCGATTCCGCCCTCTCGGCAGGCCATCGTGGTCAATGACCTGGCGCCGCTGCAGGCTGCGCCGGCGTCACCCTCTCCTAGCGCCGCGCAACCCTCGGCGGCGCTGCCGGGCTTCTGGGTTCAGCTCGGCGCTTTTCGCGAGCGGGATGGTGCACAGAGCCTGCTGACCCAGGCCGCGCGCGGCGTACCATCGCTGGCGTCGCAGCTTCGCGTGTTCAGCGAAGCCGGAACGCATCGGCTGCAGGCGGGGCCCTTTGCCTCGCGCAACGCGGCCGGCGAAGTCATCGCCCAGCTGCGCGAGAGCCTGCACATCTCGCCGATGGTGGTGGAGCGCCGGTAGCAATCAGAGCAGCGGCTTGACCGCCACCGGCACGCCGCTGGCGACGTTGAGGCGATTCCAGGTGTTGATCTGCGCGATCGCCACCGACAGCTCGGCAATTTCCAGGTCGCTGAAGTTGGCCTTGAGCGCCGCGAATTCGGCTTCGCGCGCATCGTAGCGGTCGGCCAGCCGCGTGAGCGACTCGGCCCATGCCAGCGCGGCGCGTTCGCGCTCGTTGAAGAAGCTCACCTCGCGCCAGGTGGCGAGGCTGTTGATGCGCTGCCATTCCTCGCCCTGCTTGCGCAGGTCGCGCACGTGCATGTCGAGGCAATAGGCGCAGCCGTTGATCTGCGAGACGCGGGCGTAGACGTAGTCGACCAGCACCTTGCCGAGCGTGCTCGACTCGATGGTGGCGTTGACGCCGAGGATGGCCTCGAAGGACTTCGGGACGAGCTTGAACCAGTTCAGGCGTGCGGTGGTGTTCATGGTTTGGTTTCTCCGGTGGGTTGCGATGGAATCGATCTGCTTACCTACCGAAGACGGGCGAGCCGGGCGCCCTGTGACACGCCGCGCGAATTATTTCGAGGAAAAGATCTGAGCGATGCGCGCGAGCTTGTCGGGGTTGCGCTGCGCGCGGATGCGCACGATGCGGTCGTTCTCGATCTCGAAGGTCTGGGCCGATTCGAGCTCGCCGTCGAGAAAGCGCAGCATGCCGGGCTCGCCGTTGATGTCGACGATCTCCATGCGCACCGCCGGGCCCATGCGGCGCCACAGCGAGTAGTAGAGCTGCGCGAGGCGCTGGCTGCCGCGCAGGATCTTGCTGAAGGTCTGCACCTTGCCGCCGCCGTCGCCGATGAGTTCGACATCCTCGGACATCAGCGCCTTCAGCTCATGCAGGCTGCCGCGCGCGGCAGCGTCGGCGAAGGCGCGCAGCAGGCGCTCGTGGGTCTCGCGCGGCACGGTGAAGCGCGGGCGCCCTTCCTGCACCTGGAGCTTGGCGCGGTGCACGATCTGGCGGCAGGCGGCCTCGGTCTTGCCGAGGGTGAGGGCGATCTCGCCGTAGTCGGCGTCGAACACCTCGCGCAGCAGGAAGGCGGCGCGTGCCTCGGGCGCAAGGCGCTCCAGCATGGCGAGAAAGGCGACGGAGATGTTGTCGGCGCGCTCGAGCAGCTGTTCGGGCGTGGCGGGCGAATCAGGCTGGCCGGTCAGCGTGGGCTCGGGCATCCAGGCGCCGATGTAGTGCTCGCGCTGGATCTTGGCGGCGCGCAGCCGGTCGATCGACAGGCGCGTGACCACGGTCACGAGCCAGGCTTCGGCGCTGTCGAGGGTGTCCCTGGCGGCTTCATGCCAGCGCAACCAGGCGTCCTGCACGACCTCTTCCGCCTCGGCCATGGAGCCGAGCATGCGGTAGGCGATGCCCTGCAGGCGCGGGCGGTGGCGGTCGAAGGTGAGGGTTGCGTCGTCCATGCGGGAAAGACGGCCAGCGTCCCCGGTTTGTGACATGGATTCTGCAAAAAAACGCCCCGGCATGCGGGGCGTTTTCTGGTCTAGGCGCCTGGGCTTATGCGCCCTGGTATTCAGGCTTGGGGCCGAGGGTGGCCGCCAGTTCCTTGCGGTAGCGGTTCAGCTCCTGGACAGTCTTGAAGCTGCGGTTCATCAGCAGGCTCAGGTTGTGCAGGATGCGCTCGCCGACCTTGGTTTCCCAGACGGCGTCGAACTTGATCTGCTTGTCGAGCCAGTGCTCGAGCCAGTCGGGGTCGGGCATGCGGCTCTGCACGGTGTCGCGGGGGAAGTGCGCCTTGCTCACGTGCAGGTTGGTCGGGTGCAGGGCCTGGGCCGTGCGGCGGGCGCTGGCCATCAGGACGCCGACCTTGGTGAAGGCGGCACGGGCCTCGTCGCCGAACTTCTCCATGGCGCGCTTCATGTAGCGCAGGTAGGCGCCGCCGTGGCGGGCTTCGTCCTGGCTCAGCGTGGTGTAGATGTGCTTGATGACCGGCTCGGTGTGCCACTGGGCGGCACGGCGGTACCAGTGGTTGAGGCGGATTTCGCCGCAGAAGTGCAGCATGAGGGTTTCCAGCGGCGGGGCCGGGTCGAAGTCGAAGCGCACCTCGTGCAGCTCTTCCTCGGTGGGCGCGTGCTTGGGGCTGAAGCGCTTCAGGTACTCCATGAGCACCAGCGAGTGCTTCTGCTCCTCGAAGAACCAGATCGACATGAAAGCGGAAAAGTCGCTATCGTGGCGGTTGTCGCGCAGGAACATCTCGGTGGCCGGCAGTGCCGCCCACTCGGTGATGGCATTCATCTTGATGGTCTGCGCCTGCTCTTCCGACAGCAAGGAGGCGTCGAACGACTGCCAGGGAATGTCCTTGTCCATGTCCCAGCGGACGGATTCGAGTTGTCTGAAGAGTTCCGGATAGAGCATCTATATCTTTCTAAGGCCGTCGATTTTAATCGGCCCGTTTGGCGCGCCCATGACAGAAGCGCGATGATGCGGATACGCGCGCCGTCGCGGCACGGATGCGCACATCCCTTTTTGATTCAGGAGCCCGCCATGCGAACCCCCTTCCGATTGTCGATGCTGTGGCGTTGCGCCCCTGCGGTTTCCCTCGTGGCGAGCCTCGTTTCGACCGTTCCGGCCCACGCCCAGACGGCAGCCGCAGCGCCCGCTCCGGCAGAGGCCGCGGGATGCCCGGCGATCCTGCAACACACCTTCCCGCGGCTGCAGGATGAAAAACCCCAGTCCCTGTGCCAGTACTCCGGCAAGGTGGTCCTTGTGGTCAATACGGCCAGCTTCTGCGGCTTCACGCCGCAGTACAAGGGCCTGGAGTCGCTGGACATGAAGTACCGCTCGCGCGGCCTGGTGGTGCTGGGCTTCCCGTCGAACGATTTCGCCCAGGAATCGGGCTCCAACAAGGAAATCGCCGATTTCTGCGAAAGCACCTTCGGCGTGAAATTCCCGATGTTCGCCAAGTCCTCGGTGCGCGGCACCGACGCGAATCCGCTGTTCAAGCAGCTCGCGCAGGCCTCGGGCACCACGCCGAAGTGGAATTTCTACAAGTACCTGATCGGGCGCGACGGCAAGGTCGTGCAGGCGTGGTCGAGCATGACGGCGCCGGACGAGAACGGGTTCGTGAGCGTTATCGAGAAGCAACTCGGGCCGAACTGATCGCCAGCAGTTTTTACCGACCGGTCGATTTTTGCACCACCCCCCAGCCGGCCATCGGGAACAAACGTTTACAAACCAGACGGGAACCGTGCCGCCGATGCCGCGCTCCTAAATCGCGTGGGCAGTGACTGACTACTGACTTTCTGCCCCGCGGTTTTCATGTTGCGAGGTCTTCCGGGCGCTTGCCGTCTGGTCGAAATCCCGAGGCGATTCTTCTCCTCCTCCCTCCCTCCCTCCTTCGCGTCGGGGCGCCTCGCAGCATTTTTGTATTCGGGCCGGGCCAGGGTGGCGCGACAGCGCGAACCCGGTCCGCGCCACCCTCTCTGCTCGTTCCCCTCTGAATCCGGTTCACGCCATTGCGCGCAATCGGGTCATGGCCGAAAACGACAATCTCCACCCGCCGGCAGGACGAGCCCGAGGCGAAGCTCCCGGCTGGGACGTCCTGCGCCGACGCCGGGTTGATACACGCTGCGCGATCGCTGAAAGACAAAAAAGGCGCCTCGCGGCGCCTTTCGTAGGGCCCTGCGAGCTCAGGGCTTGGTGTCGATGAAGCTGGGCCGCAGCATCAGCTTGTCGAAAAGCTTCGCGAGGTTGCCGTAGTCCTTGCGCCAGTCGATCTCGGGGAAGCGCAGGTCCAGCCAGCCCAGCGTGCAGCCCACGGCGATGTCCGACAGGCTCAGGTGGATGCCGCTGCAGAAGGGCTTGTCGCCCAGGCCCTTGGCCATGGCGGCGATGCCGTCCTCGACCTTGGCGCGCTGGCGCTCGATCCAGGCGGCGCTGCGCTCGCCATCGCCGCGGCCGGCCCAGGTGGCTTCCAGGCGCCAGAGCACGCCGGCGTCCATGACGCCGTCGGCCAGCGCCTCCCAGGTCTTGACCTCTGCGCGCTCGCGGCCCTGCTGTGGAATCAGCTTGCCTACCGGCGACAGCGTGTCCAGGTATTCGACGATCACGCGGGAGTCGAACATCGCCTCTCCGCCTTCCATGATCAGGCAGGGGACCTTGCCCAGGGGGTTGGAGTTGGAGATGGTGGTGTCGGCAGCCCAGACGTCTTCGATCACGAACTGGTAATCGAGCCGCTTCTCGGCCAGCACCACGCGCACCTTGCGCACGTAGGGGCTGGCGGCGGATCCGATCAGTTTCATGAAGGCTCTCTCCCTATGTATTGATGACGTTTGTTAATAGTCATTTTAGGTGAACGGGAAAACCAGAGCCCGAATCGACCCCAAAGCGTCGCGCCGGCCCCACCGGGCGGCGGCCGCCTAAAATTGAGGCATGAGCTTTTCCACCGTTTCCGCCCTTTCCCCCCTTGACGGTCGCTACGCGGCCAAACTCGCGGCGCTGCGTCCGCTGATGAGCGAGCAGGGCTATATGCACCGGCGCGTGCAAGTCGAGGTGGCGTGGTTCATTGCGCTGTCCGACTGCGGTTTCGCCGAATTCAAGCCGCTGACCGGCGGCGCGCGCAAGTACCTGATGGGCCTGGTGTCCCATTTCTCCGAGGCCGACGCGCTGGCCATCAAGGAAATCGAGAAGACCACCAACCACGACGTGAAGGCGGTCGAGTACTGGATCAAGTCGAAGTTCGAGGCCCGTCCCGAGCTGCTCGCGGCCGCCGAGTTCGTGCACTTCGCCTGCACCAGCGAGGACATCAACAACACCAGCCACGCCCTGCAGATCCAGGCCGCGCGCGACAAGGTGGTGCTGCCGGCCATCGACGGCCTGATCGCCAAGCTGCGCGAGATGGCGCACCAGTTCGCCGGCGTGTCGATGCTCTCGCGCACGCACGGCCAGACCGCCAGCCCCACCACCGTGGGCAAGGAAATCGCCAACGTGACGGTGCGCCTGTCGAAGGCCCGCGAGCAGATCGCCGCCGTGAAGCTGCTGGGCAAGATGAACGGCGCGGTCGGCAACTACAACGCCCACCTGGCCGCCTGGCCCGACTTCGACTGGGAAGCCTTCAGCCGAAAGGTCGTGGAAACGCCCGCGCCGCTGGGCCTGGGCCTGAGCTTCCAGCCCTACAGCATCCAGATCGAGCCGCACGACTACATGGCCGAGCTGTTCGACGCGGTGGCCCGCGCCAACACCATCTTGATCGACTTCTCGCGCGACATCTGGGGCTACGTGAGCCTTGGCTACTTCAAGCAGCGCCTGAAGAAGGGCGAGATCGGCTCCTCGACGATGCCGCACAAGGTCAACCCGATCGACTTCGAGAACGCCGAGGGCAACCTGGGCCTGGCCAACGCGGTGCTGCGCCACCTGAGCGAGAAGCTGCCGATCAGCCGCTGGCAGCGCGACCTGACCGACAGCACGGTGCTGCGCAACATCGGCGTGGGCTTCGGGTACGCCACGCTGGCCTATGCGAGCCTGGCCACCGGCCTTGGCAAGCTCGAGCTGAACGATGAAGCGCTGGCCGCCGACCTCGACGCCTCGTGGGAAGTGCTGGCCGAGCCGATCCAGACGGTGATGCGCCGCTTCGGCGTGCAGGGCGCCTACGAGCAGCTCAAGGAAGTGACGCGCGGCAAGACCGTGACCGCCGAGGCGCTGCACGGGCTGATCCGCTCGCTGGACATCCCGGAAGCCGAAAAGGCCCGCCTGCTGGCGATGACTCCCGCCAGCTACGTGGGCAAGGCGGCGGAACTCGCCAGTAGAATTTAAGCGTCCTGTATCGATGCAACAGCCGCCTGAAGGCGGCTGTTTTGCGTCGGTGGTTATCCTTTTCCAGCCAACGCCCCGCCGGGCGCCAGCCAGCAACATTCTGCGAGGGGCCCGCCGCCCCTCTGTTGGTCATGCGCGCCCCTCTGAGACGCCTCTGGCTCAAGGTCCATCGCTGGATCGGCCTCACGCTCGGTCCGATCCTCGCACTCACCGCATTGCTCGGCGCCATGCTGGTGGTGGGGCTGCCGCTCGACCGCTGGGCACATCCCGATTTCTTCATCGCCCATTCGGCGCGTTCGACCCCGGCCGGCGACGCCACCAAGGCCGTGCTGCCGCTGGAGGCCCTGCGCCAGCGCCTCGCGGCCGAGTTCGGAACCGACGCCGACTTCACGCTGCGCCCGCCGCGCAAGCCCACCGACACGCTGCAGGTGCGGGTGCGCGGCAAATGGGAAGGCACGCTCTACCTCGACCCCGCCACCGGCGCCGAGCAGGGACGCCGGGGCACGCACGAGGGCGCCTACAACATCCTCTTCGAGCTGCACAGCAGCCTGCTGCTGGACGACACCGGCAAGGGCGTGCTCGCCTTCGCCGCGCTGGCCTACCTGTTCCTGCTGGTCACGGGCATCGTGCTGTGGTGGCCGGTGCGCTGGCCGCCGTCGCTGCGCATCGTGCTCGACCGCGGGCTGCTGCGCGGATTGTTCGACCTGCACCGCACCGGCGGCGCGGTGCTCGGCCTGCTGATCGCGGTGTCGGTGGCCACGGGCGCGTACATGGCGTGGCGGCCGCTGGGCAACTTCATCTCCAGCGCGATGGGCCAGCAGCCCGTCAAGGCGCCGGTGATCCCCAAGGGTGCGGCGGCCGGCCCGCTCCTGCCGCTGGACGAGCTCGTGGCGCGCGCACAGCAGGTCTACCCCGGCCAGCCCATCGGCTTCATACAAGTGCCTGCCAAGGCCGGCCGGCCGATGCGCGTGCGCTTGCGCCTGCCGGACGATCCGCATCCGAACGGCATCGGCTCGGTGTGGCTGAATCCGGTGACCGGCGAGGTGCTCGCCGCGCGCAAGTGGCAGGACCTCGACGCCGGCAACGGCGCGGTGGCGGTGATCTATCCGCTGCACACCGGCGAGCTCGGCGGGCCGCTGCACGAGGCGGTCACTGCCCTGCTCGGCCTCGCGCTCGGCAGCCTGGGCCTCAGCGGCGTCTGGCTCTGGTGGCGCCGACGCGCCATGGCGAGCGCCGCCCGCGGCGACGACACGCTTTCCCAAGGCACGACCGCGCCCTGAGCGGCTCCACGCCGCGCACGACCTGCTTCTTCATCATCAGAAAACCCGTAGGAGGGATCTCCCTTGTCGTTCACGCACAAACGCACAGCCATCGCGATGGCGCTGCTTCCCCTGAGCCTGCAGGGCTTCGCCGCCGAGGCCGAGCCAGCAGCAGCAGCCGACGCGGCCAAGTCGCTGGAAACCATCACCGTCACCGGCGACTGGCTGGGCAGCCCCAGCGAAACCAAGGTGCTCGAGCACCCCGGCGCGCGCAGCATCATCGAGCGCAAGCAGATCCAGGAAAGCGGCTCCTCCAACGTGCGCGACGTGCTGCGGCAGATGCCCGGCGTGCAGGTGCAGGAGAGCAACGGCACCGGCGGCAGCGACATCTCGCTGAACGTGGGCGTGCGCGGCCTGACCTCGCGCCTGTCGCCGCGCTCCACCGTGCTGCTGGACGGCGTGCCGCTGGCCTACGCGCCCTACGGCCAGCCGCAGCTGTCGCTGGCGCCGCTGTCGCTGGGCAACCTCGAAGCCGTCGACGTGGTGCGCGGCGCGGGCTCGGTGCGCTACGGCCCACAGAACGTGGGCGGCATCATCAACTTCGTGTCGCGCGCGATCCCGAAGCGGTTCTCGGGCGAGGTGAGCGTGGGCGTCGAAAGCGCCGGCCACGGCGGCGGCACAAAGACCACGCCCAATCTCTTCATCGGCGGCACCAACGAGAACGGACTGGGCCTGGCGCTGCTGTACTCGGGCACGCACGGCGACGGCTTCCGCCAGAGCAACGACCGCACCAGCATCGACGACCTGATGCTCAAGGGTGCCTACCGCATCTCGAAGACCGACGACGTCGCCATCACGCTGCACCACTTCGAGGGCAAGGGCCGCATGCCCGGCGGCCTGACGACGGCGCAGTTCGCGGCCAACCCCTTCCAGTCGGACCGCCCCTTCGACGAGTTCACCGGCCGCCGCACCGACGGCTCGGTGAAGTACACGCACAACGACGGCGTGAACAAGTTCGAGATGCTGACCTACTACACGGACTCGTACCGCAGCAGCTTCCTCGAGCAGGAAGGCACCGGCGCGAACAATGGCCGCCGGCGCCTCACCTCGGCGCCGCGCAACTACAAGACCTTCGCGGTCGAGCCGCGCTACTCGCGCCTGATCGATTCGGGCAGCGTGGTGCAGGAAGTCAGCGTCGGCTACCGCTACCTGAAGGAAGAGGCATCGGAAGTCGCGACGCGCAGCGCCTACTACCAGCCGCGCCCGGGCTTCAACGCCTTCGGCCTGGCCAACCCCGCCTACCAGACCAGCAAGGGCGGCACGACCGCGCATGCGTTCTACATCGACGACCGCATCGACTTCGGCAACTGGACGATCACGCCCGGCGTGCGCCACGAGTCGATCCGCTCGTTCAACGACGTCTACACCATCACGAACGGCCGGGCCACCGGCGCGATCTATCCGAAGATCGATTCGGACGAATGGCTGCCCACGCTGTCGGTGCTCTATCGCATGAGCGACCGCTGGTCGGTGTTCGCGAACGCGGGCGTGTCGTTCGGGCCGCAGCAGTACGCGCAGCTCGCTCAGTCGACCACCGGGCTGCACCCCGAGAAGGCCAAGACGTACGAGATCGGCACGCACTACAAGGGCGAGGCCTGGAGCGGCGAGCTCACGCTGTTCAACATCAACTTCGACAAGGAGCTGCTGCTGGCGCGCTCCATCACCGGCGACGTCGGCCAGTGGACCGACCTGGGCGCGACGCGCCACCGCGGGCTGGAATCGGCGCTGCGCTACGACCTCGGCACGCTGAGCGAATCGCTCAAGGGGCTGTCGGTATCGGGCACGTACACCTACACGCAGGCCATCTCGAAGGCCGGCGCATTCGCCGGGCGCGACCTGCCCTTCTACTCGCGCCAAGTGGCGACGCTGGGCGCGCGCTACGAGCGCGGGCCGTGGACCTTCAACGCCGACATCTACGCGCAGTCGAAGCAGCGCTCGCCGGGCTCGCCTGACGACGGCGCACGGTACGTCACGCTGGAAGACGCCACCGGCCGGCTGGGCGACATTCCCGGCTATGCCACGATGAACCTGCGCGCGGCCTACGACTTCGGGCCGTCGATGAGCAACCTCAAGGTCGCGGTGGGCGTGAAGAACCTCTTCGACCGCCGCTACTTCAACCGCTCGGTGGACAACAACGGCGGCAAGTACGTGGGGCAGCCCCGCACGGTCTACCTGCAGGCCTCGGTGGCGTTCTGAGGCTTCGCCCGAGGGGTGCCGGCGGGCGCCGGGCCTAAACTCGCGCACCCATGGCCCTCAAATCCACCATCTTCAAGGCCACCCTCGCGGTGGCCGACATCGACCACGGCTACTACGCCGACCATGCGCTGACTCTGGCGCGCCACCCCAGCGAGACCGACGAGCGGATGATGATCCGGCTCGTCGCGCTCGCGCTCAACGCCCACCAGCTACAGGACGTGTGCAACGGCGACGGCACGCTGGCCTTCGGCGCCGGCCTGTCGAACGTCGAGGAGCCCGACGTGTGGCTGCGCGACTTCACAGGCGAGGTCAAGCTCTGGATCGAGGTCGGCCAGCCCGAAGACAAGCCCATCATCAAGGCCTGCAACAAGGCCGACGAGGTGATCGTCTACGCCTTCAACCACGCGGCCGAGATCTGGTGGCGCGGCATCGAGAACAAGCTCACGCGGCCGCAGAACCTCAAGGTGTACCGCGTGCCGACCATTGCCTCGCAGGCGCTGGCCGCGCTCGCGCAGCGCAGCATGCAGCTGCAGGCGACGATCCAGGAAAATACGCTGACGCTGGGCGACGGCGTCAACAGCGTCGACATCGAACCCTTGCGCTGGAAATAAGCCTCCGCGCAGCTAGGCGAGCGGCATCATCTGGCCGCACTGCCAGCACTGCTCGAAACCGCCTTCGACCTGCTCGCCGCACACGCAGCGCCAGCTGCGCTGCGGACGGTGCTGCAACTCGTGCAGCAGTCGCTTGGCAAGATCGAACTGGTTCTCGTCGTCGATCCAGATCTCGGGCAGGCACTGGTCGGGCGGCAGCTGGCCCATCACCGCGCCGAGGAATTCGCGCTGCACGGTGGCGGCCACGCCCTCCTCGCGCAAGGCATGCGCCCACACGGTCGCGATCGCGAGATTGGGAGCTTGCGCGAGGCGGCGCATGGTCAGGGGGCCCAGTTCTTCTCGTCGTCGGGATCGAACTCGGGCTCGTCGGCCGACGCAGACGAAGACGGATCGCGCTCCGCCTCGCGTGCGCGCTCGGCATATCGGTTGAAGCGCCAGGCCGAGTCTTCCATGGTGATGCGGCGCCATGTGGCGCGCTTCTCGACGGGCGACATGCCGGGCCAGAACTGCACTTCGTCGAAGCTGCGGCCGCAGCCCTTGCACTCGTCGTCGCCCTGGCTGGTGGAGCAGATGGCGATGCAGGGCGTGTCGGGCGTGCTGTCGTACCAGGCCATCCAGGCGGCCCAGGCCTTCTGCGGAAAGCCGACCTCGTCGACCTCGTCCTCGTGGTGGAAGACCATGAGCGCGTAGACCTCGGCCAGCGCCCGCAATTCGGGACCCAGCGTGACGCCGTCGGGCGAGGGAGTCCTGTCGCGCCAGTAGTTGATGGCGGCCTCGATGTCGGTGATGTGTATGGCGGCCATGGAGCGTGAAAAAGCAGCGGACGGCGATCATAGTCCGGCAATGTCCCGAAGCATCAAAGGGACATGATCGCTATGAAAACAAGAGCATCACACCTTGTATTCATGCGCATCTTGAAGCGGTTCTCTTTAAATTTCTGAAAACTTTCGATTGCGCCACCTGGAGCTTGGATGCTCTAATCCGCCGCACGAAGGGGAGTAGCTCCCGAGCGCTGTCGGCCACGACGGCGCGAATCGTCAGGTCGTCAATACGAAGCAAAACACTTCCGGCCTGCCGGGCAACGTACGCGCTCTATTTTTCGCGCGCACGCTGTCGAGCAAGACCTTCGATTTGAACCTGTGCAGGTTTGGTCGAAGCGTTCGCAAGTCCCCGGAATCACCCGGCCTTCATTCCTCGCTTTCGACCCGCCCCGCACGGGATGAATCGAAACGCATAGACATGCGCCTTCCGTCGTCACCCCTGAAGGGAGAGGCAGGGGCGCGAAGACAAAAGAGGAAAGCTATGGAAATGTTCATGACCCCGGAGTTCTGGGTCGCAGTCGGTCAGATCATCATGATCGACATCCTGCTGGGCGGCGACAACGCCGTGGTGATCGCGCTGGCCTGCCGCAAGCTCCCGCCGGCCCAGCGCACGCAAGGCATCCTGTGGGGTACCGCGGGTGCGATCGCGCTGCGCGTGATCCTGATCTTCTTCGCTCTGACCCTCCTGGCCATTCCGTTCCTGAAGCTGGTGGGCGCGATCCTGCTGCTGTGGATCGGCGTCAAGCTGCTGGCTCCCGAACACGACGACGCGCACGGCAACATCGCCGGCAGCGACAAGCTGTGGGGCGCCGTCAAGACCGTGATCGTGGCCGACCTCGTGATGAGCGTCGACAACGTGATCGCCATTGCAGGCGCCGCCCAGGGCGCCGGCGACAGCCACCAGATGCCGCTCGTGATCTTCGGCCTGCTCGTGAGCATCCCGATCATCGTCTGGGGCAGCCAGCTGGTCATCAAGCTGATGGACCGCTTCCCGATGATCATCACCGCCGGCGGCATGCTGCTCGGCTGGATCGCCGGCACGATGGCCGTGTCCGACCCGGCTCTGGCGAACACCGCCGCCTGGACCTGGGTGCCGAAGGTGCCGCAGACCGACGTGATCAAGTACGCAGCCGGCGTCCTCGGTGCGCTGCTGGTGCTGGTGATCGGCAAGTGGGTGGCCGCGCGCCATGCCCGCAACAAGCACGAGGAACCGGCGGTGACGACCGGCTGAGCGCCGGTGGTCATTGCCCCCGACCGCGAACGAACTTCCTGTCCAACCCAGTCTCTGTCACTCTAACTACCTGAAGGAGCACGCCATGGAAAAGATCATTCTTTACGTCGACGACGCCACCTACGCCTGCGAGCAGTTCGCCGAACTGGCGCCGGATGCCAACAGCGTCGTGGCGCGCCATTGGGTGCTCGTGGCCTGCGCTCCGCGCATGACGCATCGCATCAGCAAGTGGGTGAGCCACAGCGCCCGCGAGAACTGGCGCGCCAAGTGGTTCAGCAAGGTGCAGGCGCAGATGACGCCGCTGCTGGAGCGCAACGGCGGGCAGGTGACGGCGGTGCTGGCCAAGGGCCCGCTGGCCGAACTCACGGCGCAGCTCAAGCGCGAGCATTCGGCCGCCCACGTGGTCGATGCGCGTCGTCCGAAGGTCGGCGTCGACCTGGAGCCGGTGACGCCGGACCAGACGCCGCCGCACCAGTCGGGCTGGGCATTTCCCGGCGCAGTGATGGGCATGGGCGCGCTGCTGGTGCTGGCGAACGAGCTGGCCGAGTAAGACCGCAGGAAGCAGCCTCCCAAATCGACGAGCCCCGGCGCGGCAACGCACCGGGGCTCGTTGTCTTTTGCGGGCCCTGGTGGGGTATCCTGCCGCCATGCGCATCATCCTCAAATGGCTGCTCAGCGCCGTGGCGCTGCTGGCGGTCGCCTATCTCTACAGCGGCGTCCAGGTCAACAGCTTCGGCTCCGCGCTGATCGCCGCGGCGGTCATCGGCCTGCTCAACATGATCGTGCGGCCCGTGCTGGTGATACTGACGCTGCCCGTCACCATCGTCACCCTGGGGCTCTTCCTGTTCGTCATCAACGCGCTGCTGTTCTGGGCCGCCTCCGGCCTGCTGGGCGGCTTCCACGTCAACGGCTTCCTGGCCGCGCTGATCGGCTCGCTGCTGTATTCGGTGCTGGGGCTGCTGATCGAGTCCGCGCTGGGCGGACTGCTCTCCAAACGCTGAGCGCCCGGGAGCGCTCGAGTCACTTGAGCGGCGGCTCCGCCGCCTGCTCCTTCACCAGCACCTCCACCGCACGAGCGCGGGTGTCGATGATCGACGCCTCGTAGTGATCGACCACCTTGGACTGGCGGACGATCTCCTGCGCGGCCTTGAAGCGGTCGCGCGCCGCGGGGTAGTCGAGGATCGCCACGTTCGCCTCGGCGTCGGCGCGCACCGCGCGCAGCGTGTCGTTCTGCGCGCCATAGAGGTTGCCGAGCGCGCGCCAGACCGTCGCGTCGCGCGGGTTGGCGGCGACCCAGTCGCGCAGCACGGGAATCATCGGCGCTGGCTGGCGCATCGCCGTGGCGGCCTCTGCCGACAGCAGCATCTCGGGCCGTTCCTTCGACCTGGCGTCCAGCAGCGCGGCCGCCCTGGGCGCCGCACCCGCGGCAAGCTCGATCTCCGCGCCGAGCCAGCGTGCCTGCTTTGCCGCGGCAGGGTCGTCCGCCACGCGCGCGGCAAGGCGCTCGGCCAGGGCGCGCGCGGTCTTGTAGTCGCGCATCTCCTTTGCCGACAGCGCCGCCGCGTACAGCGTGCCCGCCTGCTGCGCGGGCGAGCTCTTCGCGAATTCACCGCTGGAGGCCGAATCGATCCATAGCCGCAGCACGTCGACGCCGGGGCGGGTGAGCACGCGGGCGCGCGAGGCGATCATCGCGTGGTCCATGGCCAGCGGCTGCGGCGGCACCGTATCCATGTTGAACTGGAAGCGGCCCTGCATGTCGGAGATGCGCTCGGTCGTCAGCGGGTGGCTGCGCAGATAAGGATAGGAGCCGTTGTCGTTGAGGCGCGAGGCGTACTGCAGCTTCTCGAACATCGTGGCGGCGCCCTGCGGCGCGAAGCCGGCCTGCGTCATCACGCCGAAGCCGATGCGGTCGGCCTCGCGCTCCATGTCGCGCGAGAAGTTCAGCTGGTTCTGCGCGAACATCGCCTGGCTGCCCATGATCATGGCCTGCCCGGCATCGCCGTTGCGGCTCTTGCCGGCGGCGATCATCCCGAGGATCAGGCCGGCGATCATCAGCGGCATCTGCCGGCCCTGCTTCGTCATGATCCGCGAGATGTGGCGCTGCGTGACGTGCGAGAGCTCGTGCCCCAGCACCGTGGCCAGCTCGTCGCGGCTGCCGACCACCGCCACCAGCCCGAGGTTGAGCCCGAGGTAGCCGCCCGGCAGCGCGAAGGCATTGATGTTGCGGTCGCGGCCCAGCAGGATCGTCCAGGCGAAGCGCTCGTCGAGCTCCGGCGTGAGTTCGCCGCGCGCGCGGGCGGCGACCAGCAGGCGCTGCCAGATGTCCTGCACGTAGGCGGCGATCACCGGGTCGTCGATGTAGTCGGTGTCGCGGTAGAGCTCGCGGGCGATCTGGTCGCCCAGATGGCGCTCGGCGCTGGCGGTCATCTCGCCGCCGTCGCCCATGCCGGGGAGCACCTGCTGGATCTGCGCCAGCGCGGGCACCGGCAGCAGCACCTGGGAAGCTATCAAAACACTAGCGCACAAGGCTTGCAGGGTGGGCCTCGGCAGGCTTCTGGAGTGGGGTTGGGGAGTCAAGCGCGGCATTCCTCGTCTGTGGCTCGGGCTCGTATGATGCACCTCCAACCTGATCGTTCACCCATGAGCACCCTCACCCATTTCGACGCCCAGGGCCAGGCCCACATGGTCGACGTCGCCGCCAAGCCCGCAACCCACCGCGTGGCCGTCGCCACGGGCCGCATCGAGATGCAGGCGGCGACGCTCGCGCTGATCGAGTCCGGCACGGCGAAGAAGGGCGACGTCCTGGGCATCGCGCGCATCGCGGGCATCCAGGCGGCGAAGAAGACCAGCGACCTGATTCCGCTGTGCCATCCGCTGGCGCTGACCCGCGTGGCCGTGGCCTTCGCGCTGGCCGACGCGGGAAGCGCGCCCCAGGTGGTCTGCACGGCAACCGTCGAGACCGTGGGGCCGACGGGCGTGGAGATGGAGGCGCTGACGGCCGTGCAGGTGGCGCTCCTGACGATCTACGACATGTGCAAGGCGGTGGACCGCGGCATGCGGATCACCGACGTGCATGTGCTGGAGAAGCACGGGGGGAAGTCGGGGAGCTGGGTGGCGGGAGCCTCCGAGTAGCTCGACGAAGCCTCCTCGAAGCATTCCGTCCCTCGGCCAGGACACGTCGTCCTCGACCGGGTGGCATCGCGCCAGCCACAACAAATGACCGCCCCGGCCAAGCCGCACGCCTGCTGCGCTTGCGCCTGACCTGCCCGGGCAGGCAGAGGCCGCAAGTCGGCTGAAACGCCGATCGTCCCTGAGCCGCTGCACAGCATGTGCTGTGCAGCACGCCCCCTTCCCTTCATCCACTCGCGTCGCGAGCAGGTATCAGCGATGCCTGCGGTACAGCGCCGCCCCCAAATCCGTCGAGCCCGACAACGGATCGACAACGAATGTCTCCTGACGGTTGCCATAGCCCGACGAGCGGCGCACCGATCACGACTCGCGTGCCGCATCATTCATAAACAATTTTAGACAAAGTTAACATCAGTTAACACGATGAAGATCTCTTTTGTTAACAAATCGCTTCCCGATCGATGAACTCCTTTTCCCGTCAAGCAAGAAATGCCGGCCGCGTTGCGGGTTTCACGCTGATCGAGGTGCTCGTGTCCATCGTCGTGTTGTCCTTCGGGCTGCTGGGCATGGTCGCGCTGCAGGCGGCGTCGCTGCAGGCCAATCGCGATGCCCGCCTGCAGTCGACGGCGGTGGTGCTGGCCCGCGAACTGGCGGAAATGATGCGGGGCAACAAGGACCAGGCGCTGCTCGCCACAAACAATCCTTATCTGACTGGCAAGTTGTCGAACCCGTTGGTGGCCCCGAGCGCGTCCTATTGCCTTTCGGTCGGAAGCTCGTGCAACACGCCGGAGAAAGTTGCGCAAGCCGAACTGACCGATTGGCTGGCACGGGTGGACGACGCGCTGCCGGGCGCAAGTGTCCGTATCTGCCGCGACACCGCGCCCTTTGCATCTGACGGCACGGCACAGTGGAGCTGCACCTCCTCCGACAGCAGCGATCCGATCCTGGTCAAGATCGGCTGGAGCCGGCCATCCCTGAAGAGTGGCGACACGAACGTCTGGAAGGCGTCGGACCGGCCTTCCGTGGTGCTGGCGGTGACGCCGGGGAGCACGCTTTGATCGCCTCCTCCCTTCCCGCCTTCTCCTCGTCCCGCCGCGCCGTTCGCGGCCTCACGCTTGTCGAACTGCTCGTGGCCATGGCCGTGGGCCTGGTGGTCGTGCTGGCAGCGGTATCGGCCCTGTCGGTGGCGCAACGTGGATTCACCACGGTCGATGCGGCTTCGCAGTTGCGTGACAACGGGCGGTTCGCGGCGGACATGATCCAGCGCATCGGCGTGCAGGCCGGCTACAAGGATGTGTTCTTCGCGGCGACACGCCCGAAGTCCGCCGCGAGCAACCCGGCGCCCAGCGTCATGGGGTTCAACAACGCCAAGGTCGACCTCTCCGATCCACTGGCCGCATCCAGCGAATGGCCGAGCAGGGAAGCCGGCGCGGGCAGCGACGTGCTCATCCTGCGCTACCAGGTGGCGCAGACCTTCGCTCTCACCGCGGACACCGGTGCCGACAAGTCCATGATCGACTGCGCCGGCAACGCGCCCTCGACGGCGCCGAACGCCAACGACGCGGGTGCGCGGTACACGCGCATGGCCAGCATCTTCTCGGTGGGGCAGAGCCAGGGCGAGCCGTCGCTGCTTTGCACCTACTACGACGCGGCGACGAGTGCGTGGAAATCCACGCCCATCGTGCAAGGCGTCGAGAACTTCCAGGTGCTGTACGGCGTCGATGGCGTCACCGCGGGCCAGGCTCCTGCGAAGAATGCCGCGGTACCCGATGTTCCGAACGCCTATCTGCGGGCAGACCAGATGCACGTCGATGGCGATGCCGCCGCAACCCTTGCGAATTGGCGCCGGGTGCGCAGCCTGCGCATCGGCATGGTGTTGCGCAGCGCCAAGGGTGCCGCGCAGGACATGGATGCGCAGACCTTCCATCCGCTCGGCGCCGCAAAGGGCAGTGACAAAGGTCTACTCGGCAGCGCCTTCGCAGTCGACGACGACGCCGGCACCACCTTCCAGCCGACGCCCGATGGGCGGTTGCGCCAGGCCATGACCTTCACGATCCACCTGCGCAACGACCAGGGGCTCTGAAATGAAGCATGCACTCTTCAGCCGCTGCGCACGGCCCAGCCGCCAGGCCGGCGCGTCGCTGATCGTCGTTCTGCTTCTGCTGGTGATCGTCTCCATCCTCGGCGCGGGCGCGGCGCAGATCGCCACCATGGGCGAGCGCAGCGCTCGCAACGACCGGGACATGCAGGTCGCCTGGCAGTCGGCCGAAGCGGCGCTGATGGATGCCGAGTTCGACATCCACGGCCCTGCCGCCTCCAGCCGGCGTGCCGTGTTCACCGACATGGCCAACACCAACGCCTTCGTCGGCGGTTGCGGCAGTTCGGACAGCAGCAAGGGCCTGTGCGCCCTCGAAACCACCGGCAAGCCCGCCTGGCTGGCGGTGGACTTCACCGCAACCACCGGCGCCAGGACCACCGCCTACGGCGAGTTCACCGGCCGCAGCTTCCCGGCGGGCGACAACGGCATCCAGCCGGCCAAGGCGCCGCGCTATGTCATCGAACCGGTCGAAGACCCCTCCAACCGCGACGCCTCCGGCGGTTCCACCAGATACATCTTCCGCGTGACGGCCATGGGCTTCGGACCCCGGGCCGACATCCAGGGTGTCGCCCAGATCATCTATCGCGACTGACGCGAGCAGCCTTCCATGACAACGTCCTCTTCCCATCCAAGGCCCTGGTTCAAGCGGCCGCGCATGCTCGCGCAGCTCGCGTTCCCACTGGCTGCTGCGGCCTTGCTCGCGGCGTCGATCGCGGGGAGCCGCACGACGGCGCCCAACATCAAGCCCATCGCGCTGGCGAGCGAGCCGCTGTATGCAACCACCTCCGGAGACAAGCCTGCCATCACGCTGGCACTGTCGGTGGAGTTCCCGACCGTCGGCGCGCAGTACACGGCCGGCGGTATCTCCGACAACA
Organism: Variovorax sp. 160MFSha2.1; assembly: GCF_048305075.1. NCBI lineage: Bacteria > Pseudomonadati > Pseudomonadota > Betaproteobacteria > Burkholderiales > Comamonadaceae > Variovorax > Variovorax sp. 160MFSha2.1. The sequence goes on from NZ_CP157624.1 coordinate 6,622,175, forward strand.
CGTACAGCAACCTGAACGAGTACATCGGCTACTACGACGCAAATGCCTGCTATGCGTACAACGACGCGCCGAGCGAAACGCCTGCCGCGGGCCTCAAGGCCTCCGACTACAAGCGCTTCGACCGCATCCAGTCCAGCACGCGCAAGGACCGCATGTGCGACGACGGCTTCAGCGGCAACTTCCTGAACTGGGCCAGCAGTTCGGCCATCGACATGCTGCGCCTGGCCCTCTCGGGCGGCGACCGCTACATCGACACCAGCGACCTGACCATCCTGCAGCGCGCCGTGCTCCCCAACGGAAACCCCACCTGCATGTGGAACAAGACCAACTTTCCCTCGAAGAAGCTGCTGCGCGACGGCGGTGGCAGTGGCATGTACTGGGGCGCGGTGCCGCAGCGGATGATCGCCGCGGCCGGCGCCAGCGACATTTGGGTGGCGAACACCTTGAACCGCATCTACTTCGGTACCGCGCTGGGCGGCAGTTGCACTGCCACGGGCAGCTACAGCCTGAGCGCCAGCACGTCGACGGCGCCGTTTCCCTTTAAAGGCGACAAGCCTGCCTACGTCGCCTCGTCCAGTTGCGCCAGTGAGGAAGCCACCTGCAGGTTCACCGATACCAGGGAGGTCTGGTACGGCGCCGGCAACGCCTGGATGGTGGGCCGGTTCACGAGCGGCACCCACTGCAGCGACGCCGTATTCACCAACCCCGCACCGGGCGTTGCCAAAGCTTGCTACACGGCCCCCGCCGGCTCCACCGCGAGGCCGGCCCATGACCTTAACAGCGATGGCTTCTTCTACTCCCGCGTGAGGGTTTGCGAGAAGACCAGCGCCGGCGACCTGGCCGACGTGCGCGACTACGGCTTCTGCACCAGGTACCCGAGCGGCAACTACAAGCCGACCGGTACCGTGCAGAAGTACAGCGACAGATTGCGCCTGGCTGCCTTCGGCTACCTCATGGAGCAGACGTACAGCGCCAAAGGCGGACGATATGGCGGCGTGCTGCGCGCGCCCATGAAGTACGTCGGCGCCAAGACCTTCGACATCAACGGCATCGAGAACACGCCCAGCGGCGGCAACGCGGCAGCCGAATGGGACGCCACCACGGGCGTATTCGCGGCCAATCCGGACGGCAGAACGCTGTCGGGCACCAATGCCACCTTCGGCGTGAGCGGGGTCATCAACTACCTCAACAAGTTCGGTCGCACCGGGCCCGTGGCAGGCCGCTACAAGGTGTACGACCCGGTCAGCGAGCTTTACTACGAGTCACTCCGCTATTTGCAGGGGCTGCAGCCGAGCGACGAAGCCACCAGCAAGCTGACGACGGCTTTGTACGACGGCTACCCGGTATTCACCACCTGGAGCGACCCCTACGGAGATGGGCGCACCAGCTCCAGCAACTACGCCTGCCTCAAGAGCAACATCGTGGTCATCGGAGACATCAACACGCACGACGGCGACTATCGCTTTCCCAAACCCGATCCGGCACTGAACCATCCAAACGTCGACGACTGGACGAAGACGGTCATCGCCTTCGAGAAGGGAACGGCCAAGGAATACCTCGACGGGCAGGGCAAGAAACGAGAGACGAAAGGCAACCCTGCCCCCAACGCCGATGTACGCACCCACTCGATCATCGGACACTCGTACTGGGCCCATACGCACGACATCCGCGGCACGGACTGGACTGCGCAACCCGGCATGCAGCGCCCGGGCCTGCGCGTGAAGAGCTTCTTCTTCGACGTGAATGAACACGGCGCCCAGAACACCGCGAGCACCCGCCGCAACCGCAACCAGTTCTTCACCTCGGCCAAGTACGGCGGCTTCGAGTCAGACCCCTCCAACCCAGGCCACAAGCCCTTCAACACCTTCGGCAACCCCTTCCAGCGCCAGGACGGTACGGCCGATGACAACGTCTGGCAGGACAGTGCCCGGCCCGGCGAGGCCAGCACCTACTATCTGCAAAGCAGCGCGCGCAGCGTGCTGAGCGCGTTCGACAGCATCTTCAGCCGCGCCTCGACCTCCGCGCGAAGCATTGCCGGCAGCGCGGTGCAGTCGAAGTCGCTGCAGACGAGCAACGCCGTCTACCAGGGTGCGTTCGACACCAGCGACTGGAGCGGCGACCTGTTTTCGCAGGCGATCACGATCAGCAATGGCAAGGCCAGCATCTCGCCCACCCCGACGTGGTCGGCCTCGAGCCGCCTGGCTGCGCTCTCCGCGCCTGCAACTTCACGCAACATCGTGATCGGGCGTCCGGGCAATGCCGTGCCCAAGGCCAGTCCGTTCCTGTGGGACTCGCTGACCGACGCGCAAAGGGCCGACCTGGGCAAGCTCACGCCCTCGACCGCGGCCGACTCGCTAGGCTCCGACCGCGTGAGCTATCTGCGTGGCAGCAATGCCCTCGAAGGCTCGCCATTCCGCCGCCGCAACAACAAGCTGCTCGGAGACATCATCAATTCGGGCGTGGTGTTTTCGGGCGCACCCGCCAACAACATCAACTCGACCTCGTACGCCGCCTTCCGGACGGCCAACCTCGACCGCACTCCTGCTGTCTTCGTGGGCGCCAACGACGGCATGCTGCACGCATTCAACGCCAGCAACGGCGATGAACTGTTCGGCTACATCCCCAGCTGGATGTCGCCCAGGCTGGCCGCGCTGACCGACGTGAACTACGTGTCCCACCACCAGAGCTATGTGGACGGCCCGCCGGTGGTGGCCGAAGCGCAGGTGGGCTCCGCCGGCACTTCGGCCGACTGGAAGACGGTGCTGGTTTCCGGCACCGGTGCAGGCGGGCGCGGCGTCTTCGCCCTGGACGTCACCGACCCGACGGCCTTCGATGCATCGAAGGTGATGTGGGAATTCACGGCGGACGACGACGTCGACATGGGATTCGTCGTCGGGCAGCCGCAGATCCTGAAGATGCGCACCAGCGCGCCGACGGCCACGACCGCCACCTACAAGTGGTTCGCGGTGGTCGCCAGCGGGGTGAACAACTACACCAAGGTCAACTCGGCCAACAACTACAGCACCGGCAACCCTGCCATCTTCCTGCTCGATCTGTCGAAGGCGCCGGAAACAGCCTGGACGCTCGGCACCAACTACTACAAGGTGGAACTGCCCTACGACGCTACGTTGGCCGTGACCAAGCCCACCGGCGTGCTCAACTTCAAGGCAGCCATCGCCACTGGCGGCAATCGCGAAGTGGCCCACATCTTCGCGGGCGACCTCCACGGCAACATGTGGAAGCTCGACTTCCGCAGCCACGGCACCTCCGGGTGGAACATGGCGAACCTGTCGGCCTTCAAGAAGGCCAGCGACAACGCCCCTTACCCGCTCTTCGTCGCCAAGGACAGCGAAGGCAAGGTGCAGCCCATCAGCATGGCGCCCACGCTGGTGACCGCGACGAATGACCCCAGGGCCATTCTGGTGGCCTTCGGCACCGGCAAGTACCTCGAGATGGACGACCGCTCGTCGACGGCGCAGAACTCCTTCTACGTGATCTACGACGACGGCACGGCCACTCCCGATGCGACGCCGAACAGCTCCGGCGCCATCAGCGGGCGCGCCCGGCTGAGAGCGGCCACCATCGACTCCAAGGGCGCGATCACGGTGCCCGGCTTCACCTGGGGCCGCGCCACGAGCGACCTGACGACAGCATCGAGCGTGAGCTCGGGCTGGTACATGGACTACGCGAGTTCCGAACGGCAGGTGAGCGCGGCGACGCTGCGCGGCGACACGCTCGTATTCGCCAGCCTGATCCCGGCGGCCGCGGGCGACTCGAGTTCCTGCGGCGCGAGTGGAGGCGGTGGCAACGCCTACATCGTCAACGTGGACACGGGAATCGGAACGCGGAGCGCATCGACGGTCGGCATCACGGGAGAGCCGCTGGTGATCGAGGTGGCCGGCACGGTCGTCGCCATCAGCAACGGCACGGGCCAGCGCACGAGACGGATCACGAGCCAGGCGATTTCGCAAGGCTCCGGCGGCATCGACAACGTCGGCGGGGGAACCGGCGAAAACGGACGGGTGGAAGTCACCCTCATCGGAGGGCGGCTGAGCTGGCGGCAGATCAACAACTACCTGGATCTGAAGCGCGGATCGTGAGCATGAACCACACAACGAAGCGCGCCGCGGTGCGCGGATTCACGCTGATCGAACTGATGGTCGTCGTGGCCGTGATCGGGATCCTGGCCGCCATCGCCTATCCGTCGTACACGGAGGCGGTCCTGAAGGGCAGGCGGGCACAGGCGCGGACTGCGCTGCTGGAGCTGATGCAGCAGCAGGAGAGGTACATGACGCAGCGGAATGCCTACCTGGCGTTCAGCACCAATGTCGCGAGCGGCGCCACGACACCGGCCGGCGCCTCGAGCACGTTCAAGGTCCATTCGGGCGACAACTCCTCCGCCCCGGCCTACTGGCTTTCCGCTGACAAATGCGGCAGCCAGCCGATCACCGATTGCGTGCTGCTCACCGCCACGCCCACCGGCACGGACGCCGCAGCCGGTTCGCTGACCCTCAGCAGCACAGGCACCAAGGGCTGCACGGGTACGGCCGCGAGCACGAACTTCCGGGTCTGCTGGCCATGAACGCCCGTAAGCTGCCTCCTCGGAAAAAGGGCTTCACCCTGATCGAATTGATGGTGACGATAGCCGTCGCCGCAATCCTGATGATGGTCGGCGTGCCGAGCTTCGTCGCCTTTCACCGCAACTCCCAGCTCACCTCGGCGGCGAACTCGTTCATCGCGGCCTTGAATGCGGCCAGGGGAGAGGCGATGAAGCGAGGCAGGCAGGCGGTCGTCGTGCCGCGCGCGGACAACGACTGGGCGACCGGCTGGACCGTCTTCGTCGACACCGACAACAACCGGAAGCTCGATGATTCGGACATCCTCATCACGCGGCAGGATGCGCTGCCCGCCTACTTCTCGGCGACAGGCCAGGGTACGGCGAAGAGCAGCCCTGCGTACATCATGTTCAACCCTTCGGGCTACACGCAGACCAGCGATTCGACCTTCCAGTCCGCCACGCTGAAGATCGAACGCAACGACATCCCGGACGCGGCGAAGACCCGGCAGACCCGCATCGTGGTGATCGCAAAGACGGGGCGGGCAAGGGTGTGCCAACCCGCGACGGATACGACGTGCACGACGTCGGCGAGCGAGTGATCGATTGACGGCCGCGAGCGTGCGCGGCACCTCGATCGGGCCGGCTCGCCGGTCTTGCTCTATGGCGGCGGCGCCAACTGCTCCGGCCCGCGATCGGCTTCCTTCAGCCAGTGGGCGAACTCCTGTGGAAAAGCGTCGCTGAAACGCTCTGCCTGCGCCCTGGCTTCACTCTCGCGCCCCAGCAGTTCGGCGCTTTCGATCAGCTTGACGATGACACGCGGCTCCGGCGAGAAATGAATCACCCGCTGCGCGAGCGAGTGCATCTCGGCGGCATTCGCGGGCGTCACGGTGGTCAGCGTCAGTTCCGCGAACTCGGCCTGGCGCCCGAAGAACCACGTGCCCCGCACCTTGGCGAGCGTGTCCTGCCTGTACGCGGAAAGCCGTTCGTCGGGTGGCAGGTAGATCTGGCTGACGCGGACGTAGTCCCAGCTGGCGAGCCCCACGCCCGCCAGCATGACGCCCGCCGCCAGGGATGACAGCGCAGGCCGGACCGCAACGCCGCCCGCGCCCGGCCAAAGAATGCCGAGGCACAGTCCGAACACCAGCTGGAACGGTCCATACCAGAGCGGATATTCGAGCAGGCTGTGCAGCACGATCGCACCCAGCATGCCCCAGGCCATCAGGCGCGCAGGGTCCCGCTCCCGCCAGGGCCGCGCGGCCAGCACCATCCAGAGAAAGCCGCCGCAGATCAGCACGGCGGCGGGAATGCCCAGCTCCACCGCCAGGTGCAGCGGGAGGTTGTGCGCGTTGTCGAGAATCTCGACGAACCGGGGGCCGTCGTAATGGGTGCTGTAGTGGGCGAAGCTGAGCTCGCCCCATCCCCAGCCGGTCCAGGGGTGCTGGGCGATCAGCGCGAGCACGTTGCGCCACAGGATCAGGCGGCTGTGGTCCTGGGGGGCGCCGGTTTGCAGGCGTTGGAGCATGCTTTCTACAGGGCCGTCGCCGCCGGTGGCCAACTGGGGGAGGAGCCAGGCGATGGTGAAGTAGAGGGGGATGGTGGCGAGCAGCCACTTCGGATCCGGCAGGCGATAGGTGGTAGCGCTGCGTTGCGGCGCGCCTCGCCTTTCCCGCATGGCGATGAAAGTCGCCACGGCGATGATCGACAACAATTGCAGCAGACCGGTGCGCGAGGTCGACGCTGCCGCCGCGACCAGCAGGAGCCCGGCCGCCGCCATCAAACGCCGCCGGACGTGAATTGCATCGCTGGTGGCATATAGCCACAGGGCTGCGCACCAAGCCATGCTGATCAGGGTCGCGAACTGGTTGCGCTGTCGAAGGTTGCCGTAGGCCTGTCCCAGCGCCGGGGAAGTGGTCCAGGGGACGAGGGGGTCGGCAAGTCCGTAGTACTGGAGCAACCCCAAGACGGCGCTGACGAGCCCCGCGGCCAGCACGCCCCTGGCCAACGTCAGCGTAACGCCTCCCCTGTCGCGCGCCGACGCACTGCCCACGTTCGCGGCCGCAGCGATGCCGGCAATCGCGAGGCAGGCACCACCCCATGCCGTCGGCCCTCCCGATCCGGAAAGCGCCACGAGCAGACCACCCAGGCCCAACAACACCCAGATCCGCAAGGCAGGCGAGCCGACAGGCCCCGTCAACAACAGCCCCGCCATGCATGCCCAGGAAACAAGCAATTGCCAAGCACTGGCTGATGGCCCGCCGACCCAAGGACAAACAAAAGTTAACGCAACCAGAGCTGTGCGGGTCAAGCCAAGCATCTTGTAAACAGGCTGAACGGGGAGGGCGGGCACCGTACTGGTGGTCATCTTGCCCATTCTGCGGGGCGGCATTGCCGACGAGTGGTCATCGGCGGCAGATGAGAGGCTTTGTAAAAGTAAACATTTGAAGACACGATCTAACAAATATGTTCAATTGTTTCCAACCCGTTTCCGGTTCTGCCGAGCGGGGCTGAAAGGCGTCTTCTGATGAAACAGCAACCTGCTCGCGGCCGGATCGGCAGTTCCCGGGCGCACGGCTTCACGCTGATCGAAATCATGATCACGGTGGTGATCATTGGCGTGCTGGCGGCCATCGCCATCCCGAGCTATCAGGACTATGTGCGGCGCGGATACGTGGTGGATGCCACGAATGGGCTGGCGACCATGCGGGCGAACATGGAGAGGTACTTTCAGGACAACCGAACGTACAAAAAAGTCGGATCGATTGTCCCGCCTTGCCAGAACACGGACGCGAAGACCCGCACCTTCGGCAACTTCGTGGTGAGTTGCGCCGGCGATACCGACACGGGTGACACCAGCTTCCTTCTCACCGCAACGGGAAGCGGTCCTGCCAAGGACGTTATCTTTACGATCGATCAAGCGAACACGCAAGGCACGACCAAGATGCCGACCGGCTGGTCGGGCTGGACATCCTCGTGTAACTCCGCCTGGATCGTCAAAAAGGGGCAAGCATGCCCCTCGTCATGACCGATCGCCGTCGCTCGGCCCGACCCGAGGGCTTCACGCTGGTCGAGATGATCGTGGTGGTGGCGATCATGGCCCTGCTCGCCGCGCTTGCCACGCCATCCATGCTCGGCTGGGTGCGCAACAACAAGATCCGGACGGTCAGCGATTCGCTGCAGAACGCTCTGCGGCAGGCGCAGACTGAAGCCACCCGGCGCAATCGGCAAGTGGTTTTCTCCTTGACCGACAACAGCCCCACCACAAAAACCTACACAACCAAAGCCAACGGCAGCAACTGGGCCATCAGCACAGTGGTGCCGACAGACTCGGATGCGACCGCAACGTTTGTCGAAGCGGGAATCCTGCTCGATGTCGGCTCGAGCGTGGCGATCACGGGCCCCAAGACGTCATCGAACACCGCAACGGCGCTCTGCTTCAGCTCGATCGGCCGCCTCGTGCTGAACGATACGCCAGGACCCACCGGCGCAAAGTGCAAGGCCGAGGCCGCCCAGTACGACATCGCGATGAGCGACACCAAGACAGGCGACCGTCCACTTCGCGTCACTGTCGCAGTGGGCGGACAAGTCCGCATGTGCGATCCAGCCAGGACTCTTTCAGCCACCCAGCCCGACGGCTGTGCTTCGCCATGAAAAAGCTTCGCGAAACAACTCATCCGCACCGCGGCCAGGCCGGTGTCGCACTGCTCGAGGTTCTTGTGTCGGTGCTGCTCTTTTCGCTGGGTCTGCTAGGCCTGATCGGCCTGCAGGCGCGGGCCGTCAGCTTTTCCGTGGATGCCGAAGACCGCAATCGTGCAGCGTTGCTCGCGAACGAAGTTGTTGCCCTGATGTGGCTCAATCAATCGACCACCGTACCCACTGCCGCCTTGGACGCCTGGAAAACGCGCGTCGGCACCCCTGCGAATGGTGGGCTCCCGAAAGGAGAAGGAACCGTAACGCCAGTTGGCACTGGCAAAGCCGCCGACATCACCATCACCTGGCAAGCCCCCTCGCAGAGCACGAGCAGCAAACTCACAACCCACGTGGAGCTGCCCCAATGAACGCCCAAGCACTCCGGCCCGCCGTGCGGCAACGCGGCCTCACCCTTATCGAGTTGCTCGTCGCCATGGTCATCGCGCTGGTGGTGACTCTGGCGATCACGAGCGCCGTGATCTTCGGCGAATCGACCAAGCGCACGACGACGTCGGTCAACGACATCAATCAGTCGGGGTCGTACGCCGCCTATCTGCTCGATCGCGCCGGCCGCAGTGCCGGCTCCGGCTTCACCCAGTCCTGGGATCTGGGTGTCTTCGGATGCAAGCTGCAGGCAAAGCAGAACAACACGGCGATCCTGCCGCGCACCACTGTCTTTCCGGCGCCATTCGAGAAGTTCCTCACCGACGCAGCTGGGGTCGCGGACCTGCGCATCGCGCCGCTGCTGATAGGCAAGGGCCAATCTTCGGACGGCAAGTCCGACGTGCTGATGATGATGGGCGGCAATGCGGCGGCCGGTGACGTGCCCCGTCCGATCATCTCCGCGGGTACCGACCCCAAGATCATTCGCCTGGACAACACGGTTCAGCTGAAGGCGAACGACATTGCGCTGGTCAGCCAGGTCGGCACCACGGACTGCCTGCTCGAACAGGTCGACTCGGCCTTCGCGGACAGCGCGAACAACGAACTCGTCACGCTCAACGGCAAGTACTACACGGCAGGCGTCGGCACGACTCTGACGTCGCTTGCCGCCAGCGGCACGGCGTACTTCACGCCGCTGGGCAGCAACACGGCCAACAACGTGCAGTTTCAGCTTTTCGGCATCGGCCCGAACAACACGCTGGTCAGCTATGACCTGCTGCGCAGCGACGGCACCGACACCATCCAGACCCTGGCCGACGGCGTCATGGAGCTGCACGCGCTCTACGGTCTGGACACCAACAAGGACGGCATCATCGACACGTGGAAGGCACCCGACGCAACGGGGTTCGACGTCAAGACCATGATGAAGGACGGCAACCTCAGCAGGCAGGTGGTGGCCGTGCGCGTGGGCCTCATCCTGCGCAGCGCCACGCTCGAACGCGATGTTGTCTCGCAGACCATCCCCGCGATGTTCGGCGATACGGGCCTGCAGCGCGACGCCGTCACGCTGACTGGCGACGACCGCCGCTACCGCTACCGCGTCGTCGAATTCACCATTCCCCTGCGCAACATTCTGCTGCTGCCCAAATCATGACTACTACCTTGCGCAGCCAGCGCCGCGAGCGCGGCGTGGTGCTGCTGATCTGCCTGATCGTTCTCGTCATCCTGCTCGCGGGTGGCGTTGCCGTGATGCGCTCGATGAACACGACCCTCTCCAGTGCCGGCAACCTGGCTTTCAAGCGCGACCTAGTCAACCAGGGGGAGCAGGCTGGGGTCAAGGCGCTGGCATTGTTCAACACTGGAGCCTTGTCTGCCGTTGGCGCCGACTACAACGACGCGAAGGCGTCGAACTACAGCGCGGTGAGACTCGACTCCAACGACCGCGGAATACCGCTCGCGCTTCTGAAGGACGATCTCTACAACGCGAAAGCGGCCGACACCATCGAGCGGACGTCGGACGCAGTGAAGATCCGCTACCTCATCGACCGCCTGTGCAACGCCTCTGGCGCCGCGAGCAAGAGCACCTGCGTCTACGCGCCAGCCACCACCGACGTGCGCGGCGGCAGTGTCCAGGAGTCGGGGCGCCCGCCTCCGCCCAAGGCGCTGGTCTATCGATTGACCGTGCGCGTCGACGGCCCCCGCGACACACAGGTCTTCCTGCAGTCCTCCTTCACGAAGCCCGAATAACGCATCGCGAAAGAACCATGAACAACATCTCGATATTCGCCACGCGCGTGGCCGGCGCGGTCACGCTGGCCGGCGCACTCCTGGGCATTCACACGCCGGCCGATGCAGCCAGCCTCGCCGACCAGCCGGTCTTCGCCACCTCGAACGTGCCCGGCAACCTGGCGCTCACGCTGTCCGTGGAATGGCCGACGGCCTCGCGCACCGCGCACACCGCGGCCTACTCCAGCGCCAGCACCTTCCTGGGTTACTTCGATCCCAACAAGTGCTATTCGTACGTGGTGGACACCACGTCCAACGAAACCAACACGGGCGACAAGAGCTTCTTCGACCCGACGGCCGTGGGGAGCAGCCACAAGTGCGACGGCACGAAGTGGAGCGGCAACTTCCTGAACTGGGCGGCCACCGCAACCATCGACCCGTTCCGCTGGGCCATGACCGGCGGCAGGCGCGTGGTGGACACGACCACCGACACCATCCTGGAAAAGGGCTACCACTCCGGCCAGGGCCTGTTCGACGATCGCAACCTCCCGGCGAGCGAGATCGCAGGCGCCACGCCGTTCAGCACCGCGACCAGCCTCGGCATCTCAGTCAATGGCCGCAAGTATGCGATGCGCATCACGGCATCCGGCGCATCGCTGAAAGGCGAGTACTTCAACAATGCCAACAAGACGCTGACCGGCACGGCGACCACCACGGTGGCACAAGACACGGTCGACCATGACTGGGGTAGCGGGGCACCCGTGTCAGGCGTCGGCGCAGACAACTTCGCGGCCCGCTTCACCGGTACGTTCGTCGCCCCTTCGACAGGCACCTATACGTTCCGGGTACGGGCGGACGACGGCGTACGCCTGTGGATTTCAGGGCTGCTGGTCATCGACAAGTGGATCGATCAGGGCCCTACCAACTACGACGTCACGGTTGCCCTCGTTGCCGGACAGAGCTTCGACGTGAAGATCGAGTACTACGAGAACGGCGGTGGCGCGGTGATGCAGTTTCTGTGGAAGAAGCCCAAGGACAAGGACTTCAGCACTTTCACCAGCGACATCGGCGGCGCGGTTACCAACGACTACACGATGCGCAACAGGGTTTGCAACCCCAACGCACCCGGCGGCGTGGAGAGCAACTGCGTGCAGTACGGGAACAACTGGAAGCCCGAGGGCCTGATCCAGCAGTACGCGCGGCGCATGCGCTTCAGCGCCTTCGGCTATCTGAACGAGGATGGCAACGGCCGCGATGGCGGCGTGATGCGCGCCCGCCAGAAATTCGTGGGCCCGATGCAGCCGGTGCCGGGGCTTCCCGATACTGCGAACGCCAACAAGGAATGGAACGAGACCACTGGCGTTTTCATTCGCAATCCTGATGCAACCGACGCGAGCGCGACCTCGGCCAATGGCGTGACCATTGCGGACAGCGGAGTGATCAACTACCTCAACAAGTTCGGCCAGATCATTCCGGGCACCTACAAGTCGAACGACCCGGTGAGCGAGCTCTACTACGCCGCGCTGCGCTACTACCGCAACCTGGGCAACGTGCCGGAGTGGAGCAACCTGAACACCACCGACACCAACACCACAGCGAAACGGCTTGACGGCTTCCCGGTCATCACCAATTGGGATGACCCCATCCAATACTCGTGCCAGCGCAACTTCGTTTTGGGTATCGGCGACATCTATACCCACGCTGACAAGAACGTTCCTGGTAATACGAACACCGCCAATGAGCCGACGATGCCTGCATTGGTCACGTCCGACAAGACGGTCAACGCAGTGACAGCGACGACCAAGGTCGGCCAGTTGCAGGGGATGACGGGCGATCTTGGTACCCGCACCAACGTCTCGAACAATTGCTGCAGCAACAACTCGGCACTCATGGCAGGCCTTGCCTACGATGCGAACACCAAGGACATCAGGCCGGACGATGCGACCAAGCCGAACACGATCGGCAAGCAGACGGTCCAGACCTATTGGGTCGACGTGCTCGAACAAGCCTTCCAGGCGAACAACCAGTTCTACCTGGCCGCAAAGTTCGGCGGGCTCAAGATACCCACCAACATGCAGAGCACGTTCGATCCATATACGTTCAACGATGCCATTCCGCAAACCTGGTGGGCGACAAGCGGCGACATGCTTACCGATACCCGCAACGGCGGCACCACCCAGCCGAGGCCGGACAACTACTTCACGGCCGGTCGGCCCGACTCGATGGTGGACGGCTTGACCAAGGCCTTCGCGAGCATCGCTAACGCGATCAAGTCGTTCACCACGTCGTTCTCGCTGTCAAGCCCGCAAGTGTCGGCCGCAGGTGCAGCTTCCTACTCTTCGCAGTACGACTCGAACGGGTGGACCGGCGTGCTGTCCGGCAGCCAGCTCACGTTTCCAAATAATGTGCCGACACTCACCGAAAAGTGGAACACGTCGAGCACGCTGGAAAGCCAGTTGTCTGGTACCGGGTGGGATACCGCGCGCCGAGTGCTTACCTGGAACGGCACAGCAGGCGTGCCTTTCCGCAAAGCCAATCTGACTGCGGCGCAATCAACCGCCCTCGACACGCCCTGGGCGACGGGCGACGACAGCGGCGACTTCCTCAACTACCTGCGCGGCGACCGCAGCAAGGAAAAGACGACCACTGACGACACCAAGCCCTATCGCCGTCGCGCCTTGCTGCTCGGCGACATCGTGAACGCGAAGGTCACACCAGTCGGTCCGCCTTCGAGCCAGTTCTCGAACACGGTCAACCCGGGCTATGCGAAGTTCAAGACGGACTACGCCTCGCGCCCGACCATCGTCTATGCAGGCGCCAACGACGGCATGCTGCATGCGTTCAACGGCGCCCTGACCGGAACAGGCGCTGGCAACGAGTTGTTCGCATACGTGCCGAGCATGCTGTTCTCGGGTCCCAGCAGTCCGGCCACGCCCACGGTCGACGGACTGCAACAGCTCGGCAACCCGGACTACCAGCACCACTACTACGTCGACGCATCGCCCAAGGCGTTCGATATCGACTTCAATACCGCTGGCGGCGTCTTCACCACGACGGCAACGGGCAACAACTCGGATTGGCGCACCGTGCTGATCGGCGGGCTCGGCAAGGGTGGCAAAGGCTTCTATGCCATCGACATCACCGATCCGGCGAGCATGACGAGCGAGGACACCATCAAGACCAAGGTTCTCTGGGAGTTCTCCAGCGCAACTACCGGCGTGGGCAACACGCTGGGCTACAGCTTCGGCACTCCAGTGGTGTTGAAGACCAAGAAGTACGGATGGGTCGTGGTCTTCACTTCGGGCTACAACAACAGCGACGGATTCGGCTATGTGTACTTCGTGAACCCGAAGACCGGCGCACTGCTGGAGAAAGTGCAGACCGGCACCTCGGCGGCAGGCCTGGCACAGCTGACGGCCTACATCACCGACTTCACGGACGGCACCGCCGACGCACTTTATGCGGGCGACCTGAACGGGCAACTCTGGCGTTTCGACGTGACCGCAGCGAAAGGCAGCACTGCCGCCTACCCTGCCCCCTTGAAGCTGGCCACCCTGGCGGACACCAGCGGCGCACAACCGATCACAACGCAGCCGCTGGTGGAGATCGACCCGAAGAGCAAGAAGCGCTACGTGCTCTTCGGCACCGGCCAATTGCTCGACACCGTGGACATCAATTCGAAGGCGGGCCAGTCGTTCTACGCCATCATCGATGGCACAGCGACGGGCTTCGATAGCGGTAGAACCGCTGCGATCACGCGCAACGACCTGGCCGCCCTGACTGAAGACAACCTCACAGGCACCACGGTGTTCAGCCTGGGAACGAAGCTGGGCTGGTACCTCGACCTGGGCAAGGACGCGACGTCAGGAACCACCTGGCGCGTGACGCTCGGCGCCACGTCGTTCAACGGCGTCGTGGTGTTCTCCAGCCTGATGACGACCGGCGACGCATGCAGCCCCTCAGGCCAGAGCCGGATCTACGCGGTGAACTATGGGTCTGGCACGACGGCGCTGACGACAGGAGCCGCCTATGTCGGCTACACCAGTGCGATCACGGACATGCAGATCATCAACAACAACGGCCGCATGCAGGGCATCGCGGGCAATGTGAGAGGTGAAGTGAACCAGCCGCCGATCGACTTCGGGAAGGGGACGGGGCTGCGGCTGTTGAATTGGCGAGAGGTGCCGACGATTGATTGAAGTCACAATAAATGGAACAAGGCCTCTATTGCTCACGAAACGCAGGTGACAAGGGGCCACTCCTTAAATGTTTGCAAGGCACAGATGGGAAATTCTCAACAGGACGTCACCCCGATCAGCAAAAAGGCCAGCCTGGAAAGGTCGCGGATCTCTGAATCAAGCGATTCGACGTTACTCTCGCGCGCCCAGGTCGAACGCAGCTATCGACGCTACGCGCCGGTGTATGACCTTCTTTTCGGCGCGTCGCTAGGGCCCGGCCGCGTTGCGATGACCCGCCTTGTGCAGACGCTCGCTCCTAAGCACATTTTGGAAGTGGGTGTTGGTACGGGACTTACGCTCTCCCAATACCCCGCCGCATCCCGGATCACCGGTATCGATGTCTCTCAGGAAATGCTCGCTTCGGCTCGGCAGAGAGTGTCCCCGGAGGATGCCGAGCGCATCGATCTGCATGCGATGGATGCGGAGTCTATGGACTTCGCGGATGGAGCGTTTGATTGCGTGACTCTGCCCTATGTCCTTTCGGTAACGCCGAATCCTGATCGTCTCGTAAGGGAAGTACGGCGCGTTTGTCGACCCGGCGGGCACATACTGATCGTGAATCACTTCAGCGGCCAAGCTCCTTGGCGGCTTTTGGAATCAATCGCGCGGCCACTTTCGAGTTGGCTGGGGTTTCGCTCCGAGTTCAGCCTTGAACGACATGTGCTCAGCCACGATTGGAGCGTGTTGTCCGTTACACCGACAAATCTACTTGCACTCTCTCGCTTGATTCACATCAAGAATGATTAAGCAGCAACGGAGTTGGTCGGTTGCCTTTCGCCGACTGGGCGTTGCGCTCGGCGCTTCTGCTTTGCTGCCGAGTGCGTTTCTGGCCGGCTACATCTGGATTTTTGGTGCACCGGAGTCGGCCATAACCCCCCATCTTTGGGTTGTAGCGAGCTTGGTATCAGCCTTGGCTGGCCTACGGCTCGCCATAGGCTTGTTGCCTCTCCCACAAGCTGCGCGTTTGACAATCTCTTCACTGCTCATAGCCTGCACAGGCTTGGCAATGGTCTTGTTCTACGGTCTGGTGTTCGTTGGGTTGAAGCACTGGAAGCGCGTGACGACCTTCGACATGGCAGGCAGCTATGCTTTGCAAGCACCCGACCTGCTACGAGCTTTGGGCTACTCCCCGCTACTGGTAACCGCCCTTTGCGCTTCTCTCTTCGCTTTGGCCTGGTACACCGCATACGTCTTTCTCAGAAAAGGTGACTGGGTTACCTCCTTTTATCGAAACATCTCGCGCAGCGTAATTGGCGTGATGGCAATCGGCCTTCTCGCCATCTCCACAGTCTCTGCAATGGCCCTCCCTGATCGCGATTGGGGAGGAGTAGGGGAGCCGCTCAGCTTGAGCCTTTTCCCTTTGCAGAGTCAGCGAGCCATGCAGAGTCATGCAATCGACGTCTTCCACGCTGCACAAATTGATCGAGACGAAGATACAGTGCGCTCGGCATATCGCCCTAATGAAAGGGCTCGACATAGCAATGTCATCGTGATCGTCGCGGATGCGCTACGGGCGGATCATTTGTCCTTGTTTGGCTATCACCGGAAAACGAGTCCCAACCTGGAGACGCTGAATCAAGCCGGGCGCATGCGACTCGCGACATCTGCCATCACGGTGTGCAATGAATCCTCATGCGGCCTGCGCGCGCTCGCAAGCTCACACTATGTCGATCGGCAAGCGGCCCGCCCGATTACGCTCCACGAAGTTCTGAAGCAGCACGGCTATCAAGTTCATTTGATTTTTTCCGGCGACCACACCAATTTCGACGGTTTGAGTGGCATCTACGGCAAGGTCGATAGCTATTTTGACGGCGCCTCTCAGTCAAAGCTATACCTTAACGACGATCGATTGGTTACTGATCGACTCCAAGACTTCGGCCCGTGGGACGGAAAGCCGACGATGTTTCAGTTTCATCTGATGTCGTCGCATGCACTCGGCAAACGTTTTGACGACACGCCGGAGTTTGGGCCCGGCGAAAATTACACTGCAGTTCGCTGGGGCTCTGGAGACGCCCAGATGCCGCAGCGCGCAACGAACTTCTACGACAGAGGCATCCTGCAGGTTGATCGCGTGATTCGCGACATCCTCAGTATGCTGGAAGCGCGAGGGTACCTACAAGATGCCCTTGTCCTTATTACTGGCGATCATGGTGAATCGCTTGGCGAGCGAGGCCTCTACAGTCACACGCATAGCGTATGGGAGGAGTCGCTTCGTGTGCCGTTTGTGCTTCTCTCATACGGCACTGCTAACGCAGACGGACTCAGGCCCAATCCAGTGATATCGCAAATCGATATCGCGCCCACGCTGCTGAGGTTTTTTGATATGCCGATTCCTCAATCTTGGGACGGCGTGCCTCTGCAAACGTCAATTCAATCCCGTATTGTGTACTTTCAACAAGCTCAACTAATAGGGTTAGTCGATGGACACACATCGGGGAAACTCTACAAGCATTGGATTGATGTTCAGACGAACAAGCAATTCACGTTCGATTTGCTATCTGATCCTCGAGAGACCAAAAATGTGACTTCCGAAGTCGAACAATCGATGCAGAAGGAGTGGCGGCAACTTTTGACGAACCGTTCCGCTGCTCTAGCGCCAGAAGTCAGGGAGCGCCTTGAGCGCCAATCCAGCCGTGGGTCCGCCCACTAAGTGCTGGTGGCTCAGGATGGAGTTGCTGGATACCGTGCCTTCAAAGAGGGCAAGCAGGGCTGACATATTTGGGATCGATGCTCGCTGACTTGCAAGTCCAGGAGCCATCAAGATCACGCTTCCACGTAATCGATCCTGCAGTCGCTCCTTGCAGCGGTGCTCCGGCTAGATTTCCAAAGGTCGCCACAATCGACGACGGAGCGGTAGTGGACAAGGACACCTGTGGAACACCTGAGCCAACTGTCGACCAAGTCTCTGCAATAGAGGGGGCTGCGTTGCCGCCCGTTGCCTGTAGATTGGAGGCTGTTGCTTGAGGATCGCAATTGCCAGTGATTCCCGGATTCCCCACGTTGGTCTTTCCGCTTGCGAGACAAGTTTCGAGTGCAGATTTGATTGCTGCAGATTCGGCTACAACACGCTGAACTTGTGACCTTAAAACATAGCTCTGATACTGAGAAACGGCAATTGCTGCGAGCATCCCAATGATCGAAACAACAATCATCAGTTCAATAAGCGTAAAGCCTCTAGCCGTGGACTTTGAGCAGGACATGATTGTGTTGAAAGATAAAAAAAGCCGCCCAAAGGCGGCTTTTTTAGTCTTGTAGGCGTGAATTAGGAGCCGCTCGAAACACAACCAGCAGGCGTGTATTTCTTCGCCACCGTCGTGGCGCAGGTCCAGCTGCCGTTAGCGTCGCGGTTCCAAGTGAGCGTCTGAGTCGTCAGAGCTGCAGAAGCAGAGCTACCAAACGTGGCGACCAGCGCGGCGGTCGGGCCTGCGCCGTTGGCGCCAGCGGTGATCGTCAGAGCGGGAACACCACCCTTGCCAGCGGCCGGAGCAGCGCCGTTGAGCGTATTGCCGTCAGCGTCCTTCAGCAGATTCGAAGCGCTGGCCGTGCCGCCGCAGTGCGTTGCATCGGTCGCACCACCAGCAGTCATTTGGCCGTTGTTCAGGCAGTCTTCAACGGGAGTCTTTTGTGCAGCCGTTTCGCCCATCACACGCGAAACCTGGGATTTAGCAACATAGGTCTGATATTGCGGAATCGCAATAGCAGCCAAGATACCAATGATCGCCACAACGATCATCAGTTCGATAAGGGTAAAGCCGGCCTGAGCGCGGCGGGCAACGGTACGAACGTTCATTTAGGAACTCCAGGTAGGTTGGTTGTTACGCCCGGGAACCTGCCCGGAGCGAGGTACCTTCCGCAGCATCCGTGCCACCCGTCTCCAAGCCCTCCCACCGACCGAACACGTCACTTGGAGTCACTTCGGTGTTACACCACGTGACACAACTTGCCTCAAGATGCGACACTTCGTGACAAATTTGTCATGCCAATGTACCCACTGACCGGCGGTCAGAAAGTCAGGACACCATCCACCTTCAGCCAGCGAATGTCCCGCTGCCCCATGCCTGCCGCGTGCTCGGTCACCAAGGCTTCGATCTGGCTCATGATCTCGTCGGTCTCGGCGGGCTTGGTGTGGGTGATGTAGATCGGGTACTGCTTGCCCGGCGCGATGCGGGCGAGTTCACCGGCCAGAACGGCGGGCGACAGGTGCAGGCTGCGCTCGGCCAGCGCCTGCTCGCGGCTGCTGAATGCCGTTTCGATCACGAGCATTGCCACCTCGAGCTCGTTCACGCGCTCCCAGAAGGGCGCGTTGCGCTCGGTGTCTCCGCTGAACACCCAGTGGGCGCCGCCCTCGGCTCGTCGCACGGCGAAGCCGCAGGCCGGCACGGTGTGGAACGCGGGCAGCACTTCGACCATCTTGGGCTCACGGCTGCCCAGTGGCAGTTGCTGGCCCACCGCGATGTCGTGAAAGCTCACGAAGGGCGCCTCCTGGCTGGGAATGCTCTCGAAGTCCGGCCAGATGACGTTGTTGAACACGTGCGTGCGCAGCGCGTCGATGGTGGCGCTCAGCGCGTGCACGCGCAGCGGCTGCGTGCGGCGGCTGCCGATGGCGTCGAGCATCAGAGGGAGCGCTGCGATGTGGTCGAGGTGGCTGTGCGTGAGCACGACGTCGTCGATGCAGGCCATTTCATCGAGCGTGAGATCTCCGACACCGGTGCCCGCATCGACGAGCAGGTCCGTGTCGACCAGGAACGAGGTGGTGCGGCAGTCTTTGGCGATGGCGCCCGAGCAACCCAGCACACGAACCTGCATTGTGAAAGACCCCTTTTATGTGTCTGTCGTCATTTGGTCTCGAACCGGGTCGCGCCGTCCCAGTTCGGGTCTTGCGGTCGCAACGCCATCGAGGCTAAACGCTGGGCGTAGAGCTGGTAAAGGACTTTTTTCGCATCCGCGGCGAGCAGGGGAGCCAGCAAGTTTCGGCCCATGGCCCAGTCCTGGCGACGATATGCAGCCAGCACTTCGCCCCAGCGTTCGAGCAGCTGCCGCGTCTGCTGCTGCGCTTCGGGCGTGCTTGCGGACAAGGGCGTAAAAACGGCAACGGCCTGTGCTTTTCCCTTGACCCGCACGCTGTCGAGCTCCTGCCAGACGAAGCCCGGCGCCAACTCGCGCGTCGCGCCGCTCGCGACCACTTCAACGCCGTAGTGTCCGCTCAGGCCCTCGAGGCGAGACGCGAGGTTGACCGCATCGCCGACCACGGTATAGCTGCGCCGCGCGGTCGATCCCATGTCGCCCACGCTCATCACGCCGCTGTTGATGCCGATGCCTACGCTGATCTCGGGCCGGCCGCTGGCGCGATGGAAGCGGTTGATGTCGTGCACGGCATCGGCCATGTCGAGCGCGGCCCGCACGGCGAGCGTAGCGTGGTCGGGCGTATCGATGGGCGCGCCCCAGAAGGCCATGACGCAGTCGCCCATGTACTTGTCGACGGTGCCGCGGTGGGCGCTGATGACGTTGGTGAGCCGGCTGAAAACGGTGTTGAGAAAGGCCTGCAGTTCGGCCGGCGCCATCTGCTCCGACAGGCGCGTGAAGTCGCGCATGTCGCAGAACATCACGGTCATGGGCTTGCTCTCTGCGCGCATGCTGTAGCGGCCGGGGTGCTCCATCATTTCGTTGACGAGCTGGGGCGGCACGTAGGTGCCGAAGAGCCGCACGAGGCCGCGCCGCGCGCGCGATTCGACGAAGTAGCCCCAGCTCATGTTGAACGCGAAGGCCAGGGCCGCCATCGCCAGCACAGACGCCAGCGGCAGCACGAGGCTGGAGCCCACGTAGAGCCACACGTTCAGCCCGATCAGCGCCGCGATCGCGCCGGCGGCGAGCAGCAGGGCGCGCGGCGCTGACAGCAGAGACATCCCGAAGGCCAGCAGGAGGCCGGTCACGGCGACGAGCAGCACCTCGTAGCCCGGCGCGTAGTCGGGCACGCTCAGCAGGCGCCGGTCGAGCAGCGCGGAGACGATGTTTGCATGCACTTCCACGCCCGGGAACGCGGCTTCGACCGGCGTGGCGCGCAGGTCCTGCAGCCCCGGCGCGGTGGCGCCCACGAGCACGATCCTGTCCTTCAGCTCGCCTGGCGCGAGTCTGCCTTCGAGCACGTCGGCGGCCGGCACGTAGCGGAACGATCCGCCGTCCGCGCCGCCCTGGCCGCGAAACGGCACCTGCATGCTGCCCGTGCCGTCGACCGGAATGCGCAGCCGCCCCACCCTCAGCGATTCGAGCTGGGGCGCATTGCCGCCGCCCGGCGCGAAGGCCGGCTGCACGGGCGGCGATCCGTTCGCGAGGCGGTAGACCGCAAGGCCCAGCGACTCGTAGTAGCCCGGCTGCGCCTTGTCGCCGTCGTAGCGGGCGATGAGCGGCACGCTGCGGATGACGCCATCGCCGTTGATGCCGACCAGCGTGTTCAGGAAGCCCGCAACCGGCGCCGCCTTCGCCAGTTCGGGCAGGCTGGCACCGAAGCCGTTCCAGCCCGTGGCGTAGGTACCGTCCTGCGGGAAAGCACCGGCCGGCAGCAGGGGTGCCGCAGGCAGCTGCCCCTTGGCGCTCGGCGCTTCCGTGCGCGTGAAGTAGTAGCCCAGCGCCACGCGCCGGCCGCTCAGCGCGGCAGCGAGCGTGGCATCGTGATCGAGCGAGGGCGCCAGCCGCTCGACCTCGGCGGCCAGGCCGGGCACCTTGCCCAGCGGGCCACCCATGATTTCCCTCAGCCTGTCGAGGCCCGAGCTGCGGTCAGGCTCGAGGAACATGACGTCGAAGCCGAGCACGGCCGCCTGCTGGCGGGTCATCAGCTCGGTGGTCAGGCGGGCGATCTTGTCGCGGGCCCAGGGCCACTGGCCCTGCCGTGCGAGGCTGGCGTCGTCGACGTCGACGATCACCACCCGCGCATCGGGCGTGCCCGGCATGGTGGCACGCAGGCGGACGTCGTAGATCAGCTGGTCAAAACGTTCAAGAGCGGTCAGCCGCCAGGCGCCGGTGGCATGCGCCAGCGCCAGCAACACCGGCAGCAGCGTGATCGCAATGCGCGGCCAGTGCCGCCGCAGTTCTTCTCTCACGGCGCCCGGTCCGTGAAGGCGCGGCCGCGGCGAGCCAAGAGGGAAAGCGCCTCAGATGCGCACGAACTGCATGCGCGTGGCATCGCCCAGCTCGAGCACGTCGCGCTCCTGCAGCGCGACGGCCTCGGCCCCCAGCTGCAGGCCGTTGAGCGTGACGTTGCCTTCGACACCAGCCGCCACGTAGCCCTGGCGCCGGCGAGTGACCACCGCCACGGCAACGCCGGGCTTGCCGACGGTGGTGACCACCTTCTGCAAGCCCACGTCCTGCCCTTCGTTGGCGCCGGAGAGCACGCGCAGCACCGGAATGCCGAGCTCGACCAGCGCGCCGGATTCCGTGGGAGCCGAAGACAGCGGCATCGCGCCCGACGGGTATTCGCCCGAGGCGGTGCGGATCGAGCCGGCACCGGTGTCGAGGTTGCTGCGCGCGCGGAAATGGATGCGGCAGCCTCCGACCTCGATGACATCGTTGTCCTTGAGCGCCTGCCGCTGGACGGCGAGCGCGTTGACGTAGGTGCCGTTGGTGCTGTTGAGATCTTCAATTTCGACTTCGCCGCCAGTCATGTGCAGCACGGCGTGCTCGCCGCTGACCGCCAGATTGTCGATCACGATGTCGTTGTAGGCACGGCGTCCCAGCGTCGTGCGCTCCTTGGCGAGCGCAACCTGCCCGATGACAACGCCATCGACCGAAATGATCATCTTCGGCATTGCCGACTCCCCGAATCCAAAGCATGAATGACGACGGCAGGCAGGCCGCAGGGCCGCTGCCTGCGGAACCTGCTAGCTGCCCGAGCGCGGCGTTTCCGCAACGCTCGCGCTGGCCAGGACAACGGAGATGTTGTCCCGTCCGCCATTGTCATTGGCTGCCGCAACCAAAAGTGATGCTTTTTTCTGAAGCCCGACATCGTGTCCTAGAAGCGTGAAAAGCTGCTCATCCGAAACCATCTCGCTGAGCCCGTCGGAGCAAAGCATATAGAGATCGCCGGGTCTTGCGCTGTGTTCGTGCATTTCCAGCAAGACTTGGGCCTCCACGCCGACGGCGCGCGTGACGAGGTTGCGGGTGGGCGAATTCAGCGCCTCCTCGGCGGTGATGGCGCCGGCGTCGAGCTGCTGCTGGCGCAGGGAATGGTCGCGGGTGAGCAGTTCCAGCTTGCCGTTGCGCAGGCGGTAGCAGCGCGAGTCGCCGATGTGGCCGACCACCACCCGCTGCGGCCGGAACGCCGCCAGCACCAGGGTCGTTCCCATGCCCTGCAGCTCGGGGTTGGTGGTGCCTTCATGCAGGATCGCGCCGTTGGCCTCGTCGGTGGCGGCCTGCAGCGCCCGCCGGACCACGCGGGCCGGTGCCTGCATGCCGGCGTGAGCGAACCAGCGCCCGAAGCTGCCGTGCAGCAGCGACACGGCCATGGCGCTGGCCACCTCGCCGCCCTTGTAGCCGCCCATGCCGTCGGCCAGCAGGGCCAGGCCGAGGGCGGGGTCGACGTGCACCGCGTCCTCGTTGTGGGAGCGCGTCCGCCCGACGTCGGTCAGGAAGGCGAATTCCCAGGTCAGCGGAGGGCGAGTGGAGAAAAGGGAGACGCCGACACTCGCCATGGTCTGTCAGCGCCGATCTCTCTTGGGCTCAGTGTTGTGCAGCGGCGTGCGCACGCCGCTGCAGGAGACGGCCTACGGCCACCACGAACACGGCACCGGCAGCCGCGGCCGCGTAGTGCAGCCAGGGGTTGGCCGCCAGCGTGTCGCGCAGGATGGCGTCCTGCACGATGGTTTCGCCGCCGACCCAGCCGATCAGCGCGGCGCCCAGCATCACGATGATCGGGAAACGTTCCATGAGCTTGATCATGAGCGTGCTGCCGAAAATCACCAAGGGAATACTGATCGCCAGGCCAAGAATCAGCAACACCATGCTGCCTTGTGCCGCGGCCGCCACGGCGATCACGTTGTCCAGGCTCATCACCAGGTCGGCCAGCAGGATGGTGCGCACGGCGGCCATCATGCTGCCGTATTCCTTGGACTCGCCGTCGCCCTCGTCTTCCTCGCCCAGCAGCTGCAGGCCGATCCACAGCAGCAGCATGCCGCCGATGATCTGCAGGTAGGGCAGGGCGAGCAGCTTGGCCGCCACCACCGTGAGCACGATCCGCAGCACCACGGCCGCGCCCGAGCCGAAGAGCACGGCCTTTTTCTGTTGGGCGGGCGGCAGCGAGCGCGCCGCCATGGCGATCACCACCGCGTTGTCCCCCGACAGGATGATGTTGATCCAGATGATCTTGAGCAGACCTATCCAGAAATCTGTGCTTTGAAGAAATTCCATGTCTCTGATCCCACTGTGTTTTATTGAAAAAAGCGCCCGCAATCCAGTGCGGGCGCTTTTTTGTTTCTGCGTGGTCCTCTCATGACCCGGCTCTGCGGCCGGTGTCGCGGAGCCGTCTCTTTACAGCTTGGCCTTGAGCAGCTTGGCCAGTTCCGAGAAGTTGCGCGTCACGGTGAAGCCGCATTCTTCCATGATGGACAGCTTGGCCTCGGCCGTGTCGGCGCCGCCGGAGATCAGCGCGCCGGCGTGGCCCATGCGCTTGCCGGGAGGGGCGGTGACACCGGCGATGAAGCCGACGACCGGCTTCTTCATGTTGTCCTTGCACCAGCGGGCAGCGTCGGCCTCATCGGGGCCGCCGATTTCGCCGATCATGATGACGGCGTCGGTGTCCGGATCGTCGTTGAAGGCCTTCATCACGTCGATGTGCTTCAGGCCGTTGATCGGGTCGCCGCCGATGCCGACTGCCGACGATTGGCCCAGGCCGATTTCCGTCAGCTGAGCCACTGCTTCGTATGTCAGC
Organism: Variovorax sp. 160MFSha2.1; assembly: GCF_048305075.1. Taxonomy (NCBI): domain Bacteria; kingdom Pseudomonadati; phylum Pseudomonadota; class Betaproteobacteria; order Burkholderiales; family Comamonadaceae; genus Variovorax; species Variovorax sp. 160MFSha2.1. The sequence continues at coordinate 6,646,683 of NZ_CP157624.1, forward strand.
GTGCCGGAGCGCGAGACCACGCCGATGCGGCCCTTGCGGTGGATGTGGCCGGGCATGATGCCGATCTTGATCTCGTCGGGCGTGATCAGGCCGGGGCAGTTGGGGCCCAGCAGCAGCGTCTTCTTGCCGCCGGCGGCTTCCTTGGCCTTCATCTTGTTGCGCACTTCGAGCATGTCGCGCACCGGAATGCCTTCGGTGATGCAGATCGCCATGTCGAGGTCGGCTTCCACCGCTTCCCAGATGGCGGCCGCGGCGCCTGCCGGCGGCACGTAGATCACCGAGACGGTGGCGCCCGTCTGCTGGGCGGCTTCCTTGACCGAGCCGAAGATCGGGATGTTGAAGATCGACTCGCCGGCCTTCTTCGGGTTCACGCCGGCCACGAAGGCGTTCTTGCCGTTCGCGTATTCCTGGCACTTCTCGGTGTGGAACTGGCCGGTCTTGCCGGTGATGCCCTGCGTGATGACTTTGGTGTCTTTGTTGATGTAGATCGACATGACTTGTTCCTTAGGCCTTCTTGACTGCTGCCACGACCTTCTGGGCCGCTTCCGCCATGGTGTCGGCGCTGATGATCGGCAGGCCCGATTCGGCCAGCAGCTTCTTGCCTTCGACTTCGTTGGTGCCCTTCATGCGCACGACCAGCGGCACTTGCAGGTTCACGGCCTTGCAGGCTGCGATCACGCCGGTAGCGATGGTGTCGCACTTCATGATGCCGCCGAAGATGTTCACGAGGATGGCTTCCACGTTCTTGTTCTTCAGCATGATCTTGAAGGCCTCGGTGACCTTCTCGGGGGTGGCGCCGCCGCCCACGTCCAGGAAGTTGGCCGGCTCGCCGCCGAACAGCTTGATGGTGTCCATGGTGGCCATGGCCAGGCCGGCACCGTTCACCAGGCAGCCGATGTTGCCGTCCAGCGAGATGTAGGCGAGGTCGAACTTCGAGGCTTCCACTTCGGCCGCGTCTTCCTCGTCGAGGTCGCGCAGGGCGACGATCTCGGGGTGGCGGAACAGCGCGTTGCTGTCGAAGTTGAACTTGGCGTCCAGGGCGATGATGTTGCCCTTGCTGTCACGGTTGAGCGGGTTGATCTCGACCAGCGAGGCGTCCGTCTCCATGTAGCAGGTGTAGAGCTTCTTGAAGATGTCCACGGCCTGGGCGGTAGAGTCGGCCGGGATGCCGATGCCGTCGGCGATCTGCTTGGCCTGTTCGTCGGTCAGGCCCTGGGCCGGGTCGGCGAACACGGTGATGATCTTCTCGGGCGAGGAGTGGGCCACTTCCTCGATGTCCATGCCGCCTTCGCTGGAAGCGATGAAGGCCACCTTCTGGGTGGCGCGGTCGGTCACGGCCGAAACGTAGTATTCCTTCTGGATGTCGGCGCCGTCCTCGATGTACAGGCGGCGGACCTTCTGGCCTTCGGGGCCGGTCTGGTGGGTCTTGAGCTGCATGCCCAGGATCTCGCCGGCGAGCTTCTTGACGTCCTCGATGGACTTGGCGACCTTGACGCCGCCGCCCTTGCCGCGGCCACCCGCGTGGATCTGGGCCTTGACGACCCAGACCGGGCCTCCAAGCTTCTGGGCGGCTTCAACCGCCTCCTGGACCGTGTAGGCCGGGATGCCGCGCGGCACCGGCACGCCGAACTTGGCAAGGATTTCCTTGCCTTGGTACTCGTGAATCTTCATGAGGGATGTCTCTCGGAAGGAGGAAGTTGAGAAATCGGGAGATCTGGGCTGGAGAGGGTCTATGCTCTGTTGTCCGCGGGCGACGGCAGCCTGACGGCTGGGGGCGGCGAACAACCGCGGACTGTATCATGGTGCGCCGCACCAATACTGTGAGTGTGGTTGCGGGCAATACGTACCTACCGTACTTCTCTTTCAGCTACCCAGGGGCACTTCCACCATGGCCAAGGTTTTCATCGACGGCGAAGCCGGCACCACCGGCCTCCAGATCCGCGAACGTCTGCAGGCGATGCCGCAGGTCGAACTCGTGAGCATCGCCCCCGAGCTGCGAAAGGATACCGCCGCCAAGCGCGAACTGATGGCCGGCGTCGACCTGGTGGTGCTGTGCCTGCATGACGACGCCGCGCGCGAGTCGGTCGCGCTGATCGACCAGCTGCCCGGCGCCAAGCCCAAGATCATCGACGCCTCCACGGCGCACCGCATCGCCCCGGGCTGGGTGTTTGGCTTTCCCGAACTCACCGAAGGCCACTGGCAGGCCGTCGCCAAGGCCGAGCGCGTGGGCAACCCCGGCTGCTACGCCACCGGCGCTATCGCCATGGTGCGCCCGCTGGTCGACGCGGGCATCCTGCCGGCCGACTTCCCCATCTCGCTGCCTTCCGTGAGCGGCTACTCGGGCGGCGGCCGCACCATGATCGAGGCCTACGAGAAGGGCGAAGCCCCGGCCTTCGAGATCTACGCGCTGGGCCTGAAGCACAAGCACATCCCCGAAATCATGACCTACACCGGCCTCACGCGCCGGCCGGTCTTCATCCCGTCGGTGGGCAATTTCAAGCAGGGCATGCTGGTGCAGTTGCCGCTGCACCTCGACCTGCTGCCGGGCAAGCCCAAGGCCGGCGACCTGCAGGACGCGCTGGCCGCGCACTACGCGCGCAGCAATACGCCCGAGCAGTTCGTGAAGGTGCTGCCGCCCACCGAAGACGGCAAGCTCGAGGCGCTGGCGCTCAACGACACCAACAAGCTCGAGATCCGCGTGTTCCCGAACGAGGACCATCGCCATGCCGTGGTGATCGCCCGCCTCGACAACCTCGGCAAGGGCGCCAGCGGCGCCGCGGTGCAGAACCTGAAGCTGATGCTGGGGCTCTGAGCCCCACGCCTCGCACCGGCCTTCCGGCCGATCAGCTCACCAGCCAGAGCCCCACGCCCAGCAGGGCCGCGTGCGCGCCCAGCGCGATGTACAGCGGCTTGCGCGAGGGCGCGGCCATGTCCTGAAGCGTCTCGTGGATGCGCCGCGTGAGCAGCGCGCGCAGTGCCGGGTCCTGCGGCGCCGAACCGCCCTCGCCCGCCACCAGTTCATTTCCGCTCTCTGCGCGGCTGCGCTGCCACTCGGCCAGCATCTCGCTCAGCGGCAGCCTGTCGATCACGAAAGCCACGACAGCCCGCACCGCCTTGCCTTCGCCCAGCACCGGGGCGAGCTGCTTGCTCAGCGCGTCGACCGACAGCCAGTCGGCCACGCGATGCAAGGCGCCGTGCGCCTTCGGCATGGCCTCGATGCGGCTCGCGATCGCGCCGCCCAGCCGTTGCGACACAGCTTCGCCGCGTGCCGCTACCAGATGCTGCATCGCACGAGCACGCCCTTGCTGCACACCCAGCGCCACGTAGACGACCACGAAGAACAGCAGCAGCAGCGCCACCAGCAGCGGCGGCGAAGTGACGAGAGCGAGCACTGCGCCGACTCCACCCGCGCGCGCGGCCACGTTGCCCGGCCCCTGCAGCTGGCTCAGGTAGAAGAAGAAAACACCGCCGCCCAGGAAGACGCCGAGCAGGCCGCCCTTGATCACTGAACCGGCGAAGGACAGCCCGGCCTTGGCACCGGTGCGCACGAGCGACTGCTGGGCCGCGGGGTCGGTCGACGACGACATATGGGAAGACTCCTCCATTGTTGTTGATGCTGACGGCCGCCTCGTGCGATTGCTTCTGCTGCGCAAACGCCGGCCCGGCGCGGATCATGCCACCGGCGCCGCTCCACCATAATCGCGCGCAAACCATACGAGGAGAATCCCATGGCCGTCAGATTCCAGAAACCGACCGCGGCATTCGTCGCCGCTTCCTGGGCCGCGCTTTTCATCGGCGCCGTCGTCTACCTGATCGGGCTGTGGAACGCCTCGATGCAGCTCAACGAGAAGGGCTACTACTTCACCGTGCTGATGTACGGCCTCTTCTCCGCCGTGTCGCTGCAGAAGACGGTGCGCGACCGCCTCGAAGGCATCTCCGTCACCGGCATCTACTACGGCCTGTGCTGGGTCTCACTGCTGCTGTCGGTGGCCCTGCTGGCCATCGGCCTCTTCAACGCCACGCTCGCTTCCAGCGAAAAAGGCTTCTACGCGATGGCCTTCCTGCTGAGCCTGTTCGGCGCGGTGGCGGTGCAGAAGAACGTGCGCGACATCGCCGCACACAAGAGCGAGGCGCCCTCCGCGCTCGACGAAGCTCCCGACCCGAACTGAGCCCCGCTATTCGTTGTCGTTGTAGCCGCTGGCGCCCATCAGCGCCGAAAGGCGCGCGGCGATATTGCCCACGATCTCGCGCACCTGCGTGACGTCGGGCGCCGACTTCTGGTCGATGCGCTCGATGTACGGCACGTTGATCGACGCGATCGCATGGTCGGCCGCGCCCATCACCGGGAACGCGATGTTGGTGATGCCGCGCGTCTGCTTGCTCGGCATGGCCGAGTAGCCGCGCTCGCGCACCTCCTGCAGGATGGAGAAGAGCTGGCCGGGGTCCATGTCGAGCTCGCCCTCCACGCCGATGTGGGCGCGCAGCATGCGGGCCCGGTCGATCTCGTCGCGGAAGGCCAGCAGCACGTGGCCCGAGGAAGTGTCGGTCAGCCCCATCACCACGCCCACCTTCAGCCCGAAGGACCAGCGCTCCGGGCTCTCGACCTGCGCGATGACCACCACGCGTCCGCCCTGGTACATGGCGAGATGGCACGACTGCCGCGCCCGGTTGGCCAGCTCGCGCAGCAGCGGCAGCGCCGCGCTCACCAGGCTCTTGAGCGGCTGCTGGCGGTGCGCCAGCTCGAACATGCGCAGCGTGAGCGTGTAGCGGTCGTTCTCGTCGACCTGCACGAAGCCGCGGCGCTGCAGCGTCACCGCCATGCGGAAGATCTCGCTGACCTTGCGCCCGACCTTCTGGGCGAGCTCGTTGAGCGTGTAGCCGGAGGGGCTGTCGGCCAGCGCCTCCAGGATGTCCAGCCCCTTCTCCAGGGCCGGCGCGGCGTAGCGCAGCGCGCCCTCGCCTTCCGTCACGGCCTCCTCGAGGCCGTCCTGTCCTTGCGGCCCTAGCTGCTCTTCTTCCGGCGCCGTTGCTGCTCGCTTCATCTTTCCCCGTTCAGTTCGACCATCCACCGTCGATCATATGGATCGCACCGGTGGTGAAGGCCGACTCGTCGGAAGCCAAATACACCACCAGCGCGGCGATCTCCTCCGGCTTGCCGACGCGCCCCAGGGGCTGGCGCGCCACGAAGGCGGCGCGCACCGCGGCCTCGTCGGTGCCGGCCTGCTCTGCCTGGGCCGCGATGCGGTCGCGCAGCGAGGGCGACTCGACAGTGCCCGGGCAGATGGCGTTGCAGCGCACGCCCTGCTGGATGAAGTCGGCCGCCACCGCCTTGGTCAGCCCGATGACTGCCGCCTTCGAGGCGCCGTAGACGAAGCGGTTGGGCACGCCCTTCACGCTGGAGGCAGCCGAGGCCATGTTGATGATCGAGCCGCCGCGCTCCAGCATGGCGGGCAGGAAGGCGCGGATGGTGCGGTACATGGACTTCGCGTTGAGATCCATGCTGAAGTCCCAGTCCGCCTCCTCGCAGGCCAGGATGTTGCCGGCGTGTACGTAGCCGGCGCAGTTGAAGAGCACGTCCAGCCGCCCGGTGGCCTGGGCGAAGGCCTGCACCGCGGCGGTGTCGCGCACGTCGAGCGTGGCGGTCTTCAGGCTTGCCAGGCCCTCTTCGCGGGCCAGCTCGGCGAGCTCGGCCAGCGCCGCCGTGTCCACGTCGGTGGCCCACACGGTGCCGCCTTCGCGGGCCAGCGCCAGCGCGCTGGCGCGTCCGATGCCCTTGCCGGCTGCGGTAACGAGGATGTTCTTTCCTTGAACGCGTGAAGTCACTGGGAGGTCCTTTGGTTGGGAGTTGCTGCGTACATGTGAAATATTAATTTCACTGATGAAATGAAATATACGCGAGCCGGGTGCATCGCCGTCCCCGTCACAACCCCTATTCGCCGACTCCTGACTCAGTGGTTACCCGCGAACTCGCGCAAACCCCAGCCTTTACCAGCGGCCTGATCGTTAATCTCGTTCGTGAAAAGTGTTTTTATAAAGAAAACAGGATTCACACATGGCCCAGACTCCCGACACGCCGCCGGCCTCCCTGCTCACCCGCCTGCAGGCCTGCTACACCGGCGTCCTTCATGACGTGATGCGCGCCGCAGGGCTGCGCGACTTCACGCTGCCGCCCACGCTGCGTCCGCTGATCCCCGGCCAGAAACTCTGCGGGCCGGCCTTCACGGTGAACGGCCGCGTCGACCCCGCAGCCGATCCGCACGAGACGCTGATGGCGTGGACCGGCTTTCTCTCGCGCGCCAGGCCGGGCCACATCGCGGTGATCCAGCCGAACGACTCGACCGTCTCGCACATGGGCGAACTCTCGGCCGAGACGCTGGGCCGCAAGGGCGTGCTGGGCGTGATCGCCGACGGCGGCGTGCGCGACGCCGAATTCATCATCCGGCAGGGCTTCCAGGTGTGGCACCGCTACTTCACGCCGCGCGACATCGTGGGCTACTGGCTGCCCGAGGCGATGGAGGTGCCGGTGCGCATCGGCGAGGTCACGGTGAACCCGGGCGACCTGCTGCTGGCCGACACCGATGGCGTGATCCGCCTGCCGCTCGCGCAGGCCGAGTCCATCATTGCCGAGGCCGAGCACATGATGGGCCGCGAGAACCTCGTGCGCACCGCCATCCTCGCGGGCACCGACCCGCAGGAGGCCTACCTGAAATACCGCAAGTTCTGAGCGCCGCCGGCTGCCGCGCCTGCGATCGGACAGTCAATCTGCCTCGAGCAGGTCGCGCAGGGTCCGCAGGTCGCGGGCGATCCACTGCGCATCGCGCTCGAAGGCCGCGTCGTCCATGTGCGGCTGGCGCAGCAGCGTGAACTGCAGCTCGCAGGCATCCGGCGCGACGCCGATCACGCGCAACGGCAGGTAGACCTCGGGCACGCCCTCGGGCGCGACCCAGTGGTCGAGCACGCCGAAGTCGTTGCGCGGCGCGAAGCGCATGCGGGCCTCGCCGCTCTCGGGCGTGCGCACGATCCAGTGGTCGCCGTGCGGTACCAGCGCGCTTTTCGCGAGGCCACTAGCCCATTCGGGAAGCCGCCTCGGATCGGCCGCCAGCACATAGGCGCGACGCCACTCGCAAGCGACGCGCTGCGTGATGACGCGGGACTGCGCCGCGCCCTCTTCACTGTTCTTGTGCTGCTTCATCGAAATCGCTCCTGAGCACCTTGGAGACGACGGCGCCGGAGAAGCCGCGCGCCATCAGGAATCGCATCTGCTTCGCGCGCTCCTTCGCATCGGCGGGCGGGGCGTCGAAGCGGCGGCGCCAGACGGCCGTGGCACGCTCGACCTCTGTTTCCTGCAGGCTGGCCACCGCCTCGGCGACGGCTTGGGGCGCGATGCCCTTGGCCTGCAGTTCCTGCCTCACCCGCAGCGCGCCCGAACTGGCCGCGCGCTGGTGCAGCACCGAAGCCACCACGCGCGACTCGCTGATGAAGTCCTTGGCCTCCAGTTCATCGAGCGCCTTCGCCAGCGTGCCGGGCTCTTCCTCGTGCTTCGCCAGCTTGCGCTCCAGCTCTGCGCGCGAATGCTCGCGCTGGCTCAGCAGGCGCAGCGCGCGGCCTTTGAGGGATGGGGCGTCGAATGCCATGCGGGTCGCCGGCGCGGTCCCGGAGAGCCGCGCCCTGACTGGTTACTCGCCCTTCTCTGCCTTGTCGGCCTTGGCCGCCTTCTGCGGCTTCTCGGCGACGTCGTCGGCATCGGCGGCCAGCAGCGGCACGCCCAGCGACTCGCGCACCTTGTTCTCGATCTCGCGCGACAGCGAGGGGTTCTCGCGCAGGAACTCGCGGGCGTTGTCGCGGCCCTGGCCGATCTTCTCGCCGTTGTAGGCGTACCAGGCGCCCGACTTGTCGATGATCTTGGCGTTCACGCCCATGTCGATGATCTCGCCCTCGCGGCTGATGCCTTCGCCGAACAGGATGTCGAACTCGGCCGTCTTGAACGGAGGCGAGACCTTGTTCTTCACCACCTTCACCTTGGTTTCGTTGCCGATGGCCTCGTCGCCCTTCTTGATGGTGCCGATGCGGCGGATGTCCAGGCGCACCGAGGCGTAGAACTTCAGCGCGTTGCCGCCGGTGGTGGTTTCGGGCGAGCCGAACATGACGCCGATCTTCATGCGGATCTGGTTGATGAAGATGACCATGCAGTTGGTCTTCTTGATGGTGGCGGTGAGCTTGCGCAGCGCCTGGCTCATCAGGCGGGCCTGAAGGCCGGGCAGCGAGTCGCCCATCTCGCCTTCGATTTCGGCCTTGGGCGTGAGCGCGGCGACCGAGTCGACCACGATCAGGTCGACGGCGCCCGAGCGCACCAGCGAATCGACGATCTCGAGCGCCTGCTCGCCGGTGTCGGGCTGGCTGATCAGCAGGTCCGACAGGTTCACGCCGAGCTTCTGGGCGTATTGCACGTCGAGGGCGTGTTCGGCGTCGACGAAGGCGCAGGTGCCGGCCTGCTTCTGCATGGCGGCGATGACCTGCAGCGTGAGGGTGGTCTTGCCCGAGGATTCAGGGCCGTAGATTTCGACGACGCGGCCGCGCGGCAGGCCGCCGACGCCCAGGGCGATGTCCAGGCCCAGCGAGCCGGTAGAGACCACCTGGATGTCCTCCAGCGCCTCGCCCTCGCCCAGCCGCATGATGGTGCCCTTGCCGAACTGCTTTTCGATCTGGGCCAGCGCGGCCTGCAGGGCTTTGGCCTTCTCGCTGTTGGCGCCGATGTTCGAACCCTTGACTGCTGCGTCCATGTGAAAAACTCCTTGAAGATCAATGGCTTGTCTGTGACACCATCCATCTGCGTTTAACTACAGGCTGGATGCTTGAACAGTAGTGTAGGGGCTGATTCCTCGGCGTAAACCTGTTTTTTGGTCAGTTTGCTTTACCATTCGGCGCCATGGCCGAAGCCCCCTTCCCCGCCGACCAAGACGCCTGGCGCCAGACCCACCTGGGCCGCCTGCTGGGCCACGCCATGCGCCGCTTCGACGAGCGCGTGCTGGAGCTGATGGCGCACGACGTCGAAGTGCCGCTGGCCCTGTCGAACCTCGCGGCGCGCGCGCAGGTGAGCGCGGCGCACATCCACATCACGCGGCACCTGTCGCGCGAGGGCTCGCGCCTCACCGAACTGGCCGAGCGCGCCGGCATGACCAAGCAGGCGATGGGCGCGCTGGTCGACCAGTGCGAGGCCTGGGGGCTGGTCACGCGCGGGCCCGATCCGCTGGACGCGCGGGCGCGGCGCGTGCTCTTCACCGCCGACGGGCTGGCCTGGCTCGACGCCTTCCGCGGCGCCGTCATGCAGGCCGAGAAGGAGTTCAGGAGCAGCGTGGGCGACGAGATCGCCACCGTGGTAACCATCGGACTCGAAGCCTATACGGCGGGCTAGACTCCTGCGAAGAGACAACCGTGAACGGCGCCCCGAGGACGCCCGACACCTGAAACAGGCCGGAGGTGACGCATGCGGATTCTGATTGCCGAAGACGACCAGGTGCTGGCCGATGCCCTGCTGCGCAGCCTGCGCACCTCGGGCGCGGCGGTCGACCACGTGGCCAACGGCTCGCAGGCCGACACCGCGCTCATGACCCATGACGAGTTCGACCTGCTGATCCTCGACCTCGGGCTGCCCAGCCTGCACGGCATCGAAATCCTCAAGCGGCTGCGCGCGCGCGGCTCGCAGCTGCCGGTGCTGGTGCTCACCGCCGCCGACAGCGTGGAGGAGCGCGTCAAGGGCCTCGACCACGGCGCCGACGACTACATGGCCAAGCCATTCAGCCTGCAGGAGCTCGAGGCACGCGTGCGCGCCCTCACCCGGCGCGGCATGGGCGCCACCAGCAACACCATCCGCCACGGCCCGCTGGTGTACGACCAGGCCGGCCGCGTGGCCACCATCGACGGCAAGATGATCGAACTCTCGGCGCGCGAACTCGGCCTGCTCGAAGTGCTGCTGCAGCGCGCCGGCCGGCTGGTGAGCAAGGACCAGCTGGTCGACCGCCTGTGCGAATGGGGCGAGGAGGTGAGCCTCAACGCCATCGAGGTCTACATCCACCGGCTGCGCAAGAAGATCGAGAAGGGCCCGGTGCGCATCGCGACGGTGCGCGGGCTGGGCTACTGCCTCGAAAAGATCCAGTGACGACCACACGGCAGCCGCCACGCGCGGGCGGCGGCACGCCGGAGGAATCGGCGCGATGAAGTTGTTCCAGCGCGCGCAGCGCTCCCTGTTCGGCGAGATCCTCGACTGGATGCTCACGCCGCTGCTGCTACTGGTGCCGGTGAGCATCGGCGTCACATGGCTGGTGGCGCAGGGCATCGCCAACGCGCCCTACGACCGCGCGCTGGAGCACAACGTGAAGGCGCTGGCCGAGCTGGTGACGGTGAGGGAAGGGCATGCGCAGTTCGTGCTCTCGCAGTCGGCGCGCGAGATCCTGCGTGCCGACGAGAGCGGCCACGTGTACTACCAACTGCTCGACGGCTACGACAACCTGCTCAGCGGCGAACGCGACATTCCGCAGCCCGGGCTCGACGAGCCGCTGCCGCCCGGCCTGGTTTTCCTGCACAACAGCGACGTGCACGGCCAGCCGGTGCGCGTGGCCTCGATGTGGATCGCCAGCGGCACCGACGACGTGCCGCCCACGCTGCTGCAGCTGGCCGAGACGCGCGAGAAGCAGTCGGTGCTGGCGGCCGAGATCATCAAGGGCGTGCTGCTGCCGCAGTTCGCCATCCTGCCGCTGGCGGTGCTGCTGATCTGGCTGGCGCTGGTGCGCGGCATCAAGCCGCTGTCGGTGGTGGAGGCGCGCATCCGCGAGCGCCGCCCGGGCGACTTGAGCCCGCTGGACGAGTCCTCGGTGCCGCTGGAAGTGGTGCCGCTGGTGTCCTCGGTGAACGAATTGCTGGACAAGCTCAACGACTCCATCGGCACCCAGAAGCGCTTCCTGGCCGACGCTGCGCACCAGCTGAAGACGCCGCTGGCGGGCCTTCGCATGCAGGCCGACCTGGCGCAGCGCGAGGGCGCCAACGCCGACGAGCTGAAGCAGTCGCTCAAGCAGATCGGCCGCGCGAGCAAGCGCGCCACGCACACGGTGAACCAGCTGCTGTCGCTGGCGCGCGCCGAGGGCAACAGCGCCAACGCGCACCACCAGCCCTGCGACCTCGCGAAGCTGACCATCGAGGTGGTGCGCGAGGCTGTGCCGCGCGCGATCGAGAAGCGCATCGACCTGGGCTACGACGGCGTCGAGCCCGGCGCGCCGGGCGTGGTGTTCGACGGCAACGCCACGCTGCTGAAGGAGCTGGTGCGCAACCTGGTCGACAACGCGATCAACTACACGCCCTCGACGCCCGAGCGCCCCGGCCTGATCACCGTGCGCGTGCTGGCCGACCCCTTCGGCCACGTGCTGCTGCTGCAGGTGGAGGACAACGGCCCCGGCATCGCCGAGGCCGACCGCGAACTGGTGTTCGAGCCCTTCTACCGCGTGCTCGGCAACGAGGCCGACGGCTCGGGGCTGGGCCTGCCGATCGTGCTGGAGATCGCGAACCAGCACCGCGCGCAGGTGAAGCTGGAAGACGCGCATCCCGGCAAGCAGCCGCCGGGGGCGCTCTTCACGGTGCGATTCGAAGGCGAGCAGCCGTCCTGAGACGGCAGCGGGAGTTCGTCAGGGCGCCGGTGCGGCGGCCTTCGGCGCTTCCTTGCGGATCTGCAGCCACTCGGGGTGGATCTGCCGCGCCATGCGCTGCGGCTCGCGCTCCGCGAGGCTGGCCGGCGCGAGCCCGAAGCCCGCGAGATCGCCGCGCGCCCAGAGGAAGTAGCCGGCATTGGCCAACAGCAGGACGACGAGGAGCAGGCGCAGCTTCATGGTGAAGATCAGAAAGACATGCCGCGAGGGCGCACGCTCACTTCATCGCTGGAGATCAGCTGCAGGCCGGCGTCGGTGCGCACCTGCAGCTCGCCGCCCCAGGCCACACCCTCGCACAGGCCGGCGGTGCCGTCGCTGAGCGTCACCTCGCGCCCGCGCAGCACGTCGCGCGCGGCGAAGCGTTCGGCAAAAGGCGCGAAGCCGCGGGCCTCGAAGTCGAGCACCGTGCGCACCAGCGGCTCGGCCAGTTCGGCCAGCACCCCGGGTGCGCTGGCCTCGGGGCGCCACTGGTGCAGCCAGGCCGGCGGCGTGCGCATGCCGTCGCCCTCGCGCGCACCGATGTTGATGCCGATGCCGATCACCACATAGCGCGACGCATCCGGGCCGCCGTCGGAGGGCAGGGCGGTCTCGATGAGGATGCCGACCAGCTTGCGGTCGTTCACCCAGACGTCGTTGGGCCACTTGAGGCCGACCTTGTGCTCGCCCGAGGGATCGAGCCCCTCGGCCACCGCCACGCCGACGGCCAGCGACAGGCCCGACCAGTCTGCGGGTGCGAGCGACATGCCCAGGGAGAACATGAGCGAGGCCGACTCCGGCTGCCGCATGTCGCTGCTCTGCCAGGGGCGTCCCATCCGGCCGCGGCCGGCGGTCTGCCGCTCGGTCACGAGCAGCACCGGCTCGACGCGGCCGGCGCGCGCGCGGCGCATCAGCTCGGTGTTGGTGGAATCGATTTCCGCCACGGCCTCGACCGCGAAGCCGGGCAGCAGCGGCGCTACCGCCGCGGCGATCCGGTCCTGGAACCAGTCGGCGGTGCTGCTGTTGTTCATCGCTCAGTCCTTGGCGGACTTGGCTTTCTTTGCGGATTTCTTTTCCGCTTTCGCTTCAGCCTTCTTTTCGGCCTTCCTGGCTTCCTTCTTCTTCGCCTCTTTTTTCTCGGCCTTTTTCTTTTCGGCCTTCTTTTCAGCCTTTTTCTTGGCCTTCTTCTTCTTTTTCTTTTCCTCGTCCTCATCCTTGGGTGTCAGCAGCGTGCCGCGGCATTGCTCGGAGCCGCACCAGCAGGGAAATTCGGAAAGCAGCTTCGGCGTGTACGGCTCGTCGATGATCAGGCCGTAGTCGTAGTTGAGTTCTTCGCCGGCGGCGATGTTGCGCAGCGCCTTGATATAAACGCGCCCATCGACCTCGTCGGCTTCGCAGTTCGGCTCGCACGAGTGGTTGATCCAGCGCGCATCGTTGCCCTTGACGTTGCCGTCGATCACGCGGCCGTCGTCGATGTGGAAGTAGAAAGTGTGGTTCGGCTGGGTCGGGTCGTGCGGATGGCGGCGCAGCGCCTCCTTCCAGCTGATGACCTCGCCCTTGTATTCGATCAGCGTTTCGCCTTCGGCCAGGTCCTGCACGGCGAACACGCCGTTGCCGTGGACATCGGAGCGCCGCATCTGGATGCGGCGGCCGCCGGAACGATCCTTGCCGGGCTGCGCGTCCGCCTCTGGGAGCGCGGTGGCCTGCGTATCACGACCGGCCGGAAGTGGGGATTTGGAAGGCATCGCCGAAGTCTGTTAGTTTGAATATGCACACATGCGTGTGCGCGCGTGCGCACGCGGGAAGCCGCAGAGTATAGAGAGCCCTTAGATGACAAAGACGTTGGTAATCGCAGAAAAGCCGTCGGTGGCGCAGGACATCGTCCGCGCCCTCACGCCGGTCGCAGGGAAATTCGACAAACATGACGAGCATTTCGAGAACGACAGCTATGTCGTGACCAGCGCGGTCGGTCACCTGGTCGAGATCCAGGCGCCCGAGGAATTCGACGTCAAGCGCGGCAAGTGGAGCTTCGCCAACCTGCCGGTGATCCCGCCGCACTTCGACTTGAAGCCCGTCGACAAGACCAAGACGCGCCTGAACGCGGTGGTCAAGCAGGCCAAGCGCAAGGATGTGACGCAGCTCATCAACGCATGCGACGCGGGACGCGAGGGCGAACTGATCTTCCGTCTCATCGAGCAGTACGCGGGCGGCAAGTCGGGCCTGAACAAGCCTGTGAAGCGGCTGTGGCTGCAGTCGATGACGCCGCAGGCCATCCGCGACGGCTTCGACGCGCTGCGCACAGAAAAGCAGATGCAGGGCCTGGCCGATGCCGCGCGCTCGCGCTCGGAAGCCGACTGGCTGGTGGGCATCAACGGCACGCGCGCCATGACCGCCTTCAATTCGCGCGACGGCGGCTTCTTCCTCACGACCGTGGGCCGCGTGCAGACGCCGACGCTCTCGGTGGTGGTGGAGCGCGAGGAGCAGATCCGCAAGTTCGTCTCGCGCGACTACTGGGAAATCCACGGCACCTTCGCGGCCGAAGCCGGCGAATACCCGGGCAAGTGGTTCAACCCCGACTGGAAGAAGGCCAACGCGCCGCTCTTGCCCAACGGCGAGCCCGACCCCGAGCAGCGCGCCGACCGCGTGTGGAACGAGCAGGAAGCCCGCGCCATCGCCGACGCTGCGCGCGGCAAGCCCGCTACCGTCACGGAAGAGAGCAAGCCCACCACGCAGGCCTCGCCGCTGCTGTTCGACCTGACCTCGCTGCAGCGCGAGGCCAACAGCCGCTTCGGCTTCAGCGCCAAGACCACGCTGGCGCTGGCGCAAAGCCTGTACGAGCGCCACAAGGCGCTGACCTACCCGCGTACCGATTCGCGCGCGCTGCCCGAGGACTACCTGCCGGTGGTCAAGCAGACCATGGGCATGCTCGCCAACAGCGGCATGAAGCACCTTGCCCCCTTCGCCCAGCAGGCGGTGGACGGCAACTACGTGAAGCCCAACAAGCGCATCTTCGACAACGCGAAGGTGTCGGACCACTTCGCCATCATTCCGACGCTGCAGGCACCCAGCGGCCTGAGCGAGGCCGAGCAGAAGCTCTACGACTTCGTCGTGCGGCGCTTTCTGTCGGTGTTCTTCCCGAGCGCCGAATACCAGGTCACCACGCGCATCAGCACGGTGGAGCAGGGCGGCAAGAAGTACGCCTTCCGCACCGACGGCAAGGTGCTGGTGAAGCCGGGCTGGCTCGCCATCTACGGCAAGGAAGCGCAGGACGACGAGAAGGAAGACGACAAGGACGGCAAGCGCCTCGTGCCGGTGAAGCCGGGCGAGATCGTGAAGGCCGAGTCGGTCGACACCAAGGGCCTGAAGACGCGCCCGCCGGCACGCTACTCCGAAGCCACGCTGCTGGGCGCCATGGAAGGCGCGGGCAAGACCATCGACGACGACGAGCTGCGCGAGGCCATGCAGGAGAAGGGCCTCGGTACGCCAGCCACCCGCGCGGCCACCATCGAAGGGCTGATCGCCGAGAAGTACATCCTGCGCGAGGGCCGCGAGCTGATCCCGACGGCCAAGGCCTTCCAGCTCATGACGCTGCTGCGCGGCCTGGGCGTGGAGGAACTCTCCAAGGCCGAACTCACCGGCGAATGGGAATACAAGCTCGCGCAAATGGAGAAGGGCGCGCTCAGCCGCGACGCCTTCATGCGCGAGATCGCCGAGATGACGCAGCACATCGTCAAGAAGGCCAAGGAGTACGACCGCGACACCGTGCCCGGCGACTACGCCACGCTGCGCACGCCGTGCCCCAACTGCGGCGGCATCGTGCGCGAGAACTACCGCCGCTACGCCTGCACCGGCAAGAGCGGCACGGGCGAGGACGCCTGCGGCTTCTCGTTCGGCAAGTCGCCGGCGGGGCGCACCTTCGAGGTGGCCGAGGCCGAGGCGCTGCTGCACGACAAGCACATCGGCCCGCTGGAAGGTTTCCGCTCCAAGGCCGGCTGGCCCTTCACCTCCGAGATCGTCATCAAGTACGACGAGGAAGCGAAGAACTGGAAGCTGGAGTTCGACTTCGGCGACGACAAGAACGAGGAAAGCGGCGAGATCGTCGACTTCAGCGAGCAGGACACCGTGGGCCCCTGCCCGGTGTGCGGCGCGCCGGTGTTCGAGCACGGCAGCAACTACGTCTGCGAGAAGTCGGTGCCGACCAACTCGCAGCCCACGCCGAGCTGCACCTTCAAGACCGGCAAGATCATCCTGCAGCAGCCGGTGGAGCGCGCGCAGATGGAGAAGCTGCTGGCCACCGGCAAGACCGACCTGCTCGACAAGTTCGTGAGCATGCGCACGCGCCGCGCCTTCAAGGCCTTCCTGACCTGGAACGCCGAAGAAGGCAAGGTGACCTTCGAGTTCGCGCCGCGCGAGGGTGGCAGCAAGTTCCCGCCGCGCAAGACCTTCGCCGGCAAGACCGCCGCCGCCAAGAAGACGGCAGCGGCGAAGAAGACGCCTGCGGCCAAGAAGGCACCGGCCGCGAAGAAGGCCGCCGCGCCGCGCAAGACCGGCGCGGGCCTGAAGCCCAGCGACGCGCTGGCGGCGGTCATCGGCAACGAGCCGGTCGCGCGCACCGAAGTCGTGAAGAAGCTCTGGGACTACATCAAGGCCAACGGCCTGCAGGACGCCAAGGACAAGCGCTCGATCAACGCCGACGCCAAGCTCAAGCCGGTGTTCGGCAAGGACCAGGTGACGATGTTCGAGCTCGCGGGCATCGTGGGCAAGCACCTCTCGGCGGCCTGAGCCATGCGGCGCAGACACTTCGGTGCGAGCCTGGCCCTGGCCATTGCGGTGCTGGGCGGCGCGGGACTGGCGCATGCCGCCGCATGGCCCGACAAGCCCGTCAAGCTGGTGGTGCCGTTCCCGCCCGGACAGGCCACCGACATCTTCGCCCGCGCCCTGGCCGAGCAGCTCGGCAAGCGGCTGGGCCAGCCGGTGATCGTCGACAACAAGGCCGGCGCCGGCAGCAACATCGGCACCGAGTTCGTGGTGCGCTCGCAGCCCGACGGCTACACGCTGGTGGTGGCTGGCAGCGCGATGGCGGTGAACCAGACGCTCTACGCCAAGCCGGGCTTCGACCCGCGCAAGGACCTGGTCGGCATCTCGCTCGTCGCCAAGGTGCCACTGGTGTTCCTGGCCACGCCCGAGAGCGGCATCCGCACGCTGGCCGAGCTCACCGCGCGCGCCAAGGCCGAGCCCGGCCGGCTGAGCTACGCGAGCGCCGGCATCGGCGGCACGCAGCATCTGTCGGGCGAGATGTACAAGGCGGCGGCGCATGTGTTCATCACGCACATTCCGTACCGGGGCAGCGGCCCGGCGCAGTCGGACTTCCTGGGCAACCAGGTGCCGCTGATGATCGATTCGGTGACGGCCGCGCTGCCGCACATCAAGTCGGGCCGGGCGGTGCCGCTGGCCGTGACCTCGGCCACGCGCTCCTCGCAGCTGCCCGACGTGCCCACGGTGCGCGAGAGCGGCGTGGCGGGCACCAGGAACTTCGAGGCCGTCGGCTGGCTCGGCCTGATGGCGCCGCGCGGCACGCCGGGCGAAATCGTCGAGCGCCTCAACCGCGAGGTGACCGACATCCTCAAGAGCGAGCAGATGGCGCGCTTCATCCGCGAGCGCGGCTCCGAGCCCGCGCCGACGACGCCGGCCGAGTTCGACCGCTTCGTGGCGAGCGAGATCGGCGTGTGGGGCGCGGCGGTGAAGGCCTCGGGCGCCAAGCCCGAATAGGACGCAGGGCAGGGGGCGCCGGCAACAACCCTGTCGGCGCCGGGTCTGTTTGTTACAGGCCGTCCCGGCCGCCGGGCCTATAGTGGCCCGGACCTCACCATCCAGGAGATTCCGTTGAAGTCGTCTTTCATCGCCGCCGCATTCGCGATCGCAATGGGCGTGCTGGCCACGGGCTGCGCCGGCACGGGTTCCGCCGGCAACCCCGGCTCCTCGGCCGCGACGCCAACCAGCGGCAGCGGCGTCACGGTGTTCGGCACCATCGACGCCAGCGTCAGCGGCTACAAGAACAGCAGCGGCGCACGCTGATCGCCGGCCTCAGGCCGCGACAGCCAGGTAGCCGTGCAAAGCGGCACGCAGCTGCCGTGACAGCGCCTGCAGGTCGGGCCGCCCGCCCGTGCCGATGTGCAGGTGCGCGAACAGGCCGTAGATGATGGTCTGGCACACGCGGGCGACTTCCTTCTTCTGGCAATCCGGCGACAGGTCTTCGGCCGCGTCGAGCACGCCCACCCACTCGGCCACGAAACGGTCGTACATCTTGCGATAGGCCTCGGGCCCCGAGAGGTGCCGCTCCAGCAGGTAGTGCGCGCCCCAGGCCAGCGGCTGCGTGCGATGCGCCTCCAGCTGCGCGTCGATCACCGCGTCGACGATCTGCGCCAGCGGCCGGCCTGCGTGCGCGGCGACGGCCGCGCGCATGTCCAGCAGCAGCGCCTTGGAGCGCAGGTGCAGGCACACACGCGCCAGGTCGTCCTTGCTCGCGAAGTATTCGTAGAAGCTGCCGAGCCCCGTGCCGGCCACCGACACGATCTCGCGGATGGTGATGGCGGCGTATCCCTTCTCGACCAAAAGCCGAACAAAGGCTTCCTGCAGCGCCTGCGAGGTGTGGCGCGCGCGGGACTGGCGCGGCTTTCGCCTCGGGGCGGCGGCCGGGGCGCGGGCGGTTGCCATCAGCGCGGCGGAACCCGAACACCTCGCGGGCGGGTTGTTCCTAGAATTTTTTGACCCATCGAACGGCATTCTGCAATGGCCCACGCCCCCGACGACTCCGACGACTCCCGACCCGCCGTCTACACCGCGCAAGGCGAGGACGCATGGCTTCCCAGCGAACACTCGCGCGGCCCCTGGGACCCGCGCGCGCAGCACGGCGGCGCGCCCGCCGCGCTGCTGGTGCACGTGGCCGAGCGCGCCGCGCCCGGGCCGGGCTGGCAGCTGGCGCGGCTCACGCTCGAACTGGTGAAGCCGGTGCCGGTGGCGCCGCTCGTCACGCGCACGCAGGTGCAGTCCTCGCGCTCCACGGTGCGCGTGGGCATCGACCTGCTGGCGGGCGATGTGCTGGTGGCGCGGGCGCATGCGCTGCTGCTGGCGGGCCAGTCGCTGGCGCTGCCGCCCGGCCTGCCGGGCTGGCCGCAGGAGCCGCTGCGGCCATTGCCGCGCGACTGCACGGAGCGCGTGCGCATTCCGGGCCTGCCCGAAGGCACGTCGTTCTACGGCACGGCCGTGGAAACGCGCGTCGCCGAGGGTGACTCGACCCGGCCGGGCCCGTGCTCCGCGTGGTTCCGCCTCGCGGTGCCGCTGCTGCACGGCACAGCCACCTCGCCCGCCATGCGCGCCGCGGCGGCGGCCGACTTCGGCAACGGCCTGAGCTGGGTGCTGCCGGCCGAGCGCTACCTGTTCACCAACGCCGACCTGAGCCTGAACCTGTTCCGCGTGCCGCAGGGCGAGTGGATCGGCCTGCGCTCGGCCACCGAGGTGCACGGCGGGGGCGCGGGCCTGGTCGCGTCCTGCCTCTACGACGAGCAGGGCCCCATCGGCCTCGCCACCCAGACGCTGGTGCTGCGCGAACGGAGCCCCGCCGCCTGACCCGCCCCGCAACGATCAACCGGAGAGAGACAAGCATGACCACCACCGGCATCCACCCCGACAACCAGGTCCCCGAACTCAAGGACTACAACGTCTACACCAGCGACCCCACGCTGCGCGCCTCGGTGGCGCGCGGCGGTGCCGCATGGCGCGACGAGGAACTGGCGCGCCAGGGCGCGGAGTACGGCGCCGAGGCCGCGCTGCGCGCCGCGGAAGACGCCAACCGCCACGAGCCCGAGCTGCACACCCACTCGCGCACCGGCGAGCGCATCGACCAGGTGAGCTTCCACCCCGCCTGGCACACGATGATGGGCATCGCCCGGCGCAACGGCATCGCCAACCTGCCGTTCTTCGACGAGCGGCCCTCGGCCTGGGTGGGCTACGGCGCGTCGCTGTACATGCACAGCCAGATCGAGTCGGGCTCGACCTGCCCGACCACCATGACCAAGGCCTGCATCCCGGTGGTGCGGCGCAACGCGGCGCTGTATGCCGCGCTGCGCGACAAGCTGGCGTCGAACGAGCACGACGCGCGCGACATTCCGCTCGTAGGCAAGACCTCGATCACCGTCGGCATGGGCATGACCGAAAAGCAGGGCGGCAGCGACGTGCGCACGAACACCACGCGCGCCGTGCCGGCCGGCGCCGGACCGTGGGGCGAGGAGTTCCTCATCACCGGCCACAAGTGGTTCTTCTCCGCGCCGATGTGCGACGGCCACCTGGTGCTGGCGAAGACCGACGAGCACGGCTCCTCGTGCTTCTTCGTGCCGCGGTGGCGGCCCGACGGCGGCAAGAACGCGGTGCACATCCAGCGGCTGAAGGACAAGGTCGGCAACCGCTCCAATTCGAGCAGCGAAGTCGAGTTCAAGGATGCCTGGGGCGTGCTCGTGGGCGACGAGGGCCGGGGCATCCCGACCATCATCGAGATGGCGACCGTGACCCGGCTCGATTGCGCGCTGGCCAGCGCCGGCTTCATGCGCCAGGGCTTCGCGCAGGCGCTGCACTACGCGCGCAACCGCCATGCCTTCGGCAAGGCCCTGGCCGACCAGCCGGTGATGACCGCGCTGCTGGCCGACATGGCGCTCGAATCGCAGGCCGCCACGCTGCTGGCGATGGGGCTGGCCTCGCGCTTCGGCTCCGCAGAGCCGCTGGACACGGCCTGGCGCCGGCTGCTCACGCCGGCGGCCAAGTTCTGGAACTGCAAGCGCGCGGTGGCCTTCACCGGCGAGGCGATGGAGGTGTTCGGCGGCAACGGCTACGTGGAAGAGAGCCCGATGGGCCGGCTCTTCCGCGAGGCGCCGGTCAACTCGATCTGGGAAGGCTCGGGCAACGTGATGTGCCTGGACGTGCTGCGCGCCGTCTCGCGCAACCCCGACGACGTGCACCTCGTGCTCGACCAGCTGCACGAAGTCGCCACCGGCGAGCCCCGCGTGCAGGACGCGCTGCAGGCCGTGCGCAAGATGACGCAGCTGCCGCCGCAGGAGCTGGAGCAGCAGGCCCGCCGCTTCACGCAGCGCCTGGTGCTGGCCGCGCAGGCCTGCCTGATGCTGGAGCACGCGAGCGCGCAGGAGTCGGCCGCGTTCCTGTCGAGCCGTTTCGACCCCGACTGGGGGCCGGTGACGGGCATCAGTGCCGGCACTTCCGATCCGGCAGCGCTGCTGCGCGCCGCGTGGCGCTGAACGCCCGGGGGCGCGCCGCCTAGCCCCGCCTTCTCAGCAGCGCCTGCCGCAGCACCCGCGCGGCGCGGTCGCGGATCTTGCCGGGGCCGGAGCGCGGCGTGGTCTTGGGCGCGACCTTGGCGGTGGCGCAGGCCCAGAGGAAGTCGTGCAGGATCGGCGTGTCGTCCACCGTCTCGGTGCTGCCGTACTTGTGGAACTCGGGGTGCCACTGGGTGGCCGAGATGTAGCTGCGGCCCTTCTCGGGGCGGCGGCGGATGGCCTCGGGCACGCGGTCGGGCAGGCTCCAGGCCTCGATCTCGAAGCCCGGCGCGAGCCCCTTGATGCCCTGGTGATGGATGCTGTTGACGCGCGCCGTGCGTACGTGCGGATAAAGCTTGGAAAGCCGCGTGCCCTCGACGATCTCGATGTCGTGGAAGTTCTGGTCGTAGGTCACGGGGTCGCGATGCTTCAGCGTCTGGGGGTGGCCGTGCTGCTCCTCGATGTCCTGGTAGAGCGTGCCGCCGAAGGCCACGTTGATGAGCTGCAGCCCCCGGCACACGCCGAAGATGGGCTTGCCGGCCTGCTCGAAGGCTTCGACCAGCGCGAGGTCGTAGAGGTCGCGGATGCGGTCGCCGATCCAGGCGTCCTTCAGTGGCACCTCGCCGTAGCTGCCGGGCCAGACGTCGGCGCCGCCGTGCATCACCACGCCGTCGAGCCACTCGGCGTAGTGCGACAGCTTGGTGTCGCCGCGCGCGGTCTCGCCAGTGGGGCAGGGCACCATCACGACCATGGCGCCAGCGGACATGAGCCAGTGCGCGATCGACTGCTCGACGTACTGCAGCGTCTTGTTGGTGAAGAGCGAGCGGGCCGGGTCGGCATGCGAGAAGCAGGCGGACAGGCCGATCTTGAGCCTGGCGGAAACAGGTTGTGTCATCGCTGGACTGTCGTCGGTGGCAACCGGACGGGTGATGCGGAAAGGAAAGTCCATTTTGGCTCGTTGGCCTCTCGCGCGGGGTCGGACGACACGCCAAGTATGCTTTCAACGCTGCCCCAACGTACAAGGAAGACAAGCCGATGAAAACCATCAAGGGCCCAGCCATATTCCTGGCCCAGTTCGCGGGAGACGCCGCCCCCTTCAACACCCTCGACGGCATTGCCGGCTGGGCCGCCGGCCTGGGCTACAAGGGCGTGCAGATCCCGAGCTGGGACGCCCGCCTGTTCGACCTCAAGAAGGCGGCCGAAAGCAAGACCTACTGCGACGAGGTGAAGGGCACGCTGGCGGGCCACGGCCTGCAGATCACCGAGCTCTCGACCCACCTGCAGGGCCAGCTGGTGGCGGTGCACCCGGCCTACGACGCGGGCTTCGACGGCTTCGCGGCGCCCGAGGTGCGCGGCGACCCGGTGCGGCGCCAGCAGTGGGCCGTCGAGCAGCTGCACTTCGCGGCGAAGGCCTCGGCCAACCTCGGGCTCACGGCGCACGCGACCTTCTCGGGCGCGCTGGCCTGGCCCTACCTCTATTCGTGGCCGCCGCGCCCGCCGGGACTGATCGAGGAAGCCTTCGACGAGCTCGCGCGCCGCTGGCGCCCCATCCTCGACGCCTTCGACGCCGTGGGCGTGGACGTGGGCTACGAGATCCACCCCGGCGAAGACCTGCACGACGGCGTGAGCTACGAGATGTTCCTGGAGCGCGTGAACAACCACCCGCGCGCCTGCCTGCTGTACGACCCGAGCCACTTCATGCTGCAGCAGCTCGACTACCTGGCCTACATCGACCACTACCACGAGCGCATCAAGATCTTCCACGTGAAGGACGCCGAGTTCAACCCGACCGGCAAGCAGGGCGTGTACGGCGGCTTCCAGAGCTGGATCAACCGGGCAGGACGCTTCCGCTCGCTGGGCGACGGGCAAGTGGACTTCAAGGCCATCTTCTCGAAGATGGCGCAGTACGACTTCCCGGGCTGGGCGGTGCTGGAGTGGGAGTGCTGCATCAAGCACCCCGAGGACGGCGCGCGCGAGGGCGCGAAGTTCATCGCCGACCACATCATCCGCGTGGCCGACCGCGCCTTCGACGACTTCGCCGCTGGTGGAGTGGACGTGGCGGCGAACAAGCGGATGCTGGGGGTCGGCTAGGCCCGCCCGAACCGGGCCGAACAGTTGTTCCGAGGGGTTGGTCTTCGCCCCTTCAGGAAACTCTCAGGCCGCCTTGAATCGCTCGATGCACGCGCGAGATGCGGCGATCTGGCGGTCGAACTTCAAGACGCCTGAGTAGTCCGATTTATCGACACGGAAGTCACCGTTATCGAAGACGTAGCCCACCAGAAACTGGGAGTTGGCAAACGCAATATCGATGCGGGTGTTATCCGCGCGTCGGGTCTGCCGAACATGTCCAAGCAGCACGTCTTCCATCGGGCTCGTAAATGCATCATTGACGCAATCCACCATCTGCGCGTGGGCGTCCTTGCGAAAACTTCCCTGCAGGACCGGTTGAAATTTCTCGGGCGCCCAGACAGTGTTCGTGCTCTTCTGAAACTCGCCGGTGGCTACCGCCGTACAGCCTGACAGGGCCGCGGCCAAGCACAACACGACTGCAATTTCGGCCTTCCGGGCCCGCAGCTTCTGCATCTCTTCTCCTCTTGCTTGCGCGCCTCTTCGGGCGCAAAAAATCCAGAGCCCAGTCTAATCAGGCCCCGATCACTGTGCCAAGTATGCAGAGATGCCGAGTGCATCAGCCCTTTCCGTCTCCAGAAGCGGCGCAAGCCGGCCCTTAGCCCACCGACCGGATCGCGTCGTCGAGTATTTCGAGGCCGCGGTCGAGCTCGGCCTCGCTCACGTTCAGCGGCGGCGCGATGCGCCACACGGCCGCCATGCCGCCGACGGACACGATGTTCATGCTCAGGCCGCGCTCCATGCAGGCGTCGGTGATGGCCCGGCCGCGCTCGGCGTCGGGCTCGCGGGTCTCGCGGTCCTTCACGAGTTCGACGCCCTGCAGCAAGCCGTGGCCGCGCACGTCGCCGATCACCTCGTGGCGGGCCTTCAGCGTCTCCAGGCCCTGGCGCAGGCGCCGGCCCATTTCGGCCGCGCGGCGGGCGAGGTCTTCCTCCTCCAGCACATCGAGCACGGCCAGCGCGACTTCGGCCGGCAGCGGGTCGGACACGTGCGAGGTGACATGCACGAAGCCCTTGTCGTGGCAGTCCTGCTCGATGGCCTCGCTCGTGATGGCCGCGCCGATGGCGACACCGCCGCCCAGCGTCTTCGACACGGTGAGGATGTCGGGCACCACATCGGCCTGCTCGAAGGCGAAGTTGGCGCCCATGCGGCCGAAGGCGGTCTGCGCCTCGTCGAGGATCAGCAGCATGCCGCGCTCGCGGCACTTCTCCTTGAGCTTGGGAAAGTAGCCCCCGGGCGGCACGATCACGCCGCCCGAGCTGAGCACCGGCTCGGCGATGAAGGCGGCGAGCGAGCCGCTGGATTGCGCGTCGACCATGTCGAAGCCGACGTCGAGGCAGGTGGTGTCGCAGGCATCGCGGCAGTGGCGCACCGGACAGCGGTAGCAGTTGGGCGCCGGAATGGACATGGTGCCGGGCTTGCGCGGCCCGTAGTCCACGTGATGCCTGCCGGCGAAGGTGAGCGAGGCGATGCCGCCGGTCACGCCGTGCCAGCCGCCGTTGAGGCCCACGATCTCGTAGCGGCCGGTGGCCAGCCGCGCCATGCGCACCGCCGCCTCGTTGGCCTCGCCGCCGGTGGAAAGAAAAAGCGACTTCGACAACGACGGCGGCAGCATCGACGCCAGCCGCCCGGCCAGCGCGGGCACCGCCGGCCCGATGAAGCCGCTGTAGAGGTGCAGCGCACCCTCGCAGGCCTTCTGGATGGCCGCGACGATGCGCGGATGGTTGTGGCCGATGGTGGCGCACATCTGGCCGGAGGTGAAGTCGAGGATCTCGCGGCCGTGCTGGTCCCACAGCGTGGCGCCGCGCGCCTTGACGATCACGTGCGGGCTCAGGCCCATGCCGTAGCGCACGAGGTGCCTGGCGGCCGCCGGGTCGTAGGTTGCGCCTTCTGCCATCGGATGCTCCTTTTCGTGGGGATGCGGGCAGCGTATCCAGCGGCCGGAGAATCCGGTGTCGTTGTGCAGGCCCCAAAGCGCATCCGATTGCACGGGCGTTGCGCCACACTGGCGGCACCATGAAGACCGGCACCCTCGATCTCGATCGCATCGACCAGAGCATCCTCGCCGAGCTGCAGGCCGACGCGGGCCTGCAGAACCAGGCGCTGGCCGAGCGCGTGAACCTCTCGCCCTCGGCCTGCCTCAAGCGCGTGCAGCGGCTGCGGCGCTCGGGCGTGATCCGCGAGGAGGTGGCGATCCTCGACGCCGCGCGCGTGGGCTTTCCGGTGCTGGTGATCTCGCGCGTGTCGCTGCGCAGCACCACGCGCGAGGCGATACAGGCCTTCGAACGCAAGGTGCACGCGCTGCCGCAGGTGCTGCAGTGCCACTGCGTGGCGGGCGACACCGACTTCGTGCTTGTGATCTGCGCGCGCTCGCTGCCCGAGTACCAGGCCTTCGCGCAGGAGCAGCTGGGCGACGCGCTGGAGCTGGAGAACTATTCGAGCGACGTGGTGCTGTCGACCACCAAGTTCACCACGCAACTGCCGCTGGACCGGGCCTAGCTACAGCAGCCCCGCAAGCCGCCGGATCGCCCCGTCGATCTGCGCCTCGCCGATCAGCCCGTAGCCGAAGGCCAGCCCGTTGGGCGTGCCGGGCGCCAGCGGATCGAGCGCGAAGCGCGACAGCGGCGGCAGCGTGATGCCGGCCGCTGCGGCGCGCTCGACCACGGTGAAGTCGCGCGTGTCGCCATGCAGCCGTGCAGACAGATGCAGGCCGGCGCTCGACGGAATCGTCGCCAGCCGGCCCGCGCCGTGGCGCGACAGCGCCTCCAGCAGGGCGGTGCGCCGCGCGCCGTAGAGCTTGCGCATCTTGCGGATGTGGCGCGCGAGGTGCCCCTCGGCGATGAAGGCCGCGAGCGCCTCCTGCCCGAGCACGGGGCCGTGCCAGTCGGCCAGTTCGCGCGATCGCACCAGCGCCGCGCGGGCCCAGGGCGGCGCGACCACGAAGCCCAGCCGCAGTGCGGGGAACAGGCTCTTGGAAAAGGTGCCGACGTAGAAGACCGACTCGGCGCGGTCCAGCGTCTGCAGCGCGTCGAGCGGGCGGCCGGCGAAGCGGAACTCGCTGTCGTAGTCGTCCTCGACGATCACCGCGTTGCGCTCGCGTGCGAAAGCCAGCAGCGCGGCGCGGCGCGGCGGCGACATCGCGACACCGGTGGGGAACTGGTGCGAGGGCGTCACGCAGACCACGCGCGCCTCGGGCGGAATGCGCTCCACGCACAGGCCCTCGGCGTCGGTGGGCACCGTCACCACCCGCGCGCCCGCCGCCAGCATCGCTTCGCGCAGCGAGGGATAGAAAAGCTGCTCCACCGCGACCACGGTGCGCCCCGGCACGACCAGGATGCGCGCGAGCAGCCCGAAGGCCTGCTGGGCGCCGGCCGTGACCACGATGTCGTCGGCGGTGCAGCCGACCGCGCGGGTGAACGACACATGCCCGGCGATGGCTTCGCGCAGCGCGGGCTGGCCTTGCGGGTCGGCGTAGTCGGCCGTCTGGCGCGCGACGCGGCGCAGGGCGCGGTCGCTCAGGCGGCGCCAGATGTCGAAGGGGAAGAGGCTCACGTCGGGCAGGCCGACGCGGAAGTCGTCGCGCGCGGGCGGCGGCTGCAGGGTGGGAGCGAGGTCGGCGCCGGGGACGCTCGCGGGCACGAGGCGAGGGTCGCGGCCGGCGGCCAAGGCTCTCCTGGGGGAAGGGCGCTGTCGGGACGCCGGCAGCGTGTCGGCCACGTAGGTGCCGGCGCCGGGCCGCGCGAGCAGGTAGCCCTCGCCCAGCAGCAGGTCGTAGGCCGCCAGCATGGTGTTGCGCGACACGCCCAGCCGCTGCGCCAGCGCCCGCGTGGCGGGCAGGCGCGCGCCGGGCTGCAGGCGGCCGTCGAGGATGGCTGCGCGCAACTGGCGGTGCAGTTCGCGCAGCAGGTCGCGCGAGCCGGCGGGCGGCAGGCGGATGGCGAGTTCGAAAAGTGGCTCCATGAACTTCGCCGATTGTGGTTCTTTTGAAGAGCCACTTGCAAACCTATTCTGGAGGCACTGAACACACTTTCCACGGAGTCATCGTCATGAACAACACGGCTCTTTCCTCTTCCTCCTCCGCGCCGCAACCGGCCGAGCGCCTGCCGCTGAGCCTGGGCTGGCTCGCGCTGGGCGCCTTCGCCATCGGCACCGAGAGCTTCATGGTCGCGGGGCTGCTGCCGGTGCTGGCAGCCGACCTGCAGATCAGCGCCGCGCGCGCCGGGCAGCTGGTGCTGCTGTTCGCGCTGAGCTATGCGATCGGCTCGCCGCTGATGGCCGCGCTGCTGGCGCGCTTCGGACGCCGCCGGCTGCTGGTTGTCAGCCTCGCGGCCTTCTCTGGGATGACGCTGGCGGCCTCGATGGCGCACGGCTTCGTACAGCTGGCGCTGGCGCGCGTCGCGCTGGGGCTGGTGGCCGGCGTGTTCCTGCCGACGGCGAGCGCGGTGGCGGCGGTGATGGTGTCGCCCGCGCTGCGCGGCCGGGCGCTGGCGATCGTGACCGGCGGCGGCACGGTGGCGGTGGCGCTCGGCGTGCCGCTGGGCGCGTGGATCGCGGGCTGGGGCGGCTGGCGCACGGCCTACCTGCTGATCGCGGCGGTGGCGGCGCTCGCCACCTGGGGCCTCGCGCTGGGGCTGCCGCGCGAACTGGCGCAGGCACCGGTCGCCGAAAAGCGGGCACCGGCCTTCGCCATCGCCCGCGAACCGGGCGTGCTGCCGGGTTTGCTGGTCAGCCTGCTGTGGGCCACGGGCGGGTTCAGCTTCTACACCTACATCGCGCTTTTCCTCTCGCACACGCTGGGTTTCGGCGCTGAAGGCACGGGCGCGGTGTTCTTCGCCATCGGCGTCGCGGCGGCCATCGGCACCGCGGCCGGCGGCTGGGCCACCGACCACTTCGGCGCCGACCGCATGGCGCAGGGTTTCGCGCTGATGCTGGTGCTGATCCTGGGCGGGCTGTCGTTCGCGGCGCAGATGCTGCCGCACGGGCTGGCGCTGCCGGCGATCGTGGGCCTGTCGGCGCTCTGGGGCTTCGCGGGCTGGGGTTTCGGGCCGGCGCAGGCGGTGCGGCTGATCCGGCTGGCGCCGGAGCGCGCGCCGATGACGCTGTCGCTCAACGCCTCGGCGATCTACCTGGGCATCGCCGCGGGCTCGGGGCTGGGCGGGGTGGCGATCGAGCTGTTCGGCGTCGGCACGGTGGGCTGGGTGGGGGCGGCCTGCCAGTTCGCCGGCCTGATGCTGCTGCTGCTGCACGCCGGGCGCGCGCGGCCGGCGCCACTCCTGCTAAGCTATGCTTTCGATAGCAAATAGCGCTTGCACAACGGCCCTTCGGGGCCTTTTTCTTTTGGGCGTTGTTTTAAGACAAGCAACTGTCATGCCCTGCAAGCTATAATGTCGGGTTCGTTTCGATACCACGACGAAGAATTTCGTCAATCCCGCCTGCAAGCTGCGCTGCTCCCGGACTCTCCGGCCTCCCGCTCGGCAAGCCGGCATTCACAGTGTGTTGGAGCGCCAGACCGGCGCCCATGATGGCCACCACTGCCGTCGTTCCTGTTGAAGCGAATCGCGCGTCCGTCTCGCGCTCCCGTGCGCGGGCTGAAACAATCACACCAATTCAATCTCCAACACACATCGAACGAACGATTCAGAGGTAAGCACAGATGCCAAAGGAAGAACTGATCGAAATGAACGGCGCGGTGACCGAAGTCCTGCCGGACTCGCGCTACCGCGTCACGCTGGACAACGGCCATCAGCTGATCGCCTACAGCGGCGGCAAGATGCGCAAGCACCACATCCGCATCCTGGCCGGCGACAAGGTGTCGCTCGAGCTCTCGCCCTACGACCTGACCAAGGGCCGCATCACCTTCCGCCACCTGGAGCGCCGCGGCCCGCCGCCGACGAACTCCGGCTCCGGCGGCTCCGGCAACAACAACGCACCCCGCCGCTGATACGCCACCGACCGAAGGCCTTGCGACGCCCGCCATGGGTGCCGCAAGGCCTTTGTCATTCGTGCGTCCCGCCGGCCATCGAACCATGACCACCCCCGATTCCACGGCCGGCAACGGCGACAAGAAC
This sequence comes from Variovorax sp. 160MFSha2.1, assembly GCF_048305075.1. Classification (NCBI taxonomy): domain Bacteria; kingdom Pseudomonadati; phylum Pseudomonadota; class Betaproteobacteria; order Burkholderiales; family Comamonadaceae; genus Variovorax; species Variovorax sp. 160MFSha2.1. The sequence goes on from NZ_CP157624.1 coordinate 6,675,867, forward strand.
AACGGCTTCTCCGCGCTGGCGCTCTCGCCGCAGATGCTGGCCAACCTCACGCAGCTCGGCTACACGCAGATGACGCCGATCCAGGCGGCCGCGCTGCCGCCGGCGCTGCTCGGCAAGGACCTGATCGCGCAGGCCAAGACCGGCAGCGGCAAGACCGCCGCCTTCGCCCTCGCACTGCTTTCCAACCTGAACCCGCGCCGCTTCGCGGTGCAGGCGCTGGTGCTGTGCCCGACGCGCGAACTGGCAGACCAGGTCACGACCGAGATCCGCCGCCTCGCGCGCGCCGAGGAGAACATCAAGGTGGTCACGCTCTGCGGCGGCGTCGCGCTGCGCGGGCAGGTGGCCAGCCTGGAGCACGGCGCGCACATCGTGGTGGGCACGCCGGGGCGCATCATGGACCACCTGGAGCGCGAGAACCTGAACCTGGAAGCGCTCAACACCCTGGTGCTCGACGAGGCCGACCGCATGCTCGACATGGGCTTCTTCGACGACATCGTGAAGGTGGCGCGCCAGTGCCCATCGGCGCGCCAGACGCTGTTGTTCTCGGCCACGTACCCCGAAGGCATCGCGAAGCTCGCGCAGCAGTTCATGAAGAGCCCCGAGCAGATCGCGGTGCAGTCGCAGCACGAGGGCAGCAAGATCCGCCAGCGCTGGTACGAGGTGGCAGACCACGAGCGCCTGCACGCCGTGAGCCTGCTGCTCGACCACTTCCGCCCCGTGAGCACGCTGGCTTTCTGCAACACCAAGCAGCAGTGCCGCGACCTCGTCGAGGTGCTGCGCGCCCAGGGCTTCAGCGCGCTGGCCCTCTTCGGCGAGCTGGAGCAGCGCGAGCGCGACCAGGTGCTGGTGCAGTTCGCCAACCGCAGCTGCTCGGTGCTGGTGGCCACCGACGTGGCGGCGCGCGGGCTCGACATCGCACAGCTCGAAGCGGTGATCAACGTCGACGTGACGCCCGATGCCGAAGTGCACATCCACCGCGTCGGCCGCACCGGCCGCGTGGGGCAGCAGGGCGCCTCGGAAGGCCTGGCGCTGAACCTCGCAAGCATGGACGAGATGGGCAGCGTCGGAAAGATCGAGCAGCTGCAGGGCCGCGAATCCGAATGGCACCCGCTGGCCGAGCTCACGCCGGGCAAGGGCGCGCCGCTGCAGCCGCCGATGGCCACGCTGCAGATCGTGGGCGGTCGCAAGGAGAAGATCCGCGCCGGCGACGTGCTGGGCGCGCTGACCGGCGACTGCGGCTATGCCAAGGAGCAGGTCGGCAAGATCAACGTCAACGAGTTCTCGACCTACGTGGCGGTGGACCGCGCCATCGCGGCGGAAGCGGTGCGCAAGCTGTCGGCCGGCCGCGTGAAGGGCAAGTCGGTCAAGGTGCGGCTGCTGGAGCAGTAGCCGCCTGCGGCGAGGTCGGCGCCACCGGCGCGTCGAGCGCCGGGGCCGTACCTGCCGGCACCTCCTGCCGCGCCAGCTTCGCGGCCAGCCGGAACGCGACGATCACCGCCAGCAGCCCGAAGATCGACGAGCCCACGGCCTGACCGATCAGCACGCCGGCCGCGCCGTAGTGCGAGCCCCACCACGCGAACGGAATGGTGCCCAGCGTGGCGCGCCCCCAGTTGAACGCGGTCGACAGCAGCGGATGCCCGAGGTTGTTGAACGAGGCGTTCGCCACGAACAGCCCGCCCGCGAAGAAGAAGCTCGCGGCCAGCCAGCTGCAGAAGAGCGAGATCAGCTGCGCAGCCTGCCCGTCGGCCGAGAACGCGCGGATCAGCACGCCCTGCCCGAGCGCCAGCACCAGCCACGCCACGGCCACCGACACCACCATGAAGAGCAGGCTGTCGCGCAGCCCCTCCTGCACGCGGCGGAACTGCCCAGCGCCCAGGTTCTGCGCGAGGATCGGCCCGACCGCGCCGCTGAGCGCATAGACCAGCCCGAAGGCCACCGGCGTCAGCCGGTCGATGGTGGCCGCGCCCGCCACCGCCGAGGGTCCGAACTGCGCGACCGAATGCGTGACGAAGGCCGCGCCCACCGGCGTGGCGAGGTTGGTCAGCACCGCCGGCGCGGCCACCGTGCCGAGCGCGCGCGCATCGCTACCCAGCCGCGACGGCTCGAAGCGCCCGAGCATGCGGTGCCGCACGATCACGCCATGCAGGCCGATGGCCGCGAGCACGATGCGCGAGACCACCGCGCTGACGGCCGCGCCGTCGAGCCCCATGCCGAAGCCGAAGATCAGGATCGGATCGAGCACCGCCGTCACGAAGGCGCCGCCGAGCGTCACCGTCATCGAGCGGCGCGCATCGCCGATGGAGCGCAGCAGCGCCGAAGTCGCCATGCCGATGCCCAGCAGCGGCAGCGTGTGCACCGTCACCGAGAGATACCGATGCGCGAGCCGCGCCGTCTCGCCCTGGGCGCCGAGCGCGTGCAGCGCCGGCTGCAGGAAGAACGCGGTGCCCGTGCCCGCCACAACCGACACCGCCGTCATCAGCACCAGGCTCGATGTGGCGATGCGGCGCGCGTCCTCGCCTCGGCCGGCACCCACGGTGCGCGACACCACCGCCGCGATGCCGATGGTCAGCCCGATGCACAGCGACGCATGGAAGAAGCCCACCACGCCCGCGAAGCCGATCGCGGCGGCGATCTCCTTCTCGCCCAAAAGCGAGATGTAGAACAGGTTGATGAGGTCGACCGCGAACACCGCGATCAGCCCGATGGCGCCCGTGCCGGCCATCACGCAGACATGGCGCATCAGCGAGCCAGAAACGAAGCGCGCGCGCCCGACACCACCCGCCGTTGCGGTTATTGGCATGTGAAATTCCCGATGTGGCCTAATTGCAGGTTCGAACATTCACTTTTACCCGAGCTTTTCATGCCCAAGACATTCCGTACCGAAGCCGAACGCGTTGCCACCCCGAAGCCGACGCCGCTGCCCGGCTACACCGTGCCGCGCTCCGGTGGCGGCCAGAAGGTCAGCCTCGAACGCGGCACCGCCACGCGCAGCAAGAAGAACCCCGGCAAGCGCGCCAAGAAGGGCGGCTGATCCGGCCTTCGGCCAGCCGGCTCCCTGAAGGAGCCACGACGAACGCGCCCCAGGGCGCGTTTTGTCATTGGGGCGCGCCGCCCCGAGCCTTCCCCCGAGACCCGCGATGTCCGACGACAACCAGATCCTCATCCCGCCCTCGTTCTTCGCGGTCTACACCGATGCGCGCCAGCGCCTGAGCGAGCCCATCGGCGTGGTGCGCGAGCGCTACGAGATCTGCGAGGACCTCGCCAGCCACCTCGTGGGCCATGCGCAGATCCAGCACCACACCGAGGTGCCGGTCGAAAGCGAGATCCTGCGGCGCATCCACGCCGGCCTATTGGCGCCCGAATCGGGCGTGTCGGCGGCCGAGGCCACCTGGGTCGTGCGGCGGCTGGCGGAGTTGCTGGGCTGGGAAGACCCCGAGCTGCCCGAGCCGAAATCCGACGCCAGCTGAAACCGCAGGAGCGACCACCGTGCTGCTGAAGGTCGGAGAACTCGCCCGGCACACCGGCCTCACGGTGCGCACGCTGCACCACTACGACGCCATCGGCCTGCTGGCGCCCTCCGCGCGCTCCGAGGCCGGCTACCGGCTCTACAACGCGGCCGACATCGCCCGCCTGCATGCCATCCAGGCGCTGCGGCTGCTGGGCCTGCCGCTGGCGGAAATCGGCGCGGTGCTCGGCACGGAAAGCGATGCGCTGCCATCCATCCTCCGGCGCCAGATGGCTTCGCTCGACCAGCAGATCGCGCAAGCCACCGCCCTGCGCGAACGGCTCGGCCTGCTCGAGCAGCGCCTGGCCGAAGGCGCCCAGCCCGACATGAAGGATTGGCTCGCCACGCTGGAGCAGATGACCACCTACGGCCGCTACTTCAGTCCTGCCGAGATCCGGTCGCTCATGGCCAACTGGAAGCTCGTGGCCGAGCGCTGGCCGCCGCTGGTGGCCGAGGTGGCGGCGCTGATGGCGCGGGGCGTGCCTGCCGACTCGCTGGAAGTGCAGCCGCTGGCCGCGCGGTGGATGACGCTGATGGGCCAGTGGATGGACGGCAACTACGACCTCGTCACGCGCTGGGGCGAGATGTACCGCCGCGAACCCGTGGCGCGCCGCGAAGACGGGCCTTCCACGGAGCTGGTCGACTACATCGGCGAGGCCATCGGCATCCGCATGGCCGCACTGCTGCGCCACATGCGCACAGACGACTTCGCGCGGCTGGGCCCGCCGCCCGAGGACGAATGGCGGCGGCTCGCAGCCGAACTCGCGGCCCTGCAGGCGCGCGGCGTTCCGCCCGAAGACGAAGCCGTGCAGGCCATCGCGCGCGAATGGGCGCGCCTGTTCGACGCTTTCACCGACCACGACCCCGGCATCGGTGCCCGGCTGATGCAGGCGATGGCGGCCGAACCGGTGCTGCAGGCCACCGCCGTCACCACGCCTGCGGTGCGCGACTACCTGCTGCGCGCGATGAATCCCGCGACGGCCCCGCGCAGCGCTTGACCCTGACGTTGCGTGAGGCCCGACAGTGGCCGCATGAACAACGCACACACCACCCAGGCCCCCCAGCGGCTGCACGCGCTCGACAACCTACGCGCCCTCATGATGTGGCTCGGCATCGTGCTGCACGTCGCGATCAACCACCTCACCATCGACTCGCCGTTGCCGTGGCGCGATCCAAAGACGTCGCCGCTGGCCGACCTGCTGCTGCTGTTCATCCACAGCTTCCGCATGCCGGTGTTCTTCGTGCTGGCCGGCTTCTTCGTGGCGCTGCTGGCCGAGCGGCGCGGCGCGAACGGCATGCTGAAGAACCGCTGCCTGCGGCTCGCGCTGCCCTTCGCGATCTTCTGGCCGCCGCTTTTCGTGGCAACCACGGTGCTGGCGATGGTCTACATCCACCTGACGGTGCGCGGCGTGCCGGGCATCGACGTCGCGCTGACACCCGCGCGGCAGGCCAGCGGTTCGCCCTTCAACACCATGCACCTGTGGTTCCTGTACCAGCTGTTCTGGCTCAGCGTGCTGGCGTGGGCCGGCATGCGGGTCCGGCGCTTCGTGCCGGCGCGGCTACGCGAGGCGCTGGCCTCCGGCTTCACCGGGCTGATGGCGCGACGCTGGGGTTTCGCGGTGCTGGCGCTGCCGCTGGCCTTTGTAGGCATGCTCTATCCGTCGGGCATGGTCACGGAAAGCGGCTCGTTCCTGCCGCCGCTGGCCGAATGGATGCAGAGCGGCCTCTTCTTCGTGGCCGGCTGGTACGTGCATGGCCAACAGGAGCGGCTGCTGGCGCTGTTCGCGGCGCGGTGCAAGGGCTGCGCGGCGGCGGGCCTCGCCTTCCTCGTTGCAACCGTGCTGCTGCTGGGCGCCTCGCGCGGCGGCAGCCTGCATCGCGTGCCGCACCCGGAGTTCTGGATCGCCTTCGCCTACAACGCCACCGCGTGGCTCTGGAGCATGGCGCTGATCGGCGGCTTCGTGCGCTACCTGCCGCGCCAGAACGCGGTGCTGGCCTACCTGTCGCAAAGCTCGTACTGGGTGTACCTGGTGCACATGCTGGGCACCGTGGGCTTCGGCATCCTGCTGTTCAACGCGCCGCTGGGCGCGGTCGCGAAGATGGGGCTGAACATCGCGGCCACCTCGCTGGCGGCGCTCGCGAGCTACCAGCTGCTGGTGCGCCGCACGCCCGTCGGCAGGCTGCTGAACGGTCAGCGCCCCGAGAGCCGCTCGACCAGGAAATCGACGAAGGCGCGTGTCTTCGCCGCGAGGTGACGCGAGGGGTACACGGCATAGATCGGCGTGCGGTCGGCCTCCCAGTCTTCGAGCACCGCCTCAAGCCGTCCCGAGGCCAGCTCGGCCTCGACATAGATGCGCGGGACGAGGCTCAGGCCGAAGCCCGCGAGCAGGGCGTCGCGCACGGCGATGCTGGAGCCGACCTTGTAGCGCCCGTCGATGTGCACCGACACGCTGCGGCCAGCGCGCGCGAAGGTCCATTTGTTGGCGTGGCCCGAGAGCGTGAACTGCACGCACTCGTGGTTCTTCAGGTCGCCGGGCTGTCCGGGCCGGCCGGCGATGGCGAAGTAGGCGGGAGCGCCGCACAGCACGTGGTCCATGGTCATGAGCTCGCGCGCGACGAGGCTCGAATCTTCCAGCCGGTCGCTGCCCCTTATGGCGAGGTCGTAGCCCTCGCCGATGATGTCGACGCGGGCGTCCTGCAGGTTCAGCTCCAGCCGCAGGTTCGGATGGCGGGCCATGAACTCGGGAACGGCCGGCGACAGCAGGGTGAGCGCGAAGGTCAGCGGCGCGCTCACGCGCAGCACGCCGCCGGGGCTGCTGCCCATGGGCGCCAGCGCGGCGTCGGCCTCGGCGAGCTCGTCGAGGATGCGCGACAGCCGCTCGTGGTACGCCGCGCCGGCCTCGGTCAGGCTCATCTGCCGGGTGGTGCGGTTGATGAGCCGCACCTTCAGATGCGCCTCCAGCTCCGCGATGTTCTTGCTGACGGCCGCCGCCGAAAGCCCCATCTGCCGCGCGGCGCCGGCGAAGCTGCCGCTGGAGGCGGCCGTGCGGAAGACTTTGAGGGCGGTGAGGTGGTCCAAGCCTTATTGACGACTGCCGGTAAAGAATCAATTCATTATTCGGACATTCACAACCGCCGGTCAACTCACTAGATTCGAGGCATGACCAGCCGCACCACCGACATCCTCCTCACCGCCACGGCGCCCGCCGTCTGGGGCAGCACCTACATCGTCACGACCGAGCTGCTGCCTGCGAACTACCCGCTGACGGTGGCGCTGCTGCGCGCGTTGCCCGCCGGCCTGCTGCTGCTGGCGATCGTGCGTCAGCTGCCCGAGCGCGCGTGGTGGGGCCGCATCCTGCTGCTCGGCGCGCTGAACTTCTCGGTGCTGTGGGCGATGCTGTTCCTCGCGGCCTACCGGCTGCCGGGCGGCGTGGCGGCCACCATCACCTCGGTGCAGCCGCTCTTCGTGGTGTTCCTCGCCAGCGTCTTCCTGGGCTCGCCGGTGCGCGCGCTGTCGGTGGTGGCGGCGGTGGTCGGCATCGGCGGGGTGGCGCTGCTGGTGCTGACGCCGAACGCGGCGCTCGATGCGCTCGGCATCGCGGCCGCCATCGCCGCCGCGGTGTCGATGGCCTTCGGCACGGTGCTGAGCCGGCGCTGGCAGCCGCCGGTGTCGGCGCTGACCTTCACCGCCTGGCAGCTCACCGCGGGCGGCCTGCTACTGCTGCCCGTGGCGCTGCTGCTGGAGCCGCCGCTGCCTGCGCTCACGCTGCACAACTGGATCGGCTTCGGCTGGCTCGGCCTCGTGGGCGCCGCGCTGACCTACATCGTGTGGTTCCGAGGCGTGGCCCGGCTGGAGCCGTCGACCATCGCGCCGCTGGCCTTCCTGAGCCCGGTGACGGCGGTGATCCTCGGCTGGGCGCTGCTCGGTCAGGCGCTCTCGACGTGGCAGGTGCTGGGCATCTTCATCGTGATCGCGAGCATCTGGCTGAGCCAGCATGCGCAGCGCGGCGCGCAGCCGCCGAAGGTGCGCACCGCGCCGGCGGGCGTGCGCTGAAGGAAGGCCAGGCTGCGGCCGTGGCCCGGGCAGCTGCCCGGGGGGCCGGGGCAGCGAACGAAGTCCTTCGGCCTGTTTTTTTCTCTTTGGCTAGTTGTCGATGATCTTGCGCGCGAAGACTTCGAGGTAATCCATCAGCCGGTTGGCGCCAGCCGTGGCGGCCGCTTCGTCGCCCGTCGCGATGCCGCGCGCCAGCTGCAGGTGCGCGTTCGCACCCTCGACGATCTCGCCCTCGTGCTGGTAGGCGTACCAGAAGCGCCGGCACTGCACGATGGGCGGGATCACCGCGCGCACCGCCGAGTCGTTGTGGCTCGCCTGGTGGTTGACGAGATCCAGCGCGCGGTCGGCCTGCATGTAGTCGTTGAGGTCGCCGCGGCCCGCGGCCTCGACCATCGCCTCGGCGCAGCGCACGATCTCCTGGCGCTGCCGCGCGGTGGCGCGGCGCGCCGAGCAGGCGGCGATCAGCAGTTCGAGCACCCGCCGCGTCTGGATCACGTCCAGGTGGTCGGCCAGGTCGATGGCCGACACCAGCAGCCCGCGCCGGGGCTGCTGCACGATGAGGCCGATGGACACCATGCGCATCAGCGCCTCTCGCACCGGCGTGCGGCCCAGGCCAGTGCGCTCGGCGAGTTCGGCCTCGACGATCTGGCTGCCGGGCTGCAGCTGCATGGTGGACAACAGCGTCTCGATGGCGTCGTAGGCCTCGTCGGCGGCGCGGCGCTTCGGCTGGGGACGGGGTGCGACGGTGTTCTTCGGGGAGGCCATGGTCTTGTTCTGCGGATGCGGCGGCGTCATTGTCGGATGTCCGCGCCTTCGCCCGCGAGGCCAGCGAGCGTGGCGATGCGCACCGGCGACAGCGGCGGGCGCGGCGCGGGCGGTGTCCATCCGAAGAGGAACTGCGCCGCGTCACCGCACACGCGCCCCTGGCAGGCGCCCATGCCGCAGCGGCGGTGCAGCTTGGCGTCGGTCCAGCCGCTGCAGTCCTGCAGCGCGGAGAAGGGCACATCCTCGCAGCGGCACACGAGCGTGTCGGGCTGGGGCAAGGTGCGGATGTCGGCATGCAGCGCGAAGCTGCGGTGCAGCTGCGCGGCGAAGGCATCCCAGCGGGCGCGTTCGCCTTCGTGGGCGGCGGCGGCACGCTCGTTGCCCACCGCAGCATGGCCGGCGATGCTGCCCTGCGCCAGCGCACGCTCGCTGCCGCCGAAGCCGGTGCACTCGCCCGCCGCGAAGATGCCGGGCACGCTGGTGGCCTGCCGCGCATCGACCTGTAGGCCCCGCGCGCTGAAGCCGTCCGAAGCCAGCGCGCAGCCGAGCATGCGGCCGAGCTGCGTGTTGGGCACCAGGCCAAAGCCACAGGCGATGCGGTCGCAGGCGATCTCCACCTCCTTGCCGTTACCTTGGCGCAGGCGCACCGACTCGACCTGCAAGGCGCCACCCGCCGAGACCACGTGCGACGAAGTGCGATAGCAAGGGTCGGCCAGCGTGACGGCCTGCGCCGCCTTGCCGGGCCAGCGCGCGAGGCTGGCGCCGAAGCGCGCGACCGAGGCGAACGAAGCCTGCTCGGCGATGCGCAGCACCCTCGCGCCCGCCGCGCGCGCGGTGGCTGCGGCGGCCAGCAGCAGAGGGCCGCTGCCCGCGATGACGATGCGCTCGCCCTCCACCGGCAGGCCGGCCTTGATGAGCGCCTGCAGGCCGCCAGCCCCGGTCACGCCGGGCAGCGTCCAGCCGGGAAAGGGCAGCAGCAGTTCGCGCGCGCCGGTGCAGAGGACGAGCTTGCCCCATCGCATGCGCACGGCGCCGTCGGCGTCTTCGAGCAGCAACTCGCCGGGCGAGGGCGCCGCGACCACGCGCGTGCCGCTGCGCAAGCGGATGTTGGCGTGGCGTTCGAGCGCATCGCGCCATTTGCGCGCAGCGGGCGGCAGCCTGGCACCGGGGCCGTCGCGCCAGATCTGTCCGCCGGGCGCGGGGTTGTCGTCGATCACGACGATCGATGCGCCGCTCGGTGCGGCCGCAACAGCCGCCGCCATGCCGGCAGGGCCGGCGCCGACGACCAGCACGTCGCAGCGCTCGGGCACGACGGCGTTCATTCCAAAGTCTCCACGCGCATGCCCTCGGCGCACACCGTCTGGCAGGCCAGCCTGCGCCGGCCATCGACGAGCACGCGGCACTCCTGGCACACGCCCATGCCGCAGAAGGGTGCGCGCGGCTGGCCCGTGACCGAAGTGCGCGCGACGCCCATGCCGCCGGCCACGCGCAGCGCGGCGGCGACCGAGCTGCCCGCCTGCACGCGGACCAGATGGCCGTCGATGTGCAGCAGGGTGTGGCCGTTGTTCATGCGGCCTCCCGCAGGCCGCGCGGCGCATAGGGTGCGGCGTCGAAACCGGGTGCCGCGCCGGTCATCAGCGCGGCGAGCAAATGCGCGCTGCCGGGCGCGGTGGTCACGCCCAGGCCTTCGTGGCCGACGGCGAGCCAGAGCTTCTCGCGCCATGGGTGCTTGCCCAGCAACGGCAGGCCGTCGGGCGAGGCCGCGCGCATGCCGGTCCACGAACGCAGCGCGTTGAGGCTGGCGAGCCCCGGCAGGTAGTCCAGGGCGCGCTGGAGCATGCGCGCCAGCATCGGCGCTTCCACGGCCGCGTCGGTGGTGTCGAACTGGCGCGAGGAGCCGATCAGCAGCTGCCCCGTGGGGCGCGGCTGCACGTTGAAGGCGACCGAGTCGCCCTCGCTGTGGTGCGCGCTGGTGACGTAGCCGAGCTCGACGAGTTGGTGATGCACCGTGCCCGGATAGCGGTCGGTGATGAGCAGGTGGCCCTTCTTCGGACGGATCGGCAGTTCGGGGCAGAGCGTGGTCGCCTGGATGCCGTTGGCGAGCACGACCTGCGGCGCGGCGCGGCGGCTGCCGTCGGCCAGTCGCAGCGCGCCGCCGTCCTCGATGGCATCGACCTTCGCCTGCTCGACGCGGACCGATGCCGCCTGCTGGGCGAGCAGCCAGCGCGCCGCGTTGGGTGCGTAGAGGATGCCGTCGCCCGGCACTTCGAGCGCACCGGCGAGGCCCTTGCGCAGTGCAGGTTCTGTGCTTGCCAGTTCGCGCGCGTCGAGCAGGCGGCTGTCGATGCCGTGCGCGCGAAGCCGCTGCTGCTTGCGTTCGGCCTCGGCCATCTCCTCGTCGCTGGCGGCGATCCACAGCGTGCCGCAGGGGCTGTATGCGCAGTCTTCGCTCATGCGCGGCGCGAGCTCGCGCCATTGCGCGATCGAACGGCGGCTCAGTTCGAGCTCGGCCGGGTTGTCGTCCATCGCCACGAGGTGGCCCATGCCCGCGCCGGTGGCACCGCCGATGCCCGCGTCGAGCACCAGCACCTTCGCACCGGCTTGAGCGAGCGCATGCGCGCACGCGGCGCCGACGATGCCGGCGCCGATGACGATGACGTCCGCGTCCATTCCGCCCGCTGCGCCCGATGTCAGAGCCGGATGCCCCAGCCGAAGGGGTCGGCGTCGTCGATCAGCAGCGTCGCCTCGGCGCTGATGTGCGCGCGGCCGCGCAGCGTGGGAATGACGCGGCCTTCGCCGTCGAGCGCATAGCTGGCCTCGAAGACGCTGCCGATCACGCTGGCCTGCTTCCACACCTCGCCCGGCGCGAGCTTGCCGTCGGCCGCCAGGCAGGCGATCTTGGCGCTGGTGCCGGTGCCGCAGGGCGAGCGGTCGTAGGCGTTGCCGGGGCACAGCACGAAGTTGCGGCTGTCGGCGCCCTCGCTGTCGTCGGCGAAGAGTTCGATGTGGTCGATCTCCGCGCCGTCGGCACCGGTGATGCCCTGCGCCGCCAGGGCCTTGCGCAGCGCGGCGGTGTAGTCGGTGAGCGCGGCGAGGTTGTCGCTCGCCACGCGCTGGCCGTGCTCGCTCACGAGGAAGAACCAGTTGCCGCCCCAGGCCACGTCGCCGCGCACGGTGCCGTGGCCCGGCAGCTCGACCGCCGCCTGCCGCAGGTGCCTGTAGGCGGGCACGTTGCGCACGCTCACCGAGCCGTCTTCGTGCAGCGTGGTGGTCACGGTGCCCACGGGCGTCTCGATGCGGTGCTCGCCGACGCCGATGCGCCCCATGTGCGCGAGGCTGGCCACCAGCCCGATGGTGCCGTGGCCGCACATGCCGAGGTAGCCGGCGTTGTTGAAGAAGACGACGCCGGCTGCTGCGTCGGCCGAGACCGGCTCGCAAAGCAGCGCGCCCACCACCACGTCGCTGCCGCGCGGCTCCAGCACGGCGGCGGCGCGCCACCTGTCGTGCCGCTCGGCCAGCAGCGCGCGGCGCTCGGCCATGCTGCCCTTGCCCAGGTCGGGGAAGCCCCCGACCACCAGGCGCGTGGGCTCGCCGCCCGTGTGTGAGTCGATGACCTGGATGCGCTGCATGTTCTTCGCTTCGGATCAGTAGCTTGCGATGGGCACGGGGGCCGCGTTCTTGAAGGTGAACACGGTGATCGGCGCCTGCTTCATGTTGCCCTTGTCGTCGTAGGCGTAGGTGGCGGCCACGCCCTTGTAGGTGGCCTTGTAGAGCTCGGCGCCGACCTTGTCGGGGTCGATGGAGTTGGCCTTCTTCATCGACTCGCCGATGAAGAGCACCTGGTCGTAGTACGAGGCGGCATACGCGTCGGGATCGGCGTTGAAGCGCTTCTTGAACTTCTCCTTGAAGGCCGGGCCGCTTTGCGCCTTCTCGAGGATGGAGCCGCCCTGCGCGCAGAACACCAGGTCGTTGACCGCGTCGCCGCCGAGCTTGCCGGTGGCGGGGCTGCAGACGGTGTCGCCGCCCAGCAGCTTGCCGGGCACCGCGAGCTGCTTCATCTGGCGCGCCATGGGCGCGGCCTGCGGCGCGTAACCGCCGAAGAAGATGGCCTCGGGCGCCTTGGCCTTCATGTTGGTGAGGATGGCGGTGAAGTCCACGGCCTTGTCGGTGGTGAACTCCTGGCCGACCACGGTGAGGCCCTGCTTCTTGGCCTCCTTGGTGAACTCCTCGGCGAGGCCCTGGCCGAAGGCGGTGCGGTCGTCGATCACGCCGACCTTCTTCAGCTTCATTTCCTTGGCCGCATAGACCGCCATCGCACCGCCGATCTGGTTGTCGCTCGCGATGATGCGGTAGAGGTTCTTGTAGCCGCCCTGCGTGACCTTCGGGTTGGTGCCCACGGTGGAGACCATGGTGCCGCCGTCGCTGTAGACGCGCGAGGCCGGGATGGCCACGCCCGAGCAGTACGGGCCCATGACGAACTTGACGCCGTCGTCCACGAACTTCTGCGCCACGCTCACGCCGGTCTTGGCGTCGCACTGGTCGTCTTCGGAGACGAGTTCGAACTTCAGCGTCTTGCCGCCGACCACGAGCTTCTTCGCGTTGAGCTCCTCGATGGCGAGGCGCACGCCGTTTTCATTGTCCTTGCCCGCGAAGGCATTGGGGCCCGAGAGAGGACCGCTGTGGCCGATCTTGACGACCTGCTCCTGCGCATGCGCGTGGCCGGCGAGGGCCAGGGTGATGACGGCGAGGCCGGGAAACGAAACCATGCTTGCTTTTGTCTTCATGCTTCTTCCTGCTGGGTTGGGGACGATGAAAAACACGCTGCCGGCAGCCGGCGGGTAAGCCGGCGCCAGCGCGCCGTCGGTTTATTACATGACCGACTGGTATTGAACAGGCCTCGTCGCGAGCGCCTTCTTCACGATGCCTTCGACGAATTCGCGCTCGGCGCCGACCAGCGGCAGGCGCGGGCGGCGCATGTGCTCGGTGCCCACGCCCACGAGGGCGTCGATGAGCTTGAGGTTCTGCACCAGCTTGGTCGACACGTCGAGGTGCAGCATGGGCGTCATCCACTGGTAGAGCTTGAGCGCCTCGGCGAACTTGCCGGCCTTCATCAGGTCGTAGAGCGCCACCGTCTCGCGCGGGAAGGCGCAGCCCACGCCGGCGAGCAGGCCGTCGCAGCCCAGCGCCAGGCCCTCGTAGGCGAGGTCGTCCACGCCGAGGAAGAGTTGGTAGCGGTCGCCCACGGTGTTGCGCAGGTCGGTGATGCGGCGGATGTCGTCGGTGCTTTCCTTGATGGCGGCGATCCATTCGCAGTCGGCCAGCTCGGCCATGTGCGCAGGCTTCAGGTCGACGCGGTAGGCCACCGGGTTGTTGTAGACCATGATGGGTTTCTGCGCCGCGTTGGCGATGGTGCGCACGTTGAGCATCGCCTCGCGCGCGTCGGCCACGTAGATCACCGAGGGCATCACCATGAAGCCGGCCACGCCGAGCCTGTTGGCGCCGTCGACGTAGCGCAGCGCCTCGCGCGTGCTGGTCTCCGACACGTTGGCCAGCACGGGGATGCGGCCGTCGGCGGCTTCGAGCGCGATCTTCGCGACCTGCAGCTTCTCCTCCAGCGTCAGCGTGCTGGCCTCGCCGAGCGAGCCGCAGGTGACGAGGCCGTGGATGCCGTTGCGGATCTGGAAGTCGATGTGCCGGGCCGTGCCCTCGGCGTCGATGCTCTCGTCGGCGTTGAACTTGGTGGTGACGGCGGGAAAGACGCCCTGCCAGCGGGGATTGCTCACTTGATCGCTCCTTCGGATGTGCGGTGGAAAACGCCGCACTCTAAATATATTAAGGATATACGGTCAAGATACTTTTGGGGCAAGCGCTCTTTTGCCCCGTGTTCTTCTGTGATACGGAGGCGCAGGGCGCGAAAGCCCTGCGGAAGGCCCGCCTACTTGCGGCCGTCGGCGGGACGCAGCACGCCGCGCTGGAGCGTGACTGGCTTGCCGATCGGCGGCGCGGTCTTCGTCTCGACCGTGCGCAGCCGGCCGTCGTCCATGCGCACGCCCACCTCGTAGACGGTGACGGTGCGCACGTGCTTCTCGATGGCGTTGCCGGCGAAACCGCCGCCCACGGCGCCCAGCACCGTGGTGGCGACGCGGCCGTTGCCGTGGCCGAACTGGTTGCCGACGAGGCCGCCGACCACGCCGCCAGTGACCGCGCCCACGCCGGTGGTCTTCTGCTGGCGCTGCACCGGCCGGACCGACTCGACGCGGCCGCAGACCGCGCAAGCGGGCGCGGCCGGCATGGCGGGCGCAGGCTCGGCAGCGGCAACCGTGGTCGAGTTCGCGGGAGCAGTAGCCGCCTGCGGCACGGCGGCCATCGACTGCGGGGCCGTGCCGGCTGCACCAGCGTAGCCACCGACGGCAGGCGGCATGGCAGGCGCGGGTGGCATGGCTTCGGGCTTGAAGTCGTCGGGCGCCGGGGCGGTCGCCGCGGCGGCCACGGGCGTGGATGCAGGCGCGGCCGTTTCCTGCCCTTGCCTGTGCAGCAGCACCCCGCCCAGCGCCGCGACCGCGATGGCCAGCACGCCGATCACGGCCCAGAGCACCTTGGGCGATCCGCCCGCGCGCATGGCCGCAGGCTGTTCGAGGGGCGACGTCGAATTCATGGAAAGTCCTTTCCGCCCCCGCGCACGGTGCGCCGGAGGCACCGCCAGAGCATGGCTTTGGAGGACGCGGAGTTCAATCCGCCGGCGTCCTACAGGCGCATAGGGCGGGGCGCCGAAGCAGCAGCGGATCAGCCCGCCCGCGCCATGCCCGCGATCGGCGCCAGCGCGAGCAGGGTCAGTTGCCCGTAGCCCACGTGCAGCCAGCCTTCGGCCTGCATGTGCTGCAGCGCGAGGTTGCAGCGCTGGCGCGAGACGCCGGCGATGGCGGCGAGTTCGTCCTGCGCGATGGGCAGGTGGATCAGCCCGAGCGGGTTGTTCAGCGGATGGGCCAGCCCGCACAGCGCATTCGCCACGCGCGCGGGGCCGCGCATCAGCCGCACGTCGCCCACGTGGTCCATGAAGTAGTGCAGGCGCTCGTTGATCTGGCCGTAGATGAAGTCCTTGAAGGGCGGGTGCTCCTGCAGCAGGCGGGCGAAGTCGTCCTGCGGCAGCAGCGCGACGCGGCTGTCGCGCAGCGCCACGTAGTCGGCATGGCGGGGCTTGCCGCGCAGCAGCGCGCCCTCGCCGAACCAGCAGCCCGGCAGGATGCCGCCGAGCGTGGAACTGCGGCCGTCGGCGGCGAGCACCGAGGTCTTCAGCAGCCCCTCCATCAGCCCGAACCAGGCCGACGGGATCTCGCCGCGCCGCGCCAGCAGCTGGCCGCGCGACACCCGGTGCTCGCGCATGCGCTCCATCACCCGCTTGTGCAGCGGCGCGGGAAAGGGCGCGCTCCACGACGACAGGCGAAGCAGCTCGTCGATGCCGAAGCCCGCGGGTCCATCCGCCCTCGGGCGCCGGGAAGGCGGCGGACGCGATGCGCCCTGGCGATGCGCTTTCCGCAGTTCGTCTGGCTTCTTTTCCAACGGGCAAACCCTTAAGTCAAATGTCTCATTTTCAACAGTATCGCTTCCGCATCGCCCGAACAATTCGGCCCAAACCGCCCGCCGGGCGGCCCTCCGGATTCCAGCCGCACGATGCACGATTCGCCCCCTTCCGACGCCCACGGCCAGCTGCTGTGGACCCCCTCGGCCGAACAGGTCCGCGCCAGCGGCCTCCATGCCTACCAGCAATGGCTGGCCGAACGCCACGGCGTGCCGGCGGGCGGCTACGAGGAGCTCTGGCAGTGGTCCGTCGACTCGCTGGAACTCTTCTGGCAATCGATCCGCGAGTACTTCGGCGTCGTGGGCGAAGGCGATGCGCAACCGGTGCTCGGGCAGCGCGAGATGCCCGGTGCGCAGTGGTTTCCCGGCACGCGGCTGAACTACGCCGAGAACGTGTTCCGCAGAGTGGGCAATGACCCGGCAAGTCCGGCGATCATCTCGCGCCGGGAAGACGCGCCGCTGCGCGCCATGTCGTGGGCCGAGCTGGAGCGCGACACCGCCGCGCTGGCCGGCCGGATGCGCGCATGGGGCATCGGCCCCGGCGACCGGGTTGCGGGCTACCTGCCCAACTGGCCGGAGACCGTCGTCGCCTTCCTGGCCTGCGCCAGCATCGGCGCCATCTGGTCGAGCTGCGCGCCGGACATGGGCCCCGGCGTGGTCCTCGACCGGTTGCGCCAGATCGAGCCCTGCCTGCTGCTGGCGACCGACGGCTACCGCTACAACGGCAAGCACCACGACCGCTGCGCCCAGGTGAAGGAGCTGCTGGCCGAGCTACCCAGCGTGAAGCGCGTGGTCCACGTGCCGGGCCCGGCCGACGAGGCATCGGCACCCGACTGGCGCGACCGCGTCGACTGGGCCGACGCGCTGCGCGAGGACGCGCCGCCGCGCTACGAGCGCCTGCCTTTCGACCACCCGCTGTGGATCGTCTATTCGTCGGGCACCACCGGCCTGCCCAAGGCGATGGTGCACGGCCACGGCGGCATCGTGCTCACGCACCTGAAGACCATGGCGCTGCAGCACGACCTGCGCGCAGGCGACCGGCTGCTGTTCCTCGGCAGCACCGGCTGGATCGTGTGGAACCTGCAGGTGGGCGCGCTTTTGACCGGCGCGAGCATCGTGCTGTTCGACGGCAACCCCGCCTGGCCCGACGCGAGCGCGCTGTGGCGTTTCATCGGCGAGCAGGGCGTCACGCTGTTCGGCTGCGGCGCGGCCTACCTCGCCAACTGCATGAAGGACGACCTGCGCCCGCGCGACATCGCGAACCTGGAGCGGCTGCGCGCCATCAACGCGACCGGCTCGCCGCTGCCGGTGGAGGCCTATCTGTGGGTCTACGACGCCGTCAAGCCCGACCTCTGGCTGGCCTCGATCAGCGGCGGCACCGACATCGCCTCGGGCTTCGTGGCCTGCGCGCCCAGCCTGCCGGTGCACGCCGGCGAGATCCAGTGCCCCGAACTCGGCGTGGCGGCGTACGCATTCGACGACGCCGGCCGGCCGGTGGTCGGCGAGGTGGGCGAGCTCGTCATCACCAAGCCCATGCCATCGATGCCGCTGTACTTCTGGAATGACCCTGAGAACCGGCGCTACCGCGAGAGCTACTTCGAGACCTTTCCCGGCGTCTGGCGCCACGGCGACTGGATCCGCTTCACGCCGCGGCGCAGCGCGGTGATCTACGGGCGCTCCGACAGCACCATCAATCGCTTCGGCATCCGCATGGGCACCGCCGAGATCTACCGCGTGGTCGAGCAGTTGCCCGAGGTGCGCGACAGCGTCGTGGTCGACCTCGAATACCTGGGCCGGCCTTCTTTCATGCCGCTGTTCGTGGTGCTGCAGCCGGGCATGGCGCTCGACGCGGCCCTCATCGAGCGCATCCGCGCCGCCATCCGCACCAAGGCATCGGCGCGCCACGTGCCCGACGACGTCGTGCAGGTGGACGAGATCCCGCGCACGCTGAGCGGCAAGAAGATGGAAGTACCCCTGCGCAAGCTGCTGCTGGGCACGCCGGCCGACAAGGCGGCGAGCCCCGACAGCATGCAGAACCCGCGCAGCCTTGCGTTCTTCATCGACTACGCCCGCCGGCGCGCGGCGGCCTGATTCCGCGGCAGCCTCCCGGGCCGCCTTCCGTTTTCCCCAGCCCTTTCGCAAACACACAAACTCAAGGAGACACAGCACATGCAACGACGCCACTTCCTCAACGCCATGGCAGGCGCCGCCGCCACCGGCGCACTGACGCCCTTCGCCGCCATCGCGCAGGCGCTGGAGCAGGTGAAGGTCATCTACGGCTTTCCTCCCGGCAGCGCCGGGGACAGCGTGGCGCGCCGCGTGGCCGAGAAGCTCGGCGGCACGCCCTACAGCAAGAACCCCGGCTACGTCGAGAACAAGCCCGGCGCGGGCGGGCGCATCGCACTGGAGACGCTGAAGGCCGCGCCGGCCGATGGCTCGGTGCTGGCGCTGGCACCCGTCTCGGCGCTCTCGGTGTATCCGTACATCTATCCGAAGCTCTCGTACAAGCCCGAGGACGTGACGGCCGTTTCCATCGGCGCGGTGATGTTCCACGGCCTGGCCGTGGGTCCTTCGGTCCCGGCCGAGGTCAAGACGCTGAAGGACTTCCTGGCCTGGGCCAAGGCCAACCCCGAGAAGGCCAGCTACGGCTCGCCGGGCGCCGGCTCCATGCCGCACCTGCTGGGCGCGCTGCTGGGCATGCGCGCGGGCGTCGATCTCAAGCACGTGCCCTATCGCGGCACCGTGCCCAGCATCACCGACCTGGTGGGCGGCCAGATCGCGGCGGCCATGAACCCCAGCGGCGACTACCTGCAGTACGTGAAGGCCGGCCGCATCCGCGTGCTGGCCACCTCCGGCAAGAAGCGCTCGCCTTTCCTGCCCGACGTGCCGACCTTCGCGGAGCTGGGCTACCCCGACGTGACCTCCGAGGAGTGGTTCGGCTTCTACGCGCCCGCCAGGACGCCCGCCTCCACCATCGCCACCGCCAACGCGGCCATCACCCGGGCGCTGAAGGACAAGGCCGTGATCGACGCGCTGGCCCTGGTCGGCCTGGTCGCGAACGGCGGCACGCCGCAGGACATGGCCGCCGACCAGAAGGCCGAGTACGAGCGCTGGGGGCCGCTGGTGAAGCAGATCGGGTTCACGTCGGAGTCTTGAGCGGCAGGCCTCAATCGACCTTCGCCCCCGAAGCCTTCACCACGGCGCCCATCGCATCCCAGTCCGAGCGCAGCAGCTTCTGGAATTCTTCCGCGCTCTGGCTGCGCGGCTCCACGCCCAGGCGCTTGAAGCGCTCCTGGATCGCCGGGTCGGCCAGCACCTTGTTGGCTGCGGCGTTCAGGCGGTCGACCTCGGCCTTGGGCGTGCCGGCGGGGGCGAGCAGGCCGATCCACGAGTCGAAGGCGTAGCCCGGCAGCCCGCTCTCGGCCACGGTCGGCAGCTTGGGCAGGAAGGGGCTGCGCGACTGGCCGGTGGAGGCCAGCAGCTTCATGCGGGCGTCGTCCTGGAAGCCGATCACGCCGATGCTCGAGGAGATCACCGCCTGCACGCGGCCGGCGAGCACCTCGTTGACGGCCTCGCCGGTCGACTTGGTGGGGATGTGCGTCATCTGCAGGCCGGCCTTCGCGAGGAAGGAGGCCATCGCCAGGTGCGTGGCGCTGCCGTTGCCGGCGGAGGCGTAGTTGTACTTGCCGGGGTTGGCCTTGACCTCCTTGATGAAGTCGGCCGTGCTCGACACGCCCATGCCGCTGGCCACCGCCAGCACGTAGCCCGCGTTGCCGACATTGGCGACGCCGACGAAGTCCTTCAGCGGGTCGTAGCTGAGCTTGCTGTAGAGGAAGCCCGCGATGTTGTGGCTCGCGGCCGCGAGGATCAGCGTGTTGCCGTCGGCCGGCGCGCGCGCCACGATGGCCGCGCCCACGGTGCCGCCCGCGCCCGCGCGGTTCTCGACGATGGCGCTGGCGTTCAGCGCCACGCCGAGCTCGTTGTTGAAGGCGCGCGCCACCGTGTCCTGCACCGCGCCGGTGCCGAAGGGCACGACGATGTGGATCACGCGCTGCTGCGCATGCGCCGGAACGCCGATCGCCAAAGCAGCGGCGCCGGCCGCGAAAAAGGCTGCGAGAGAACGTCGGGTGAACGGGGTCGTGCTCATCTGGGTGGCCGCTTTCATCATCAACAGGAAAAGGGAATGCCGATCAGCCGCGCGCCGGCAGCCAGCGCTGCACCAGCTTCACGAAGTAGCTCGCGCCGATCGGGATGATCTCGTCGTTGAAGTCGAACGAGGTGTTGTGGATGATGCAAGGCCCGGGCCCGTGGCCGTCGAGCCGGTGGTCGCCGTCGCCGTTGCCCAGGAAGGCGTAGCAGCCGGGCCGCGCGAGCAGCATGTGGGCGAAGTCCTCGGCGCCCATCACGGCGGGGAAGTCGTCGGTGACCATGTCGTCGCCCACCACCTCGCGCATCACACCGGCCGCGAAGCGCGCCTCGGCCGGGTGGTTCACGGTCGGCGGCGACGAGCGCTTGAAGAACACCTCGGCGGTGCAGCCGTGCGCCGCCGCCACGCCCGCGGCCACTTCGCGCAGGCGGGCCTCGAGCTTGTCGATGGCGTCGATGGAGAAGGTGCGGATGGTGCCGCCGACGGTGGCGACGTCGGGAATCACGTTCGGTGCATCGGAGCCCTGCAGCTGCGTGACCGCGAGTAGCGCACGCTCGGTGCTCGGAATGGTGCGCGCCACGATGGTCTGCAGCTGCTGCGCGAGCGTGACCACCGCCGCCACCGGGTCGATGCCTGTGTGGGGCATCGAGGCATGGGTGCCGCGCCCACACACGGTGATCATGTAGGTGTTGCTCGAGGCCATCAGCGCGCCTTCGTTGAGCGCGAAGCGGCCCACGTCGCCCACCGGGAAGTTGTGCAGCCCGAAGACGGCGTCGCACGGGAAGCGCTCGAACAGGCCCTCGTCGATCATCTTCTTCGCGCCGGCCTTGCCCATCTCCTCGGCGGGCTGGAAGATGAAATTCACCGTGCCGTCGAAGTCGTCGGGCCCTTGTTGCGACAGGTGCCAGGCGGCGGCCAGCAGCATGGTGGTGTGGCCGTCGTGGCCGCAGGCGTGCATGCGGCCGGGGTTGGTCGACTTGTGGGCGAACTCGTTGGCCTCGTGCAGCGGCAGCGCGTCCATATCGGCGCGCAGGCCGATGGTGCGGCTGCCCGTGCCCTTGCGCAGCACGCCGACGAGCCCCGTGCCCGCGATGCCGCGGTGCACCTCGATGCCCCACTCGGCGAGCAGCTTCGCGACCTTGTCGGAGGTGCGGTGCTCCTCGAAGCCGAGCTCGGGGTGCGCGTGGATGTCGCGCCGGATCTCGACGAAGCGGGCGGCGTTGGTGACGAAGGAATCGGCGATGTTCATGGCGGGGCTGAGGCTGGCTGCAAAACCAGTCGGATCGTTCGATGAAGGGATGAAGCGAACGATTCTGGCGCAGCCGCCCGCCCGGCGCATGCCGGGTTACTTACTACCCGGGGGCTAGGCGAGCCGCCCTTCCTGCCGCAGCTTCGCGCCGATGCGCCGGATCTCGGCCTCGCCCTGCTCGAGCGCGGCCTTGCTGGTGTGCACCGAGTAGTAGCCCATCACCAGTTCGTGCGGATGCTTCACTGCCGAGCCCAGCACGAAGGAGGTGTCGCCATGGGCCACGAAGTCGATGGCCGCGCCCGACTCCTCGAACACCGCGAGCTCGCCGGCGGCGATGGGGCCGCCCGTGTCATCGCCCGCCTCAAGGCTGCCTGCGTCGACCGCGACCCAGCCCACGGTGTGGCCGGCCGGCGGCACATAGCTCCAGCGCTCGCCGTCCTTCAGCTTCAAGGCCAGGTAGTTCATCGGCGAGGGCGCCGCGACGGGGCTCTGCGCCGCGCCGTATCGGCCGAGCAGCACGCGCGCCGGGCCTTCCTGCGGCACCTGCGAGGGCGCGAGGTACATGCTCTGCGCGGGCGCGTTCTCTTCCGAGGGCGGCAGCGCCACCCACAGCTGGAAGCCGCTCACGCGCTCCACGCCGGGCGCGGGCGCGCCGGTGTGCCACACGCCGTTGCCGGCGCGCATCCATTCGACGCCGCCGCCGCGCAGCGTGCCCTGCTCGCCGGTGGTGTCCTCGTACTGCGTGTCGCCTTCCATCAGCCAGGTCAGCGTGGCGATGCCCGAGTGCGGATGCAGGCCGAAGCCCTTGTGGCCGCCCGTGACGTCGAAGCCGAAGAGGTCCAGGAACACGAAGGGCTTGAGGAACTCGCCCAGGTCGCCTGGGCTCATCAGCCGCGTGATGCCGCCGTGGCGCGAACCGCGCGTACGGTAGACGATGGCGCGGGCCCGCGTTGCGACTGCGGCGGTCATACGGCCTCCCTTGCGGTCTTCAGTGCCTTCGTCCACCAGGCGATGTCGTCGAGCAGCGCCGTGGCCGCCTGCGCGAGGTGCGGGAAGTCGCCGAAGCTCTTGCCCTGCTGCCAGATGCCGAGGAACTCGACCATGCCGATGTGCACCGCGTGGCGCACCGGCGCCATCTGCATCTCGACGGCCACCAGCCGCAGCTGCTCGACCGCGCGCGCAGCACCCACGCCGCCGTAGCCCACGAAGCCGATCGGCTTGCGGATGAATTCCTTGTAGGCCCAGTCGATGGCGTTCTTCAGCACCGCGCTGGGGCCGTGGTTGTACTCGGGCGTGACGACGATCAGGCCGTCGAAGCTGGCCAGCTTCGCCTGCCAGCGTTGGGCGGCCTCGTTCTTCACCGGGCCCCAGGCCGGCGCGCCGGCTTCGTCGAAAAGGGGCAGCGGGTGGTCGCGCAGGTCGACCAGCTCGAAGGCAAGGTCGGTGCGCTGCTTTGCGATGTCATGGATCCACTGCGCGGGCTTCTCGCCGAAGCGGCCTTCGCGGGTGGAGCCGAGGATGATGCCGATGCGGGGTTGTTGTGCGGTCATGAGGTACTCCGTGGGGTCTGGAAGAAAAAGAAGAAGAAGAAGAATGAAGGGAAGCTCAGGCGGCCGCGGCCGGCTGCGGCACGGGCCACAGCCGCCAGGCGACGAAGCCCGACAGCGCAGCCAGCACCACGGCCGGCGCCGGGTTGCCGCCGATCAGCGCGAGGTGCGTGGCCACGGCACAGACCATGGTCGCGAACAGCAGCAGGCCGCCGAGGAAGCCGGTCGCGGGCACCAGCAGCAGCACGGCGCCGCCGACCTCGACGAGGCCCGTCACGTAGCGCAACCACTGGCCGAAGCCGATGGCGTCGAACACCTGGACCATCTGCGGCGCACCGGCCAGCTTGGCGGCTCCGGCAGCGCCGAAAGCCAGGGCCAGCAGGATGCGCACGCCCCAGACGATGCGGCGTTGCGTGGGGGAAGCGAGTGATGTGGAAGTCATGGGCAGAAGGTTAGGCACGCGCCCATTGGTCGACTAGACGGTAGAGTCGGATTGCACTCGTCCACAAATTGAAGGAATCAGCCGCCATGTTCGACCTCAACGACGTCGCCGTCTTCGTCCAGGTGGTGCGCCACGGCAGCTTTGCCGAGGCCGCCCGGCGGCTGGGCCTGCCGCCCAACACCGTGAGCCGGCGCATCCAGCAGCTCGAATCGCAGCTGGGCACCCGACTGATGCAGCGCTCCACCCGCAAGCTCACGCTCACCAGCGCCGGGCAGGATTTCCACGACCGGTGCGCCGGCCTGATCGACGGGCTGGCCGCCGCCGGGCAGGCGCTGGCGGCCGGCGGCCAGGAGCCCAGCGGCCTCGTGCGGGTGGCCGCGCCGGCGGACTTCTTCGATTTCTTCCCCATGGAATGGGTGGCCGACTTCCTGGCCGAGCACCCGCTGGTCAAGCTCGACTTCGTGCTCAGCGACGCGTCCGCCGACCTGATCGCCGAGCGGATCGACGTGGCCTTCCGCGGCGGCGTGCTGCGCGACTCGGGCTATGTCGGCCGGCGGCTGGCCACCCGCAGCGCCGGCCTGCTCGCGAGCCCCGCCTACATCGCGCGGCGCGGCGAACCCCACAGCCTGCAGGATCTGGCCGGACACGACTGCGTGACACCCTCGACGCCCACCGGCCACACCACCTGGCGCCTCACCGGCCCCGACGGCGTGGAGGAAGAAGTGCAGGTCACCGGCCGCTTCACCGGCAACACCGCCCAGGCGCTGCGCAGGGCCGCGCTGGCCGGGCTGGGCATCGCGCAGCTGCCACCCGCCATGGCCACCCGCGACGAGCAGGCCGGCCAGCTGGTGCGCGTGCTGCCGCAGTACGAGTACGCCGGCCGGGGGCTCAACGTGGTTTATCCGAGCCGCAAGCACCTGCCGCTGGCGGTGTCGGCCTTCATCGGGCTGGTGATGGGCAAGCTCGACCAGATGGACGTGCTCAAGTAGCCGCACCGCCGCCTGCGCCTTCGGGTTTCGGCCGAGAATGCGAGCCCATGAAAATCGCAAAAGACACCGTCGTCACCATCAAGTACAAAGTCTCCGACGCCCAGGGCAAGCTCATCGAGGCGAGCCCCGAGCCGATGGCCTACCTGCATGGCGGCTACCAGAACACGCTGCCCAAGATCGAGGAAGCGCTGGACGGCAAGGAAAAGGGCTACCAGACCGTTCTGAACCTGGCCCCCGCAGACGCCTTCGGCGAGCGCGACGAGTCGCTGGTGCGCAGCATTCCCAAGACCGACTTCCCGCCCGGCGTGAAGGTCGGCGGCCAGCTGCAGGGCCGCCTCGACGACGGCCGCGAGCACGTCTTCACCGTGATGAAGATCAAGGGCCCGGTCGTGCTGCTCGACGGCAACCATCCCTGGGCCGGCAAGGCGCTGAAGTTCAGCCTGCAGGTGACTGATGTGCGCGCGGCGCAGCCGGTGGAGATCGAGCACCGGCATGTTCATGGGGCGCACGGGCACCATCACTGAACGGGCCGTGTTCCCCCACGGCTAGCCTTTCTTCCAGAACCTCGCCGCATCCTCGATCTTCGCGAGCGCCTTGCGGCAGGCCTCCGCCCCGGCCGCGTGCCGCGCGGTGAACCATCCCACCGCGAACCATGCGCGCGCGTCGCGCGCGGTGGCCTCGCGGTACAGGGCGAGCGCGACGGCCTCGTCGTTGAATTCGCCGAGCGCGTCCTGCGCGGGGCGCAGGGCCTTCAGGTAGCGGCCGGCGGCGCCGCCTTCTTCCTTCTCGTCGAACAGCGGCGCCACGAACTCTGCGAGGTAGCGCAGGCGCTTGAGGCGCTTGCGCACGCGGTGCTGGCTTTCGGTGTCCAGCGATTCGAAACGCTCGCCGTCGCGCAACACCTGCTTGTGGAGCCGCTGCAGGCGCTTTCGCAGAAGGCGGCGGGCGTCGTTGGCGCCTACCGGTGCTGATGGCGGATCGCCTTCAGCGGCAGTCTCGGGCGCCGGTTCGGCCGGCTTCGCCGCGGTGAAGCCGATCAGCGAGACGAGCACGTTCTGGAAGGCCGGGGCGCGCACGATGTCGCTGGGCGAGGGCGCATCGGCTGCGGCGGCATCGTCGGCGGCCAGCGGGTCGAAGTCGGGCGCGCCGGCTTCGCGCAGGCGCGGCTGGGCCAGCTTCACGACCTGCTCGCGGTCGCGCAGTGCACCGAGGGCGCGGAAGGCATCGACGAGCGGAGGCTCCCATTCGGCGGCTTCGGCGAGGCCGGAGGCGGGGTCGAGCGGCGCGAGTTCGCGCAGGGCGGTGCGCAGGCGGCGGATGCCGATGCGCAGCTGGTGGATCTGCTCCTCGTCGGTGCTGCCCGCGGCGATCTCGCTGGCGTTCGGCAGCATCTGCGCGAGGCACGAGGCGACCACGGCCTGACGGATGGCCAGGCCGTCGGGGTGCTGGTCGGCGAAGCGCGGCGGCTCGGCCTTCACGGCTTCCACGGTCCCCTGCGCCGCAAGCAGCCGCGCGCCGCGCTCGGCCTTCGAGACGGTGCTGAACCACAGCCCGTGCTGCTGCGACCAGCGCCGCGCGAGCGAGACCAAGCCCTGCACGTCGCCGCGCTTGAGTTCCAGTTCGAGCTCGCACACCGGCGATTCGCGCTGCTCGGGCGTGCCAGCGTGGGCGACGACCTTGCCGACGTCCAGCGCCATCTCGACCACCGCGCCGCCGGGCCCGGTGACGCGCACGTCGCGCGTGAGCCGCACGATGTCGGTCGATTGCCGTTCGACCAATTGCGTGCCATCCGCCAGCAATTTCGCAAGCCGCTCGCCCACAGGCGTGCCCTGGTGGCGCTGGGGATCGATCTGCGGCGCCGGGCCCGTCGTGCCCAGATCGACGTTGTGCTCCAGCCGGTGCAGGGCGTTGTCACCGGTGGCCTTGACGGTCTGAACCCAGCGCCGCCCCTCCTTGCGCAGCCGCAGCACCATGCCGTCGGCGGCCAGCCGCTGGTCGGCGGTGTCGAAATAGCGGGCCTGCAGGCGCGTGCGCTCGACGGTGCCGCGCCTGAGGGCGGTTTCGACGGCCTTCAGGCGGCCGGGAGGGATGCAGAACTTGAACTCGATTTCCATGGCGACCATGATGCCCCGTTCATTTCACCTCTCGCAATCGCGGTCGCATCACCGAGTTTCCCGGTGCCCCCGGTGAACTAACTTCCGGACTGGCACGATCCCGTTCCGTACAAGTCGACGTCTGCGGCAGCAGCGGATGTCGCGGCGGGGCTGCTCGACCTGACGTTCGATGCGGCGTCGAAGCCCCGCGCCGACGCCGCTCAAGTCAAGATCATCGCGGTGACGGGTGGCCAGCGTGATCCCCGCATGCCGAATGTCCCGACACCACACTGGGTGTGCAGCCCGAGTTCAATCCGCCCACGGCGCGACGACACTTCACTGTGATCGCCTCAGACTACGTCACGCAGGTGCTCATGGCCGAGGCCCCGAAACGCTTCATGGGCGCAGCGGCCACGGCCGGCGCCGCCTTGGCAGGATCGGCAGTGCCGTCGCTGGGCGAGAACACGCCACCCCCAAGGGCGGCCGGTTGCACGCCCGCGCTCGGTCGCCTCGCGGCCGCTCGGCATGTGGGTCGTCACGTCTGCGGTTCTCGCAAAATCGCGCCAACTGGCCCGGCGGGAAATTTCGGCCTCATCATTGCTGAGATACGGCTGCCCGCAGCGATGAAACCCGTGTCTTCACCGCTCTCGACCGCAAATCGTTCCCACAGGTCAAGGCTCTTGCTCGCCAATGGCAGTTCGCGAGCATCGCGGTTCTGCTGCCGACACCAGCCCCAGTTGCGGCTCGATTGTTCGGCGCCGATCCTGCCCTTTTCGACCAAGACCACGGAAACGCTGCGCTTGGCCAGGTAGTAGGCGGCGAAGACGCCGATGATGCCGCCGCCGATCACGGCGGCGTCAGCCGAGGCCGGCAGAGTTACGGGAGTTTGGATGTGGCGCAGCGGAGGAGACGTGGTGAATCTCGTCGCCCATTCAGTCCCGGGCGCTCTGAACGACGTAGAACTTCGCGACGCGATCGCGGCTTTCCCAACCGATCAGTGCACCCTGGGGCACGAAAACCGCATCGCCCGCGCCCGCCGACAGCACGCCGCCATCAGGCGCTGCGAACTGCACGTTGCCGTCCAGGAGATGCATGAACTCGTTCATGCGATGCGGGCGAACGATCCGGTGGTAAGGGGTCGAGTCCCAGGTGCCCGCGAGGTACTGCGCCGCGTCGTCGGCAAAGACTTTGTCGCTGCGACACTCCGGCGAGGGACTCAGTAATACTTCCGCGGGCAACGTGGCGGTGGGCTTGAAGTTGGCGTCGGCGTGCAGAGGGAAGAGGCCGCGTTTCGTCGGCCGATCGCAACCGGCCGCGCAAAACACGAAACGAACGCGAGATCCGGCTTGGATATGGAGCGAGGTACCGGAACCGATGACAGCCCCCGCTTGTGGGCCGACCACCAGCGGAGCCTCCCCGGCGACGGTCAGGGTCAGCTCACCTTCGACCACGACAATGGTTTCGATGTGGGGAAAGCTTGCGACTTCGAGCTCACCGATGAAACTGACGCGACCCGAGATCATCGAGTCCGGTCCTTCCCACGCAATCTCGCGATGCCGCGAAAAAGGATCATCCTTGCCGAACGGTGCCCTGCGGAAGACGGTTGATACGGGTGCGCCGCCGGCGCGATGCAGCACTAGGGCCACGGTCATGATTGCTCCTGCGCGTCGCGCGATGTGTTTACTGCAAAAACTGTCAATCGATTCTGTGCATCGAAATCTTCGATTCCCTGTTCACGGCCAGTACCCGACGCGCGTAGTACCCGAAGGGCGTATAGGGATTCCAGGCCGGAAGTGGATGTGCGCCTACTCGGACTCTAGTAAGCGGGTGCAGAGCACGGGTTCACAGGCCGACCAAGGCGGGCAGACCGTTAATGTCACGGATCTCCGCGAAGTTGAATGCTTCGTTGGGACGTGGCTCGTGGCCGCGGTTGACGAAGACCTTGTTCTTGATGCCTAGGCTGTCGGCCGGAAAGATGTCGTAGCGCGGATTGGCCGACACATGCAGGATGTCCTCCGGCCCGCAACCGAGCTGGTCCAGCATGTACTCGTAGGCCGCGAACCGCGGCTTGTAGGCTTGGGCATCCTGCGCGGTGTACACCTTGTGGAACGGTGCCTCGAGCTTGGCGACGTTGGAATGGATCTGCTCGTTCATCGCGTTCGACAGGATCACCAGCGGGATCTTCTTGCCCACGCGCGTCAGTGCATGCGGCACGTCGGCGTGCGGCCCCCAGGTGGGCACGGCGTTGTAAAACTTCAGAGCGTCCTCGTCGCGGTAGACAAGGCCGTGGCGCTTGCACACGCGGGACACCGCCGACTTGAGCACCTCGGCATAGGGCTTCCAGTCACCCATCACTTCGTCAAAGCGATAGTCGGCGAACTCCTTGACGAACACGCGCATCTGCTCGGGCGGCAACTGGTCGCCATAGATGTCGTACGCCACCTGGTGCATGGGGAAGTAGGTCAGCGTGCCGTAGCAGTCGAAGGTGATGTACTTGGGGCGGAAGGTCATGACGGGGTTTCCTGGAAGGGTGGATGAAAGAAGGTCGAAGCGCGGCGGGAAATGCGGGATCGAGCAGGTACGAAGCGGTCGATTTCGGTGCGTCAAATGCTACGCAGCGGGCACCAAAGATGTTGCTGTTCGGCGTGGCCGCGGCGCAGCAAAGAATGGAAATGGCGAGGTGCGCGGCTCGTTTGTGCCGCACTCGCGACGAGCCAGTGCTTCTCTGCCCGGCTTGCCACCCTGCGCACCGCCCGCATTCGGGCGGTATCCATCGGAATCTGCCAATTGCATGGCCAAGGCCGAGGCATTCGTGCCGAATGCCCCGGCGTAAACGGCAGGGCAATCGAGAGCCTCGCAACTAGCATCTCTCCAATTCTTTGGAGATCGATCCCATGAGTGACAACAAGACTTCGCAAAGCCGGCCGCTGCGTAGCGCGCGCTGGTTCCGCAAGGATGACCTGCCTGGCTTCGTGCACCGCTCCACCCTGGCCGCGGCCGGATGGAGCCGCGAAGACCTCATGACGCGACCCGTGGTGGGCATCCTCAACACCTGGTCCGACATCAATCCCTGCAACCTCAATCTGCGGGCACTCGCAGAGGAGGTGCGCACGGGCGTGCTGGAGGCCGGCGGCATCCCCTTCGAGATTCCGCTGATGTCGATCAGCGAGAACATCATCAAGCCGACCTCGTTCCCGTTTCGCAACCTGCTCGCGATGGAGGTGGAAGAAACCCTGCGCGGCTATCCCTTCGACGCGGTGGTGCTGCTCGGTGGTTGCGACAAGACGCAGCCGGCCTTGCTCATGGGGGCGGCCAGCGCCAGGACCCCCTTCGTTTTCCTGGCGAGCGGCCCCGCGACGCCGCGCTCGGCCACGGGTGGCCAGCTGGCCAACGCCACGGGGGTGTGGCGCCTGATCGACCAGTTGCGCGCCGGCGAGTCCCAATGCGACTTCGCGTCCTTCGAGCGCAGCGTCATGGGCACGGTGGGCCATTGCGCCGAGATGGGCACCGCCTCTTCGATGTCGGCGATCTGCGAAGCGCTGGGCGTTGCGCTGCCCGGCAGCAGCCTGGTGCCTGCGGCCGACCGCCGTCGCAGCCACTGCGCTCGCGAAGCAGGTCGCCGCAGCGTGCATCTGGCTTCCGAAGGCGGCCCCCGCCCGGAGGAAATCCTCGACGCGCGAGCCTTCGACAACGCTATCACGCTGCTGTGCGCGGTGGGAGGCTCGACGAACGCCATCATCCACCTGCTGGCGCTCGCCGGCCGCGTGGGCGTGCCGTTGACTCTGGACCGTTTCGACGAGATCGCGCGCCGCGTGCCGCTCATCGCGAATGTCCAGCCCGCTGGCGAGCACCTGACCGAACGGCTGATGACGGCCGGCGGCGTGCCCGCCCTGCTCAAGACGCTCAAGCCGCTACTGCACCTGGACGCGCGGACCATCGATGGGCGCACGATCGGCGAGATCATCGAAACCGCCGAGGTGCTCGACGCAGAGGTCATCCGGCCTCTGCACAATCCGGTGAAGCCCGGCGAGACCCTGGTCGTGGTGAAGGGCAATCTCGCACCGGATGGCGCCGTGATGAAGGCCTGTGCCGCCGACCCGAAGCTGTTTCGCCATCGCGGCCGCGCGGTGGTGTTCGAGAATGTGCAGACCATTGCCGACCGCATCGACGACCGCGCCCTGGGCATCGACGAGCACAGCGTGCTGATCCTGCGCAACGCCGGCCCGGTGGGCGCCGCGATGCCGGAATGGGGCATGCTGCCGCTCCCGCGCAAGCT
Source organism: Variovorax sp. 160MFSha2.1 (assembly GCF_048305075.1). Lineage (NCBI taxonomy): Bacteria > Pseudomonadati > Pseudomonadota > Betaproteobacteria > Burkholderiales > Comamonadaceae > Variovorax > Variovorax sp. 160MFSha2.1. The sequence goes on from NZ_CP157624.1 coordinate 6,706,509, forward strand.
GCTCGAGCGCGGCGTGCGTGACATGCTGCGCATCTCCGATGCGCGCATGAGCGGCACCGCCTACGGTGCGGCCTTGCTACACGTTTCCCCCGAGGCTGCGATCGGCGGTCCGCTCGCCTTGGTGCGCGATGGCGACATCATCGAGCTCGATGTCCCCGCGCGCCGGCTGCAACTCTGCGTGGCACCCGAGGAGCTCGAGCGTCGACGCAAGGAGTGGCAGCCCCCGCCGCGCGTGCATGCGCGCGGCTACCGCAAGCTCTACGACCAGCATGTGGAGCAGGCGCATCTCGGCTGCGACTTCGACTTCCTTCGCGGCGCCAATGAAGAGACGCTGCCGGAGGGATTATTCGACGGCTGGGTGGGAGGCTGGTAACCCATGAGCATCCTCTACCGCTCGGACGCACCGCGCGCTGCAGCCTGGGCGCGCTACTTCGCCCAACATGCCCCAGACCTAGACTTCCGAGTCTGGCCCAACGCCGGAAACCTTCACGAGATCGAGTATCTGATCGCCTGGCAAGCGCCGGCCGAGTTGCTCGCTTCGCTGCCCCGGTTGAAGGTGCTGTTCTCCTCGGGCGCCGGCATCGACCACGTCGACTTCACCGCCGTCCCGGCGCATATCCCCATCGTGCGTATGGTGGAGCCTGGGATCATCAACGGGATGGTGGAGTACGTGAGTCTCGCTGTCCTTGCCCTTCATCGCGATTTGTTCGACTATGTCGCAGCGAAGACCGCGCGCACCTGGAACGCGCTCGAGGTGCCGCCTGCCTCGGCCCGCACCATCGGCGTCATGGGCATGGGTGTGCTCGGACTTGCCGTACTGAAACGGCTGGCCTCGTATGGCTTCAGGTTGCGTGGATGGAACCGATCTTCGCGCCAGTTGAAGGGCGTGGAGAGTTTCGCCGGTGATGATCAGTTGCAGTCTTTTCTCGAAAGCTGCGACGTCCTGATTTGCCTCTTGCCGCTCACTCCGGCCACCAAGGGCATCCTGGATCGCAAGCTCTTTGCCGCACTGCCTTCCGGCGCGGCATTGATCAATGTCGGCCGCGGTCCGCACCTCGTGGATGCGGATCTCGTCGAGGCACTGGATTCGGGGCGGCTCTCGCGTGCGATCCTCGACGTGACCGACCCCGAGCCGCTGCCGGCGGAACATCCCTTCTGGACCCATCCGCGTGTGTTCCTGACCCCCCACGTGGCGAGCATGACTCAGCCTGAGACAGCCGCACCCATCTTGCTCGAGAACCTTCGCCGCCACCAACGCGACGAGCCGCTCCTGAACGTCGTCGACCGGTCGCGTGGCTATTGAGCGCGTGTAGACGCGATCCTGAACCGGGCTTTGCCCTCCACCCCGGCGATGCGCGCGGCGCCGCCAGGATCTACATCCCTGGGGGAGCGGCTTGTCCTGCCTCAGGATGCGCCCCAACTCCCGCAAGTGAGCGGGCCGCAGAGCCCGGCCCTGAAACCTCTTGTGGCCTGCGCTGCGCTGGTGTCCTATCCCGCTGATACGTGAACAAAGTCGATGCAGCTTCTCAAGGATCGAGTCGGCGGTGGCGGTCCACTTGAAGGGCTGGCATTCGGTGTTGTAGGCAGCGACGAAGCGATCGATGCGTTGCACGAGTCTCAAGCGGCACGGCCTCGCCGATCTCACGCAGGAACGACAGGAACTCCTGATGCCGATGACGCGGCTTGCATGCCGCGAGCACCGCACCATTGAGCACCTTAAGAACCGCGAACAGCGTGCTCGTGCCATGGCACTTGTAGTCGTGGGTGAAGCCCTCGACATAGCCGAACCCCATCGGCAGCATGGGTTGCGTGCGCTCCAGCGCCTGGCACTGACTCTTCTCGTCCACGCAGATGAGCAACGCGTTGTCCGGTGGGCTCAGATACAGGCCGACCACATCGCGCAGCTTCTCGATGAAGAACGGGTCGTTGGACAGCTTGAATCTCTCGCTGCGGTGCGGCTGCAGGCCAAAGAGCTGGAAGTAGCGCTGCACACTGGTCTTGGAGATGCCGGTCTCGGCGGCTACCGTACGTACGCTCCAGTGCGTCCAGCCGTTGGCTGGCTTGGTGTGCAGAGTCGTCTTGATCAGATGCGCCACGCGTTCGTCGTCGATCGTGCGCGGCTGGCCCGGGCGCACGTCGTCGTACAGCCCGGCAATGCGCCGCTCGATGAACCGCGTGCGCCATTTGCCCACCGTCTGCTTGGTCATCTTCAGCCGTTCGGCAATCGCGCTATTCGGCTCGCCCTCGGCGCTGGCCAACACCAGACGTGCGCGATTGCCCGGCGCGGCAGGCAGCGAGCGGCTGCGCGCGAACGACTGCAACTGCATTCGCTCGTCATCACTCAACACCAGCTCTGCCTTCGGCCTGCCTGTTCTCATCGCGGTCCTCCGCTTTTTTCCCCGGTCCACGGCTTTGTTCCCCGTTGCCAACCGGCGTCGAAAAAAGATGTGGACGCCGTCCATTTGATTTGATATCGTTTGTGGACGGCGTACACAAAACGCCGGAAAACATCTCCACAACCCACTTCTTTTCTTCATCGACAGGACGACACCATGGCCACCAAGCAGATCTTCGTGAACCTCCCCGTCAAGAATCTCGACAAGACCAAGGCGTTCTTCGCCGCGCTGGGCTACACCTTCAACGAGCAGTTCACCGACGCCAATGCCGCGTGCATGGTCGTCCAGAAGGACAGCATCCACGTGATGCTGCTGGTCGAGGAGTTCTTCAAGACCTTCACCACCAAGAGCATCACCGACACCGCCAAGAGCACCGAAGTGCTGCTGTGCCTCTCGTGCGAGAGCCGCGCCGAGGTCGACGAACTGGTAGCCAAGGCCAAGGCCGCCGGCGGCACCACGCCGACCGAGCCGAAGGACTACGGCTTCATGTACGGCCACGGCTTCCAGGACATCGACGGCCACCTGTGGGAGCTGGTCTACATGGACCCGAACGCCGAGATGCCGAAGCAGTAAGGCGCCGGCAGGCCGCCGGAAGAGAAGGACGACCGATGCCCATCGTTCCATACGCGCTCTTCACCGTTGCACGCAAGGCACCTACCACGAGGCGGCGGCGCCCCGATATTCCAGGCACCGGCGCGGCATCATCGGCCGCGTCCCACCTGGAAAGGATTAGCAGCGCCATGACCGGCAACAACAGCAAGAGCCCCATCGTGCGGATCGCCCCCCTGGGCTTTCCGTGGCAGACGATCGACCCGTTTCTCTTCTGCGTCTACCACGACGACGCCTACCCCAAGGCCAACGGCCGCATGGGCCCCGAGGCCTCGCTGGCCGGCCGCCAGATGGGCCAGGACTTCAGCCGCAAGGACGGCTGGAGCATGTACCACGGCGAGACGGTGCCGGGCTTTCCCTCGCACCCGCACCGCGGCTTCGAGACCGTGACCATCGTGCGCAAGGGCCTTGTCGACCACTCCGACTCGCTGGGCGCCACCGCGCGCTTCGGCGGCGGCGACGTGCAGTGGCTCACCGCCGGCAAGGGCATCGTGCATTCGGAGATGTTCCCGCTGCTCGACGCCGCCTCGGCCAACCCGCTGGAACTGTTCCAGATCTGGCTCAACCTGCCCGCCAGGAACAAGATGGCCGAGCCGCACTTCACGATGTTCTGGTCGGAGGCCATTCCGCGCTTCGTTTCCGACGACGCGAAGGGCGGCCGCACCGAGGTCGCGGTGATCGCGGGCCGGCTCGGCGGCGACGCGCAGGCCCCGATCCAGCCGCTGGCCCCTCCGCCCGACTCCTGGGCCGCACAAGCCGATGCCGACGTGGCGATCTGGACGCTGAAGATGACGCCCGGCGCGCAGTGGACGCTGCCCGCCGCCGCCGGCGAGGGCACGCGGCGCATGCTGTACTTCTTCAAGGGTGCGACGGCGCTGGTCGGCGGCGAGCAGGTGCAGGGCCCGGCTGCCATCGAGCTGCGCGCGGACGTGGCCGTCGAGATCGCCAACGGCGATGCGGACACCGCGGAGTTCCTGGTGCTGCAGGGCCGCCCGATCGCCGAGCCGGTGGCGCAGTACGGTCCCTTCGTGATGAACACGCAGGCCGAGATCAGCCAGACCATGGCCGACTACCGCCGCACCCAGTTCGGCGGCTGGCCCTGGAAAGACCCGGCGCCGGTGCACGGCCACGACGCGCCGCGCTTCGCCCGGCATCCCGGCGGGCGCGAGGAGCTGCCGGCGGAAGCGGCTGGAAAGCCGGCCTAGAAAGTCTTGAGGATCTCGACGCTCGGCGCCGTCATGCGCGGCACGAACTCGATGACTTCGGTGCGCGCCACCCCGCCCTGCACGAAGGGGTCGCGCGCCAGCACCGCCTCCAGGCCCTCGCGGTCGCCCGAGCGCGCGAGGATCACCCCACCCTGGCGCGGCACCTGCCGGCCCGAGGCCACGAAAAGACCGCTTTCGTAGTGCTTCTTGAGCCAGACCATGTGCGCATCCATCAGCGCATCGACTTCCTCGAGCGGACGGATGTAGGTGAGGGTGACGATGAACATGGGCGGGTGGCGGTGATTTCGGAAGCCCTGATCCTATGGCCTCGGCGACCCGGCCGCTGAACGCAGGTGTGCGCGTGCGTAACCGCCTGCACGCCGCCGGCCGCCATTCGCTGCGGCGCTATTCGATCGCCACGCCGCCTTCCTTCACCAGCTTCGCGAACTTGGCCGTCTCCTCGCGGATCTGCCGCGCCATCTCTTCCTGCGTGCCGCCCAGCGGCTCGGCGCCGATGGCCTGCATGCGCTGCGCGAAGTCGGGCGAATGGATGATCTTCACCATCTCGGCGTTCAGCCGCGCCACGATCTCCTTCGGCGTGGCCGCGGGCGCGAGCACGCCGAACCAGGTGCCGATGTCGAATCCCTTGAGCCCCGCTTCCTCCAGCGTCGACACCTCGGGCAGCACCGACGAGCGCCGCGCGGTGGTCACGGCCAGCGCGCGCAGCTTGCCGCCCTTGATGTGCTGCAGCACCGGCGTGATGGTGTCGAAGGACATCGCCACCTGCCCGCCGAGCAGGTCGGTGGTCAGCGGCCCGCTTCCCTTGTAGGGCACGTGCAGCAGCTTCGCGCCGGTGCTGGCCTGGAACTGCGTGCCGATCAGGTGCTGCGCCGTGCCGTTGCCGTTGGAGCCGTAGGCCAGCTTCTCGGGCGCGGCCTTGGCGAGCGCCACCAGTTCGGCCACGTTCTTCGCGGGCGTGTTCACGGCGTTGACGACCAGCACGTTCGGCACCATCGCCACCACGGTGATGGGCGCCAGGTCCTTCTGGAAGTCGTAGGGCAGCTTCCTGTAGACGCTGGTGGCGATGGTGTGGTGCACCGCGCCCATCAGCAGCGTGTAGCCGTCGGGCTTTGCCTTCGCCACGTAGTCGGCGCCCAGCGTGGCGCCGGCGCCGGGCTTGCTCTCGACCACCACCGGCTGGCCCAGCGACTGCGAGAGCCTGTCGGCCAGCGCGCGGGCCAGCACGTCGGTGGTGCCGCCGGCGGGAAAGGGCACGACGAGGCTGATCGGCCGCGCTGGCCAACCAGGGGTGGACTGCGCGAAGGCGAATGCGGTGGTGCCCAGTCCCATTGCGATGGCTGCGGCCTGCAGCAAGGTGCGCCGATACGGACGCGCGTTCAAGGAAGCGTTCATGGTCTTGTCTCCGGCTCGTTGTTCTGCGGCGCGCGCTTCGAGGCGCGCGGATACCGTGGAATCTCGGGGCGGATCAGGCCGCCAGCCGCAGCGGCTCGGCCGCTATGTGCGCGCACACCGCGCGCGTCACCTGCTCTGTGGTCGCGTTGCCGCCGAGGTCGCGCGTGTGCAGCGCGGGGTTGGCCGTGACGTGCTCCACCGCTGCCATCACGCGGCGCGCGGCCTCGGCCTCGCCCAGGTGCTCCAGCAGCATCACCACCGACCAGAAGGTGCCCACCGGGTTGGCGAGCCCCTTGCCCATGATGTCGAAGGCCGAGCCGTGGATGGGCTCGAACATCGACGGGTAGCGCCGCTGCGGGTCGATGTTGCCGGTGGGCGCGATTCCCAGGCTGCCCGCGAGCGCGGCCGCGAGGTCGCTGAGGATGTCGGCGTGCAGGTTGGTGGCGACGATGGTGTCGAGCGTGGCGGGCCGGTTGACCATGCGCGCGGTCATCGCGTCCACGAGCTCCTTGTCCCAGCTCACGTCGGGGAACTCCTTGGAGACCTGCAGCGCGATCTCGTCCCACATCACCATCGCGTGGCGCTGCGCGTTGCTCTTGGTGACCACCGTGAGCAGCTTGCGAGGGCGCGAGCGCGCCAGCCCGAAGGCGAAGCGCATGACGCGCTCCACGCCCGCGCGGGTCATCATGCTCACGTCGGTGGCGGCCTCGATCGGATGGCCCTGGTGCACGCGGCCGCCGACGCCGGCGTACTCGCCCTCGGAGTTCTCGCGCACGATCACCCAGTTCAGGTCTTCCGCCCTGCAGCGCTTCAGCGGCGCGTCGATACCGGGCAGGATGCGCGTGGGCCGCACGTTGGCGTACTGGTCGAAGCCCTGGCAGATCTTCAGGCGCAGGCCCCACAGCGTGATGTGGTCGGGAATGTGCGGATCGCCCGCGGAGCCGAAAAGAATCGCGTCCTTGCCGCGCAGCGCATCGAGGCCGTCGGCCGGCATCATCTCGCCGTGCGCGCGGTACCAGTCGCCGCCCCAGCCGAAGTCCTCGAAGCTGAACTTCAGCGCGCCGCCCGAGGCCTCGGCCAGCGCCTCCATCACCTGGCGGCCTGCGGGTATCACTTCCTTGCCGATGCCGTCGCCGGGAATGGTTGCAATGCTGTAGCTGCTCATCGTCGATGTCCTTCTTCGTGTGTAGGTGCTCTGTCGGGCTCCCACTGTAGGATCGGCCGCGTCGAACGATTCACGCCGGAAGTGAATCCATCGTTAACCTGAATTCAACAATCGGATCGACCATGGCAGCCCCGGTACAGCCCGCCGACCTTGGTTTCTTCTCCACGCTCGCGGCCAGCGGCAGCCTGAGCGCCGGAGCGCGCGAGCTCGGCATCAGCACGCCCGCGGTGAGCAAGCGGCTCGCGCAGATGGAATCGCGCCTGGGCGTCACGCTGGTGAACCGCACCACGCGGCGCATGAGCCTCACGCCCGAAGGCGAGCTCTACGTGGCGCACGCGCGCCGCATCCTCGGCGAGATCGACGACATGGCGCAGCTGCTGGGCGGCGCCAAGGGCGAGCCGCAAGGCCTGCTGCGCGTGAACGCCACGCTGGGCTTCGGACGCAGCCACGTGGCGCCGCTGATCTCGAAGTTCGCGAAGAAGCATCCGCAGGTCGAAGTGCAGCTGCAGCTCTCGGTGAACCCGCCGCCGCTGACCGAAGACGCCTTCGACGTCTGCATCCGCTTCGGCGCGCCGCCCGAGGCCCGCGTGATCGCGCGGCGCATCGCGTCGAACCGGCGCCTGCTGTGCGCCTCGCCGGCCTACCTCGCGCGCGCCGGACAGCCCAAGGTGCCCAACGACCTCACGCGCCATCGCTGCATCGGCATCCGACAGGGCGACGAGGGCTACGGCATCTGGCGGCTGAGCACCGGGCGCGGCAGCGCGCAGCGCACCGAGGCGGTGAAGACGCGCGGCATGCTCAGCACCAACGACGGCGAGATCGCGGTCAACTGGGCGCTCGACGGCCACGGCATCCTGATGCGCGCCGAGTGGGACATCGCGCGCTACCTGCGCAGCGGGCGCCTCGTGCAGGTGCTCGCCGCCTACCGCACGCCCGACGCCGACATCTACGCGGTGTATCCGCAGCGCCACCAGCTGTCGGCGCGCGTGCGAACTTTCGTCGACTTCATGGCCGCTGCGCTGGGCAAAGACGACATGCCGCCCAGGGCTTGAGGCTCGATCCGACAGGGGCGAGCCTGTGTTTCTGCTACGGTGTTCCGGAACCGTCGACACCCGTTCGACACCCGTGAAAGACACCTGGAGAAAGGCCTGCCATGCCCTCGCGCGACCCGCAGATGCTGCCCCCCGCCTTCGTGCCGCCGTACCTGCTGAGCCGGCTCGCCGAAAGCGCCAGCCCGCCGCTGAGCGACTGCGCCGCCAACACGCTGACCATCGACCGCGAACATCGCGCGCTGCGCGGCCTGGTGCCGCCGGCGGCGGTCTCGAACATCACCGGCACGCCGGTGCGCCCAGCGCGGCCCGATTCGCCCGAGCGCGCCGTCCACGATGCGGGCCACACGACCGAGCTGCCCGGCAGGCTGGTGCGCACCGAAGGCAAGCCCGCCACCGGCGACATCGCGGCCGACGAAGCCTACGAGCACCTCGGCGCCACATGGCGGCTGTACCACGACGTGTACGGGCGCGACTCCATCGACGGCGCGGGCATGCCGCTGACCGGCAGCGTGCATTACGGCAGGAACTACGACAACGCCTTCTGGAACGGCGCGCAGATGGTGTTCGGCGATGGCGACGGCGAGGTCATGAACCGCTTCACCATCGCGGTGGACATCATCGGCCACGAACTCACCCACGGCGTGATCGACCACGAGGCCGCGCTCGTCTACCAGGGGCAGCCCGGCGCGCTGAACGAATCGATCTGCGACGTGTTCGGCGTGCTGGTGAAGCAGCACACGCTGAAGCAGACCGCGCGGCAGGCCGACTGGCTGATCGGCGCCGGGCTCTTCATGCCGAGCGTGAAGGCGAAGGCCCTGCGCTCGATGGCCGAGCCCGGCACCGCCTACGACGACCCGGTGATCGGCAAGGACCCGCAGCCCGCGCACATGAAGGACTTCGTCTCCACCACGCAGGACAACGGCGGCGTGCACATCAACTCGGGCATTCCGAACCGCGCCTTCTACCTGGCTGCCGTTGCCGTGGAAGGACCGGCGTGGGAGGGCGTGGGCCGCGTCTGGTACGACACGCTGCGCGACAGGCGCCTGCGCGCGGACGCCGACTTCGCGGCCTTCGCCACGCTCAGCATCGAGATGGCGTCGCGTCGCTTCGGCGCGGGCAGCGCGGTGCACAAGGCCGTGGCCGATGCATGGCTGGCCACCGGAGTGACCGAGCCATGATCCGCCTGCCGCCGCTCGATGAAGCCACCGTCGTGCGCGTGACGCGCGAAGGCGGGCTGGCCTACCTGCCGGGCCTGGCCCGGCCGCGCAGCTTCCAGCTCGGCGACTGCACCGACGCGCTGCGCCAGCAGATCGGCGACGCGCTGCAAAGCGCCGTGCCCCATGCCGGCCAGCCCGGCGCGACGGTGAGCGGCGGCGACCAGCGCTTCTATCGGGTCGAGGTGCTGGTGCAGGGCACCGAGGAAATCTCCGTGAGCTTCGAAGTGCCGGAAGCCGAGGCGCCCGAAGCGCTGGTGCACCTGTGGAAGGACGCGGGCACGCCCTGAAGCCGGCTCAATTGCCCGTGGCCACGGAGGCAATGAGCCACACGTTGGCCGCGCCGATCACGCCGAACAGCAGCCACGCGAGCGACTTCACCACCGGCCCGTTGGCGAAGCCGCCCATCAGCGCGCGGCTGCTGGTGAAGCGGATCAGCGGCCACATCGCGAACGGCAGCTGGAAGCTCAGCACCACCTGGCTGAGCACCAGCATCTTGCCCACGCCGCCGTCGCCGAACCACCACACGCCCAACCATGCCGGGCCCAGCGCCAGCGCACGCGTGATGAGCCTGCGCTGCCAGCACGGGATCTTCAGGTCGAGGAAGCCTTCCATGATGATCTGGCCCGCGATGGTGCCGGTGAAGGTCGAGCTCTGGCCCGAAGCCAGCAGCGCGATGCCGAACAGCGTGGCCGCGATGGCGCTGCCGACGATGGGCTCCAGCAGCCGGTAGGCGTCGTCGATCTCCGTCACCTCGCGGTGGCCGGTGGCGTGGAAGGCACTGGCCGCCAGCACCATGATCGCCGCGTTGACCAGCAGCGCGAGCGAGAGCGACACCACCGCGTCGAGCGTGCAGAAGCGCACCGCCTCGCGTCGCGCGGGCTCGGTGTCGGCGATCAGGCGCGTCTGCACGATGGAGGAATGCAGGTACAGGTTGTGGGGCATCACCGTCGCGCCGACGATGCCGATGGCCAGGTACAGCGCGCCCGGCTGGTGCAGCCGCTCCAGGCTCGGGCCGAAGCCCATCGCCACGCCGAACCAGTTGGGCGGCGACATCGCGAGCTCGACGACGAAGCAGGCCGCGATGGTGCCGACGAGCCCCAGCACGATGGCCTCCACGCGCCGGAAGCCCGCGCCCTGCAGGCCCAGCACCAGCAGCGTGTCGAAGGCGGTGATGCCGATGCCCACCGGAATCGACACGCCGAACAGCAGGTGCAGTGCGAGCGCGCTGCCCAGCACCTCGGCGAGGTCGCAGGCCACGATGGCGAGTTCGGCGCCCAGCCAGAGCAGGCGGTTGACGCGCGGCGAGTAGTGCTCGCGGCAGGCGCGCGCCAGGTCCTTGCGTGCGACGATGCCCAGCCGCACGCACAGCGTCTGCAGCAGCATGGCAGACAGGCTCGCCAGCAGCACCACGAACAGCAGCCCGTAGCCGAAGCGCGAGCCGGCCTCGATGTCGGTGGCCCAGTTGCCCGGGTCCATGTAGCCGACCGACACCAGCAGGCCCGGGCCCGCGTAGCGCATCAGCTTCTTGAAGAAGGGCAGTTCCTGCGGGACGGCGACGCTGCCCTTGACTTCGGAAGGGCAGAAGGGCGCGGTGGCCGTGCGAGGGAGCGGGAAGAACATGCAGGCGATGATAGGGACAAGGCCGCGGAGTTGTCGCGGACCTGACCGGCACTGCCGCGCCGAATCTCTTAGATTCGACCGTCGTCATTCACCACTCATCCAACCGGAGACTTTTCAATGATCCACGTCGTCGCCGTCATCACCGCCAAGCCGGGCCAGCGCGCCAGGCTGCTCGAAGCCTTCGCCGAGAACCGCGCGGCCGTGCTGGCCGAGGCAGGCTGCATCGAGTACGGCGCCACGGTCGATGCGCAGGGCATCCCCACGTCGAAGGCCAGCTTCGGCCCCGACACCTTCGTCGTGATCGAGAAGTGGGAAACGCTGGCGCACCTGCAGGCGCACGCGGTCGCGCCGCACATGAAGGCGCACAGCGAGAAGACGAAGGAGCTCACCGCGGGCAAGCTGATCCACGTGCTCGAGCCGGTCTGAGGCCCGTCTTAGTCCGTTCGTCCTTTCCGCTCCCGTCGCGCACCTTCCGGTTTCGCGGCATCACGCATTCGCGCGCCGCGCGATGCGTGCTACCGTCGCGCCGGGAGCACGCGCCACCGATGCACCATGCATGCATCGCGGGCCTCGTGAAGATGCAGAGAGGGGATCGAAGGGATGGCGATCTTTAGTTCGCAGCAGGGTTGGCGTTTGCGCAGCCTGCTCTTGCCCGGCGCGCTGGCAGCCGCCGTTCTGGCCACCGGCTGCGCGCCCTTGCTGGCGCCGCCCTACGCCGCCGACTACGAGACCCTCGACAAGCTGGAAGCCACGCGCCCCGGCCCGGTGGCCCTCGCGAAGGCGCAGCCCACCGGTGCCGAGGACAAGGTCAACACCGTGCGCCTGCGCAGCGCCAGGCTGCTGTCGCCCAGCGGCAGCTTCGCGCAGTACCTGCAGGACGCGATGATGCGCGACCTCAGCGAGATCTCCGTCTACGACCCGAAGGCGCCCACGCGCATCGCGGCACGCGTGCTGGTCAACGAGATCGACCTCGGCGTGATCAACGGCACGGGCCGCATGGACGTGGAGATCACCGTCACGCGCGACACCACGCAGCGCCTGCGCAAGACCTACCGCGCCGAGACCGCCTTCGATTCGAGCTACGCGAGCATCGTCGCCGTGCCCGCCGGGCAGGCCGCGTATCCGCGCCTCGTGCGTGCGCTGCTGCGGCAGGTGTACGCCGACCCGCAGTTCGTGGCGGCCATCGGCCGTTGATCCCCAGAGGTCAGGAGGCGCTTCGATGCAGTTCCCCTTTTCTTCTTCTCTGCCGGTGACCATGGCGCTGTCGGCACTGCTGCTGCTCGCCGGCTGCGTGCACCCGATCACCATGATCACCGAGACCGCGCCGGCTCGCTCCCAGGCGCACCTCATCCCGAAGAAGGTCGCCTACGTGATGACCGATGCGGATCGAGACCTGGAAGTGGTCACCCCGGGCGGCAGCGGCGACCGCGTGAGCTACTACCCGTACCGCGACCTGGAGAAGTCGATACGCGACGCGTTGCGCGCCGTCTACCGCGACGTCGTCGTTCTGCGCACCGCCGGCGACGCGAAGGCCAACGAGGCGGCGGGCGTGTCGCTGGTGTTCTCGCCGCGCATCAGGACCGATTCGAGCTCGTCCTCATGGATCAGCTGGCCGCCGACCTCGTTCACGGCCGAGGTCTCGTGCGTGGTGACCGATGCGGCAGGCGCCGAGGTCACGCGCGTGCGCGCCGTGGGCAACGGCACGGCCGAGTTCGGGGAGTTCAAGGGCGACTTCGGGTTGGCGGCGCGAAGGGCCGCGACGCGGTTGACCTCGCAGCTGAGCAGCGAGGTCCGCAGGAACGAGAAGCTGCGATAACGGCGAGCAGGAGCTCAAATAAAAAAACGCGCCCGAGGGCGCGTTTTTCGTCGAGGCCGTGAAGTCTTACTTAGAGACGACCTTCACCATTTCGAGGCACTTGTTCGAGTAGCCCCATTCGTTGTCGTACCAGCTCACGAGCTTCACGAAGGTGCCGTCGAGCGCGATGCCGGCTTCGGCGTCGAAGATCGAGGTGCGCGGGTCGCCCCGGAAGTCGGTGGCCACCACCTTGTCTTCGGTGTAGCCCAGCACGCCCTTGAGCGCGCCTTCGCTCTGTGCCTTCATCTCGGCGCAGATTTCCTTGTACGTGGCTTCCTTTACCAGCTCGACCGTCAGGTCGACCACCGACACGTCGGAGGTCGGCACGCGGAAGCTCATGCCGGTGAGCTTCTTGTTGAGCTCGGGAATCACCACGCCCACGGCCTTGGCCGCGCCCGTCGACGACGGGATGATGTTTTCCAGGATGCCGCGGCCGCCGCGCCAGTCCTTGTTGCTCGGGCCGTCCACGGTCTTCTGCGTGGCGGTGGCGGCGTGCACGGTGGTCATCAGGCCGCGCTTGATGCCCCACTTGTCGTTCAGCACCTTGGCCAGCGGGGCCAGGCAGTTGGTGGTGCAGCTGGCGTTGCTGATGATGGCTTCGCCGGCGTACTTCTTGTCGTTCACGCCGTAGACGAACATGGGGGTGTCGTCCTTCGACGGTGCCGACAGGATCACCTTCCTGGCGCCCGCATCGATGTGCTTCTGCGCGGTTTCCTTGGTGAGGAAGAGGCCGGTCGACTCGAGCACGATGTCGGCGCCGACTTCGTTCCACTTCAGTTGCGCGGGGTCGCGCTCCTGCGTCAGGCGGATCTTCTTGCCGTTCACGATCAGCGTATTGCCCTCGACCGTCACTTCACCCTTGAAGCGGCCATGCACCGAGTCGTACTGGAGCATGTAGGCCAGGTAGTCGGGCTCGAGCAGGTCGTTGATGGCGACGATTTCGATGTCGTTCTTGAAGTTCTGCACGGCTGCGCGCAGCACGTTGCGACCGATGCGGCCGAAGCCGTTGATACCGAGTTTGATAGCCATCTGACTTGCTCCTAAGGTTGAAAAACTGTTGTCGTGATCCGGCGAAAGGACTCAGTCGCGCAGCGCCGCTTCCACCGTGGCGGCCACGTTCTCCGCCGTGAATCCGAAGTGCTTGAACAGCACCGGCGCCGGCGCCGATTCGCCGTACGTGTCGATGCCGACGACGGCCGCGCAGCCGTACTTCCACCAGCCGCCGGTGCAGCCCATTTCCACGGCGATGCGCGGCAGCTTCTTGGGCAGCACGGCCTTCTTGTAGGCCAGGTCCTGGCGGTCGAAGGTGGTGGTCGAGGGCATCGACACCACGCGCACGGCGATCTTCTTCTCGGCCAGCAGCTTCTGGGCGGCCAGCGCGAGCGGCACTTCGGAGCCGGTGGCGATGATGACGGCCGCCGTCTTCTTGTTCTTGAGGCCGACGTTCTCCGGCTCGGAGAGCACGTAGGCGCCGCGGCTGATGTCGCCGAGCTCGCTCTTGGGGGAGTAGGCGATGTTCTGGCGGCTCAGCAGCAGCGCGGTCGGGCGCGACTGGTTCTGCAGCGCCACGGCCCAGGCCACGGCCGTCTCGGCGGTGTCCGAAGGGCGCCAGACGTCGAGGTTCGGGATCAGGCGCAGCGAGGCGGCGTGCTCGATCGACTGGTGCGTGGGGCCGTCTTCGCCCAGGCCGATGGAGTCGTGCGTGAACACGTGGATCACGCGGCGCTTCATCAGCGCGGCCATGCGGATGGCGTTGCGGCTGTAGTCGCTGAAGGTGAGGAAAGTGCCGCCGTAGGGGATGTAGCCGCCGTGCAGCGCCACGCCGTTCATGATGGCGGCCATGCCGAACTCGCGCACGCCGTAGTTGATGTGGCGGCCGATGGTGCCGTGCGGCGCTTCGGCCGGGGCTTCGGGCTTGGCTTCGTCTTCAGCGCCCAGCTTGGCAGGAACGGCCGGCACGTTCATGACCACCGAGCCGGTCTTCGGATCGAAGCGCAGGGCGGCCGTGCTCTTGGTGTTGGTGAGGTTCGAGCCAGTCAGGTCGGCGCTGCCGCCGAGCATCTCGGGCAGCGCGGCGGTGAAGGCTTCGAGCGCGAGCTGGCTGGCCTTGCGGCTGGCGACGGTCTCGGCCTTGGTGTGGGCGGCAACCACGGTGTCGAACGCGACCTGGTGGAAGTCCTTGGGCAGCTCGCCCTTCATGCGGCGGGTGAACTCCGCGGCCAGCTCGGGGTAGGCGGCGGCGTAGGCGGCGAACCTGTCGTTCCACTCGGCTTCTGTCTTGGCGCCGGCTTCCTTGTGGTCCCAGTCGGCGTACACCTCGGCCGGGATCTCGAAGGCGGGGTAGGGCCAGCCGATGGCTTCGCGGGTGAGCACGATTTCTTCCGCGCCCAGCGCCTCGCCGTGCGCCTTGGCGGTGCCGGCACGGTTCGGGCTGCCCTTGCCGATGACGGTCTTGCAGACGATCAGCGTGGGCTTCGACTCTTCCTTCCTGGCCTTGGCGATGGCCTTGGACACCGCAGCGGCGTCGTTGCCGTCGATCGGGCCGATGACGTTCCAGCCGTAGGCCTTGAAGCGCTCTTCGGTGTTGTCGATGAACCAGGGCTTGACCTGGCCGTCGATGCTAATGCCGTTGTCGTCGTACAGCGCGATCAGCTTGTTCAGGTGCCAGGCGCCGGCCAGCGCGCAGGCTTCGTGGCTGATGCCTTCCATCATGCAGCCGTCGCCCAGGAAGACGTAGGTGTGATGGTCGACCACCGTGTGGTCCTTGCGGTTGAACTCGGCCGACAGCAGCTTCTCCGCCAGCGCGAAGCCCACCGCGTTGGTGATGCCCTGGCCCAGCGGGCCGGTGGTGGTCTCGACGCCCGGGGTCACGTCCACCTCGGGGTGGCCGGCGGTCTTGCTGTGCAGCTGGCGGAAGTTCTTGAGTTCGCCGATGGGCAGGTCGTAGCCGGTCAGGTGCAGCACCGAGTACAGCAGCATCGAGGCGTGGCCGTTCGACAGCACGAAGCGGTCGCGGTCGAACCAGTGCGGGTTGGCGGGGTTGTAGCGCAGGTGATCGCCCCAGAGTGCGACGGCCATGTCGGCCATGCCCATCGGTGCGCCCGGATGTCCGGAATTTGCTTGTTGGACGGCATCCATGGCCAGTGCGCGGATTGCGTTGGCCATCAGGGCGTGGTTTGCCATGTGCGGTGGACTTTCGGAGGGAAAAGAGGGGTTGGGGTGGGGAGAACCCGCGATTTTACCGGGCGAGCCCCGGACGCTCCCGATACGGCCTGAACACCCTTCCGATGTTCTTGTGCGTCAGGCGGACTGCTAGAGTTGCCACCCATGCACGGGCTGCACCTCACCGCCGACCTCCACGACTGCCAATGCGGCCCCCAGTGGCTCACCGACCGCGACGCGCTGGGGGCCGTCTGCCTCAAGGCGGTGGCGGCCGCCGGGCTGCAGGCGGTGGGCAAGCTGATCCACGGCTTCCCGGCCACGCCGCAAGGGCCGGGCGGCGTCACGGCCACGGTGCTGCTGGCCGAATCGCACCTGTGCATCCACACCTGGCCCGAGCAGCGCGGCGTGACGCTGGATGTGTACGTCTGCAACTTCAGCGGCGACCACTCGGCCAAGGCGCATGCGCTGATGGAGTGCCTGGTGTCGCTGTTCCAGCCCCGGCACAGCGAGCGCAACGAACTGCAGCGCGGACGGGTCGCGGCGTGAGCGGCAACGCGGTGCGCGCCATGATCCTGGCCGCCGGGCGCGGCGAGCGCATGCGGCCGCTGACCGACAGCACTCCCAAGCCCCTGCTGGAGGTACACGGCAAGCCCCTGATGCAATGGCCGATGGAAGCGCTGGCCGCCGGCGGATTCACGGAACTGGTCGTCAACACCGACTGGCTGGGCGCGCAGATTTCAGATCGCTTCGGTTTGAATCCCAAGCTGGCCGGGCCTTCTGCGCTATCGATTTCATACTCCGACGAGGGCCGCGACTTCGGCGGCGCGCTGGAGACGGCCGGCGGCATCGTGCGCGCGCTGCCCCTGCTGGGCGACGTGTTCTGGGTCGCGGCCGGCGACGTGTTCGCGCCCGGATTCGCCTTCACGCAGGCCTCGGTCGACCGTTTCATGGCCGGCGGCAGGCTCGCGCATCTCTGGCTGGTGCCGAACCCCGCGCACAACCCGAAGGGCGATTTCGGCCTCTCGCCGGAGGGCCTCGCGCTCAACACCGCCGCCGAGAAGTACACCTTCTCGACCATCGGCCTGTACCGGGCCGCGCTCTTCGCACCGCCCTACTGCGACATCCCGGGCGGCAACCCGGCCGGCCGCAAGGCCCCATTGGCGCCGATCCTGCGCGCCGCGATGGACAATGAACTCGTGAGCGCAGAGCTCTACACCGGCCCCTGGACCGATGTGGGAACCCCCGAACGGCTCGCCCAACTGAACACGCCAACAAGATGACCGCAGCAGACATCGCCACCACGATCTACGCCGAGCGCCGCGCGCGCCTCGCCTCGCAACTCGGCAAGGACGGCATCGCCATCATCCCGACCGCGCCCGAGCGGCCGCGCAACCGCGACACCGACTTCCTCTACCGCCACGACAGCTACTTCTATTACCTGACCGGCTTCACCGAGCCCAATGCCTGGCTGGTGCTGGCGGGCGACGGCCGCGCCACGCTGTTCTGCGCGCCCAAGGACATCGAGCGCGAGATCTGGGACGGCTACCGCCTGGGGCCCGACGCGGCGCCCGCGGCGCTGGGCGTCGACGAGGCGTTCCCGGTCACCGAACTCGACGCGAAGCTGCCCAAGCTGCTGGAGAACCGCGCCACCGTGTGGTTTCCCTTCGCCATCCACAAGGGCCTGGAAAGCCGCGTCGACGGTTGGCTGCAGTCGGTGCGCGCGCGAGTGCGTTATGGCGCGCTGTGCCCCGACGAGCAGCGCGACCTGTGCGGCCCGCTCGACGAGATGCGCCTGGTCAAGGACGCGCACGAGCAGGACATCATGCGCCGCGCCGCGCAGATCAGCGCCCGCGCGCACGTGCGCGCGATGCAGCTGTCGGCCCGCATGCTGCGCGAAGGCAAGGATGCGCGCGAGTACCACCTCGACGCCGAGCTGCTGCATGAATTCCGCCTCGGCGGCTCGCAATATCCGGCGTACTACTCCATCGTCGCGGCAGGCGCCAATGCCTGCGTGCTGCACTACCGTGCCGACGCCGCGCCCGTGCGCAAGGGCGAACTGGTGCTGATCGACGCCGGCTGCGAGCTCGACGGCTACGCCAGCGACATCACCCGCACCTTCCCCGCCGACGGCAAGTTCAGCGGCCCGCAGCGCGCGCTGTACGACCTCGTGCTCGCCAGCCAGGACGCGGCGGCTGCCGCCACCAGGGCCGGCAACCGCTTCAACGACCCGCACGACGCGGCGGTGCGGGTGCTCGCGCAGGGCATGCTCGACTTCGGCCTGCTCGATGCCAACAAGGTCGGCAGCGTCGACGACGTGATCGACAAGCGCGCCTACTTCCAGTTCTACATGCACCGCACCGGCCACTGGCTCGGCATGGACGTGCACGACTGCGGCAGCTACGTCGAGCCCACCCAGGTGGGCGAGGTGAGCGAGCGCAAGGACCCGCTGTCGAACGAAGTCATCAAGAACCGCCCCAGCCGCATCCTGCACCCCGGCATGGTGCTCACGCTGGAGCCCGGCATCTACGTGCGTCCCGCCGAGGGCGTGCCCGAGCAGTTCCACAACATCGGCATTCGCATCGAGGACGACGCGATCGTCACCGCCACCGGCTGCGAACTCATTTCGCGCGGCGTGCCGGTGAAGGCGGACGAGATCGAGGCGCTGATGCGGGCCTGACC
Source organism: Variovorax sp. 160MFSha2.1 (assembly GCF_048305075.1). Classification (NCBI taxonomy): domain Bacteria; kingdom Pseudomonadati; phylum Pseudomonadota; class Betaproteobacteria; order Burkholderiales; family Comamonadaceae; genus Variovorax; species Variovorax sp. 160MFSha2.1. The sequence continues at coordinate 6,724,882 of NZ_CP157624.1, forward strand.
GCCCGCTGCGACACCGGCGGCGGCGCGTGCCGCGCCTGCAGGAAGTCGATGAACACCCGCAGCTTGCGCGGCATCTGTGCGCGGCTCGGGTAGTAGAGATAGAAGCCCGGAAAGGTCGGCCACCAGGGCTCCAGCAGCGGCACGAGGCGGCCGCTGGCGAAGTCTTCGCGCACCGCGCCTTCGAACGATGTGGCAATGCCCGCGCCCGAACGCGCGGCCGCGAGCAGCAGGTCTGCGTCGTTGCTGACGAGCGGGCCTGCGAGCTCCACGTCGAGCACGCGCCCATCCTGCGCGTACTCCCAGCGATAGAGGCCGCCCGTGGTGAGGCGGTAGTTCAGGCAGCGGTGCTCGCGCAGGTCCTCGGGCGTGCGCGGCGGCTTGCGCCCCTTCAGGTAGCTCGGCGCCGCGTACGTCACCATGCGCAGCGGCCCGCCCACCGGCACGGCCACCACATCCTGCGCGAGGCTTTCGCCCAGGCGGATGCCGGCGTCGAAGCCGCCTTCCACCAGGTCGACCATGCGGTTGTTGCAGACGAACTCGAGCGTGATGTCCGGGTAGGCATCGGCGAACGCGCCGAAGTGCGGAAAGAAGAGGAGCTCGGCCGCCACGCGCGAGACGTTCAGGCGCAGCAGGCCGGCGGGCTTGTCGCGCGCCTCGTCGATGCCCTCGACCGCCTGCGCGAGCGCGGCCAGGCCCTGTTGCGCACCCGCGAGGAACTGCTGGCCCAGCTCCGTCACGCCGACGCGGCGCGTGGTGCGGTCCAGCAGGCGCACGCCGAGCTTCTGCTCCAGCGTGCGCACGGTCTGCGAAAGGGCCGATGGCGACAGGCCCAGCTCCTGCGCGGCGCGCGTGAAGCTGGCGTGATGCGCCACGCGGGCGAAGGCGGCGATAGCGGGCAGCAGTTCGGGCGACATGGCGGCCATTATGAAGACTGGCTTCATAAAGCATTCGCTCCAACAGGCTTTTTCCAAAGCAATCGCGCAAATACCTTCCAGGTCATGGCGATGCGGCCCTCGCGTCGCCGCCTTCAACCTCGAAACGCACGCACGAAAGGAATCTGAATCATGAAGCTGGACGACTACATCACCCTCGGCCGTTCGGGCCTGCGCGTCAGCCCCATGTCGCTGGGCACCATGACCTTCGGCCAGGAATGGGGCTGGGGCGCCGACGCGGGCGAATCGCGCCGCATGTTCGACCTCTACGTGGAGCGCGGCGGCAACTTCATCGACACCGCCAACTTCTATACCAACGGCAGCTCGGAAAAGCTGCTGGGCCAGTTCATCGCCGACCGACGCGAGTCGGTGGTGGTGGCCACCAAGTACTCGCTGAACATGCAGCCGGGCAACCCCAACGCGGGCGGCAACCACCGCCGCAACATGGTGCGCTCGGTGGAGGCCAGCCTGAAGCGGCTGGGCACCGACTACATCGACCTGCTGTACCTGCACATCTGGGACGGGCTCACGCCCTTCGAGGAAGTGATGCGCGCCTTCGACGACCTCGTGCGCTCGGGCAAGGCGCTGTACGCGGGCATCTCCGACACGCCGGCCTGGCAGATCGCGCGCATGCAGACGCTGGCCGAACTGCGCGGCTGGGCGCCGCTGGTCGCGCTGCAAATCGAGTACAGCCTGATCGAGCGCACGGTTGAGCGCGAGCTGCTGCCGATGGCGCAGGAACTCGGCCTGGGCGTGCTGGCATGGTCGCCGCTGGGCAGCGGCGTGCTCTCGGGCAAGTACACGCGCGCCGACCTCGATCATCGCAACGCCCCGGCCTCGGGCGTGAAGGGTTCGCGCAAGGACGTGGCCGTGGGCAACGCCGCGCTCAGCGCCCGCTCGCTGGAGATCGCCGAAGCGGTGGGGCAGGTCGCACGGGAGCAGGGCCGGCCGAGCGCGCAGATCGCGCTGGCGTGGCTGCTGCAGCGCCGCGCGCCGACGGTGATGCCGATCATCGGCGCGCGCACCTTCGCGCAGTTCGAGGACAACCTCGGCGCGCTCGAGGTTCAGCTCGACGCCGATGCGCTGCAGCGCCTGGAAGCGGCCAGCGCCGTGTCGATGGGCTTCCCGCACGACTTCATGGCGCTCCCGATGACGCAGGGTGTGCTCTCGGGCGGCAGCTCTGTGCGGCGGCCGGCATGAAGCCGCGCGGCTCTATGCTTCGGCGGTGAAAGGCGCGATGAGCGGGCAGGCGCTGCGCACCGCCTCCGTTACGGCGTGAGCGGCGCGGACGACGGCGGCAAGAGGCTCGCCAGCAGGCTGCACAGCGCGACGGCCGTGGCCGTGAACGCGATCCAGTGAAAGCGGCGCGGCGCATAGCTGAGCAGCCCCACGGTCGACCACGCAGCCGCCGTGAGCGCACCCAGCCAGAGCACCCAGCCGATCGCGCTGCCCGCCGCGCGCAAGCTGGCGCCCAGCGACACGCACAGCAGCAGCGCTCCGCCGAACTGCAGCCAGCGTCGCCACGGGCCCGGCGTGCTGCCTCGCCCATAGACGTCCTCGCTGTGGCGGTCCATCGCGAGGCTCAGCGCGCAGAAGCCCGCGAGCGATGCGGCGAACACGAGGGAGAGGAGGGACGAATCCATCACCGTCACGAACCCTGGCCCGACGGGGCGAGCGTCGACGACTGCTGCGGCTGTTGTGGCGATGGCGGCAGTTTCTTCTCCGCCTGTTGCCTTGCAGCCATCGACTTGCGCCGCTTGCGCTCGACGATCCACACCGCGCCCGCGAGCCCCAGGCCCAGCGCGATCGCGACCAGGTCGAAGCCCGCCACCGCGCTCGGTCCGGCGCGCAGGCTGACGGTCAGCGGTGCAGGGCCGGTAAAGGCGTTGAGCACCGGCAGCAGCGCGAAGAGCAGCGCGCCCACCGCGAGCTGTGCCTGCCACATGCGCAGCGTGGGCCGCAGCAGGCCGAGCACTGCGGCCGCGCCCCAGACGATGAAGAACCAGCGGATCTCCGCCTCGCCACGCTCGGCCATACCCACCGGCAACAGGCGGTTGGCCCAGAAGAAGGAAGCCATCGCGACGGGCAGGCCGGCGATGGCGCCGAGGTTCAGGCCGTCGACCAGCCGCAGCCCGATGCTCACGCGCCCACCCTGCTTGAGCGTCTTCGCGAACTTCTGGCGCTCCTTCACGGCCCACAGCAGAAGTCCCGTCGCCACCATCAGGCAGCCCGCGAGCCCCGAGAGGAAGAAAAGCGCGCGCAGCAGCGGATCACCGAAGCGCGCGATGTGCAGGCCATAGAGCACGCCGCGCGTTTCGGCCGCGGGCCTGGGCACGTCGCCGTAGGCGCCGATCAGCGCGCCGGTGGTGCCGTTGAAAAGCATCGATGGCTTGTCGTAGGAGAGCTGCGGCCCCTCGGCGCGGGTGAGCGCGACGACCGCGTTGGCGTCGTTGGGCTGGTGCACGGTGACGCGACCGACGGGAGCGCCGTTCCAGTGCGCGGAGGCCTGCGCCATCATCGGCGCGATGGGCGCGAGCGGGACCCTGTTGCCCGAGGCCTTGACCTGGTCGCGGCCGCCGCCGGGAAAGACCTCGGAGAAGAAGGCCTGCTCGCCGCCGCGATCCTTGTAGGCCGCCTGCGGCGCCCAGGGCATGTACATGAACATCAGCGTGACCAGGCCCGTGTACGTGATCATCAGGTGGTAGGGCAGCGCGAGCACCGCCGTCACGTTGTGCGCGTCGAGCCAGGAGCGCTGGCCCTTCTTCGGGCGGAAGGTGAAGAAGTCCTTGAAGATGCGCTTGTGCGTGACGATGCCGCTGAAGATCGCCACCAGCATGAACATCGCGCAGAAGCCGACGATCCATCGCGCCCACAGCGCGGGCATGTAGTGCAGGTCGAAATGCAGGCGGTAGAAGAACTCGCCGCCGCGCGTGGCGCGAGCGGCGGTGAGTGCCTCGCCGGTGGCGGGGTCGAGCGAGACACGGTCGAAGCGGCGGCGCGGCTTGTCGCCGGGGGCAGCAGTCGAGGCGGGCGTGGCGAGAAACAGCACGTCGGTCGACGGCTGGCGCTCGGTCGGCAGGTTGATGAACCAGCGCGGGCTGCCGGCGCCGTGCTTCTGGAGATAGGCCACCGCGCCCTCGGCCGCCTGTACCGGCGGAACCTCCGTGCGTGCGGCTGCCGCGTGCAGCTCCGGCTTCATCCAGAAGGTGATCTCGTCCTTGAAATACGAGGCAGTGCCGGCCGCGAACACCATGAACAGCACCCAGCCGACCAGCAGGCCCGACCAAGTGTGAAGCCATGCCATCGACTGGCGGAAGCCCTCCTTCACGCGGCGCCTCCGGTGGCATGCATGAGCCACGCGAGCAGGCCCAGCACGGCCGCGGCAGCGGTAAGGCCCGACCACGCACGCGATGCCGTACGCGCCGCGAAGACCCACATCACCGCGAACGCGAAGACGGCGAAGGAAGCGAGCAGGCCGGTCATCGTGGCCTCGCTGCGGGCCATGCCGAAGATGGCGGGCAGGCACAGCGCGAGCACGACGGAAGACAGCGCGGCGACGCCGTAGCCGCCTGCGATAGCGGCTACGGCGCGCGAACCCACGCTCAGGCGGTAACGAACGCCAGCGGTCACGACACGCGCCGGACGGCGTGCGAGGTCGTTCGGAGATTCATGGAAAAGGGGAGGAGAGATCCTGGAAGATGAGAATGATACTCATCTGGAAAGAACTTTTCTCTACCGCCCCGCCTGCGATCCGGGACATTGCCGCCCGGACGCGTCCGCGCCGCCTACTTCGCCTGCAGCAGCGCTCCCGCCTCCAGCAGCACCAACTCGTTGTCGTCCACCTTGTTCGGCTCGCGGCTGCTCGAGAACGGCAGGTTGTTGTCGTTGCCGACCACGATGTGGGTGGCGTCGACCACGTCGACGTTCTCGATGGTGAAGAAGGGGAACTTCAGCACGCCGTCGTTCAGGGGCTTGCGTGCGAGCTTGTCCGGGTCGGCGATGTTCAGCAGGTCGATGTAGCCGATCTTGCGCACCGGGCCGCCCGCGTTCGCGTCGCTCAGCTCGACCTTGTAGACGCGCTTGAACCTGGCGATGTCGTGGAAGCAGTCGGTGCGCTTCTGGCCTTCGGGGCAGGCCTTGTCGCTGGTGCCTTCGCCGTTGTCGCGCTCGATGATGAGGCCCGTGCTGCCGTCGATCATGTTGAAGTCGCCGATGGCGTTGCCGTTGGCCTCGAGCACGTATTTCCAATGCCGGCCCGTCCACTTCTCGGTGGCGACGTCGAATTCCAAGACGCGCAAGGCCTCCTTGCCTTCGACCTTCTCGTAGTCCTTGGCCTCGGCGTTCCACACCGGGCCTTCGAGCAGCGCATACAGCTTGCTGCCGTCCTTCGACGAGGCCATGCCCTCGAAGCCCTTGGAGCGCTTGATCTGGAAGTCGACCGCGCCGCCCGGGGCGCCCGGCGTGGTCACGGCCGGATGGTCGGGCGAGCGCACGGCCTTGCCGTCGACCAGCGTGTCGTACACGGCGAGCACCTTGCCCTTGAGGTCGGCCTTGATGAGGAAGGGGCCGAACTCCTCGCCGATCCACAGTGCGCCGCCGGCGAACTGGAAGCTCTCGGGGTCGAAGTCCGAGCCCGTCAGGTAGCGCTGCTTCGTGCCTTCATGGACGATGCGGAAGGGCACCTTCCTGTCGGGGTCGTGCAGGAAGACGGTCTCGATGCGGTTGAACTTGCCGCTCCTGAAGTCCACCTTGTAGTGGTTCAGGTAGAGCATGAAGTCGGGCGAGTTGGCCTTGGCGCCGGCGCCGTTGTCGGTGAGGATCCAGAAGCTGCCGTCGTCCATCTTCTTGATGCCGGAGTGGCCCTGCAGCGGCTGGCCCTTGAAGGGCAGCGACACGCCGGTGCCGCGGCCGCCCGAGAGGCCTTCGACCGTGCCCACGGCCTCGACGCGCTTGCCCGTGGTGAACTTGCCGCTGACCTGCAGGTCGGCCGGTGCATCCTTGGGCGCCGCGACGAAGCTCTGCACTGGCAGCACCGCGTGGCCGGCGAGCGTGGCGGGAAAGGCGGTCTGCGCCTGGACTGCGGTGCATGCGAGGGCGGCAGCAAGGGCGACGAAGGACAGGGGAGCGAAACGCGTCATGAGCGGGAAAGGTTCCAAGTCGAAAACGCGTGACCATGCCGGCAAGGAGTGACGCGGCCATGACATGCCCCGCGCGACTTCAGGGCGCGATGTCGACCGTCACCTCGCGAGACTCGGCGCGCCCCTGGTCGTCGACCGCGCGCAGCAGGTAGCGCCGGCCGGATGACGCGAGATCGGGCATCCACGTGATGCCTTCGCCCGGCGCGGCGCGGCCGATGAGCGCGTCGTCCGCGAACCAGTAGATCGCCTGCGTGCCGGCCCCGGCCTCGGCGCGCAGCACCAGCGGCTCGGGCTTCTTCGCGCGCAGTGTGTGGCGCACGCCGCGCAGCGGCGAGGTGATGAGCGGCGCGCTGTCCGACGAGGCATCGCCTTCGCCGCCCTGCGACTTCTCGCAGCCGTCGGACGGCGCGCTCGCGCGCGGCAGCCCCGCCTGGCGGAACAGCCGGCGCATGTCGCTGCCCCATTGCTCCACCACCTGCTGCCGCGCATTCGGCTGCGGGCCGCAGACGACCTTGCCCGTGGTCTCGTCGACCCACACCGCGCGATGCAGGTTGCTGACCTGGATCGGCGACTTGCCCGCGATGAACCAGGTCATGGTGCGCACCGGGCACAGCGCATCGGGCAGACCGCCCGTCGCCGCGCAAACCTCCACCTGGCGCAGGTCGGGCGGCCGGCGCGATGCCATCTCGCCCGGGTCCAGCCGCTCGGCGCGCAGCGCGTCGACCATGCGAAGGAAAAGCGGCGCCGCGGCATCCACGCCCACCAGCGCCGGATTGCTGCTGCCGTCGAAATTGCCGACCCACACCACCAGCACGTGGCGGCCGAACACGCCGGCCGTCCATGCATCGCGAAAGCCCCAGGAGGTGCCCGTCTTCCATGCGATGGCCGGGCGCGCGGGCAGCGTGGTGTCGGGGCGCGGCGTGTGGCGCAGCATGTCGAGAGTGATGAACGAAGCCTCTTCGCTCAGCAGGCGCAGCGGCTGCACGGGCTTCTCGCCGGGCTGGGGCTGCGTGTAGCGGATGGGCTGCGAGATGCCGCCGTTGGCGAGCGTCGCGTACATGCCGGCCAGCTCCTCGGGCGTGACCTCGCCGCCGCCGAGCACCAGCGCGAGGCCGTAGTGCTGTTCGCTCTGCAGCTTCTGCACGCCCGCCAGCCGCATGAAGTCGTAGAGGCCGGGCTTCGAGAGCTTCGCGGCCACGGCCACCGCGGGCACGTTGCGGCTGCGGATCAGCGCCTCCTGCGCCGGCAGCGGTCCGGCGAAACGGTGGTCGAAGTTCTCGGGCGTGTAGGGGCCGAACGAGGTGGGCGCGTCCTTCAGCATCGTCTTCTGGTGCAGCAGCCCCTGGTCGAGCGCCAGCGCGTAGATGAAGGGCTTGAGCGTGGAGCCCGGCGAGCGCTTGGCCAGCACGCCGTTGACCTGGCCCGAGATGGCGTCGTTGCGGAAGTCGGCCGAGCCGATCATCGCGCGCACCTGCATCGTCGACGCGTCGAGCAGCAGCGCGCTCGCGTTGTTCATGCCCACGTCGGCGTGCGCGCGCAGGTACTGCGCCATCACGCGCTCGAGCGTGGCCTGCATGCGCAGGTCGATGGTGGTGCGCACCTCCTGCACGCCACGCTCCTGGGCGAGCAGCATGTCGGTGGCGTGAGGCGCGAGAAAAGGCAGGCTGCCGCGCGACTGGGCCGACAGCGCGAGCTGCGCGTCGGGCGCATGCTGCTTCGCCGTGGGATCGCGCTCCGCCCACAATGCAGAGAGGCGCTCGCGCGCAGCCTGCAGCTCCGCATTGCGCCCGCGCTCGGCGATGCGCTTGACGGGGTTCTGCGGAATCACCGCGAGCGTCAGCGCCTCGGGCAGGCTCAGCCTGGCGGCATCCTTGCGGAAGTAGATGAGGCTCGCGGCCTGCACGCCCTCGATGTTGCCGCCGTAGGGCGCGGTGTTGAGATACGCCTCCAGGATGTCGTGCTTGCTGAAGCGGGCCTCCAGCCACAGCGCCGCGAAGATCTGCGCGATCTTGCCGGTGGCCGAGCGGCTGTCGATGCCGTAGACGCGGCGCGCGAGCTGCATGGTGAGCGTGGAGCCGCCCTGCCTGCGCTCGCCGCTGGCGATGCGCCATGCGCTGCGCACCAGCGCGGCAGGATTGACGCCGGGGTGCGCGTAGAAGCGGCGGTCTTCGTACAGCAGCACGGCATCGACCAGCGTGGGCGAGATGCGCTCCAGCGGCACCCAGAGGCGGTACTGCTCGTCGTCGGCGAGCGTGAGGCGCATCAGCTCGCCGCCTTGCGCATAGACGGCGCGCGAGCTGCCGACGGTTTCGCTCAGCGGGGCGTGGGGCCACAGGCGCAGCAGCGCGAGCAGGAAGACTACGGCTGCGAAAGCGATGACTGCTCTCTTCCTCCCTCTCCCCCTGGGAGAGGGCTGGGGTGAGGGCATCGGCGACGGATCGAGCGCGGAGGTCATAGGAAGCGCCGCACCCTCACCCTAGCCCTCTCCCGCAAGCGGGAGAGGGGACAAGGCAGGGGCGCGTCACGATCAATTCGCCACCACCTGGAAGCGCGCACCCGCCGAGCGCGAGAACACGCGACGGTCGTACATCGCCTCGCCGTACGCCGCCGGCACCACGTAGTCGCCCACGTTGGTGGCGCGGGCCTTGTAGGTCACCTCGAGCAGGTCCTTGCCGACGCCGCCGTAGAACACGACGCGGTCTTCGCGGATATCGGCGTACTGCACCTTCCACGATCCGCCGCCGCCCAGGCGCTTCTTCCAGATCGGTGCGTCGGCGTTGGCATCGTCGTCGTCGCCCACTGCTTGCAGCACAGGCTCCAGGCCGCCGGGCAGCACGTCGACCAGCGCGACGTCGTTGATCTGCGCGCGCTCCAGGCTGCGCACGCGCACCCGCACCGTGACCTCCTCGCCGAGCTTGGCCTTTGTGACGGAATTGCCCTTGGCATCGAGCACCTCGTGGAAGATCTCCAGGCCCTTGTTCACCGGCGTGGCGGGCAGGTTGCGCTCGAAGCCCTGCTCGGCCCAGCTGTAGTAGAGGTTGAAGTCGCTGTCGTTCGACAGCTTCAGCTTCGCGGTGCCGGCCGGCACCGAGGCACGTGTGATCGGATTCACCGCACCCAGCACGAGCGCCGCGGCCTGGCCCTGGGCATTGACGGTGCTTGCCGAGAGCTTGCCTTCCACGTTCTGCCCCACGGCCTCGAAGTAGGAGTCGACCGCCAGCAGCATCGACGCCGACGACAGGCTGTTGTACCAACCCTCCCGCACCATCTGGGCCATGCCCTCCCACACCGCGGGCTTCAGCGTCTTCAGGCGCGAGGGGAAGTGGCGGCCCACCAGATGCAGCGTCATGCTGTCGTGCACCAGCGGGTCGTAATAGGCGCCCCAGGCGTTGCGGCGCTGCTTCTTCTCGGTGCGCGCGAGCAGATCGGACCACACCGGGTCGAGCAGCTCGTTGGCCACCTGCTCCTGCTTCACGAGCTGGTAGCTCGCGGCGAGGTACACGGCGCCGAGGTCGTCGCCCCAGCCCACGGCCTGCCGCGTCAGCTGGTTGCGGCGGGCCTCGCGCAGGTTGGCGAGCGCGGCCGGCGCGACGATGCCCTGGCGCGTCAGCAGGTAGGCGGCCTGCGTGCGCTGGCGCCAGCCGTCGAGCGTGTTGTCGCCGCTGCCGAGCCAGCCCTGCAGGTAGGTATTGGCCTTCTGCAACAGGTCCTGCGGCACGGGCAGCTTGTGGTCCTTCGCTTCAACGAGCAGCTGCACCGCGTAGAGCGTGGCGAAGGGGTCGGTGCCGGCACCGGGCCACAGCGAGAAACCGCCGTCGGCCGTCTGCCGCGCACGCAGCTGCACCAGGTAGCGCTCGAAGGTCTTGCGCGCCTCGGGCAATGGACCCTGCTCAGCGGTACGGCCGCGCGACATCTCCTTCACCAGTTCCGGGCGGCCCGACAGCAGCACGGCCGGGAAGGTCTGGCTGGTGATCTGCTCGGTGCACCCGTGCGGGTACGCCTCCAGGTACTGCATGAGGCCGGTCGCAAAGGCCCAGGGCGCGGCCGACACGGCCACGTCGCTCTGGCGGAAGTTCGGATACAGGTCGGCCTGGCTCGAGATCTCTCCGGCGCGCTGGAAGCTGCCGGCCTGCACCAGCGTGACGAAGGGCGACGCGGGCCGCACGCTCACCTCGGTGGAAAGCCGCGCGCTGTAGTTCTTGTGCGTCGATGTGAACACCAGCGCGGAAGAGCCCAGCACCGCCTGCTCGCCCGGCTTGGCGCGCACGTTGAACTTGGTGCTGGCTTCGCCGCGCTCGTTGACCTTGAGCGTCTGCGTGGCGTCGCCCACCACTTCGAGCCCGCCCGAAGCGGTGAGCGTGAGCGCGATGGGCGCCTCCTTGCCCGAGCCGACGATGTTGTTCGCCAGCCCCACGCCCACCTCGACGGTGTCGCCGGGCGCCATCGCGAGCGGCGCGTTCGGCAGGATCACCATGTCGCCGCGCACCACGGTGCGGGTACTCTTGGCACCGGTGGTCTCGTCGTTCACCGCCACGGCCATCACGCGCAGGCTGCCGTTGAAGCTCTCGGGCACGGTGTAGCTGAACTCACGGCTGCCGTTCACGTCGACCAGGCCCGACCAGTAGGCCACCGGCTTGTCGCGCTTGCGCTTGAACGGGTTCAGGTGCTTGCCCAGTTCGCCTTCGCCATCGCCGCCGGGTGCGGCGCCCTGCATGAGCTTCTTGAACTCCGGCAGGATCAGGTCGAGCGTCTGCAGCGTGCCCACTTCGAGCGCACGCTTCTGGAAGAAGTGCTTCAGCGGGTCGGGCGTCTTGTAGCGCGCCACCTGCAGGATGCCTTCGTCCACCGCGAACACCACGGCGCGCGTGGGCTTGTCGCTGGTGAGCTTCATCTTCACCGTCTGCCCCGGCTTCACCAGCTCGCTGCTGGTGAGCTGCAGGTTGGCGGTGCGCTTCGTCAGCGCGGTGGCGAAGGGCACCACGCCGTACGACAGGGGGCTCATGTAGACCTCGTCCGAGGCCGGGTCGCGCACGAAGTGCACGTTGATGTAGCCGGTGCCCTCGAAGTCCTTGGGCACGGTGATCTTCTGCACCGAGGCGGTCTTGTCGGTCTTGAACCACGCATGGGCGTAGACCTTGTCGCGCTCGATGGTGATAAGGCCCGCGCCCACGTATGGCGCGCGAATGCTCACCGAGATCTCCTGGCCCGGCTCGTAGTCCTTGCGGTCGAGCGTGAGCTGCAGCTCGGCGTTGCGGTCGAGCGAGCGCGACACGTTGGCGTTGCCGGCCACGCTGTATTCCACGCGGTTGAGCTCCAGCCCCTGCGCGTTGCGCACCACGTAGGCAAAGTTGCCGGGCGCGGCGGTGTCCAGCACCACGTTGTTGCCCGCGGCCGTAATGGCGAAGGGCTTCTCGTCGAGCACGATCTCCTTGCGGCGCGACTCGTAGCGGTACAGGCCGTTGTCCTGCTTGATGAGCACCGACAGCACCTTGCGCTCCACGCGCTCGATCTTCAGGTCGGTCACGGCCGTCTTCTTGGCGCGCGGGTCGATGGCGATCACGGTGGCGTTGCGCGTGGCGCCCTTGCTCACGTAGCTGGTGTCGCCGTCGACCTTCACGCCGACGAGGTAGGGCAGGTCGCTCACCAGCGTCTGCGCCTCGGCCGACACGCTGCGTCCACCCTCTGGCTCGAAGGCCTTGGCGAGCACGTGCACCTGGTAGGTGGCGGCGTCGAAGCGCGAGAGGCGCAGGTCGAACTCGGCCTTGCCGTCTGCGCTGGTCTGCACGCTGCCCAGGTCGTCCACCTGCTTCTCGGTGGCGCGCTGCGGGTCGAAGAAGGCGTAGTCGGTGAAGGCGCGGAACACCGGGTAGCCGGGGCTCAGCGTGAGCGTGCCTTCCACCTTGCGGTCGGGCGCGGGCGTGCCGAAGAGGTTCTGCACGTCGATCTGCGCCTTCAGGTCCTTGGGGCTCACCCAGCCTTCGGCGACTTCGCTGCTGAGCTTCGCCGTGACCTTGGTTCGGTCGGGCAGGAACTCCTGCACCTTCACCGTCGTGCTGCCGATCAGCAGGCTCTCCACCTCGGGCGCGCCCGGCGACGACTGCCGCGGCAGGTAGAGGTTGACGGCGTAGTTGCCGGTGGGCGAGGTGTCCTGCGTGGTGTGGGCGATCTCGGCCGCGCCGCCGGGGCCGAGCCTGAGCTTCTCGCGCCGCACGCTGAGGCCGCGTGCGTCGATGATCTCGGCCTCCAGCGGCAGGTCGCGCAGCGAGGTGGCCCAGTTGCCGGCCTTCACCATCATCGCGATGTGCATGGTGTCGCCGGGGCGGTAGATGCCGCGGTCGCTGAAGAGGTAGGCCGTCATCTGGTTCGGCACGCCGGCCGCGCGCAGGCCGCCGACGTCGAAGCGCGAGATGTCCAGCGTGCGGTCGCTGCGGTTGAAGGGCAGGAAGCTCAGGTCGCCGTCCTTGCGCACCACCAGCACCACGGGCGCCTTCTCGCGCTGGTAGCCGGCCAGGTTGGGCAGCTTGGCCGCGCCGGTGGCGTCGGTGGACTGCGACGCGACGATCATCCCGTTGCGGCCCCACACCTCCACCAGCGCGCCCGCCACCGGCTGGCCGCTGGCGATGCTCTGCACGAACACGTCGCGCGTGCCGTCGAGCGACTTCTTGGCGACGATGCCCAGGTCGGTGACCAGCACCAGGCGCTGGTCGATCTGCTGCTCGGGGCTGCCGCCTTCGCCGTTGTCGCCGCTACCTTCCTCTTTGGAAGACTGCTCTTCCTGCTGCTGTGCTTCCTCGGGTCGAGCCTCGCCCTCGGGCTTCTTCTTCGCCTTCGGGTCGTAGCCTTGCACCTTGAGCAGGAACACGCCGCGGCGATCGGTCGCGTCGCTGCGCAGGTACTCGGCGAAGTCGACGGTCTCGTAGTGCGCCTTGCCGGCGGGAATGCTCAGCGGAATCTCCTTCTGGAAGCGGTCGACGAGGTTGTCCGACTGCAGGCCGCCGTAGAACTGCGGATGCGCGAAGTCGCCGCTGGTCTGCGTCACCAGGTGCTGCAGCTGCTGCGGCAGCAGGCGGCCGATTTCCAGGCGAATGCCGGGCAGGTCGCGCACCAGGATCGGCAGCTTGCGTTCGCCAGAGAGCGCGAGCAGCGAGCCCTGGCTCATGATGCTGAGCTCGGGCGCGAAGGTCTTGAGCAGGCGCACGTCCTGGAACGCGGCGCCCAGCTGGTAGCCGCCGGGCGTTTTCAGGCCCTTGGCCACGCGCACCAGCAGGTAGCGGCCGCCCTCGGCCTGCGGCATGCGGAAGCTGACCATCTCGGTCACCTCGCGCTCGCTGGCGATGGGCTGCAGGTTGAGCTTCTTCGCGCGTCGCAGCACGGCGTCGGTGATCTTGGCCGGGTCCGCGGACCAGTCGAACTTGTCGTCGGGGTCGCCCTTGGCTTCCTCCGTGGCGGGCAGCAGCCAGGCCTGCACTACGCGTGCCATCTCGCGCTCGTGCACCGGCATGGACGCGCTGACCTGCATCACGTGCTCGGGCTCGCCGTTCTCGCCAGTGACGATGGTGGGCTCGATGCCGGAGATGGAAAGGCTGTAGAGGCCGGGGATGTCGACTGCGCGAGACAGGTCGTTGCGCAGTGCCGGCCCGCCCTTCTGGGCGACCGCGCCGGCCGTGAGGCTGAGGATCGCGGGCCGGTTCTTCTCCGGAATGGGCAGCGGCTCCGACTGCAGCGTGGCGATGAGGCGCAGCTTGTCGTAGCTGACGGTGAACTTCTCGCTCGCGCACTTGCCCACGCTGAAGAAGGAGCTGCTGCAGGGCTGGTCGTAGGTCAGCACCAGGCGCTTCTCGAACTCCGCCGTGTTGACGGGGTGAGAGAAGCGCACCTGGAAGAGCGCTCGGCGCACGTTGGCCTGGACCGGGTCCTGGTAGAACTCGGCGCCGATGAATTGCGCGGTGAACTCGGGAGAGGTGAACTCGTACTTGCGCTGCGCCAGTTCGATGTGCGGCGCGAGGGCGCTGTCGGCGATCTGCACCTTGTACGGCTGGCCGATGGGCCAGTCCTGCGCGGGCAGGAATTCGAGGCGGTTCTGCTTTGTCCACGTCCAGCGCCCGGCAATGGCGGGCTCGATGCTGACGCCGATGGCTTCCTGGCCGATGCGCGCGATGGGCGCGACCGAGGCCGAGAAGTTGATGACGAAGGGATTCGCCCCCCTGTCGAGCTCGATCTGCGTGCGCTGCGGCGGCTCGGACTTCGCGGTGGCGACCACGGGTTCGACGCGGTCAGGCGTGAGGCCGTGCCACCACTTCATGACATGAGGATGGGCAACCCAGCCGGCCAGTGCAAGCAGCACGAGCAGCACCAGCCATGCAAGCCGCTGCTGCAGCCACTGCAGCCCGAGAAGAAGGAAGGCGCCCAGGATGCGCAGCCAGCCCGGTGGTCGCCAGGAACCGATGAGTCCGCGGGCCAGCGGACGCAGGAAGCCGAGCGCGCGGCCCAGCCCGGTGAAGAACACGTCGCTGATCGACGCGAGTTTTCTGTTGGCGACTTGAAGCATGGAGGCTCCCACTGTGTTTTTGTTGGCGCCCGCGAGTCTGCGAGCCATCTGTGAAGCAATCGCGCTGTGTGTGAAGTCTTGGTGAAAACCGCACAGGCCCGCGCCGGGCCTTCTTTCATCGGTTCATTTCAACGGCTCATAGCTGGGGCTTGTTCACATCAGATAGAGCACTACCACCATTGCCGCGAAAGCCGGGGAGCCCCGCGGCTCCCCCCCAGCGCTGGAGCGCGCGTAGAGCGGTGGCAGGCGCGGTGTCTCGATGCGCCTGCGCCACGACCGCGGCCGTGCATCTTCATGCTGCCGCCGCCGCTTCCGTTCCCGCGACATGCCCCCGCGTGAACGCCTCTTCGAAGATCGAATAGCCCGACCAGTCCGCGTGCGCGAACGACAGCCGGCCCGCCACCACGCTGCCGCGATGCCCGGCGTCGGGCGCGCTGCGCTGCGGGCCTATCTGCGCCAGCAGGCCGGGCCTGGGGATCGACATGGCGTGCCCGTAGCGGGTGATCTCGACGCGCGAAACCAGCGAAGGCAGGTCGGGGTGCGGCACCGACAGTTCGGCGAGCAGGTCGTCGCGCCACCCGGTCCAGGGGCGCTCCAGCAGCAGTTTGCGGCCGTCGTCGGCGTCGTAGCCGCTCGGGCCCAGCGGGCGGTACCAGCTCAGCACGGTGCCGCGCGGCGTGGGGTCCAGCGCCTGGTGGCGCGCGTCCACGTAGCCCAGGCCCCTGGTGCCGTAGATCACGTTGTCCCAGCTCGGCGCGGCGCCGGGCCGGTCGGCCAGCGGGCCGCGCAGGTGGATGTTGGCCACCAGCCAGGGGGCGTAGTGCACGTGCGCGGCAGCGTTCTTCAACACCTCGGGCGGGTTCTCGACCACGCGTGCGGCGATGAACACGGGCAGCGCGACGATGCAGTGTTCGGCCTGCCAGCGCACCATGGATTTCGATGCGGCATCCCACGCATCGACCTCGACGCCGTCGCGCACTTGCGCGATGCGCGTGACGACGCTGCCGGTGCGCAGCCGCTCGCCGAGCGGCCTGGCGAGCTGCTTCGTGAGCCAGCCGTTGCCCTCGGGCCAGGTCAGGATGCCGTCGCGCTCGGGGCTCGAATCGTTGACGCTGCCCGTCGGATCGCCGGGCGCGTGGAAGCCGTGCCGGCTCGCGAAGTAATGGATGCCGGCCCAGGCCGACACCTGCCCGATGCCGGCGCCGTAGTCGTCGCGGCAGCAGTAGTCGAGGTACCAGCGCAGCTGCGCATCGCTGAAGCCTTCGCTGTCGAGCCAGCTCTGGAAGCTGATGGCATCGAGCGCCAGCAGCTCGGGCGTGATGCCGACCTTGAGCGTCGGAATCGCGAAGTGCGCGGCATGCTGCAGCGCGTCGATGCGTTGGGCGAACTTGCGGTACTGCGCGAGGGTCGCGTCGTTCACGCCGTGCATGGGCAGCAGGCCGTCCTGCCACTCGCCGTGAAGGAACAGGCGCTCCTGCGGGCTGTGGCAGAGCGTGACCTCGTCGTACTCCCAGCGGCCCGCCACGCGGCGGCGCAGGCCGAGCTCCTCCAGCAGATCCTGCACCTCGCGCGCGTCGTCTCCGGGCACGGGCAGGTAATGCGCACCCAGCGGGCAGGCGATGCCGTTGACGATGCCGCCGCGCGCGTTGCCGCCGGCGGTGTCTTCCAGCTCGAGCAGCGCGAAGTCGTCGACGCCCGCAAGCCGCAGCGCGCGGGCCGCCGCAAGGCCCGCCACGCCGCCGCCGGCGATGACCACGCGCGTGCGCTTCACCGCGGCAGGCGCGGCGCTCTTCAGGGAGCCATCCCGCATCGCATGGCCGCGCGTGACGTCGATGCCGGTGAAGCCGCCTTCGATGGGCGGTGGCGGGGCCTCGCAGCCTGGGAGCGCCAGAGCACCCGCCGCGCCCGCCGCCACGCCGAGGAATTCGCGCCTTTGCATGACGGGGCTAGTGAGCCATGACCTTGCCCCACTCTTGCTCGTAAGTGGTGACCAGGATCTGGTTCGACAGCCGGTTCACTTCCGCCGGCACACGCGCCATGTCGAGCGGAAAGTCGAACATCAGCGGCAGGGTGGTCGGCGAGAGAAAGCGCAGACCTGGCGGCAGCGCATCGGGCAGGCGGTAGGGCCTGCGGCTGGCGATGATGTAGCCCCATTCGCCGAAGCTGGGCACATGCGCGTGGTACGGCGTGGCGCGCAGGCCCACCGATTCGATGGTGGTCGCCACGGTCCAGTAGCTCTTGCGCGCCACCAGCGGCGAGGTGGTCTGGATCACCGCGTAACCGCTGGCCGACAGGCGCTTCTCGAGCAGCGCGTAGAAGCTGTTGGTGTAGAGCTTGCCGATGGCGAAGTTCGTGGGATCGGGAAAGTCGACCACGATCACGTCGAACATGTCGCCCGGCTGCTGCAGCCACTGGAAGGCATCGGTGTTGACGATCTTCACCTTCGGCGAAGACAGCGAATGCCCGTTGAGCGCGGCCAGCGTCTCGTGCTCGGTGAAGAGCTTGGTCATGTTCGGATCGAGCTCCACCAGCGTGACCGACTCGACCGAGGGGTACTTGAGGATCTCGCGCACCGCCATGCCGTCGCCGCCGCCGAGCACCGCCACCTTCTTCGGCGCGCCCTGGGCGGCCATCACCGGATGCACCAGCGCCTCGTGGTAGCGGTATTCGTCGCGCTCGGCGAACTGCAGGTTGCCGTTGAGAAAGAGCCGGTGCCCCAGCAGCCCGCGCGTGACCACGATGCGCTGGTAGGGCGAGGTGGCGCTGAAGACGATGCGGTCCTGGTAGAACTTGTCCTCAGCCAGCGTGGTGATGTGGTTGGCCCCGGCGAATGCGCCCACCAGCGCGGCCAGCGCGAGAAAGCAGGCGACGGCGTGCGCGCCCACTCGACGCAGTTCATGGCGGAAGAGCCACAGCGCCCACACCGCCACCGCCGCGTTCATGAAGCCGAACAGCAGGCCGGTGCGGATCATTCCGAGCTGCGGCACCAGGATGAGCGGAAAGGCCACCGACACCGCCAGCGCACCGAGGTAGTCGAAGGTGAGAACCTGCGACACCAGGTTCTTGAGCACGATGTTGCGCTTGAGGATGCGCATCACCAGCGGGATCTCGAGCCCCACCAGCGTGCCCACCACCATCACCAGGCCGTACAGCAGCAGCCTGAAGGCGCCGGGCACGTAGGCATTGGCCAGGAACAGGATCGCCGGCAGCGCGCCGCCGATCAGCGCCACCAGCAGTTCGATGCGAAGGAAGTGCGCCGGCAGCTGCCGCTCGAAGTAGCGCGAGAGCCACGAGCCCACGCCCATCGCGAACAGGTAGGTGCCGATGATGGTGCTGAACTGCAGCACCGAGTCGCCCAGCAGGTAGGAGCTGAGCGCGGCCGCGGTGAGCTCGTAGACCAGCCCGCAGGCGGCGACCACGAACACGCTGGCGAGCAGCGCGATCTCCACGGGCTGCGGCCCCCGCGCGTCCGGGGTGCGCGCGGGCAGGGCCGCGTCGTTCAATGGATTGCTGCTGCGACGATGATGCTGATGCCGAGGCTCATCGCGGCAACCACCAGCCCGAGCGCCACGTTCTGCTTCTCGACGATCTCGCCCCACAGGTCGTAGGGCGTGATCTTGTCGATGATCAGGAAGCACAGCCAGAAGATCACGACGCCGATCAGCGCGTACACGAGCGATCCGAGGACCACGCCCGGTTTCAGCCATTCAAATCCCATGGGGACCTCCAGTCGTAGTAATGATGAGAGACATCGCGTGCATCTTCGCCGTCATTTGTGGCCGCCGCCACTCGAATAGCCGCCGTAGGAGCCGCCCGAGCTGCGGTAGCCCGAGCCGCCGCTGCTGGAGCAGGTGCTCAGGATGATCAGCAGGATGATGATCACGACGATGATGAGGATGATGGTGCCGCAGCCCAGCCCCGAGGCGGCGCTCACAGGCAGCGCGTCGGCACGCTTGAACATGTCCTTGCGCGCGTCGAGCTTGAAGGCGGTGGCCACGGCGCCGCTGTCGATCTTGCTGCCCGAGGACCAGGTGAGCTCGTTGGTCGAGCGCTCCATCGACAGCAGCGCGCCGCCGTTGGCGAAGTCGCGGTTGAAGGTCTTCTGGCCGCGCTCGACCTGCCAGTAGAACTCGCCCGCCACATAGGTGGTCTCGGCGTTGTAGGCGTACTGCTGCTGGTAGCGCTTGCCGAGGTAGGTGGCGCTGCTGCCGCTCTCGGCCATCACCGGCGCGCCGGTGGTCGGCTTGACCATGCTCCAGCCGTCCTCGGCGTCCACCAGGAAGCTGAATCCGCGCTTCTTGTTGTAGAGCAGGTATTCGTCCCAGCCGAACTGCTCGTCGTCGCCGGGCTCGCTGCCCATGCGGTGCTGGAAACCCACCACCTGCCACTGCGCACCCTGCAGCTGGCCCATGCTGCCCAGCGCGATGAGCGGGCGCACGGGCTCGTCCTGCGTGGCGTGCTTCAGCTCGCCGCCGATGCCCTGCGACAGGTCGATGATGCTGTTGCACGAGCCGCAGGTGATGCTCTTGCTGTCCGCCAGGTTGACGGTGACGGGCGAGCCGCAGTTGGGGCAGTTGAAGCTGCGGCCCTTTTCGTCCTTGGCGGATTCGGCCCGCAGGCCGGTGAGCTGCAGGTCCTCGAGCTGCACCGAGCGGCCGAGATAGGCGCTGGGCGTGGCGGTGCCGTAGTCGATGCTCAGCACCAGGCCACGGTCGTTGCGCAGCTCGACCATCGCGAAGGAGCGGCCGAGCTCGGGCAGGTGCGGCAGCTCGCCCTGCGCCGAGGTCAGCGCCACCTGCTCGTTCGAGGTGACGGTGTAGCTCTGGCCAGCGAAGGCGCTGGTGGCGCCCACGCGCAGGTCGACCGGCGGCGGCGCGGTGCGCTGCAGATCGAAGGGCAGCGCGAAGACGTAGGCGCCGTTGTCCTCGCTGAGGATGCCGGTGCGGTCGCCGTCGAGCGCGGCGATCCATTCGGTCCAGCGCCCGCCGGGGTAGGTGTACTGCAGGCGGCCGATCAGCGTGAAGGGCTTGTCCTGGATGCGGCCGGCGGCGAACAGCTGCAGCGGGCTGAAGTCGTCGAACAGCTCCGCCATCTTGCCGGTGCGCGCGAGCGTCTCGCCCTGGCGCACGACGGTGCTCTGGCAGTAGGGGCAGACCGCGTGCGTCGATTGCGCCGAGCGGAATTCGACCGGCGCGCCGCAGCCGGGGCAGGGCGCCCGGTAGTAGCGTTGGTTGCCGTTTTCCTCAGCCATGGCACCCGCGCCATGGCTTGGACGGCCATGCTTTCTTCAAGCCAATGAGGCTTCTGACGCCCATCGAAGGGGCGTCAGGTGCTATCGAGAACATAGCGGTCGGGTCAGACCAGCTTCTTGAGCAGTTCGGCCTTCTTGGCGTCGAACTCTTCCTGGGTGAGGATGCCCTTGGTCTTGAGTTCGCCGAGCTTCTCGAGCGTGGTCATCACGTCGGCGGCGCTCACCACGGCCACCGCCGGTTGCTGCTGCTGTGCCGCGGCGGCAGCCGCCGCGTTGGGGCTCAGGCCCTGCGCGAGGTTCTGGGCCAGCACCTGGCCGAGCGCCACGCCGGCACCCAGGCCCATCGCGTCGCCCGCGATGCCGCTGCCGCCGGCGGCAGCGCCTTCGGCGAACTTCGGAATGGCCTGCGCCGTCTGGTACTGCATGAACTTGCCCATGTCGTTGCCGACCATGCCCATGCCGATCTTCTGGTCGAGGATCTTCTGGAGCTCTTCGGGCAGCGAGACGTTCTGGACGGTGATGTTCTCGAGCTTGATGCCGATCTTCTCGAACTCGGGCACCAGCTGGGCGGCGAGCGCCTGCGCGAACTGGATCTGGTTGGCCGCGAGGTCGAGGAAGGGCACGCCGCTTGAGGCGATGGCATTGCTGATGTTCTGCAGCACCAGGCCGCGCAGCTGGCCGTCGAGGTCGGCCACGGTGTAGGTGTCGCGCGTGCCGGAGATCTCGGTGTGGAAGGCCTTGGCGTCGCCGATGCGGAACGAGTAGTTGCCGAAAGCGCGCAGGCGCACGGCGCCGAAGTCCTTGTCGCGGATGGTGATCGGCTGGGGCGTGCCCCACTTCTGGTCGACCTGCTGGCGGGTGCTGAAGAAGTAGACGTCGCTCTTGAAGGGCGACTCGAAGAGCTTGTCCCAGTTCTTCAGGTACGTGAGCACGGGCAGCGTCTGCGTCGTGAGCTTGTACATGCCGGGGCCGAACACGTCGGCCACCTTGCCCTCGTTGACGAAGACGGCAACCTGCGACTCGCGAACGGTGAGCGAGGCGCCGTTCTGGATTTCCATCTCCGCCATCGGGAAGCGCCAGGCCAGCGTGCCGTCGCCGGTCTCGGTCCACTGGATGATGTCGATGAACTGCTTCTTGATGAAATCCATCAGGGCCATGGTCGCTCCTCGTCAGGTTTTTTCAGGTTTTGTCCGAACCGTGCATATTGCCACAGCGATCTGAAGAAACACCCGTGCTATTGGTCATGGGAGCCCCTGGCCATGCGGCCTAGGGCGTCATGCGCGAGGTCTACAATCGGCGCCCCCAGAAGAAGCGCCACCAGGAGCTACGGCACATGTCAGATTCGACCCCCTCGACCTCATCGACTCCCACGCCCGAAGACAAACGCGCAGAACTGCGCCGTGCCGCCCTCGAGTACCACGAGTTTCCCGTTCCCGGCAAGATCGCCATCGCGGCGACGAAGCAGATGGTCAACCAGCGCGACCTGTCGCTGGCCTACTCGCCCGGCGTGGCGGCTCCCTGCGAGGAGATCGTCAAGGACCCGGCCAACGCATTCAAGTACACCTCCCGGGGCAACCTCGTGGCCGTCATCAGCAACGGCACCGCCGTGCTGGGCCTGGGCGACATCGGCCCGCTGGCTTCCAAGCCGGTGATGGAAGGCAAGGGCGTCCTCTTCAAGAAATTCGCGGGCGTCGACGTGTTCGACATCGAGATCGACGAGAAGGACCCGGCCAAGCTGGTGGACATCATCGCTTCGCTGGAGCCCACCTTCGGCGCGGTCAACCTGGAAGACATCAAGGCGCCCGACTGCTTCTACGTCGAGCGCGAGCTGCGCAAGCGCATGAAGATCCCGGTCTTCCACGACGACCAGCACGGCACGGCCATCACCGTGGCGGCGGCCATGGTCAACGGCCTGAAGGTGGCGGGCAAGAAGATCGAAGAGGTCAAGCTGGTGGCCTCGGGCGCGGGCGCCGCGGCGCTGGCCTGCCTGAACCTGCTGCTCAAGGTGGGCCTGAAGCGCGAGAACGTGTTCGTCACCGACCTGGCCGGCGTGGTCTACGAGGGCCGCACCGAGCTGATGGACGACGACAAGCGCCAGTTCATGCAGAAGACCGACGCGCGCACGCTCGGCGAGGTGATCGAGGGCGCGGACGTGTTCCTGGGCCTGTCGGCCGGCGGCGTGCTCAAGCCCGCCATGGTGGCCAAGATGGCCAGGCGCCCGGTGATCTTCGCGCTGGCCAATCCCAACCCCGAGATCTCGCCCGAGGACGCCCACGCGGTGCGCGACGACGTGATCATGGCCACCGGCCGCACCGACTACCCGAACCAGGTCAACAACGTCCTGTGCTTCCCGTACATCTTCCGCGGCGCGCTGGACTGCGGCGCGACGACGATCACCGACGAGATGGAGATCGCCGCGGTG
This sequence comes from Variovorax sp. 160MFSha2.1, assembly GCF_048305075.1. Lineage (NCBI taxonomy): Bacteria > Pseudomonadati > Pseudomonadota > Betaproteobacteria > Burkholderiales > Comamonadaceae > Variovorax > Variovorax sp. 160MFSha2.1. The sequence goes on from NZ_CP157624.1 coordinate 6,747,173, forward strand.
CACGCCATCGCCGACTTGGCGCAGGCCGAGCAGAGCGAGCGCGTTGCCGCCGCCTACGTCGGTGAAAAGCTCAGCTTCGGCCCCGAATACCTGATTCCGAAGCCCTTCGACCCGCGCCTGATGATGAAGATCGCGCCGGCCGTGGCAAAGGCGGCCGAGGAAAGCGGCGTGGCGCAGCGCCCCATCAAGGACATGGACGCCTACCGCGACAAGCTGCAGAGCTTCGTCTACGCCTCGGGCACGACGATGAAGCCCATCTTCGACGCCGCCCGTCGCGCGAGCAAGAAGCGCGTGGCCTACTCGGAAGGCGAGGAAGAGCGCGTGCTGCGTGCAGCCCAGATCGTGGTGGACGAAGGCGTGGCGCGCCCGACGCTGATCGGCCGGCCGGCCATCATCGCCCAGCGCATCGAGAAATTCGGCCTGCGCCTGAAGGAAGAGCTGGACTACGACGTGGTCAACGTCGAGCAGGACCACCGCTACCGCGAGTTCTGGCAGACCTACCACCGCATGACCGAGCGCAAGGGCGTGACGGTGCAGGTCGCCAAGATCGAGATGCGCCGGCGCCTGACGCTGATCGGCTCGATGCTGCTGCACAAGGGCGAGGTCGACGGCCTGATCTGCGGCACCTGGGGCACCACCGCCAACCACCTGCACTACATCGACCAGGTGATCGGCAAGCGCCCCGGCGGCTGCGAAAGCACCCCGCAGGACGTGCCGGTGTACGCCTGCATGAACGGCCTGCTGCTGCCCGACCGCCAGGTGTTCCTGGTCGACACGCACGTCAACTACGACCCCTCGCCCGAGGAGCTGGCCGAGATCACCACCATGGCGGCCGAGGAAATGATGCGCTTCGGCCTGAAGCCGAAGGCTGCGCTGCTGTCGCACTCCAACTTCGGCACCAGCAACGGCCCCAGCGCCATCAAGATGCGCAAGACGCTCGACCTGCTGCGCGTGCAGGCGCCCTGGCTCGAGGTGGACGGCGAAATGCACGGCGACGTGGCGCTCGACAGCAAGCAGCGCGCGGTCGTCATGCCGCACAGCGCGCTCGCGGGCGACGCCAATCTGCTGGTTTTCCCGAACATCGACGCGGCCAACATTTCCTACAACCTGCTCAAGACGGCGGCAGGCGGCAACATCGCGATCGGCCCGGTTCTGCTCGGGGCGGCCAAACCTGTGCACATTCTCACGGCCAGCGCGACTGTTCGGCGCATCGTGAACATGACAGCCTTGACAGTGGCAGACGCAAACGCCGAGAGATAAGCTCTCTGGCGAGAGTGGCCGCCAACTTGAAAAGCCATTCGATACCCTCGCGACTGCTCAAACTTTGGGCAGTCGCTTGCTATTTTCGCCAGCGTGGTGCACACTCGCGGGCTTGAATTTGCGGGTTAACCCCGACGTTGATCGCCGATTCGACCCCCCGCTCTTTTCTTGTGGTGCCCCATGGCGGCTTACGCCTCGATCACGTCCTCTGTCACAAAGTTTGCGCTCACCAGTCTGATGCTGGTGGCGTTGACGACGGGGGCCGAGGCCCGCGGATGGTTCGGCGCCGGAAAGGCCTCCGCCGAGGAAACCATCGCACTGGCCGACCTGCCGGCGCAGGGCCAGCGGACCTACCAGGCCATCCTCAATGGCGGTCCCTTCCGGTATGACAAGGACGGCACGGTGTTCGGCAATCGCGAACGTCTGTTGCCGCCCGCCCGCCGAGGCCACTACCGTGAATACACGGTCACGACGCCCGGTTCGCGCGACCGCGGAGCACGGCGGATCGTCTGCGGCGGCGAACAGCGCACCGCGCCCGAGGCCTGCTGGTACACCGCGGACCACTACGCGAGTTTCAGACGGATTGCGCCATGAGCGATGAAAACGACCTGAGCGGCGCCTCGAAGCGCCCCGACGAAATGATGATGACTATGGAAAGACCAGCGGAGATGACCTTATCCCTTCGTGCCGTACGCCCGAACATCGTGCAATCGATCCGCGCGTTCCGCGTGAACGACCTGCAGGACGCAGCCAATGCGGCCGGCCAGCACTTCCTGTACGCCAACCTGGGCAACGCCCAGACCAAGCAGGACGTGCTCGACCTGATCGCCCAGCAGTTCACGTTCCCGGCCCACTTCGGGAAGAACTTCGACGCGCTGTATGACTGCATGACCGACCCGTTGCATAAATCGGGCCCGCAGCCGGGTTTCGTCATCGTGCTGGAACAGATCCCGGCCAACGCCAAGTTCGACAAGGAAGCCCGCGAGCAGCTGCTCGACATCTTCCGCGACGCCTCGGACTACTGGGGCGACCGCAAGGTCCCGTTCCGGTGCTTCTATTCTTTTCTGTAGCCCGTTCTGCATCCACCAGCCAAGCAGAACGGGCGAACGAGGCTCAACCGAACGTTGAAACCCTCGATGGCATCGAAGTGAACACCGCGGCGGCAGCAGCAGCTGCCACCGAGCCGGCCGGCGAAAAGATGCCGACCGACAAGCTGGTCGACGTGTCGCCGCTGGCGCTGCGCATGAGCAGCCCCTTCAACGCGGGTTACTGGCTCGCCGCCGCCTGATCGGAAAAAGTCGGCCGAGCATGCCGGCTGACGAAAGGCGATCGAGCAAGTGAAGAAAAAGCGCGCCATCGGCGCGCTTTTTTCATTGGGGCACTGCCTGGGCCAGCGCCACGTAATCGGCCACCGGCACTTCCTCGGCCCGCCGCTGGGTGTCGAAGTCGCCGGAAAAGCCATGCTCCTGGAGCCATTTGCCCAAGGTATGGCGCAGCAGCTTGCGGCGCTGGCTGAAGGCGACCTGCACGATCTCGCCCAGGCGCCTCTCGTCGACGGCCGGCGGCGTCGCCAGCGGCACCATCCGCACCACGGCGCTGTCCACGCGCGGCGGCGGATCGAAGCTCTCGGGCGGTACGAACAGCACGTTTTCCATTTCGTAGCGCCATTGCAGCATCACGCTCAGGCGGCTGTAGTCGGAGGTGGCGGGGCTGGCCACCATGCGGTCGATCACTTCCTTCTGCAGCATGAAATGCTGGTCGGCGACCAGACCGGCGCAGCCCAGCAGATGGAACAGGATGGGCGTGGAGATGTTGTAGGGCAGGTTGCCCACCACACGCAGCGGCTTGCCGGCAGGGAACTTCGCGGCGAGCTCGGCGAAGTCGACCTTGAGCACGTCCGACTCGATCACGTCCAGTTGCGGATGCTCTCGCAGTCGCTTCGCCAGGTCGCGGTCGAGCTCGATCACGGTGAGCCGGCCCAGCCGCTCCACCAGCGGCTGCGTCAGCGCGGCGAGCCCCGGACCGATCTCGACCATGGCATCGCCGGGCTGCGGCGCGATCTCGCGCACGATCGAATCGATGATCCCGCCGTCGGACAGGAAGTGCTGCCCGAACCGCTTCCTCGCGATGTGCTGCGCCATCAGCTCAGGACTGGGGCGGGTCGCGGTATTCGACGTAGGCGCGCGCGCGCACTTCCTGCACCCAGGTGGTGAAGGCTTCTTCCACGCGCTGTTCGCGCAGCGCGGCGCGCGCGGCTTCGCGCTGCTCCGACTGGCTGAGCTTGGAATCGCGGCGGGCCACCACCTGGATCAGGTGCACGCCGAAGCGCGAGACCACCGGGTCGCTGATCTGGCCGGGCGAGAGCCGGTCCATGGCTTCCTCGAATTCGGGCACGAACTGGCCGGGACGAGACCAGCCGAGGTCGCCACCCTGCTTGGCGCTGCCGTCCTGCGAGTTGTCGCGGGCCAGGCCCGCGAAGTCGGCCGAGCCGGCCTGGATGCGGCGCTTGAATTCGGCCAGCTGCGCGACCGCCTGCGCCGTGGTGCGCTTGGGATCGTTGAGCAGCAGGATGTGGCGCACCTGCGTCTGTGTGACGGTGGCGTCGCCGGAGCCGATCTGGGCCTTGGCCAGCACCTTGAGCACGTGGAAACCGGCGCTGGAGCGCACGGGGCCGGCGATACCGTTCACGGCGGTCGATTGCGTGGCCTCGACGAACAGCGACGGGTAGCGGTCGGCGCTGCGCATGCCGATGGCGCCGCCGTTGGCGCGGTCGGGCGAGTCGGAGTTCTCGCGCACCAGCTTGGCGAAGTCTTCGCCGGCGCGGGCGCGCTGGGCGATGTCCTGGGCCTTCTTCTGGGCGGCGGCGATCTGCGCATCGGTGGCGTTCTCGGGAACGGCCACCAGCACCTGCGCGAGGTTGAGGTTTTCCAGCGCCACGTTCTTCACGGACTGGTTGCGCTGGTCGCGCAGGTACTCGTCGGCCTCGGCGTCGCTGACCTTGACCTTCGACTCGACCTCGCGGTCACGCAGGCGCGTGAGCAGCAGCTGGTCGCGCAGGTCGTTGCGGAAATCCTGCTGCGCGATGCCTTCGGCGGCCACGCGGCGGCGCAGCTCGACCAGGCTGATCTCGTTCTGGCGAGCCACGGTCTGCTCGGCCTGGTCGATGGCCACTTCGTCGACCTTGATGCCGTTTTCCTTCGCGAGCTGCAGCTGCGCACGCTCCGTGATCAGGCGCTCCAGCACGAGGCGCGTGAGCTCGCCGCGGGGCACGCGCTCGGCGTCGGGGTTCTCCTTGATGAGCCGCGTCACGCGCGACTGCACGTCGGTGTTGGTGATCGGCTCCGAGTTGACCAGCGCGACGATGAATTCGGCCGAACGCTGCACCGGCGCCGCCGGGGGCGTGGTGGACGGACGCGCGGCCGGCGGGCCCAGGCGCGGGCCGGCGCGCATGATGTCCGTGATGCCGGTACCGGGGCGATAGCCCTGCGCGCCCGCCGTGGCGGCGATTGCCGCGAGGCAGCCCAGGGTGATGATGGAACGGAGGTTTTTCATGGCGTCGCTCGCTCGCTCAGTCAGAGTCAGTCGTCTCAGTCGTAGTTGGTGAAGCGGCTCGGCGCTTCGCCCGGTTGGCGCAGGGGTTCGTAGCGCTGGATGTTCTGCCGCAGGGTCTGCATGGGGCTCGAGCCGATGCTGGAGAAGCCCACGAATTCGAGCTGGAACATGATGCGGGTGTTCGCCGTCACCTGGCCGGTGGTGATGCGCTGCATCACCACGCGACCGATCCAGCAGCAGCCGTCGTATTCGAAGCCGAGCACGCCGTCGGTGAGCTTCTTGTCCTGCAGGCTGTAGTTGAGCCGGCCGACCGCATACCAGCGTCCGCCGCCCTGGCCCTTGCCGGGGCCGAGGTTCTTGCCCTTGTCGCCCCACAGGTCGTTCAGCGGCCACTGCCAGCCCACGTCGATCGACTTGTTGCCGTCGGTCGCGGTCGGGGTGGTGGGCGCCTGGTAGCGGAAGGCCGCGCTCAGGTTGTGGTACGGCTCGGGGTTGTAGCGGGCGCTGATGGCCGAGCGCTCCGACCTGCGGGTGTCGGGGTTGTACTGGACCAGCGTGTCCAGGCTCCACTTGGGCGTCCAGTTGATGGTGGCGCCCAGCAGCAGGTCGCTCGCGCGGTCGGTCACCGGCGTGCCGCCCGGCAGCGTGACCTTCTGGTCGCTGAAACGCAGGCGCTGCGCGATGCCGAAACGCGCGGCCTCGGCGCCGGTGTCGGGGTCGATCAGGCGGGAGGTCACGCCCAGCGTGAGCGCGTTGGTGTCGGAGATGCGGTCGCCGCCCGAGAACGCGTTCTCGGTGTAGATGGTCGCGAAGCTGAAGTCGTTGGCCGCCGAGTCGTAGTTCGGCAGCATGCTCTGGTTGCGGTACGGCGTGTAGACGTAGTAGGCGCGCGGCTCCAGCGTCTGGCGGAAGGCGCGGCCGAAATAGCTGGCGTCACGCTCGAAGGTCAGGCCGCTGTCGAGGCTGAAGGTGGGCACCACGCGGTTGCTGGACGTCGGGAAGAAATACAGCGAGCTGGGGTTGTAGACCTGGCCGTTGACGTACTGGACGCCGTTGACCGTGAGCTTCGGGATGTCAGCCTGCGGCAGGTAGTAGTTGTACGAGGCCGCGTTCAGGATCAGCTTCGGAATGACGTACGTGCTCGGCGTGATGAACGGCCGGCTGATCGTGGCCACGGCCATGGCGCGGTCGCCGTCGGGCTGCGACTGCTGGTTGACGTCGTAGCCGAGCTGGGTCGAGGAGAGCCTGTTCACGCGGAAGCGCGTGTAATCCAGGTTCAGCGCGACGTCGAAGCCGTGCCAGTCGTACTTGTTGTAGTTGGCCGTGATCTGCGGCATCCGGTCGTACGCGGGCACGATCGGCGACAGGTTGTACTGCAGGTTCTGGTACTTGAGCGTGCGGATCATGCCGCTCCAGTCGCCCTTGCTCCAGTTCAGCGAGGCGTCGTTCGGCAGCTGGCGCTGCGCGAGCGAGGGCGTGCGGGTGAAGTCGCGCCAGTAGTCGTCGTCGCTCACCCGGTTGATGGTGACGTTGGCCGAGAGCGAATCCAGGCCCAGCGCCTTGGCGTCGAAGTCCTGGTGGTGCGTGAGCCACAGGCCCCAGCGCCGGGTGTTCTTCGGCGGGTTGGTCAGGCTGCTGGCGGTGATCTGCCCGTTGGCCAGCTGCTGGAGCTGGCTGGCGCGCAGTTCGTTGTAACGGTCGCCCACGAGCCGGTCGCTGCCCATCAGGTCGAAGCGGATCTCGCCCTTGTATTGCTTCTCGAGGTAGCGGAACTCGTTGCTGAAGTTGACGCCGCGCTTGCTCATGATCGTCGGCGTGAACGTGGCGTCGCGGTTGGGCGCGATGTTCCAGTAGTACGGCTGTGCGATCTCCAGGCCGTTGGTGTTGTCCAGGCCGATGGTGGGCGGCAGCAGTCCGCTCTTGCGTTCGTTCGACAGCGGGAAGCTCACGCTCGGGATGGGCGGCGTGGTGATGCCCATGAAGCTCAGGCGCGCGTTCTTCGCCACGCCTTCGTTTTCCTCGGTGTCGGTGGTGATCGAGGCCGCGGTCAGCAGCCAGGCGGGCATCCAGCCGGGGAAGTCCTCGCGGCGGCAGGTGGTGTAGGTGGCCTCGCGGGCGATCGATACGTTGGCGTCGACGAAGTCGATGCGCTTGGCCTCGCCGTGCGCCTCGTTCGCGAGGAACTTGTAGCGCACGTTGTTGAAGAAGCCCTCGAAGGTCTCGAGCTTGAGCTGCAGCTCGGGGCCTTCGTAGACGTTGCCGGCCTGGTTGACCCGCACGTTGCCAGTGGCCTTGGCGCGGTCGTCGGGCTGGTAGTACTCGAGCCGGTCGGCGGTGATGGACACCGCGCCGCGGCGCAGCGTGGCATTGCCCTCGACCACGGTCTCGAGGTCGGGCCGGCCGGAGATGCGGTCGCCGGTGACCAGGCTGGGCATCTGGCTGCGGTCGGCGGGCGTCAGGATTTCGGTGAGCTGGGGCGTGCGCTTCAGCGTGAGCGGGGCGTCAAAGCTGCCAGCCGTCTGGGCCGAGGCGCCGTGCGCATGGATCAGCGCCAGCGACAGGACGGCCAGTGGCAGCGGCGGCGGGCCCGGGCGCCGCGGACGCGGGGCGGCGGCACGACGTCGGCTCATCAGGCCTCCCGCCCGGCCGTTCCGAGGAAAGCCGGCGACTCTCCCGTGGAGAGCAGCGAGCGCACAAGGTGCCAAGCGTGAGGGCTTTGGGTCGTAGGCATCGGTTCGGAACGAAATGTCGTCGGGGAAGGCGCGGCAGGCCGGCAGGTTGCAGGGGCCTGTGGCGATCCGCATCGGCCGGAGGCCGGCCAAGGGGGATTGCCGCGCCAGGCGGATTTGTAGAATCGATTATCCATGACAGCACCCCCGCCCCCGGCCGCATTGGCCCCAAGCCGCCCCGCCGAAACCCTTGCCTGGACGAATCCGCAGCGGGCCGAAGCGTTCCGCAGCTGGCTGGCCGCCGTCGCGCCCCGGCACCGGCTGCTGCCCGAAACCGTGAGGCTCGCCTCGGCCGACGCGAGCTTCCGCCGCTACTTCCGGCTCGACACCGCCGACGCCGCCGCCCCCTCGCGCATCGTCATGGACGCCCCGCCCGACAAGGAGAACAGCGCCCCCTTCGTGCAGGTGGCCGGGCTGATGGCCGCGGCCGGCGTGCTGGCCCCCACGGTCCTCGAATGGGACGAGCCCAACGGCTTCCTGCTGCTGGACGACCTGGGCCGCCAGACCATGCTGGACGTGATCGACCCGGCGCGCCCCGAGGCCGCCCGCCCGCTCTACGACCAGGCCATCGACGCGCTGGTGCGCTGGCAGCTCTCTTCCAGGCCCGGCGTGCTGCCGCCCTACGACCGCGCGCTGCTGGAGCGCGAACTGGCCCTCTTCCCCGAGTGGTACATCGGCCGCCACCGCGGCATCGCCGTCGAGGGCAAGCTGAAGGAGCGGCTGGAGCGCAGCTTCAAGCTGATCGTCGAGAGCAACCTCGCGTCGCCCGGCGTCTACGTGCACCGCGACTTCATGCCGCGCAACCTGATGGTGGGCGAGACTCCCACGCTCGGCGTGCTCGACTTCCAGGACGCGGTGTACGGCCCCATCACCTACGACATCGCCAGCCTGATGCGCGACGCCTTCCTGAGCTGGGACGAGGAGTTCGTGCTCGACGTCACCATCCGCTACTGGCAGGCGGCGCGCAAGGCCGGCCTGCCGGTCGACGAGGACTTCGGCGCCTTCTACCGCGCGGTCGAGTGGATGGGCCTGCAGCGCCATCTCAAGGTGGCCGGCATCTTCGCGCGCCTCACGCTGCGCGACGGCAAGCCCCGCTACCTGGCGGACACGCCGCGCTTCATCGCCTACATCCGCGCCACCGCGAGCCGCTACTCCGAGCTGACGCCGCTGTCGCGCGTGATCGACGAGATCGAGGGCACTTCGGCCATCACGGGCTACGCCTACGGCCGTGTCTGAAGACAAACTGAAAAAGCACCAGCCTGCGGCGCCCGCGCAACGGCCGTTCGCAGCCATCGACTGCAGAGCATGCCGCGTTTCCACTGTTCCGTGCCGCTGAGCGCCGGCGCCAGCCTGGCGCTGCCGGCCGGTGCCGCGCGCCACGTGCAGGTGCTGCGGATGCAGCCCGGGGACGCGCTCACGCTGTTCGACGGCGCGGGCGGCGAGTACGCGGCCACGGTCGAGCGCATGGGCCGCAGCGACGTTTCGGTAACGGTCGGCGCGCATCTTCCGGTGGAGCGCGAGGCGCCCCGGGCGGTGCATCTCGCGGTCGGAATGCCGGCCAACGAGCGCATGGACTGGCTGGTCGAGAAGGCCACCGAGCTCGGCGTGGCGAGCATCCAGCCGCTGGCCACGGCCCACGGCGTGCTGCGCCTGGCGGGCGAGCGCGCCGAGAAGAAGCGGGCGCACTGGGAAGCCATCGCGGTCGCGGCCTGCGAGCAGTGCGGGCGCAACCGCGTGCCGGTGATCCACCCGGTGCAGCCTTTCGCCGGCTGGCTCGAGACCCAGGGCGGGCCCGCCGTGCGCCTTGTGCTGAGCCTCGCCGGGGGCACGCGCAGCCTCGCCGACATGGCAACGGGCGAGCAGCAACAGGGCGTGACCGTGCTGAGCGGCCCCGAAGGCGGGCTGAGCGCCGGCGAAGAGCAGCAGGCCATCGCCCGGGGCTTCGCGCCCGTCACCCTCGGCACGCGCGTGCTGCGCGCCGAAACGGCGGCGCTGGCCGCGCTGGTTTCGCTGGTTTCGCTGGCAGGCGTCTAGATAGACAAGGCTCCGGCCTCAGGCCCGACGCCATCAGGTGGGTGTTTTCCGCGACGCGCGCGTGGAAAGCCTGCGAAACAATCGTTACTTCTTTAAGACAAAAGAAGGACTTTTGCGCCCATGTCCAAGCTGCCCGGTCCGCTGCGCCTCGCCCCTTTGGTCCTCGCCGCACTGTTTTGCACTACCCAGGGCGCGCTTGCCCAACCCCAGGCCGTCGCCCCGACACCCGCGCAGGTCGGCCCCGAGGTCGACCGGGCATTCACCCAGCTGATGGCATCGCCCGCCGTCCAGAAGCTGCTGGACGCGCTCAGGGCCGACCACGAGCGCTCGCTCGAGGAGCTGAAGGCGCTCACGGAGATCGAGGCCCCGCCCTTCAAGGAGCACAAGCGCGCCGAGGCTTTTCTCGCCCGCATGAAGGCTTTCGGGCTGACGAACGCGAAGATCGACGCCGAAGGCAACGTGATCGGGCTGCGCAAGGGCACGGGCAATGGGCCGAAGCTGCTGATCTCGGCCCACCTCGACACCGTCTTCCCCGCCGGCACCGACGTGAAGGTCAAGGAGCGCGATGGCCGGCTCCATGCACCGGGCATCGCCGACGACACGCGCGGCCTGGCGGTGCTGCTGTCGTGGCTCAAGGTGCTGAACGACAACAAGGTGCAGACGGTGGGCGACCTGATGTTCGTCGCCAATGTGGGCGAGGAAGAGCTCGGCAACCTGCGCGGCATGAAGGCGATCTTCCGCGACCACCTCGACATCGACGGCATGGTGGGGCTGGAGCCTTCGGCACCGGGCTCGGTGCTGGTGCTGGGCACCGCGAGCCATCGCTACGAGGTCAGCTTCCAGGGACCGGGCGGGCACAGCTTCGGCGCATTCGGCCAAGTGCCGAGCGCGATCCACGGCATGGGCCGCGCGATCGCGAAGATCGCCGACATCCGCACGCCGAGCTTTCCGAAGACGACGTTCACCGTCGGCACCGTGGGCGGCGGCACCTCGGTCAACACCATCGCGCCCGATGCGCGCATGGCCATCGACATCCGCTCGGACGACATGGCCTCGCTGCTGGAAACCGAGAAGAAGATCCTGGCCGCCATCGACGAAGCCGTGGTCGAGGAGAACAGGCGCTGGAACGTCAGCACCCTGAGCGTGAGCACCCGGCTCATCGGCGAGCGGCCCGGCGGGCGCACGCCGCCCGACTCGGTGATCGTGGAGGCCGCGATCCGCTCGAACGCCGCCTTCGGCAACCGGACGCTGCTGCGCGGCGGCAGCACCGATGCCAATGTGCCGATCTCGATGGGCATCCCGGCCATCGTCGTGGGCGGCGGCGGCAAGGCCTCCGGATTCCATTCGCTGAGCGAGTCCATCGACATGACAGATGCGTGGAAAGGCGCGCAGAATTCGCTTGTCACCGTGCTCGGGCTGGTGGGCGTTCAGGGGGTCGCTCCCGCGCTGCTCCCCAAACGGGCGGCACGTATCAAGTAATTTGTCACGTTGCCAATTCGAAAGTGGGCGTGCCACTTTCGGCTTAAGGTCCGCGGCATTTAACAATGTTGGCGGTTCTGTCACACACCAAGGAAACAGTCATGGGATTGCTCGATTCGGTACTCGGTCAGGTGCTCGGAGGCGCTGCGCAACAGCAGCAACCGCAAGGCGGAGGCCTTGGCGGGCTGGGCGATCTGGGAGGCCTGGCCGGCGCGCTGGGCGGCCTGCTCGCCAACAACGGCAGCGTGGGTGGCCTGGGCGGCCTGGTCTCGAAGTTCGAGCAGGCCGGCATGGGCGACGTCATCGGCTCGTGGATCGGCAAGGGTGAAAACCAGCCCGTCTCGGGCGACCAGCTGCAGAACGCGCTGGGCAGCGACACCATCGCGAGCATCGCGTCCAAGCTCGGCATCAACGCGCAGACGCTGCTGCCCATGCTGGCCACCATGCTGCCGGCGCTCATCGACCAGCTCACGCCGCACGGCAAGATCCCCGACCAGGGGCTGGGCAACCACGACGACCTGCTGGGCTCGCTCAGCGGTCTGCTGCAAGGCAAGCAGTCCTGAACCGGACTGCCTTCTCCAGTGTTCGAGCGCCCGCGAGGGCGCTTTTTTTTGGTCCGCGCGTGTTGGCCGACAATCCCTGCGGCATCAATGGAGAGCAATGGCATGGCGGGCAATCGCAAGTCGAAGGAGGAAACAGAGAAGAACGAGGAGAAGAAGGAGGGCGGCCTCGACGCGCGCCCCGACGGCAAGGTGCGGTGGACCAAGAACATGCGCGAGGCGCTCGCGAAGTTCAACGACCGGCCCTGCGGCCGGTGCGGCGGTTCGCTCTCGGAGGAGCGCAGCCTGGCCGACAGCCTCGACTTCTTCCGCCGCCATCGCTCCAGCTTCTATCCGCCGCGCGCAGCGCGGCTGCGCATGCTCGAGATGCACGGCGCCGCGGCGGCCGAGCTGCTCTTCGAGCCCTCGCCGCACAAGGAAGCCGTCACCGACCTGCTGGCCATCCATGACGCGGAAGTGGTGCGCTTCTTCGTCGCGCAGGTCAAGCAGATCGACTGCAAGAACGCGCTGATGAAGCAGGCGGCGCGCTGGCCGCTCTTCGTGCTGCGCGAGCTGCTTTCGGCGAACCCGGCGCGGCACCAGGCCGGCGCGGCGCTCATCCTGGAGCTGCTCGCGGCGAATCCCGAGTGGCAGGAGCCGCTCGAAGCCTCGTGCGACGAAGCCCAGCGCAAGACGCTCGCGCGCCTGCAGGAAGACGGCTCCGCCGGCGTGGCCGACGCCCTCGCCGCCGACTGGCCCGCGCTGCTGCGCCGCCCACCGTGGAAGAACCGGCAGGCGCTGCCCGTCATCCCGGTACTGGCGCTGCAGCCGTTGCCGCCGACGGCCCGGCTCCATTGGGCCGACCTGAAGCCGCCGCAGTACCTGCAGGCCACGGGCGACCTGTCCGACTGGCTGGCGCGCGAGGTCCGGGTTTCGCGCGATCGCTCGAACCAGTGGATGACCGAGTTCACGCGCCACCAGCCCGATGCGCCGGACGCCATCCGCGAAGGCGGCAACCTGCACAAGGCGCTGTGGATGCTGGGCCTGCGCCCCGAACTCATCGACGACGTCATCGCCGGCCGCAACGAGATCACCAGCCCCGAGGACTTCGGCCAACTGCCCGGCTCGCGCTGGGGCGTCGCCGAATACATCTGGCAACTGCCCCCGCCGCTGGCCGTGGCGGCGTTCACGCACGGGCCGGCCGTCGATCACTTCATGGGCGACGTGGCCCGCGTGCGGCCCATCCTCCACGCCCTCGGCACGGATGCGCTGCCGGGACTGCCGCGCTTCCTCAAGCAGGGCTCGCGGGCGATGTTCGAGCTGGCCTCGGTCATCGAATGGGACCCGCTCGCCAGCTGGATCGCCAAGGGCTTCCACACCAACCGCTGGGTGCGGCGCGAGGCGGCCGCATGGCTGGAGCGCTATCCCGACACGGCCGCGCGCGGCCTCGTCCCCGTCGCGCTGGGCGAGCCCGGCCCCGCGCACGAATCGGCGCAGGCCGCGCTGCGCTGGCTGCACGACAACGGCCATGCCGATGCGGTGCGCGCCCAGGCACAGGCCTATGGCGCCGAAGCCGCCGGCGCGGTGGCGCAGCTGCTGTCCATCGCGCCCGAAGACGTTCTGCCCGACAGCCTGCCCGTGGTGCCGAAGACGCTGCCCCTGCCGTCGCTGCCCCGCCTGATCCTCAAGGAAGGCGGCCTTGCGCTGCCGCAGGCCGTGGTGCCCGACGTGCTGATGGCGATGATGCTCGGCAAGCCCGACGCGCCATACCCGGGGCTCGCCCCGCTGCTGGACGCGCTCGCGCCCGACTCCCTCGCGCGCTTCGGCCGCGCGCTGCTGGCCTGGTGGATCGGCAACGGCCGGCCGGCCAGGGAGCGCTGGATGTTCGCGCTGCAGGGCCGCCTCGGCGACGGCGAAACCGCACGCCAGCTCTACAGCCTGCTGCGCCAGTGGCGCGCCGGGCTCGACCGCGTGCGCGCCTACGACGCCATGGCCATGCTCGGCGAGATCGGCAGCGACGCCGCGCTGATGCACCTGGCCGAACTCGCGCGCCAGACCCGCTACGACGACCTGCGCACCCGCGCCGACCGCATGCTCGGCGAGGTGGCCGAGCAGCGCGGCCTGAGCCTCGACCAGCTGGCCGACCGCACCGTGCCCGACCTCGGCCTGGACGCCCGCGCGCGCCTCACGCTGGACTTCGGCCCACGCAGCTTCGAGGTGCGCATGGACGACAGCTTCCAGCCCGTGGTGCACGATGCCCGCGGCAAGGCACTCAAGACACTGCCCAAGGCCGGCGCGAACGATGACGCCGGCAAGGCCGCCGCCGCGGCCACGCAGCTCAAGGAACTGCGCAAGCTCGCGAAGACAGTCGCCACCACGCAGATCCGGCGGCTGGAGGCCGCGATGTGCGCGCAGCGCCGCTGGGGCCCCGACGAGTTCATGCCTTTCTTCGCGAACCACCCGGTGCTGCGGGTGTTCAGCCGGCCGCTGGTCTGGGGCCTGTTCGATGCCGCCGACAAGCTGCAGGGCACCTTCCGCGTCACCGCCGAAGGCGAGCTGGCCGACCTGCACGACGACCCGGTGAAGCTGCCGGAGAACGCGCTCATCGGCCTGCCGCATCCGCTGGACTTCGCGGCGCTCGATGCGTCGCTCGTCACCGCATGGGCGCCGGTGCTCGCCGACTACGAGATCCTGCAGCCCTTCGAGCAGCTGGCGCGCCAGTCCTTCGTGCTCGATCCGGCGTTGCGCGCGGGCCGCGAGTTGCCGCAGTGGGCCGGCCGCGCGGTGTCGAACGCCGCGCTCATGGGCCTGGAGACGCGCGGCTGGGTGCGCGAGATCGGCGACGGCGGCATGGTCAACAGCTTCAACAAGGGCGTGCCCGGCGAAGGCCAGGTCTGCCTGCGGCTGGAAGAGGGCTGGTTCGTGCAGGACAGCCCCGACGGCAAGGTGCTGCAGACGGTGCACGGCGTGGCGCTCACCGGCACCGAGCGCACGCTGGGCGACCTGCCCGCCATCGCATTCAGCGAGATCGAGCGCGACCTGCAGCGCGCGGTAAGGGAGACAAGCGCATGAACCGCAATCTGTGGCTGCTGGCCATCTGCCAGGGCCTGCTGCTGACGAACAACGTGACCTTCATCGCCATCAACGGGCTGGTGGGCCTGGCCATCGCGCCGCGCGGCTGGATGGCGACGCTGCCGGTCATGAGCTACGTGATCGGCGGCGCGCTCTCCACCGGGCTGGTGGCGCGCACGCAGCAGCGCTTCGGCCGACGCGGCTCGTTCCAGACCGGGCTGGCGGTGGCGCTGGTGTCGGCGCTGCTGTGCTGCTTCGCGGCGGTCACGAAGAACTTCTGGCTGCTGTGCTTCGCCACCGTCATCGCGGGCTACTACAACGCAAACGCCGGCCTCTACCGCTTCGCGGCTGCCGAGCTGGCGGCGCCGCAGTGGCGCGAGAAGGCGGTGTCGATGGTGATGGCCGGCGGACTGATCGGTGCCGTGGCCGGGCCCAACCTCGCCAAGGCCACGCGCGAAGCCTTCGCCGTGCCCTTCGCCGGCGCCTACATCGCGCTGGCGGCGGTGGCGCTGCTGTCGATGGCGGTGATGCACTTCATCCAGTTCCCGCCCGCGCCCGCGCGCAAGGAGGCGGCGGGCGGACGGCCGCTTTCGGAGATCGCGCGCCAGCCGGTGTTCATCGTCGCGGCGGCAGCCGGCGCGCTGGGCTACGGCGTGATGAACCTGCTGATGGCCGCGACGCCCATCGCTATGCAGATCTGCAGCCTGCCGTTCTCCGACGCCGCGCTGGTGCTCGAGTGGCACGTGATCGGCATGTTCGCGCCGGGCTTCTTCACCGGCCACCTGATCCGCCGCTTCGGCGCGCTGCCGGTGATGGGCGCGGGGCTGCTGCTGAACCTCGGCTGCATCGCCATCGCGCTCTCGGGCGTGGAGCTGCATCACTTCATCGTGGCGCTGTTCCTGCTGGGCGTGGGCTGGAATTTCCTTTTCACCGGAAGCACCACGCTGTCGCTCACCGCCTACACGCCCGAGGAGCGCGACCGCGCGCAGGGCGCGCTCAACTTCTGCGTGTTCGCCACGCTGGCGCTGACGTCGTTCGCCTCGGGCGTGCTGGTGACCACCCAGGGCTGGCGGTTGCTGAACTTCGGCTCGCTGGTGCCGGTGGTGCTGACGGGCGCGGCGCTGCTCTGGCTGGCGCGCAAGCGCGCTGTCAGGCCCGCTGCGGAAAGCGCCGGTTGAGCCAGCGCTGAAGGGCTTCGAAGACCGGATCGGCTTCGAGCTCGTTGAAGATCTCGTGGTACAGCGTGTCGAAGCATTGCGCCTCGACCTTGCCACTGGGCGCAGCGGCGGCAGCGAAAGCGCGGCTCGCGGCGGGCCGCACGAGGCGGTCGTCGCCCGCGTAGAGCAGCAGCGTGGGCACCGGCCAGTTCGCGGCGCGCTGCTGCACGGCTTCTCCTTCGTAGGCCAGGAAGCGCGCGAGCCGGCCGCCGATGCGGTCGTGCGTGAGCGGATCGTCACGATAGGCCTGCACCACCGCCGGGTCGTGCGATAGGTAGTTGTCGTCGAGGCCGTTGCCCACGCGAAGGTCGGGCGCGATGCGCGGCAGCACCGCG
Source organism: Variovorax sp. 160MFSha2.1 (assembly GCF_048305075.1). NCBI lineage: Bacteria > Pseudomonadati > Pseudomonadota > Betaproteobacteria > Burkholderiales > Comamonadaceae > Variovorax > Variovorax sp. 160MFSha2.1. Next base: position 6,763,390 of record NZ_CP157624.1, read on the forward strand.
AGCAGCAGCTTCTGGAAACCGTTCAGGCCGGGATCGAGCCCCGGCGAGGACAGCACTGCGGCGTTGACGTGCCGCACGCCGCGCGCAATCAGGCTCGCCACGACAAGCCCGCCGAGGCTGTGGCCCAGCAGCACCACCGGCAGGCCGGGGTTCTCGCGGCGCGCGTCGTCGACGACCAGCGCGAGATCGTCCACCAGCCGCAGCTCGCTCGGCAGGCCGCCGCGCGGGCCGCTGGATTCGCCGTGCCCGTAGTGGTCGTGCGCCCAGACCGCGAAGCCCCATTCGTGCAGGCACTCGGCCAGGCCGTGGTAGCGGCCGGCGTGCTCGCCCAGCCCGTGGACCACGACGACCACGGCACGCGCCGGCCCGGGCGCCGGCAGCCGCCGCAATGCGAGCGTCTGGCCGTCCGGCGCGGACAGCGACACGCGCTGCGGCAGGGGCAGGACCGCGCTCAAGCCGCCGCCGGCTCCGACGACGCCGCGCGGTGCGCGGCCGGCAGCGCGGCGATCACCTCGGCCACGGCCGCGGTGAGCTTCTTGGCGTAGGGCACGTGCAGGAACTCGTTGGGGCCGTGCGCGTTGCTCTTCGGGCCGAGCACGCCGCAGACCATCATCTGCGCCTTCGGGAAGCCGGCGCTGAGCATGTTCATCAGCGGGATGGTTCCGCCCTGGCCGATGTAACCGCAGGAAGCGCCGAAGTGCGCCTGCGAGGCCTTGTTGAGCGCGTCCTCGAACCACGGCGTGATGGCGGGCGCGTTCCAGCCGGTGGCGCCGCCGTTGCTCTCGAAAGTCACGCGGGCCTGGTAGGGCGCGTTGTCCTCCAGCAGCGTCTTGAGGTTCTGCACCGCCTCGGCCGCGTCGACCAGCGGGGGCAGGCGCAGCGACAGCTTGAAGGCGGTGTAGGGGCGCAGCACGTTGCCCGCGTCCTTCAGCGCCGGGAAGCCTTCGGCACCGGTCACCGACAGCGTGGGCTTCCATGTGCGGTTGAGCAGGGCCTCGACCGGGTCTGTGGTGGTGGGCAGAGCGAACACGGTCGAGCCGCCGCAGTCGTAGTGCGCCCACGGGAAGCGCTTGTAGACCTCGTCGCCGAGGATCGCGGCGGTGGCCTTGGCCTGCGCGAGGCGGTCGGCCGGCACTTCGCAGTGGAAGCTCGCGGGCAGCAGGCGGCCGGTGGCGCTGTCTTCGAGCCGGTCGAGCACCTGCCGCATGATGCGGAAGCTCGAGGGCACGAGGCCCGAGGCGTCGCCCGAGTGGATGCCCTCGGTCAGCACCTCGACCTTGAGCGTGCCGCTGGCCATGCCGCGCAGCGACGTGGTGAGCCAGAGCTGGTCGTAGTTGCCGGCGCCGGAGTCGAGGCAGATCACCAGCTCGACGTTGCCCAGGCGCGGGCGCAGCGCGTCGACGTACGGCAGCAGGTCGTAGGAGCCGCTTTCCTCGCAGGTCTCGATCAGGCCCACGATGCGCGGGTGCGCCGCGCCCTGGTTCTTGAGCGCCTGCAGCGCGGCGATGCTGGCGTACACCGCGTAGCCGTCGTCGGCACCGCCGCGGCCGTAGAGCAGGCCGTTCTCGTACTTGGGCGTCCAGGGGCCGAGGTCGTTGCGCCAGCCGGTGAACTCGGGCTGCTTGTCGAGGTGGCCGTACATCAGCACGGTCTCGCCCATGTCGGTGCCGGTGGCCGGCACTTCGAAGAACAGCACCGGGGTGCGCCCTTCGAGCCGCACGATCTCCAGCTTCAGGCCCTCGACCTTCTGCGCCTCGACCCAGGCGGCGGCATTGCGCAGCACGGTCTCGAGATAGCCGTTGGCCGACCAGTCCTTGTCGAAGCCGGGCGACTTGGCCGGGATGCCGATGTAGTCGGTGAGTTGCTTGACGATGTCGCCGTCCCATTGGGCGGTGACATCGGACAGGGCGCGCTCGGCGTCGAGCGTGCCGGCGGGCATTTCGCGGTGCAGGGGGGCGTTCATCGGTGGGTTCTCCGCGGGTGACGAAAGAAAGGACGCATTTTGCGCCCAGCAGCGTCCGCGCGTAGAGTGCGGGCGATCTCAACCCGGAGGGTCACGTGAGCAAGGCAAACATCAAGGTGGGCATCGGCGGCTGGACCTACGAGCCCTGGCGCGACAACTTCTACCCCAAGGGACTCGCGCACGCGAAGGAACTCAACTACGCGAGCCGCAAGGTCAGCGCCATCGAGATCAACGGCACCTACTACAGCACCTTCAAGCCCGAGACCTTCCGCAAGTGGCACGACGACACGCCCGACGACTTCGTGTTCTCGATGAAGGCCTCGCGCTTCGCGACCAACCGCAAGCTGCTGTCGGGCGCGGGAGACTCCATCAAGCGCTTCATCGACAGCGGCGTGGCCGAGCTGGGGGACAAGCTCGGGCCCATCGTGTGGCAGTTCATGCCGACCAAGCAGTTCGACGCGGAGGACTTCGAGGCCTTCCTGGCTCTGCTGCCGAAGAAGGAGGGCAGCCGCGTGCTGCGGCACGTGATGGACGTGCGGCACCAGAGCTTCATCGTGCCCGCCTACAAGGCGCTCGCGAAGAAGTACAAGGTGTCGACGGTGTTCACCGACGCCGAGAAGTTTCCGTCCTTCGAGGAGCCCGAAGGCGACATCGCCTACGCGCGGCTGATGATGGCCGATGGCAAGCTGAAAGCGGGCTATGCGCCCAAGGCCCTCGACACATGGGCCGAGCGCGCGCAGGGGTGGGGCGCGTCGTCGAAGAAGCGTGACGTGTTCGTCTACTTCATCAACGGCGCCAAGGAAAAGGCACCGGCGGCTGCCGGTGCCTTGCTGGAGCGTCTTGGCTGGACCGCACCTACCGCGTGAAAGACGCCTGCGGGCGCCGCCGGGCCGCTCCCAAGGCGGCACGCGCCCCCTCGGGGGTGGAGTTATACGCAGCGAAGCGGAGTGAAAAGCCGGGGGGCCTGTTTCAGGCAGCGGCCTGAAGCGAGGGCTTGGCGGCGCCGAAGCTGATCTCGCCGGAGATCTGGCCACCTTCCTCGATCACGATCTTGCCGTAGCGGATCTTGCCGGTGACCTTGCCGGTCGAGTGGATGACGAGCTTCTCGCGCACGGTGAGGCTGCCGTCGAACACGCCGCGGATCTCGGCGATGTCGATCTCGGCCGAGCCCTTGAACGCGCCCTGCTCGGCGATCTGCATCAGGCGCGAGTCCATGGTGGCTTCGACCAAGCCTTCGACCACGAGCGTGTCGCAGTCGGTGATCTCCACGCCCTTGAGCTTGATGTTGGGGCCGACGGTGAGCTTGCTGCCGCCTTCCTTGGCCACGGGCGCGGCCGCTGCGGCGTTCAGGCCGCCTTGCTGTGCGGTGAGCGAGGAGGGATTGACGGGGGTTCCGGAGAGGTTGGTGCCCGAACCGACGAGCGGCGCGGGGCGCGATGTCAACGAATCGGTGTCACGATCACGCTTGCCGAAGAAGGGGGACTGTGTAGCCAAAGGGGAGCTCCTCAAGAAAGGGGACTATCGTAAGAACGCACTCACGGCCTGCGGCACTTCATTGCGCAAGAAGCGTAACTGAATAAATCGATCGGGCGCATGACAATGTGGCGCCATGAGCTCTCCAAACGTCGAACGGAACACCACATCGCGCGCGATGTCGTCCAGCACCGACTCGCGCTTCGACAAGCCCGCGCACGGCTGGCGGCGCACTCTCTTCACCGTGATCTTCGAGGCCGACACGCGCGCGGGCCTGATGTTCGACCTCGCGCTGATCGCGGTGATCGTGGCCAGCGTGCTGGTGGTGATCCTCGACAGCGTGCAGTCCATCCGCGAGCAGTGGCGCCCGGTGTTCAACGTCCTCGAGTGGATGTTCACCATCCTCTTCACGCTGGAGTACATCGCTCGGCTGAGCTGCGTGAACAAGCCGCTGCGCTACGCGACGAGCTTCTACGGCGTGATCGACCTGCTGGCGCTGCTGCCGACCTTCCTCGTGGTCTTCGCGCCGCAGATGGGCCTGGGCTACCTGATCGACGTGCGCATCCTGCGCCTGCTGCGCGTGTTCAGGATCTTCAAACTATCGCGTTACTCCGTGGAGTACCGCGCGCTGGTCTCAGCGGTGGCAGCGAGCCGGCGCAAGATCACCGTGTTCGTGGGCTTCGTGATGCTGGTGGTGCTGGTGATGGGAACGCTGATGTACGTGGTCGAAGGGCCGCAGCATGGCTTCACCAGCATCCCGGTGGCGGTCTACTGGGCGATCTCGACGATGGCCACCGTGGGCTTCGGCGACCTCGTGCCCAAGACCGACCTGGGCCGCGCGATCGCGTCGGTGATGATGCTGGTGGGCTGGGGCGTGCTCGCGGTGCCGACCGGCATCGTGACCGCCGAGATGGCGCGGCGCGGCGGCGACGACGAATCGTTCGCGGTGCCGGTGGCGCAGCGCGGCGTTCTCGCGATGGTCGAACCGGCACCGGCGGTCCCGGCCAAGAGGCTCACTCCCGCGGCCAGGCGACGCGCCCTTGCGCAGCATCGCCGAGGCGCGCGATGAAGGCATCGGCCTCGGGCTCCGGCAGCGAGAAGGCGAAAGCCACGTCGTCGCCGTGCTGCACGCCTTCGAGCACCGCGCCGGCTGCAGCGAGCTCGCGCCGCACCAGCCCTTCGAGCGCATACGGCACCGAGCAGCGCAGGCTTCGCTGGCGCAAGAGCGGCACCAGCGTGGCGCCGAGCAGGGCCTGCGCGACCGTATCGGTGTAGGCCCGCACGAGGCCGCCCGCGCCCAGCTTCACGCCGCCGAAATAGCGCACCACGGTCGCGAGCGCGCCCTCGACCTGCTGGTGGCGAAGCACTTCCAGCATCGGACGTCCTGCAGTGCCGCCGGGCTCGCCGTCGTCGTTCGCGGCCGACTGCCCGCCCGCCATGAGGGCCCAGCACACGTGCGCCGCCGCGGGATGCTCGGCGCGCAGCGAGGCGACCACCGCCAGTGCCGCCGCCCGATCGGCCACCGGCTGCACGCAGCCGATGAAGCGGCTCTTCTTGATGACGAGTTCGCTGTGGACCGGCTGTGCGAGCGTGAAGCTCATTGCGCCGTCAACCGCCGCCGCGCTCGAACTTGAACACCGCCGTGCTGGCGCGCGCATTGGGCAGCCAGCGCACGTCGCGGCCGTCCTGCAGGCCGAAGGCGTCGAGGATGCGCAGGTTGTTCTTGCCGGCCAGCACCTCGAAGTCCTTGAAGGTGCCGACGCGGATGTTGGGCGTGTCGTACCACTGGTAGGGCAGGCGGCGCGTGACGGGCATGCGCCCGCGCGCCACGCTCAGGCGGTTGGGCCAGTGCGCGAAGTTGGGGAAGGCGACGATGCCGATGCGGCCCACGCGCGCGGTCTCGCGCAGCATGACTTCTGCATTGCGCAGGTGCTGCAGCGTGTCGATCTGCAGCACCACGTCGAAGGAAGCGTCGTCGAACATCGCGAGGCCTTCGTCGAGGTTGAGCTGGATCACGTCGACGCCGCGGCGGATGCACTGCAGCACGTTGCCGTCGGCGATCTCCACGCCGTAGCCGGTGCAGCCGCGCTCGCGCTGAAGCAGGTCCAGCAGGGCGCCGTCGCCGCAGCCGAGGTCGAGCACGCGCGAGCCCTGGGGCACGAGCTGGGCGATGAGCCGTTGGTGTTCGAGGTCGCTCATTGCTGGAACTCCTTGGCGACGCGCTCGAAGTAGGAGCGCACCACGCCCATGTAGCGCACGTCGTCGAGCAGGAAGGCGTCGTGGCCATGCGGCGCGTCGATCTCGGCGTAGCTCACGTTGCGGCTGTTGTCGAGCAGCGCCTTCACGATCTCGCGGCTGCGCGCGGGCGAGAAGCGCCAGTCGGTCTTGAAGCTCACGAGCAGGAACTTGGCGCGCGCCTGTGCGAGCGCGGCGCTGAGCTTGCCGCCGTGGTTGCGCGCGGGGTCGAAGTAGTCGAGCGCGCGGGTGATCAGCAGGTAGGTGTTGGCGTCGAAGTACTCGCTGAACTTGTCGCCCTGGTAGCGCAGGTAGCTCTCGATCTGGAACTCGACGTCCTGCGTGGAATAGCGGTAGTCGGCGCCCGCCGCCTCGCCATTGTTCTCACCCTCCACGGCGCTGCGCAGGATGCGGCCGAACTTGGCGTTCATCACGTCGTCGCTGAGGTAGGTGATGTGGCCGATCATCCGCGCGATGCGCAGGCCGCGCTTGGGCACCACGCCGTGCTCGTAGAAGTGGCCGCCGTGGAAGTCGGGGTCGGTCACGATGGCGCGGCGCGCCACCTCGTTGAAGGCGATGTTCTCGGCCGTGAGGTTGGGTGCACTGGCCACCACCACCGCGTGGCGCACGCGCTCGGGGTACTGCAGTGTCCAGGAGAGGGCCTGCATGCCGCCGAGGCTGCCGCCCATCACGGCGGCGAGCGTCTCGATGCCGAGCGCGTCGAGCAGCGCGGCCTGGGCGTCGACCCAGTCTTCGACCGTCACCACCGGGAAGTCGGCGCCGTAGACGCGGCCGGTGGCGGGGTTGACGTGCATCGGGCCGGTCGAGCCGAAGCAGGAGCCGAGATTGTTGACGCCGATCACGAAGAAGCGGTCGGTGTCGAGCGGCTTGCCCGGGCCCACCATGTTGTCCCACCAGCCCTCGGAGCGGGCCTGCCCCTGATAGACGCCGGCGACGTGGTGCGATGCGTTGAGCGCATGGCACACGAGCACGGCATTGCTGCGATCGGCGTTCAGGGTGCCGTAGGTTTCGTAGGCGAGCGTGTAGTCGCTGATCGATGCGCCGCTGCGCAGTGCCAGCGGGCCTGCGAACTGCATCGACTGCGGAGTGACGACCAGAGGTGGTGACGACGACATGAATGAAAAAACCCGGCCTCGCCAAAAACGAGCCGGGTCTGCCGCGCCTGTCTTTAGCTGAATTTATAAAGCGCCCGCAAGCTGAAGCAAATCGGCGCAAGGCAAAGTATATCCCCCAGGCTGCGCGCACTGCGTGTCGCCTCGCCAACCCCCTTGGGAAGGGGGCAACACCGGCGGCCCGGCAAAGCCGGTTCCGCGGTGTTCCTGGAAGGGGCCGGGCTCCGCCTTTTTCTTTTCTTACCAGCCGACGATCATCACGATGCCGAGCACAAGGAAGATCGCGGCGGAGATGCCGTGCACGAGCTTGATCGGCACGCGGCGCACGATCTTCTCGCCGAGCCACACCACTGGCGCGTTGGCCAGCATCATGCCCAGCGTGGTGCCCATGACCACCCAGAGGTAGTCGTGCGTGAAGCGGGCGGCGAGCATGACGGTGGCGATCTGGGTCTTGTCGCCCATCTCGGCGAGGAAGAAGGCGACGACCGTGGTGCCGAAGACGCCGAACTTCGATGTGCCGGGGGCATCGTCGTCGTCGAGCTTGTCGGGGATGAGCATCCAGACGGCCATGGCGATGAAGGAGCCGCCCAGTATCCACCGCAGCACCTCGGGCCCGAGCCAGCGCGTGAGGTAGTTGCCGACCGCGCCCGCGAGCGCATGGTTGATGACGGTGGCGGCGAAGATGCCGAGGACGATGGGCCAGGGTTTCCTGAAACGCGCGGCCAGAAGAAGGGCCAGGAGCTGGGTCTTGTCGCCCATTTCCGCGAGCGCGACGACGCCCGTTGCTACGAGAAAAGCTTCCATGATGACGTGGGGTTCCTTGGGCCGAAGGACGCAATTGACCGTGCAACACCTTCGGCCATATTCCCGAAGTTGCACGGTCAAAGGTCTCGCCAGGTGTGTTCACTGCACGCGCCATATCCTGGTGGGACAGGACAAGTCTGTTGACGCGGGCCCTTCTCGCAGATCGGAAGGCGGCTACTCCCCAATGACGGGCGGAATTCTACATGCACGCACGGATGTAGGGCGAAGGACCTCGCTCAATCATGCAAGTAGGCGCTAGCTTTCGAATAGTTTTGACAGGTGCTACCTCAAGAAGCAAATTCCCGCTTGCAATTCGGATATTTCACCCATAATGCACGAGCCTCCCTCTTCACTTTGGTCGGGGGGCAGTTCGGTGATCGGTCAGTTTCGCGCGACTCGACGCTCTCGTTTGAGTGATGCTTTCGGGACTCCATCGCTTTTCTTGATGTGTTTATAGGAGTCCCTTGATGGGCAACAAACTGTACGTCGGCAACCTGCCTTACTCGGTGCGCGACGGAGATCTCGAACAGGCCTTCGGGCAGTTCGGCGCCGTGACCAGCGCCAAGGTCATGATGGAACGTGACACCGGCCGCTCGAAGGGCTTCGGCTTCGTCGAGATGGGCAGTGACGCGGAAGCACAGGCCGCAATCAACGGCATGAACGGCCAGCCCCTGGGCGGCCGCAGCGTCGTCGTCAACGAGGCACGTCCGATGGAAGCGCGTCCCCCGCGCAGCGGCGGCTACGGCGGCGGCGGTGGTGGTTATGGCGGCGGTGGTGGCGGTGGCTACGGCGGCGGCGGTGGTGGCGGCTACGGTGGTGGCGGTCGCTCCGGTGGTGGTGGCGGCTACGGCGGCGGTGGCCGCAGTGGTGGCGGCGGTGGTGGTGGCGACGGCGGTTTCCGCAGCCCCTACGGCGCTGGTCCCCGTGGCGGCGGCCGCTCGGGCGGTGGCGGCGGTGGTTACGGCGGCGGCAACAGCGGCTACTGAACCCTGCGACTCTCCGAACGAATCACACTCAGACAGACAAAAGGCTCCCTTGGGAGCCTTTTTCTTTGGGCGGTCGGCGAAGCTGGCCCGATCAGGCTTCGCCGCTGCGCTTCTTCCGTTCGCGCCCCTGCACCGCCCGGTCGAGCACGGCGTTCGGCAGCATGCGCATGATCTTGGCGACCACGCCCATCTGCCAGGGAATCACGCGATAGCTGGTGCCCGCCTCGATGGCGCGCAGCGCCTGGTTGGCGAAGTCTTCCGCCTTCATGAGGAAGGGCATGCCATAGCGGTTGCCCTGCGTGAGGGGCGTGTCGATGTAGCCCGGGCACAAGGTGACGACTTTCACGCCGCTCCCGTGCAGCTCGCCGCGCAGGCTCTCGCAGTACGCCACCACGCCAGCCTTGCTCGCGCAGTACGCGCCGTGCCCCGGCAGCCCGCGGATGGAGGCCACGCTGCCGATGCCGACGAGCCGCCCGCTGCCGCGCCGGACCATCGCCCGCACGAAGGGATGAAAAGTGGCCATCAGGCCCACGTTGTTGGTGGCGAATGTGCGCGCCATCACGTCGATGTCCTCGCGCTCCCCCGTGTCGATGCCAACGCTGATGCCCGCGTTCGCGATCACCACGTCGGGCAGTCCCTGCTGCTCGATGCAGGCATTGCCGGCGGCGACGATGCTGTCGGTCTGCGCCACGTCGGCGCCGTAGACCCGGTAGCGGTCGGCGCCCAGCTGGCGGGCGCTCGCCCACGATTCGATTTCCCCCGTGCGCCGCGCGACCAGCGCCAGCCGGTAGCCGGCGTCGTAGAAGCTCGCGGCCAGCGCCTGGCCGATGCCGCTGGAAGCGCCGGTGATGAAGACAAGCGGGGAGGTCGTCATGCGGGAGATGCCTTCCTCAGCGCTTCCTGGCGGGAGCAGGAGCTGCCGCCGCCGACGGAATCAGCACGCCGCGCACCCGGCCGTTGAGATTGGCCACGCCGCTCAGGTTGTCGTAGTCGAGCGTGTCGCCGGTGAACTGGTCGGTGCCACGGATGAGCGTGACCGGCTTGTTCGAGGTGACGCGCTCCGTGTCGACATAGGCATGCAGGAAGTCGCCGCGGAACTCCAGGCGCGGCGTGGGCTTGCCGTTCGGTCCCACCGACGGGTCGCGGATGACGATCGCGTTGCCGAAGAGCTGGATTTCGCTGCCGTCGGAATTCGACAGCCCCCGGTCGGCGCTGCCGCGCGTCACGAGCCCCTCGGGGGACACCGAGCGCATGCGCACCTTGTCGATCTCGATGGTGTCGGTGTCGGGGTAGTGCCGGCCTTCGACGCCGTGCAGTTCGCTGCGCAGGTCGCCATTGGGCAGGAAGTTCTTGATGACGAAGTCGCGCATGAAGTAGTCGGGCTCGTGCGTGGGCGCGACCTTGGGAGCGGGCTCCAGCAGCTTGGGCGCGTTGCGCACCAGCCAGTAGGTGCCGAGCGCGACTGCCGCCGTCAGGATGATCGGCAGGTAGATCGTGGCGCGGTCGAGGACATCGCGCGCCATGCCCCATGCGCGTTTCACGCCGCTCATGCGCCAGGCCCCCGCGCCGCGTCGAGCATGACGCGGTACTGGCCGCAGGCGGTGAGCAGCAGGTCGCACAACTCGCGCGCAGCGCCCTCGCCGCCGCGGGCCCTGGTCACGTAGCGCGCGATGCCGCGCACTTCCGCATGGGCATTGGCCGGCGCCGCCGGGAAGCCGACGCGCGAGAGCACCGGCAGGTCGGGCCAGTCGTCGCCGATGGCCGCGGCCTGTGCCCAGCCGAAGCCGAGCTGGTCGAGCATGGCCTGGGCGGCCGGCAACTTGTCCTCGGTGCCATAGCGCACGTGCTCGATGCCCAGCGCCTCCAGGCGCACGCGCAGCGGCTTGGAGTCGCGCCCGGTGATCACGGCCGGCACGATGCCCGCCTTGCGCAACAGCTTCAGGCCGTAGCCGTCGAGGATGCTGAAGCGCTTGAGCGTCTCGCCATGCTCGGTGAAATACACGCCGCCGTCGGTCAGGACGCCGTCGATGTCGAAGAAGACGATGCGCACGTCCTGTGCGGCGAGAAGCGTCTCGGCCTGGAACTCGAGGGGCATCAGATGACCTTCGCGCGCATCAGGTCGTTGGTGTTGATCGCGCCGACGACCACGCCTTCGCCGTCGATCACGAACAGCCGGGTGATGCCGCACTGTTCCATGAGCTCGGCGGCTTCCACCGCCAGCGCGTCGACGCGGATGGTGCGCGGGTTGCGGTGCATGACGTCGACCGCCTTGGGGCTGCGCAGGTCGGCACCGGCCTCGATCAGCCGGCGCAGGTCGCCGTCGGTGAAGATGCCCGAGGCGCGGCCGTCGGGCTCCACCACCGCGGCGGCGCCGAAGCCCTTGTTGCTCATGGCACGCATCAGCTCGCTGATGCTGGCGTCGGGTGCCACGCGAGGAACATCGTCGCCCGAGCGCATGACATCGCTCACGTGGGTGAGCAGCTTGCGCCCGAGCGCGCCGCCCGGGTGCGAGCGAGCGAAGTCTTCCGAGCCGAAGCCGCGCGCGTCGAGCAGCGCCACGGCCAGCGCGTCGCCCATCGCCATCTGGGCGGTGGTGCTGGCGGTGGGGGCGAGGTTGAGCGGGCAGGCCTCCTTCGACACGCCCGCGTCGATCACGATGTCGGCATGGCGGGCGAGGGTGGATTCGGTGCGGCCGGTCATGGCGATCAGGGGCACGCCCTGGCGCTTGACGACCGGCAGGATGACGGTGAGCTCGTCGACCTCGCCGCTGTTGGAGATGGCGAGTACCAGGTCGACCGGCTTGATCATGCCGAGGTCGCCGTGGCTGGCCTCGGCCGGGTGCACGAACATCGCGGGCGTGCCCGTGGAGGCGAGGGTGGCGGCGATCTTGCGGCCGACGTGGCCGCTCTTGCCCATGCCCATCACGACCACACGGCCGCGCACTTCGAGGATCTTGCGCACGGCCTCGACGAAGCTGGGGCCGACGCGGTTCTTCAGGCCGGAGACGGCTTCGGCTTCGATGTCGAAGGTGAGGCGTGCCCGGGCCAGGATGGCTTCGGGGTCGACCACGGGGGCCGGGGCGGGACGGGAGCTCATCGCCGGATTTTACGGGCCAGCGGCTTGCCCCCGCGGCCGCCGGGGCGCCTCCGGGTGTCCTCCCTGAGGCGCCGCGCACGGCTCTTGCTCTAGCATCGGCGCATATGTCTTCGTTCGATCTCACGCTGTTGTACTTGCTGGCCGCGGTGATCGGCGTGGTGGCGTGCCGCTCACTCAAGCTGCCGCCGATGCTCGGCTATCTCTCGGCCGGCGTGCTGATCGGGCCGCACGCCTTCGCGCTGGCCCAGAACACCGAGGGCATCCAGCACCTCGGCGAATTCGGCGTGGTGTTCCTGATGTTCGTGATCGGACTGGAATTCAGCCTGCCCAAGCTGCGCGCGATGCGAAAGCACGTGTTCGGCCTGGGCCTGCTGCAGGTGCTGCTGACCATGGCCCTCGCCACCATCGGCGCGCTGCTGCTGGCGCGGCTGCTGCCGGCGGCCTGGCACCTGGGCTGGCAGACCGCGCTGGCCCTGTCGGGCGCGCTCACCATGAGCAGCACCGCCATCGTGGTCAAGCTGATGGCCGAGCGGCTCGAGCTCGAAAGCGAGCACGGCAAGCGCGTCATGGGCGTGCTGCTGTTCCAGGACCTGGCGGTGGTGCCGCTGCTGGTGCTGATCCCCGCGCTGGGCGCCCCGCCCGAGGCGCTGGCCAAGGCGCTGGGGCTGGCGCTGCTGAAGGCGAGCTTTCTGATCGGCGTGCTGCTGTACGGCGGCCCGCGCGTGATGCGCTGGTGGCTCACACTGGTGGCGCGGCGGCGCAGCGAGGAGCTCTTCATCCTGAACGTGCTGCTGATCACGCTGGGGCTTGCCTGGCTGACCGAGCTGGCCGGCCTGAGCCTGGCGCTGGGCGCCTTCATCGCAGGCATGCTGGTGTCGGAGACCGAATACAAGCACCAGGTCGAGACCGACATCCGCCCCTTCCACGACGTGCTGCTGGGGCTGTTCTTCATCACCGTGGGCATGTCGCTCGACTGGCACATCGTGGTCGAGCGCTGGCTGCTGGTGGGCGTGCTGCTGCTGGTGCCGCTGGCCTTCAAGCTGGCGCTGGTGACGGTGCTGGCTCGGGTGCTGGGCGCCACCTCGGGCGTGTCGCTGCGCACCGGCCTGTACCTCGCTCAGGCCGGCGAGTTCGGCTTCGTGCTGCTGACGCTGGCCCAGGAGCGCAGCCTGCTGCCGCCGTGGCTGGCCAACCCGGTGCTGGCGTCGATGGTGCTGTCGATGCTGGCGACGCCCTTCATCATCATGTACAGCAACGCCATCGTGCGGAAGCTGGTGGCCAGCGACTGGCTGCAGCAGTCGCTGCAGATGACGACCATCGCACGCAAGACCATCAACACGGCGCAGCACGTGATCATCTGCGGCTACGGGCGTTGCGGCCAGAACCTGGCGCGCATCCTGGAGCGCGAGGGCATCCCCTACATGGCGCTCGACCTGGACCCCGACCGCGTGCGCCAGGCCGCCGCTGCCGGCGACTCGGTGGTGTTCGGCGACGCCGCGCGGCTGCAGGCGCTGATGGCCGCCGGCCTGGCGCGCGCCAGCGCGGTGGTCGTGACCTACCTCGACGTGCCCGGCGCGATGAAGGTGCTGGCCAACACGCGCGCCCATGCGCCGCACGTGCCGGTGATCGTGCGCACGCAGGACGACCACGACCTCGAGAAGCTGCAGGCCGCCGGCGCGACCGAAGTGGTACCCGAGGCCATCGAGGGTTCGCTGATGCTCGCGAGCCACGCGCTGGCGCTGGTCGGCGTGCCGATGCGGCGCGTGATCCGCGTGGTGCAGGACCAGCGCGATGCCCGCTACAACCTGCTGCGCGGCTACTTCCACGGAGCGGACGACGACAACGCCGACGAGATCGATCACGAGCGGCTCAACAGCTTCACGCTCGATGCAGGCGCCCGCGCGATCGGCCAGACGCTGCAGGGACTGGCGCTGCAGACGCTGGGCGTGCGCATCGCGAGCCTGCGCCGGCACGACGGCCAGCCGCGCCCGCTGGCCGACGACACGGTACTGTCGGATGGCGACACGCTGGTGCTCTCGGGCAAGCCCGCCGCGCTGGCGATGGCGGTCGAGCGGTTGCAGAAGGGCTGAGCGGCAGCAGGCCGCTTTCCGCCGGGACGCTCAGTTGATGAGCGTCGGGTTGCGCTTTTCTTCCTCGATGCGCTGCTGACGGCGCACCGCCTCGCACTGCGCATGGGCCTTGTACTCCGGCTTCAGGCACTGCGCCGCCATGCATTGCGCCCTGGCGATGAAATTGCGGTCGCCGCACATGGCCGCGGGCTCGGCCGCAGCCGCCGGTGCGGGTGGCAGAGCAGGCGCCGCGACGGGAGCAGCAGTCTCCGCAGCTGGCTGGGGCGCCGCAGCGGCGGCCGGCTGCTTGCGCGCCTGCTTGGCGGGCTTGGGCGGCGGGGACACTGCCGGCGCGGCTTCCGCCGCAGGCGATGGAGCGGCCTGCTCGGCAGGCTGTGCATCCGTCGCCGGGGGCTCGGCGGGCGGCGGTGATGGCGGTGATGGCGGCGGCTCGACGGCAGGCGCCGCAGCGGCGGGAGCCGGCGCGACGGCGGGCGGGGCCGTCTCCTCGACGGCAGGAGCCGTCTTTCGCGTTCCGTAGCCGGACCAGCCCGCCACGATCATCGCCACAGCCACCGCGAGCAGGCCCACCCACAGCAGGATCGCGCGCTTGCGCGGCGGCCGGTCGACCGGAGCGGGCTTGCGGATCCTGACCCGGGGCGTCTTCACCCTTTCGGGCGACGGCGCCCAGCTCGATTCCAGCCCCTGCGGGGTGGCCGGCGGTGCGGGCACGCGCGGCGAGCCGTCGTCGTGCAGCATGAAAACGGTCTGCTCGTCGTCGTCATGCCGCGGCGCGGAGGCAGGCGAGCGGCTGAAGAAGGACTGGCGCGCGGGCGACGGTGCCGGCGGGAGTTCTTCGAGGGGCGCCGGGATGGTCGGCGCGCGCAGTTGGGCGGGCGCCGTGGTGGCCCATTCGCGTTCGGGGGTCGGCGGCGGCGGGATCCGGTCTCCCGCGGCGGACAGCTTGATGCCGCAGTTCCTGCAGAAATTCGCGCCGTCACGGTTCTCCGTGCTGCAGACCGGACAGATCGAGGCCATGGCTTGCTTGCTGACTACTTCTTGCTTCTCGGCGTCCTGAACTGAAATGGCTGGCCTGCATCCGTAGGATCGATCCGGTGGCGGGCGAGTGAGGAGGCCTTCCCGATCAGGTCACCGCGACGCGCTTGGAGCGGTGCGCCATGCGCTTGGCGATCACGGCGCCCAGGGCCATCGCGATCTCCAGCGCCATGTTGGGCTGGCGGTTCGACATCTCGGCGAAGCGGATCGCGGTGAGCCGCCAGACGCGGCCCGCACCGGTGACCACCACGTTGGCAGAATGCGGCTGCCGCGAGAAGAACGAGCCTTCGCCGACCACCGAACCCGCGGTAAGCACGGCCAGCTTCATCTGTTCCTTGCTGCTGACGCGGTGCACGCTGATGGCGCCGCTCTCGACGAAGAACACCGAACGGTCGGGCGTGCCCTGCTCGATCAGCACGTCGCCGACGCCAGTCTCGATGGGTTGCAGGTAACCCGCCAGCGTTTCCCACTGCTGGACGTTGAACGTCAACGCGAACGCGTCGGTATTGATGTTCTCCGCGATGGCGCGGCTCAGGTTCTGGATTGACATGTGTTTCTCGGCCCCCGCATGTGAGCCGAAGTATCCGCGATGGCCGCGAACTTCGGCTACAAGTGTTTACGTTTTTTCGAGGGCGGCTGCCGCTATCTGTGGCTATTTACCAATGCAGAAGCGCGAAAAGATGACGCCCAGCAGGTCGTCGGCGCCGAACTCGCCGGTGATCTCGTTCAGCGCGTTCTGCGCGAGGCGCAGTTCCTCGGCCAGCAGGTCGAGCAGCTGTGCCTGTGCCTCCAGGTGGCTTGCAGCCAGCGCCAGGTGCGTTTCGACCCGGGCCAGCGCCTGCACGTGGCGCGCTCGCGCAAGGTACACGCCCTCGGGCACTGCCTGCCAGCCGGCCATGGCCAGCAGCTGATCGCGCAGGGCCTCGATGCCCAGCCCGGTCTTGGCGGAGAGGGCGATGCCCTGTTCGGGATGGGCCGTGGGTGCCGCGTCCTGCTTGTTCCAGACGTCGAGCACCGGCACGCTCGGGGGCAGCTTCCGCTGGAGACCGGCCAGTATCTCGGCGTCGGCAGCGGCGTAGTCGGTCTGGCTCGCGCGCGTCAGGTCGTGCAGGAACAGCACCGCATCGGCGCTCTCGATCTGCCCCCAGGCGCGTGCCACGCCGATCTGCTCGACCTCGTCGCTGCTCTCGCGCAGGCCGGCGGTGTCGGCCACGTGCAGCGGCACGCCGTGGATCTGGATGGTCTGCGAGACCACGTCGCGCGTGGTGCCCGCCACGGCACTCACGATGGCCAGCTCCGCGCCGGCCAGCGCATTGAGCAGCGAGCTCTTGCCGGCGTTGGGCTGGCCCGCGATCACGACCTTGATGCCCTCGCGCAGCAGGGCGCCCTGGCGCGCGCGCTGCTGCACCGCAGATAGCTGCGACCGCAGCTTCGCGAGCTGCCCGGCCGCGTCGGCCTTCTGCAGGAAGTCGATCTCCTCCTCGGGAAAGTCGAGCGTGGCCTCCACCAGCATGCGCAGGTGGATCAGCGCGTCGCGCAGCGTGTGGATCTCGCGCGAGAAGGCGCCCGACAGCGAGCGCCCGGCGCTGCGCGCGGCCGCCTCGGTGCTGGCGTCGATCAGGTCGGCGATGGCCTCGGCCTGCGCCAGGTCGATCTTGCCGTTGAGGAAGGCGCGCTGGCTGAACTCGCCGGGCTCGGCCACGCGCAGGCCGGGCAGGCGCGGGCGGCCGGTGACCGGGTCGGGCTCGGCCGCCGCTTCCAGGCAGCGCGCCAGCAGAAGCTGCAGCACGACCGATCCGCCATGGGCCTGCAGTTCGAGCACGTCCTCGCCGGTGAAGGAGTTGGGCGAGGGAAAGTGGATGGCCAGGCCGTGGTCGACCGGCTCGCCGTCCGCGTCGCGGAACGGCAGGTAGGTGGCTTCGCGCGGCTTGAGCGCGCGGCCGCAGATCGCGTCGACCAGCGGCGCCAGCCTGGCGCCCGACACGCGCACGATGCCGACCGCGCCGCGCCCCGAGGCGGTGGCGATGGCGACGATGGGGTCGGAGGTGCGGGCGAGCATGGTGCGGATTCTTTCAGTCTTTCAGCAAAAAGGGCCGCTTGCGCGGCCCTTCGTGGGATGGCTTGGAGCGATCGGCCGGCTTACTTGGCGCCGAGCACGCCCAGGCGCTTGTTGATGAACCACTGCTGCGCGATCGACAGCACGTTGTTCGTGATCCAGTACAGCACCAGGCCGGCCGGGAAGAAGATGAACATCACGCTGAACGCGAGCGGCATGATCCACATCAGCTTGGCCTGCATCGGATCGGGCGGCGTCGGGTTGAGCCAGGTCTGGAAGAGCGACGTGGCCGTCATCACGATCGGCAGGATGTACCAGGGGTCGGGTGCCGAGAGGTCGGTGATCCAGCCGATCCAGGGCGCGTGGCGCATCTCGACCGACGACAGCAGCACCCAGTACAGCGCGATGAACACCGGGATCTGGATCAGGATCGGGAAGCAGCCGCCCATCGGGTTGACCTTCTCGGTCTTGTAGATCCGCATCATTTCCTGCTGCATCTCCTGCGGCTTGTCCTTCAGCCGCTCGCGCATTTCCATGATCTTCGGATTGATGGCCTTCATCTTGGCCATGCTGGCGTAGGCCTTGGCGTTGAGCCAGTAGAAGGCCGCCTTCAGCAACACCACCAGCGCGACGATCGACCAGCCCCAGTTGCCCAGGAGGCCGTGCAGCTGGGTGAGCAGCCAGTACAGCGGCTTGGAGATGATCGCGAAGATGCCGTAGTCCTTCACCAGGTCCAGGCCCGGAGCGATGGCTTCGAGCTTCTTTTCTTCTTCAGGGCCTGCGAACAGCGCACTGTTCACGACCTGCGTGGCACCCGGGGCGATCTTCGGCAGCGTAGCCACCATGGCGATGGAGAACTGGTTGTCGCCCAGGTCCTTCACGCGGAACTCGCGGCGCAGCTGCTCGCTGGCCGGGTCGCCCTTGAGCAGCCACGCCGAAGCAAAGTAATGCTGCACCATCGCGATCCAGCCGTCGTTGGCCGGCGGCGGCGGTTCGATCTTGCCCTTGGCGATGTCCTTGAAGTCGAGCTTGTGGAACTTCTTCTCGTTGGTGTACGCCGCAGGGCCCGTGAAGGTGTTGGTGCCGAACATGGTGCTGGCAGCCACCGTGCCGTGACGCAGCAACTGCAGGTACAGCTGCGCGTCGCGCGGCTGGTCGCTCACGTTGACCACTTCGTGACGCACGCCGATAACGTAGTCGCCACGGTGAAACACGTAGGTCTTGATGTACTTCAGGCCGCCGGCGGGGGCGCTTTCGAAGCTCACTTCCAGCGTGTTCTGGCCGTCGGCCATCTCGCGCGGGCCGGGCCTGGGCGTCATCTGCGTCAGGTGGTTCGGGAAGCGCTCGCCGGTGTCGACCTGGTTGAGCAGGCCGGTCTGCGCGACATAGCGGGTGGCGGGCGAGCCGTTTTCGAACAGCACCACGTGCTTGGTGCGGTCGGCTTCGTCGTACTTGCGCAGTTCGAGGTGGTTGACCGTGGCGCCTTCGCTGTCGATGCTGGCCTGGAACAGGTCGGTGGTCACCTTGACCTGCTCACGCGGAGCCGCGGCCACCGCTTGCGTGGGCACGGCGCCGGCATTGCCGCTGCCGGAGGCAGCCGGTACGCCGTTGCTGTTGGCCGCGGGCGCGGTGGTTGCGGGAGCGGCGGCCGTGGCGGCCGGCTTGGTCGACGGCAGGAAGGTCGGCTTGTTGCCGTTGAAGACCTGCCATTGGTCCCACAGCAGTACCAGCGAGAAACCAAAAATCACCCACAGTATCGTGCGGCGGATATCGTTCATGACGAAGACTTCTTGTCGGAAGAGAGAAGAGACGAAAACAGCGATCCTGACCTGTCAGTGCGACGCTGGGATTTCGGCGGAACCGGATCGTGGCCGCCCTGGCACCAGGGCTGGCAGCGCGCGATGCGGTGCAGGGTGAGATAGCTGCCCTTGAGCGCGCCATGCACTTCCAGCGCCTCGATCGAATACACGGAGCAGGTCGGCGTGAAACGGCACGACTGGCCGAGCCAGGGGCTCAGCAGCAGGCGGTAGGCCTTCACGATGCCGATCAGCAGGCGTTTCATGGCGAGGAGGAAGGGGCTGCGGCCGGCGCGGGGGCGCGCGCGGCCCGTGCCAGCAGCTGCTGGAGTTCGGCGCGCACGGCGGCCTTGAGCTTGTCCGAAGAGGCGCTCACGAACTCCTTGCGGTCGAAGCCCGCGCGCAGCCGCACCACGTGCGCGGCGCGAGGCAGTGCTGCGCCGGATGCGGCGCTCACCGAATAGATCTGTCGCTTGATGGCGTTGCGCGTGACGGCGCGACGTGCCCAGCGCTTGGGCACCATGGCACCCAGCCAGACGTCGTCGGACGCGAACAACGGCTGTGCGCTCGATGCGAGATCGAGCGCACAGCGATGCAATGCGAAATGAGCAGTGCGCGCCACGGTGGCACCTGCGAGGACGGCCTGGAATTGCGCGCGGGACTTGAGCCGCTGCATGGAAGCCGGGCCGCTTGTGTCATGCCGGCCCGGGCCAGAAGCCCTGGCGGATGGAGCTGGCGCTGACGGGTCGGCTGCTGGCAACGGCAGGTGGACTGCCGTCAGACGGCCAGGCGCTTGCGGCCCTTGGCGCGGCGTGCGTTGATGACGGCACGGCCGCCGCGGGTCTTCATGCGGACCAGGAAGCCGTGGGTACGGGCGCGGCGGACTTTGGATGCTTGGTAGGTGCGTTTCATGGTGATTTCCTAATTCCCTGTTCGCGCTGGCCCTTCGCGCTTTCGTACTGAAAGCATGAAGTTCCTGCGGGGCGCCGGGGCGGGCGTGTTTCGGATGGCCCCCGAAAGACGCAAAGAGGTTTTCAGGGAAACCCGCAATTATCGCAAACATTGGGGCCCTGAACAATCTTCGAGCGGATTTGCGGGCCTTTCGACACACTCGCCGGCGTGTGGATAAGGTTTTGACAAGTTAGAATGCCGGGCGCCTTCCAGCAGAGAATATCCACAATACCTATACCAAGAAATGCCCGAGGGTCCCTTCACTTTTCCCCACGCCC
>NZ_CP157625.1:0-573943 GCF_048305075.1 Variovorax sp. 160MFSha2.1
TTGCGCGCAGGCCTGGAGGGGCCGGATGTCTTTGCGGCTGGCTTCGCCGCAGGAGCCGCCTGCTTGAGAGGCTTGGCGATGACGCTGTCGGGCAGGGCGGCGATCACGTCGTACTCGGCGTGGGCGCGCGCGAAGGCATCCTTCTTCTTGAAGAGGATCCAGGGCTCCTGGCGCTCGCCGCCCTTGGCGATCTTCACGAGTTCCCACAGCCCCTCGAGCTTCTGGCCGTGCAAGCGGAACAGCAGCTTCCCGGCGGCGAGGCCTTGGTGGGGGTCGCCGACCGGTTCCCACGTGCCGTTGTCCCAGACGATGACGGTTCCTGCGCCGTACTGCTTGGGCGGGATGGTGCCTTCGAACGAGGAATAGGAGATCGGGTGGTCTTCCACGTGGATGGCCATCCGCTTTTCCTTCGGATCGAAGCTGGGGCCCTTGGGCACGGCCCAGGACACCATCACGCCGTCGAGTTCGAGCCGGAAGTCGTAATGCAGTCGCGAAGCGGCATGCTTTTGCACCACGAAGGTGAGCGCATGCGGGTTCGGCCGGCCTCCCTCGGCGGGCTCCGCAGTGACGGCGAAGTTCCGCTTCGCCTTGTACGTGAACAGCGCGTCGCTCTTGGCCATCGGGCGTCCCTCTCAAGGGCCGGGCGGCGAGGCACCCGTGGCGCCTCTCAAGCCGCCTTTCGGGTCTTGGCGGACGCCTTCTTCGAAGCCGTCTTTCGCGCGGTTCCGGCGGATTTGGCCGGCGCCTTGGCACTGCGCTTCTTGGCTGCCGCATTGCTGGTTTGGGGGGACTTGCCGCCCTTGAGGCTGCGCTGGAGCAGTTCGGTCAGGTCGATCACGTTCGAGCTGTCTTCCGGAGCTTCTTCCTCGGGCTGGATGACGGTCTCGGTATCGCCGGCCTTGACCTTCTTCTGGACGATCTTCATGACGGCGCTCTTGAACTCGTCCTTGAAGTCCTCCGGGTCCCACTTGCCTGACATGCTGTCGACCAGTTGCTCGGCCATCTTCATCTCTGCCGCGCTCACCTTGGCGCCCTTGACCCCCGCAGGAGGCAGGTCGAGGCCTTCCAGGCTTTTGACTTCGTCGCCCCATCGCAGCAGGTTCAACACCATCGCCTTGCCGGAGGGCACCAGCACGGCCAGATGTTGCTTGGTGGCGATGACCACCTTGGCCAGTCCGATCTTGCCGGTCTTCAGAAGCACCTCGCGCAGCAGCGCGTAGACCTTCTGGCCCTTGTTGATCGGCGCAACGTAGTAGGGCCGTTCCAGATACAGGAAGGGCAGCTCCTGGGCATCGATGAAGCGCTGGATCTCGATCGTCTGCGTGGTGCGGGGATAAACGGCTTCGATCTCGTCGGGGGAGATCACGACGTACTTGCCGTCCTCGTACTCGAAGCCCTTGACGATGTTGTCCTTGTCGATCTCCCGGCCCGTCTTCTTGTTGATGCGCTTGTAGCCGACCGGGTCCATGCTGCGCTTGTCCAGCCAGTCGAAATCGATGCCCTGCTCGATGCTGGCGGTGTGCAGGCCCACGGGGATATGGACCAGGCCAAAGGTGATGGCGCCTTTCCAAAGGGTTCTGCTGCCTGTTGCCATGTCGATTGCCTTTTCTCAATCCTCGGTCGCGCGGAAGATCGTCGTGGCATAGCCACCTAGGGGTCAGACCTTCCCGCCGAGGGACCTCGGGCCTTGTGGGACATCGGCGGTCTCTCGGGGAGGACAAGTGCTATCTCTGTGCGCGGCGTGCTTGCTGCCGCGTTTGGCGAAGTTCTGCGCACCCTCCCATGAACCGCGGCCATGTTTTGAGGGCTGAGGTCGGCCAGGAGCAGCCGTTCGAGGTATCCGGCAACTTTGCCTGAAGGGGCATTCGTGCTGCCGCCCGGTCACGGTTCGCCGGCAGAATGGAGGCTGGGCTGTCGTTCAGCGGCGACGCCCTTCAACCAGCAGCGCGAGGGACAAGATGCGGAGATTCATCGTCTGGCTTTGTGCGATGGTTGCGTCCACAGCTTTTGCGCAGGCGCTGCCGGCTTGGCGAACGTCTACGCCGGAAGAGCAGCGCCTGGACGCCGCTGCCTTCAAGAACCTCGACAAAGACATCGAGCAGGAACTGGGCGATGTCCAGAGCTTGGTCGTTGTCCTCCAAGGTCGGACCGTATACGAGTACTACCGCGATGGCGACCCGAACGCATTGCGGGACACCCAATCTGTCACCAAGAGCGCCTTGGCGCTCCTGGTAGGCACTGCTTTGAAGCGAGGGCAACTGTCTTCTCTCGAGCTGCCGGTTGTCGAACTCATGCCGGAGTGGCGCGCTCTCAACTCGGACCCTCGCGCGCAGAGCATCACGTTGCGACACCTGATGGCCATGACTGCTGGATTTGCGGTAGATGACCGTTCAGGAACTGCAGCACCGCTCACGCCGACTTCCGCTTGGGCAAGGTCAATTCAGACAGAGCCAGGCCAACGCTTCGCCTACGACAACAGTGGACCCCCCATGGTTCAAGCCGTCCTCGAACGAGTGACCGGACGTCCGATGGCAGACCTCGTGCGCGAGCAACTCGTGACGCCTCTTGAAATGCGGCAGCCTGCGTACTCTCGTGACGGCATTGCTTCCATGAGAACTGTGGACATGGCAAAGCTGGGGCACCTGATGCTGCTGGATGGCACCTGGGCTGGCGCCCCGTTGCTGCCTCCGGGCTTCGTAGCCCAGATGGTCAAGCCTCAAAGTTCGGGCGGGCCGCCCGCTCACTTGCCCTATGGACTGTTCTGGTGGGTGCCTTCGGGTTCCACCTTCTTCGCCAGCGGCTACGCTGGGCAGCTGATCTGGGTCCACTCACCTCTCGGCTTGGTTGTGGCCGTGACATCCACGATTTCGCCGGATAGCGCGCATCGTGGGCAGGCCCTGGGGCTCGCGCGAGGCCCTGTGTTTCAGGCAGCTCAGCGGCGACTGGCTTTGCCCCCCAAATAGGCCTGAAAAGCTCATCAGATTTCCGAGCGAGCCCAGGCGAAAGAACAAGAATCCACGAGTGGAATATTCTTGCCGGCCGGATGGGAGACGACATTGGAGAACCTGGTCGAAGTCAGATGTTGCCGTGCTGACCGAGCGTGGATTTCCGTGCTCGTTTGACTCACAGTTCCATCAAGCGCCGAGCCAGCGCATTTGCTTCCACGCCTTTGCCTGGACACGCGTGTGCCCGACAGCATGCGGGTCAAGGCTTCGTGACAAAATGAGTTGCCCCTGGGGAAATCAATACCGGGGCGTCAGGCGGGCGCTGCTTTGTGGCGCGATGCGATGCCGGGGCAGTTCGACGGGCGAGGACCGATGAACCTGGAGCGGCGCCTGAAAGTTCGCCCGGGCGCATGCGAGGAAGAAATATCCGCGACATCGGTCGAGTTGCGATCAAGCCATGATCGACACCCCGTTATCGGCACTCCGAACGTACCAGGCATTGGCACGCTGCAGGAGCTTCACAGCCACTGCACGCGACCAGGGCTTGGTTCAATCCGCCGTGAGCCGACACGTCGCTGCGCTCGAAGCTCAGTTGGGCCAGACGCTGGTTATTCGCGGCCATCGGCAGATCCAGTTGAGCCGTTTCCAACACTGGATGGGCGGGGTGCGGGTGCGGTCAGGTGAGCGGAGTCTGTGAGCCCTGAAGGCATCCATCCGCGATGCCAGGCAGCCGTTCACTGCCGTATGACCATCGAGTCCGATGAGGGAAGCTTCGTATCCAACTCGCGCTCGTAGCTTTCGAGGGGCTGGGGGACGCCGAACAGGTAGCCCTGGCACACGTCGCAGCCGTGGCGCATCAGGAATTCGCGCTGCGCATGAGTTTCCACGCCTTCGGCCACGATCTCCAGTTCCAGGTTGCGCGCCAGGCCGATGATGGCCTGGATGATCGACTCCACCTTCGGGTCGAGCCCGATGTTGTGCACGAAGAACTTGTCGACCTTCACCTGGCTCAGCGGCAACTGGGTCATGTAGGACAGCGACGAATAGCCGGTGCCGAAGTCGTCCATGGAGAATTGGATGCCCAAGGCGGCCAGGGCTTCCATCTTGCCGATGGCGTCGGCCACCTTCTCGTGCAGCAGGCTTTCTGTGAGCTCCAGCTTGAGCCTGCCCGGATCGGCGCCGGTTTGCACCAGCACTCGGCTCACCTGGTCGACGAAATCCGCCTCTCGGAACTGCCGGGCGCTCACATTGACCGACAGCTGCAAGTGCCGCCTCCGCGGATCGCCGCGCCATGCCGTGAGCTGCCTGCAGGCGGTCTCCAGCACCCACAGGCCCAGCGGGATGATGAGCCCGGTGTCCTCCGCCACATCGATGAACTGGCCTGGCATCAGCAACCCGCGTGTCGGATGGTTCCAGCGCACCAGCACCTCCGCGCCCACCACCCGGTCCTCGCCGGTGACCTGGCTCTGGTAGTGCAGCACGAACTGCTGCGCCGCGATGGCGGCGTGCAGTTCGTTTTCCAGCGCGGCGCGCGCGGTGATGCGGGTCTGCATTTCCGTCTCAAAGAAGCGCATCGCGTTGCCGCCGTCCGTCTTGGCGCGGTACATGGCGATGTCGGCCTGTTTGAGTACCTCCTCGATTGAGGCAGTCCGGGCATCGAACAGGCAGGCGCCAATGCTGCACGTGGCGTGATGATGCTGGACACCGAGCTGGTACGGCTGGTTCAGCTGCGCGAGGATGGCCGCACCGACGGTCTCGGTCTGCGAGGTGGCCCCAGCGAGCTGGTCGCTCAGGTTTTCCAGGATCACCACGAACTCGTCGCCGCCCAGACGCGCCACGATGTCGCCCTCGCGCAGGCAGCGCTTGAGTCGCTGCGCCACCTGCTTGAGCAACTGGTCGCCCACGTCGTGGCCGAGCGCGTCGTTCAGCGTCTTGAAGTTGTCCAGGTCCAAAAAGAGCAGCGCGCACAGCCCCGGCTGCCGCGCGGCATTGCCGATGGCATGGTGCAGGCGATCGAGCAACTGCCGGCGGTTGGGCAGGCCGGTGAGCGTGTCGTAGAAAGCCAGGTGCTCGATCTCCCGAGCCGCGCGCTTGCTTTGCGTGATGTCGCGCAGGATCACGATGAAGCGCGCACTGCGTTCCTCGTCGTGGCCGCGCGAGGCTTCGGCTCGTGCGTCGGCTCTTTCATCGGCCATCACCTCGACCGACTTGCGCGATGCAGAGATCTCGAACCAGCTGCGCTCGCCCTTGTCGCGTCGCTCGAACTGGCGCCCGGCCGAATAGCCCTTGACCTGCGCTTCGCGCACCGCCGCCATCACCTGCGAGGCGGCCTCGAACGGCAGCAGCTCCTGCACCGTGCGGCCCACGGGATCTCCGATGTCGGCGGCGGGAAAGGGCACGCGCGGCGCGTGATAGCCATGGCAGCGGCCATCCAGGCCGACTTCGAGCAGCAGATCGGGCAGGGCATCGAGCGTGGCCTGCAACTGCGCCTTGCTCTCGATGATGGCGGCCGTGTGGCGACGCTTCTCGGTGATGTCCTGGTAGACGCAGACCATGCCGCCGTCCGGCGTGCGGTTGCGGGTGGCGCGGATCACCTGGCCGTTCTCCAACAGTGCTTCCTGCTCGGAATGCGGTTGGACCATCTGCGGCGCATTCAAGGCCGACCAGCCGGCGGGGCCCTGGCTGTGCACCACGTGCCGGGCGGTTTCGTCCATGATGCGGCGAAAGGGCAGCTGTGGCGCGATCATCGATTCGGTCCACGGGAACATTGCGACGAAGCTGCGGTTCCAGGTGAGCACGCGGTGCTCGGCGTCCAGCAGGATGAAGCCGTTGACCATCGATCCCAATGCCTGGTCCAGCGTGGCCTTGGAGCGCATCAGCTCCATCCGGGAGCGCCATTGGCGGCGCAGCTGGATGTGCGTGAAGCACGCCACCGCCAGGATCATCAAGCCGATGGCCACGCCGGTCCAGGCGATCAGATCGCGCTCGCGTCGCCAGTCCCTGAGCGCAGCGCTCAGCGGCATGCTCGCCACGATCAACAGATTGCGGTGCAACGTGGGCCGGGCCACCACGATGGCCGGCTCACCGCTCAGGCGCGCGGCCATCCGCCGCGGCTTGCCATCGCTGGTCTGCTCGTGCAGGGGCGGCTCGATCTGCCGATCGGCCAGGTCGTCGCGTGGCGGCAGGCTCGCCAGGAGGGGGCCGGCGTCGCGCTCCAGCGTGACTTCCAGGTCGCGCAAGCCGCTGCCTTGCGTCATGATCGTCGCGAGCAGCGACAGCTGCACCTCGGCCACCGCCAGCATGCGAGAGCTGTCCGCCAGCGTCACGGCGCGGGCGAAATACAGCACCTTCTGCGAGGTGACTGCGCTGAGGGCCGGCGCGCTGATCGCCAGCGTCGACACCGGCTTGGCCAGCACGCTGTCCACGAAGCCCGCGGGCAGAGCGAGCGGCAGGTGTTCGCCGCGCCGGTCCGACGAGGCCACCACGGCCCCACGCGCATCGACGAAGGCCACGTGGCGCACCAGCAGGTTCTGCCGCACCATGTTGCCGAGCAGCTGGTGTGGCCCGGGGCTGCTTGCGTCGTTGCCGGCACTGGCGGCGTTCGAGTCGCGCAGCAGTTCGTTGGCTCCTGCAAGCAGCATGTCGACGCTCAGCAGCGCGCGATTGAGGGCCGCCTCGGAACCGGTCACGAAGCGGACCGTCTGGCCCTCGTGATCGGTGATGGCCTTCTGCCTGGACTCCCAGACGATGAGGGAGGCCACGGCCCCCGCGGTGGCGAGGAAGACCAGCGCCACGCCGAAGACGATGGCGGTAATGCGGCGGGGAAAACGCGCCGTCACGGTGCTGCTGCCCGGGCCTGGATGCCGACCACCGGCGCGACCGTCTGGTTCCAGGTCGTGGCGCACACCGGACCGCAGCGCTGCACCCATCCGGGCAGCACGCGGGTCGCAAGGATCTCGCGGCGGCGGGCCTGGTCCTGCGGCGATGGCCGCACGGCCACCATGCGCCCCTTGAGGGCCTTGCTGCAGCCCGCGGTGCCCGTGTTGCAGGCGATGCCTTCCTCGGTATCGCGCTCCGACTGGGCCCAGACGGCGGCTTCCAGCCGCGGCAGTTCCTTGCGCAGCAGCGCCTGCAGCTCGGGCGGCAGCGCATTCAGGCTTTCGCGGTTGGCCGCGAACACCGCCACGCCCCAGTTCAGCGGCATGGCATAGAGGGCGCTGGTCACCGCGTGCAGGCCGAGCGTGTGCCCGGACATGGTGCCGGTGATGACGCAGTCGGTATTGCCCGATTTCATGTTCGCCATGATCTGCGAGAACTCGGTGTACACCGGCGTGCCGCCCAGTGCCGTGACGAAGTCGGCCTGCGTCGAGCTGGATACGCGTGTGCGCCGGCCCGCGAGGTCGCCGAGTTGTTGCATCGGCTTGTTGCAGAACACCTCCTGCGCCGGGTAGATGTAGACCGCCAGCAGCTCCACGTCATAGCGCTCGCGCAACGCGTGCGTCAGGTAGGGGCGGAACGCGCCGACCACGCGGCGCAGCGTGGCGATGTCGGGGTTCAGTCCGGCCATGTCGGGCGCGCCGAGCTCCGGAAATTGGGTGGAAACCTGGCTCAGCAGCGCCGTGCCGAAGGGCACCACGCCGAGCTGCATCAGGCTCAGCATTTCCTGGCCCGGCACCCCGGCACGGTCGAAGGGCACGATGCTGGCGGTGTAGCGGCCGCCGGACAGCGCCGCGAGGTCACGCGTCCAGAACTGCTCCTCCTGCCCCGTGTACTGGGTGACCCCGGCCAGCCCTCCGACGATGCGCAGGCGTTGCACAGGCGCCGTCTGCGCATGGCACAGCGATGCGACGAACATCAGAAGTGCGACGAGGTAGGCCAAGATGACGCTGTGCGAGCAAGGGCGGGGCAAAGCCCGGGTGTAGGGAGTGGATCGGCGAACTTCATCATGGCACAGGAGCGCCGGACGGCGGCATGTCTGGGGGCCCCGTGTTGCGCGCCGGGCACGCTTGCCAGCCTGGCCGGGCCGGTGTGGCCGCCAAGACGGGCGCGCAGGGGCTTTCGGGGCCATCGGCAGGCGGATCCTTTCCTGCCTGCGCTGCAAGCTTGCCGACGCAGACCGTCCACTCGTGCAAGGCCCTCGACGGGGGCAGTCGCGAACTCCAGCGGCTGTGGTCGCGGTTCGGCTTCGAAGCCGTGATGCGGACTCAGTGCGGCAAGGATGCTCGCATCCAGATATCCGGATCCACCGGCTCTCCCTCGCCTGTTGCGCGAAAAGTCAAGCGGCGACTGCCTCGAACGCAGGCACTCTGGCGGCGACCCGCATCAATGCTTGCAACACCGATGTTGTCCCCGAGTTATCCACAAAGATTTCAACAAACTCGTGGAACAACTCCTTGCCGGAAACCATTCCGCGCCGCGCCTCATCCAAGCTTGGCGGGTCCCGGCGGCACGGCCGCGTGAAGTTGATGCGGTCTTGACATGGCTCGGCGATGAGGCCATGTTCGACCTGCCCACCGACCTCACGCTGAGCTGGAGGCTTGCCTTGTGATGATTTCCTTGTGCCGATCGGGGCGAGGGGGACGACTTGATGCAAGCGCTGGTCGTGTCGTGTCGGGCGGCCGCTGCCTGCAGTGCGTCTTTTCTGATGCACCACCACGGCCATGCCTTGTATCTCATTGCGAGAACTGGGCGAATGAATCGAAATATCCGCTGTATCGCGAGTTCCCGAGCGAGACGGCAACGCACGGCCCGGACGACAACACACTGTGCAGCGACGCTGCTGCGCGCCATGCATGCCAGGCAACGTTCAACGTGCGCGCCCACCGGTCGGCAACTGAGCCAGTTGGGCTTGATGCCTGTCAGGCTTGCGACTTCTTGCGCCACTCCCAGGGCCCGAAGGTCTGCCGGCGCCGCAGCTCGGCGCGTCCTTCTGCGGTGATGTCCTCGATCACGATCGATAGGGGATCGGCCGTGTCTGCTGGACGAGATTTCGACCCTGCGTTTTGCAGAAGGATCCATTTCTTCGCATTCAGCGCCCCCGTGAAGGAAACCTCCTCGGGTTTGAGGATGCTCAGCGGAAAGACCGCATGCTCGATGCTCCGGAGGAAGGCAACATGCGCAATGGACTCTGCGTTGTCTGCCTCTGTCAAGCCCAGTACGAAAGAGGGGCTGATGGTCATGGCGACTCAGTAGCGGGGGCCACCGCCAAAGCCGCCGGCGCGCGGCTCCATCGGACGTGCCAGATTGACGGTGAGCGCACGTCCATCAATTTCCTTGCCGTGAAGCCCCGAGATGGCGGCCTGCGCTTCCGCAGGTGAGCCCATCTCGACGAAACCAAAGCCCTTGGAGCGGCCGGTATCGCGCTCCATCATGACCTTGGCCGAGGAGACAAGACCGAAGGCCGAAAATTGTTGCTGCAGCGCGTCTTCGCGCACCGCGTACGAGAGATTGCCGACGTAGAGTTTGTTGTCCATGATTTACTTTCTTGAGTGCACCGAAAATCGGTATGAAATGGATAAAGAATTGGCGTGCAAGCCTACCGACCAGGGCGTCGCACGGGCAAAGAGCCGCTCTGGGAGCGAGGCTCCAGATGACGAAACGTGATCCGTCCCTTGTTGAGATCGTAGGGCGACATCTCCAGCGAGACTTTGTCGCCTGCGAGTACGCGGATGCGGTGCTTGCGCATCTTTCCGCCCGAGTAGCAGATCAGGCTGTGCCCGTTGTCGAGAGTGACGCGAAAGCGCGAATCAGGCAGCACCTCCTGCACCCGGCCCTGCATTTCAATCAGTTCTTCCTTGCTCACGACGCTCCTTCAGTGATCGGCCGGATGCTCAGGCCAGTTGGTTGTTCAGTACGAAATGGCGGCCTTGCATCAGTGCATAGCGCGCCGCACGTGCGGCACTGTCGAAACGCGGAATGAGCCGGAAGACCCGGTCATGCATGCCACGGCGGATGGAAACCGAGGCTGCGTACTGCCCGGTATCCGTGAGTTTGGTCATGGGGGTGACGAGGTATCTGCCCACCTCGTGGGCCTGTGGAATTTGCATGTGATAAAGCGGGCGCTAGCCCTGAAGGCGCGCCGAGGCGCGCGTGCCGGCACTGGACCGGTCAGGCGCGCGAAGTGGATGCGTGAAGGGAACGGCAGAACGGTCCGTGGGATGTTCTCTATTGAACGGACCGAAGATGAAGCTCGCTGAGAGGGATGGCGCTCCGGCGAGGGCGGCGAAAATGGGCCACCTTGCCGGAGAGTTGAGGCCTTTGCGGCGGGCGACTGCCGCGAGGTGCCAATCAGGGATTGAGGCAACGAGCACGCCGCAATCGATGCACTGAGTGTAGGTGATTTCGGGGCGCGGTGGTTTTTCATGCCCCGCAGGCGGTGTTGCAGTGTTACGCTGACTCGCTCCATTCGCATGAAGGACCCGCATGACTCAGGCGCTTCTCTCCCTCTCTCGGCAGGAAGCGCTTCGCGCGGATCTGCCCCAAGTGGCCGATCTGCTGCACCACCGGCGTGCAGGTGAAATCGATGAGGCGGTGATCGACGATATGGTTTCGTTGTCCTGGCTCGAATGGCTGGGCGGATCGCTTCAGCTGACGACCACAGGTGTGAACATCTGCCGCCAGCAGCAGCCGAAGTAGGAATGTGCCTGAGCCATGAACCAGACGGACGTGATGCTCAAGATCGTGGAGATGGCTCGCATTGGTGGGGCACTTCCCGCAGACGAGGCTGTATCGCTGGTCGCGGCGAAAGTCGCTGGCTTGGACATGTCATGCGAGGGCGTTCAACAGGAAGCGACAGACCTGATGCGTCTGGGCGCGACGATCTGGTCACTGGCCGGCCCGAGATAGACAGCGCCTGCAAGCCCGTCCCGTCCGCTCCCAGGCGACAGCAGGTACCACAGCGAAGACTGGCTGTGCCTTCTGGGCTCATTGAACTTCGTCGCACCAGACCTTGAAACCGTCCAGCTGATCCGGTCCGAAGGTGCAGGACAACGCCACGTCGCTGGCATCCCGCCCCTGCGCAATCAACACGCGGCCGATGCGCGGCACGTTGTTGCGGGCGTCGAACGTGTACCAACGGTCACCCAGGAACGCCTCGAACCAACCTGCGAAGTCCATCGGGCCGAAGGGTGGCGCAGTTCCGACATCGCCCAGATACCCGGTGCAATAGCGGGCTGGAATGTTCAAACAGCGACATAGAGCAATGGCCAGGTGCGCATAGTCCCGGCATACGCCTTTCCCCTCCTTGAAAGCCTCGAGGGCCGAACGGGTACGCCGAGCATGCTGATAGCCGAACTCGATATGCTGGTGCACGAAATCGCACACCGCCTGCACACGCGCCCATCCGCTGGGTCCGCTTCCAAAACGCTGCCAAGCAAAATCGGACAGCAAGTCGGTTTCGCAGTAACGGCTGCCCAACAGATACACCAAGGTGGATTCGGGCAGGCGTTCCACCGCTGTCTGCGAAGCAGAAGGGGCAATACTGTCCGGCAGGCCGCTGTCGCGGATCAAGGCATTCGTGCTCAATACAAAGCGCCCTGCGGGAGCGACCAGGCGCGTGCACCAGTTCCCAAACAGGTCTCGGTAAGCCGTCGTGGACACCGCCGGATGCGTGAGCAGATGATCTGGACGCAGGAGGTCCGGTGCTCTTGAATAGTGGATGTTGAGATTCAGAATCATCGGAGTCGGCCGAGGAAACTTGTAGGCGATCTCGAAGCCGAGCTGGATGTTCATGGCACATCATGCACCCTGATTCGATGCTTCCTTGAGGAATAAGTAATTGCTGAACTCCGGCCCTTGCCCGTCGCATCGCAGGTTGTTCGGCTTTTGGGACAGGCGCCACCTCCGAAGCGTGTGGGCCCAGATCCTTAGGGACGGCGCGCCGTCCTACACGAGATCGCCGCTGAGGCGCTACCGTCTGCTGACTTGCCGCTCGCGCCAACCATCGATCTTGATGTCGTACCCGTGGGAAGCTGTCCGGAGACCACCATGGGGAGCGAGCGTCTTGTCCACGAAGGAAGATTGGGACTCTGGGCGTGCTCTACCGTTCGTCAACCCATCGAAAACGGCGGACTATGTGCCAGCGCCGAGGTCACCTTGGACGGCAATCATCGCTGCAGATTGACGTTGGTCCTTCCACGATCCTGGGTTGAAACCGATCTTGAATCCTTCAAGCGGCGTTGCCTGAACTGGATTTTGGAAGCAGACGATCGCACGAACGTTAATGCCCGCTGAGTTCGCCTTGACGGCCAGTCGGTGCTCAGCTGCTGCCCGCAATGCGACAGGCGCCCTTCGATACGCGATTCGACTGGCGGAATAGGGCGACTGTTAGCGCCAGTGCAATCGCCATCAGCGGAGGATGCCCGACGCCGCTTCGGCCTCGTGGTCCGCCATGTTGCGGATCACGTCCATGAACGCCAGCACGGCCGTGCTGGGGGGCTCGCCTTGCAGCGTGATCAGGCCGTAGTCGGGCATGCGGGTGGGGAGTTCTGTCGCGATGCGCGTCAGCAGACCGCGCCGTACATATTTGTCCACGAGCGCGGCAGGCTGCAGCGACAGCATGGTCGTGCTCTGCATCAGCTCCAGCGCGAAGAGAAACGACGGCGTCTCGACGATGCCCGAGGTGAGCGACAGGCCTGTGCTGCGCAAGATGTCATCCGACACCTTGCGCAGCGCGGTGGACGCCGGATACAGGATCCATGGCCAGTTGGACAGCTCCCTCAGCCCAGGGGCGTTCGGCCCGCGCAACGGATGGTGCACGCCTGCGGCGATCTGCAGGCTTTCACTGCTCAGGTTCTCGTAGTGGAACTGGTCGCGCTGGGATTCGTCGGTGAAGCGGCCGATCATCACGTCGATCTTGCGCTCGGCCAACCACACGATGAGCTGGTCGCTGCTCTGCTCCAGCACCTTCACCACCAGCAACGGCCGCAGGCGCTGCAGCTCGGCCACCGCGGCAATCAGCAGATGCGCCGCACCCGAGATGGCACCGATCGACAGATGGCCGTGCCCGCCCTGCTTCAGGGTGCTGAACTCGTCCACGAACTTGCGATAGCCGTCCAGTGCCGAGTGCGCATAACGCAAGGTGAAGAGTCCCAGCTCGTTCGGTTGCATGTCGCGCGGCAGGCGATCGAAAAGCCGCGCCTCCAGCATCTCCTCGATGTCCATCAGCACCTTGGTGGCCGCCGGCTGCGTGATGTACATCTGCTCGGCAGTCAGGCGCAGGTTGCGTGTCTTTCCGAGGATGTCGAGGAACTGCAGATGCCGAAAACGCAGACGCGAGACTTGGGCCAGCATCAGCGATTTACCAGGGGTCTTGCCTGAACTCATCAGCATTTGGAATGGATGCTAGCGAAAAAGTCAGTGGACCGGCAGGGGGCGCTCACCTAGCCTTCGTGTCGGTCGACCAGGGCTCCGCAGAGAGCCGGCGAGTCGCGGCAAGTTCGCCGCACCCCGCATATTCCATTCCGGAGACATCATGAAATTCAGATCACTGGGTCTGGCGACCGCACTGCGGCTCGCATTGGCCGGTTCGCCTTGGCGCAGATCAAGGAACACGTGCAACGAGAACTCCCCGATCGCCGGAACCACCAGGAGGATCGGGATCATGTTCGGCAGACTGGACATCAAGAGCCTCCTGATTGCGCTGCCAGCCGGACTTGTGATCGTGAACGCCGCCCTGGCGGCCGATCGGCCAACGAACCCCGCCGACTGGCCTGCGCTGAAGGACGTGTACAAAAACCACTTCCTGATCGGCAGCACCAATCTCGACGCGCGCAACTTCGGCGCCGAGGTGGTGCCGGGCGAAAACTCGGTCGCTGCCATGACCGTGAAGCACTTCAACGTGGTGACGCCCGGCAACGCGATGAAGCCGGAGTTCTGGAATGGGGGAATCAGCAATCCGACCCCCAACTTCCTCACCAACCTGAGCTCGGGCATCAACGCAGACATCGGCGCGGCCAATGCGCGCGGCGTCAAGGTCACCGGGCACGTGCTGGTCTGGCACAACCAGTCGGCCCAATGGCCTGCTCCCAACGTCGCGACTGCGAATGGCGGATGGGAAACCCCGTGGGACTACGCAACGGCGAGGACCAACCTGGAGTACTACATCCGGACCGTGGCCGGGCATTTCGATCAGGAACCGTTCAAGACCTACGCCTGGGACGTCGTCAACGAAGCGTTCAAGGACAACCCCGACAACCCCGCCGACTGGAGGAACGCCCTGCGAACTGGCTACAGCCCCGAAGAGCGCCCCTCCCGATGGGCCCAGGCCTACGCCAAGGGTGGGAAGAGCTGGGACTACATGTATGACGCCTTCCACGCGGCGCGCCAGAACACGACCGCGATCCTGAACTACAACGACTTCAACGACAACGAGCGAGCCTCGAAGGCCACCGCGATCGCCTCGATGGTCAAGGAGTTCAATGAACGGTACGCGGCCGAATCGGCCGCGGGCAAGGGACGCATCCTCCTGGATGCCAAGGGAAACCCCAGGCCGCTGGTCGACGTCATCGGCACGCAGGGGCACTGGGACATGAGACTCAACCTGGACGCCTTCGAGAGGACCATCAAGACCTATCTCGAAACCGGGGTGAATGTCGATCTGACCGAGCTGGATCTCGCACCGCTCCTGGGGCTGGACAAGGGCCAGCGGATCCAGAACGGCCCCGAGATGGACGCCCTGTTCAAGGAGCAGGGCATCCAGTACGCGAAGCTTTTCAGCCTGCTCAAGGAGTACGCCGCCGGCCCGGGAGGTCGCCATCCCGAGTACAAGGGCGGCGTGCACCGGGTGACCTGGTGGGGAATGACGGACCCGGGCTATCACACCAACGGATATCCGTGGTCCGCCGTCGGCCAGCCGAAGGAGGCGTACTGGGCCACGACGAACCCCGAGCAGTACCTCATCGATGCGGGCTTGCCGCCGAACGGGGTCACCGCGACCTTCAGCTATGGCGGAGAAAGCTTCACGGCCAGGACCTGGGGCGGCAGGAACGCTCAGGCGACGCTCGACATCAACGTGCCGGTAGGAACGAAGAACGTCGTCTTCACCGCCGCCAACGTCTCGCTGCCCGCGGGGTTTGCCGTCGAGAGCATGAAGTTCAACCCGCCCGACTGCGCCGTGGCTCCCGGAAAACCGTGCCATGTGACGGTGACCGCGCGAGGGGCCGCGCCGGCCACTGCGTCCGTCGAGAACACGGCGACGTTCGTACTGTCCTTTGGAAAGATGAGCGTCGGGTGGATGGATGCCGCCAACGCCCTGGAGGCACCTCTGTCCTATGCGGAGGTGCGCTTCAGCGACGGCGTGACCGCATTCAAGCAGTACAAGACCTCGTATGGAAGCGACGGGATGGCGAGAGCGTCCGGCGTCGTGGAGACGAAGGCTGTGCCGAAACATGGTCGCACCACGCTCGTCCTGCAGCCGCAGGACCCGATCGTCGGCCCGTTCGGGTTGAGGTTGCAAAGGGATGCGTCGACGCAGAAAGCCTGGCGACTCGTCACGAGATTCGAGCCCAGCAGGACGTACATGGTCGTGTCCGCGGAGTCGGCTTCCAACGGACAGACGCAGGCCGCCGCGTTGACCAACAGGAGCAAGCCCGCGACCACGTCATCGCCGGAATCGCTGTCGCGCACGCCTGTCGTCCTGCGTGGCGACATCCTTGTGCCATTGCGCAATTCGAATGCGCCCCAGAGCGAGCCCGCGCTGGCCCAGGACAACCTCAAGTTCGTCTTCGAGGAGGCGAAGAGCCCTGCCGCAGGACCGTACGCGGCGCAGGAAGGGCACACGATGCAGAGCTTCATCCATGGCACCAACGCCTACCCGCATGTGGTCTTCAGAGGCAACGGTGCGGCCGGCACCGTCGTGGCGGGTCGGAATTCGCTGATCACGCGACAGACGAATGGCCAGGAGGGTTCGCAGGTCGCCGACAGGGCACTGGATCAGGCGGTGTGGTTCAACACGCCCATCGATCCGAAGACCGGCGAGATGAAGATGTTCCTGTACACCGACAAGGATGGTGCCAAACAGCATCACGTCCTGAAGGAAGTGAGCGATGGCGAGACGCCGAACAGGGACGCCGGGAACGCCATCAGCCAGCGGCAGGGGGCCGTGGGTGGGTTCGTCGCCATGCAGGCGGAGAGTCCCAAGGAAGGCACGAGTGTCAGGCTCTACGCCTACGACATCGAGTCCTACGCGCCGGACAACGAACCGCCGCCGACAACGACCCCGCCGACGACGGAGCCTCCGCCGCCGGCAATGCCGATTGCCTACCCATTCGGCAGACGCGGCGGATCGCTGGACACGGGCGACCTCGCCCTGGCGCTGGCCGGACTCGCGGCGCTTGCGGTCGCCCGCCGCCGTCGGCGGTGACGCCGGCGCCGGGGGGCCAAGCCTCGGCCGCGGCTGCATCGCAAGCACCCCCTCATGCGTCCTCGTGGCCCGCCTTGACGGCAAGGCGAGTCAGAGATCGATGGTGTGGCGGTTCGCGTGAATGCAAGGGCCGAGTCGCTGCCGCCGTCCTGTGCACTCGGCGCGCCAGCTTGATCCTGAAAGGAGAAAGGATGCGGTGCTGGTGGAGCGTCGATCGATCTGGCCATGCAGAGCCGGCGATGGTCGTGATCCCCTTCCCGCCAGAACGGGAGGAAGGGCACCAATGAGGTCGGCTCAGGCCCGCCGCAAGTGCGGCCAAACCTCCTGCCAGAGGCAGAGCGCCAGCGCGCACAGCGCGCCGTACAGGTGCGCCTCGACCATCACGTCGCCGCCGATCAGCGCACGCTGCGCTTCCGAAGGCGGATGGAACATCTGCCAGCCGATGCGTGCGAGGACGGCGACCAGGACGATCAAGGCCACGCGATCGCCACGCCAGGCGCGCGGCGCCAACACCCAGATGAACAGCCCATAGAGCACGCCGGAGAGGCCCGCGTAGTTCGTGGCCTGGGGCGAGGCGACCACCAGCAGAATCCCCACGCCAAGGGCCAGCACAACGATCGCGGTGGCCCAGGCGCGCCAACTGAGGTTGCTTGCCGCGAACGCGGCGCACAATGCCAGCCCGCCAGCGTTCATCAGGCAGTGCCCCCAGCCGAGATGCACCGCATGCGCCGAAAGCAGGCGCCAGGGCTGTCCGCCGAGCACGGCCGCGCGTTCGTAGCGCAGCGCTTGGTACACCGGCTCACCACCCGCCTGCAAGACCAGCACCAGACAGGCGAGCGCGATGGGAACGAGCCAATTGGCAAAGGACCGCTGTGAGAGAGGTCGCATGCGGGGCGGACCATTCAGGGATTCGGGTTAATGTCCATGAGGGAAGTGTGTCCGCATGCAAACCACGGGCGCCCGAGTGTATCGCCGAGGCCGTGCAGCATCTTCAGAAAGGGACTGAAGCACTCCTTCTCTTCGCCCACTCTTGCGGCGATCACGAAGCCGAGCGGACTCCGTTGCCCCCTTGAATGCATTGCGCGCGAAGGAAGTCCGACTCAGGTTCGAAGAGCGGTCGCCCGCCGTGCTCCTCGGCCTTGTCGATCGACTCCTCATGGACAGAAGGGCGATCCGATCGAGCGGAGACCAGCCCGGAGCCTGGCGTCGAGTCAGCCTCTGCCCAAAAGCGCCCAGGCGAAGCGCTCATTTCCTTTGCGCCATTGGCACGGACACCGAAATATTGTCGATCTGCGCACCATCGCTGTAGTACGTTCGCACTTGGCGGCCATCGAACGTCCATTGATCCCATTCGAAAACGTCATCATCTTCCATGGAGCGTTGAGGCTTGCCATAAACACGCAGCGCATCCTCTCGCGTAGCCACGGCGGATTGGCCGAAGGGCGCGATACCCACGTACGCGTCGACGTCTGCGGCGCCACCAGGATAGAAGAAGGCGCCCGCGAAGATGTAGGGGCCGTCACCGCGAGGCTCGCCACGCTTCAGTTGGAAGGCTGCACGAGGAACGAAGGCCAGACTCACGCCCTTCGCCTTCAGATGAACGAAATCGCTGCCTTCGGAGCTGAGCTTTTTCTCCGACAGGCTGGAGAGGGATCCTTCGTTGGCCTCGATGGCTTCGACGATCTGCGCGTCCGCGTTGCTGAGGCCAAGCAGCTGGTGAATGTTCTCAATGCCCATACGATTTCTTTGCTGTTTTTCGCGATCTTTTTTGTGGTCCGACCCATCCGCTCTTCCCGCGCTCGTCGGTGGCGGCGGAGAACGCCTTGGCTGATCTCTCATAGGTGCCATCGCATTCCGATGGCGAGCCATCGGTGCTTGGAACGTGGGACCGTGCCACGGTTCCATCAGGCGCCGACCCAGCATACTTGCCTTCACCCCTTTGCTCGGACACGCGTGTGTTAAACAGAGCATGCGGGTCGAGGCTCCGTGGAAAAGCGGGTCGCCCTTGGCACTGGAAATCAACAGCCGGACGAACTCGACACGATGGAACTGCAGGGTGGCCTGCGATCGTCTCGAAGCGCCGCGACGATCCGGGCGAATGCCACAGCGAACCGCCGGTCACCGCGTGCGCGACCATCGATCAGCCGGCGCCGGCGCCGGCGTCCAGCGAAGCGGCCGGGCCCGTGGTCTTCTTCTGTCTCTGCTGAGACAACATCAAGTTCAGATACTTGGCTCGCTGATTGTTGCTGCTGAAATACACGGTCCTGTCCGCATTAGCGATCATTCTGCCGTTCTGCCGCACGACTTCGACGTTGGCGATGTCGCTGTAGGCCAGAACTTTGGATCCCAGGCCGACGCTGTCGACTTCCATCAGCAGGCGGGGGCTGAGCGGAATGCTTCCCTTGTGGTCTTCGAGCCTCGTGCTGCCGCCACCGGAGAGGATGACCGGTGCGTCGCTGTTGACAAATTTCTCTCCGGCCTTCGCATAGCGCAGCCGCAGTACGCAGCCCTTGTCGAGGATATCCACTGTCATCGCGAGCGAGCTGATGAAAAGGTGCATCTTGATGTACTCATCCCTCTGTTGGGCACTGAGTCTCGCGTCGTCATAGAAGATCTCCACCATGTGGTCGGCCATTGCTCGACGCGCCTTGGGCGTGCGCATCCACTGCAGGCAGTAGAGATGGATCAGGCCGTCGAAGACCTCCGGATCCTTGCTCACGATCTGCAGTTCACCGCGGAACACGTTGCTCAGCGCGCCACCAATCTTCGTCTCTATCTGCCCGTAGAAATCCTCAAGAAGATTCTCCGTCTTGTGCTCATAGTCGAAGTCCTTCATGAAGTTCGTGAAGCGCAACATCAGCTCGTAGATGCCACCGGCGTCGGCGCGGATGGCCTTGTCCCTGAATGTGTAGTTGAGCAGCGAGACCACCGTGTCGTCGAAGCTGAAGTTGTTGAACTTTCCGATCGCTCCGACGCTGTTTCGACCTGTGGGCTGGAAGGCGCTTTGGGTGACCAGATCGAAGGCGAAGATCCGGTTCGAGGTTCTCCATGCGTCGATGTAGCCGTCATGGACAAAATGGTGGATCTTTTTCTTGGTCATTTGATGCTTTTGCGTTGATCTCTATGAAATCCCGCCCCGCCGCTTGGCCAGAGCATGGAGCGCCACATCGTGGCAGGCTGGGGCCTGTGCGACGCGTACCGCCAGCTCTTCGACGAAGGCTGGCCGCAGGCCGGGGCTGCGGCCTGTGCCGGCGGCAGCCATTCACCTAACGCTTATGGAAGTTGCGCTTCAATTGCAGACTTGTCGATGACGGACCAGACCCGAGCGATCTTGTGATCGCGAAGTTCGTAGAACACGTTCTCCGAGAACACGATCCTCTTGCCGTTCACGGTCAGGCCCAAGAACTCGCCTTGAGGCGAGCAGTCGAATCGAAGTCTGCTTCCCACGCAGTTCACATCCGCGACCAGCAACTCCACTTCGTAGCGAAGGTCAGGAATAGTGGCGAAGTCGTTTTGAAGCATCGCCCGATAGCCCGCCAAACCGAGCGGCCGGTCGTTGTGACGCACGTCGGCCTCAACGAAGTCGCCAAGCCGAGACCAGTCCTGCGCATTGAGACAAGCGACGTAGGCGAGGTAGAAGTCTTTGATGTGTGTTGCCTGCAATTCCGTTCTCCAAAGCCTTTTCATTCATTCCACTGACCCATCTTCGCACCTCACCGCATCGCATGGCATTCCGACCGGCTCAAGATGGCAGAGGCGAGGCATATGTCGCCGGCTGTAAAAGCGATGTACGGCCCCTACGTGGACGCCATGAACAAGGAGATGCACAGCTACGTCGCGATCGCCAGCACCTTCGTGCAGGAGCTCGAGCTCTTCGACAGGCGCATCAGCAGCTTCAACACCGAACTGCAGAAGGCACTGAAGGAAACCGCGACATTCGCGCGATTTCGAGACCTCTCCGTGAACGAGGCGCGCGGGCACGCGCCCTCAGTTCTGAAGCGGCCGGCCAATGCTGTTGCAGACATTCACGTTGCCGATGCCCAGCGGACTGTTCACGTTGATGAAATTGCTGATGATGGCCGCCGCCCGCCATGCATTCGGCAGCGTGACATAGGGGGCGGGCACGGTTGCGCCGTACAGCCCTGCTAGGAACGTCTTGATGCGGTTGCACACGGCCGAGTCCATGTAGCACTGGTTGATGAGCAGGTTGCTCGTGCCGAAGATCGGGTGGATTGGAGCCCACGCTCACGCTCACGCTCACGCTCACGCTCACGCCCACGCCCACGCCCACGCCCACGCCCACGCCCACGCCCACGCCCACGCCCACGCCCACGCCCACGCCCGCGGCGGGCAAGGGCAAGGGCTTCACGTAAGCGGGTACCCAGTTCATCGGATTGCTGGTAGCAGCCGGCGTGCCGCCCCCCACAGGAATCGACTGGGTCGCGAGGAAGCCCTGGATCGCCGGCAGGTTTCCATTGATCCTGGCGACCACAGCGTTGGTGGCACTGGTGTAGGCGGGGTCGGGGCTCAGCCGATGCGGCCATCGACACTCGGCGCTGCGCCGGCGACGCCGCTGCTGCCAGTGACGCCCACCCAGTGGCTCGGAATGGCGCCGGCGGCTCCCATCACCATGATGGCGAAGTCGGAGGACACGGCAAAGCCGGCCCCCGGGGCAGGACGCCACCAGATAACGGCCCAGCATCTCGGTGGTGCCGTCGGTGTCGAGGCGATAGACCACCCTGACAGGGGTCGGGTCGCTCGTGCCGAGCATCTGGTCCCAGGTCTGGCCACCTGACTTGTTGCCGAAGATTGCGCACATCTTCGCGTCCGAGAGGTCCAGATTGTTGATGCCGCTGCGTTTGTAGGGAATCAGCAGCGGGGTGGCGAAAGCCGGGATCTGGATCATTGGCCCCCAGGTCGGCCGGCGCACCGCGTTGTAGTTCGCGAGCTACGTGGCCGTCACAACTGACTCGCTGGCCACGAAATGCACGGACTGGCTCGTGGGCCACGGGGGTCTTGCCGCAAGCGACTCGTTTCTGAACACGGTGGCGTTGTTGGTGAAGAAGGCCTGCTTGCCCTCGCCGCTGCCTGTACCGGAGTAGCTGGAATCGAACAGGCCGACGCCACTTGGCAGGAGCTGGCCGTACAACGGCTCCGGCAATGTCGAGCCACCGCCCACCGTGATCTGGGCCGAAGCAGTCGCCGCGGTCAGGAGGCCTGCCGC
This sequence comes from Variovorax sp. 160MFSha2.1, assembly GCF_048305075.1. Lineage (NCBI taxonomy): Bacteria > Pseudomonadati > Pseudomonadota > Betaproteobacteria > Burkholderiales > Comamonadaceae > Variovorax > Variovorax sp. 160MFSha2.1. The sequence goes on from NZ_CP157625.1 coordinate 21,530, forward strand.
GGTCAGAGCCGCCATCGCGGCCAGTTTGTGCATGGCGTGCATGGGCAAACTCCTTTGCGCCGGATCCTCGCTCCAAGGCAATGACAGGAGTGGGAAAGAAGTTCGGGAGCATGACCTCCGCCGCCGGGGAGTCCAGAACCTGTCGCCATCTGTCGAAGACAGCCGCACACCTGCGCTCATCACTCAAATGAGGCATGGACCTCGTTCATGGCGCATGCTGAACTTGATCGGCTTCAAACGGTCAATGCAAGGCTGTTCAGCAAGGGCTGGCCATGGTGCCTCGGCATGATGTTTGAAGCGACGTATCGATTCAACACATGGAGGTTCGAGATGACTCAAGAGATTGTTGCTGCACGAGAGGTCGGCAATGGGGTTCTTCCCGTCGACGTCGAGGCCGCCATCAAGAAGGCGGTATCCCAAGGGGACCTGTTCTCCGTCACTGGCGTGAGGGCATTTGGCGACCAAGTCCTCAAGGCGGGTGTCGTCACCTTTCAGCCGGGCGCCAAACTGATCCTCACCGACTATTCGCATCCGTGGATCGCCCTCGTGACGCAGCAGATGCAGTTCGTGGATACCAATACGGTTGCCACGCTCCTGCTCTCCATGGACTGGCACCCTCAGTCGTACGGGGCACCACCTGCACCGGCCAAGCCCGCCAAGGCGAACAAGGGCGATGTCACCCAGGTCGGGGCAAATGGCGCGAACGGGGCGCCCGGATCTCCTGGCCAGCAGGGAGACCACGCTCCTGCCACCCCCAAGATCTACATCGTGTGCGGCGGGGTGGCCGACAAGCAAAGCAAGCCGATTCCCGCAGCCATGACGCTGGCGGTGCTGGCCGACGGGTACTCCGGCGGTAACGGCAGCGGCGGTGGAAACGGCGGCGCTGGCGGAGATGGGGGAGATGGCGGCGACGGCCAGATGGGCCAACCTTGGGAGGGCTGCAAGCACAGCGCCAGCGATGGCGGCCCTGGCGGCGTTGGTGGAGCGGGCGGCAGTGGCGGCGCGGGTGGCAACGCCGCTTCTGGCGCGGAGATTGTTCTCATCGGTCCCGAGGCCAGTTGGGTTTCCCTGTCCTATGCAGCCTTTCAGACGCGCCCCGGGCATCCTGGCGAAGGTGGGTACTCTGGCGCCTCGGGACCATCGGGGGCTGGCGGGGTAAGAGGATCCCATCCGGGCACGTGCAGCGGCGGCAGTTCCGGTGCGACACCCGCCACGCCAGCCACTCCCCACGTGAAGGCCGTGTCTGGTAGCGACGGGCGCGTCGGGATGATTACCAAGGTGAAGGACGACGACATCGCCCGCTTCTTCTGAAGCGAGGCGCAGCGACTTTCCGATCGGGGCGATCAAGAGCGCCAGCCTGATCTCCCGCCCGATCCCCTGCTTCTGCTGATACTCCTCAGTGATGGACTTGCAGCGCTGCACGCACGAGGTCGACCTGTCGCGTGCAGCTCATCTTGAGCATCATCGATGCGATCTGCTTGCGCACCGTGTGAAACGAAACGCCTGTGTGGGTGGCGTATCCGGACGCTGTGGCGCCACTTGCCAATGCGTGGAGCACGCGCGCTTCGGCGGGAGTGATGCGAAAAGCCGCGGAGAGCACTTGCGCGGGCGGCGCGCTGAGCGCGGCCGAGTGCGCGCGGATGCGCACAAACACGAGTTCTTCCGCGGCCACGCGAAGCGCCGAGTTGGCCCGTACCAGTTCAATCTCGATGCGCTCGCCCGAGCGCCTCCCGAGCGCGATCAGCCGGTGGACTTCACCTCCATGCCCCGAAGAATGCAGCGCCATCTGGAACTCACGGTCGGATCTCGCGTCCGCCATGGCAATCCGACCCCGGACGACATACATGCTGTCTCCACGATCCAGGATGCACCGCGCAAGCGGAGAAGCGTGAACCAACTCACCTGTCGCATGCACGAGGCAACTGGCCTCCTCAAGCGCGTCGAATGCCGAGTCGGTCGTCGCCAGCCAGGAAGCAGCCTGAGCCCGACGCATCTGCACTGCGCGCTGCAGGGACTGAGAAAAAGTGCGCACAGGCTCACTGTTCAAAAGGTCCGACAGCCCATCCCAGGCGGTGGATCGCTGGAATCCGAGGCTTGTCCATCGACCGGGCTTGTCCTCAAGGATCAGCGAATACAGCTGTCTCATCCTGTGCCGGCACATGAAGTCGACATAGTAGGAATTCCGGCCGCGCGCCCGTGTCGGCAACAGTCGCTGGGTATCCAGCCAGATTCCCTCCGACTTCTGGACGTTCGGCTGGGTCATGACGTCTTCCATATGGAAGTGGTCCGCGTAGTCGCGCACGGCGGAATCGTCGGCACCGGATTTCTGAACATCGACGACCCGGCCGCCATCGAACACCAGGAGCACGGCTGCATCGCCGCCCACCAGGCTGTTCGCAGTAGCCAGAATCGTGGCCCAAGGTGGCTCCGGCCCGCCCAGATACCGTACTGCTTCCAAACCGCGGCGCAAGTCAGCATTCAGCTGCATGAGGAGATCCCTCCTTCAGAAATCATGCCGCATCCAGATTTGCAGCGCCAGTAGGCGAGCAATGTAAGGCGCCACATCTCGCCATTGCCGAGCGTGCCTCAGCGCGATGGCCCTGATCGTCCGGAACATCGCGCCTTGGAAACATTCCCGACCTTACTTTCTTGACCGAAAAGACACCGAAATTGCAGGCAGAGGCCCCATAGTTCGCTTGGCTGCATCGGGGAAATTCATGGAGCTCGGTTCTCGCGGTTCACCGCGGAACTCGACAATGGACATGTGTAGAGGACAGGGGTGCGTGATGACTGTTGACGAACGTCAGGAATGGGCTGTTGTGCGGTTGGTCACCGTGCAGAAAAAAAGAGAGATGGGCAGACTGCTGTTTGCCACCGTCACCGAGCTCTCCAAGGGCAGACCACCACCGACGACCATGTCAGGTTTGGATTGCCACAGCCTCAGTAAGAGTGAAGAGAGGTTGTTTTTCCGCCGGACGATCCTGTCGAAGGAGGAGGCCGTCAGCTGGTACCGGTCTCTGGGCGAGGGCGAAAGAGAAACGCCGGTGCCGACTCGAAAGGCAGATCGCGAAACGTGGGATGGTGCGCCCATCCAGGTCCCCAGGCTGGAGGACGTTCAGCCTTGGCCGGCGTTGGGCCTGCCCATGAGAGACGAGCTTCTATCCCGGCCGGGCCATTCCGCGATCGACCCTGCGCCATTCATTGGCAGTGTGCCCGCTCGTCTGCACCGGCGCTTCGGTGATCGTGCGGGCCTGACAGGGTTCATCGAGGACGCAGCCGCTCAGGCGTTCGTGGCGCGTCGCATGCACGTCGACTTGTCCCACTACCAGGAGTATCTCGGCAGTGTGGTCTACATCGCACCCGACCCGGTGGTCCGGCAGATCGACAATTTCATGGTTCCAGCCAAGGACGGACGCGGAGAACGGATTGTCTATCGCATCGTCGCGCATCCCGGTCAAAACCTGGAGGGTGTGAGCATTACGGCTTTCGACAGGGAAGCAGATCTGCTGACCAGCTTCAAGACCCATCAGGTGCCGGTCCATGGAATCCTGGAGGTGGACAAAGGGGCCTGCACGGGCGAGTATGGTTTCGTGGTGACCCATGATCGGCACGGCGTCCTGGCCTACCAGCCTTCAACCGGTTTCGTTCGACAGGTCAATCTCAACGTTCGGGCCACTTCGCGCAGCAGCCGCAATGTCAGCGTTCCGTCCGGCGACTCCGCGGATTCGCCACGCATGGAGTACCAAGCAGCCATGGGTTCCGAACTGGTCTCCAACTCGGTTCTCGGAGAGGTTCTCGATCACAGCGCCAGCGCACGCGTCGCGACGGAGGCAAGGAAACGGGAAGTGCTCAGCGATGCCGAGCGCTATGGTCAGCACTGGTTCCCGGCAAACTCACGCAGCGAAGCAGCGCAGTTGATTCGGGAGCTGCTTCGGGCGGCCCGCTTCAGGGTGATGATTGCCGACCCCTACCTCGGCGACCTGCAATTGGGACAGTTCCTTTATGCCGTGCACGGTAACGAAGTGAACGTCACTTTGCTGACAACGAAGCTGGCGTTCAATCCCACGGCTTCCCGGACCAAGCTGGAGTTGCTGAATGGATTCAAGGCCAGCCTCGCGACCCTCAGCACGTACCAGCAGTTCGTACCGCAAGTCAGGGTCCTGTCCTCATCCATGCTGCACGATCGCTTCCTGGTCGTGGACAACAACGTGTGGTTCGTCGGCAATTCGCTCAACAGCCTGGGTGAGAAAGCCTCGATGATCGTCCGGCTGCCCAATCCGAACGAGGTGATCGAACGGCTGCAAACGCTGGGCGCTACTGCACGCAGCCTGGATGACTACATCCAGAAGCTGTCGCGTGGCAGCACGGGGCCGGACGAATGAACAAGTTTCCTTCGGGGCTCACACTGCCCGAGAAGGCGCCACGCACGACCTTGAAGACCGAGATCCTGTGGGGATGCGAGCTCGGCGGCAGCCCGCACTTTCCCAGGGACTTGGCGGGCGTCCATGAGCGCTTCTACGCGAGCGACCCGAGGCCTCTGGAAACATTTCGCCGGGCAGTTATGGACGCGGTGGAACGCGTGCTGATCATGGACGACTACTTCTTGATCCCTGACAAAGGAGAGCCCGATGAACGGCTGTCGATCATCCTGGACTGGCTGCATCCCCGGCTGGCCGCCAGCGACATCAGGATTCTGACCAAGAAGCACACTGAGATCGATGAGGAATTGCTGCAGCTCTTTCGAGATCGGGAAGAAGAGATCAACAACCAGGCCCGGCGCGGCAAGCGCTGCAGCATCCAGGTGAACACCCGTCTGCGGGAGAGTTTCAACTATGTTCACGACCGCTTTGCCATCGTCGACGACGAACTCTGGCACTTCGGCGCAACGGTCGGCGGTTTCCACGCCAGCGTCAACGCGGCCAGCCGGGGGTGGAGTGCCGCGGATGCCGGGGCCATCGAATTCTTTGATCTGGCATGGCAAATGTGCAAGGAGAAATGACGATGCAATGGATCCACGAACGCAGTCCCCAGCGTGAAGCAGTTCAGGGGAATGTCGATTTCAAGACCCGGGACTATTACCACGAGCTGATGGTCCGCGTCGGCGGCGATATGGCTCGATTGAGCGACTTGGTGCTGCAGGATGCTGCGACTTTGCGCGAGCGGCCAGAAATCGAAATGTTGCCTCGGCTTGTGCAACAAAGCAGGCGGCCTGACTTCGACCCGGACGTGTTGCTGACGGCGGCCTGCGCATGGGCACTCGAGAGCAGCCCGGAGCTGGAAACCTGGAAGATCGTCAGAAGAATCGCGCGCCACTCCTGGCAGATCGAGCATGGGTTGAGCGAGGCCATGGCCGCACGTGCGCAAATGGATCAGGGGGCCCGCAGGGCCTACATAGATCTGGCAACGCAGTTGTTCACGGCGCTGGCGCGGGGAGATCTGCGCTCGGAATCGCAGCGCAGGAACGAAGCCCGCGATGGCGCCTTGTCGCACTGGCAAGCAGCCTCCTATCGCCTGGAGGAACTGTGGTGGGGTCTGCGTGGTGCCGACTTCATGATGTACGAAGAGGAAATGCGCGTTCTCGGTCTCCTGAGCGAGATCGCGCCGCAGGAGTTCCAGCAGTTGGTCGCTGGCTCGGACAATCCCTTTCTCGTGGAGGCGGCCCTGGTAAGTGCAGGAGTGGGCGCATTCAGCCCGCGCTTCGCCCAGTGGGCCGCATGCGCCGCGGCCGCGCCGCCGGCGTTCACGCAGGATGGCTGTTGGACCGGCTCGGTGCTGTTGCCGTTGCTGCTGGTGCACGCACGCAACGAGTTGCTCCAGTCCGGCAGGTTGCCTGCTGGTCAGCAGACCGGTGAAACCGAGATCGCCACGCTCACGTCCCAGGTCACCGAGTTGATCGAGGCGGTCGTGGGTGTTCTTGCCGGCCGGCCGGATGCGCGAGCGACATTTGCACGCTGGAGCACCTGGCTGATGCGCCAGGTACTGCTTCAGAAGAACGGAGGGTTTGACGACATACGATCCCGAACCTTCATCGACAATGCCCTGTTGCACGCCATCGGCAAGTCCATGCACGGACAAGAGTCTCTGGAAGGGCAACAGTCCCCGATTTCTGCAGCGTCAGAGGACGCCGCCCCCTGGGAGGCCTGGTGCTATCGATGCGTGCTGTCGTCCTTCGCTCACGATGGCTTCATCACCACGCCAACCTTCACGGAATTTGTCGGGCAATGGCAACTCACGCCGGAGAACTGGCGTGAGCGGGAAGGCCGAGACCTGCTCGCGCGAGCCCAACTCCATCTTCCCCGTGAAGATTTCCCGGGGTTGTCTGCGAACTTGCTGGTGTACCCCCTGGCATCGAAGGAGGGTTTCGCTGCCGGCTGGCGGCAGCTGTGGGACCGGGCCTTCTATCTTCGGGAAGTCCTCGAGTTCGGTTCTGTGGACGCCGAGCCAGACACATATGCGGATCGCGCAGACGCGAGCGCCCTGTTGCTGCTGCTGGGCTGCATGGGCCTGGCCTGCTTCGACCAGGCAGGCGCGCGCCTGGAGGCATTCTCGCGGCTGCCAACCGGAAAAGCGGTCGAGTCAACACCTAAGGCAACAGTTTCGGAAACAGCCGAGGAGACCGCCAAGGAGATGGCCGACCTGCATGCCGCGTTAGCCGCGGGTGTCATCGAAGTGCTGCACATGGACGACACCCTCCAGCGAGACAAATGGCAGGCGCTGTTGCAGCACATGGCGCTGCGCCGGGTCTACTGGGACCAGCGCTACAGCGCCGGACAACGCGCCGCCGTCTTCGCTTCACAGCACGAGCCAACTATCCAGGACTACCTGGGCCAGTTGCAGGCCAATCCAGACGATCTGACTTCCTTCTTGCATGCGTGCATGCTCAACAAGTTCGACATCGACGGACTGCGCCGTGAACTGAGTGACGCTCGCCTCGACCTGCGAACCTGCGTGGATACGCTCGAGCAACTGCAGGCGCTTCGTCCCCACAGGTATCCCGTCAATCGCGCAGCCATGTCGATGATCAAGCCGCTGATGGCCCACAGCGTTCCCTAGCTGTTCGCTAGCGGCCTTGGCACCCAGGGCTCGGACAAACAGACATTGATCCATCTCGATGACTGCAAACGGCGACCCGAAGATGAGAAAAGCCCAGGTTCCCTCTCCGTTTCCAACGGCACGTCGCCTGCAATTGCTCGCATCGGTGACCCGCACCCCGTCGAAACAGCCCGCTCCGGTACGCAGCTTGGCAGCTGCGCGCATCGGTACGCAGATCAAGGCCCTTCGCATGGCGGCTGGCACTTCCGCGGGGGAGTTGGCCCGGACGTCGGGAATTTCCGTATCGATGCGCAAATTGCAAGGTCGTAAGCGGCTTGAGGAGGCCTGAAAGCTAACGCCGCGAGGGTGAGAGCTCTGCCGCGCCGCAAGTCGACGGGGCCGATGTCCATCGGAACGGGTTCTCGGTTGAACTGGAATGAGCGCTCGGGTCAAGCTGGAACGGGTGCTCAGGTCAAACCGGAATGGGTGCTCAGGGAGCATCGGAATACGCACGCGGCTCACTTGGGCTGCAGTTGCGCGCCATCGTAAGCAACGAACTCCACGAGGTTGACGGTGGCCAGCAGCAAGAACTTCTCAGCGTCAGTTCGCACGCGCAGCAGGTCGTGCTTGCCAAGGTGGCCATACATGAACGCGAGCAGGTAGCGCTCGGGGTGGTCGACGCAGAACTTCGTGATCACTGATCGAGGAGGGTAAGCGTTCAGCCAAAGCAACTTGACATCCAGTTAGTCGAGAGCATGGCCCCTCTATCATGCGCTCCTGCACGAGGTCGTGTGGGCTTCGGGCGGATGCCGATGTCCTTGGAAGGACATGTCGACCCTATCGCAACGCGGGCGAAGAACGCCGCGCTCGTGCTTCCTTGTGCATGTTGATCGGGGTGGCGCCGAGGACCCGCGTGACCATCGCCGCAAGGAAGCGGGCAGGCGCCAATTCCTCCGGAATCTGCTCGCTCAGAATCTTCACTTTCGGCAACTGCGCGATGTCCTGATCGACGATCGCATCGAGGGCGGGGGCCGGCGCGTTTTCGTCGTCGACCTCGCGCCCGGGTTCCGGCAGGGCCGTCACGGGAGGCTCTTCGCCGGTCTCGGGTATCGCTTCGTCGTTGCCGTACTCCATCAGGACGAGGCAGGTCGCATGGTAGGCATCGTCCTCGCGCCCGAGCTTAGCGAGCAGGTCGAACAGCCACTCGGCAGTCGCGGGTTCCTTCTGGAGGATGTCGGAGCGCAGGCCGAAGACAAAGCCGAGCGCGGCCAGGGGATGCCTCAGCCGCAGGTTCTTGGCGTCACCGTAGGACTCCTCGATGCGGTTCGGCGCATTCTTTCCATAGGAGGAGTCCATGCGCTTGGTCGAGATCAGCAATTCAGGTCCCGTCACCCAGTCCGAGATCACGACGTCAACCTGCTTGAGGTAGTTCTTGCCGAGGATGATCCCGCTGGACGACGTCGCGCCGGTGATCGCGCCGTCCCTCTCGATGCGATCCGCCACGGCTTTGCGGGTCCCGGCAGGCAATGCCTTCAGCAGGTTGGCAATGGGCGCAGGAAGGATGCGCGGGTGGACAGGCCGCGGCCAGACCTGGTCGAGGTTGAAGCCAGCGCGTCGCAGTTCGTAGCTCAGCCAGACGTCGAGAGCCAGGGCCGGCACGCCGGATTGGGTTCCCGCCTTCAGGTGAAGAGGAACGCCCAGCAACCGGGCGAGGGTGTCGAAATCGGGCTCGAAGCGCAATTGTCCGTCTGCGCTTCGGATCCAGGGATTGCTGTGGACGTTGTCGGGGGCAGCTCGTGCAACGATTCGATCAAAGATGACCCAGGCTTTCGCCTTGGTGCTCGGTTCAGTGGCCACTGGCCCCCCTCAATGTTCGACGACGCATGAATTCTGCCCGCGCCTGCCGGATATGTGCGATTTGTTGGGCCGACAGGTCATCGATGTCCGTCAAAAGAGCCTGGTCCACGAGCTCCACCGCATCGAGCAGCCTGCCATCCGCGAGCAAGTTGGCGACTGGTTGCTCGACGGCGCGCAGGGCGCCTGCGCGAGTCCGGACCAGTGCGGGCGACGGCATGGCCCAGACATCGGCTTCCTTCGGTTCGATCTTCAGGATGCCGCCCCCGTAGGCGCGCCCCACCATCTCCGCGTGCAGCAGCGTGACCGAGTTCAGGCTCGCGAGCGGCAAGAGCTCGCACCCGAGTTCTTGGTGTGTGGCATTGAGGTAGACGCCATGAACCGAGTTGAGGTGGCGAGCCTTCGCCTCATTGGCCGTAAGCCTGGGCGTGTCTGCGTTCATGCAGGTCAGCAGCAGGTCCGCAGCGGGGACGAGCGGCACCTGGTACCAGGTCTTGCGCACGCGGCACTTGTAGGCCGTATCGACGCCGGTGCGATGGCCATCTGCGATGTACGCAGCAGCCTCGGCAGAAGGCGGATGGCTCGGGTAGAAGAGAAGCGTGGCCTGCCCCTCCCGACCCAGCTTCGCGAGCATGTCGCTCGAAAGCGAGAGGCCCCGCAGGTGCGAGCTCCCCGGCGGCGACAGGCGCAGCAACTCCTTGCTGCGCAGGCCGAGCTCCTTGGCCCGCTGGGGCGAGAGCGTGAAGTACTTGTTGTTGCCGGTGACGATGCCGAGGGTGGTGTCACCCCATGTCTCCAGGCGGGTGAAATGCCCGTCTTTCAGCAGCTTGTGCAGCGGCTCGACGGCATCGGGGTCGACGAGGCTGGAAGTCCACTTTGCAGCCGGATCCGTGGGCGTCCAGGTTTGTCCCACGCCCAGCGATGCAAGCTCGGCCGCGTTCCTGGCTTGCCGGATCGTGGCGTGGTTGGCCGGGCCCTCAAGGTACCCGTCTGCCAGCAGCAGTACGACGTCCGCTTCGGCTTCGGGAAACACCTGTTCGGCGAAGAGCACGAGCTGCACGTCGCGAAAGCGCTCGAAGAGGAAGCGGCGCACGGGCGCCGCGTAGTTCACCGAAAGCAACTCGGCCGGGAGCACAAGCCCGAGCCGTCCGCCTTTCCCCAGGAACAGGGCGGAGTGGATGGTGAACGCGGCCCAGCTGGAGGCGAGGCCGGTGAGCGACACGCCGCCGCGGAGTGCGGCCTCGCGCGAGCGCGCACGGGCTTCGCCCGAGAAGTCCTGGTAGCGGATGTACGGCGGGTTGCCGATGACCGTGTCGTAGACCGGCTCGGGCTCGATCGTGAAGAAGTCGCTGTGCCTCACATTGGCCTTGCCGCCCGCATTCAGCACGCGCTGGCGGGCGACCTTCGCACTGTGGGCATGGATTTCGACACCGTCGACGATGGGTTGCGCATCGGAGCCCGGTGCGAGTTCGCGAAGGCGATCCACAGCAGCGACAAGGAAGGCGGCGTCCCCTGCCGAAGGCTCCATCACGAGGTCGTCCGCCTTGCGGATGGCCCATTGGGCGATGAACCGGGTGATCTCGTCGGGGGTGAAAAAGGCCCCTCGCTCCTTGCGCAGCGCAGGGGTGTCGTCGGGGTGGATGGAGTGCGCGAGAGTCACCGGAGGCATTCTATTTTGCAAAGAGCGCACACCCGGCTGGCAAGCCAGTCCGGTCGCGGCGTGGAGGTGGATCGGTGGCGAACTCGGTCACGACGCGTGCGCATGCCGTTGCGCCCGGGCGTTGCGGATAGCGCGCGAAACTGCGGGCGACGGCCTAACGCGTCTTGTTCGACTGGGACACCACACTTCCCGCAAGCGTCTTGGTCACCTTGGATGAGTGAGGGTTGTCCAGCGCACGCGAGGCGCGGTCTTCCGTCTTTGCCCCGGTCTGCGCCGGGCGGCCGCTTTGTCGCAACGCCGATCCGGCGAGTGAGCGTTGAAGGCCACTGGCCGATGCGTTTCCGAGTGTCCTGCCGGCAACGGAGGCTACCGCCGGGGAGGTTTGCTTGACGTTCTTGGGCATGCTCAATCCTTTGCCTTCACACATACCAAAGCTGCGGGGCGCCGGAAGGCAGGCGCCTTGCACGTGAAATTATATACAGTGCTGTTAATTTAAACAGTCCAACCTAACACACCATCAACGCGGCCCAGGGGACAGTGGCACGCTCTTGCAGAGCCGATTTGGTTCGCACCCACTGGCGGAGCGAGAGAGATGGGACCTGCCGCCAACGAGAAGGCTCGCGAACTCTTGGCGACGTTGAGTTCCGGTGCGTCGTTGGCGAGCGCGGCCCGCGCGGCGTTGACGAGATCGCCGTTGGCCACGCCGATGCGCGCCGGGATGGGACAGGGCATTTCAGTGTGGATTGCCTGTCTGTCCAGCCGACCAGCGGGGCGTCCGGCCCCGATGCGCCAGGCGGCAGGGCTTTCTGCGGGTACGCGTTGTCCACTCCGCTGCCCGTGAGGATGGGCCAAAAAAAGGTGGGGGTCGCGACGAGACGACGTCGCCCGGATCCCCAATCTTGGGGATGTGCTCTTGCGGTCGTGGCGCTCAAATCCGCGAGCGCGCAAGCGTCGTTCGTTCATTTCGCTGCAATTCACTCGTCATCTCGCGGGGCTAGCTTGCCCGCTGCTCGGCCCACGAAGGCATTCGCCCGTCACCAAGGAGGACAGCCATGGGACAAGTTGTCAGTGCCGCCGCCTACGCCAACAACGAAGTGGCCTACGTGGCTTGGGATGTGGATGGAAAGATCGAGGGCTGCCTCGGCTTTGAGGTCACGCGCGTCTACCTGAATGCCGATGGCAGCGTCGCTCTGCGCGACGACAGCAACGAAGATCGGGTGCGTTGCGCAAGCTGGGTTGGCTTCGTCGGTCAGCGCAACCCCCACTGGCTGCCGCAGCACACCGGGATCTGGCCGGTACAGAAGCTCTCGTGGAGAGATGTCACGCTGCGCAAGAGGCGCGATGCATTGGACCGCAGGCCTGCGGAGGTCTTCGTCCGGTACGAGATCCGACCCGTCGGTGACCTGGAAGCCGGTATGGAGCCCGCACCCGACCCCGCACCGAAGATGGTGCGAGTGACGAAGCGGGACGAGCAGGGGCACCCCGTCAGAGATGTCCAAGGCAAGCTTGTCAAAATGTCCGTCAAGGCCTACGAGGGCAAGCCTCGCCCTCTCGGCTATCTGGGGCCGGCGGTGTCGACCGCGCAGGTCCGGGTGACGAGCCACCGCGGTGTTTTCCGTTCAACCTTCACCAATGGCATCCTGGCCGCACAGTGGATGCGCAATGTGCTGATGGAGGACGGAGAGATCGTGCCGAACGAGTTGAGCGACAAGATCTCAAACCCGGACGATCCCCACCGGAAGTACCTCGCCGGCGATGTATTGCCGCTGCTCCACGAACTGTTTGCCAGACCCGGCGAGTTTCACCTTGCGCTCTACGAGCTGGACGACCAGGAACTGGTCGACCTCCTGCTGGCAAATGCGCAGCGCATTCATCTCATCCTGGCCAATACCGGCAAGGATCACGGAGAGTGGGATGGCCGGAACGCTGCGGCGCGGGAGCGTCTGATCGCCGCGGGCGTCGATATCCAACACCGGATGTTCAACAACGACACGCACATCGGCCACAACAAGTTCGTTGTGCACGACCCCCAGGACGGCGGGATCCGCTCGGTTTTCACGGGCAGCACCAACTGGACGTCCACCGGGGTGGCGGGGCAGACCAACAATGCGCTCTTGATCGAGGACGACGCGGTTGCGAACGTCTTCATGGAGTACTGGCGGCGAATGCATGCGGATGTGCTAATGAATCCCAAACCGTTCAGCGCCCCGATGCCGAACAACCAGCAGAGCCTCGAATTCCGACGCTCGAACGAAAGCCCGGAACGGGTCGCGCTGGCCGGTGGCGCGCAGATCGAACTCTGGTTCTCGCCCAACATGCAACGACGCACCAAGGGAACGAAGACGCCACCAGACCTGAAAGAGGTCTATCGACGCATGCGGTTGGCGCGCGAGGCAATCCTGTTCCTGGCCTTCTACCCTGGTCAGCGTGGGAACGACTGCATCATCGGCGAGGCCATCGAGATTGGCCGCAAGGACGGGCAGTTGATCGTCACGGGCGCTGTCTCCAGTGCCCAGGCCATGCCCAACTACGTGCCGGGCAAGAAAAACGATCCCGATGACGAAGACGACGACGAACCCGGCGAGTCGCCACGGACCTTCTTCGAGGACAACGTCTCGATCGTGCGCGCCTCACGCATCGACGATCAAACGATGCTCGCGGACTTCGGCGTGGAGCAACTGACTGCCAAAGGCGGGATCGGCGCCATCATCCACGACAAGATCGTCGTGATCGATCCGCTGTCGCCGGACTGCACCGTCATCCTCGGTAGCCACAACCTGGGCTTCAAGGCCTCGTACTGCAATGACGAGAACATGGTGATCGTCCGCGGCGACCAGGCCTTGGCCGAGGCCTACGCCGTGCACATCCTCGACGTCTGCGACCACTACCGTTTCCGGGCCGTGCAGGCCGAACAGAAGGAGCAGCACAAGAAGGGCTGGTCCGGTTTCCTGGACACGGACGACTCCTGGCTCGATGGCTACGTAGAAGGGCGCCGAGGCGCGTTGATGCGTTACTTCGCGCGCGGCCGCGTCGCCGGGAAGCCAGCCTGATGGGAAACCCGGTCCACGCGCATGGGGCCGATACGCAGGCAGATGCCCCACATTCCCCGTCAGACGATACGCTCGACGATCAGATCAAGAGAGTGCAGCTGCAGAAGCTGCAGGCGGAACTGCGCAACCTGAAGGGCTGGAACTATGAGTTGACGGGAAAGGTCGTCATCAGCGTGCTGGCCGTATTGCTTGCGGTATGGAGCGTCTACATCGGCGTTCCCAAGGCGCAGTACGACGCACTCAAGGCCAACCAGGAAGTGGCGTCGAACCTGACCCGCCTGAACGAGCTGAAGGCTGAGACCGAGCGCCAATCGCGAGAGCTGAGTGAACGCAACGACGCGCTCGAGCTCCGGCGCAGGCAGCTTGCGGAGGCCAATGACGCCTTGGCACAGACCCAGAATGCCCTGCTGGCCGTCAAGCCCTCTGTCACGGGCGAGGCGCTCGCCAAGTTCGATGCAGCTGCGAAGCCTGTGGTCTATGTGCAGTTTGCTGGCGAGCTCTCAAGAGAACTCATTGACGCTTACCGTGGCGTACTGCGCAGCGCCGGCTTCAACCCCCCGAGGGCCGAGCGGATCAACCGCGGCCAGAAGAACGAGGTCAGGTATTTCTCGAACACCCCGCAGGAGGCAGCGCGCGCCGCGTCGGTCGCTCAAGCTACCAGGGAATTCTTCGATTCAAAAGGCTGCCCGTTGTCTCCGCCCGTCATCCCTCGCTTTGTCGAGCTCCCGGAGGGGCGGCAATCGCCACAGGAAGTCTGGCTCATCGGCTCGTGCAAGTGACGCTGGGGGAGCGGCGGCGACGTTGCGGCATGTCGTCCGCGTGTTGATGCTGGTCGGCGGATGTCAACGCCAGGGCTTGGTTACACGCATACGGAGGAAGCACCTCCTTTGCCTCCCACAGACGCCGTGCTGTTCGGCCAAACAGTCGGCGTCGTTGCGCCGTGTCCATGCCACGTTGGCCTTGCCGCTCACGGTCCATGTGATTGACGGTATCCGCCCGTTACGCTACGTTGCGATTCATCCTTGCTCCGGCCGATCCAGGCGATCGCATCTTCAATGGCTGTCCTGATTCCTGCGTTGAGTACCTGCGTCGCCCGGATGACCTCGGGCGAGCGCCGATTGGCCGAGCGGCTGCAGCAGAAGCTCGACGAAGACTACCTGCTGTGGTACGACGTCCCGATCGGTCCCAGGCAGTGCCACCCCGACTTCGTCGTGCTGCACCCCAGCCGGGGCCTCTTGATTCTGGAGACCAAGGACTGGCGCCTGGACACCATCCAGCAGGCCAGCCGGGGCGACTGGCTGATCGCGCCCGACGGCGTTGCCAAGGGCGTACCCAATCCGATCGAGCAGGCCCGGCATCAGTCGCTGCAGGTCGTCGATGCCCTCAAGCGCGACCCTCAGCTGATCCAGCACGAGGGCAAGTGGAAGGGCATGCTCACCTTCCCCTGGAGCTACGGGGTTGTGTTCACGCGCATCACGCGCAAGCAGTTCGAGGCCGCGGGGCTCGGGAGCGCGATCGAGCCCAACCGGGTGGTCTGCTCCGACGAGATGCTGGAGGATGCCGAGCCGGAGGACTTCCAGAGCCGGCTCTGGGACATGTTCCCGGTGCTCATGCGCGGCACGCTGTCGCTGCCACAGATCGACAGGGTGCGCTGGAACCTGTTTCCCGAGGTGCGGGTGCCGGAGCAGGGCGCTCTGTTCGACGACGCGGACGACACGGCGACGATCCCCGACCTCCTGCGCGTGATGGACCTGCAGCAGGAGCAACTGGCGCGCAGCCTGGGCGACGGCCACCGCGTCATCCACGGTGTCGCGGGATCGGGAAAGACCATGATCCTGGGCTACCGCGCCGAGTACCTGGCCAAGACCGCGGTGGATTCGCACAAGCCGGTGCTCGTGCTTTGCTACAACGAACCGCTGGCGGTGAAGCTGCAGGCCACCATGCAGGCCAAGGGATTGGCCGAGCGTGTCCAGGTCCGGCATTTCCACAAATGGTGCCGCGACCAGCTCGTGGCGTTCGGCCAGCCGCTGCCGCCCAACGAGCTTCCGGTGGGCGCCAAGATGGAGCAGATGGTGCGCAACGTCATCGAGGGAGTGGACCGCAAGATGATCCCGTCGGGCCAGTACCTCGCGGTGCTGGTCGACGAAGGCCACGACTTCGCACCTGAGTGGCTCAAGCTGGTCACCCGGATGGTCGACCCAACGTCCAACAGCCTGCTGTTGCTGTACGACGATGCGCAGAGCATCTACGACAAGCGCAGCGGCAAGCCCTTCAGCTTCAAGAGCGTGGGCGTGCAGGCGCAGGGCCGTACGACGATCCTAAGGATCAACTACCGCAACACCCGCCAGATCCTGCAGACGGCGAGTGCGATGGCGACCGAGCTCCTGCGGCCCCAGGAGAAGGACGACGATGGCGTCCCGCTGGTCCAGCCGGTGAGCTGCGGCAGGGAAGGGCCGGAGCCGATCGTCATCGATCTGCCGAGTACCCGGGCGCAGGCCGACCGGATTGCGGAACTGATGGCCAGTGCGCACAACGAGGGGCATGCCTGGGGCGACATGGCGGTGCTGTGCCGGAGCTGGGCGCTGATGGACGAATGTGCCCGGGCGCTGGGGCACCGCCGCCTGCCGCACAAGGTGCGCAAGGGCACGCATGATTTCGACCCGGGCGCGGACACCATCAAGGTGATGACGCTGCACGCCAGCAAGGGGCTGGAATTTCCGGTGGTCGCAGTGATGGGGGCTCGCCAGGCCGCTGCGGGCCAAGAGGAGGGCGTGAAGGCCGGCCACGACGCATTGGAAGAGATGCGGCTGTTCTACGTCGGTGCGACGCGCGCGACTGCGCGGCTCATGATTGCCAATGCCATCTCGCAGTGAGCAAGACCTATCTGTTGATCGACCTGCAGAACCGGCACCCGCCGCCGGAGGACGTCGCGTCGTGGATGGGCTCGAATGGCGAGGCCTGGATTTTCTATGGCGAACACGAGATCGGACTGCTCGCGCCGTACATGGAACTGGGCGATCGGGTGTCTCTTGTCGACATCTCCAGGCCGGGCAAGAATTCGCTGGATTTCCATCTCGTCCTCTATTTGGGCTACCTGGTCGGGCGGCATGAGCCGGGGGCGCGCTTCGTGATCGTCGCGGCCGACGGGGACTACGATCCCGCGATCGTGCATGCGCGATCGAAGGGGCGGCAAGTCGAGCGTATGGAGGTCCTGAGACCAGCGTTGATAGACGTCAAACCGACGTTGGTCCGACCGGCTCTGTTGCCGCAGCCAGCGGAAGTGGCGCATTCACCGGTCGGCAAAGCGATCGCTCCCTTGGCTCCAAAGAGCAGGAGATCCAAATCCGTCGACCAGGTTTTGTCGCTGATGCTCAGGGACTTTGCCGAAGCGGGAAAGCCAAGGTCATTGAGCGCGCTCGAAAGGCGAATTCAATCGCGTTTTGGTCGCAAGCCCGTACCGGAAAAAATCGCTGAGGTGATGGTTGCGCTCGTGGCAACCGGCGTGATCAAAATTGCTGGTGGTGCCATCGAGTACAAAGATCGCGGCAACCCGGAATGAGATTCGGCTCCAGACTGTCAGCGGTCGTTAGGACGCTCGCTCCAAACATCCAGATGTCAGTCTGCTCGAATCTTCAATTTTTTCACGAGACCGCTGCGCTCCTTGGACTCCGCGCGCCTCTGTGCTCTGAATGCCTGAGGAGCGACCAGCGTGACTTCGTAGCTAAGGACGGCCAATCGCTCCGTCTCGGTGAAGCAGGTTACAGGGCGATTGGCCGCCCGGATTGCGCCCATCCTTGTCGAATGCCCCGATGTGCGGATCAATCTTCGGCTTAGGTTCCTGACGCGTCGCAAGTTTCCGGTCGTTTGAATGGAGGTTTGTAGAGCGGCGGAGCGCGTCACGTGGAATCTCGCGGCGGGTACGCTGTCTGCCCATCCAGTGCTCTTCCTTCAGACATGGATAATCTGTCAAAGATCTGACGGCGCGGACCGGCGACGGAAAGGAACGACATGAAGCTCATCAAGGCACGGGTTCAAAACTACCGCTCGGTGGAAGACTCCGGGGAGTTCGACATTGGAGAGCTCACGTGCCTCGTCGGCAAGAACGAGGCGGGCAAGACGGCGCTGCTCAGCGCGCTGCGAGGCCTACGCCCCAGTGACGATTTTGAGTTCGACAAGACGGAGGACTACCCGCGCCGCTTCCTCAACCGATTCGACGAGCGCCACGATGACGGCACCTCGGAGGTGATCCGCACTTGGTGGAGGCTCGACGCGGTTGACATCGCGAAGATCGAGGCCCGCTTCGGGTCGGGAGTGGTCCTCGGCGACGAATTCGAGGTCCACTTCGGCTTCGGTTACGAGAAGGACAAGCGAATCTGGACCCTGCGGATCGACCAAGGCAAGTGCCTGGACCACCTCACGAGCGCTCACGCGCTCGACGCTACGGACCGCAACATCCTGCACGGCGTGACCAATGGCCGCGGCGCGGACAAGGCGTTGTCGGGCTTGACCAGTCGCACGCCGAAGCAGGAAGCCTTGCTGCAGGACATCAAGAAGTGCCGCGAATCGGACTTCACGCTCTGCGCGATCGACATCCTCTCGCCGAGAATACCCAGCTTCTTCTACACCTCGCACTTCGAGCGCATGTCGGGCGAGGTGTCGGTGGAACAGCTGCAGCGCGACGTCTCGCAGAAGAAGGTCGACACCGGCGACAAAATCTTCTTGGACTTCTTGGCCTACGCGGGGACCGACATCGACGAGCTCGTCTCCGTAGACAAGCGCACAGCATTGAAGGCGCGGCTCGAAGCGGCCGGTAACGAGATCACCGAGGAGATCTTCCAGTTTTGGTCGCAGAACAACGCGCTCGAAGTTACCATCGACTTCGACGCGGGCAAGCCGGGCGACTCGCCGCCGTTCAACACCGGTACGGTCGCCTCGATTCAGATCCGAAACACCAATCACAAGGCTAAGATCGCGCTCTCGGAACGCAGTGCCGGCTTCGTCTGGTTCTTCTCGTTTCTGGCGCAGTTCAAGCAGCTGAAAAAGACCCAAGGAAGCGCAGTGCTCTTGCTCGATGAGCCGGGCCTAACGCTGCACGGCAAAGCGCAGGCCGACCTCCTCAAATACATCGAGGAGCGCCTGCTGCCGGACCACCAGGTGATCTTCACCACTCACTCTCCTTTCATGGTGCCCACGAGCCGTTTGGCGGACGTGCGCATCGTCGAGGACGTCATCGAACGAGGCGGCCCGCGGCCCGTGGTGAAGGGCACTAAGGTGCGCTCCGACGTGCTGCAAGTCGACGACGACACGCTCTTCCCGCTGCAAGGCGCTCTGGGTTATGAGATCACGCAGTCGCTCTTCATCGGCGAGAACACTTGGCTCGTGGAGGGCCCCAGTGACATCGTCTATCTCAACGCGCTCTCCGAGGGCTTGAAGCGATGGGGCCGAGCCGGTATGGACAAGCGCTGGGTCGTCTGCCCCTCCGGCGGCATCGACAAGATCGCGCCGTTCGTGCGCCTCTTTGGCGGCAACAAGATGAACTTGGCCGTCCTCTCCGACATCGGCAAGGGGGATGCGAACAAGATCGAGAAGCTCAAACGCGAGGAGATCCTCAAGGCAGGGCATTTCTTCACCGCCGCCGACTTCGCCGGTCAGTCCGAGGCAGACGTCGAGGATTTGCTCGATCCGGCTCTTTACATCGAGATCCTCAATGCCGCATACAAAGTGCCGTCGTCGCACACCGTGACGATCGAGAAGCTGCGCGAGGCGGACAAGACGACGCCGCGCATCGTTAAGCAGGCCGAGGCGTTGTTCAAGCTGATGCCCCCGGAAGTACCCGAGTTCGGGCACTGGCGTGCGGCCGAATGGCTGCTCAAGCACCCCGAGCTTATCCACTGCGACGCTGAGTCCGTCAAGGCGACGCTCGACAAGGCCGAGAAGGTCTTCACCGCATTCAATGCGCTGCTTCCCTGATCGTCGTCTAAGAAATCGGCGGATCAGCTTCGGAGAACCGTGCTCAATGAAGGGCGGACATCATGGACGTCAAAGCCAAATCGCCAAACGAGTGTTCGCCGCAAGAGCTCGTCCAGTTCGAAGCGCTCGTCTTAGAGGGCGGTGAGGTCGACCCCATAGGGTTGGCTGGGCGCATCAGGTGCGCTGTCGCTCTCGCGTTTCTGTTGGACGAGAGCGCAATCCTGGGCGTCGCGGGATTGAAAGAGCCGAGCGTGGGCTACCGCGCGAAGGTGATGAAAGGGGCGCTGACCAGCATCCCCGCTGATCGGTATCCGTTCGAGCTTGGCTGGGTTTACGTGTGTCCGGGCATACGTGGCGGGAAGTCCAAAATGCTGTGCGAGGCGCTCGTTCTGCACGCCCCTGGTCGTGGAATGTTCGCAACTTCTAGGGTAAATAACCCGTGGATGCACGCCACGCTCGAAGGAAAAGGGTTCAAGCGGACTGGAGCAGAGTGGCCGTCGGGACAGAACTCGGCCAAGCTCGCCCTGTTCCTTTTCGAACCTACCGAGAAGACCCTGCAGAGTTCGAGCTGAGATCGCACAGCCTAGAAGACGCTGCCTGGGACGAGGCCTACTATCAGATGCCTCAGGGTTGATCGCGAAGTCCGGGATGGTTTCCGCAGGTCCCCGTCCAGGATGTCTTCGACGCAGGAGAATGGCCGCTTATCCTTGTACGACCAGTTAGTGCTTCTTTACGCACGTACGCCTGTGGGAGTTGAAGGTCCGCAAACGCTGGCGGATTCAACCGGTCGATGCAACGGTCTGGCTGAACATCTCAGCCGGCGTGTGGAAGCCAAGGGTCTTTCTCGGCCTCTCGTCCAATTGTCTCGCCAACGCGTTGAGCTTGGCTTGTGAGTAGGTCGAGATGTCGATGTCTACCAACGCGATGTCTTGGCCTACCAAGAGCGGTAGTTCGTCAAGCGCGGCGTTCACTGCTTCCTGCAAACTGACGCGGTCTGGGTCAGACCTTGCCGCTAGTGGTGCCGGACCCAGATTTGCTACGTTTTTTGCCGGTCGCAGCTTCGTCCTTCGACTTCTGCCACTCTTGCTTGAGCAGTTGCGTCGCTTTTTCCAGCTCTGCCAATGTCAGGTTCGTCAGCGGGATCGATCCCTGAACGCCCGCCATCCTTCCCATCTCGTGGCTTTACAGGCCCGGAGAACTGGCTTTGCTTTTTGCGTGTCGGGGTGAAGCGGGTGAATGCGGCGTCTTCAATACGGGTCTTGCATCAGCGCTGGCGGAGGTGGACTGCCAGTCAGGTCCCGCAGTATCGGCAGTAGCCTTTGGCAGCCAGCGGCACACCGGCGAACCAGAAACCTGAATACAGCGGCCTTTAGAAAAGCCCGATCCCGGAATCCCTGTCCCGTCAGATACTGCTCGTAACGTTGCACGGCATCCATGACATCATTGTCACCAGTGAACTGGAGTGCAGCCGTCATGCAGTAGTTGCGGAAGTCACCCAGCCACTGCATGAAAGTTCTCTCATCCAGTACGTCGCGGGTCCAGCGTTCCCTGATATGGAATATCTCGTTCCAAGTATCCACCGCCTCGCCTGAGGGCAGCAGGTCGATAACCCATGCCGAGATGATCGGTCCAGCGGTTTCTTCGTCAACAATGCTGTTGTCTAGGGAGACGCTGATGCCTTGCGTATCGAATGGATCGATTGCTAGCCGGCGCTCGCCTGTCGCTCGGCGCAGAGGGTCCTGGGTTTTCTTATAGGCAGAATTGCAGCGTCCGCCCATGGGTGCAAGATTGCGCAGGTTCGCTGCCGCAAACGGATATTTCGATCTTGGTATGTAGTGGTCGAGATCTTCCTGAGGTGCTCCGGGTGCATCCAGGCCCTCGCAACCACAAAAGGGACAAATTCTTGCCGGGATCACTTTGCACAGCAGTTCGTATTGCCGCTGTCGAATCTCGAACGAGGTCAGGAGTTCGAAGGCAAAGGTAAAGAGCGCCTTCGCCGGTTCTCGTGTGCCCGCCGGCAATTCAGCAAGCTCCGCACAGTCACACTGTCCGGCAAGCAACGCTGAAATCTTGTTCTGTGCATCGATCGCGTTGAACAGCAGTTGACGCCCTGCAGGATCGAGGGCCCTAACGGCTTGCTCGTAGGTGATGAATCGCTCGGCGAGACCGCTTCGGCCCAAAAGCTTGTCGCGGTAATCGACCATAAGGATGTTGGGCCATTCCGGCATCGGTTCACCGTCGTCGACGAGCTTGTGAACAGCTTTTACGGCCGCGAGGACAACGTCGTGCAGCCAGTTGTCTGCTGTGGCCGCGGCGGGGTATGGAAACAGCATGCTAGGGAACGGATCGACGCTTGAGTTGTCGGACCCGATCAGCCAGCATGATCTTCTCAACCGAGTCGCCCAACTCGTTCATGCCTTTCTGAATCTTATCGGGGTCATCGGATGACTTCAGCTCTTCGATTATTGCCATGGGAACTTCGGAGATTGGTGGGCGGATCTCGAAGCACTCGGCAAGTATCGCGTCGAAGGTCGTCCCGAAAGTCTCAATATCTGGATGGCGATACTGGATAGCTCCCGTACCGGCATCTTTGCTAAATATAAAAACGCGCTCCCTCGGCATATCGGAAGCAACGAATGGCGAATGCGTTGTCAGAAGTCCATCCTGCATAGAAGCTTGGCTCTTTTCGTCTCGCTTGCCGCCGGCAGTGGGAAGCGCAAGAACTTTCGACAACAGCTTTACTCGCCACCGCGGGTTGAAGTGAGACTCCGGCTCGTCCAGCAGGAAGAGAGCATTCTGAAAAGAGACCATGCACATGGTCCCTAGGAGCTGCGCCATCTGATGCTCCCCATCAGAGAGCGACACGTAATCGACGGAGGCTCCAGCGTTGGCAGCATCAAAGACGACACGCTCGAACCGGAAGACCTTGTCCTCGTCCTGGGGCTCGGGCAACCGTGAGGCGAACTTCCGTTGTTGCGCCTCGCGCCGGAAACGGTCTCGGGTTGTCTTGGGGATCGCCAGATCATTCAGCATGGCGAGCTTGTGAAACGCCTCATACAAGTCCAAGGCGGTCGACCAGAAGTGGCCAAATGCCTTGCGGGTTTCGTCGTCCACCAGAAAGTCGAACGTGTAGGTGTCGGTCTCAGCCTGATAGCTATAGCTCGTGGCACAGCGCTGCAACTGGTCCAGATAGCATTCAAGCTCATCGGTCAGCTGAATTCCCTTGCGACGTCGCACACCGGTCTTTGCTGGCGGAGCCTTTGGGGCGGCTGAGTGTGCGAGCTGAACAACACATCTGAAGGAGTGAAGATCCTGGACCCGGGCATCTTCAAGCAAGGCGGCGCGCTGTTCGTCCGAACCGAGCAGTAGGTTTGCCACCAGCACTTCGAGGTGCGTGCCATAGTCGATCAGCATCAAGCGTGTATCGGGTATCTTGTTCCCTCGCTTCGCCTCGTCCAACGCGTGACGACCAACCTCGTCTGCATAGCCGCTGCGAGACACGAGGAATGGCAGACTCAGGGTCTCGTTTGCGCCGGACGTGTAGCCAATCACTTTTGCAGGGAGCAGCGCCGCCGTCGCTGGGGCGGAGAGCTCACAGGTGATCCATTCGCCAGCATCCTTCCTGGCCATCTCGACTGCCGGTCTGCGGCGTCCCTGGGCAAGCCGCCTAGCTCTGACGTGAACCGGCCGCTCCTGGTCGCGTACGAAGATCAGGTACTCGATTTCGAACTGTAGATCGGGATTGCCTTCCGCACGTTCCTCGTCAGGCGCAGTTGCATGCAGGAGGGCCTGGAAGGCCTCAGCGATGACCTGGATGAACTGGGATTTTCCTGCACCATTCGGACCGATCAGGCACAGCGGCTCGAATGTGGAGTCGCTGGTTGTTGCGTCGCGTAAGCGCACATCGAGGCCGTCCAGTAGGCCACCGCAGGATCTTGCCGACAGGATTCGGACGCGCAGGAGCTTCACTCGCTAACCCGCCTTATCTTCATCGAGCCAGAGCCGGCGTCGAAGAACTGCGCCACGCCAGAATTCGTGTCGGCAAGTGCCGCGAATAGCTCGTCCTTGATCGACTCATAGTCGCCGCTGGCCGCTTGTCGAAGCTCGTCAAAGGTGAAATCGTCGCTTGACATTGCGGCAATGGTGTCTGCAAGACTCTTGGCTTTCGGCCTCAATTCTGATCTCCCTTGAGACTTTGTGCGCCCTCGGGCGACAGGGGTGCTCTGCCTAGACAGGGCAATACGTTCGAGAAGATCTGCTGCCGGTTCATCATCAGGGTCTTGCGGAACGAGTTCGCCACGGAACGCTCTAGTAAGTAAGACTGGCTGCAGACCATCGATCCTTGCACGGATGGCGTGGTATTTTGCTTCGATGGTATCGGCGAGCTCAACGAGGCTTTCGACGCGACGGACAATTTCAACTTGCTCCTCGGGCGCCGGCAAGGGGATCGGGACACGGCGGACATCGGCAAGATTCAGACCTGGCATGTCAATCCCCCGGTAGTGGGCGTGAAGCCAGCGCTGGGTCTCCGGGGCTTCGAGCGCTATTGCCAGAAATTCGGTGCAAATCAGGTCCGATGGTCTGAAGCGCGCAGTGCCCTGAGTGATGTTTGCTCCAGTCAGCGACTCAGGCACGATGGCCACTTTCGTGGCCCGAATGATGCCGAGTAGGACGTCTCCCCCTTGCAACGCGGAGCGCCCGTATCGTTGTGCGATCTCTGGGCTCGTGTGGAGTAGTTGGTCGACGAGGATTTTTCCATCGACGATGTCCATGCCACGAATGTATGGAACGCCTGACTGTAGTTTGGGCCCGGGCTGAACGATGCCATACACAATATCCGCTCCTTGCCGCACGACGTCCGAAGCTGGCAAGACTTTCCAGCTCGTTGGAAGTTCATCGAGCCATTCGGTCAATTGTGATTTCTGCGGGGTTGTCTCCGCAATCGTCTTGGCTGGCCTACCAGATATCGGCCTTGTGCCCGCAAGCTGCGGATCGTCCTCGCTTCGCCAGTCGGAAGTCAGCACGCCGCGCACGGCGGCCGAGAACAATGCCTCCCTGAATCGGCGCAAAAGAGTAGGTACGCGGTCTAGGTGTCTGCGGCTGGCATCCAAGCGGGAAAGCAGTGCATCGAGCTTACCTGCGATGCGTTTTTGCTCCGACAGAGGAGCAAGAACAAACGGTGCTGCCTTGCCCGCATCCGTTCCGAGCCGTGGCATGTTCATGCCGTGACTCATGGCATTCACATAGTTCAAGAACGTCGGATGCTTCAGCCAGTGGAACAGGTAGCCGGCATCCACCTCCTTGGGGGGGCGCAGCGGAAGGATCTCTGTCGTGCAGTAGCCGTCTTGCTCCGCTTTAAGGACCTTGCAAAGGTAGGGTCTCAGCTTTCCGTAAAGCACATCACCCTTGCGGAATTGGTTCTTCGTGCTCTTGGACTGCCTTTCCGAAAACAGCTTCCGGTGTAGGAGGCGTGATGTGTCTTTCTCGATGTCCTCGAGTTCAAGAATCCAAGCGTCAGGAGCGATTTCGTCAGGTTCGAATTTGTCGGTACTACCGTAGGCAATCACATCTCCTAGCCGACATTGCACCCAGCCGCGAGGCAAGCCAACGTCGCTCATTCCTGCGACTCCTCGACTTCTTCGCCAAGAATTTCTAGGATACTTCGCAGCTCGTCGAGCGCTGCTTCCAGTTGCTCGATCGTTTCCCGCGCCAGCGCCGCTGGATCTGACGAATTCTCCGTTCCATCCGCGCTCTCATCTTTCAACCAAGCGATGTCGAGATTGTCGCCGCGCTTGGCAATCCATTCGCGACTAAAGGCGCGCCAGCGGCTTTGTTCTCCACGATCCCGCCTTTTGGAGAGCGCCTTCGTTCCACCACGGGGATCGTCACCAAAGGCTGTCTCGAAGTCCGCAAAATGCTCACGGGTCAGCGCGGTTCGCTTGCCGAACTGCGGTAGGTCGGCTCGAAGGTCGTAGAGCCAAGTCTGCCGTGTGTTTCCTTTGTCGGTAGTGCCACGAGTGAAGAAGAGCACGTTGGTTTTTACGCCTTGGGCGTAAAAAATGCCAGTGGGCAGCCGCAGAATGGTATGCAGATTGCACTTGTCCATAAGGTCACGGCGTATCTCGGCCCCTACGTTACCTTCGAACAGCACATTGTCAGGCAGGATCACAGCCGCACGACCGCCGGGTGTCAAGGCTCCGACGATGTGCTGGACGAAGCATAGTTGTTTGTTGCTGGTGGGAAACGGAAGGTCGGTGCGGCTCGGAAGCCCCCCGCCTTTTTTGCTGCCGAAAGGCGGATTCGTCAAGATCAGCGTGGCCCCGGCTTTGCTCAATGTTTCGCCGTCGGGACCTAAGGTGTCGCCATAGTGGATGCCGCCCTTTCCGGGGCCGCTTCCCGAGTTGCTGTCGATGCCATGCAGCATCAGATTCATCAGCGCCAAGCGGTGCGTGTCCTGCACATGCTCCATCCCGAAAAAGGTGGCACTGCGCAGCTTACGTTGCTGCGGCGGGGTCAGAGCATTGAAATCGTGCTGTGCCTTTAGTTCGTGGTGCGCTGCAATTAGGAAGCCGCCAGTGCCGGCTGCAGGGTCCTGGATACGGTCATCCAACGAGGGCTTCATTACGCGCACCATGCAGTCGATCAGCACGCGCGGGGTGAAGTATTGTCCGGCGCCGCTCTTCTTCTCGTTGGCATTTTTCTCGAGCAAGCCTTCGTAGAGGTCTCCAAGACCTTCCTGGCGTGCGCTGTACCAGTCAAGCCGATCAATTTCGGTGACAAGCGTTGACAGGGTTGCCGGCTTTTTAATGGAACTGCTTGCATTGGCAAAAATTTCCTTTGCCAGAGCCGAACCATGGTTGCCGAGATGGATGAGCGCCTTCTTGTAGAACTCCAGACGCTCAGCAGAACTTCTGGCGGTCAGATCGGCCCAGCGGTAGCCTTTGGGAAGTTTTCGATGCTGGCCAGTCTCTTCGGCCATCTTCAAAAACAGCAGATAGGTCAGTTCTGTGACGTATTCATGGTAGGTGACGCCGTCATCCTTTAGGACGTTGCACAGGTTCCAGAGCTTGCCGACGATGTCTTGGGTGGTCATTCGAGAGTATTCTTGGGCTCGTGACCCGCAGTCACGTTGACCCCTTGTGGCGCAACTGGCGGCCAAAGACGCCACGAGCGTTTCGCTCTTGCGGGTCTCGAGGCCCTTGGCGCGCCAAATTTCCAGGTATGCTTTCTGTCTTGTGTGGCCTGGACCGCGTGTGCGTCGTCGTACGAAACGGACACGACCCGGTTCAGGTCTCGCCCCGATTCTGCCGGAAATGCGATCAATTTCTCCCGCCAAGTAGCAGCAATATCCGGAGCCAGAAGTTCCTCCCGACTCGGAAATTCCTGACCTGTCGGAAGGGCAACGACCCGCACTGCTGTAATCGAGCCTCACCCACTCCCGTCCGGACCTCAGACATTTCCCGCCGAGCCAGCCTTTGGATGGCATGTGGGCCACCGCGGTCTCACGCATGGAGCGCGCATTCTAGGGGCGCTTCCGAAGCAGAGGGCCCTTCGCGCTCACAGGAAAAGTGGACGGCGTCTCGGAACGGGGAGAATACGGAGAGATTAAAAGGAGATCGTCCGATGTCGCTGCCTGCGCATGAATTACGGAACTCAGCCAAAGGACACGAACTCCTGCGGCAGCACTGGGTGGATGGGACTCCGCTCGTGGCGATCTGGGGGCAAGCTGCAGGATGGTCTGAATCGTCTCCAGACCCGGTTCTAGAGCGCGCTCTGCATCACGCTTCGCGACTGGGGTCTTCGTGGAAGTCGCTCCTCAACAGCGAGCCGCTCCAAGATGATTTCTATCTTTGGTTAGCGGACCGATTCAGTCACCGTCCCGCGTCTCAAGTAACGGTTGAGGCCGCGCGAGCGCCTTGGTGCGCAATTTTCGCGACATCCATTGATAACGGCCTTGCAAATTGCGTTGCAGGCGATGGGCGAGAGCCCGAAATTGTCTTGCAGGGTGAGCCCGCGCCGCGAACCCTACGCAATAAGCGGCGCCCACCCTTCTACTATCTCTTCGGCCAAGCAGGTCAGCGCGTGGCTGCACTCATGCCGCCCGTCACTCGGCAAGCCCTGGCAGTCCGCCGCATGCAGCACGCCAGCGCCATGTTGCGGCGGTTGCAGGAGACCGCGACACCCTTGGGTCTGATCGTCATAGATGGGTACGATCCCAAATTTGATTGGCTGAGGGCTGACGATCTTCTCGCAGCAATCAGCGGGGCACCGATCGAAGGTGTACTTTGGTGCGGGCCGGAACCGAGTTTCTCGGATGACGACCAAGTGGCGTACGACGAGCTCGTCCAGAGGCGAGTTGTCGTTCGCGACCCCAAGGTGCTAGGCGCAATTGTCAACGAGCTGGTCCAGAACATGGACGTGCCCGAAACTTCGCGCTGGGACGATCCCGAGGTGGTCACACTGAAAGGTGGCCGGATCGTCAAGACGACCCCTAACCTGCGCCTCGTGACGCAGGCATCCGCGAGTCTTATCGATGACTCATGGACTGGCATGTTGGAGCCTCTTTCTGAGATCGAGACGGATGCCGCGTTCCAAGCGTTCCATGCTACGTCGACGAGCTTTCGTTCCGTCGCTGATGGGGTCCGCCGTGGATTCGCAATCGAGCGTGCATTTGAGGAGGGGCTTCACAAGCGAGTCGATCAAGCGTTGGAACATCATCACAGCGCCTCGGCAATTGTCCTGCATGGTCAATCGGGCGTAGGCAAGACCATTGCGTTTGCTCGCTTGGCGGTGCGAGCGAAGGAGCGCGGTTATGCCGTTCTTTTCGTCAATCGTCGAGTACCTCAAGCATCGGATTTGAGTGATTTCCTCGCTACCGTGGATCAACAGCAAGGCGTCACCTTGCTATTGGTCGACACCATGTCGCCGGTTTCGCGATACGACGACTTACTACGAGCACTGCGAAGCGTTGGGCACCGAGTGGTTGTCGTCGGGTCTTCGTATCGCATTGATCTCAAATTAGCAGCTGCAAACCGCTTCGTCGAAGCCAAGGCGTTGTTGGACAAGGATGAACAGGTACACCTTGTTGATCTGGCCGACCGTTTTATGCCGGCCTTAGTCAAGGCGATCAAGAAGGAAAAATCCAATCAGTACGTTCTAGCTGGCTTTTATCGACTTCTTCCTCATAGTCGTGCACGCCTTTCTGAAGGTCTTGGGAAAGAAGTTGACAGTACCCGAGTAGCTCTGAATACGAAAGCTGCCCAGTTCAAATCCGTCACAGATGGGGCAATTGCCCGAGCCCTTATTGCGGCTGGCTATCCCATCGGGCAATCAACGCTCCTCCCAACTTCGCTCGATGACATCCATGATTCGCCCGAAGCCAGGGCTATCGATTTGGTAATGGTTAGCAGCCGTCTATTTAAGGCAGCTCCGCTAAGTATTGTCCTGCGCGCAATGGGGGCTCATCAGGGGGGCAGTGACGCCTACAACTTCGATACGCTACTCGGCCTAATCCGAAGTCAGGACCTCTTTCGCTGGATTTATGCCGATGAGGAGCAAACCGATATTCTGGTCGAGGCACGCCTGCAAATCGAAGCGCGCCTGATCTGCGAAGCTCGTTTTGGTAGCGCCGAGCGTGAAGCCGAGGCCATCATTCGCTTGATAGGAGCAGCGACACGAGCTGGCCCAGAGCCGAATGGCGAGACCGCATATATCGTTGAGTTGGTACACGCAGTAGGACCCGACGGTCCGGAAGGGGGGCGTTACAACAATAGCTACGCATCCATTGCGCGTGCACTCACAAACCTTCGTGCGACAACAGCTGTGCCAAACGCCCGTCTTATGTTGCAAGAATCGGTACTGCGTCGACACTACTTACGCATTCACAAGACCATCGGGCAATCGCAAAAAGCTGAACTTCTCAATGAGGCTGTTTTGGCGGTTGAAGAGGCCCTCCACCAAATCGAAGGGAACGGGGGCTATGGCATCTTTGCTTCGCGGCAAACGAAAGACAACCTCTGGAATGAGCGGGCCGCAACGTACGGTTTCGTCGCAACTGATTTGGTTCAGCACGGTCGGAGTAATGAAGCGTATGCCGCCTACAAGGCCGCACATGATGCAGCCGCCCTTGCCCGAGCGAGAAGGGACTCGTCGTTCTCAATCGATGTGTCGCTATGGATGCCGACCGGCATTCTTCGACACGGAAAATCGTTGACGGAGACGCAGAGGCTTGAAATTGCTGCCGACCTCAAGTCGTCTATCGATTCCGTCGACGACACCATGTACGACGACGTGCAGAAAGCAAAGTTTCAGACGCGCCGTTTAGGGGCCGGAGAAGCTATGAGAGATGCCACGATTTCCGATGATGCTTTTGGCCGCCTCGATAAGGCGGGGTCGACTGCCGGTTACTTCATGCGTGCACGCAATCTTGCTCCTGACACGAAGGGCCAGGCAGAGCCGACCGCTAGAGATGTTGCCAGCGCTCAGGATTGCGTTGCCTACTTGCGGGAGCACTATGTCAAGGTATGTCAAGACGAACGCTGTCTCCGGCTACTGCTCGACATGGAGTGGGTGGTTCGCACCCGGAAGTGGTTAATGCGCGGCCTCCGGCAGCCGTTTCCCAACGTCGATTCGACGCAGAAGGTCGTGCATACGCTGGTTGAGGACATGGCGGCCCTCGGTGAGGATACGCTGGCAACCAAGTACCGCTATCTCCGTGCGCTTACGACTTGGCTTGAGGGGAATCAAACGGCCAGTACCACTATGTGGAACGAGTTGGAATTCGACACTCAGTTTGCCGACTCTCAACGAGTTTCCGTTCGTCACGTTCTTACAGATGGTCAAGGCCTGCCAATCATGCACCGAGGCGTAGTCGAACGGCAGATCGGCCCCGGGCGCTACTCAGTGCGAGTAGATGGACTAGGAATGGCCATCGACTTCATTGCCGAGTACTTCCCTCACGCAGATGTTGCTGTCGGCCGAACCGTTGCTAACTTTGCTATTGCGTTCAACTACCGAGGACCACTAGCGGATCCCCCAGGCGGAGTGCGGAGGGGGATCCGATGAACTTCGGTCAAGTGGAAGCTGCAGCTACGGCGCTGACCGATCTAATAAACCGAGACCTTGGCCGAGATGCAATCAAGCCAATGACTCTTGAGACGCCGCAACCGCCTCCCGATGAACTGCACCTTATTCGATTGGTTGTATGGTGCTATGGGTTCTTCTACGAAGCTGCTGCGGACGTCCTGAAGGAATGTAAGGCCCTTATGAAGCAGGGCGTGCCCGAGCGCACCAATCGTTATGACGCAGGAACCAGAACAATCAGCAACCTAAGGACTTATAAGGTTCACAATCTGCCACCGAGTAAGAACAATGACAGAAAACGCGAGGCGGCGCAGACTTGGCTTAAAGAATTCAGCACTGGAACTGAAGGCATGGAGCTCGCCTCTCAACGCCTTTGTGAGATGGCACTGGCAGTGATTGAAGATGTGAGTTTTATATGGAAGGCGGCGACCAAAGATCCCGACGACGCTTCTCAATTGATTCGAGTCGTTAAAGCTGCGCTCGACAATTCTTGGGCCGTCCACGAGCTGCATCAAATGGCGAGGGAGGCCGCAGATGAGATCCAACTATCCGGCTTCGACCCGAAAACCTTTTGCGAAGGCTATATTGAGGAGTGGCGCCAAGTAGGTAGTTGCTTTCTCGACAGGGCATCGGGGGCTATAGGTATCCGACGAGCCATCGGCATTACCATGCGCGGGGTCTTCGGACCAGGTACTTAAAGGTTCGGAAACTTAGAGAGCGGTGGGCTGCTGCCGGTATCGTGGGCGCCGTCCTAAACTGCGAGATAGTCGAACACGTCGACATGCCTGTTTCCTGGTCGGCAGAGCTTGCAGCGGCTTGTTCTTCAGTGAATCGAAGAAGCTCTCCATGGCCGAGATGTCCCGGCCCGAGCCCGGGCAACGCGGCCGGCCTGCCCGTGTCGTCGTCCGGGCCGTGCGCCTGTCCCCCGTTCCCGGTATGCTGACTGCGCCTTACATGGGCGGAGGAAGACATGAATCTGAGGAACAGCAGAGATTGAAGAGTAGCCACCATCCCTCGGGAGGGCTTGGCGCTTGGTGAGCGCCTCCGCACCCTCTGTCCATCGATGACAACGCTAGCCATGTACCGAATCAACCAAGTCTCTAACCGGATCACAAAGGTCAAGAATGTCAGCTTCAGTGACTTGAAGATGAGCGAGCGGTATCACCTTCAGGAATGGCTCGCAAACCAAGCCGATGCTCTGGGCGAGGAGTTGCTGATTTGCGCCAAGGAGTTCAATGGTTTCGATGAGACGAAAGAGCGACTTGACCTCTTGGCAATCGACAAGAAAGGTGCGCTGGTCATCATCGAGAACAAGCTCGATGACTCAGGCAAGGATGTCGTGTGGCAGTCGCTCAAATACGCCTCTTACTGCTCGACGCTATCGAAAACCAGCATTGCCGAGATTTATCAAAAGTATCTCGACAAGGAGAAGCCCGGCCAAGACGCCAAGGCGCTCATATGCGAGTTCCTCCAAGAGGAAACCTTCGAGGAGGTGGTACTGAATCTCGGCAACGACCAGCGAATCATCATGGTCGCCGCCCAGTTTCGCAAGGAAGTTACTTCCACGGTGCTTTGGCTTCTGAAGCACCGGATTTTTCTGAAATGCTTCAAGGCCACTCCTTTCCAGGACGGCAACGATTTGTTCCTCACCATTGAGCAGGTCATCCCGCTGCCCGAGGCTGAAGAGCTGATGATCGGCATTTCTCAAAAAGAGGTCGAAGAACAGGACGCGGAGCGGGGGAACGCCACGCGGTCGCAGTTCAGAATCGAGTTCTGGCATCAGATGCTGGAGGCGTTGAAAGATGCAGGCGTGCAGCGATACCTGAATGTGAGCCCGATGAAGGACAACTGGCTATATGCCCGTTGCGGGTTGCACAACGTGCACTACGGTATGATTTTCACGAAGAACGAGGTTCGCGTGGAGTTCGGCATCGCTCGGGATTTGAAGGAGCAAAACAAGGCTCTTTTCGATCTGCTGTACAAGCAGCGTGATTCGTTGAATTCGACCTTCGGTGCGGAACTCAATTGGCGTCGAATGGACGACAAGAAAGCATCCGCGATCGACTTCTCGAAGGACTTCGATGGCCACAATCGAGAGGCTTGGCCTGAAATGATCAGGTGGCTGGTGGAGCATATGCAGCGCTTGGAGAAGGCGTTCGAGCCGCAGTTGCCGGCGTTGCGGGCCGCGCTGGCCCAGCTTCCGAGTGAAGCCTAGGGGGCGTCTGACGCCGAGGCCTGACGGCCGGCTGAAGCTTGGGTTGGATCGATATCGGAACGCAACCAACCTGGCAGAAGCTGTCGGGCTATTCGAGTTCGCTTACGGTGCCGGCGCTCTCAACACATTCGGGGCTTTGCCGCGAAGCGTATCGGCGCAGCACCCGTGCCTATGCCGCTGTAAGCAATGTTCGATAAATGCGAATGAACGAGGATCTCGTGTCAATAAATGTGAATCTGCCTAGGAGCTATTGGCTCGCGCAGATTCGAATCGCATTGTCTTCGCTATTGCGTGGCGAGGCGTTCCGCAATCTCACGCGCACCGAGATCTCGGACCGACGCAAGATTCTCGAGTTGCGCTGCCCGAGGACGCGCTTTTCCTTGCTCCCAGTGGTAGATCGTCTGCCCGGACACGCCAACCAACTGTCCGTAGATCGCAGCGGACAGTCCAAGCTTTGCGCGGTGCGCCGCCAGTCTGGTTGCGCTAAATCTGCGCTTCGCGCCTGCTGCGGCTTCGTCGTTCGAAACAGAAACCGCGGCGGAGCGGGTCGCTCCTTTTGCGACACGACGCAGTTCCTTCTCGAGCGCATTCACTTGTCGACGTAGCTCGCCCACTGCGCCTACCGGCCGCAGTGACACATGCACGGCCGCGGCGGCCGACTCCAGTGGCACGCAGCCCATCCGTGTCGCGCGTCGGCGCTCAGGTGAGGGCGCTGCGCATGGCGGCGGGGATGTCTGCCGGTCGGTTGGCTTTGGGTTCAGGGATCTCCGCCTCGATGCTCTCGCGCATCGAGCGCGGGCTGGTCTCACCTCGGTGAAGACTCTGGAGCGGCTTGCGCAAGGCTTGCACGTGCCGGTGTCTCGCTTCTTCGGTGATCAGTCCCGGCGCACGGACTCTTGTCATGTCCGGGCAGGGCAGGGGCTTGTGATCGATCGCATCGGGGCCGTGGCGGACTACCGGTATGAGCTGCTGGGGCACTTGCTGTCGGGCAACCTGTTCGTGGAATCCTACTTGGTCACGCTGCTGCCGGAGGCGGGGCCCTACGTGACCTTCCAGCATCCGGGGCTCAAGTTCCTGTACTTTTTGTCAGGGTCAGTCACCTATCGCTACGGCGCTAAGGCGGTGGAGGTAGGGGCAGGGGACACGTTGCTGTTCGATGCGACGGCGCTGCACGGCATCGAAGTGATCCATTCGGGGCCGGTGTCGTATCTCTCGGTGGTGTCCACGCTGCGCGAGTGACGCAAAGTTGGCTCCACCTCTACATTGATTCTCATCAATGTGGTGTGATCATGCTTCGGGTCGTTGGTCTCGAGTTCGGACGAACAGGTTTCATCGCTGCTTGAAAGTCATGGGCGCGTGGCTCGGCGTCAAGCTGGTCGCACGGGGCTTGAGATCCCAACGGGTTGAATGACTGTCCGACGATCTAGGAGAGAAAAAGTGCGCCTGCTGATTGCTCTGATCCTGCCCTGGCTGACATTCTTCACCATCGGCAGGCCGATTGCCGGTGTGATCTGCCTCATTCTCCAGCTCACGATCATTGGCTGGTTGCCGGCGACGATCTGGGCTGTGTATGGGCTGGGGCAGTACAAGACCGACAAGAAGATCGAAAAGGCGCTTCGCCAAAGAAGATGATGGAGGCGGTTGGCCCGAAAGGTCGCCCGTCTTCATTCAATCTCAATGATGGCTGCACACATTCTTGACAATCGGTTGGCAGCACCGATCGGCTGAAAGAGGCCGGCGTCCCCGGTAGAGGATTCCGTTTCGCGGTGTCCCATTTGCCTGTTGTCGTCAGCGCACGGCCCGAACGAGCCGGTGCGGTTCTCTCAGGACTTGCGGTACGGATCAGCGTGCGAAGGGGGCCTCATTCCTCAAGCAACTGGTAGGGCCGGATCTCCAATGCCAAGGCGAGACGCTCGAGGTTGTCGAGAGAAATGTTGCGGGCTTGACGCTCAACGTGAGCGACAAACGTCCGATGCAATCCCGCCTCGAAGGCCAGCGCTTCCTGCGACCATCCCTTCAATCCGCGTTGCCGGATCAAATTCAGCGCGAGCACTTCCCGCGCCGACGCTGCGGGGTGCTTCGAAGAATTCTTGGGGTTAGCCACGCAGCAAGTCTTCGAGAGAGCTGCTTTTAAGTCAGCCGTGTTTGAGTCACAATCGGCAAGCCGTCTGCATCTGCGAACAGCTTGCGTTCATGCGAACTTCTCGGCTTCCTTCTCCGTTCCCCACTGCCCGACCGCTCAGGTTGCCGGCATCGATCGCGCGCGTGCGTCCCAAAAAATCGTCGCAGCCTGTGCGGAGTTCGTCTGCGTCGCGCATCGGCACGCAGCTGAGGGCGCTGCGCATGGCGGCCGGACTGTCGGCCGGGCAACTCGCGTTGGCGTCCGGGATCTCCGCCTCGATGCTCTCGCGGATCGAGCGTGGGCTGGTTTCACCCTCGGTGGAGACCTTGGAACGGCTCGCGCAGGGGCTGCATGTGCCGGTGTCGCGCTTTTTCGGCGACCAGGCTCGGCGCACGGACTTCTGCCATGTGCGCGCAGGGCAGGGGCTCGTGGTCGACCGCATCGGGGCCGTGGCGGACTACCGGTATGAGCTGCTGGGGCACTCGCTGTCGGGCAACCTGTTCGTAGAGCCTTACCTGGTGACGCTGCTGCCGGAGGCTGGGCCGTACGTGACCTTCCAGCACCCGGGGCTCAAGTTCCTGTACTTTTTGTCAGGGTCGGTCACCTACCGCTACGGCGCGAAGGCGGTGGAGGTGGGGGCAGGGGACACGTTGCTGTTCGATGCGACGGCGCTGCACGGCATCGAAGTGATCCATTCCGGGCCGGTGTCGTACCTCTCGGTGGTTTTCACGCTGAGGGAGTAGGGCGGCGCACCAGTCTGGGGCTGTCAGCGCTTTGCGCCTTTCTGTTCGCGAGGTCGGCGATGAACCACCGGCTGGCCCGTGGCGGACTCCGATCATGGTGACCACCGCCGCTGGCCAGGCTGGCTAACAAGAATGAGCGACGCGAATCTCACTCGCTCGACGCCTTGCAAAGCCTGCTCGCCTGACAACGCGGCCTGAAGACGCTTCGGTCGACCTCAGACCGAACTGTTTTATCCTCGGAACTTGACGAGCGCCACCGTTGAGGAATTCATGGAAGCTGTGGGTTTCTGCATCCGTGGATGCAACCAGAAGCGGATCGAAATCTCTCTCGGCCCCACCGAATACCGTGAGAACCTTGGTTGGCAGCGAAGAAATTCGCTCGGCTGCGCCAGCCCCACAAAAATGAGCTATGGAATGCTGGACCAAGCACGTATAGCGGCCGCGGAAAAAGAGGCCGACCAAGCGACTGACATCGCCGGGCGACTTGCCCCCTGGTTGCCTTTGTGGGCCGACGGGGATGAAGAAACGCGCAGTGCCGCCTTATCTGGCTTGGCAGATTCTCGATCAAGAGGGGATGCAGTGACGAAGGTGTTCGTCGAAGCCGCCTGCGATCCCTTTCCAGCCGCAAGATGTCAAGCCATGTGGTGGTTCGGCGACGAGGAGGACAGGGGCGTCGGCACGGCGGCATTCGAGGCGTTGACGGCGGGCCTGCGGGACGTGGATGCCTGCGTGCGCGCCGCCGCCGCTCAAGGTCTGCGTTTCAGCGACCCCGCTGCGATCGAACCGCTGTTGGTCGCACTGCGCGATACGGATGCCGATGTGCGCAGCAACGTCGTGATCGCTCTCAAGGACTTCGACCTGCCCGTCCCGTCCATCTTCGAGGCATTGATCCGCGTTTTCCACCACGATCCCGACTTGGAAGTTCGAGAGAATGCGCTCCATGCACTGGCTTACCTGGACGCAACCCAGGCATTGGATGTGCTCCGAACGGCCGCTCGCGCCGAGGACTTGAGGCTCCGGTTGGCCGCTGCACTGGCGCTTGGCGATTCACGCTCGCTGCCTGAGGCGCATCGGCTTGAACTCGTTTCGTTGATGCTGGCGGATACCGATGAGGAAGTCCGTGAGCGGGCCGTCCGCTCGCTAGCCCCTTTGTTCGACGAGCAGCCTGGAGCTGCTTCGCTTCCGCTTTGGCATGCTGCGCTGCGCGACCCCGCTGAAAATGTCCGGGTGGCGGCGCTGGAGGCATTGCCGCTTGCAGGCCAAGGCGTTGCAGAGCGCTTGTCGTCGCTCGTGTCCGAGCTGCTGGAGGACCCCGTTGACGAGATACGCCATGCCGCGATCAAGGCACTTGAGTTCGACGCGGGCGCGCCGATTCCTCCGGCATTGCTCCGTCTATTGCAGTCGCCTGGGAAGACTGGCCTCCATGCTCGCAAGCTGGCGGTGCAGGCACTCGCCGACCGTGGTCTCGCTGATGACGCGGTCCCGCTGTTGTTGCCACTCCTGAGTGAGAACGAGCTGACAAGGGACGTGACGGACGCGCTCATCGATCTACCGGATCGCCGTGCACTCGCCCCATTGATAGCGCAGCTCGATAACGAGGATGACGATTGCTGCGCCAACGCCGCGCTGGCACTGGCTGCGATTGGCGATGGCGAAGCTATCGGGCCGTTGATCCGCACTTTGGACAGACGTGAGCCTTACGTGCGCCGACGCATCGTGTGGGCGTTGAGTTTCTTCACCTCGAAGCGTGTGATGCCGGTATTGACCGGGAGCTTGTCGGACTCTGCCCCCAGTGTTGCGCGTACGGCAGCCAGGGTGCTGCTGGAAACGCTCACGCCAGCCCAGGTTCGCGCGTTGCTGTCCCGCTTGCCTCTGCTTCGTCGGTTATCGGCGCCGGCGCGCGAGCTGCTGCGCCGCGAGCTCGAGTACGAATTGGAAGAAGGTGATGGTTCTTCGGGTCCGAGGTGTCAGCGTCTGGTTCGTCTGGGAGCCACAGAATATGAATAAGCGCGGCGAACGAATCGAGCGAGGTTGCAATGAGTCGTTGGAACTGTTTTGCCAAGCAGTGACGCCGCGAAGACACTGTCCGCAATGACGAATGACGAATGACGAATGACGAATGACGAATGACGAATGACGAATGACGAATGACGATTGGTACAAGTGGCTCGAGAAGATGATGACCCGGAACCATGGAGAAGGTAGGTAAGGCATGAATGCAGATCGACTGTTTACGCTGGTTGGAATGACCGATACGGACAATGACGTGATCGATGCGATCAAGGTCAATGGTGGTTCCATCGATGCGCTTTCTTCGAAGAAGCTCAAGGAGTTGACGATCGACTTCGTCCAGCTGAATGATCTGGGTGTTGCGCTCGCATTCACGCCAAAGGAATTCTTCTCTCGAAACTATCGAGATCCGATGGGGTCTGGTCCGTATGCGATGAGTGGCGTGTTCTATTACCCGAATGGAGCACCAAAGGTATCCGCATACCTGGGATCCATTCCGTTCGCCACGGGTTCGGTCGGGAGTCGGGAGGAGGCGCTCGCGGCTTTCGGGCAACCACAGGAAACCGAGGAAGAAGACGGCGACGTCTATTGGGATATCTGGATGAAGGATGGCCGGCAGGTCAAGGTGGACTACAACGATGAACTGGCGGTAAAGACGGTTCTGGTCTCGTTCCCGATGAAGGATTGAGAACTCGGTTTCAATGAGTACGGGCAGGCATGCGGGGCAGAGTGGATGGATATGAATGACGGTCTCATCGAGGTCGCACAGGGCCGGCCTGCTTGGCTCGGCCCCGGACTCCGCCACAGCACACGCGCACCGCGCTGCAGCAACTCCGTCAGCGGTACTGGGCAAACGTGGCAGGCATCGCCGTGCCAGGGGAAGTCGATGGCGCGCAGCACTGCGTACTCTCGCATTCGGGCATGCGCATGCGGGTCTGCGAACAAGGCCGCGGAGGGGTGACACATCAGCACATCGCCGGTGCGTGCGGTGCGCAGCCAGCCATACAGCCGCGCGCGGTAGGCGTCGGCATCGCCGCCGAAGTCGTACACGCCCAGCAGTCCGCGGCTGTGGGGAATGCCACGAGCGCACGCTCTTCTCTGCAGGGCTGGCCCACCGAGCGCGTGGATCACCCGAGCCTTCAGGCCCTCCCTGCGCAAGGCGCCGCCCGGCGCGGTGCTGCGAAGCCAGGGCAGCGAGGCCGAATAGCGCCTGGAAATTTCCTCGAGCAGCAACTCGCGCACCACCGGGAATTGGTGGACATGCCGGTGACCGTCGATGAAGGCGGGCTGGCGTCCCATGGCGTCCTCGAAGCGTGTCAGCTGGTCGCGGATGTCGGCCAGCAGTCCCGCAGCGAACAGCGTTCGCGTGTAGGCCTGCGCGAGCAGGCGCGCGAGGCCGGGCTCAGGCCCCTCGACGCTCGCCGGACGCGTGAGATCCAGGTGCAGCCCGACGTCGAGCCGTGCCGGTGCGATCGAGCGCAGCGTCCGCGCACCGCTCAGCCAAGCGCCGCGGCGCACCATGGCGCTGGTGGCGGAAATCGTGCCGTGCCGGGCCAGATCGACGACTGCCGCATTGACGCCGGCGCTCAGGCCGAAATCGTCCGCGCAGATGCAGATTTCCTGCATGACGGTCGCCGCAACCTCCGTGGCCTCACTCATTGCCGATGGCTCCGGAAGCCGTTGCATCGGACGTGGAGCCCAGGCAATGGGGATCGCTGGTGGCACTCCCCGCGAAGCGCCATGCGGCGATGGCATCGTTGACCGCCACCAACCGGGCGCGAACCAGCCAGGCATTCGTCAGATGCGCAGTGTTCGGCGCGACGATCCAGGTGGCGCGCGGCACACAGAGCCAGGGGGCGAGCCTGCTTCGATCCAACAACGTTGCAGCCGTGCGCCCGGGCTCGAAGCGGCCCGCGTCGGAGAATTCCTTGCGCCAGTTGTCGCGCGTGTCGCGGGCCGCGGCCTGCCAGTCGTCGGACACGAGCACCGGTTCGCGCAAGTTCCAGTAGAAGGGAATCTCGTAGAAGTAGCGCTCGAGCATGAGCACCCGCTCTCCGGGCGCGATCGACATGCCGGTCGGCAGTCGCAGCCGTGTGCCCGGCGGCACGGAATAGATGGCCATGGCCGCCACGCAGGTCACGCACACCGCGGCGGACGCGAGCGCGGTCGCGCGCAGCCGGGTCCGCAGCGCATCGGGGGAGCGGCCGGCGAACACGCGCTGCGCGATCAGGTACGCGAGCGGCGGCAGCGCCGGCAGCACGTAGCCCACGAGCTTGGAGCGCGGCATCGAGAAGAACACGACGATCACCACGAGCCAGATCCACATGAGCCGATCGACGTCGCTGTTCTCGCAGCGCGCATCGTCGTCCTTGCCACGCGGCACCAGCAGCCAGCCGAACCACGGCAGCGTGAGCCCCGCCAGCACCGGCAGGTAGAACCAGAAGCCTTGCTCGTTGTTGAAGCCCGACGACGCAAAGCGCCGGAAATGCTGTCTGATGACGAAGTAGTCGAAGAAGTCGGGGTACTTCATCTGCATGGTAAGGAACCAGGGCCCGGCCACAGCGAGCAGCACGGCCCAGCCGGGCAGCCACAGCGCGAGCCGCAGTGCCAGCGACAGCCGGCGTGTCGCGCTGCACCAGATCGCGATCACCATCGCGGGCAACACCAGGCCGATGAGGCCCTTGGCCAGCAGACCGGCGGCCGCGAACAGATAGGCGCCCGCCAGCAGCATGCGCCATGGTTCCTCGCGCTCCTTGCTCAATGCCGCGCCCGACGCGAGCAGCACCGTGCACGCGATGCACCCGGCCACCAGCATGTCGAGGTTGGCGAACTGCGCGCCCAGGAAGAAAAAGGGCATGGTCGCCAGCACCACGGTGGACAGCAGCGCGACATGCGCCGCCGACCAGCGACGAAGGAAAAGGTACAGCGCCGTTGCACCCGCGACTGCGCCCAGCACCGAAGGCAACCGTGCCGCCCATTCCACCGGCCCCGTCACCGACATCGCAGCGGCGCCGATCCAGTAGAACAGCGGCGGCTTGTGAAAGAAAGGCAGGCCGTCCAGCCGTGGCACCAGCCAGTCGCCGGAGCGCAGCATCGCCAGCGCAACGCCGCCGTAGCGGCCCTCGTCGGGTGCCATCAGGGGCCGCACCCACGCGGTGGCCAGCAGCCATGCGAAGAGCGCGAGGAAGAGCCACAGCGGCCGGGGTGACATCCGATCCGCGGAACTGGCGCGCTTCATGGCTTGCCGGCGCGCAGGCCACTCCCGTGCTCGTGGCTCACGACGTACAGCGGCCGGCCCTTGACCTCCTCGTAGATGCGCGCGATGTACTCGCCGACGATGCCGGTGGAGATCATCTGCACGCCGATGAAGAACATCAGGCTTACGACGATGGTCGTCCAGCCGGAGACCGGGTTGCCGAACAGCAGGTAGTCGATGCTCACGTAGAGGCCGTAGCAGAAGGCGGACAAGGAGAACAGCAACCCGACCACGCTGACCAAGCGCAGTGGCCAGGTGGTGAAGGCCGTGAGGCCGTCGATGGCCAGGCGCACCAGGCGCCGTGCGTTGAAGGTGCTCGAGCCCTGCGCGCGTGGCGCAGGCGTGTACGGCATCGCCACCGCGCGAAAGCCGACCCAGGCATACAGGCCCTTCATGAAGCGGCTGCGCTCGGGCAGGCTCATGAGCGCATCGACCACCTTGCGGTCCATCAGGCGGAAGTCGCCAGCGTCCTTGGGAACGGCAAAGCGGTCCGAGGTGTCGAGGAGGCGATAAAAGAGCTTGCTGCCCAGTTGCTTGAAGCGGCTTTCGTCGCCGCGCTCCTCCCGCACCGCGTACACCACTTCGGCGCCTGCCGTCCATTGGGCGATCATCTTGTGGATGAGATCGGGCGAGTGCTGCAGGTCGCCGTCGAGCAGCACCACCGCGTCGCCCGTGGCGGCGGCGAGACCCGCGGTGAGCGCGGCTTCCTTGCCGAAGTTGCGCGACAGCGAGATGCAGCGAAAACCCGAGAGCTCGCACCAGGCGCGCGCGACTTCCGCGGTGTCGTCGGTGCTGCCGTCGTCCACCACGATGATCTCCCAGCGCAGCTTGGTGGCCCAGAGGATCTCCTCGAGGCGGGGCAGCAGGTGCCGAAGGTTGGCGCCTTCATTGAAGCAGGGAATGACGCAGGAGATGCCAGGCGTTAGCAGCTCCAATGGCGAACGTGCCTGCGAAGGTGCCTCCGGGGCGTCGACGTCCCCGATGGCCATGGCGGCCGCGACGCCTGCGGCTTCGGTCTTCGTGGGCGAGATCATGAATGCCTCCATGGCGAACGCGACGCCTGATGCGTGGGCGAACCGGGGTCCGCTCGCAGCGTGAGAAGGCCAAAGAGCCAGCGACCGACGGCAGCGATGCCGGCCACCGCGGCGCCGAGCACCAGGCCCGCGGCGATGTCGAGCGGGAAATGAACCCCGACATACACGCGAGCCCATCCGGTGATGGCCGCCAGCGCCAGAAGCGGCAGGCCGAGCTTGCGCAGGCCGGGGCTCAGCAGGAAGCCAAACGCAACCATGAACATCACCGCCGCATGCGTGCTCGGCAGCGAGCCGCGCGCGGAATGCGCGATATAGGCCGGCGCCAACCCCAGCACGAAGGGGCGGGGCACATCGAGCGACGTGGCGATGGCGTGCGACAACAGCGACGTGAGCGCCGCCGCGGCGGCAACCATGCCCAGGTAGGCGCGGTCGACGCGATGCCGCCACAGCGCGACCGCGACGATGAGTGCGCCCGGCCAACTGGCCCAGAGCGCGAAGGCCGAGGCGATGGAGAGCACCCACGGCGTGGGACGGCTGCCGGCGGCGAGCCAGTGGAAGAGCGTGAGGTTCAGCGCATCCATGGCGCTGTTCCGGAACGGGGGAACGAAAAGACGGGCGCAGGGAGGCACCCGGTGCGGCATGCGCACCTGCGGGAACTGGACATGGTCAAGACCTTTCGACGAGGAAGGAGCGCCGGACTGCGGCTGCGACGGGACGCGTCACGAGGCCATGACGTTGTCGTGCGGGACCGCGCAGCGAGGTGGTGCGACGCGCGCGGCGTCGCTCCGATGCCAGTGGCAGCGCCTTCATCCCTGCGCGGATTCGCACATGCATGGCATGCAGCGCCTGCTCTTGCA
Source organism: Variovorax sp. 160MFSha2.1 (assembly GCF_048305075.1). NCBI lineage: Bacteria > Pseudomonadati > Pseudomonadota > Betaproteobacteria > Burkholderiales > Comamonadaceae > Variovorax > Variovorax sp. 160MFSha2.1. The sequence goes on from NZ_CP157625.1 coordinate 64,415, forward strand.
GGTAGCGGGGGACGATGATGTTCAGCTGCAGGCCGGCGTGCTGTCCGGTCGGGGCGAGGGACGGAGGATGGATGCTCATTGCGCCGCGCACGTCTCAGAAGACCACGAACAGCGGCGTCACCAGGCGGGTGCCCAGCGCATCGGCCAGCGCGACCACGCCCACGAGCCACACGAACCAGACGACATCGCCGGCCGTGCGGTGGAAATACCGCGGCCGCACCTCGCAGGCGTCGGGTTCACGGTAGAGAACGATCGAGGGAAAGAAGCGGGGCGTGCGTTCGCAGTACGCCTCGAACGCGGCGCCGAACTTGTTGCGCAGAAAGGCTTCTTCGCTGGCGATCACGCAGGGATACACCGCCGCGAAGAACAGCACGGCGGACAGCGCGAAGCTCACGCTGCGGGTGGACAGGCCCAGGCCCAGGAAGCCCAGCAGCGAAAAGAAACACTGCGGGTTGCGGGTCATCGAGTAGGGCCCTTGGCTCACCAGTTCGTCGTTCTTGCGCCCGCCGATGTAGAGCGCGCACCAGAGCCTTCCGACGATCGCGAAGCCGATCAGCATGAGGCCGATCGTCAGCAGCACGTTGCCCATCAGCCGGTCGGCGAACACGCGCTCGCTCAGGAGCAACGCCACCAGTGCGAGCAGCCAGAAGAGCCGCGAGATGGCTTTGCGGTGACGGGCGATGAAGAGGGAAAGAGGCATGGCGTGGCGTGGGCTGGAGGGGGACGGGGGTGGTGGCCGGGATGCTAGGCAGACGGTCGTGAACGAAAGATCAACGTGCCGCGCTGATGCCCCGGGGGCGTTGCGCATTGATATTTGCTTCACGCAAGGCTTCCTACGATCGCGGCCCCTTCCACTGCCAGGCCGTGCCCTGACCTCATGAACCTTCCCCGTACCCGATGGCTCCTGCCCATCGCCAGTACCTTCGCACTGATCGGCTGCGCGCTGCAGTCGCATCCGACGGTCATGGCGGCCGGGCACGAGCGCGCGGCGCTCTGGGACGAGATCGGCGTGGCGCGCGCCGAGCGCCTGCCGCGGCTCGATCTGGCCGCGTTGCTGGGCACGCAGTGGCTGCGCCCGGGCGGCGGCGCGACCTTGGTGTTGCGCACCTGGTCGGGGGCGCCTTCGCTCGCCGCCACCCTGTTCGACGGCAGACGAGGCGCGGCGGGCGTGGCGGCTGCGCAAGCGCGCTACCGGCACACGGTCGCGGTGCTCGAGAGCAGCGTGCGCACCGCCGCGCAGGACGTTGAGAACGCCCTGGCCGATCGGGTGTCCGCCACCGACCGCCTCATGGACATGGGTCTGCAACCACGGGCCCGCATTCGATCCCACGAGGCTCGTCCTCTTTTTCACCCACCGGAGTATTCATGAGCGTTTTCAGTTCCACCGTTGCCTTGCTGCCCGTTCCGCGCCTCGTCCACGGCGTGGTTGCATTGGCATCACTGATGGCCTTGCCCTCGGCATGGGCCGACCTGCTGGGCGACCAGACAGGGCCGACGGAAACCCGGTTCGGCCTCGGTCTCGGCTTCATGGCCAACACCAAGCCGTATGCCAAGTTCGGCAACGACACCGGCGCGTTGCCGATCCTGGCGGTCGAGAACAACTGGCTCAGCATCGCCGGCCCGCGCGCCGACCTCAAGCTCTATGCCGTCAACGGACTGTCGCTGCGGTTGCGCGCTGCCTATGGCGTCTCGGACGGCTACAAGGCCACGGACGCCGTGGTCCTCCGGGGCATGGCGGAAAGAAAGTCGTCCGGTTGGCTGGGCGTGGCCGCGCTCTGGCGCACCGACGTCGCGACCTTCTCGGCCGAATGGCTGCGTGCCTCGAGCCAAAGCAAGGGCCAGACGCTGAGGCTGTCCGTCGAGCGCGACTTCCCGGTGACCAGCGCCTTCAGCCTCACGCCCCGCGTTGGCGTGGTGCGGTACGACAAGAAGTATGTGGACTACTACTACGGCGTGCGTCGCGAAGAAGCGACGTTCAACCGGTCGGCCTACGCCGGCAGCGCCGTCACACAGGCCGAGCTCGGCCTGCGCATGACCTACGACATCGTGCCGAAGGCGCAGAGCGTTTTCCTCGACGTGAGCGTCACCTCGCTCGGCAAGGGCATCAAGAACAGCCCGCTGGTCGACCGCTCCAGCACCAGCAGCGTCAAGCTCGGCTACCTCTACAGGTTCTGATCGACATGCCGTCGTTGTTCAAGCCATGCGGCGGCATCCTGGCGGCGGCGCTGCTGGTGGGGTGCGGACCCGGCGGTGGCATCACGCAGGCGTTCGTTCTTGCCACCGTGCCTGCGTCGGTCCCCGCACCGGCCGCTGCACCCGCACCTGCGGTCCCGGGGATCGCCCCGGTTCCCTTTGCGCCGGGTGTGTTCAAGGGCCTCGGCGCGACGGGCACCGTGTCCGAGGTGATGGCCGCGCGGCCGGCTGGCTGGCCGATCCGGCGAATCGCGATGCGGCCAATCGCGATGCGGCGATGGCGATGTTGCTGGTGTCCTGGCCCGACATGCCGCGTTCGACGACCGAACGGCGGGCCGCTGCAGGCCCGGCGGCGTGGCACCGGCCTCCAACGGGGGCCGCGCGCCGGCCGAAGTCACGAGCCACACCGGCCCAGCCCCGCTCAGCTACCTCGTGGTGCCGCAGCAGGCCCATTCCCGTGCGGTCGGGTCTGCGTTGCCACGGCCTGCGATTGATTGCAAAGTCCGGGCACATCGCGCATTCGCATCGAGGAAAGTGTTTCATGAGAGTTCTTTTGCTGGAAGACAACCCGGCCCTGGCGGGCACCCTGTCCGACTACCTGGAGGTACAGGGCTGCGAGGTCGACCTGGCCTTTCACGGTCAGGCCTTCCTCGACATCGCGCAGGCCGCGACCTTCGATGCCTACATCCTGGATGTCGCGGTGCCTGGCATCGACGGCCTGCAGGTGTGCGAGCGACTGCGCAGCGGCCACCGCGACGACACGCCCGTCATCTTCCTGACCGCGCGCGACACGCTGGAGGACAAGAAGGCCGGCTTTGCGCGCGGCGGGGACGACTACCTCGTCAAGCCCTTCGAGATGGAAGAGCTGCTGTGCCGCATCCAGGCGCTCACCGCGCGCGGGCGGCGGCCGCAGGTGTCGACGCAGACGATCGGCGACCTGGTGATCGACCACGGCGCCGGCACGGCCGCCCGCAACGGACGCCGCATCAAGCTGCACGAGCTTCAGCTGCGGGTGCTCAAGATCCTGGTGGCGCGCGCGCCCGACGTGGTGGACCGCAGCTTGCTCGAGAAGGAAATATGGGGTGAGGACGTCCCCGACAGCGATCCGCTGCGCACCCACATCTATCGCCTGCGCAGCGCATTGTCTGCACCTGGCGAGAAGCCGTTGATCGAAACCGTGCATGGCAAGGGGTGGCGGTTTGTCCCGTAATCTGCATTTTCAACGCCGGCTCTCGCGCGTTTTCGTGCATTTCGCCGCGGCCACGAGCCTGCTCTACGGATTGCTGGTCTACGTGGCCGCACAAGCAACCGAAGAATTTCTGTTGCGGCGCTACGTGGGGGCGGTCCTCGAGTGGGCGATGAAGGATCTGGCGCAACAGCCGGCGGCCGGCCTGCCGCGGGCGAACAACCTAGAGCGCCTGCAAGCCCTCACCGGGGAGTCGCACGGCACGGCCCGCCCGACCTTGGCCGAGGATGTAGCCCGCCTCTACGTGCGCGCGTCGCCGGACCTGCCGGCCTGGGCGCGCGACTATGCGCCGGGCATCCACCGGCGCCTGGACGGCGACGCCGACGGCTCGATGGTCGGCGTCGCATCGCTGGACGGTGGCCAGGATGCGCTCTATGTCATCGTCGACGGCGACGGCCTGCTCGATATCGACCAGCTCGAACCGTACCTGCTCGTCGCGCTGCTGCTGATCGGCGGCGCGGTGACGGCGCTGGGCGGATTCACCGGCAAGGCGCTGGCGCGCAAGCTGGCGCAGCCGCTGGTCACGCTGACGGAGGAAATCGATGCGCACGGCGAAGGGCCTGCCGTGTTCTCGGGCATCCAGCGCGCGGACGAGATCGGTGCGCTGAGCCGCGGCTTTACCGGCCTGGTCGACCGGCTCAGCGGCTTCCTGCAGCGCGAGCGCGAGTTCACGCGCTTCGCGAGCCATGAATTGCGCACGCCGGTGGCGGTGTTCAAGAACAATCTTTCGCTGCTGCGCGTGACCAGCGATCCGGCGGTGCGCGAGCGGGCCCTGTCGCGCATGGCGCAGAGCGCGGAAGAGATGGAGGCCCTGGTCGCGACCTTTCTTGCGCTCGGCCGCGAGGCGTCGGAAGGCACGCTCCAGAGCCGGCAGCTGCGGCTGCAGGCGGACGTCGAGCGCGCGCTGGCGTATCTCTCGCCGGTGATCCGGCAACGCCGGCTGACGGTGGCGCTCGACGGGGACGGCGATGCGACCGTGTCGGCGCCACCCGAGCTGCTCGCCGTGCTGGTCGACAACCTGCTGCGCAATGCGGTGGCCTATGCCGCGACACACATCCGGATATCGCTGCGGCACGGTGTGCTGGAGATCTTCAACGATGTCGATCGCGATGTGCCGTCGTCAACCGGCTACGGCTTGCAGATCGTTGCTCGCTTCTGCGAGCGGCAGCAATGGACGTACACGCGCGAACAGGGCGATGCCGCGCACACGATGCGCATCGCGTTCACGCACGGGGACTGAGTGCGAAAGGGTGTGACGGCAGTCACACCCGAACCTGGGGCCGATGGGGGCGTTGTTGCATAACCCTGCGAGATTGGTCTCCGATCGTGGTCAGGCTCGACAGATGGGCAAACCACCGCGGGGAAGTTCTCCACAGTGACAGCGAAAATCCGGGCAGCGCATTGGGTGCGATCTGCCTGCGCTTTGCGGCCTGTCGGCGGAGTGGCCGCAGCGTGAGCTCTCATGGCGAAGCCTGCCCCAACGGATCGAGCGCCTTTGAGCGGGGCGTGAAGCGCTGCCGCAACCATTGAACGCCATCGTCCACGAAGCTATAGACGGCCGGGATCACGAGCAGGCTCAGGAAGGTCGAGGTCATCAACCCGCCGATGACGACGACGGCCATGGGAACGCGAAAGCTCGGATCACCCCCCAACCCCAAGACCACCGGAATCATGCCGCCGCCCATGGCCATCGTGGTCATGACGATGGGGTGCGAGCGCTTGCGGCAGGCATCGAGAATGGCCTCCGTGCGATCCATGCCGCGGTCACGTCGTGCAAGGATGATGTAGTCCACGAGCAGGATCGAGTTCTTCGTCGCGATCCCCATTAACATGATCAGGCCGATCATGGAAGGCATTGACAGCGCGGAGCCGGTGACCCATAGCGCGAGCATCGCTCCTGGTACGGAAAGCACCAGAGCCGCCAGGACCGTTCCCGGTTGCACGAAGTCCTTGAACAGCAGCACCAGGACCATGTAGATGCACAGCACGCCAGTCAGCATCGCCATTCCGAAGCCAGCCGCGAGCTCCTTCATCTCCTCGGCTTCGCCGAGTTCACTGCGCATGACGCCGGGCGGAAGCTGGGATTCAGATCCCGCCATCGGCCGACGAACCCGTACGTGGACCGGGCCGCTTAAGCACCAACCTGGTTCGCATACTGAGTCGCTTAACGAGTCAGGAGCCGCAATGGCGGATCGTCCCGACGAAGCCAAGCTTATCCCCGGCGACATCGCGCCGACCACGTGCCGGAGATTCACATCAACAGCGCCGCTTGGCGGCGCTAGATCCTGTGGTGGTTCGCACCGATGCGATGAGTTCCTCTGACCAGCCGAACCCATGGGAGGTTGATTTGTTCGAATGCTCGGCAACTATCGTCAGATGGCCGCGCACGCACCGCGAAGCAGATCGGCTGCCGCTTGAGTCTCCGTCCTTTCCATATGGCCATAGCCCATCAGGACCTCGTCGGTTTCGCCGCCGAAGTCGGTGACTGTCTGCAGCACGACCCCTCGCGCTTTCAGCTCCTTGGCTAGCTTCCGATCCAACTCCTTACGCCCGAGCGTCAATAAGAAATGCAGTCCGCCCTCAGTGCCGCGCACTTGCAGTTCAGGACATGCTTGGCGAATGGCAGCAAGTAGACGATCACGTTGGGTGGCGTGGTGACGCCTGACGCGGCGCAGATGCCGTTGAAGCTCTCCAGAGGCCAGCATCCACTGCAGCGACGCCTGCACGGGCCAGCTCGCGTGCAAGCCTTGTGCGGCGATAGATGACGCCAGCGCATCTGCCACGCGCTGTGGGGCGGCGATGAATCCGATCCTCAATGCTGGGCTGATGGATTTGGCGAACGTGCTGACCAAAACGGTTTGACCAGCAAGGGTCGCGGCCAGCGGAGCGTGGTTCTGTCCTTCGTAGATGAATTCGTGGTCGTACTCGTTCTCGATGACAAGCGTTCCCGCCTTCGAAGCAAGAGCTGCAAGCTCCGCGCGGCGCAACCCTGAAAGGCGCCCGCCCAGCGGGTATTGATTCGCGGGCGTCAGATGAAAAACGCTGGGAGCGGTGTTCGCGAAAGCCTCCTTGACGATCGCGCCTTGCTCGTCGATAGGCACGCGCACGATGGTGCCGCCCGCTAACTCAAACGCGTCCAGCGCACGCGAATAGCCGGGGCTTTCCACGGCGCAAAGGTCTCCTGGCCGCACGAGCGTCCGCGCAAGCAACTCCACCGCGCTTCCAGTGCCCTGAGTGATCACGATCTGCGCCGCTTCGTATCGCGTACCGCGGTGCCTGCGCAGCCATGCAGCGATCGCTTCACGCAGTGTGAACAGCCCTTGGGGATCCCCATAGCCCGACGGCGGAAGATTCCGCCCGGCCTCGCGGCACGCTGCACGCCACACATCCAAGGGGAGCAGTTGAGTGCCGCTCTGACCCAATCGCCAGTCCTGCGATACCGCACCGGGCGTGGTGGACGTTGAGGGCAAGCGTCGCACGATGCGAGGAAGCGAGGTTGCTGGCTGCAGGACAGCCTTGGCTTGCCGCGCCACAAAGGTGCCGAGCCGTCCACGGCTTTCGAGCAATCCCTCCGCCGTGAGGTCGGCGTAAGCGTCCACCACCGTGTTGCGACCCAGTCCAAGCTGACTTGCGGCATCCCGCGTCGGAGGCAGCCTAGAGCCGGGAGGCAGGCGCCCATCGCGTATCGCTTGCGAAAGCGCCAAAGCCAATTGGGTATTCCGAGCTTGGGATGTGTTGGACATCTCCAGTGTCGGGAGCACGCAAGCCGCGATGTTCGGCATCAATTTGGTTGCTCAATTTAGGAAGAAATTGGAGCTTAACAACCAACCAATGAACACGCAAACTTTTGAGCATGCAGATCCGGCCGTCGCGGACCTGACTCGGAGCAATTAAGAAGAAGGCTACGCATGAAGCATTTGGAATCCATCCCCACGGAGTGTGGCAACGCCATGCTGCACAACTTCTCGGACCAGGCGAAATGAACCCCTTAGTAGACCTCCGCAGCGACACCGTTACGCAACCGACGCATGCCATGCGCGAGGCCATGATGGCCGCGCCGCTGGGTGACGATGTGTTCGGCGAGGACCCCAGCGTGAACGCGCTGCAGGAAAAAATCGCCTCGCTGCTCGGTTTCGAGGCGGCGCTTTTCGTGCCGACCGGCACGCAGAGCAACCTGTGCGCGGTGCTGGCGCATTGCCAGCGTGGCGACGAATTCATCGCGGGCCAGTTACAGCACTGCTATCGCTGGGAGGGCGGCAATGCGGCCGTGTTTGGCGGCGTGCAGCCCCAGCCGATCGCGCACCAGCCTGACAAGACACTCGCGCTGGCCGACATCGCGGAGGCGGTCAAGCCGGACGACCAGCACTTCGCGCGCAGCAAGCTGCTGGCGCTCGAGAACACGATGATGGGAAAGGTGATCCCGCTGGACTACATCGCGGAAGCCACCGCCCTGGCGCGCAGCAAGGGACTTGCGACGCATCTCGACGGCGCGCGCTTGTTCAATGCGGCCGTGGAGCAGGCGCGCCGCACAGGAGGTGACGCCAAGGCGGAGGCCAGGAAGATCGCGCGGTACTTCGACACGGTTTCGGTGTGTTTCAGCAAGGGGCTGGGAGCGCCGGTAGGTTCCGCTCTCTGTGGTTCACGGGAACTGATCGCTCGTGCACGGCGCACCCGCAAGATGGCGGGCGGCGCGATGCGACAGGCGGGCTTCCTGGCGGCCGCGGTTTCGCATGCACTGGACCACCATATCGACAGGCTCTCAGAGGACCACGCGCTCGCGAGGCGGCTGGCCGAAGGCTTGCGTGGCATCGAGGGCCTGCAGGTCGAGGAGCCTGACACCAACATCCTGTTCGTCGACCTTCACGGTCCGGCGCGCGACAAGTCGGACGAACTGCTGGAAGCGCTCAAGCGCGAAGGCGTGCTGGCATGGGGGCTGTATCGCTTGCGCTTCGTCACCCATCTCGGTGTCGATGCCCAAGGCATTGACCGCTGTATTGCGGCGGTGCGGAGGTTCTTCCATGCCTGACGCGCAGCATCTCGCCGGGATAAGACAAATCCGGGTGATCGCCGATGATTTCACCAGCGCAACGGATGCGCTGCCCGCGTTCGCGCAGCGGGGATGGCGCACTTGCGTGGTACTTGGAGAACGGCTTGCCTCTCCGGAGCTTCCAGAGGTCTGGAGCACTGACACCGACAGTCGTACGCTGGACGACGCCAGCGCGGGGGGGCGAGTCGCGGCCTGGGCGCGCCAGTGGCGTGACGCGGACATCCTGGTCAAACAGTTCGATTCCACGCTGAGGGGGCCCCTTGCCTGCGAAGTGCTCGCCGCATGGCGGGCCAGTGGACGCGGGAAGCTGCTGGTAGCACCGGCTTTCCCTGCCGCCGGGCGTACCACGGTCAACGGCGAGGTGTGGGTCGATGGAGTTCCTGTCGCGGAGACGGATTTTTCCCGTGACCCTCAGTTACCAGTGCGAGTCAGCAGCGTGCCCGGCTTGTTCGCTGCCGCAGGTCAGCGACTGCACGTTGCCCGTGACGCGACCGAGGCCATCAGCCTTCTGGACAGGGTCAATGCGGTGGTGGTGGACGCATCCACCGAAGCCGATCTGGAAAAACTGATTGTTGCCGCCGGCCAAAGAAGAGATCTTCTTTGGGCCGGCTCAACCGGACTGCTGCGCGCACTGGCCGTTGCATTGCCCGGCCGGCAGCAGGTCGCGCCGGCCTGGAAGGGCGCGCAGTGCCCCGGCATCGTGGTTGGCAGCTTCAATCCCAGGTCACGCGCTCAGTTGCGTCACGCCGAAGCCTGCGGCGCCCTTGTCTGGGCCACCCCGGATGAGCGGGGTGCGTCAGCGGCGCTGACGGCCGATCTCGTTGACAGGGTCTGCGATGCGGTGCTGGCTGGTCGCTGCGACGGCCTTGCCGTCACGGGAGGCGAAACGGCCAAGCACATCGCCCGCCGTCTGCAAGCATTCGAGATCGTGGTGCTGCGTGAAGTTCAGCCGGGTATTCCTTTGTGCCTGATGCGGACACCCGAAGGGGAGTTTCCGTTGGTCACGAAGGCAGGAGGTTTTGGGGACGACGACGTCTTCAAGCGTTGCCTCAAATCTCTGGAAGGAGCAATCTGATGAAGCCCATCGTGGTCACTTTCGGCGACGCCGCGGGCATCGGCCCTGAGATCGTCGCCAAGACCTTCGCCGACACCGAGTTCATGGAACAGTATCCCGCCTTCGTCGTCGGAGACATAGGCATCATGAAGAACGCCGCGGCGCGTTGGGGTTCCTCGCTGGTGGTGGAGCCCATCCTCGCCCCTGAGGAATACGCACCCGCCGCCCGGCGAATGCAGGTGGTCAGTCTGAGTGGATTGCCCGCGGACCTGCGACACGGCGAAATCAGCGCGGCGGCCGGGGCAGCAGCTTTTGGCGCCATCCGCCAATCCATCGAATGGGCCAACGACGGACGCGTGAGCGCCATCTGCACGGCGCCGATTCACAAGGAGGCGCTAGCTGCCGCAGGCGTACCTTACCCCGGCCATACCGAAATGCTGGCCGATCTCTCTGGTACCAGCGACTACGGGATGATGCTGGCCAACCCGCACCTGCGCACACTGCTGGTGACGGTGCACTGCTCGATCCTGGACGCGGTTCGCAAGCTCAGTGTCGAGCGTGAACTGCAGGTCATCCGTCTGGCCCATCGAAGCCTGCAGAGCATGGGCATCGCCCAACCGCGCATTGCGGTGGCTGGCCTGAATCCTCATGCGGGCGAGGGCGGGCTGTTCGGCAGCGAAGACATGGAGTTGATCGCGCCAGCGGTGGCCCAGGCCCGGCAGGAAGGCATCGACGCGGTCGGTCCGCTTCCCGGCGACACGGTGTTCATGCAGGCCCGCAAAGGCCGCTTCGACATCGTGGTCGCCCAGTACCACGATCAGGGATTGATCCCCGTAAAGCTTCTGGGCGTGGAGGACGGCGTGAACGTTACGGTGGGTCTTCCCTTCGTGCGGACCAGCCCGGACCACGGCACCGCGTTCGACATCGCCGGCCAGGGCATCGCCGATCCATCCAGCCTCAAGACCGCGCTTGTCACCGCGCACCAACTCGCTCGCAGTTCCTCTGCGGCAACCATTTGAAGGAAATCACCATGTCCCACTTCGTCTTCATGCTCACAAAGGAGGACCGCACGGTCCCGGACGCCGCCAAGATTTACGCAGACTTGGCACACACTCCGCTTCGCTATATCGGATTCAAGGACATCGGCCTGCCCGTGGCGGAACTGGTGTCCCTTGCCACCGCCATGAAGCGGGACGGCAAGAAGGTGATGCTGGAAGTTGTGAGCACCAGCCGAGAAGCGGAAATGCGTTCCGTGGAGGCAGCCCGGGAGATCGGCGTGGACTACCTGCTGGGCGGCCGCAATGCGGAAGAAGCGGTTCGCATCCTTAAGGGCACCGACATCCAGTACTTCCCCTTCACGGGCCGTACCGAAGGCCATCCCACGCGGTTGGTAGGAACGATTGACGAGATCGTGGAGGATGCCAAGCGCCTGGCTTCGCTGCCGGGCGTGCATGGATTGGACCTGCTGGCCTACCGCTTTGCCGGCGATGTGGAGCAGCTGGCTACGCGAGTCGTTCAATCGGTCAAGGTCCCGGTCCTGGCGGCGGGCAGCATCGACGGCAATGAACGCGTGCAGGCCATGCGTCGCTGCGGCGTGTGGGGCTTCACCGTGGGCAGCGCCGTCTTCGACGGAGACTTCCTGCGCGAACCTGTTCCCCAGCAGATCGAGAACATCCTGAAGCTGGAAGGCGTCACGGCGTGACGGCGTGACGCAGCATGCGCGGCAGTCCCGAGCTGCCGCGCATGCATTCACCAAGGCCAGACGATCCGGTGCCCCAGCGCCTGAGCGCACGCTCGCTCGTAGATGAGGCGCGCCACCGTCAGATCCTGTAGCGCCAGGCCCGTCATGTCGAACACCGTGATGTCGCTGGCCGCGCGCGACAACGGCGTTTCGCCCAGGAGCAGGGAGCCAAGCTCGACGCAGGCGGTTTCACGCGCCCACTGCATCTCGCCCAGATGCAATGCCTGCTCGCGGTCATCGACCACCAGCCGTGCGCGCTCCAGAACGCCCGGCGGCAGTTCGCGCTTGCCCGCAGTATCGGCGCCTACGCAGTTCAGGTGAGTGCCTGGGCGCACCGCGCTGGCGTCGAAAAGCGGCCCTCCGCCCGGCGTTGCAGTGATGACGACATCGCTCTCAGCCACGGCACGGTCGGCATCTTGAGCGCAGTGCATGTCGCACTGGTCCGCGAACAGGGCCTCGAAGGCGGGGTCGGCCTTCCGGTCGACGGACACATACCAAACAGTGGCAATGCGGGGCAGTACGCGCAAGGCGAAGCGCAGTTGCGAGCGCGCCTGCACCCCGGTGCCGAAAACCGTGAGGCGCGTGCTGTCCTGGCGGGCGAGTTGTTCCAGCCCCAGTCCACCCGCTGCGCCGGTACGTACCGTGGTGATGGCATTGCCGTCGATCACGCACCGAGGCCGGCCCGTGGCCGGATCGAACAGCAGAATGGTCGCCTGGTGCGGCTCGCCGCCCAGCTCGCGGTTATGCGGCCAGAAACCAGCAGCTTTGAAGCCGAGCAAGCCCTGCGAGGGCACATCGCCGGATTTGATACCGAACACGCCGCCGGTGGAGAGCTTCTCGCGCACCAGCGGAAAGACGCGCCCTTCGTGCCGCCCGTGCAGCACGAAAGCCTCACGCACCGCCTGCGTGGCCTCGGCGGGCGTGAGCAGCTGTTCAACTGCGCCCTTGTCCAGCAGGAGGAGGGTCGCTTCGGAAGGATGGGATGTCATGCTCGCCCGCCGCCGCTATTGCCAGCCGCCAAACCGCGGCCACTGTGCTTCCACCCTGCTGGAACTGCCCCGTACCACGTGATAGTGCCCATGCTGCGCAGCTGTGGCGCAGGCGTGATTCGGCAGGACACGAACGCGGTCGCCGATGGCAAGGTTGGGCAGCACGCCGCCCGATCCGGGCCGCACCGTGATGATCCCGTGTTCCTGGTTGGCATCGGCCACGATCAAGTCTGCATGCGGCTGGCCGGCGATGTCGCAGACGATGCCGTAGCCCCGGTCGATCTCCTGCTTGCGCGTGCCCCGGTCCTGCGACATGGCCATCCAACCGGCGTCCGTGAGAATCCAGCCCTTTTCGCGCTGGTGGCCGATGACGGTCGCCAGTACCGAGAGGGCGATGTCGTCGACGCTGCAGACACCCACGCCCGCCATGACCAGGTCGAAGAACACGAACACGCCAGCCCGCACCTCCGTGACGCCGGTGAGATCCGCCGCGTTGTGCGCGGTCGGTGTCGAGCCCACGCTGCGCACGGGGCAGGCCAGGCCCGCCTCGTGCAGGATCGCAGCTGCATCGACCACGCTGCGCCGCTCGTCTTCCGCGCACTGCTGCAGTGCCGCGCCTCGCGCGGCATAACTGCCGCCCGCATGGGTCAGCACGCCGCGCAGTTCCGCGCCATCCGCCAGGGCGCGGCCGATGTCGATCAGGCGTTGCCTATCGTTGGGACGCACACCCGAGCGATGGCCATCGCAGTCGATCTCGATGAGGGCGGGTATGCGCGCTCCCGTCTCGCGCGAGGCCCGCGCCACCGCTTGCGCCTGCTCCACCGTATCGAGCACGACGGCCACATCGGCACCCTTGGCGCGCAGCGCCAGCACCTGTGGAAGCTTAGTGGGCACGATGCCCACCGCGTAGATGATGTCCCGCACGCCGGTGGCCACGAATTGCTCCGCTTCCTTGAGGGTCGACACGGTGGCCGGGCCGGCCGACGAGCTCATCACGCGCCGCGCGACCTCCACCGACTTGGCCGTTTTCAGGTGTGGGCGCAGCGCCACTCCCATTCCATCCAGCCGCTGGCGCAAGCGGGCGATGTTGCACTCCATGCGGTCCGCGTCGAGCACCAGGCAGGGCGTCGGCAAGTCCTTCAATGTGGTTGCTGTCATATCAGTCCGGGGGTGTTCCATTTCAGCTTGCTACGTTCACAGGTTGCCTTGGCACAGGTACTTGGTGTGCATGTAGTCTTCCAAGCCCCAATGGGAGCCTTCGCGTCCGTAGCCCGATTCCTTGACGCCTCCGAACGGCGCGCTCGGCGCCGAGATCGCCCCTTCGTTGATGCCCACAATGCCTGTTTCCAGCGCGGACGCTACGCGCCAGATGCGGCGCACGTCCTGGGAGTAAAAGTAGCCTGCCAGGCCGAACGGCGTGTCGTTGGCCAGGGCAATCACTTCGGCTTCGCTGTCGAAACGGAACACCGGCACCACCGGGCCGAACGTCTCTTCGCACGAGAGCTCCATCTCACGTGTGGCATTGACCAGCACGGTGGGCGCGTAGTAGTTCGGTCCTTGCGCAATCTCGCTGCGCACGCGGTGGCCGCCGACCACCGCCCTTGCGCCCTTGGCCACGGCATCTTTCACATGCCGCTCGATCTTCTCGACGGCGCGGCCATTGATCATCGGGCCGATCTCGGCGTCTGGCGAGGTGGCGGGACCGACGCGCAGCGCGCCTACGCGGGTCGCGAGCTTGTCCACAAAGCGGTCGTGCACGGCCTGATGGACGTATACGCGGTTGGGGCTCACGCAGGTCTGGCCGCCGTTGCGGAACTTCGCTGCCATCAGGCCCTCGACTGCAGCATCCACATCGGCATCGTCGAACACGATGAAGGGTGCATTCCCGCCCAGTTCCAGCGACAGCTTCTTCAGAGTGCCCGCCGATTCGCGCGCCAGCAGCTTGCCCACCTGCGTGCTGCCGGTGAAGCTGATCTTTCGTACCCGGCCGTCGGCCAGCCACACGCCCACCACCTCGGGCGTACGCTCGCGCGAGGCGGTCACGATGTTCAGCACGCCGGGTGGCACACCGGCTTGCTCGGCCAACTCCACCAGCAGCAGCGACGTGAGCGGCGTGTCCTCGGCCGGTTTGGCCACCACCGTGCAGCCGGCTGCCAGCGCGGGAGCGATCTTTCGGGCGATCATCGCGGCCGGGAAGTTCCAGGGCGTCACCACGGCCACTACGCCGACTGCTTCCTTCAGGACGAAGAAGCGTTTGCTCGCCACCGGGGCCGGGATCATCTCGCCATTGGCGCGCACGGCTTCCTCGGCGTACCACTCGACGTAACCGGCGCTGTAGGCGACTTCACCGCGGCCTTCGGCTAGCGGCTTGCCTTGCTCGCGCGAGATCAAGGCTGCAATGGCTTCTGTATTCTGCACGATGAGTGCGTGCCAGCGCTTCAGCACTTGGGCACGCTCCTGCGCAGTCGTCGACTTCCACCTCGCGAGTGCAGCCACGGCGGCATCGACCGCGCGCGATGCGTCCTCCACGCCGCTGTCGGGCACCTGCGCGATCAAGCTCTCGTCGGCCGGGTTGCGCACGTCAAACACGCGGCCGTTCGTGGCAGGCTGCCATTGGCCATGGATGTGGTTCAGTGTTTTCATATCATGTCAGTGGTGGTGCGTCGTCTAGAAGTCGGCGACCTTGCCCCAGGACGAGTCGCCAAACCGGCTGGGGTGATAGGGACGGGGATCAACGATTGGCGCGGCGCCCGTGGCCAAGTCCGCGATCAGGTGGCCCGCCCCTGGGCCGATGCCGAAGCCGTGCCCGGAAAAACCCGCGGCTAGGATGAACCCCGGTACGGACGCTACCTCGCCGATGGCCGGAACGCCGTCCGGCGTGCAGTCGACGAAGCCTGCCCACGTGTGCGTGACCTGGGCCGGCCGAAGTTGCGGCAGCAGTTCGACCGCACGGCGATGCGTCTTCTTGACGGTGGGCAGGTCGGGTTTGGGGTCGAGGATGCGCACGCGCTCCATGGGGGTGGGTGCGTCCAGGCGCCACCGCTTGAGTGTCTCGTGCCCGCCGCGGATGCCCTCGAGGCCGCCGGGGATCATGCTGCGCCAGCGCTTGGCGAACATTGGCACGAAATGGGTGGCAAACCGCATGAACTGCGGCGTCACATCCACCCGCGCGCGGCCGCTGATGGCCAGCGCATAGCGTCCGTCGGTCCGCCGGGTGACCGAGACGTCTTTGGTGAAGAGAGCATCGGGCAAGGGGACATCCACCGGCGACACGCTGAGGATGGTCTGCCGCACCGAAGCCTGCGGAAACCGGATGCCGAGCTGGCGGCAGAACGATGATGCCCAGGCCCCGCCGGCCATCACCACCATCCGGGTTTGGATGACTCCGGCTTCGGTCACCACGGCGCTGACGCGCCCGCCCTCCAGCTCGACGCCGCGCGCGGCACACTGCTGGATCAGCTTGCCGCCCAGCTTCATGAACGCACGGGCGACGGCCGGGGCCGCCTTGGCCGGATCGGCCGTGCCATCGCTGGGAGAGAAGACGCCGCCCTTCCACTCGCGTCCCGTCGCTTGTCCGCGCTGGGCGGCCTGCCGGCCATTGAGCATGATGGAGGTGACTCCCTCGCCTTTCGCGAAATCACGCCAGCTCGCCCAATGCGCGAGTTCCGCCTCGTCGTTGCTGAGGTAGAGCAGGCCGCAGCGGCGAAAGCCGGTGTCCTCGCCGGTCTCGGCGGCGAATCGCTCCCAGAGGTCGAGGCTCTTGCTGGCCATCGGCAGTTCGCGTGCGTCGCGGTTCTGCTGGCGGCACCAGCCCCAGTTGCGGCTGGATTGCTCAGCGCCGACACGGCCTTTCTCAATCAGGGTCACCAAAAGGCCGCGCTGTGCCAGGTAGTAGGCCGCGAACGCGCCGACGATGCCGCCGCCGATGACGACGGCGTCCGCCGAGGGCGGCGGCGTTTGTGGCGTCTCGATGTATTGGAGGGGAGGGGACATGGTCAAGCCGGCACGATGGTCAGGCCTGAGGGGTCTGGGTGGCGTAGAACTTCGCCACGTGCTCGTGGCTTTCCCAGCCGATGGATGCGCCCAGGGGGACGAAGAATGTGTCGCCGGTGGCGAGGGACAGCGCGCTGCCGTCCGGCGCCGCGAATCGCACGCTGCCGGCCACCAGGTGCATGAACTCGTTGGAGCGGTGCGGTCGCACGATGCGGTGGTAGGGCGTGGAATCCCAGGTGCCCGACGTGAATCGGGCAGCATCCTCGGTAAAGACGTTGTCGCTGCGGCATTCCGGTGCCGGGCCGAACAGCGCCTCCGGCGGCAGCGATCGCGACGGTTTGAAATCGGCATCGGCGCGTAGCCGCGCGATGCCGCTGCGCGTCGGTTTGTCGCAGGCTGCCGCGCAGAAGGACATCTGCACCCGCGAACTGGCGTGGATGCGCAGCGAGGTGCCGCATCCGATGACCGCGCCCGTGTGGGGACCGAGCACCAGCGGCGCCGCACCTGCTGCTGTGAGCGTCAGTTCGCCCTCGACGACAACGAGCGTCTCGACGTGGGGAAAGCTGGCGATGTCGAGTTCGCCGATGAAGCTGGTGCGACCGACGGCCATGGCGTCGGGTCCTTCCCAGGCGATCTCGCGATGGCGCGTGAAGGGATCGTCCTTGCCGAAGGCGGCCCGTCGGAACGACGTGGAAACGGGTGCGCCGTTGGCGCGATGCAGCACGAGGGCTACGGTCATTGATTGCTCCTGCGCGTTGTGCGCTGTTTTTAGTGAAAGCCGAGAATGGCCTTGGTTTCGAGGTACTCCTCCAGGCCTTCGATGCCGTACTCGCGTCCGTTGCCGGAGTGCTTGTAGCCACCGAACGGCGCATGGGGGCTCCAGGCCGGATGGTTGATGTGCACTTGGCCGGAACGAATGCGCTGGGCCACGGCGCGTGCCGCCACGATGTCCTTGCCCTGCACGTGAGCGCCGAGGCCGTAGACGGTGCAGTTCGCGATTTCCACGGCCTCGTCGACGCTGTCGTAAGGGAGCACGACAAGCACTGGCCCGAATATCTCTTCCTGCGCGATCTGCATCGGGGCACCGACCGAGGAGAACACTGTGGGCCGGCAGTAAAAGCCGCGGCGCAGATCGTCCGGGCGGCCGGCCCCTCCGCAGACGAGCCGCGCGCCTTCGGCGATGCCCGTCGCAATCATTTCCTGCACCCGGTTGAATTGGGCGCGATTGGCCACCGGGCCATGCGTGGTCTGCGCGGAGCGTGGATCGCCCACCACGAAACTCGCCGCCGTTTCCGCCGCGAGCCGTTCGACTTCCTGGAGCCGCTCGCGGGGGACGATCATGCGTGTGGGAGCGCTGCACGACTGGCCGACGTTGCGCATGCCGGCTGCAACGCCAAGGGGAACGGCCCGCGCCAAGTCCGCATCCGGCAAGAACACGTTAGGCGATTTGCCTCCGAGCTCCTGTGCAACGCGTTTGACGGTCGGCGCCGCCGCCTGAGCAACCAGCACCCCCGCGCGGGTCGAGCCTGTGATGGAGATCATGTCCACGTCCGGATGCGCCGACAACGCTGCGCCGACTTCGGGCCCCGTGCCGTTGACCAGGTTGAACACCCCAGGAGGTACGCCTGCGTCGTGCATCAACTCGGCGAAGAGCAGGGCGCTCAGCGGCGACAGCTCGCTGGGCTTGAGCACGACCGTGCATCCCGCGGCCAGCGCGGGGCCCACCTTCGCGGTGATCTGATAGAGCGGCCAGTTCCAGGGCGTGATCAGGCCGCACACGCCGATGGCCTCGCGCTGGATGGCCAAGTCACCGCGCTGCGAGAGGAAGGGGTAGCTCGTCGCGTTGTCCCGGGCGACGCGAATGTGCTCTGCCGCGACGGGGACCTGCGTGCTGCGTGCGAAGGCGATGGCGGCACCCATCTCCAGCGAGATCGCTTGCGCGAATGTCTCGGCGCGCTCCAAGATGAGGCTGTGAATGCGGTCCAGCAACGCAGCCCGTTCGTGGACCGGACGGACCGACCACGTGGGGAAGGCGCGCCGCGCGGCCGCGACCGCATCGGCCACGTCCCGTGCATCGCCCAGCACCATGTCCGTCAGGGGTTCTTCCGTGGATGGGTCGATCACGATGGAACGCGCCTGCCCATGGGGCCTGACCCACTCGCCTCCGATGAAAACCCGGTCCAACCGGCCGTCGAGGCGTTCGACGATTAAAGAGTCCGTTCGTGTCATGACGGCGCAGTATCGAAACGGCAGTTCATGCAGTCAAATTCCAATATTGCCCGTGTTCATGCTAGTTTGATATGAATGATCTGAGTCCTCCAACCGCATACTTCAGGCTCCCAGGAAAGGACTAGAGGTATGAAGCAAGGCATCAGCACCATCAACCTACGCCCATTCAGACCCGGCGACGTGCGATTGGCGCACGTCTTGTCCAGCGATCTGAAGTGGCCGCACCGGCCCGAGGACTGGCAGTTCGCGCTGTCCCTGGGTGAAGGTGTGGTCGCCGAACGCGATGGGAAGGTGCTGGGCACAGCGCTGTCATGGCAGTGGGGCGCGGACTACGCCACCATCGGACTCGTGATCGTCGCTCCCGAACTGCAGGGTCAGCGCATTGGCAACCGCATGATGCAGGCCCTGCTCGACCGCTTGGGTGCGCGCCATGTGCTGCTGCACGCGACGCAAGCAGGACGCGGCCTTTATGAGCGGCTGGGTTTCGTCGCTATGGGCGAGGTTTGCCAACACCAGGGCATGCTCGAGCGTTCACCGCAGCCGCACCGGCGGGAGGGCGATCACCTGCGGCCACTCGAGGAAGATGACATCGAATCTCTCATTGCCCTCGACGCTCGGGCCACAGGCATGCTCCGCACCGAACTACTTCGGCGCGCGTTTGCGGAAGACAGGACCGTGGTCCTGGAACGAGGCGGCCAGACCGCAGGTTTCGCAGTTTTGCGGCGTTACGGTCGCGGTCAGGCGATCGGCCCCGTGGCCGCTCCGGACCTCGAAGCCGCGAGCCTGCTGATATCGGACTGCTGTCGGCACGTCGACGGGTTTCTGCGTGTCGACGTACACGCCGATGGTGGCTTGTCGCAGTGGCTGCAGACGCAAGGGCTGCCGTGCGTCGGCGGCGGCACCGTCATGGTCCGCGGCCGTGTCTTCGAGCGGGGACCGGCGCGCGGCGGCTGGGTTGTGTTTACCCAGGCGATCGGCTGACCCTCTTGCGCGCGGCGTTCTCGCTGCCGCGCACCACGATCCGCAGCGCCTCGACGAAGTCGGCAACCAGCGCTTGCTCCGGCTGCTGATGGGCCCGTATCAGGTAGCAATCGAAGTGGATGGCTGGTTCGAACTCCAGCGCATGCACGCCTGCGAGACCGAGATCGGTGAGAACTGCCGGATTCACGATGCTGACGCCCAACCCGCGGGCCACCATGGCACACATCGTGGTGGCCAGCGTCGTCTCGATCTCGAGCTTGCGGACCTCGGGAACGAATGCCTTGTCGATCTCCGCACGTGCCACGTCCGGGGGCGAAGCCGAGATGAAAGACTCCCCAGCCAAGTCCCCCGGATTGACCTTGCGGCGGCGCGCCAGCCGGTGCCCCTTCGGCACGATGCAGACGGCACGCTGCGAAAGAACGAGCTCGCTGTCGACTTCCTGCGGCAGCGCGACGTAGGGCGCCAGGCCCAGGTCATAGTAGCGCGACGACACACCTTTGCAGATGGTTGCGGAATCCGCTGTGGTGACCACGATGGGCACATGCGGTCGCATGCCGCGAAATACCTGCAGGATGCGCGGCACAGGGTTGATGGCCAAGGCCGGCGTCACGGCGATCCTGAGGCCATCCACACCCAGCGTGCGGATGCGCTCTGCTGCTGCGCCGATGGACTCCAAACCCACGTAGACGCGGTCCACTTCCTTGAGCAATGCGTGCGCTTCGGGCGTGGGAAGAACCCGCAGTCCGACGCGCTCGAACAGCTTCATCTGCGTTTCGCGCTGCAGCAGCGCGATGGCCCTGCTCACGTTGGGTTGCGAGGTGTGCAACTGCGTGGCGGCAAGCGTCATTGAGCCTGTGTGCATGACGGCGCGGAAGCATTCGATCTGGCGGAGGTTCATGTCGGTAGTGTATGAAGTTCGAGAGAACTTCTATCTGGGTGCATGAAATCGCGTGTCGACCCCGAGGGGCTCCAGCACTTTGAAGGAGTCTCTCGATGACCGCACTGCATGGTCAAGGCCCTGCCGCCGGTCCAGGGCGAAGTTGCAGAATGGGCGCGGCGAACAGGTCGCTACAACGATCAAGTCCAGGTCGCCCAACGTCCGGCCCGGCTTCCAGTCCATGCTCCTGAGTCGCCGCTGAAGGGGTTCCCTGTGTGACGGCAAGGGTCGGGTTCGAGTAGTTGCATCCGCGAGGTCCGCTTTTGCGCTTTCGTGACGGTCGACCGGGAGCAGACACCCCTGCGATGAACTCCCACAGCGAATGGAAGCGACAGTGCCATGTGACACCCGACAGTACATATCCGAAGTGCATCAAGTGACCTGAAACTTGTATTTGACCGCATGCAGTGCCCCTTCGATACTGACTGAAGACAGCCAATCTTCATGTGGTGCAACGAGGCAACGAATGGACAGCAAGAACCCGCCAGAACGCCGCTTCGTGCGACTTGGCGAAACCGAGAGACGTGCAATTCAGATTTGGATCGATGGCCGGCCCGCACATGCTCTCGAGGGCGACACACTGCTCGTGGCGCTGCTGTCCAGCAGGGGTCACTTGCGCCATTCCGAGTTTTCAGACGGCGTGCGCTCCGGCTTCTGTTTGATGGGCGCGTGCCAGGATTGCTGGGTGCGGGACGAGCAGGGGCAACGCCTCCGCTCCTGCAGTACGCCTGCCCGTGACGGCATGCGCATCCTCACTTCCGCACAGGAGGTCGAATGGGCCAGGCTCGCATAGCCATCGTCGGCGCCGGCCCTGCGGGGGTCCGCGCGGCGCAAGCGCTGGTCGAGCGCGGAGTCCGGCCGGTCGTCGTGGACGAGGGGCGCCGTGACGGCGGGCAGATCTACCGCCGGCAACCGGATGGGTTCACGCGCCCCTACGCCAAGCTGTACGGAACGGAAGCCGACAAGGCGCAAGCCTTGCATCGCAGCTTCGATCAACTGCGAGACCGGATCGAATGGCGCGCCGAGACGTTGGCCTGGCACCTCGAGCCCCATGCGTTGCATGTCGTTCGCAATGGTGAAGCCGAAGTCCTGCCCTTCGATGCGTTGATCGTCTGCAGCGGCGCCACGGACAGGCTGATGCCGGTGCCGGGTTGGGACTTGGCGGGCTGCTATAGCCTGGGTGCCGCGCAGATTTCGCTCAAGTCGCAGGCCTGCGCGATTGGCCGGCGCGTGGTGTTCATGGGCACTGGACCGCTCCTGTATCTCGTCGCCTCTCAGTATGTGGCCGCGGGCGCGCAGGTGGAGGCAGTGCTGGACACATCGGCTTCGGTACTGCGCCTGCGAGCGCTGCCTAGGCTTGCCGCGCGGCCCGGCGCGCTGCTCAACGGCTTGAAGCTCGTGGCCTCGCTGCGGAGGGCGGGCGTGCACGTGATGACCGGCGTCACGCCCGTCGAGATCGGCGGTTCGCCTCGACGCGGCGTGACTGGCGTGCGCGTACGCGACGGACGTGGACGCGAACATGCATTCGAATGCGACGCCGTGGCGCTGGGCTATCACCTGCGCTCCGAAGCCCAGCTTGCGGACATCGCCAGATGCGAGTTCCGGTTCGATGCCGCGTCGCGCCAATGGCTGCCTCGCATCGACCAGGACGGCCGCAGCAGCGTCAAGGGCATGTACCTCGCGGGAGACGGCGTGCGTCTCTCCGGTGCGGATGGTGCCGAAGCCGCGGGCCGTCTGGCGGCGCTGACCTGCCTCGCAGACCTCGGCATTGAGCGCTCTGATCGTGCGGAAGTGGTGCAACTGCGCGCAGCCCTCGACAAGATGGAGCGCTTCCGGCTGGGCCTGCTGCAGGCGTTTCCCTGGCCGCACCGCGCGGCGGCCGCATTGCCGGACAGCACCGTCGTCTGTCGCTGCGAAGTCGTCACGGCGGGCGAGTTGCGCACAGCGGTCAGCGAACTCGGGGCCTGCGAGATCAACCGCGCCAAAGCCTTGTGCCGCGTGGGGATGGGGCGTTGTCAGAGCCGATACTGCGGCCACGCGGCAGCGGAGATCGTGGCGCATGCCGCCGGAATTCCTTTAGAGCAGGTTGGGCGCATCCGCGGCCAAGGCCCGGTGAAGCCGCTGTCCGTGTCGGCGCTGACAGTCGGAGGTGCGGAATGAACAGCAGGCATTTCGCCGCTGACGTCGTGATCATCGGCGGTGGCATCGTCGGTGCGGCTGGCGCCTTCTTCCTGCGCCGGCGAGGCCTCTCGGTCGTATTGCTGGAGCGCGGCCTGGTCGGCCAGCAGGCCAGCGGTGTGAACTTTGGCAACGTGCGCCGGCAGGGGCGGTATCTGCCGCAGCTGCCCTTGGCGCACCGTTCGCGCGAACTCTGGGGACGGTTGCCGGAGTTGATCGGCCATGACGCCGAGTTCACTGTCACCGGTCACGTGCGCGTGGTGTACGACGTGGACGGCATGGCCGCCATCGAAAAGTATGCCGCTGATGCGCGGCTTTGGGGCCTCGATTTGCAGATCCTCGGTCACGCCGAAGTTCACAAGCGGTTTCCTTTCCTTGGGCCAGACGTGATCGGCGGATCGCTGTCTCCGAACGATGGCCATGCCAACCCCCGCCTGGCGGCACCGGCGTTCGGTCGCGCGGCGCGCAAGGCGGGCGCCACCGTGCTGGAAAACTGCGAGGTTCTGGACCTGCAGAAGGGCGCACTTG
This sequence comes from Variovorax sp. 160MFSha2.1, assembly GCF_048305075.1. Lineage (NCBI taxonomy): Bacteria > Pseudomonadati > Pseudomonadota > Betaproteobacteria > Burkholderiales > Comamonadaceae > Variovorax > Variovorax sp. 160MFSha2.1. Next base: position 87,531 of record NZ_CP157625.1, read on the forward strand.
ACTTTCATGTCGCGGTCAAGGATGGAACCCGCGTCACTGCGCCTGTGGCGCTGCTCTGCGCAGGAGCCTGGGCCGGCAAATTCAGTACATGCTTCGGAGAACCGGTGCCGCTGGTGCAACGCGGTCCCACGATGGGCGTGACCGAACCCGTGCCCTACGGGATCTTGCCGGTGGTCGGCGTCAAGAGTTCCAACCCGGCTGACGACATGTACTTCCGCCAAGTCAAGCGGGGCAACATCGTGTTCGGCGGCAGCGTGCGCAACGACGCCTATCTTGACGAACGCCGCGCGCAGCCCAGGCCCGGCAACACTTTGCTGCAGCTGCCGCATCTGCGGCGCATCGCTCCGGCGCTCGCCAACCTTCACGTACTTCGCACCTGGAGCGGCGTGGAAAGCTATTTCCCGGACGACCTGCCGGTCATGGGACCCAGCCACAGCGTGAGCGGCCTGTATTACGCCTTCGGCTTCTGCGGCCACGGCTTCCAGACCGGGCCCGGCGTCGGGGACGTGATGGCAGAACTCATCGCCCGCGGTACCACCAGCATCGACCTGACCCCCTACAGCGTCCGCCGTTTCGGCGAAACCATCGGCGCGCCGCAGGCGAGTCTCGCCACCGTGTAACCACCCCGCAAACCAGCACAGGAGACAACCATGACTGACCACAAAAATAATTCAAGCTCCATCGGCCACCCTGGCCTGGGCAATCTGACACGGCGCGACGCCATGTTCGCCGGTGCGGCGGCCTTTGCGGCCGGGTCGCTGGGATTGGCTGTGAGTGCACGCGCTGCGGCGCCGGCTGCGAAGCCGACGGGCCAAGCCATTCTTGGGTTCTCGCAGGAAGTCACCGTCCTGCATCCGCTGATGACGTCCAACGAAGTGGATCAGGGCGTCTGGTGGAACCTGTTCAGCCCTCTATGGCTGATCGACGCTCGAGGCAACTTCGTGCCCGTGTTGGCCAAGTCGGTTCCGACCTTGGAGAACGGCGGCATTTCGGCCGACGGCCTGAGCTGGCGCGTGGAACTGCGCAACGACGTGAAGTGGCATGACGGCAAACCGTTGACGGCGGAGGACGTGCGCTATTCGATCGGCCTGATGAAGAACCCGGCCTTCCGCGCCCGTAACCGAACGGCCTTCGACATGATCGCGAGCGTTGCCGTGGAGGGCACTCATGTGATCACGTGGAAACTGAAGGAGCCCTATGCGCCGCTCACCTCCACGCTGAGCTGGACCTTCATCGTCCCGTCGCACGTCCTGTCGCAGGACCCCGATCCCAACTCTCCGAAGTTCGCGGCCGCACCTGTGGGCACCGGCCCCTATCGCTTCGTGAGCCGCAAGACTGGCGACTACGTGATGCTCGAGGCGAATCCCGGCTACTTCGGGACGGTGCCCGTCGTGAATCGGTTGATCTTCAAGTACGTGCCGGACCTGAACGCGATGTACACGCAGTTCAAGACGGGAGAGATCGACTTCGTCGGTCTGGCGGGCATACCGGCCAATTTCTACAAGGAAGCCTCGGCGCTGCGCGGTCGCCGTGTCTATCCTGCGGCGCGCTCCGCGGTTGAGAACCTGACGCTCAATCTGGCCCACCCCGCGCTGGCGGACAAGGCCGTGCGGAAGGCACTGAACATGGCCATCGACCGCCAGTCGATCTGCGACATCGTCTACTACGGCCTGCCAAAGCCCGCCAACAGCTTCCTGGTCCCCGGACACTGGGCCTACAACGCCAGTCTGCCCAAGTTCGAGTACGACCCCAAGAAGGCCGCCGCGATGCTTGACCAACTCGGCTGGGTGAAGGGTGCCGATGGCATCCGTGTGAAGAATGGCGTGCGCCTGTCTTTCACGAATTCCACCGTCACGGGCAACCAGCTGCGCGAGCAGACGCAGCAACTCATCGCTGACGACTTCAAGAAGATCGGCGTCGAGATGCTGATCAAGAACATGGTGGCGGCGGTGCTGTGGGCCGACTTCTGGCGGAACTCCGAGTTCGACAGCCTGATGACGGCGCCGACCTACACCATCGCCTCGGATCCGGATGTCACCCATCGCTTCGGTTCGGGAGCCATTCCGAAGGAAACCAAGTCGGGCTCGAACGTGAGTCTCTACAAGAACGCTGGGGTGGACACGCTGCTTGCCCGAGGCCGTCAGGAATACAACCTGGCCAAGCGCAAGGAGATCTACGCCAAGGTCCAGGAACTGATCATGGACGACCTGCCTTTCCTGCCGTTGTTCAACCTCGTGGAGGTTGAAGGCACGAAGGCGGGGCTGGACGGGTATGCAGGCAACGTGAACGCGCTGTCCAATGCCTGGAACGCAGCCAGCTGGCGCTGGACTGCCTGAAAGCGAGTGTCGCGTCATGAGCCGATATCTCCTGAGCCGCTTGCTGCAGGCACTGCTGCTGCTGTGGCTGGTTTCGATGATCGCTTTCGCGATCCTTCACCTGGCGCCCGGTGGGCCTCTGTCGCAGTTCCTGGCCACCGGTACCCTGGGGCCGGAGGACATCGAACGGCTCATGGCCCAGTACGGCCTGAACCGGCCGCTGCCTCTCCAGTACCTTGACTGGGCCGGCAATCTGCTAAGAGGCGACTGGGGCCGGTCGTATCGTGACGACCTGCCGGTCTTGACGAAGATCGGCATGCACGTCGGCCCCACGCTCGAGCTGATGATCTCTTCCACGCTGTTGGCGATGCTTATCGGTGGAATGATCGGCATCCTCGGTGCCGTAAGGCGGTATTCATTCTTCGACCACCTCGCCACCATCGGCGCCATGGTGGCCCTATCGATTCCCACCTTTTGGTTCGGGTTGGCGGTGATCTACGTCTTCTCCGTGAACCTGGGATGGCTGCCGGCCGGCGGACGGGAAACCATCGGCGATGGTTCTGTGCTCGATCGCATGCAGCACCTGATGTTGCCCTGCATCGTGCTGGCATTGGTGTCGACGGCAGTGTGGAGCCGATACATGCGTTCCTCGATGCTGGATGTGATCAATCAGGATTACATCCGCACGGCCCGCTCCAAGGGCGTCGCTCCGGTGCGCATTCTCATTCACCACGCCCTCCGCAACGCCTTGTTGCCCATGATCACCATCACCGGCTTGCATGTTTCCACGCTGCTGAGCGGCGCTCTCGTGACCGAAACCGTTTTCACCTGGCCCGGCATGGGGAGGTTGTTCCTGGACAGTGTGGGCAACCGGGACTATCCGGTGGTGATGGGCATGCTCATGTTCACTGCATGCATGGTGCTGCTGGGCAGTCTGCTGGCTGACCTGCTCTATTCCGTTGCGGATCCCCGCATCAAGGTTGGTGTCCAATGAGCGCCGTACATTCAACATCCCTCTCGCTCGTTCGTCGGTCCTTCAGCGAACGGCATCCTGCGATTCGCCGCTTCATGCGGCACCGTCTTGCCACGCTGGGACTGGTGGTGATCGGAGTCATGACGTTGCTGAGCTTCGTCGGACCTTATCTGACGCAGTTCAATTCTACGGACACCGACATCCGGAACCGCCTGGTTGCTCCCTTCGCGGGCGTCCATATCCTCGGCACGGATCCCCTCGGCCGCGACATCCTGGCGCGCCTGATGTACGCGGGGCGCATCTCCTTGTCGGTGGGCTTCGCCGCCACGTTGCTGTCCATGGTGATCGGCGTACTGGTGGGACTGGTGGCGGGTTTCTATCGCGGCGCAATTGGCACCGTACTGATGCGCTTCGTGGATTCCATGTTGTGCTTTCCGACGATCTTCCTGCTGCTGGCGGTCGCGGCGCTGATAGAGCCCTCGGTCATTTCCATTGTGGTACTTATCGCTGCGGCCAGTTGGATGGAGGTGGCGCGCGTGGTCGAGGGACAGGTCCGCTCTCTGCGTTCACGCGACTTCGCGGTTGCGGCAGAGTCGCTTGGCGCCAGCGACGTGAGGATCATGTTCCGCGAACTCCTGCCGAACGCAGTGGGACCCATCGTCGTTGCCGCAACGCTGAACATCGCCAACGCGATTTTGGCGGAGTCCTACATCAGCTTTCTCGGCTTCGGCATCCACCCCCCGACGCCGAGCTGGGGAAACATGCTCGAGAACGCGCAAAGCTATCTGACGAATGCGCCGTGGCTGGCCATCGTACCGGGGGTCGCCATCACGCTTACGGTGACCAGCTTCAACTTCATTGGTGACGGCCTGCGCGATGCGCTGGACACCAAACTGGATCGTTAAGGATGCTTGCCATGGACCATCTCGAGCCATTGCACTTCGTGCCCGCTGCCGAAAGCGCGGAAGTGGACAACATCCTGGAAGTGCGTGACCTGAACGTGACGTTCCGCGCATCTGGCGGACCCGTGCGGGCCGTGCGCGATGTGAGCTTTACTTTGCGCCGGGGCGAGAACCTGGCGTTGGTGGGAGAAACCAGTTCGGGCAAGAGCGTGACCTGCCTGGGCCTGCTCGGCCTCACCCCACCTGCGCCGCACTGCACCATCAGCGGTTCTGCCCGTCTGGCGGCGCGCGATGGCAAAACCTACGAACTCGTGGGTACGCCCGAGCGTGTGATGCGGCAGGTGCGCGGGGGCGCCGCCTCGGTGATTTTTCAGGAGCCGATGACCTCGCTCAACCCGGTGCACACCGTCGGGGCGCAGATCTGCGAGAGCCTGCACCTTCACCTGGGGATGAAAGGCCGTGCCGCCACGGAGCGCGCCGCTGAACTCCTGAACGAGGTCGGCATCTCTGATCCCAAGCGGCGGCTCGCGAACTACCCGCACGAACTGTCCGGCGGCATGCGCCAGCGCGTGATGATCGCCATGGCGATCGCATGCGAACCGTCCCTGCTGATCGCCGACGAACCTACCACAGCGCTGGACGTGACCATCCAGGCGCAGATCCTGGAGCTGCTGCAGAAGCTGCAGTCCGACAACGGCATGGCCATGATCTACATCACGCACAACCTCGGGACGGTTGCCGAGATCGCAGACCGGGTGATGGTGATGTACGCGGGACGCATCGTGGAAACGACGGACGTGGTGTCGCTGTTCGCACAGCCGCGCCACCCCTACAGTCGCGGACTGATCCAGTCTGTTCCACGGCTGCACTCTAATCGCGCCCGCAAGACCCCGCTGTTCGCGATCCCGGGCAACGTCCCCGACCCCACGTCTCACCCGCCGGGCTGCACTTTCGGGCCGCGCTGCAGCCATTTCGAGCCGGGACGCTGCGATGTCGCAGTGCCGGACCTCGATGGCGTCGGGCCTGGCCACCTGGTGCGGTGCGTGCGTTGGCCTGAAATTCAAGGAGCCGTGTGATGCAGCAAGAACATACAGCTGCCGCCCTATTGCAGGTCGAAGGCATGCGCAAGTGGTACTCGATCGGCGGGGGCTGGCTGGGCAAGCCAGCTCAGACCGTGAAGGCCGTCGACGGCGTGAACTTTGACATCCGCCGGGGCGAGGTGTTGAGCCTGGTGGGCGAAAGCGGTTCCGGCAAGAGCACCATCGGCCGCGCGATCCTGAACCTCGATGCGCCAACGGCAGGTCAGGTGCGATTCGACGGCAAGCCTCTGGTGGGCCTCACGCGCCGCCAGATGCGGCCCCTGCGGCGCGCGATGCAGATGGTCTTTCAGGATCCGTACTCGTCGCTGAATCCGAAGCACACGGTGGAGGAGTTGCTGTCGGCGCCGCTGCAGATCCACATGCCGGAGCTCACCGTGCAGGAGCGCCGCGACAGGATCGACGCCATACTGAAGACAGTGGGACTCAATCCCGCACATCGGACCCGCTATCCGCACGAGTTCTCGGGCGGCCAGCGACAGCGCATCGGCATCGCTCGCGCGCTGATGACCGAGCCGCAGCTGCTGGTGGCTGACGAGCCGGTGTCCGCGCTCGACGTTTCGGTGCAGGCGCAGGTGATCAACCTGCTGCTGGAGCTGAAGCAGCGCTTGGGTCTTACGATGCTGTTCATCAGCCACGACCTCGCTGTCGTGGGCCACATTTCCGATCGCATCGCGGTGATGTATTTAGGCCGGCTGGTGGAAATCGGCGACGCCGAATCGTTGCTGAACGATCCTCGGCATCCCTACACGCGCGCCTTGATGGCGGCGGTTCCGAACATCGACCCGCAGCAGCGGCGCCCACGCCAGCTGCTCAAGGGCGACATCCCCAGTCCGCTGGCGCCGCCCTCGGGTTGCGCCTTTCGCACGCGATGCCCGCATGCCCAGCCTGCTTGCGCGAACGCCGTTCCTGAACTCAGGTTTGTTGAGCGGCACCACGCGACCGCGTGCATCCGCGACGACATCTGACGCCAATCCATGTCGCCTTCTATCCTTCGCGTTCGCAGCGACGACAAGTTGCCCGAGCAAGCCGATGCAGTGATCATCGGCGGTGGCATCGTCGGTGTCTCTACGGCGTACTTCCTGGCCCAGCGTGGCCTTTCTGTGGTCATCCTGGAAAAAGGCTATATCGGCGGTGAGCAGTCCAGCCGCAACTGGGGTTGGTGCCGCCAGCAAAACCGCGATGCACGCGAGCTGCCGCTTTCGGGTCTCTCGATGCGTTTGTGGGATGAGATGGCGCGCGACATCGGGCGTGACCTTGGCTTCCAGCGCTGCGGCCTGTACTACGCGAGTGACGACCCGAAGCAACTCGCCACCTGGGAAGCCTGGGGAGCGCAGCATGGACGTCCTTTTGGTGTGCGCACACGCATGCTCGACGCCAAAGAGGCCGGAAACGTGATGCGAGGCAGCAACGCCCGCAGGTGGCTGGGCGGCGTGCACTCCATGGACGATGGCACCGCGGATCCGGCGCTAGCGGCACCTGGCATCGCAGAAGGAGCCCGTGCTTTCGGTGCCAAGATCCATCAGGACTGCGCGGCCCGCGGGCTTGACATTTCCAACGGTGCGGTCAGTGGCGTGTTCACCGAGAAAGGCTTGGTCAGGACGGGCGCCGTCGTGTGCGCCGGGGGCGCCTGGGCGTCTGGGTTCTGCCGCCGGCACGGCATCTCCTTCCCGCAGGCTAGTGTCCGTGCGTCCGTGCTGCGCACACCGCCCATTGAAGGTCTTGCACCAGCGCTGGCGACCCCGGAGTGCACGCTGACGCGCCGCCCCGATGGCGGCTACATCGTCGCCATCAGCGGAAAAGGGACGCTGGAGCTCACCCCCCAGGGCCTGCGGTACGCGCGTGAGTTCATGCCGATGTTCGTCAAGCGGCTCAAAGCGGTGGAGATCGGCGTAGGGAGTTCCTTCTTCCGTGGACCCGAGGCACTCAACCGCTGGGAGTTCGACGAGAAATCGCCGTTCGAGCAAATCCGTGTGCTGGACCCAGCGCCGGACCCAAAGGCGATCAACTACCTCTTGGACAGCTTCAAGCGGCTCTACCCGGCGCTGCCTGGGATCACGGCGTCCCAGGCCTGGGGGGCGTACATCGACAGCACGCCGGATGCGGTGCCCGTCATCTCGCCTGTGGACCGCATCAAGGGCTTCGTGCTCGCCGCCGGCTTCAGCGGCCATGGCTTCGGTCTGGGCCCCGGGGCGGGGCAACTGGCAGCGAGCATGGTCACGGGCGACGCGCCTCCTGTGGATCCCACGCCTTTCCGCTACTCGCGCTTTGGCGACGGCTCGAAGGTCAAGGTCGGCGCTATCTGAGCAGCTTCGATAAGTAAGGAAACCATCTTCATGAACAATCTCACCTTCTTCAAGTTCGACGATCTGGGTACGGCCCGCGAGGGCGGACCCTTGCCGGAACGCGTCCTCGCAGGCACTGCCAAGTTCAAGAACTGGGACGTCGACCGTTCCAACGACGAAAAGGTCCGCGCTGGCGTCTGGGAAACCACGCCTGGCACCTACCGATCCATCAAGGGTGGCACCTGGGAGTTCTGCTACATCCTCTCGGGCCTGTCGGAAGTGACAGAGGACGGAAAGGAGCCCGTGCGGGTGCGCGCGGGAGATTCCTTCGTCATGAGACCCGAATTCACGGGCATCTGGCATTGCATCGAAACGACCCGCAAGATCTGGGTGGTCTACAACAAGTAGCCATGGTCTTCGTCTACAAGGCCGACCCCGTGCGCGGGGCGGAATGGGCACGCCTGTTCGCCGCCAAGGCGCCCGAGATTCCGTTTCACATCTGGCCCGACATCGGCCCGCCCGAACGCGTGCGCTATCTCGCAGCGTGGACGCTGCCAGAAGGCTTCGAGCGGCAGTTCCCCAACGTGGAACTGGTATTCTCCACGGGTGCCGGCGTGGACCAGTTCGACCTGAGCAAGGTGCCGCCGGCCCTGCCTGTGATGCGCCTCGCCGAGCCTGGCGTGGTGGCGGGCATGGTGGAGTACGCCACCATGGCGGTGCTGGCTTTGCACCGGGACCTGCCAGCCTACATCGAGCAGCAGCGGCAAGGAAAATGGGCCGCGCACCGCGTCCATCCTGCCGCCAAGCGACGGGTGAGCGTTCTTGGCATGGGAGTGTTGGGTCGGGCGGTCCTCACGCAGCTTCGAAGTTTTGGATTCCAGCTTGCGGGCTGGAGCCGGACGCGTCATGAGTTCGAAGGCGTGACTTGCTACGTGGGTGAGGGCGAGCTATTGGGGATGCTGGCTGCCACGGACGTCCTGGTCTGCTTGCTGCCGCTGACGAGCGAGACGCGCAACATTCTCGATGCGAAGCTGCTCAATGCTTTGCCCTGTGGTGCATCTCTGGTGCATGTGGGGCGCGGCGCACAGCTCGACCACCAAGCCTTGCTGGACGCGCTCGACAGCGGGTGGATTTCTTCCGCCGTGGTCGATGTCACGGCACCCGAGCCGCTGCCTGCGAACCACCGGTTCTGGTCACATCCGCGCATTCTGTTGACGCCGCATATCGCCAGCATGACCCAGCCGGAAACAGCGGTTGATCTCGTACTGGAGAACATACGGCGCCATCAAGCAGGCGAGCCGTTGGTCGGTCTTGTGAGCCGCGACAGGGGGTATTGAGACGTGAGTGCAACCATTGACGATCTTCTGCCCGATCTGATTGCGCTGCGACGCGATCTGCACGCTCATCCCGAGCTGGCGTTCGAAGAGCGCCGAACCTCTGGCATCGTCGCAGCGGCGCTGCGTGAGGCGGGGCTGGAGGTGTATGAGGGCATCGGTGGAACGGGCGTGGTCGGCGTTCTGCGCCGAGGAGGCTCGCCACGGATGGTCGGCCTGCGTGCAGACATGGACGCTCTGCCCCTTGTGGAGCAAGGTGAGCGGCCGCATGTCAGTCGCTTCCCCGGCCGTCACCACGGGTGCGGGCACGACGGCCACACAGCGATGCTGCTCGGCGCAGCCCGGCAACTCGCTCGCGATGAAGCATTCGAGGGCTGCGTCGCCTTCATCTTCCAGCCGGCCGAAGAAGGACGAGGCGGTGCGCGCGAGATGGTGCTAGAAGGTCTGTTCGAGCGCTTCCCCTGCGAAGCCGTGTTCGCCGTGCACAACTGGCCGGACCTCCCGCTGGGCGTGGCGGCGACGCGGTCCGGCCCCATCATGGCCGCAGCGGATCGTTTCGATATCGTGGTGCGTGGACGTGGCGGGCATGCGGCGCAGCCGCACCACACACCTGATGTGGTGCTGGCCGCCAGCACGCTGGTGGCCCAGCTACACACCATCGTGTCACGGCGTGTGCCGCCCACCGAGAACGCGGTGCTCTCGGTCACCCGCATCAGTGGCGGCCAGTCGCACAACGTTCTGCCGGCAGCGGTGGAGCTGACAGGCACGGTGCGGAGCTTCAACGGGGCGGTGCAGGACATGCTCGAGCAGGCCCTGCACGACATGGCCGCAGGTATTGCGCGCGCGAGCGGCACCACTATCGACGTGGAGTACACGCGCTACTACCCGGCCACCATCAATAGCCCGGCGCACGCGCAGCTCGCGCTCGAAGCGGCACGCCGCGCCGGCCTGGAAGCGCAGACGGCTGGAGCACCCGCCTTCACCTCGGAAGACTTCGCGTTCATGCTGCAGCAACGGCCGGGTGCCTATCTCTGGCTTGGCCAAGGCGCGGGCACGAGCCCTGCGCCCTTGCACCACCCCTCCTACGACTTCAACGACGACGTGTTGGCCTTCGGTGTGCGCTGGTTTGTGACCGTTGCGCAGCTGGCGCTGCAGGACACGTCCACTCCTTCCCAGAAATGATGCTCTACCTATCCACCCGGGGCGATCCCGAACGCAAGCGCTTCTGCGAAATCCTGCTCGAAGGCCTCGCGCCCGATGGCGGCCTCTACCTGCCCGAGCAATACCCGCAGGTCGACACCGTCACGCTCGCCCAATGGCGCAAGCTGCCGTACGCCGAGCTGGCCTTCGAGATCCTCTCGCTCTACATCGACGACATTCCGCCGGCCGACCTGAAGGCGATCTGCGCGAAGACTTACACGGCCGAAGTGTTCGGCACCGACGAGATCGTGCCGCTGCGCGAGCTGGAAGACGGCGTGTACCTCGAAGCCCTGTCCAACGGCCCCACGCTGGCCTTCAAGGACATGGCGATGCAGCTGCTGGGCAACCTGTTCGAGTACGAACTGGCCCGCCGCGGCGCCGAGCTCAACATCCTGGGCGCCACCAGCGGCGACACCGGCAGCGCGGCCGAGTACGCCATGCGCGGCAAGAAGGGCGTGCGCGTCTTCATGACCTCGCCCGACGGCCGCATGAGCCCGTTCCAGCAGGCGCAGATGTTCAGCCTGCAGGACGCGAACATCCACAACATCGCCATCACCGGCGTGTTCGACGACTGCCAGGACATCGTCAAGGCCGTGTCTAACGACCTGGCCTTCAAGCGCAAGTACCGCATCGGCACGGTCAACTCGATCAACTGGGCGCGGCTGCTGGCGCAGGTCGTCTACTACTTCGCGGGCTACTTCCAGGCCACGGCGGCCAACGACAAGCCGGTGAGCTTCACCGTGCCCTCGGGCAACTTCGGCAACGTCTGCGCGGGCCACGTGGCGCGCATGATGGGCCTGCCGATCCACACGCTGGTGGTCGCCACCAACGAGAACGACGTCCTCGACGAGTTCTTCCGCACCGGCGTGTACCGCGTGCGCGGCGCCGTTGACACGCACGAGACTTCCAGCCCGTCGATGGACATCAGTAAGGCCAGCAACTTCGAGCGCTTCGTGTTCGACCTGGTGGGGCGCGACGCGGCGAAGGTGAAGCGCCTGTTTGGCGAACAGCTGGCGAGCCAGGGTCGCTTCGAACTCGCGGTTGATCCCAAGTTCGGCTTCGTGTCGGGCAAGAGTACGCATGCAGACCGTGTCTCGACCATCCGCGATACTTTTCATCGCTTCGGCGCGATGGTTGATCCGCACACGGCCGACGGCGTCAAGGTGGCGCGTGAGCATGTGCGCAAGGGGACGCTCATGGTCGTGCTGGAGACCGCGCTGCCGATCAAATTTGCGGCCATGGTCGCGGAGGCGCTGGGACGCGCCCCGGATCGACCGGCCAAGTTCGAAGCTATCGAGGAGCTGCCGCGCCGCGTCACGGTGCTTCCGGCCGAGGTTGAGCAGGTGAAGGCCTACATTGCTGCCCACGTGGCCTGATCGTCCCATGGCTGTCTTTACCGAACTTTCATTCGACGAGGCCGCAATGTTCCTGCGCAAGTTCGAGCAGGGTGAATTGCGGGCCCTTCTCGCTTGTTCCGGGGGCATCGAGAACACGAACTACTTCGTGGCGACGGATGCGGGCTCTCATGTGCTGACGCTGTTCGAGCGGCTGGCAGACGAGGAACTGCCCTTCTACCTGCACCTCATGCAACACCTGGCGGGACAGGGGATTCCTGTGCCCGACCCGTTGCCGGACCGCGAAGGACGCATCCTGCATCGCCTGAAGGGCAAGCCCGCCGCGATCGTGTCCAGGTTGCATGGCAGGAGTGAACTGAAACCCTCCGTCGCGCACTGCAGTACCGTCGGAGCGGTGCTCGCCCGAATGCACTTGGCTGGCAAGGACTACCACCGTTACCAGCCCAATCTGCGAGGCTTTCTTTGGTGGAGCGAAACCGCTCCCCTGGTCATGCCGTACCTCGACGATGGTCAGCGAGCGCTACTTACGCGTGAAATGGATTGCCAGAAGCGCATCGCGGCATCGGATGACTACGCGGCCTTACCTCGTGGCCCTATCCACGGTGACTTGTTTCGCGACAACGTCTTGTTCGAGGGGGAGCGTATCACGGGCGTTCTCGACTTCTATTTCGCCGGCTGCGACACGTGGCTGTATGACATCGGCGTATGCCTCAACGACTGGTGCGTTGACCTGGATAGCGGGCAAGGGAATGCAGCGCGTGAAGCCACTTTTCTGTCGGCCTACGAAGCAGTGCGGCCGCTACAGCCGGCGGAGCGTGGCCTTTTGCTCGCGATGCGGCGCGCCGCCGCGCTTCGGTTCTGGTTGTCACGCCTGCGCGATCTGCATCTGCCGCGGCCAGCCGCAGTCTTGAAGGCGCACGACCCGCGGCAATTCGAACAGGTTCTGCGTCACTGCACGAGCGACGCTGACGCGATTCTCTAGACACAACAAGGACGATCTGATGGGAACCACCAAAGACTACTACGCCGCGTTGCGGCAGGAACTTGAACAGATCCAGACGGCCGGCCTGCTGAAGGTCGAGCGCGCCATCACGTCGCCGCAAGGCGGTCGGATCACCACTGCCAGTGCACCGGCGTTGATCAATCTCTGCGCCAACAACTACCTCGGTCTGTCGTCACACGCCGACGTCCTGCAGGCCGCCCATGCGGCACTCGACGCACGCGGCTTCGGCATGAGCGGTGCCCGGTTCATCTGTGGAACCCAGGATCTGCACCAGGCGCTGGAGGCACGGCTCTCCACTTTTCTGGGCATGGAGGACACCATCCTGTACGGATCAGCCTTCGACGCGAACGGTGGATTGTTCGAGCCGCTGCTGGGCCCGGAGGATGCGGTCATCAGCGACGAGCTGAACCACGCCTCGATCATCGACGGCATCCGCCTGTGCAAGGCCAAGCGATACCGCTATCGGCACGATGACATGAACGACCTGCGAGTGCAACTGGAGGCGGCGGACGAGGCTGGGGCGCGGCACAAGCTCGTGTTCACTGACGGGGTCTTCTCGATGGATGGGACCATTGCAAGCCTGCACGAGATGCGCGCGATCTGCGATGAATTCGGGGCATTGCTGGGGGTGGACGACTCGCACGCCACCGGTTTCCTGGGCAAGAGGGGGCGCGGTACCCACGAGCACTGCGGCGTCTTTGGCAAGGTCGACATCCTCACGGGCACCCTTGGCAAGGCACTTGGCGGTGCGTCAGGCGGATTCACGAGCGCGAAGCGGGAGGTGGTGCAACTGCTGCGGCAGCGCTCGCGTCCCTACCTGTTCTCCAACAGTGTGGCTCCGGCCATCGTCGGCGCCACGCTCAAGGTGCTCGATCTCCTGGAAGCTGACACGAGCCTGCGTGACCAGTTGCAAGACAACACTCGATATTTCCGAGCGGGCCTCATCGCGCGGGGCTTCGAGCTCAAGGCGGGTGATCATCCCATCGTGCCCGTGATGCTCTATGACGCGGAACTGTCGCAACGCTTTGCCCGGCGTCTGCTGGAGCTGGGGGTCTACGTGACGGGCTTCTTCTACCCCGTCGTCCCGAAGGACCAAGCCCGTATCCGTGTGCAGATCAGTGCGCAGCACACGCGGGGCCAACTGGATGAAGCCCTGCGCGCGTTCGAGCAAGCAGGTAAGGACACGGGGGTGATCGCATGAGCGATGCGCCTCGCATTCTCGTGGTCGGCGCCAACGGCCAGCTGGGGACGGAACTTGCCGTCGCGCTCGCTGAGCGCCACGGCGCGGAAAACGTCATCGTGAGCGATCGGCTCGAGATCGGCCAACATCAAAGCCTGCGGTATGAAACGCTTGACGTGACCGACACCCGGCGCCTCGCCGGGCTGATCGAGAAGCATCGCATTACCCAGATCTATCATCTGGCGGCAGCCCTTTCGGCGAGCGGCGAGACGCGACCGGCATGGGCATGGAAGCTCAATATGGATGGCCTGTTGAATGTCCTGGAGGCGGCCCGCCACTATAAGCTGGACAAGGTGTTTTGGCCGAGTTCGATTGCGGCATTCGGCCCAACGACTCCGGAAGACGGCACGCCGCAGACAACGGTGATGGAGCCCGGTACGGTCTATGGCATATCGAAGCTTGCCGGCGAAGGCTGGTGCCGGTGGTACTTCGAGAAGCACGGCGTCGATGTGCGGAGCTTGCGCTACCCGGGACTCATCTCCTGGAAGGCGAGCCCCGGAGGGGGTACGACCGATTACGCGGTCGACATTTTCCATGCCGCCTTGAAGAGCGAGCGCTACACCTGCTTTCTGGAGCCCGACGAGTCCCTGCCCATGCTGTACATGGACGACGCGGTGCGCGCGACCCTGGAATTGATGGAAGCTCCCGCAACCGAGATCACGGAACGCGGCAGCTACAACCTTGCAGGCTTGAGCTTCGCGCCCAGGGAAATCGCGGCGGAGATTCGCAAGCATCTGCCGGATTTCGACATCGTGTACGAGCCAGATTTTCGCCAAGCCATTGCCAGCAGCTGGCCCAACTCCATCGACGACCGCTGCGCGCGGGCCGATTGGGGGTGGCGGCACCGATATGACCTCTCGCAATTGGTGAACGAGATGTTGAAGAATCTCTCTCGAACCTTTGGGCGGGGGACCTTGAGCAAGGCGGAGCTAAAAGGCTGGCGGGATGGGGGCAAGCTGGCTCGCACATCTCGGGATGTAGACGTAGAGATCGGGTCCGTTGAGCTTCGCTGACTTGATCAAGGTCATGATGTCCGCGGCGCGCTGGGCCGCCGACGCGATCCTGCGAGCAACCTGATGGATCTGTCGATGGCAATCGGCTTGGTCTAGTTTCCGCCCAGTTATGTCGTCCGTTGGCGGACCGCCGTCATCGATGTAGCGCGTGGCGCACGTCGGCGCTTGAAGCTGTAGTCGATGGCCTCAGCAGTAGCTGAGCCCTCGGGCACCATCTGCCGCTGCGCGGCGAGCCGGTAGTGCAGCGCACCGGCTGGCCGTTCTCATCAGCAAAGTCACACCAGATCGAACATCGCTTCTCCAGCTCGATGGCCTTCCGGGTTGCCAGAACCAAGCCAGTACTTTTCCCCGTCACGAGCTGAATATCTTTTTTGATTCATGGCAGGAGTACGCCAAGAATGCTTCGCTGGATTCGGGTAGGCTTTGCCCGGCCCTGCAAATCGCTACAACGGCCCGCTTTATCACCGGATCCACCAAGGGGATCCACACGACATTGGCTGGCAACGCGCACGACAGTACGAAGGACGGAAGTATCGATATGCCGTGGCCGGCCTGCACGAGTCCGATGGCGGTGGTTACCTGCGCTACTTCATAGGCGGGCTTGAACGTTTCTCCGATTTCGGCGAAACCCTGCTCGACCAGTACGCGCAGTCCGCTGCCTTGGCGTAGCAGCACAAGAGGTTCATCGCACAGATCGGACCATCGCACTTCACGCAGCGAGGCGAGCGCGTGATCTACCGGGCAAGCGAGCATCAAACGATCCTGGCAAAGAACCGTGGTCGCGAGATTCTGCGCATTCAGATCTGAAGTGCATATGCCAAATGCTGCTTGCCCGCTACGCACTGCCGCGGCAACGCTGTCCACCGGTAGATCGAGTATCTCCACCCTGACCTGCGGGAAACGCTTCTTGAAACTCGCAAGGAGGTATGGAACCAGCGTGGATGCAAGCAGAGGGGAGGTCGCGACGGCGAAACGATGCGCGCGCCGGTCGACGAAACCACGAAGACCCTCGAACGCGCTCTCGAGACTCTCGAATACGCGTTCAATCGATGGCAACAACTCCTGGCCTGCCTCCGTGAGTGCGATCTTGCGTGTCGTCCGGTCAAACAGGCGAACAGCAAGTTCGCCTTCCAGCGCACTGATCAACATGGACAGGGCCGAAGGCGTGAGATACAGGCGTTGCGCCGCGCGCGTAATGCTGCCCTCGTGGGCAACCGCGACAAATGCGCGCAATTGCCGGATGGTCACTGCCGACTGCGGAAAATACGGCATGCGCACGCTCACCTTGTTCGCACCCGCTATCCGTCAGAAATCCGTGCGAATCGACCACAGCTCGGGAAAATGGCGATGCTCCGTGACGTGCTGGAGCCAGCCCACGCCAGCAGAGCCGCCCGTTCCCGCCTTGAATCCAATCAGCCGCTGGACCGAAACAAAATGCCTCCAGCGGTACTGGCTGATCTGGTCGCTCAACGCAACCAGTGCTTCTGCGAGCCGATAAAGGTCGTTGCCGGGGCCGGGGTCTTCGTAAACCTTGCTCCAGGCTTGTTCGACGGAAGCATTCACGCTGTAGGGTTGCGACCAATCCCTCTCGAGCGCCGCCTGGTCGATCGCGTGACCACGCCTGGAAAGAAGCGCGATGGCTTCGTCGTAGAGGCTGCGCGAGTGCAAGGCGGCGTGAATGCCGGGCCAGACATGGGGCATGTTCTTGAAGGCGCTTGCAAGCCTCGCGCTCTTGTTGCCCAGCACGAACTCGACGTGTCGGTACATGAACGAAAGCTGGCCCGACGCCGTGCCAAGGTAGTCGCGAAACTCATTGAATCCCGCGGGTGAGATGGTCGAAAGCACGTCCCACGAACTGGTGATGTACTGCGCATAGGCCTTGGCCCGCACCAGGATCTCGCAGGCGTTGTCCACGCAATCCTTCGTCAGTTGCAGCTGCGCGTTGTACAGCTCGAAATGCAAGGCCTTGAACAACAACTCCTTGACCTGTCCCATGATGAAGAAACATGTCTCGTCATAGCCGGGGCTGCGGGGATGCTGCAGGGACAGCAGCAGATCGATACTCTGGTAGTCGACGTAGGGGTTGCTCTTGCCAGCGAAGTCGACGAGGGGTGCGCCCCCGGTCGACTGGGCGGTTTCGGCCCGGCTGGTGTCCGTTGTCATGGGCATCGGCCGAGCTTCAGCGGAGGCATTGACGCCGCTGATGTCGACGATGTGCGGGAATTGAGGGCGATAAGCGGGCATCGTTTTTCTCCAATGATTCAGGGGCGGGCGAGCAACGCCAGGGCAGCGTCGCCGAGCGGCGTGTCGCGTTGGGCGAGATCCAGGATGACGTCGAAGTGATTGCGCGACGGCACTTCGAAGGCGCTGATGCCAGTGTCAGTGTCAGAACCTGATCGCGCTCGGCTGATGCGCGACGCGAATTCCGTGCCTTGACGCTTGAACTCGTTTGTCTCGAATTCGCCCCAGCACAACAACGCGGGCGGAAATCCGTCCAACGGCAGCAATCCAGGACTGACGAGTGCTGCTTCATTGGGAGTCAGCGATAAGGCCGCGTCGATCGATGTGCCGATGAGCGGTTCGAGCACGTAGATGCCCGAGACCAGCACCGCCGCCTGCGGCAATCCAGGTGGGAGATCCGGGTCGCTCGCCCAGCCTCGAAGGCAGCACATGGCCGCGAGATGGGCACCCGCCGAGCTGCCGGCGACCACGATGCGCTGTGGGTCGAAGCCGAGTGCGGCGCCTTGCGCATGCAGCCAGCGCAGGGCGGCCCTGCACTCTCTGACGATGTCCAGCACGCTGGCTTCCGGGGCCAGCGTGTAGTCGATGGCAGCGAAAGCGATGCCTTCGGGCACGCAACCATTCGCGGGGAAAAGCGAGGACGCCTTCGTCAGCTCCTGCCAGTAACCCCCGTGAATGAACACCAGCAACGGAGGCAAGGTCGCCGTTGCGGGCGCAGGAAAGAAGTCAAGCCGATTCGATGCCTTCTCGCCATAGGAGAGATTCAGTACCACCGCATGGCGTTGCAGGGCCTCTTCGCTACGGGCCTGGTATTCGTCCAGGAACGGTTGGTAGTTGCCGCCGATGCAAGAGCTGGGGGAGTATTCCCGCTCCCGGTCAGCCAAGGTCATGGGGTATTCGATGCCCGTGCTCATTGTGGTTGGAACCCTGTGCGCTTGACCATCGATGCAAAGCTGGTGTCGGCGGCGTGCATCAGCTTCTTTACGTCTTCGGACGCACCCTGCACCGCGGTGGCGCCGAGGGCGGTCATCTTCTCGGAGAAATCCTTCGAGCCCACGACCTTCGAAGTCGCGGCAGCATAGGCTTTCACCAGTGCGTCGGATGTTCCCGCAGGTGCGTACAGCGCGGTGAATCCGACTGTCTCGTATCCAGCGATGCCGAGTTCGCCGTAGGTCGGCACGTCGGGCAAGCTCGGCGAGCGCGCCATCCCGTTGATCGCGACGATCCGGATCTTGCCTTCCTTTGCGGCCGGCAGCGTCGCGGCGATGGAGCCAATGCCCGCCGGAATCTGGCCTGCGATCAAGTCCTGGATCAACGGCGCTTCGCCGCGGTAAGGCACCGATACGAGCTGCGCCGAGATCTCGGCGGAAATCATCGATACCGCGAAGTCCGGCGCGCTGGCGGGGGCCGGAACGCCGACGTTGCCCTTGCCGGGATTGGCCTTGGCCCAGGCCGCGAAATCCTTGAGGCTCGGCGTCGAACCCGGCACGCCCCTGGTACTTACGACAAGCACGTCTGGGATGAGCGCGACGAGCGCCACAGGAGAAAAATCCTTGGCGGGGTCGTAGCCGGGCTGCCGGACTGTCAGCGGAATCATCGAAATGGCGTGGCTGTTGGACAGGAAGATCGTGAGGCCGTCAGGTTTCGCCTGCTTGAGCGCCTGGGCCGCGATCTGTCCGCCCGCGCCCGGCTTGTTGTCGACGACCACGGGCCGCCCCAACTCCCGCTGAAGGCCAAGGGCCAGGTGACGGGCAATCATGTCGGTACTCCCGCCCGGAGAGAAACCCACCAGTATCCGGATGGGGGAATCGTTCTGCGCAAATGTCGAAGTCGGTGCAAGCGCGAATGCAATCAATGCCGATACGCTCAGTTGCTGGACAAGCCGGGCCGCAAATTTCATCTGATTTTTCTCGGTGGGTTTAGGTCGAACAGGGACAAAGGCAAGGGGCTCAAGACAGATCGAAGATCTTTCCGGGATTGAGCAGATTCAGTGGATCGAATGCCGCCTTTACCGAACGCATCGCGGCGATCTCGCTCTCGGTGCGGCTGAAGCGGAGGTATGGCTTTTTCAACAGCCCGATCCCATGCTCCGCGGACACGCTGCCCCCCATCTGCGCCACGAGATCGAAAACGAAGTGCTCCACCATGCGTTCGGCCTCTTCGGGAGGGGCGTCGATCGATCTCGCATCCGTCGTCAGATGCAAGTTGCCATCGCCGAGATGGCCGAAGCGCACCGTTCGATGGCCGGGCCACCGTTGCGACATGGCTGCCACGCAGCTCTGCGCAAAGTCCCCGAGCTTCGACACCGGCAGGCTGATGTCGAAGCTGATGGGGTGCATCCGCGAATGGAACTCGGCCGGAATCTCGCGGCCGCGCCAGAGCGCGCGCGATTGCGCACTGGTCTGGGCAATGACGGCATCCGCAACCGCCCCTGTTTCCATCAGCGAAGCCAGCACGCTCTCCAGTTGCGCGGTCGTCGAAGCATCCTCAGGGCCATCGATGTCGATCAAGGCGAACAGAGGGTAGCGCTCGGAAAAGGGAGGCGCCATGGCGTTCCAGGCGATGGCGAGCCGATGGAAGTCTTCCCACATCAGCTCGAACGCCGCGACGGCGCCCGGAAAGCTGGTCTGCAGCCGTCTCAATGACACGATCGCGCTGTTGTAGTCAGGGAGCGCGAGAAAAGCGGTCGTCCTGGAACGCACCTCGGGACGGAGCTTGAGCAAGGCGCGCGTGATCACGCCGAGAGTTCCCTCGGCGCCCACGAAGAGTTGCTTGAGGTCGTAGCCGGTGTTGTTCTTCAACATGGGCCGCAGCATGTTCAGGATGCGGCCATCGGCCATCACGACCTCCAGGCCCAGCATCTGTTCGCGCATCATTCCGGACTGGATGACGCCCATGCCACCGGCGTTGGTCGACAGGTTGCCGCCGATCTGGCAGGAGCCGCGCGCACCCAGATCGATCCCGAACGAGAGCTTCTCGGCCTGCGCTGCCTCCTGTACGGCCTGAAGCGTCGCGCCCGCTTGAACCTCCACGCAGGACTCCTGCTTGTCGATGGGGCCTATGGCGTTCATCCGCACCAGCGAAAGCGCAATGCCGTTGCCGACGGGCCTCGCACCGCCGGCCAGGCCGGTGAGCCCTCCCTGCGGCACCACGGGTGTACGGAAGCGCTGGCACAGCCGCAGGACACCGGCGACCTCTTCGGTGCTGGATGGCATGACCAGTGCAAGGGGCTTCACCGGCGCCATACCGCTCCAATCCGTCGCGTGATGCAGCGGAACGGCGTCGCCGACTCTGACGGCCGACGCTCCCAGGAGATCGACCAGCCGAGCTGGAAAGTCATTGTTCATCGCTGCAACACAGGAAATGGAAAGAACACACGAGAGACGGATGGCGCAAGTTCAGGTGACCGCCTTGCGCACCATGTACCGGTCGCTCTTCCACGCGCCTGTGGTCATCACATCCTTGATCTGCGCCACGGCGTCCCACACGTCGGCAAAACGCAGATAGAGCACCGCAAAGCCGAAGCGCAGGATGTTCGGTGCACGGAAGTCGCCGATGACGCCTCGCTCGATGAGGACCTGCATGATCGCGTAGCCGTGTTCGTGCGCCAGCGACACTTGGCTGCCGCGCAGCGCCGCTTCGCGCGGCGTCGCCACGGTGAAACCGTCCAGCTCCTGGTCTACAAGCTCGATGAAGAGCTCGGTCATCCGTTCGCTCTTGCGGCGCAGTGCGGCCATGTCGACGTCGTCGAATGCATGCAGGGCTTCCTCCAGCGCGATCAGCCCCAGTTGAGGCGCCGTGCCGACGAGCATCCGGTCGATGCCCGTCGCCGGCTGATACTGCTGGACAAATTCGAAAGGCTTCGCGTGGCCGTGCCAACCCGACAGCGGCTGATCCAAAGCCTCCTGATGGCGTTCGGCGACAAAGACGAACGCCGGAGCGCCCGGGCCACCATTGAGGTACTTGTAGCCGCAGCCGACCGCGAAGTCGGCACCGCAGCCATTCAGGTCGCAAGGCATCGCTCCGGCCGTATGGCACAGGTCCCATACCACCAGCGCGCCGACCTCGTGGGCGCGCGCGGTGATCGCCGCCATGTCATAGAGACGCCCCGTGCGGTAGTTCACGTGGGTGAGCGAAACAATGGCGACTGTCTCGTCGATGGCGTCGAGGACATCCGAAGCCTCGACCGCACGGAACTGCGCGCCCATCAGGCTGCTCACGCCGCTGGCGATGTATGCGTCGGTAGGAAAGTTGTCCTTCTCTCCCAGGATGACCTTGCGCCCCGGCCTCATCCGTAGAGCCGCACACAAGACCTTGAACAGGTTCACGGATGTCGAATCGGCAGCGATGACTTCGCGCGCTCCGGCGCCGATCAGGCGGGCGATCCGGGAGCCCACACGTTGCGGGGCGGGATACCAGTCGGCGTCATTCCACGAGCGGATCAATCCATCCCCCCACTCGACCTCCACGGCCTCACGGAGCCTCTGCTGAACGCTCTTGGGAAGGGCTCCCAGCGAATTGCCGTCCAGGTAGATCACGCCTTGCGGCAACTGAAAGCGCGCACGGTGCGCGGACAACGGGTCTTCGCTGTCCAACCCGAGGCAGAACTCTCGTGTCAAAGGGATCGATTTCGTAAGTGCAGGGGTGTTCATGGGGAATAAAGTGTATGCAGCATGATGCGCATTTGTTAGGCTTCATTGCGCCTGAATGCCGTCTATCACGACTAATCAATCTCAATATCTCTTCACTATTGGATAAATCATGCAAATAGAGCTGGATCGAATCGACCGCCTGGTGCTGCGGGAGCTTCAGCTGAACGGCCGCCTGACCAGCACGGAACTGGCGGAGCTCACTCATCTTTCGCAGTCACCGAGCTGGCGGCGCGTCCGGCGGCTGGAAGAAGCAGGGGTCATCGCGGGCTATCAGGCAAGGCTGGACCGGCGAGCGCTTGGGTGGGGAGTGCTTGTGTTCGTGACGATCAGCATCGACAGCCAGGACGAAGCGCACTCGATGCTGTTCGAGCAAAGCGTGAAAGACATCCCGGAGGTGATTGCCTGCTACGGCGTGTCCGGTCCGGAGGACTTCATCCTGCTTGTCGTCGCACAGGATCTGGAGCGCTACTCGACGCTGATGCAGCACAAGCTCAGGCGATTGCCGGGCGTGAAGATGCTGCGCAGCAGCTTCGCCATGCAGGAAGTGAAAGCGGCGATCGGCGTTCCGATTCCCGAATAAGGAAATTGCCGATGCGGGCCGGGATGGGAGCGGCTCGTTACTGAGGGGCCTGCCCTTCGCGGCAGCGCGCGACGACCGGCGGGCATGGCGACGCCGGCGGCTGGTCTCGCCCGCGTCATGCACCATGCATCGGGCCCGCATCGAGACAGCGTCCACCCGTCTCGCCCGACATCACGGTGAATGCGACGCGTGAGGCGAGACAAACCTTGGCGACTTTGCAGAAACGCTGAGCAATCCTTCAAAGTATTTCGCTTGTTCTGGCGCCTGCAAGACGGCCAAATCCGACCCATCGCAACCAAGGGTGCGGAGCAGGAAAAAGGAAGCGGCGCGTGGCCCCGGCTCCGCCGCATGGCGGGGCAAATTCCCATGCCGCCGGTCGACTCCGTCCCGATGCGCTCTGTGCCGACGCAACACATCCGGTGCGATAGGCAACAACCCTTTTCAAGAAAGCAGCTCCATGAACCGCAAGTACCGCAAGCAAGATGCCAAGGCCTATGCCCGCGAACATTTCCGTGGCGTCTGGGCCGCGACCGTCACGCCGTTCCGCGAAAACCTGTCGTTCGATGAAGGGGGATTCCGCCGCAATCTGCGCCATTGGGTGCACACGCTGCGGCTGGGTGGACTGTTCGTCACCGGCAAGCAGGGAGAGTTCTTCTCCATGTCGCTGGCAGAGCGCAAACGAAGCTTCGAGATCGCCGTCGAGGAAGCTGCGGGCCATTGCGGCATCGTGACTTCCTGCTCGGATGCCAATCTGGACGTTGTGCTTGCCCTGGCTCGCCATTCCCAGGACATCGGCGCTGACTACATCGTCGTGCACAGCCCCGTCCTGCACTTCCACCAGGACGTCGAAGAAACGGTCTACGAGTACTACCGCTACCTCAGCGAGCAGCTGGACATCGGCATCGCCTTGTGGAATCACCCGGATTGCGGCTATGTGATGAGCCCCGAGCTGTGCGCGCGCATCGCCGAGCTGCCCAACATCGTTGCCATCAAGTACAGCGTCGATCGCGCGCTGTACCGCGAACTGACACGGCTGGCCGGCGACAGGATCCTCGTCAGCACGGCCTCGGAAGAGGAGTGGCTCGAAAACATCGTCGAACTCGGCTGGCAGTTGTACCTGTGCTCCACCCCGCCCTTCCTGCTGCAGACCGCAGTCGACCAGCGCATCAATGCCTACACACAACTCGCATTCGACGGCAAGCTGGCCGAGGCTCGTGCGATACGCGACAGCCTGGAACCCGCACGCACCGCTTTTCGTTCGGCACGCCCGAGCGGCACACCCCAGGCGTATACGAAGTATTGGCTGGAGTTGCTGGGCCAGGTCGGAGGCCCGGTGCGCCGGCCTCTGCTGAACTTGACCGAAGGGCAGAAGGCTGCAGCACGCGAAGCGTTCGCCCGCAGCGGTCTCAAGCAGGCCTGAGCCGGACCATGGAAGAAAAAAGGGGCATTGAATGCAGCGCATTGGTTTGATCGGCTATGGCGCCATCGGTCGCGCGCTGCATCAGCTTCTGCTGTTGCATGCGAAAGCTTCAGTGGAAGTGGCCGCCATCCTCGTCTCCACGCCCGCATCCGTTCAACCGCATGCCCAAAGTTCATCGCTCGCGGTGACGAAGGACCTGGAAACCATGCTGAACTTCGGTCTCGACATGGTCGTCGAATGCGCGGGCCATCAGGCGGTGGACACATACGCAGCTCCCGTCCTGCAGGCGGGCATCGATCTGGTGCTGGTCTCGAGTGGTGCTCTCGCGGATGCCTCGCGCGAACAACGGTTGCGCGATGCGGCCACTGCTGCAGGCCGCCAGATCCTCGTGCCGTCGGGCGCAATCGGCGGCATCGACTGGCTCGGTGCAGCGCGCACGGCAGGACTCACGCGCGTGGTTTATCGGGCGTCCAAGCCGTCACAGGCGTGGGCTGGCAGTGTTGCGGAAAGAAGCGTGGACCTCGCTTCGCTCGCAAGCCCGACGGCTTTTTTTCAAGGCAGCGCGCGCGAGGCCGCCGCCCTTTTCCCTAGAAACGCAAATGTTGCAGCCACTGTGGCGCTAGCCGGTCTGGGCCTGGACGCAACGCAAGTCGAATTGATCGCAATTCCGGGCGCGGCCGTCAACGTGCATGAGATCGAAGCGACGTCGGCAGGCGGGAGCATGGTCACTCGGATCGCCGGTCAACCCGACGCCGGCAACGCACGCACCTCCGTCATGACGGCGCATAGCGTGCTCAGGACCATCCTGAGCCGTTGCGCCGCCATCGTGATCTGAGCGCCTCTTATCCCTATGGAGACTCCATGTTGAAACCCATCAATTTCCCCAAGTGGATTGCCGAGAACCAGCACCTGCTCAAGCCTCCAGTCGGCAACCAGCAGATCTGGAAAGACACGGACCTGATCGTGACAGTAGTGGGCGGACCGAATCAGCGGACGGACTTCCACGACGACCCTTTCGAGGAATACTTTCACCAGTTCAAAGGCAATGCACACCTGTTGGTGGCAGACCGCGGCAGGTTCGAACGCATCGACCTGCACGAGGGCGACATCTTCCTGCTGCCCGCCCATGTTCGCCACTCGCCCCAGCGTCCCGAGCCCAACAGCCTGTGCACGGTGATCGAGCGCACCAGGCCGCTGGGCACCATCGATGCCTTCGAGTGGTATTGCGCGGAATGCGGTCACCTGGTGAACCGCACTGAAATCCAGCTTCAGAGCATCGTCAACGACCTGCCGCGCGTCTATGAAAGCTTCTACGGCGCGGCGCCGGAGCAAAGGCGCTGCCCCTCGTGCGGCGCGGTGCATCCGGGACGGGATTGGCAAGCGTGGCACGCGGCGCGCGGCGCGTGAGCGCCGCGCTTCGGCTTCATCGTTCATCCATTCATCACTCATTCATTCGGCAGCTGCGGGCCTTCCATCTGCCGAGCACACCATGCCTACCTATCCCGATCTGAAACTGTACATAGACGGACAATGGCGCTGCGCGTCCGAGACGATGCCGGTCATCAACCCCTCGGACGAATCCACCATCGGCACGTTGCCCGTTGCGCGTCAATCGGACCTCGATGATGCGCTCGAAGCCGCGGCAAAAGGCTTGAAGACGTGGAGCCGTACCGCACCGCGCAAACGCGCTGAAATCATGATGCGCGCCAGTGCGCTCCTGCGTGAGCGCAATGAGGAGATCGCCTACGCCATCAGCTCCGAACTGGGCAAGCCGATCAGGCAGGCGCGCATGGAAGTGATCCGGGGCTGCGAGTTCTTTGAATGGGATGCCGGCGAGGCGCAGCGCATGTATGGCCGCGTCATTCCAAGCGAGCCGGGGATCCGGTACATGACGGTGCATCAGCCCATCGGGACGGTCGCAGCCTTTTCGCCATGGAATTTTCCGATGAGCCAACCTGCGCGGAAGGTGGCAGGCGCCCTGGCTTCGGGTTGCTCGATCATCCTGAAGGCGGCCGAAGAAACCCCGGGCGGTGCTGTGCACATTGCACGCGCCTTCCATGATGCTGGGCTTCCGCCCGGTGTCCTGAACCTGGTGTTCGGCATTCCGGCCGAGATTTCGAGTTATCTGATCCCGCACGACCAGGTACGGATGGTTGCCTTCACGGGTTCGACGGCCGTCGGCCGGCACCTGACTGGGCTCGCCGCACAGCATGGCAAGCCGGTGCTCATGGAACTGGGCGGCCATGCACCGGTGATCGTTTGCGACGACGTGGACCCCTACAAGGCCGGCGTGCTGTCGGCCACGAGGAAGATGCGCAACGCGGGGCAGGTGTGCACTTCGCCAACGCGCTTCTTCGTCCACGAGAAAGTCTTCGATCGTTTCGCCGATGCTTTCGTCGAGCACGCGGCGGCAATCGTGGTTGGCAACAGCATCGAGGAGAGAACCGAGATGGGGCCCGTAGCCAGCGGCCGGCGAGTCGAAGCGCTGACGGCGTTTTCGGAAGATGCGGCTGCCAGAGGCGCGAGAACCCTTACCGGGGGGCACCGGATCGGAGACAAGGGGTACTTCTTCGCGCCGACGGTCCTGGCGGACGTTCCTGACGACGCGAAGGTCATGCAGGAGGAGCCCTTCGGGCCGATCGCCATCATCAACAGGGTCTCCACCCTCGATGAGGCCATTGCAAAGGCGAACTCGCTGCCGTTCGGCCTTGCCGCTTACGGGCTCACGCATTCCGTGGCCAACGTGGACCGGATGATCGACGGAATCGAGACGGGAAATCTCTCCTTCAATACCTTGGAAGCATCAGTTGCCGAAACGCCTTTTGGCGGGGTCAAGGCCAGTGGATTCGGCCGTGAAGGCGGCGCGGAAGGCCTTCTGCACTACACCGTGGTGAAGACCGTGTCCCACAAGATGGCGCTCTGATACGGTTGCTGCGCTTGAGCAGCGTCTTTCGATCGGCTCCTTCGTCAACGACGCCAGGCAAGCACGAGGGTGCCGCTGGTTAGCGGCGAGAAGTTTGTGCGGCCTGAACGCCGAATCGCACAACGGTTTTCGACTTTTTTCCCCCACCATGCTCTGGAGCTTTTATGCAAATTAAATGGATTGCGGTCGCGTTGGCCGCACTCACCCTGGCTGCTTGCGGCAAGAAAGAAGAAGCCGCGGCATCCGCGGCAACGGCTCCGGACGCAGGTGTGCTGATCGTCAGGATCGGACACGCCGGCCCGACCAGCGGTCCCATCGCCCACCTCGGCAAGGACAACGAGCTCGGTGCCAAGATGGCGATCGAAGACCTGAATGCAAAGAAGCTCAAGATCGGCGACAAGGTCGCCAGGTTCGAGCTGGTTCCCGAAGACGACGCTGGCGATCCGAAGCAGGGCACCGCGGTGGCCCAGAAGCTGATCGACGAAAACGTCAAAGGCGTGGTCGGCCACATGAATTCGGGCACTACCATTCCCGCCTCCAGGCTGTACAGCGACGCTGGCATTCCGCAGATCTCGCCTTCGGCCACCAACCCGAAGTACACCCGCCAGGGCTTCAAGACCGCTTTCCGCGTCGTGGCTGACGACACGCAGCTCGGCGGCACGCTGGGCAAGTACGCCGTCGAAACGCTCAAGGGCAAGAACATCGCCGTGATCGACGACCGCACCGCCTACGGCCAGGGCGTCGCCGAGGAGTTCGAGAAGTCGGCCAAAGCCGCTGGCGCGACCATCGTGGGCCACGAGTTCACCACCGACAAGTCGACCGACTTCAACGCCATCTTGACCAAGCTGAAGGCTGCCAAGCCCGACGTGCTGTTCTTCGGCGGCATGGACGCCGTCGGTGGCCCGATGCTCAAGCAGGCCAAGCAGCTCGGAATTGACGCGAAATTCATGGGCGGCGACGGAATGTGCAGTACCGAACTTCCGAAGCTAGCTGGGGATGCCGTGGGCGAGGGGGCGGTTGTGTGCGCCGTGGCAGGGGGCGTCGATGACGACGCCAGGCAAGCGCTGGAGGAGTTCAAAACCAGATTCAAGGAAAAGAACGGTGTAGACGTGCAGATCTACGCACCGTATGTGTATGACGCGATAGGCGTGTTGGCCGATGCGATGGTCAAGGCTGGCTCGGCGGAGCCTTCCGTTTACCTGCCTGAACTGAGCAAGGTGAAATACGAGGGGTTGACCGGAACCATCGCCTTCGATGAAAAGGGTGACATCAGGAACGGCGCGCTGACTTTGTTCACGTACAAGGGTGGAATCCGTTCGCAGATTGCTGTGGTTCGATGATTAGATGGGTCGGGCACGGTGCCGAGTGCAGTGGCCAACGCCGATGCACCCGCTGGTGAGCGCCGCACCAGTGGCGAAGCCCGACCGGGCAAGCTGCATTCCTTCCACGATCAGCACCAGGACATCGGCGGATGCGATGGCGGCGCCGAGCCAGCGCTTTACCGTCCTCGCAACGGCCACGGAGTTCGGGAAATGGATATCGGCCATGCGGAGGTCCGATGGAGGTGAGGAGGGGGAGCATTGGACCTCCAGGGCGGCTGGCTGTAGATGTAGAAATAGGCCGCCCATGAAGCGCTTTTGACTTCCATTTCCATCACGGCGTGATCTTCTTCGCAATGACTCGCCGTCGCGGCGCAGGGTTCGCACTGCGACCCGCGCAAGATGCATCGGTGAACGCCTGACCGGCCGATCGGATCGGCGGTCACTGCTTTGATGCGGCCCGTCGCCCGGTGACATCGCCGGTCGTCACTAGTTTCGCGTGGCCCCGGTCTGGCGGATGGCGCTCAGGGCCTGGGCCATCCGTACATGATCAAGGTCGATACGAACCAGGGCATGGTGCGGGGCGCGGGTCGAGCGTCCGGCTACGGGGCCGGTGTCGCCTTGCACCATCCACCCGCATGATCGAGGTTGTCTCCTCGTTCAGCCCTGCGGGTTGCCGGCCAGACGGGCAACACGCGAGCGGGCCCTTGTCGTCCGCCTGGGGGGCACGCTGCCGCCGGTCGATCGCGCATCCAGCGCGCCATTGCCTTGAGCAAGCTTTCAGGAAGCCGCAGTGCGCTCCGCGTAGCTTCCTTCGTTGCGGCAGGCCACCACGGCGCGCAGGCTGGCACTACAGGCGCGCAAAATAGCGTCGCAGTCGGCGCGTTCCTTGGGTTCGATGACGTCCCGCCAAGGTGGTGCGGATTCAACGGCACTTGACGTCGTAGTCCGAGACGCTCGGGAACCCGTCTTCGCCGACGGTGGTCAAGGTCAGCTTCAAAGTCCTGGCCACGGGTTTGTCTCGTACCCGTGCTGCGTCTCATGGGCGATGCCCGGGCGGGGCTGCAGAAACAGGGGCGGTCGTTCGCGAACCCGCGCGAGCGCCTCCGGCGACCACCGCCAGCAGGGCCGCCGGGCCGGCCCGCGCCTCGCGGTTCCTCCTACAACCGTGAGAGGGACCAGCCGACGAGCTGCGGCGTGCAGTCTGCCTACCTTGTCGCGAAGTCCTTCCGAGGGTGAGGGCCCAGATGATCGGCGTCGTTGCGTTCGGTCCAAAAATTGCGATGAGCACAATCGTCATGGACAACATGCTGGATCTGATTCAGTGGCCGGCTTTTCTGGCGTCACTCGCTGCGGCCTGGCTGGTTGCATCCGATACGAGGCGGCGCAGAAACTGGGGGTTCTGGGTGTTCTTGCTCAGCAATGTGCTGTGGACAGCGTGGGGCTGGCACCGCTCTGCTTTTGCACTGATCGCGCTGCAGGTCTGCTTGGCGGCCCTCAACATGCGGGGGCTGCTCAAGACAGAGCCTTCGGGGTAGGCGTTCCACATCTCTCATGCTGCGGCTTGTTGAACTGCCGGGCGAGCACTGTGAATGACGCACTGAATGAGGACCGCCGCCACGACAAGCCGCCCGGCGAGCGCCACGATCAGGTCCTTGCGCTCCAGAGCCGCGTGCGCCTCAGAAGGCTTGCGCAGGCCCCCGGGCGTTCCTTCTACATCGTCTGTTCCTGCTTCGGCCTTGTGCGCTGTTTCCTGGGTGGCGGCTTGCGCCTTGGCCGCCGCCACAGAACCGTGCGCATGGGCGTAGACCTTGGTGAACTCGGCGCCGAGCAAAAAGATCTGCGCCGCGTAATAGACCCAGGCCAGCAGGACGACGAGGGAACCTGCCGCTGCAAATGATTCGTTGACACCGCTCTTGCCGAGATACAGACCGATCAGCACCTTGCCGATCTCGAACAGCACCGCCGTGACGGCCGCGCCGGTCCAGACATCCCGCCACGCGATGGGGGCGCTTGGCATGAACTTGAAGATCATCGCGAAAAGGACCGTCAGGATGCCGAGCGACACGAGCAGGTTGAGGCCCTGCAACATCACCTCCCATCCCGGCACCAGGGTCGCGCTCCAGGTGCCGAGCGCGGCCAGGGCGGCACTCACCACGAGGGAAACCATCAGCAGGAAGGCCAGACCCAGGATCAGTCCGAACGACAGCACGCGCGCGCGCAGGATGCCCCATAAGCCGTGAGGCTTCGCGCGCTCCGGCACGTGCCAGATGCGATCGAGCGCACTTTGGAGCTCCGCAAAAACCGTCGTTGCGCCCACCACGAGCACGGCGATGCTGATCGCCCCGGCGATCAGCCCTCGGGAGGGCTCGCTGGCACTTCGGATCAAGCCTTGCACCGCGAGTGCGCCTTCCTCGCCCACCAGGCCCGAGAGCTGTGCGGCGATCTGGCCCTGCACGGCCTCCGTGCCGAACAGCGCGCCTGCCACCGCGATGACGATGACCAGCAGCGGTGCCAGCGAAAACATCGTGTAGTACGCGATCGCCGCTCCCATGCTGGGCGCCAGATCGTCGATCCATGCACTGATCGCCTCCTTGCACAGAGGCAGGAGGCGGACTTTGCGAGAGTGGCTGCCTGAAGCATCGGGTGCTGGGAGACGCGCTCGTGTCATCCGGTGCCCTTCGCTGTGTATGGCGCGTGGCGCTGAAATCGGTCCATGGCGGCATGATGCGCAGTTCAGGCGGCTGTTCAGTAGGAAAGCGGCGGCAGTGGGCGTCGGGCAGTGGACGGCCGGCCGTACAACGTTCCCATTGGCGGACGGATGGACGCGAACGAGGCGAGCATGTTGATCGGCGCAGCACTGGCGGACATCGGCGCGGTATGCGTTCCCGACCTGCTCGCGCAACCTTACGTGTTTCCCACGAATCGCATCCACTAAGATCAGTTCGATGAAGCAAGAGGGCGGGCGCGGGGCGCGCCGGATGGAAAATATGGAGCGCGGGGCGCGTGCCGGTGCAGGCGCGCCGGCGGCGGCCGACGAGCTCGATGGGGGATCGCGCGGCGCGCCTGAGTCGAGCCTTTCGCGCCTGCTTGGCACGCTGGGACTCTTCTCCACGGCCAGCCCCTCGCTCACGGTCGAAGAGATCGCCACCCGCCTCAAGGTGCCCAAGAGCACGGCCTACCGCTACATCCAGGAGCTGTCGAAGGTGGGCCTGCTGGTGCGGCTGGACCGCAGCATCACGCTGGGTCCGCGCATCATCGAGCTGGACCGCTGCATCCGCGAGTCCGACCCGGTGATCCGCGCCGCCGCACCGCCCATGCGCGAACTGGCCGAGCAGACGGGCCTGGATGTGTTCCTGTCCAAGCTCTATGGCCACTCCATCATCACGGTGCACACCGAGTTCAACGACCCGCTGCCGCACCTGCGCTATGGCCGCGGGCGGCCGGTGCCGGTGTCGCGCGGCGCGAGCGCGAAGGCCCTGGTGGCCTTCCTGCCGGCCGCGCGGCTGCGCAAGCTGCACCAGGAAATGGCCGGCGAGGCGGCCGACACCCCGCCGTGGGATGCGTTCTACGAAGAAGCCCAGCGCATCCGCCGCGAGGGCTACTGCCGGACCTCGGGCGAACTCAACGAAGGCAAGACCGGGGTCTCTGCGCCGATCTTCGGGCGCGGCCGGCTCGTGGTCGCCAGCGTCACCGCGCTGGGCAGCGATGCGCGGTTGGCGCTTTTCGATGCGGAGGCGATCGCCGAGCTGGTCAAGCGCACCGCGCACATGATCAGCGTGCGCCTGTCGGCCGACGGGCACCTGTAGACGCGCCAGCCAGCTCGTTCAGAAGACGATGTTGGCCTTCTTGACGATGGGCGCGGCCGCGGCCAGCGAGCGGCGCCAGGTCTCCAACGCCTGTGCAGGCGTGCTCACCACCGGCTCCAGGCCCAGCGCCACCATGCGCGACTGCACCTGCGCATCGCCCGCGATGGACTGCAGCGCCGCCGCCAGCCTGGCCACGACCGGGGCCGGCGTATCCGCGGGAGCGAACACCGCGAACCAGCCGGCGTTGCCCATGTCGCGCACGCCCAGCTCCTCGAAAGTGGGCACCGCGGGGAGCGAACTCACGTGGCGCAGGCCCGTCACCGCCAGCGGGCGCACCGAGCCGGCCGTCACCATGGCCTCGACGGCCGCGACGGTGAGGAACACCGCATCCACCTGGCCGCCCATCAGGTCGGTGAGGGCGGGCGACGAGCCCTTGTAGGGCACGTGCAGCAGCTCGACGCCGGCCGATCCGGCCAGCACCTCGCCCATCACGTGGGCCGAGGAGCCCGCCCCGAAGCTGCCATAGCTGAGCTTGCCGGCCTTGGCCTGCTGCAGGAAGGCGCGCAGGTCCCTGGCCGGGCTGTCGGCGCGCACGGCCAGCACCAGCGGCGCGTTGGCCATCACGCTGACGATGGTGAAGGCCTCCTGCATGCTCTTGCCGGGCGCCACCTGCTGCTTCGAGGCGAGCGCGGCGATCACATGCGTGGAGTTGCTGCCGAACATCAGCATGTGGCCGTCGGCCGGCGGCTGCAGCACGGTGCGTGCGGCGATCAGGCCATTGGCGCCAGGTTTGTTGTCGATCACGACCGTGCCGCCCAGTGTGCCCTGCAGCTTCTGGCCGATGAGGCGGGCCACCGTGTCGGTGCCGCCGCCGGCTGCGAAAGGCACCACGAGGTTGATCGGCCGTTCCGGCCAGGTGGCGGCGCGTGCCGGGCCGCTGCCGCAGGCGACCAGCGCGGCGAGTGTGCCGAGAACCTTGCGGCGATGGACGAGAAGTTCGCGATGGAACGAAGCTGAAGTCATGGTGTGGCGGGAAAGCTGGGAGAAGAAGAGGGCTGTGCGTCAGTCGACGCGGATTTGCCGCGCCTTGACGATGCGGTCATAGGTTGCGCGGCCCTCGGCGATGCGGGCCGCCATCTGCCCGGGCGTGCTGTAGACGGTCGTGAAGCCCAGGTTGCCGAATGTTTTGGTCACAGGCTCGGAGGTGAGTGCGGCCCGCATGGCCGCGTTGAGCCGCGCCACGATCTCCGGCGGCGTGCCCGCGGGCGCCAGCAGGCCGAAGAAGCCCTGGATCGTCATCTCGGGCAGGCCGGCCTCGGCGGCGGTGGGAATGTCGAGAAAGGCCGGGTCGCGCCGCTCGCCGGTCATGAACAGCGGCACCAGCTGGCCGGCGCGCAGGGCGCCGATCAGGGGCGAGGTGACTTCGTCCATCAACTGCGCCTCGCCGCGGATCACCGCGTCCTTGGCCATGACGGCGCCCTTGTAGGGCACGTGCACCACGGGCGCGCCGGTGGCGGCCAGAAAGATCTCGCCCAGCAGGTGGTTGCTGGAGCCCGCGCCGGCCGAGGCGAAGTTGAGCTTGCCCGGCTCGCGCTTTGCGAGCGCGACGAACTCCTGCACCGTGCGCACGCCCAGGCCCGGATTCGTGACGAAGACGAAGGCCTGCGTGGCGCCCAGGCTCACCGGCACCAGCGTGGCGACGTGCTCCTGATTGGGGTAGATCGCCGGTGCCGCCGTCAGGCTGCTGCCGCTGCCCCACAGCAGGGTGTAGCCGTCGGGCCTGGCCATGGCCGCCGCCTTGGTGCCGATGCGCCCGCCCGCGCCCGCGCGGTTCTCGACCACCACGGGCTGCTTGAGCTCCACCGACAGTGCCTGCGCGACGGCACGCGCCGAGATGTCGGTGGAGCCGCCCGGCTCGAAGGAGACGATGAGCGTGACGGGGCGCGAGGGCCAGGCATCGGCACGGGCGACAGTGCCACCGAGCAGGCATGCAGCGGCCAGGAGGGAGAGGGCGGCGCGGCGACGGATGGAGAAAAGGATCGGCACGGCAGGGCTCCTTGGGAAGATGTGCAATGGCAGCTTCAGTCCAGCGACACGTTGGCCTCGCGGGCCACGCGACGCCACTTGTCCAGCTCGGCCTGCAGCCTGGCGCGGAACTGCGGGCCGTCGGCCGCCGTCACCGCCACACCGCGCGCAGCGAGGCGCGATGCCATGTCGGGCGTGCGGATCACCTTGTCCAGCGCGGCGCCCAGGGTCGCCACCGCGGCCGGCGGCGTGCCCGCGGGCGCGAACACGCCCATCCAGCCTTCGGCCACCAGCCCGCCGTAGCCCAGTTCCTGCAGCGTGGGCACATCGGGCAGGCCAGGCAATCGGCTGGGAGACGGCGTGGCCAGGGCGCGCAGCTTGCCGGCCTTGACCTGCGGCAGCACCACGGCGGTAGTGTCGAAGGTGAAGTCCACGTCGCCGGCCAGCAGCGAGGTCATGGCCTGCTGGCTGCCCTGGAAGGGCACATGCGCGGCCCGCGTGCCGGTGGCTTTTAGGAAAAGCTCGCCGATCAGGTGGTTGGTCGAGCCCATGCCGAAGGACGAATAGTTGAGCTTGCCAGGCTGCGCTTTGGCGGTGGCGATGAGTTCGCGCACGTCCCGCGCCGGCGAGCCCGCGGGCACGGCCAGCACGAAGCTCACGGTGCCCACCTCGGTGATGGGGACGAAGTCTTTCAGGAGCTCGTAGGGAGCGGTCTTGCGCGTGACCGGGTTGATCAGCAGTTCGGCGCCCGTGCCGAAGAGGAGCGTCTGGCCGTCGGGCCTGGCGCGTGCCACCGACTGTGCGCCGATGGTGCCGCCGGCACCCGCGCGGTTGTCCACCACGACCGACTGCCCGAGTTCCGGCGCCAGCTTCTCGGCGATCAGCCGCGCCGCGCCGTCGGTGCCGCCGCCGGGCGGAAAGGCGACCACCAGGTGGATGGGCGCCGAGGGAGAGGCCTGGGCGCAGGCCAGTGCCGGCAGCAGGCCGGCGAGGGCCGCCAGGCAGGGCAGCAGGAGGCGTCGGAGCATGGGCATGGTCGTTCCTTGCGAGGGTGGCGAAGACGGGCTCAGTGCGCGACTGCGGCTGCCGCTGCCGCACGCTCGCGTTCGCCCTGCGCGGCCGCGGCGGCCTCGGCCGCGCGCACGCTGGGCCGGGCGCCGCAGCGCGCCAGGTAGGCCTCCAGGTGGGGCCAGCGCCGCGTGTCGATGGCATGCGCGCGCGTCCACATGGCGATCGTGTAGCAGTGCGCGTCGGCGATCGTGAAGGTGTCGCCGGTAAGGTGGGCGCGGCCTGCCAGCTGCTCGTCGATCCACTGCAGCTTGGCCTCGACGATGCCGCGCGCGATGGCCTTGTACTCGGGCGGCGTGACAGCCTTGAACAGCGGCATGAAGCCGCCCTTGTGCAGATCGGCCGCGATGAAGCTCATCCACTCCAGCACGCGGTAGCGCGGCAGTCCTGACGCGGGCAGGAGCGTGTTGCCGGGGCACTGGTCGGCCAGGTACTGCATGACGATGCAGCCCTCGCTCAGGTGCTGGCCGTCCGGCATCTCCAGCGTGGGCACCGTGCCCTTGGAGTTGACGCTGAAATAGTCGCGGCCGTCGGCCAGCCGCTTGGTCTTCATGTCGACCCATTCGAGGGCGAGGGGCAGCTGCAGTTCGCGCGCGACGATGTCCACCGCGAGCGAGCAGCCGCGGACTTCGTGATAGAGCTTCATGGGTTCTCCGGATCGAGGGGGTGCCGGCGGCTCAGGCCGCGGCTTGGGTGGCGAGCTCGTCGCGCTCGGCGGCCAGCGCCGCCTGCACGCTGGGGCGCGCCGCGATGCGCTGCAGGTAGGCATGCAGGTGCGGCCACTGCGCCAGGTCGATGGCGTGCAGCTCGGCCCACATGACGATGGTGAAGCAGTAGGCGTCCGCCGCGGTGAAGCGCTGCGCATGCAGGAAGCCCCGGGTGGCCAGCACCCGGTCGAGCCAGGCGAAGCGGCGCAGCAGGTTCTCGATGGCGATGTCGCGGTAGGCCGGCGGCGTGCTGGCACGGAACAGCGGCGTGAAGGTCTTGTGCAGCTCCGAGCTCATGAAGCCCATCCACTCCAGCACGCGGTATCGCTCCATGTCGAGGCTGCGAGGCAGCAGGTGGTCCGCCCCGTGCCGGTCGCACAGGTACTGAATGATCACGCCGCCCTCGGTGAGGAACTGGCCGTCGTCCGTCTCGAGCGCCGGCACCTGGCCCTTGGGGTTGATGCGGTGGAGGTCGCCGCCGTCCTTGAGCTTCTTGGCCCGCACGTCGACCCAGACGAGCTCGAGCGCGAGGCCGATCTCGCGCGCCACGATGTCGACGGCCAGCGCGCAGGTCCTGGGAGTGAGATAGAGCTTCATGGCGGGAAGGCGCTTTCTGGGGATGGAGAGGCAGGCCTGCGCGTCGGCAGGCCCGAGGCGAACGCCGACGCGGGCGCTCTTGCGGTGCCGGCCCGCCGTTTGCACGGCGTTCTGGTGCAACGGCGCCCCGTTCTGTTGCATAGGGTCGAAGGCATGGTCATCAAATTATTTCTATGCGATAAATATGCCATTCGATTGGGGCCGATCGCGTCGGTAGAACTACTCGGATCGCTGGTAAACGTTGGGTTCGGTGCTACTTCGACGATCTCCAGGCCCTCTTCCCCCTCTTGGCGACTGTCATGGATCGCAACTTATCACTATGCAGTAATAGCTGGATCGACATCGCAAAACCTTCCTGGAACGCCGATTGCTTGCTCAAGCATCACATGGACGAAAGTTGACCCTAAGGGAAACCACTAACAATCGTTTTATTTGCTGAATTTCGTTTATCCGACAAAACAGCATATGATTCGGTGACCGATGAGTGTTCGGTGCCGTCAGTCGTCCATTGCCGCCCAGGTGCATCCCCTCTGGTTCCTGGTGCCGGCCCCGTCTTCGCAGGGGTGCCTAGGAATCGCGCAATGAAAAGAAAGTCCGTTCTGCAGGTCTGTGGTGCCGTCGCCTTGGCGGCGGCATGCGGACTGGTGTCGCCGCTGGCTTTGGCCCAGGGCAGCTGGCCCTCGCGGCCGATCCGCATCGAAGTGCCCTACCCGCCGGGCACGGGTCCCGACGTCATGGCGCGGCTCGTGGGCGAGGGGCTCTCCAAGGAGCTGAAGGCCTCGGTCGTGGTGGAGAACAAGGCCGGGGCCAACGGCATCATCGGCACCGCCGAGGTGGTGAAGGCGCCGGCCGACGGCTACACCTATCTGCTGGTCGACCGGCTCACGCTCACCGTCAACCCGCTGCTCTACCAGCCGCCCTACGACCCGAAGAAGGACCTCGTTTCCGTCAGCAACATCGCCGACGTGAACCTCTACCTGGTCACCAGCGCGCAGCTGCCGGCCAACGACTTCAAGTCCTTCATCGCCTATGCCAAGGCCAACCCGGGCAAGGTCACCTTCGGCACGGGCGGCGTGGGCAGCGTGATGCACCTGAACATGGAGCTGCTCGAATCGGGCACCGGGGTCAAGTTCCTGCACGTGCCCTACAAGGCGCTGGCGGAGGTGATCCCGGCCATGCTGGGCGGCCAGGTCGAGGTCACCTCCGGCGGCGTGGAGGCCATGCTGCCCTACGTGCAGAAGGGCAGCTTCAAGCTGCTGGCCGTGGGCGCGCCCACGCGTCAGGCCATCGTGCCGAACGTGCCCACCATCGTGGAGGCGGGCGGCTCGGACATGCTGCTGTCCACCTCCTACTCCTTCCACGCGAAGAGCGGCGTGCCGCCCGAGATCCTGGTGCGCATGAACGCGGCACTCACCAAGGTGCTGGCGCAGCCCGAGCTCAAGCGCTGGGCATCCGAGCGCGGCCTGGGCGCCGGCGCCTCCACGCCAGCGGAACTGGACGCACGCATCGCCGTGGATAACGACCGCATCGGCCGCCTCGTGCGCGAGCGCGGCATCAAGGTGCAGTGACGCCGGTCGCGGCATTCCCAACAGAGAGAAGCAACGAGAGGACATCGGCGATGACTGAGCAGACTGGCGCGCAGGCCCTGTGGGCGGCACTTTCCGGCGAAGGGGTGGACACCTGCTTCGCCAACCCCGGCACGACGGAGCTGGACCTGGTGCGCGCGCTGGAAGGCCAGGATTCGATCCGCTGCGTGATCGGCCTGCAGGAGAACGTCTGCACCGGCGCGGCCGACGGCTATGGCCGCATGCTCGGGCGGCCCGCCGCCACGCTGCTGCACCTGGGCCCGGGCTTCGCCAACGGCATCGCCAACCTGCACAACGCGCGGCGCGCGCGCACGCCGATCGTCAACCTGATCGGCGACCACACCAGCTGGCACCTGCCCTTCGATGCGCCGCTGAGCTCGGACATCGAATCGCTGGCGCGGCCGGTCTCGGGCTGGGTGCACCGCATCGCCAGTACGGCCGATGCGCCGCGTGCCGCGGCAGAGTCCGTGCGCCAGTCGCTGGCCAACGGCGGGCAGGGTGCGACGCTGATCTTTCCGGCGGACTACCAGGCCGATCCGCTGCAGGGCGCGACGGCCGCCGCCGGCACGCCGGCGCCGGACGCGGCGTCAACCGCGCCCGTCGACATCGCCGCCTGCGCGCAACGCCTGCGTTCGGCGCGCCGCATCGTCTTCCTGCTGGGCGGCGGTGGCGAACTCGGTGGCCTGGGCGTGCGCGCGCAGCACGCCGCCGCGCGGCTGTGCGCAGCGCTGGACGCCACCGCCTATGCCGAAACCTTCCCGGCCCGCGCGGAACGCGGCCAGGGCCTGCCGGCCTTCGACCGGCTGCCTTACTTTCCCGAGCCGGCACGCGCCGTGCTCGACCCCGCCGACCTGGTGGTGCTGGCCGGCGCACTGCCGCCCGTCACCTACTTCGGCTACACGGGCCACCCCAGCCTGATGGTCGAAGCCGCTTGCCTGCTGAGCCTGGGCGAGCCCGGCCATCCGGTGGCCAAGGCGCTGGAGCAACTGGCCGATGCGCTGCAGGCCCCCGCCTTCGAGGCGCCGGTGCATCCGCTGCCGGCGGAGCCCGCCGGCGCGCTCACGCCCGCGGCCATCGGCGCGGTGCTCACGCGCGCATTGCCCGAAGGCGCCATCGTCTCGGTCGAAGGCGGCACCTGCGGCTATCCCTTCTATGCGGCGTCGGCCGCCGCGGCACCGCACACGACGCTGACCAACACCGGCGGGGCCATCGGCCAGGGCCTGCCCGTGGCGGTGGGCGCGGCCATTGCCTGCCCCGGGCGGCGGGTGGTGGGGCTGCTGTCGGACGGCAGCACCCAGTACACGATCCAGTCGCTGTGGACGATGGCGCACGAGCAGCTCGACGTGGTCGTGCTCATTGCCGCCAACCACCAGTACGCCATCCTGCGCAACGAACTGCGCCGCGGCGGCGCCGCGCTGGGTGCGCGCGCCGAGGCGCTCACCGCGCTCGACTCGCCGCGCATCGACTGGGTGGGCCTGGCGCAGTCCTATGGCGTGCCGGCCACGCGCGCCGCCACCGCCGAGGAACTCTCGGTCCAGCTGCGCGAGGCCTTCGGGCGCCGCGGGCCGGCCCTCATCGAAATGGCGCTCTGAGCCACTCGGACTGGCGCCTTTCCCACCATTCAAGGAGCAATCGAACATGGATCTCAGACTCAAGGGCAAAGTGGCCGTGGTGACGGGCGGCAGCCTGGGCATCGGCCGGGCGGTGGCGGAAGCTTTCGCGGCCGAGGGCGTGCGCGTGGCCATCGTGGCGCGCAGCCAGGGCGCGCTGGAGGAAGCCGCGCGCGAAATCACCGCGAAGACGGGCGTGGAGGTGCTGGCCACCCCCGCCGACGTGAGCGACACCGCGCAGGTGCAGGCCGCCGTCGACAAGGCGGCGGCGCACTTCGGCCGCATCGACATCCTGGTCAACGGCGCAGCCCATCCGGGCGGCCTGGTGCGCAGCGAGATCGAGAACGCCGACCCCGAAGGGCTGCTGCAGGACATCGACATCAAGGTCGTGGGCTACATGCGCTTCGCCAAGGCCTGCGCGGCGCACATGCGAAAGGGCGGCTGGGGCCGCATCATCAACATCGGCGGCCTCACCGGCCGCGGCAGCAAGCAGCTCTCGGGCATGCGCAACGTGGCCGTGGCGCACATGACCAAGACGCTGTCGGACCAGCTCGGCCCCTCGGGCATCACGGTCAACGTGATCCACCCCGGCGTGGTGGAGACGCCGCACATCCACGAGCTCTACGCGAAGGAAGCGAAGCTGCAGGGCCTCACGCCGGCTCAGGTCGAGGCGAACTACGCCAAGGCCACGCCCATCCGCCGCGTGCTGCAGGTCGACGAGATCGCCGACGTGGTGCTCTTCCTCGCTTCGGACCGCGCGGCGGCCATCACCGGCGAATCCATCGCGGTCGATGGCGGCATCACGCGCGGCATCTTCCTCTGAGCCATCCATCCAAGGAGTCGCAGACATGAACGGAACCATTCTCGTGGGCACGGCAGGGCAAGGCATCCTGCGCAGCGTGGACGACGGCGCCACCTGGCACCGCCTGGGCCTGAAGGAGGCCATCGAATTCGACGGCACGGTGCGCGCGCTGGCCGTGGACCCGTCGGACCCCAGCCGCGTGCTGGCGGGCGCCGACGCGGGCATCTGCCTGTCGACCGACGGCGGCGCGCACTTCCAGCGCATGGCCTCGCCGGCCGATGGCCAGACCGTGTGGGCCCTGGCCTTCAGCCCGCTGGACCCGCAGCTGGTGTTCGCCGGCACCGGCGCGCCTTCGCGGGCGCGCATGTACCGCTCGCGCAACGGCGGCCTGAGCTGGCAGCTTCTGGACGTGGAGCTGCCCGAGTTCTGCTCGGGCGTGCACCGCCCGCGCATCCTCACCATCGCCTTCCACCCGCAGCGCGCAGGCGAGGCCTGGTTCGGCGTGGAGGAAGGCGGCGCCTGGCGCACGCGCGATGCGGGCGACAGCTGGGAGCGCATCGACACGCCCGGGCGCGGCATCAACAACTCCGACATCCACGCCATCTCGGTACTGCCCGCCACGCCGGATGCGCCGGCCAAGCACATCGTGGTCACCGTCAACTCGGTGTGCGAGAGCATCGACGATGCCCAGAGCTTCGTCTGCCACCCGTCCAAGGACCGCTTCGACGGCCTGTACTACACCCGCACGGTGCAGCCGCTGGATGCCGATGGCCGCGAGCTGCTGCTGGCCCTCGGCGACGGCACGCCGGGTTCGCGCACGCGCATCTATCGCTCCGCCGACCGCGGCGCGACCTGGGTGCCGACGCTGCTGAACACCGCGCCCAACTCCACCGTGTGGGCCTTCGGCGCGCATGCGAGCAACCGAGGGCTGCTCTTTGCGGGCACCAAGTACGGCCACCTGCTGCGCTCCACCAACGGCGGACG
This sequence comes from Variovorax sp. 160MFSha2.1, assembly GCF_048305075.1. Taxonomy (NCBI): domain Bacteria; kingdom Pseudomonadati; phylum Pseudomonadota; class Betaproteobacteria; order Burkholderiales; family Comamonadaceae; genus Variovorax; species Variovorax sp. 160MFSha2.1. The sequence continues at coordinate 128,571 of NZ_CP157625.1, forward strand.
CAGCTGGTTCAAGGAGTGGCGCGATTTCAGCGAGATCACCTCGGTGGCCTGGACGCCCTTCGTGGCACCGGTGCACGCGCATCCGCAGTCCATCCACTGAAGCACGGAGGCCGGCCATGAACACCCGCGACCCCGCTTCCACCGACGGCGCCGGCAACACCGGCAGCACTGGCGAAGAGGTTCGCCCGCGCATCCGCCGCACGCACCTGGCGCTGTTCGTGAAGGACCCCTTCGCCTCCGCCCCCTGGTATGAAGAGGTGCTGGGCATGCAGGTCACGGCGCGCGGGACGCGCTGGGTGTTCCTTTCCTTCGGACAGAAGCACCACGACATCGCGCTCATCCAGGTGGACGAGCCCGAGGCCGCCACCCGCGGCACCGTGAACATGCAGCACTACGGCCTGGAGATCGAGGGCGGCCTGGACGACCTGCGCCGGCTCTACGGCATGTTGCTGCGCAAGAACGTGGAGGTGGTCAAGACCACCGACCACAAGGTGGGCTACGGCCTGTACTTCCACGACCCCGACGGCCACCGCTTCGAATTCTTCCTCGAGCTCGTCCATGACGACGAGGAAGCCAAGCGCCTGCTGGGCGAATACAACGCGCCGAGCAACGCCTTGGACCTGCAGCCGCTGTGAGCGGCGGCTCGCTGCACATCCATCCCATCCACTCCCATTCCTGGACACGATCACCATGAGCACCCCCGACCTCAGCGCCTTCCACATCCGCAAGTGGTACCTCCAGATCGAGGACACCCTGGCCGGAGAGACCGGCGCACCCGCCGACGGCGAGCCGCTGCGCAAGATCGTCATTGCCGCCTGCCTGCGCAACCCGTTCGCGGGCCGCTACGTCGAAGACCTGTCGTCCTGGATCGCGCCTTCGCCCGAGCTGGGCAAGGAGTTCGGCCGCCGCATCCGCGAGGCCGCGGGCGGGCAGGCCATCGAGAGCTACGGCAAGGCCTGCCTGGTGGGCATCGACGGCGAATACGAGCATGGCAACGCGCTGCTGACCAACCCCGCCGCCAACCCGGTGCGCGAGGGCGTGGGCGGCGGCAAGTCGTGGGTGCCTTCCACCGGCAAGCGCGGTGGGCCCGGCACCGTCATCGACATTCCGCTGGCGCACAAGGACGCGCTGTACGTGCGCTCGCACTACGACACCGTCTCGGCCATGTTCGGCGACGGCCCCAACCGCGACGAGGTGGTGCTGATCTGGGCCTTCGCCACGCGCGGGCGGCTCAACGCGCGACTGGGCGGCCTGAAGGCCTCGGAGATCAAGGGCGAGGACGGCCTCGTCTGAGCGCCGCCGGAGCAACGCACATGCAGCGCCGCGACTACCGCCTGCTCCACGATGGCCTGGGCTTCCACGTCACCGAATGGGGCGAGCCCGACGCCTGGCCAGTGCTGATGCTGCACGGCATCCGCGGCTATGCCGAGACCTTCGCGGGCGTCGCGGCCGCGCTGCAGCCCGGGTTCCGCGTCATCGCCTTCGACCAGCGCGGCCGCGGCGAGACCGACTGGGACCCGAGGCATGACTACTACACCGACGCCTACGTCGCCGACGTCGAGGCGCTGGTGGCGCAGTTGGGCCTGCAGCGTTTCGACCTGCTCGGCCATTCGATGGGCGGCATCAACGCCATCGTGTATGCCGCGCACCATCCCGGCCAAATCCGCCGACTGGTGATCGAGGACGCCGGCCCCGGTGCCTTCGACGCCAGCGACGGTGCCACGCGCATCCGCAGGGAACTGGCGAGCACGCCCACCGCCTTTGCTTCCTGGGACGAAGCCGCCGCGTTCATGCGCGCGCTGCGCCCCACGGTGACGGAGGAAGCGCGCCAGCAGCGGCTGCACAGCATGCTCAAGCCCATGAGTGGCGGCGGCTTCACCTGGCGCTACGACCATGCGGGCATCGCCGCCACGCGCCTGAACCCGGATCCCGCCCGCCAGGTGGACCTTGCCGCCGATGTGAGCCAGCTGCAGTGCGAGACGCTGGTGGTGCGCGGCGGCCGCTCCGACTACCTGCAGCCGGCCATGGCCGAGCACATGCGCGCGCTCAACCCGCGAATCTCCACCCTCGAGATTCCCGATGCGGGCCACTACGTCCACGACGACCAGCCGGCGCTCTTCGCCGAGGCCGTCACCACCTTCCTGAAGCGGCCTGACGCGGTCTGATGCGGCCGCCGCAGGCCTGTCCCATCCATGATCCACGAACTCAGAACCTACACCCTCGTGCCCGGTGGCGTGCGCGACTACCTGCGCATCTACAACGAGTGCGGCCGCGCGCTGCAGACCCGCACGCTCGGGCAACTGGTCGCGTTGATGACGCCGGAAAGCGGCGACATCAACCAGCTGGTCTTCCACTGGGCCTTCGACAGCCTCGAGGAACGCGCGCGCCGCCGCGCCGCGCTGATGGCCGACCCGGCCTTCGCGGAATTCCGCAAGCAGGTGCGGCACCTGCTGGTGCGTCAGGAGAGCCGGCTGCTCTCGGCCGCCTGAGGCGCTCGCGCAAGCTGCCGTTCCCCTCTCAGTCCCAAGGAGTTTTCATGAGCGCTTCCGTGGAAGCCCCCGTCCTCATCATCGGCGCCGGACCTGTCGGCGTGACGCTGGCCAACCTGCTGGGCACCTACGGCGTGCAGACCCTGGTGGTCGAGCGCAGCACGGCGGTGTTCGACTTTCCGCGCGCCGTGGGACTGGACGACGAGGCCCTGCGCACCTTCCAGGCCACCGGCCTGGCCGAGGAGATGCTGCGCGACATGATCCAGAACGTGCCCATGCGCATGTACACCGCGCGCAAGCAGTGCTTCGCCGAGATCCTGCCGAGCACGCGCGAGTTCGGCTGGTTCCGCCGCAACCTGTTCTCGCAGCCGCTGGGCGAGAAGACGCTGCGCCGCGGCCTGGCGCGCTTCGACCATGTGCAGCTGCGGCTCGGCCTGGAGCTGGTGGGCCTGGTGCAGGACGAGGCAGGCGTGACCGCCACCCTGCGCGACGAGGCCGGCGCCGAGCAGCAGGTGCGCGCCGCCTATGCGGTGGCCTGCGACGGCGGACGCAGCGCGGTGCGCGAGATGCTGGGGCTGTCCTACGAGGGGCGCACGCACCCGGCCAAGTGGGTGGTGATCGAATGCGACCAGGATCCGCTCGACGCGCCCTACACCGCGCTGCACTGCGAACCTGAGCGCCCCTACGTCTGCCTGCGCCTGCCCTACGGGTTGCGGCGCTGGGAGTTCATGCTCTTTCCCGGCGAGGACGGCGAGCAGATGCTCGCGCCCGACAAGGTGCGCGAGCTGCTGGGCCGGCATGTGGCCGACCCGGCGGCGCTCAATGTCATCCGGGCGCGCGTCTACACCCACAACTCGCGCGTGGCGGGCAGCTTCGTCGCGGGCCGTGTCTGCCTGGCCGGCGATGCCGCGCACATCACGCCGCCATGGATCGGCCAGGGCCTCAATGCCGGCGTGCGCGATGCGTTCAATCTCGGCTGGAAGCTCGCCTGGGTCCTCCAGGGCCGTCTGCGGCCCGAGCTGCTGGCCAGCTACCACGACGAGCGCCATGCCCATGCCAAGGCCATGATCGACCTGGCCGACACCTTCGGTGCCGTGCTGTCGCAGCGCAACCCGCTGCTGGCCTGGGCGCGCGATCGCTTCTTCATGGCGATCCGGAACATTCCGAAGGTGCGCGACTACGTGCTGCAGATGAAGTTCAAGCCCATGCCGCGCTTCGCGAAGGGCATCGTGCGCAACACCGGCGTGGCCGGGCGCGATGCGCTCGTGGGCCGCATGTTCATCCAGCCCAACGTGGAGCGCGAGCGCGGCCTGTCGCAGAAGCTCGACGACGTGGTCGGCGCGCGCTTCGCGCTGCTGAGCTGGCGCTGCGATGCGCTGGCCGGCGCGCCTGCCGCGCTGCACGCGCAGCTCGCCAGGCTGGGCTGCGACCACTACGTGGCCGTGCGCTCGCGCAGCAAGGGCAACGAGGCCGGCTCGCCGATGCCGGGGCAGCTCTCGGGCACGGTGATCGAGGACCTGGAGAACACGCTGCACTTCTGGTTCCACGGCAAGGACGTGGACTGGGTGCTGATCCGTCCCGACCGCTTCATCGCCGCCGTCGGCCGCCGGGCCGATGCCGCGGCCGAACTGGAGAGCTTCTGCGAAGCCGTGCTGGCCCCAGCCGATACGGCGCAGACACAGGCTGCAGCCCATCAATCCCTCGTGCAGGCCGAGGCCCTGGCGGCCTGAAGCCTCGCGCGAACCGCGCCCCAATACCGGCGCCCCATACCCGCGCCCCACATTCCCGCGCCGCGGGCCCTCCCACCATGTACCCAGAACTCTCGCTCTATATCGCCGGCCGCTTCATCGACGCGCAGGGCCGGCGCACGCAGCCCGTGCACGATCCGGCCACGCTGCAACCGCTGGGCCTGCTGCCGTGGGCCGAGGCCGAAGACGTCGAGGCCGCCGTGCAGGCCGCCCATGCGGCCTTCGCGGGCTGGCGGCGCGTGTCGCCGCTCGAGCGCTCGGACCTGTTGCGCCGCGTGGCCGCGCTGGCGCGCGAGCGCGCGCCGGAGATCGGCCGCGCCATGACGCAGGACAACGGCAAGCCGCTGGCCGATGCCGTGGCCGAGGTGCTGAACGCCGCCGAGCATGTCGAGTGGCATGCGGAGGAGGGCCGCCGCGTCTACGGCCGCGTGGTGCCCGCGCGCCAGCCCGGCGTGCGTCAGTTGGTGGTTCGCGAGCCGATCGGTGTGTGCGCCGCCTTCAGCCCCTGGAACTTTCCCTTCGGCCAGGCGATGAAGAAGGCCGCCGCCGCCATCGCGGCCGGCTGCCCCATCGTGCTCAAGGGGCCGGAGGAGTCGCCCAGTGCGCTGGTGGCCATGGCGCACCTCTTCCACGATGCCGGCCTGCCGCCGGGCGTGTTCAACCTGCTGTGGGGCGTGCCGGCGGACATCTCGCGCCAGCTCATCGAGTCGCCGCTGGTGCGCGTGGTCTCGTTCACCGGCTCGGTGCCGGTGGGCCGGCAACTGGCCGCGCTGGCCGGCCGGCACATGAAGCGCATGACGATGGAGCTGGGCGGCCATGCGCCGGTGCTGGTCTTCGACGATGCCGACGTCGACGCCGCTGTGGCCTTGCTGGCGCGGCTGAAGACGCGCAACGCAGGCCAGGTGTGCGTGTCGCCGACGCGCTTCCATGTGCAGTCGGGCGTCCACGACCGCTTCGCGGCCGCCTTCGCCGATGCGCTCGGTGCGGTGAAGGTGGGCCACGGCCTGGAGGATGGCGTCCAGATGGGCCCGCTGATCCACGAGCGCCGCTTCCAGGCGGTGCAGGCGCTGGTGGACGACGCCCGCGCACGCGGCGCCGAGCTGCTGGCGGGCGGCGGGCGCATCGGCAAACAGATCGGAGCAGAAGGCCACTTCCATGCGCCGACGCTGCTGGCCCATGTTCCCGCCGATGCGCGCGTCATGCACGAAGAGCCCTTCGGTCCCGTCGCGGCGCTGTCGCGCTTCGACACCGTCGACGAGGCGCTGCAGCAGGCCAATGCATTGCCCTTCGGCCTGGCCAGCTACGTTTTCACCCGCTCGCTGCAGACCGCGAACCGCGTGGGCGACGGCCTGGAGGCCGGCATGGTGAACATCAACCACTCGGGCATGGCGCATCCGGAGCTGCCCTTCGGTGGCGTGAAGGACAGCGGCTTCGGCAGCGAAGGCGGCACCGAGTCCTTCGACAGTTTTCTCAGTACCAAGCTCATCACCCAGATCTGAATCGGAACCCCATGCTGACTCTCGACGACCCCTCGCTGCTGCGCGAGCAATGCCTGGTGGCGGGCGAATGGATATCCGCCGAGCGGACCATCGCCGTCACCAATCCCGCCACCGGCGCGCTGATCGCGCACGTGCCCCGGCTGGACGCCGCCGCCACGCGGCGCGCCATCGAGGCGGCCGATGCCGCCTGGCCGCAGTGGCGCCGCCGCACCGCGCACGAGCGCTCCGCCATCCTCGCGCGCTGGCACGCGCTCATCCTGCGGAACCAGGAAGACCTGGCCCGCATCATGACGGCCGAGCAGGGCAAGCCGCTGGCCGAGGCGCGCGGCGAGATCGCCTATGCGGCCTCCTTCATCCAGTGGTTCGCCGAAGAAGCCAAGCGCGTGTATGGCGAGACCATCCCTTCGCCCGTGGCGTCGCAGCGCATCGTGGTCGTGCGCGAGCCGGTGGGCGTGTGCGCGGCCATCACGCCATGGAACTTTCCTGCGGCGATGATCACGCGCAAGGCCGGCCCCGCGCTCGCAGCCGGCTGCACGATGGTGGTCAAGCCTGCGAGCCAGACGCCGCTCACGGCCCTGGCGCTGGCGGTGCTGGCCGAGCGCGCCGGCGTGCCCGCGGGCGTGCTGTCGGTGCTGACCGGGTCGGCCGGCGACATCGGCACCGAGCTGGCCACCAACCCCGTGGTGCGCAAGCTCAGCTTCACCGGCTCCACCGAGGTGGGGAGGCTGCTGATGCAGCAGACGGCCTCCACGGTCAAGAAGGTGTCGATGGAGCTGGGCGGGAACGCGCCCTTCATCGTCTTCGACGACGCGGACCTCGACGCGGCGGTCGAAGGCGCGCTGGTCTCCAAGTTCCGCAACGCGGGCCAGACCTGCGTGTGCGCCAACAGGCTGTACGTGCACGAGCGGGTCTACGACGCCTTCGCGCAGAAGCTGGCCGAGGCGTTGCGCGCGCTCAAGGTGGGCCCCGGCGACCAGGAGGGCGTGCGCATCGGCCCGCTGATCGACGAGGCCGCGGTGCGCAAGGTGGAAGAGCACCTGGCCGATGCGGTGGCGAAGGGCGCGCAGGTGCTCAGCGGCGGCCGCCGCCATCCGCTGGGAGGCAGCTTCTTCGAGCCCACCGTGCTGACCGGCGTGACGCAGGCGATGACGGTGGCGCGCGAAGAAACCTTCGGCCCGCTTGCGCCGCTCTTTCGCTTCCGCGACGAGGCCGAGGTCGTGCGCATGGCCAACGACACCGAGTTCGGCCTGGCGAGCTACTTCTATGCCCGCGACCTGGGCCGCGTGTGGCGCGTGGCCGAGCAGCTGGAGTACGGCATGGTCGGCGTCAACACCGGCCTCATCAGCAACGAGGTCGCGCCCTTCGGCGGCGTCAAGCAGTCGGGCCTCGGCCGCGAGGGCTCGCGCCACGGCATCGACGACTACCTGATCATCAAGTACATCAACATGGCCGGCATCGCCTGATGCGCGGCTGAAGCGCCTTCTCCTGCGCCTTCTCCTGCGCCTTCGTTTTCCCGCGCGGCGTCTTCGCGGCGCGTCCCTGCGCGGCACCGCCATGCCGCATCTTCCTTCATCGTTCCCCTGGAGTCTTCAATGAGCAATCCCCGCCAATCCACCCACCCCATCGACCCGCTGTTCACCAACCGGTGGTCGCCGCGCGCTTTCGCCGAAGAGACCATCGCCGAGCCCGCGCTCATGAGCCTGCTCGAAGCGGCCCGCTGGGCGCCCTCGGCGTACAACGTGCAGCCCTGGCGCTTCATCTACGCGCGCCGCGACACGCCCGCCTGGCAGCCCATCTTCGACAGCCTCGTCGAGTTCAACCAGATGTGGACAAGGCGCGCCGCCGCGCTGGTGGTCGTGGTCTCGCAGCGCGAGGCCCTGTTCCCGGGTCGCGCCGAGGCGGCCCCCAACCAGTGGCATTCCTTCGATGCCGGCGCCGCCTGGGCCAGCCTCGCGTTCCAGGCCACGCTGTCGGGCTGGTCGGCCCATGCGATGGCCGGCATCGACGCCGAAAAGCTGCGCGCGGCCATCCAGCTGCCGCAGGGCTACGCCATCGAGACGGTCGTGGCCGTCGGCAAAAAGGGCGATCCGGCCGTGCTGCCCGAGGGTGTGCGCAAGCTCGAAGCGCCCAGCGATCGCCGGGCGCTCGCCGAGACGGCGGCCGAAGGCGTGTTCCGCCAGTAGCCTGCCTGCTTGCCGGATCCGGGGCGCTCAGCGCGCCGACGGATCCTTCGTGCTGGTGGCTGCCACCACGCCCTGGCGCGAATACATCGTCGCGCGGCCCTGGCCGTCCAGCACAACGCTGGTCAGGGGCAGGCGGTCTTCGCGCGTGCTGGCGGCGAAGCTCGCACCGCCGTCTTCGCTGCTCAGCACCAGCCCGTCGAGCCCGACACCGACGATCCTCGAGCCCGCGCCGGCCAGCGCGGTGATGGACGACTCCGTGTGCGTGTCCACGCGCTGCCAGCTGCCGCCGTCGTCGACGCTGCGGTACATCGAGCCGCGCAGCCCCGCCGCCAGCAAAGTGCCGCCGAGGCCCGCGATGCCGCTCCAGAACGAACCCGCATAGCCGGTCGGCATGTAGCTCCAGCTGCGGCCCCTGTCGTCGGAGCGCAGCACCATGCCGCGCTCCGCCGGCGCGAACAACCGGCCGCGCGCGTCGGCGAACAGCCCGAAGAGGTTGAGGTCGGCGCGCTTGCCGCCCTGCGGCGGCGCCAGTTCGACGGGCTGCCAATGAGCGCCGCCGTCCTCGGTGCGCAGCACCAGCGACCACAGGCCCACGGCCACGCCTTGTTTCTCGTCGAAGAAGTGCACCGCGAACAGCGGCCGGTCCTGCGCCGCGTCGCTGCGCTGTATCTGCCAGGTCTCGCCGCCGTCCGTGGTGTGCAGGATCACGCCCCAGTGGCCCGCGGCCCAGCCCTGTCGGGCATCGATGAAGGAGACCGAGGTCAGCGCCACGTCCACCGGCACCTGGCGCGCCTGGCGATGGCTGCGGCCGCCGTCGTCCGACAGCAGCACCACGCCGTGATCACCCACCGCGACGATGCGCTCGCCCGCGCGGGTGCTGGCCAGCATCGTGGCGCGGGCGGCATGCGCGGCGCGAACCGAGGGAACCAGCGCAGGTATGCCATCGGTGGCGGCGGGGGCTTCTTTTGCCTGAGGTGCCTGCGCCGCACAGGCCAGCGACAGGGAAACGAGGGCGCCGGCCAAAGCCGAGCGCGCAAGAAGGGAAGTTGGTTTCATCTTCGATCGTGGGATGGATGTCAGTGCTGCTGCAGACCGGTCGCCCGCACCGGCTTGCGGCGCGGGAAGAGCCTTTCGAGCCATACCGCCATGGCGGGCAGGGCGGTCATCGCCATGACCATGTTCACCATGAACATGAAGGCCAGCAGCTTGCCCATGTCGGCCTGGAACTTCAGCTGCGAGAACGACCAGGTCGCCACGCCCACGGCCAGCGTGATGGCGGTGAAGATGGTGGCCGTGCCTACTTCCAGGATCGCATGCTCGATGGCCTTGACGATGGTCTGGCCCGCGGCCATGTGCATCAGCAGGCGGTTGTAGATGTAGAAGGCGTAGTCCACGCCGATGCCCACCGCCAGCACCATCACCGGCAGGGTCGCCACCGTGAGGCCGATCTGCAGCTCCTTCATGAACCAGTAGCCGATGAAGGTGCCCACCGTGAGCGGCAGGCAACAGGCCGCCACGGCGCGAAGGTCGCGGTAGACCAGGAAGACCAGCACCACGATGGCCGCGTACACGTACAGCATCATCGGCAGTTCGCTCTTTTCCACCTCGTCGTCGATGGCCGCCAGCACGCCGGCGTTGCCCGCGGCCAGACGGATGTTCACGCCGGGCATGGGATGGCCGTCGCGGAACGCCTTCACCGCGTCGATCACGCGCTGGATGGTGGTGGCCTTGTGGTCGGTCAGGAAGAGGTTCGCCGCCGTCATGCTGCAGTCCTTGCGCATGGTGCCGCGGATGCGCGCGATCTCGGTGGACAGGGCGGCGTAGTTGGCCGAATCGATGGGCACCACGGCCATCTTGGGGTTGCCTTCGTTGTAGCCCTCGTTGTACAGGCGCAGCTGCCCGGCGTACGACGAAATCGAGAGCACACCCTCCACCGGCTGCATCGCCCAGACGAAGCGGTCCTGATAGAGCCCGATGTTCACGTTGCCGCAGCTCTCGGGCGGCGCCTCGAAGACAACGGTCAGCCAGTCCAGGCCCGTGTCGAAATTGCGCGCGATGGACGCGGCGTCGCGGTTGAAGCGGGCGTCCTCGCGCAGCTCCGGCGCGCCGGGCTGCAAGGTGCCGACCACGCGGTCGCGGCTTTGCCACACGGCGGCACCGAACACCACCGCGGTGACCAGCAGCATCGCGGCCGCCGCGCGCGGCTGGGCGAGCCGGGCCAGCACGCGCAGCCAGCCCGAGCGGCGCTCGCGCTGCAGCAGGGCCTGGTCAGCGAAGTCGCGGCTCACCTCGAAGAAGGAGGCGGCCACCGGCAGCATGACGAGATTGGTCACAATCTTGTAGGCCACGCCCAGGGAGGCCGCGATGGCCAGCTCGCGCACCATCGGAATCGGGATCATCAGCAGCGTGACGAAGGAGACGAAGGCCGTCACCAGCGCCAGCGTGCCGGGAATCAGCAGCCCGCCGAAGCTGTCGCGGCAGGCTTCGTAGGTCGTGCGGCCCTGCGAGATGCGCCGCACGATGTAGTTGATCTGCTGCACGCCGTGCGACACGCCGATGGCGAAAACCAGGAAGGGCACCAGCACCGCGAGCGGATCGAGCCCGAAGCCCAGCAGCCGCAGCGTGCCGAACTGCCACACCAGCGAGGCGAGCGAGCAGGCGATGGGCAGCAGCGTGAAGCGCACCGAGCGGCAATACCAGTACACCGCGCCGGCGGTGAGCAGCAGCGCGACCAGGCAGAACTTGAGCACCGACTGCGCGCCGTCGGCGATGTCGCCGATCTGCTTGGCGAAGCCGATGATCTGGACCTCGAAGTCGCCGTCCTCGAAGCGCGCGCGGATCTTTTCTTCGAGCAGGTGGTTGTAGGCCACGTAGTCCAGCTTGCGGCCCTGCGCGTCGTACTCGGCCAGCTCGGCCGTGACCATCGCGCTGGTCTGGTCGCGCGAGACCAGCGTGCCGATGAAGCCGCCCTGCGCGGCCGCGCGCTGGATGCCGGCGATGATCTCCGGCGTGAGCCGATCGGGCGTGATGGTGGCGTCGATCAGGGGATCGGCGCGAAACCCTTCCTCGGTGATCTCGTTGACGAAGCTGTTGGGCGTCCACATCGACTGCACGCCCAGCCGCTCGATGCCCGGCAGGTAGGTGACGGCCTGGGTCACCTCATACAGGCGCTTGAGGGCCGGCGCGGTCCAGATGGTGCCGTGGCGGGCCCTGACCACCACGTTGAGCCGGTTGGCGCCCAGCACGTCCTCGCGGTAGGCCTGGAAGGTCTGGATGTACTCGTGGCCCGAGGGCATCTGCTTGTCGAAGCCGGCGTCCATGCGCAGCTGCGCCGCGAACCACGCCATGGCCAGCGTGAACAGGGCCAGCGCGACGAGGATGCCGCGGCGATGGGAGAAGCAGAAGGCCTCGAGGCGCTGCACGGCGCGCTGCAGCGCGGAGGCCTGGGCGGGAACAGGTGCGGGGGCGGGGGCGTGATTGGGATCGGACACGGAGTGCTTTCAGCAGGCGGCGCCGCCACCGCCGCGCGGGCGGTGCGCGGCGCGACAGGTCAGAAGTTGCGCGACAGGGTGAGGCCCACGAAGTTGCGGTCGCGATAGGGCTGGTCGAACACGCGCTTGCCGCCGAAGAAGGCCGCGTAGTTGATCGAGGCCTGCCACTTCGCCGGGTTCTGCACGAAGGTCACGACCAGGTTGACGGACTTGGCGCCCTCCATCAGCTGGCCCGCGCCGTTGGGCGTGCGCCCCTTCACGGCCTGGAAGTAGTACACCTCGGGAATCACCTGCCAGCCCGGAATCAGCGAGCCGTCGTAGACCCAGCTGAAGTCCAGGTTGTAGCCCCACGCCGTCTTCGAGCCGACCGGCTGCGGCGTGCCCGCGGCGCTGAACTCCTGGCCCCAGCCCCACGCGCCCGCCGCGATCGGATCGGACCCGTAGTACTTCTTGAGGTTGGGATAGCGCACCACCACGGCCTCGGCCATCAGCGTCGCGGTGTCCGCGCCGAGGGCGCGCAGCACGCCGCCTGCATTGCTCGGCGTGAGGCTGAGCATGCCGGTCAGGTGCCACTGCAGCTTCTTCTCGTCGACCCAGCAGTTGCCGTGGTTGAACGAGCAGCCGCTCGCCGCCGGGTTCAGCGCCACCGCATCGCGCGGACGGTACGACAGCTCGGTGCCCACCGACCAATCGCCCACCGGCATGTTGGCGCTCAGGCCGTAGAGGCGGCGGTTCTCCGGGTAGGCCCAGCCCGCGCGGCCGGTGCCGCCCGCATTGGTGCTGAAGTTCAACGACTTGTCGTTGTAGTTCATCACGTAGGCACCCAGGTTCAGCTGCGTGCCCTCGGGTTGCCACTTCAGGGCGGTGCCCCACTGGCCGCCGTTCTTCGGCTTCGTCTCGATCAGGCCGTAGGCGTCGTGGCCCTTGCCCATGCCGTTGGCCACAGACCAGTAGGAGCCGGTGGGTGCCATGTAGTTGCCGTTCCAGCGCGCCTGCACGTAGGCCTCGAAGTTGAGGCCGTGGCCCAGGCCCGTGGCGAAGCTGGCGATGGGCGCGGGCAGCACCGCCTCCTTCAGCTGCGTGCCGGGCTGCGACAGCCGCATGATGTCCAGCGCGTTGGTCGCGTTGATGCCGCCGGGCAGAAAGAGGCTTTCCCCCCAGCTGATCACCTGGTTGCCCACACGCACGCGCGCCGTTTCGCCGCCGAGCTGGAAGGTCTTGCTCACCCAGAAGTCCAGCAGCCGGGCCTTGAAGCGCAGGTCGCTGCGCGCGTCGCTGGCCAGGCCGTCGGGCAGGTACTGCGTCGCGGCGGCGCTGGTGTAGCCGGTGGTGTGGGTGGCCGTGAGGTCGCGGACCCAGTTCACCCGCCCGAGGAAGGTGATGTCATCGGGCATCTTCAGGAGCAGCTCGTGGCTGCCCTTGACGTAGGTGGTGAAGGCATCGCCCTTGCGGTAGTTCAGGTTGCCCTGGTCGCCCATCGACGAGGTGGGTGCCAGGCAGCCGGCGGGTGCGCCGACGCCCACCGCACCCTGGATGACGAGCGTGCAGGAGGGGTCCTTGACGCGGATGCCGGTGCCGATGGTGATGGTGGAATCGAAGCTCCCTCGAACGTTGTCGGTCTCGAAGGTGAAGGCATGAGCGGCCCCCGTCGCGGCGAGCAGGCAGGCGGCGGGCACGGCGCTCAGCCGGGCGAGGGTGCTGGAGGGGCGGGCGGTGAAGTTCATCGGTTCTTCTCCTCGGGGCTTGTTGTCGTCGTTCTGGGCGCGGCGTTCAGCGCTCGCTGATGGCGCGCAGGTTGTCGGCCGTGTAGAAGCCCGAACGCATGCGCGGGCCGGTCGGCTCGGTGAACCAGCGGATGTCCTTGCCGACGCCCACGGTGTGCGTGTCGAAGACGTAGCGGCCCTCGGCCAGGTTGTTCTGCACCATGGCCATCGCGTCGCAGGAGCCCGTCTCGTACACCGGGATGAGGAAGCCCTCGCGCATCTTGGCGAGCTTGTTCTGCCCGTCGAAGTCGTCCATCAGCAGCGGCGCCCAGCTGTCCTCGTCGAGGTAGACGGTGCGCTTGGGCGCCGAATGGCGCATGCCGGCCTTGACGGTGGCCTCCACCACCCACACGCGGTGCAGCTCGTAGCGGCGATGCGACTGTGCGATGAAGTCGTCGCGCGCCACGTCCTCGAACTTGGCCTTGAAGTCATAGGCGCCGAAGGCGTTGTAGGGAACGTAGATCTCCTTCTTGCCCACCAGCTTCCAGTCGAAGCGGTCGAGCGCGCCGTTGAAGACCTGCGGTTCGTCCAGCGTGTACTGGTTCTCCATGCCGATCTGCGGGGAGTCGTGCGAGTAGGTCGGCATGCGGCGCACGCGGCGCTGGCCGGGGAAGTAGTAGAAGGTCTCGTTCTCGGCCTGGTTCATGTACTGGGTGATCGCCAGGGCCTGCCCGGCCAGCGCGGCGGGCGAGGTGTAGCCGAAGTACACATAGAACTCCACCGGCGGCAGCGAGGACAGCTGCTGCGAGCCCTTGGCGCCCGAGGGAATGAACACCGTCTGCTCCGAGTCGGCGCGGATCCACTCCGTGCTGCCGCGGCGCGGCGAGACGGCGGTGATGGTGCCCTTGTAGTCGACGCCCACGCCGCGGTAGCGCATCTTGGAGTTCCACATCGCCTCCACGCCATTGGAGGGCAGGGGGAATGGATAGCCCGGCACGGTCGCCTCCTTCAGGCTCCAGCCGTCGTCGTTGAGGCGGGCGGTGCCCACGTTCTTGCGCGTGTTGGCGGCCACGAAGTCCGGCACGCCGCAGGTGCGGTGCGACGGATAGACGTCCATGCGGTAGTCCTTGCGCTGCTTGAGCATGGCGACCTGGCCGGCCGAGAGCTTGTCGGCGTACTTGTCGACGTTGGCCGCATCGATGGTGAACAACGGCTTCTCGTCCTTGTGCTTCCAGAAGTCGCGCCTCAGCTTGCCCCACTCCCAGCCGGCCAGCGGCGGCTCCGCGCCCTGCCAGGCGGGAATGCTGCCGTCGGCGTTGCCCTCGCGCTGGGCGCCCGAGGGCGTGAGCTTGTCGAGCTGGGCCGCGTCGGGCGCGGCCATGGCGGAGAAGCCGGGGCAGAGCAGGCCCGCGGCGAGGGCCGCCGCCAGGGCGAGGGGGCGAAGGGTTCTTGCACAGTGCTGGGTCATGGGAACTCCTGAAAGATGAAGAGGCGAGGTGTGTGGATCCGGATCGCCCGGACCGTGGCCGGGCTGCGCCGATGCCCGCTTTACCAACCGGCAGTGGGGTCTTTGGACTATCGAAGGGAGGCGGCGCTGGCCGTTATCCGAGATCGGCATCTGCTTGCGGCCACGCGATCGCGCCGCTCCCGGCGTGGCTGCACGACGCCGCACCACGCCGCAACGCACCGCAATGCGGTGTGTCGTGGTGCGGGTCGGGTAGCGGAGGGGGGTGGATCAGCCGGTGCTGCGACGCAGCGGCAGCATGCGGCGCAGCACGGCGTCCTTGCGCACGAAGTGGTGCAGCAGCGCAGCCCCGATGTGCAGCACCACCAGCGGCCAAGCCAGCCAGGCGCCGATGAAGCTGTGCACCGCCCAGGCCGCATCTTCCAGCTGCGCCACGGAAAGGTCGAATGCGCCGCGAATTGCGGCTGCGAAGGCGGTGTCGCGGCAGGCCGGGATCACGAACAGCCCGAAGTCGGTCGGGTCGTAGGTCGTCATGTAGCCCGACAGGGGCATCAAGATCAGGATGGCGTAGAGCGCCCAGTGCGCCGCGTCGGCCGACAGACGCTCCAGGCGCGAGCCCGCGACATGCCGCGGCACGCCGCCGGCGATGCGCCACACGAGCCTGGGCAGCGTGAGGAAGCCGATGGACAGGCCCAGCACCCAATGGATGTTGAGCAGCGGCACCACCCGTTCGGCATTGGGTGTGGTGCCAAAAAGCGCCGGCTTGATGCTGGTCTGCGGATCGACGAACCAGATCACGTAGTACACGACCACGTAGGCAGTGATGAAGGCCGCGGCCGTGGCCCAGTGAAAGAGCATCGAGGCCCGGCCCCAGGCGTCGATCGTGTTGCGCCAACCCATGTCAGGATTCCTTGTGTGGTGCATTGTGAGGCCGGGCCTCAGGCCGGCAGCAGCACGGTGATGACCTTCTCCTCGGTGTACGCCAGCGCGCCGGGCAGCCCGCCCTCGCGGCCGATGCCGCTGGTCTTGAGGCCGCCCCAGGGCAGGTTGGCGTCCAGCGGACTCCAGCAGTTGACGCCCACGGCCCCGGCCTTGACGCGTGCGGCCACGCGGTGCGCCCGGGCGAGCTGCGTGGTCCACACCGTGGCCGCCAGCCCATAGAACGAATCGTTGGCCAGCGCGATGGCTTCTTCCTCGGTGTCGAAGGGGATCACGGTGCCCACCGGGCCGAAAATCTCCTCCCGGGCGATGGTCATCTGGTTGGTGGCCTCGGCAAAGATGGTGGGCTGCACGAACCAGCCCTTCTCGGGCCGGGAGACGCCGCCGGCCAGCAGCACCGCGCCTTCATCCTGGCCGAGCTGGATGTAGCGGTTGACGCGTTCGAACTGCGCCTTCTTGGCCACCGGCCCCATCTGCACGCCGGCCTGGCGCGGGTCGCCGACAGTGACCGCGCGGGCGGCCTCGGCCAGTGCCTGCGCGAAAGGCTTCGCGAGGCTGCGCTGCACCAGGATGCGCGAGCCGGCGGCACACACCTGCCCCTGGTTGACGAACAGGCCCATGGCGCAGCCGCGCAATGCGTCGTCGAACGAGGCATCGTCGAACACGATCTGCGGGCTCTTGCCGCCGAGCTCCAGCGTGACTCGCTTGAACAGCGGCGCGGCGATGCGCTGGATGGCGCGGCCGGCCTCGGGACTGCCGGTGAAGCTGATCTTGGCGACCAGCGGGTGCTCGCACAGCGCGCGGCCCACGACGTCGCCGAAGCCGGTCACCACATTGATGACGCCGTCGGGAAAGCCCGCTTCCTGCGCCAGCCGCGCCAGGTGCAGGGCGGACTGGGGCGTTTCCTCCGCGGGCTTGATCACCACTGTGCACCCGGCGGCCAGCAGGGCGGCGAGCTTCCACACGGTGATCATCAGCGGCGAGTTCCAAGGCACGATGGCCCCGACCACGCCCACGGGCTCGCGCAGCGTGTACGACAGCGTGGGCGTGCCCATGTAGCCCCCGGTGGGCACGGTGCGGCCTTCGAGCTGTTGGGTCCAGCCGGCGGCCGCGCGCAGGTTGGCGACGGCGTTGGGCACGTCCATCATGCGCGGCTCCATCGGCGAGCGGCCGATGGCGTTGGCGTCCATGTCGGCCAGCAGGGCCGTGTCACGCTCGACCAGGTCGGCAAGGCGCAGCAGCAGCTGGGCGCGCTGGCCGGCATGCAGCCGGCTCCAGGTGCCGCCTTCGAGCTGGGCATGGGCCGCGGCCACGGCGCGGTCGACATCTTCGGCGGTGCCGCGGGCGGCACTGCCGTATTCCTGTTCGTCCACGGGGCTGAGGAGGCGCATGCGCGCGCCGTCGGAGGCTTCGGCGTGGGCGCCTTCGATGAAATGCTTCAGGTTCTGGGTCATGGGGGTGTCTGCGGATGTTCGAGCGGCCGCAGTGTCCGGGACGGCGCCGTGCGGCGTTAGCCCAAATCAGCAACGGTGCGCGACAACGACGCACCGCAAGGGTGCGGTTGGCTTGCGGCATGTGTGCACGATTGTTGCTGTGAACAAATCAAGCAAGCAGAAGATCAGCTTCGCGGCGGGATCCATCGGGTTTCCCCTGTCTGGCGTCAGGCATGAAAAATGCAGAATTTTCCCTATTTGAGAAAAGTGCATATCTGTTGATCGACGCAGCCCTTCCAGATCGAGGACTCCGCACCATGAACCGAAGCATCCACCACTTCCAGGACGTGCATGCGCATGCCGCATCAGTCGCTCATTGGAGCCAGCTCGTCTACAGCCAGCTCGCGTCGGGCGCACTGGAGAGCTCGCTGCAGCAATTGTCCAGCGAACACTGCCACGCCTTTCGTGAGCGCATCAACAAGCGCGTTGTGCAGCAGGGCGAAGCACCCCGCGACAGCGTGTGCTTTGCGGTCCCCATCTCCATGCCGGGGACCGTCCGGATGCAGGGGCGCGATGCGGACGGCAGCAGCCTTTACTTCCTGCGCGGCGGCGAGGAGTTCATGTGCCACATGCCCACCGGGATGGACCTTCTGTCCATCGCCTTCGACCGAGCCTTCTTCGACGCCACGCTCCGGGAGGTGCCGTTCGCCGACGACATCGCCCGGCTGCTGCGCCAGCCCGTCATCAAGGTGCCGCAGCAGCGCTTCGTCGAATGCCGCCAGCGCCTGCTGGCGATATTCTCCGAGGCCCTGGTCAACGACGAGATGAGCGGCACGCCCGCGCGGCAGGACGAACTGGAACACGCGCTGCTGGGCGAGCTGCTGCGGCTGGTGATGGATCCGGCCTGCGACCGGCACCAGCGCAGCGGCAGTTCCACCCAGGACTTCATCGTCGAGAAGTGCCACCGGATGGCCATGGCCGAGACCATGAGCGCCCCCAGCGTGATGGAGCTGTGCGAGCGCTTGCAGGTCAGCCGGCGCACGGTGCAGAACAGCTTTCGCGCGGTGGCGGACACCACGCCGCTGAGCTACCTGCGCTCGGTGCGCCTGAACGGGGTGCGGCGCGCCCTGATGGGCAGCCGCGCCGGTGACCTGACCGTGGGCGACGCGGCGGGGCAGTGGGGCTTCTTCCACCTGAGCCATTTCGCAGCGGAATACCAGGAGCTTTTCGGTGAACTGCCGTCGCAGACGCCGCGGGCGGCGAGGTGGCATGACGCCTGAAGCGGGCCTGCGCGTCCGGATTGCCGATCCGGGATACCGCTGCGCGCGCATGCCTTCCTAGACTGGCTGTCTCAGCGGCCGGCGCTCCGGTGCACGGCCTTCTCTCTCCAAGCTGCACGCGTTTGCGCGCGGCATGCATTGCGACGCACCATGGAAACGCTGACCCCCGCGATGACGCCTGCCCAGGAAACGCGCCACCCCCACGCCACCAGCCTGCGCCGCGGCACGCTGAGCGCCGGATTCATCACGCTGCTGGTCATCTCGGCCGCGAGCCCGCTGAGCGTGGTGGCGGGCGGCTTCCCGATCGGGATGATGCTGGGCAATGGCGCCGGCACACCGGTGCTGGTGCTGGTGGCACTCGGCCTGCTGCTGATGTTCGCGACCGGCTACACCGCCATGGCCACCTGCGTGACCAGCGCCGGAGGCTTCTATGCGATGGTGGCGCGCGGCCTGGGCGGCAGGGCGGGCGGGGCGGCGGCCATGGTGGCCGTGTTCGGGTACGTCACGCTGCAGTTCGGGCTCTACGGCCTGCTGGGCGCGGTGGCGTCCGAGGCGTTGCAGGCGCAGTTCGGCCTGGCGGTGCCCTGGTGGGCCTGCGCCTTCGCGGCGATGGCCAGCGTGGCGGTCTTCGGCTACCGGCAGATCGACTTCTCGGCCCGGGTGCTCGCGGTCTTCGTGGTGGCCGAGTACCTGGCGGTGCTGGCACTGGACGTGCTGATCCTGTCCAAGGGCGGTGCCCACGGCATCGATGCCCACTCCTTCTCTCCCGAGGCCTTCACCAGCGGCAACCCCTTCATCGGCCTGCTGTTCTGCTTTGCGGCCTTCATCGGCTTCGAGGCCACCACCATCTACAGCGAAGAGGCCAAGGACCCGAAGCGCAGCATTCCCATCGCCACCTACGCGGCGCTGTTGCTGGTGGGGGGCTTCTATTCCTTTTCGCTGTGGTGCCTGGTGCTCGGTGCGGGCAGCGACCGGGTGGTGACCACCATCGCGGCGCTGGCCGATCCGACCAACCTGCTGTACCTGCTGTCGGACACCTATGCGGGCCATGGCCTCACCGTGCTGCTGCGCCTGATGTTCATTGCCAGCATCTATGCGGGGCTCATCGCCTTCCACAACTCCAGTGCGCGCTATTTCTACGCGATGGGCCGCGAGGGGTTGATGCCCGCTCGCCTGGGCTGGACGCATGCGCGCCACCGCAGCCCGCACGTGGCCTCGGTGCTGCAGACGGTGCTGAGCGCCGTCGCGGTGGGCCTGTTCGCGCTGCTGGGCGCCGACCCGGTACTGACCCAGTTCGCCTGGCTCAGCAACCTGGCCACGCTGTGCCTGCTGGTGCTGATGATCGCGACGGCCGTGGCGGTGGTGCGCTTCTTCCGGGCCGACTCGCACGGTTATGGCCGACTACGGATCCGCGTGCTGCCGCTGCTGGCGTGCGCGGGCTTGCTGGTGGTGCTGGTGCTGGCCGTGGGCAACTTCCATGTGCTCACCGGCGCGAGCCGGGGTATTTCCGCGGCCCTGGTGGTCACCGTGCTCCTGGCCGCGGCGGCCGGCTGGCTGGCCGCATCGCGGCTGGCGAGACGCGATCCGCAGCGCTTTGCCGCGTTGGGCCAGGACCGCGGCTGAGCGCCGGCGTGGCGCCCGTCAGGCCGATGAAGCGCGCAGCCATTCCTTGTGCAGGATCGCGTACTGCATGGTGTTCTCGTAGATGGGCTCGCCCTGCGCGTCGTTCTGGAACGAGATGAACTCCAGGAACAGCCCTTCGGCGCGCATGCCCAGCTTCTCGCACAGCCGCCGGGAGGCAGCGTTGTGGTCCTCCACGTAGGCATAGAGCCGGCGGGCGGCGCGGGCAGTGAAGAGATGGGCGAACAGCGCCGAGGCTGCCTCCTGGGCGTAGCCCCTGCCACCGAAACGCGGGTTGAGGTTCCAGCCGACCGAGAAAGTGTCTTCCTCCTGCATGGCGAACAGATCGCCGATGAGCCGCCCCGATTCCTGGAGGCACACAGCCACGTGCTCGCCGTCGGTACTGCGTCTTCGGGCCTCGGCCCGCGCGGCTTCGAGGTCCGCGAGCGCGAGCGACAGGAAGCAGCTCGCGGTCGGTGCATGCAGGTAGTCGAACAGGTCCGCCGCGTCCTGCTCGCGAAAGCGCCGGAGGACGAGCCTCGGGGTGTGGATGGATTTCTCAAGGGGCATGGTCTTTACTTGCGTCCTGTCTCAGGTGTCTGTGCCTCGGGGATCCGGCACCGCCGCGGGCCTCGATCAGGTCCACGGATGGTGCCCGACAATGAAGGGCGCCACGCCTTCGCGTGCCCGTACGATTTCTTGTTTCACGACCGCAGCCTTCCCAGACGATGAACAGCCTTCGCCGCATGCTCGATGTCCTCGATCTCTTCCGGCCCGACCAGCCGGTCATCGACGTCGAGATCATCTGCAACCAGCTCGGCTACACGCCCGCCAGTGCCTACCGCTACCTGCGCGAACTCGGCGATACCGGCCTCCTCGTGCGCCTGCCCCGCGGCTATGCGCTGGGGCCGCGCATCATCGCGCTGGAGCACCAGATGACCGACTATGACCCGGTGCTGGTGCGCAGCCGCGATCTCGTCGAGAAGCTCGTGGCCGAGACGGGCCTGGACGCCGTGATCAGCGAGTGGTACGGCGACTCGGTGGTCAACGTGCTGATCCAGCGCGGCCCCGACCCCGGGCCCGTGGGCGGAGGCCGCGGCCGCCCCATCGACCTGTTCCACAGCGCGACCTCGCGCGTGGTGCTGGCCTACCTGCTGCCGCGGCAGATCCGCCGCGTCTTCGATGCGCATGCCAGCACGCCCGAGGGGCAGCAGCAGGGGCTGGAATGGAAGTCTTTCTCCAAGGGCCTGCTGGCGATCCGCAAGCAGGGCTACTGCATCAGCGAAAGCGAACTGCATCCGGGCCGCACGGGCGTGGCAGCGCCGATCTTCGACGAGAAGCAGCGCGTGCTCGGCAGCATGACGCTGGTGGGACGCAACGAACGCTTCAGGGCCTTCCAGGAAAGCTACCTGTGCACGCTGGTGACCACCGCCGCGTCGGAGCTCACCGCCCGCATCGCCCAGCAGTAGGCGAGGGGGGCGTACCGCGCGCGGCACGGCCGGTTCAGAGCGAGGCCAGCGCCTCGCCGAAGACATCCAGCGCGCGGTGCAGCAGCCGCCTCGAGATGGTCAGCGACGGCATCACGCGCATCACGTTGCCATAGCGCCCGCAGGGCACCATCAGCACGCCGTGGCCGAGCACGTACTCCATGATCCGGCCGACTTTCTCCGGCGCCAGCGGCTCCTTGGTGGCCTTGTCCTCGACGAGCTCGATGCCGATCATCAGGCCCTTGCCGCGCACTTCGCCCACGTACGGGCTCTGGAAGCCGCGCACCCGCTCCTGCACCTCCTGGCCCAGCAGCTCCGCGCGCGGCATCAGCCCGAGTTCGGGGTCGTGCAGGATCTCGAGGTTGGTGAGCGCCACCGCGGCCGACAGCGAGTTCGCCGCGAAGGTGTTGGGGACCGAGCCATCGGGAACGCGCGCGGCCAGGTCGCTGCGCATGGCGATGCCGGCCATGGGGACGTCGCCGCCGATGCCCTTGCCGAAGGTCAGCATGTCGGGCTTCACACCCGTGTGCTCCACCGCCCACATGCGGCCCGTGCGGCCCGCGCCGCACTGCACCTCGTCCACGATCAGCAGCGTACCGCTGCGGTCGCACGCCTTGCGCAGCAGTTGCAGGAACTCGGGTGAAGGCGGCACATACCCGCCTTCGCCCTGCACCGGCTCCACGATCACGGCGGCCACGTCGTCGGCGGCCGTGTAGGGCGTGTTCAGCAGGTAGTCCACGTATTCGCCGGCGATCTGTTCCACCGACTTGTGGGTGGTGTCGAACGGGAAGCGATAGGCGTACGGGTAGGGCGCATGGATCACGCCGCCCATGAACGGCCCGTAACCCTTGCGGTAGGCCGTGCCCGTGGTCAGCGCATTCGACGCATGCCACACACCGTGATAGCCGCCGTGGAAGGCGATGATCTGGTGGCGGCCCGTCACGCGCCGCGCGAACTTCACCGCCGCTTCGAGCGCATCGCTTCCGCTTTGCGCGAAGAAGGTGATGCAGTCATTGCGCAGGCCTTCGGGCATCAGGGCCGACAGGCGCGCGGCTAGTTCGGTGCGGCGGGTGCTGCTGACCTCCATCGCATGCATCAGCTGCTGCGACTGCTCGACGATCGCCTTCTGCACCTTGGGATGGCAGCGGCCCACGCTGCTCACGCCCACGCCGGCCGACAGGTCGATGAAGGTGCTGCCGTCGGGGTCCTTGAAGGTGGCGCCGAAGGCGCGGTCCATCACGACCGGCATGCGTCCGCCGCCGCGCGCCATGGATTCGGTGCGCGCCGACAGCGCCAGGGCTTCGGCCGCGCGCGGTCCGGGATAGGGGCCCGCAACCATCTTCGGTGCGTCCGGGAAGTGCAGGGTTTCAAGAATGGATTCGATGTCGGTCACAACATGCCTCGTTGAGTCTCTGGGTGCTTGAGTGCAGGCGCGTTCAGCACGCCGGCTGCAGCCATGGTTGCATCGATCACCGGAGCCCGTTAGCCCGAATCGGCAAGTCCGCTGCCCTGCCGATGGCCCGCAACGCGCCCCGCAGCGCTTGCCGATTTCGGCTACTTGCACCCGGCGGGATTCGCAATCATTGGGCCCCATCCCCGACACAACACCATCCATTCATCCCGTGAAAAAAACTTCAGACGGATTCAACATCAAGCCAGGACTCCCATTGAGCCGCGGTCTGACTTCGCCCGCAGCGCTTCCTGCAAAAGGCCTGCCGCACGACGACTACGACGTGGTCGTGATCGGCGCCGGCTTTGCCGGCCTGACGGCGGCCAGGGAGCTGGGCCTGAGGGGCCTGCGCGTGGCCATCATCGAGGCGCGCGATCGAATCGGCGGCCGGACCTTCACGGCTGAGCAGGACGGGCAGAAATTCGAAATCGGCGGCACCTGGGTTCACTGGGGCCAGCCATACGTCTGGAATGAACTGCATCGATACGGACTGGAGACCACCGAGTCCGTCAGCGGCACGGCCGACTCGATCAGCCTGCTGACTGCCGAGGGCCTGGTGACGGACTCCGCGGAGGCGATGGGCAATGACCTCGACGCGGCGCTGAGCGCGTACTGCAATGTGGATGGAGCGAACGGCCGGATCGCATTCGCGAACCCTCATGTTGATTCCGATAACCTGCTGTCGGACTTCGATGGCCAGAGCCTGACGGATCGATTCAGGGACGTGCCCGTCTCCGGCCGGCAGCGCGATCTGCTGCTCTCGTTCATCTCCATGAACGCCGCGACCGATCCGGCAAAAGGCGGCCTGTATGACCAGCTGCGCTGGTGGGCGCTGGGCGACTACTCGGCGGACTCGCTGCTCAAGCGCCTGGGACGCTACAAGATCTCGAAAGGCACGTCCGCACTGGCGCTTGCGTTGCTGAAGGATTCGAATGCCGATCTGGCGCTCGCAGAGCCGGTCTCCAGCGTTGAAACGGTGAACGGCAAGGTCCGGATCCAGGCGAAGAGCTTTTCCGTCGGCTGCAAGGCGGTGGTCGTCGCGGTTCCGATGAACGTGTTGAGCGACATCGACTTCGTGCCGAAGCTGCCGGAGGCACGCTCGGCTGCACATCGCGAACGACATGTCTGCGCGGGCACGAAATTCATCGCCCGTGTCGATCGCAATGTCGGCGCGTGGGTCGGCTTCGCGCCTTATCCCAATCCGCTGACCATGGTGGTTGCCGATCGCGAGGTCGACGGCAAGTCCGTCCTGGTCGGCTTCGGGCCGGACGATGCGGTCGACCTTCGGGACATCCGCGTGGTCGAAGCAGAACTGCGCAAGTTCATACCGGAAATCAATGTGCAGGAGGTCGTTGCGCACGATTGGACGCACGACCCGTACGCCAAGGGCGGCTGGACCTGGTTCTCGCCAAACCAGACCTCCAGGGTTTTGGCAACGCTCCAGACCCAGGCACCGCCGCTTTTTTTCGCCAGCACCGATTGGGCCACCGGCTGGAGGGGGTTCATCGATGGTGCGATCGAAGACGGGATTCGAGGTGCCAGGGATGCACTCGAATTCTTGCGATCGCAGTAGCAATAAAGGTCCCAAGAGCCCCCCGATCCCGACACACCATTTTTCAAAGGAAAACAAAGCAATGACACTGGAACAGGCCATCGAAAGACTTCAGAGCTTGTGCCGCCAAGGCGACGCTCGCTTGCTGCAACAGGAGATGTTCGCGCCGGACGCGAGCGTCAGCGGCGAGGGCGCTCCCGGCATCACCGTGGGTGCCGACTTGCTGCCAGCGCTCACGGAAATGCTCAAGATGACGCCCAAGCTCTCGATTCGCTCCGTGCGGACGATGGAGCTCTCGGAAGGCGCGGCGGTCACTTGGCTGGAGTGGACTTCCCCGCCGGCAGACGGGCCGGCCGGCGAGGTGATCGCATTGCGATCGCTCACGGCCTGGCGCAGGCAAGGGGCTTCCTGGGTCATCGCGGCCGACATGTATGGCATGGGCGATTTCGGTACCTCCTAGGCCGGCGGCCAGACCCCTGATTTATGTGCAAGGAGCATGCGATGTCTGAACCAGCGAGTCCGCCAGCGGAACGCACGGGCCTCAAGCGGGATGCGATCGGTTGGTTCGGCATCTTCCTGATGGTGATCACGACGAATGGTCCGCTGACCTCCATGGGCGGCGGTGTACCCGTGAGCATCACGCTGGGCAATGGCATCGGCCTTCCGGGCTCCTACGCCATCGTCTGTGCCGCGTATCTGCTCTTTGCCGTCGGCTTTTGCGCCATGAGTCCCCATGTGGAGAACGGTGGAGCCTTCTACGCCTACATCACCAAGGGCCTGGGCACCATTCCGGGCATCGGGGGCGCATGCATTGCGGTGTTGTCGTACATCGCGATCCTGCTGGCCTGCTATGCGATGCTGGGGCACTTCGTCCACATGGCGATGGCTTCACTGGGCCTTGACGCGCCATGGTGGGCCTGGGCAATGGGCTGCGCCGTGGGCGCACACCTGCTTTGCGTACGCGGCATCGAGTTCAGCGGGCGGCTGCTCCTGATCCTGATGCTGTCGGAGGTCGGCGCCATCTTGTTGGCGGACCTTCTCGAAGTCTTCAACCTGCGGCTTGCCGGGCACGCGCTGTCCCTCGCGCCGTTCTCGCCGCAGGCCGTGTTCACCCCCGGGTTCGGGCCTTCGCTGATCTTCGTCGTCGCATCGTTCATGGGCTTCGAAACCGCGGCGATCTACTCGCAGGAAGCCAGAGACCCTCGACGCTCGGTGCCTCGAGCGATGTACCTGTCGATCGCATTCATCGGCATTCTGTATGCGGGGTCCATCCTGCTGATGCTGAACCATTTCGGCCTCTCGCAGGCGGTGGTCGTGGCAACAAACGACCCCGGCGGCATGTGGCTGTCGATGTTCTCGACCCTGGCCGGGCCCACCGCAGCCAGGATCGGCGCGGTGCTGGTCATCACCAGCCTCTTTGCCGCCGTCCTGAGCTTCACGAACGTGCTGGCGAGATACTGGCACGCGCTCGCCGTCTGCGGCCTTGTCTGGAGCCGGCTGTCCCGCACGCACCACAGGCACAGATCCCCGCACGTGGCGTCCGCCGCAACGCTGTGCATATCGGTGATGCTGGTTCTGCTGTGTGCAATGGCGGGCCTGGATCCGATGCTCCAGGCCCTGCCCTGGGCGAGCGTCCCGTCGGCGATCGGCGTGTTGACCTGCCAGGTGCTCGCCGCGCTGGCTGTCATCGCGTTCTTCCGGAAGCATCCGATGAAGGTCTCGCGCTGGCGATCGCTGCTTGCACCGGTGATCAGCGCGGCCGTGCTGACGTTCTTCCTGTGGCAGATGATCACCCACGTCCAGCTCCTGTCGGGGCTGCCGGCCGGCCCGAGCTACGCATTGGCCTTCAGCGTGCTGGCAGCCGGATTGCTGGCGGCGATCTATGCGCTCCATCTGCGCTTCCGATCTCCGCAGCGGTTTGCGCAGCTGTCATCGCTGGTCCGGCTGCAGTGATGCCATGTCGAACGGGTCCGAAAGGAACTTGCAGGTCGGGGTGATGAGCATGCGAATCATGACCTCGAGATCGATCGATGACCGACCAGTGCGACTGTAGAACGCAGCCAGATGTCGGCGCGCCTCAGAACACGTGCCTGATCCCGAAGTCGTATCCCGTGGACCGGCTCGGCGCATAGCCCGAACCACCCGCCGCACCGGTCGACAGATAGGGCGCAGTTCCGGTGGCCGCGCCGATGATCGCGGCATTGTTCTGCGCATCCTTTGCCCGGATCCAGGCAACCGTTGCATACAGTGCCGTGCGCTTGGAGAGGTTATGTTCGTATCCGATCGCGAGCTTGCTGACGGAAGCGTCGCGACGCGGCATGAATGGCGTCGCCAGCGGCCCCAGGTCGTTGTCGAACTTGACCCGGGAATAGGCTGCTTTGATCAACCCGGGGCCCACCGGAACCGTGACCCCGACGAGACCACCGTTGTACTTGTCGACGTCGCGGGCGATGAGCAGGGTCCCCAAACCAGATGGCGCCGTCGTGGTCGACTGATCCCTGACCCGCGACAGTTCACCGAAGAGTTTGACAACCCCGAAGTTGTAGGAGGCTCCGAGATTGAACGTCTTGATCTTTTCGTTCGCTCCCACGCCGGTGGGGAGTCCGAGCGCATTCACGGCAGTGGCATCCGCCGCGGTGCTTTGCCCATAGGCCACAGCGACATCGAGAGGTCCGGAGGCATAGCCGAAACGCCCGCCGGCAAACTGCCCTTTTCGTGTCGGGCTTCCAGGCAAACCGCTCTGCGCAACGTTCTCGTGCAGCGCATATTGCAGCTGGCCGTAAAAGCCACCGAGGTTGGGCGGCAGGAAGTAGCCGATGCTGTTGCTGGCGCGCAGGTAGTTGTCGGAAGCCGCGACAGCGGAACCCGGTCCCCTGGCGATGGCCAGATTCGTTCCTACCGTGGATACGACGTTTGCCCCGACGCCGATCGTGCTGAACGGACTGAACACCGAGTCGTTCCAGAAGGTCGGCGTGAAATCGCGCCCGAGCCGGACTTCACCGAAGCCGCCGGAGAGACTGATTGTCGAGCGACGCGAGAAGCTGGTCAGTCCGCCAGCACCCGAATCGTTGGCGAGTGGAGATTCAAGCCAGAAGCTGGCGGCCAAGCCTCCGCCCAGGTCTTCGGTTCCGCGCAATCCCAGCCGGCTGTTCGAGTTGGCGCTATTGGACAGGACCGTTTGAGTTCGGGTGACCGCATTGCCATTTGCGGGGAGCGGCACGATGCGGCCGGAGTCGTTGTAGAACTCGCTTCGAGCTGTGTAGTGGCTGATGGCAGCGTCCACAACGCCAAAAAGCGTCACGGACGATTGAGCGGAAGCAGCGGCGGCAGAGGACAGCAGCGCTGTTGCCACGAAGGCGGTTTTCATGGATGTCTCCTTTTTCTGGTGGTCGGAAAAAACAAGAGGGACGTCACTCGGGCTTGAAGCCCGCGCTTTTCAGGAGGTCGGCGCTCTGGGTTACGTACCCTGTGATGTAGCGAGCGAATTGGTCCGCGTCCTGGCTCACGGGGTCGATGCCCAGGCCCGCGAATGCGCCGGATCTGGTGAGCTCGTTGACCGAGGCGTTGATCGCCTTGTTGAGAAGTTGCACGCGCTCCGGTGCCGTGCCCTTCGGCGCCCAGATGCCGTACCAGGACGCATAGGTCAAGCCGGGCAACCCGCTTTCTTGCGCTGTCGGTACCTCCGGCGCGAGCGGACTGCGTTTCGGCGAGGTGATCGCGACGGGCTTGACGCGGCCGGCTTTCGCCAGCGGCAGCACCGAGATCATCGAGTCCAGCATCAGCTGCACATGGCCCCCCGCGACATCGACCAGCGCGGGCTGCGTGCCCTTGTAGGGAACGAAGCTGAAGGTGACGTTGCCCTGTTTGGCCAGCAGAAGCGTGGCCAGGTGGCTCGGCGCGCCAGCCGCCGGGATCGCGGCCGTCCACGTCGTCTGCTTCGCGGCGGCGAGCAGTTCCGGCAGCTTCTGCACTTCGAGTTGCGGCGCGATCACCAGCATCAACGGCGCCTCGGCGACGCGTGCCACGGGGGCGAAATCGACGACCGGGTCGTAAGGTGCGTTGCTCAGCACCTGTTTGGCGAGGACATGGGTGGCTGCCGAGAACAGCAGCGTGTAGCCATCGTTGGTCGCTGTCTGCACTGCCTTGCCGCCAAGCACACCGTTCGCGCCGGCGCGGTTCTCCACGATCACCGAGACACCGAGCTGGGTTTGCAACCTGTTGGCGACCAGCCGAGCCGTAGAGTCGACCCCGCCGCCTGCGGCAAAGGGAACGATGATCCGGATCATTCGATCCGGGAACTTGGCAGTCTGTGCCCCTGCGGGTGCCGCAAAGATCGCAGCGAGGGCAATCAGGCTTGGGATTTTCATCACGTCTCCAGTTCGTTTTGGTTTGGGTTTGTCACGGCGAGATCTCCTCAAGCGCACGGTTGGCCGTCTCGACCATGCGCTGCGCCGCGAAAAATCCGGCCACGTTGGCCAGCGCGAACATCAGGAAGACCGACGCGATGCCATGGGAAGTCAGGACGATCCCGACGATGGCGGGAGCGGTAGCCGATGCCACGCGCAACCACGATGTCGCCAATCCGGTTCCGATCGCGCGCATCCGGGTCGGGTAGATCTCCGGCGTGTAGAGATAGAGCAGCACGGTGGTCGTGCCCATCACCGCGTAGGCCGTGGACGCCAGCACCACCACCGACCAAGGGCTGCCAGCCCCGATCGCGGCGAGGAGGCCCAGCAACAGGCCGCTGACCAGGAAGCTGGAGGTCGCCCATCGGCGCCGGCCGACGCGATCGACCATCAAGGCGCATGCCAACACCGCGCAGGTACTGAGAACATTCGTCAGAGACGCCATGCGCAGCGACTCCTGAAGCGGCAGGTGATAGACCGTGCGGTAGAGCGTGGGCAACCAGTTGTTGATGCCGTTGGCCACAAAGTAGGAGGATGCCCACAGCACCCAGACGACCAGCGTGCGCGGTCGGTACAGCGGTGAAAACAGTTCCTTCCACGATCCCTTTCGGGTGTTGGCCAACCCGGTCGCGAGGGCAGCAATGCGCGCCGCGACCTGGTCCTTCTCTCGCGTGATGTCCAGGCTCCTCTTCGTGGTGCTCGCCTCGATGCCGGTGATCACGCGCTCGGCGTCGGCAAATCTTCCCTTCGAGGTGAGCCAGCGGGGAGATTCCGGCAGACGCGCCATGAAGACCAGGATGAGCAGCCCCGGGATGCCGCCGGCGAGAAACATGTATTCCCAGCCGAAGCGAGGCACAACGAATGCGCCGACCTGGGCCGCCGCGAGCAGCCCCAGAGGAAAGATCAGTTCATAGAGGATGAAGAAGCGGCCGCGCCCCTTCGCCTGGGAGAGTTCGTTGATGTAGGCGGCCGCGATGGGTACCTCGCCGCCGACGCCGATGCCCTGCAGGAAGCGCAGCGCAAACAGCACGTCGAAACTGCCGGCCGTCGCGCATGCGATGCTCATCACCGACATGAGGGCCACGGTCGCCGTGACGCTCGGCACCCGGCCGTAGCGTTCCGCGAGCCATCCGAAAAGGAGAGCACCGATGACCTGCCCCGCGTAGCCGGAGGCGATCAGCATGCCTACCTGCAGGGGTGACAGGTGCCAGAGCCCGATCAGGACCGGCAGCACGAACGCCAGTGCGAGCGCATCGAACGCGTCGAAGAAAGTGGCGCTGCCCATGATGATGCGGGCCTTGGTGTGCCAGCGGCTGAACGGCACGTTCTCGATGCGAAACAGCAGTCTGGCAGCCTGTTGAATGGCGCTCCTGCACTGTCCCGTCTGGGTCGAATCGACTGTCATCTTGTCTCCGGAATCTTTTCTGTTTGAGTGTTGGAGCAGCGGATCAGGGCGGTGCGCCTGCTAACCTGGGCCCGTCTCGCCGGATATGCCGGCGCACCATCACGTCCAACGTTTCGTCCAGAGACTCCGCATCGACGCCACGGGTGATGAAGACGATCCGCGTACGCCGGTCCGGGCTGGGCCAGGCCGCAAGAAATTCCGGCGGTGCAAAGAGGTGCTGCACGCCGTGGATGACCATGGGGCGATCGGGCTCGTCGGCAAGCTGCACCAGCCCCTTGACGCGCAGCAGGTCCTCCCCGCGCATCGCGATGACCATGTCCAGCCAGGCGGAAAACGCAGCGCGCGGCAACGCGACGTCGCGAACCACCATGAACGACGAGATGCCATCCCTGTGCCGTGTGGCAGGCTGCGCGGCCTGCGCTGCCGGCCTGTAGAAAGGCGTGTCGCTCACATCCTCATTGCTGCCTGAGGCCGTGCGAACGAGATGAGCGAGCAAACGCAGCTGTTCCTCGCGGCTGGTACGCCAAGGCGCCGCGGCGTTGATGCCACGCACGCGCTCGAGCAGGGCCGTTGGAGGTGCTGCGGCGTCCAGCAAATCTGTCTTCGTGAGGAACAGGTCATCCGCGACCGCGATCTGCCGAACCGATTCCGGGTGACGGTCCAGCGTCCCCATGGCCAGCACCGCATCGACGGTGCACACCAGCCGATCCAGTGCGAATCGCGCGCGGATTCCGGCGTCGCCCGTCAGCGTGCGGATGATCGGACCGGGGTCGGCCAAGCCGCTGGTTTCGATCAGCACATGGCGCAATGGGCGATCCGTTCGCGCGACGAGCCGGCCCAGCGCGTCGACAAGATCACCTCGTACGGCACAACACAGGCAGCCGTTGGCGAGCAGCACGGTGTCGTCATGGGCTTGCGCGATCAGGTCGTGGTCGATCCCCACTTCGCCGAATTCGTTGACGATGACGGCGACACCATGGAGCTCGGGCTCACGCAGCAGCGCGTTCAGCAGCGTGGTCTTGCCGCTGCCGAGGAAACCCGTGAGCACGGTCACCGGCACCCGGGCGGCAAGCGCTTCGGGCTCGGCCAGCAAGGAGGAGAAATGTCCGCCCATGGTCAGCCCCGCGCCTTGGGTCCGTGCAGCTCTGCGAAGGAGCGCAAGGTCTTCTCCAGCTTGGGCAGAAGCCATTCGGCCACCGCCGCCGAGAGCTGGTCGTTGCGAGCGTCTTCCAGAATCTGGCGCAACGGTTGCGACGGCATCCCTGCCTTCTGCAGGTCACTGAAGAAATCGATCACCTCCGCAATGCCTGACCGCAGGCCGTTGTCTTCGAGGTAGCCGACGATGTCGAGTTCGAAGTCATCGAGCCGCAGGCTGATGCCGCCTGTGCCGCAAGCACAGGCACCGCCCAACGCCACATGGAGCATCGACAGTTCGCTCCACAGCGACAACAGGCGGTCGGCGCGCTGCGAGACCTCGTCGGCCATGACTGCGATCACTGACCGTCCCAGGCGACCGCAGGCGACGGGATGCTCGCGGCTTTCCCGGGAGCGCGGCGCAGACCTTGCGTGGCGTTCCTGTCCACCTCGCCGCGCGAATCCAGCGCCACACGGTAGACCTCGCGGGCGACTTCCGCGCTCACATAGCCTTCGCGCACGTCCTCGGCCACCAGGTCGATGTCACGCTCCAACGGGTCGCCGAAGCCGCCGCCGCCGCCCGACAGCATCTTGTAGGCGTCTCCGCGCTCCAGCCGCACATTGAAGATCTTGGCGTTCAGGTGGTCGGTCTTCCACTCACCCTTGTGGCGCACCGCCAGGCCGTTGCCCATGGCATCGCCACCGCCCTCCAAACCCCAGGGCTTGCAATGCACCCGGTCGATGCGCGTGGTGACGGTGAACGGCGACAGCGCCTGCACCACCATCTCGGCGCCCAGTCCGCCACGATACTTGCCGGCGCCGGCGCTGTCCCTGCGGATCTCGTACTTCTCCACCAGCACCGGGTACTTGGCTTCCAGCTGCTCAGTCGGGCTGTTGTGCGTGTCGCCGTCGTTGATGCAGACGGTGACCGAGACGCCGTCCTCGGTGCTCTTGGCGCCCCAGCCGCCGCCCAGCGGACCAATGCCCACGATGAACAGCCTCCCATCCTCCGGCGAGATGCCATGGATATTGGGGAACACCAGGTCGGCATGGTGGCCGGCAATGGAGCGGCCGGGAATGGCTGGTGCGAGCGCCTTGAAGATGGTGTCGATCACCGTCATCGGGAACGTCATCCACACCCGCATCGGGTATGGCCGCTCGGCACTGATCACCGTGCCCATCGGCATGACGACCTTGAGCGACCGGAAGCTGCCGTCGTTGACCGGGTAGTCGGTGGGCGTGGTCAGACACTTGTAGGCCACCTGCGCACAAGCGATGCCGGTCGTGAAGCCGGAGTTGTAGAAACCGCGCACCTGCTTGCTGACGTCCGACAGGTCCACGGTCATCTCGTCGCCCGCGATCGTCACCTTGACGCGTATCGGAATGCGCTTACCGATCTCCAGGCCGTCGTCATCCATGAAGGACTCGGCCTCATAGACTCCGTCCGGAATCGACAGCGTGTTCTTGCGCGCCACCGCTTCGGATGAATCCATGATCTGGCGGATCGAAGCATTCACCGCCTCGGCGCCATAGCGCTGCAGCAGCTCGACGTAGCGGCGCTCCCCGGTGGTGATGGCCGTGATCTGGGCACGCAGATCACCCAAGGCCCGCTCGGCCAGCCGCACATTCATCGCGATGATGTCGATCAGGTCCTGGTTGACCACGCCCTCGCGCTGATACTTCAGGATGGGAATCTGTATCCCTTCGCTGAAGATATCGGTGGTCACGTTGCCCAGCGTGCCGCCCACATCCAGCCAGTGGGCCATGCAGCAGGTAAAGCCCTCCAGCTTGCCCTCGTGGAATATCGGCATCGTGAACGTGAAGTGGTTCAGATGGCTGCCTGTGGTGTACGCGTCGTTCGTGACGAGGATGTCGCCAGGCAGGATGTTCTCGTAGCCGAAGTGCTTGATCTTCGCCTTGACCGTCTCGGACATGCCGCGGATGAACATCGGCAGGCCCAGGCCGATCGAGACGGTGTCGCCCTCCTTGGTGAAAAGGCCGACCGTGAAGTCCAGCGCCTCGTAGATGATGAGGTTGTAGGCGGTGCGCGTGAGGTTGGTCTTCATCTCCTCCGTGACTGCGTACAGGCCGTTGCGGATGATCTCGACGGTGACCGGGTCGATCGGCTTGTCGTGCGGGTTGCTCATGTCCTGTCGCTCCCAATGGAAATTTGAAGGTTGCCCAGTTCGTCGACGCGCAACTCATCGCCCGGCTGCACCACGGTGGTGGAGGCGTGCTCCTCGATCAGCGCAGGCCCTGCCAAGACGTTGCCCGACAGCAGCAGGTCGCGCTTGTAGACCGGCGTGTCCGCCCAGCCTCCCGAACGGAAATACACCGGCTTGATGACGCGCAGGGCCGCCTTTTCGGGCTGCTTGGAGCCCGCCTCGACACTGTGCTTTGGCGGCTTCTTCATGGTGCCCAGCACCGTGACGCGCAGGCTCACCAGGTCAGCAGGCTCCTTCGGCGCAGAAGTGCCGTAGCGCACTTTGTGAAGTTCGTCGAACTGGCGCTTGATCGCCGAGCGGTCCTTGCTCTCGAAGAAGGCCATCGGGAGGTCGACGGTCACAGCGTGTTCCTGGCCGACATACCGCATGTCGGCGGCCCGCTCGATGACGATCCCATCGGCTTTGACACCGGACTCCGCCAGCGCGGCGCGGCCCTCGTCTTCCATCCCCTGGTAGAGCGATTCGATCTCTTCGAACGACACGTCGTTGAGCTTGCGAAACACCGAGCGCACGTAGTCGTAGCGCAAATCGGAAAACAGCATGCCGTAGGCCGAGAAGTAGCCGGGAGCGAAGGGGATGAGCACCTTGCGAATGCCGATCTCTCGCGCAATGGCCGAAGCGTGCAGGGGACCCGCACCGCCGTAGACCACCATGGTGAAGCTGCCGGCATCAAGGCCGCGTTCGGTGGTCACCGCCTTCACAGCATGCGACATCTGCGTCACGGCGATGCGAAGGATGCCGTCGGCCGCCTCGGTCGGATCCAGCCCCAGCGGCCCGGCGACGCGCTCGCGCATCTGGCGTTCGCAGCCGGCCATGTCGAGTTTGAGTTCTCCACCCAGGAAGTGGTCGGCGTCGAGCCGGCCCAGCAGCAGGTTGGCGTCCGTCACGGTGGGTTCGGTGCCGCCGCGGCCGTAGGCCACAGGCCCCGGAATCGAGCCGGCGCTCTGGGGGCCGACGCGCAGTGCACTGCCGGTTTCAACCCGCGCAATGCTGCCGCCGCCGGTGCCCACTTCGTGGATGTCCATCATCGGGATCTGGATCGGCAGCGCGCGTTCGTAGCCACCGATCAGCGCCGAGCCCGTCGTCAGGGGGCGCCCCTCGCTGATCACGCCGGCCTTGGCTGTCGTGCCACCCATGTCGAAGGCGATCGCATCCCCCATGCCGAGCTGGGCGCAGATGGCCTGCGCGCCGATGACGCCGGCCGCCGGGCCCGACTCCAGCATGCGCACGCAGTCTCGCCGGGCATGCTCGCTGGGAAAGAGCCCGCCGGTGGACTGCACGACGTAGAAGTCGCCCTCGAACCCGCCCTTGGCAAGGTGCTTCTCCAGTTCGCCGAGATAGGCCGAGACGCGGGGGCCGACGTAGGCATTCGCCACGACGGTGGAAACGCGTTCGAACTCCCGGTACTCCTGGGAGAGTTCGTGCGAGGCACTCACGAACGCGCCCGGCAGTTCCTCCTGCAGGATCTGCTTGACGCGCTGCTCGTGCGCGGGGTTGCGATAGGAGTGCAGCAGCAGCACGGCGACCGCCTCGATGCCCTGTCCGCGCAGTTCTCGCGCGAGGTCGCGCACGGCCGCCTCGTCGAGCGGCTTGTGCGTGCTCCCATCGGCACGCAGCCTTTCCGCAACCTCGAAGCGCAAGGAGCGCTTGACCAGCGGCGTGTGCTTGTTGAAGAAAAGGTTGTACGCGTCTGGGCGATTGACGCGGCCGATCTCGTAGATGTCGCGGAACCCCTCGGTAATCAGCAGCGCTGTCTTGGCGCCGTTGCGCTCGAGCAGCGTGTTGATCGCGATGGTCGAGCCGTGCAGAAAAAGATTGCCGTTGTGCACGTCGATGTCTGCGCTGTCCAGCGTGTGCTGAATGCCGTCCACGAGTTGTCCATGCGTGGACAGCGCCTTGCCGAACAGGAGCTTGCCGGAGACTTCATCGAAAGCCGCCATGTCGGTGAACGTGCCGCCGATGTCGACGGCTATGCGCAGCTTGGCGCTGACGGGAGGCACCGCCTGGGATTTGTTTGCCATGGTGATTTCGTGCGGTCAGGCCGCGGTACCGATGCGGTTCTGGAGAATGCCGAGGCCGGTGATTTCGACCTCGACCACATCGCCGTCCTTCATGTACACAGGCGGCGTGCGGCGGTCGCCCACGCCACCGGGCGTGCCGGTGGCAATCACGTCACCAGGGGACAGGGGGGTGAAGCGGGAGATGTATTCGATCAGCACCGGGATGGTGAAGATCAGGTCGGCAAGCGAAGCCTTCTGCATGACTTCGCCGTTGAGGCGCGTCTCGAGGGTCAACGCGTTGACGTCCGGGACTTCGTCGGCGGTCACGAGCCAGGGGCCCAGCGGACCGGTTCCGGGAAAGTTCTTGCCCGGCGTCCACTGATGCGTGTGGCGCTGCCAGTCGCGCACGGTGATGTCGTTGAAGCACGCGTAGCCGGCAACATGGTCGAAGGCTTGTGCCTGAGAGATCGCACGTCCCTCCTTGCCGATGACGACGGCGAGCTCGCCCTCCCAATCGAAGCGCTCCGAGAAAGACGGGCGATGCACGACGTCCCCGTTCGCGGCCAGTGAATCCGCGAAGCGCACGAACAGGGCGGGATATTCGCTGTCGTCGCGCTTGGTCTCAGCGACGTGGGTCTTGTAGTTCAGGCCGACGCAGATGAACTTCTGCGGGGTGGGCAGGACCGGCAGGGCCTGCGTCGCTGCGACCTGAATCGAAATACCGCTGCTGATTGCGGCCTGTTTGAGCTCGCGTTGTGCGTTGGCGCGCAGCACTGCGGCGAGGTCCGGATAGCGGTTCAGAAAGTCGGCAGGGGGCTGCAGATAGCGGTCTGCCTGTGCCACTCCATAGGTGGCTCGTCCGTCGTGTTTGAAGCTGGCGAGTTTCAAGGTATCTCCTTGGGATGGATCTCTGCGGGTTTGGAATTTCGTTTGCTCTTGCGAAGCGCTGGAGCAAATGTAGAAATCGGCGAGCCATCCGCCTAGATAGAATTCAGGCGTTTCAGAATTGCCAATTTAGGCATGGCTCTTAAGGGAAATCCCTATGAACATCGCAAGCGTCAGGCTCTTCCTCGACGTGGTCGAGGCCGGTAGCCTCAGCAAGGTGGCAGCACGCCGCCAGACGGTGCAATCGCATGTCAGTCGTCAGATCAGCGAGTTCGAAGCGGCACTGGGCGGCCCGCTCTTTCGCCGCACCGGCCGTGGTGTGACCCTGACCGAACTGGGCGCAAGGGCTTCGGTGCGACTGCGCTCATGGCTGCAGGAAACGGAACGCCTTACAGAGGAACTGCGCACGGAGTCAGGCAAGCTGCTCGGTGAAGTCCGGATGGGCATCATTCCTTCAGGCGCACATCCACTGGTGACCCGGTTGTTCGAGCGGCTGCGCTCGGAGCACCTGGGCATCCGTCTCAACATTACCGAGTCTCAAGGCACTGAACTCGATACGCTGCTGGACAGCGGTGCCGTCGATATGGCGGTTCTCTTTCGCTTCAACCGACCGAGCGGCCGAGAGGAGAAGCTGTTGAGCGTCGCGCATACGTACCTGGTCTCTGCCCCTGGCGACGAGATCACGCGCGAGTCCACCGTGAACTTCTCTCGTTTGTCCGGACTGCAGTTGGTTCTTCCGCGCAGGCCCAGTCATTGGCGCGAAGCACTCGATGAGGCGGCACGCAGCCTCGGATTCAAGCTCGTATCCGTCGCCGAAGCGGACTCATTGACGGTGCAGAAGGAATTGGTGGCCCGGACGCCGGGCCTGTACTCGGTGCTCGGTCCGTACTCGATGACCGCCGAGCTGCAGAGTGGCCGTCTGCAAGCCAGCAAACTGGTGAAGCCCGACCTGGTCCGACATGTGACGTTGGCTTTTCCGAAGCAAGGCAAACTCTCGCCGGCGAGCCGCGTTGTCGCGGAGTTGGTTCAGCAGCTGGTTGAAGCTTGGGGCGGCCAACTTACCGAACCGGCGACTGAAGGCAAATAGGTAGTCAGCTATCTGCCCAGGTTGCCTTCGGGATGAACATCGAGCAAGCCTCGACGACAAATGGTCGGGGTGTCTGCGGGGGCGGCATTCGCCTTGCCACGTTCAGCAAAGGCTCTGAGGCTCGGTCGGTTTGCGCAGTTGCCATCGCTGTTCCGACTGCAGTGATGCAGCCGCAACCAGGCCTATCGGACATCCGCCATGAAGGCCCTGGATGACTTCGGCTTTCCAGGCGGGACGAACTCTTCGACGACCCGACCCGCGCTCATTCGGATCACACGGTCCGCGACGTCGAAGTAGCGGTCGTCATGCGAGATCACGATCAGGGTCTTGCCCTCGCGCTTGAGTTCCGGCAGCAGCTCGCGATAGAAGACGCTGCGGAACTCCGGGTCCTGGTCCGCGGCCCATTCGTCGAACATGACCACCGGGCGGTCTTCCAGCCAGGCATGCACGAGCGCGAGGCGCTTGCGCTGGCCCGTCGAGACGTCCGTCGTGGAAAACTTGCCATCGACGAGCTGGACCTTGTCCGCGACTCCCAGGCGGCGCATCAGTTCGCCGGCGGCCCGGATGTGCTCGGCATCCTGCGCAACCAGTTCATCGAACAGGTGGTAGTCGGAGAAGATGGCGGAGAAGAGCCCGCGATAGGCTTCGCGGCTGCGGTCGTTCACGGGCGCTGCGTCGAGCAGAAGCTGTCCTTCGCTCGGCTGGTAGAGGCCCAGGAGCAGCTTGACGAGCGTCGTCTTCCCGCTGCCGTTGCCGCCGACGATGAACAGCGTCTCGCCGCGCCGGAGCCTGAGGTCGATCGGCCCCACCTCGAAGGGTTTAGCGCCTTCCTGCCGCGCTTCGAAACGGTAGCGAGCCTGCCGCAGCTCGATGTGGCTCGCGAGAAATGCCGGCTGTGCGGAATCGACGGCGTGCGGCTCCTTGCGGAACTCCGCCGACAGGCGCGCGATCCGGCGGAAAGCCACCTGGGCCTGGCTCAGGAAAGGCAGCAGGGCGGCCAATTCCTCGATCGGTCCCTTGACGAAGAGCAGCACGATGATGAAGCCGCTGACGACCTGGGCATCGATTCCCAGCGACGGACGCGCGGCCAGGATCCACACGACGACCAGGAAGAAGATGGCCGAATTCGTACCTTCGGCGGCCCAGAACAGGCCGAGCGCCCGGGCCTTGAGCCGCGCGATGAGATCCGCCGCGCCCGACAGGCGCACGCCATGCACCTGGGCTCGGCGCATCCGGTTGAGCCGGAGCTCCTTGGCGCCCTCCACGACGCTGCGGTAGTGCTTCTGCAGTTCGTCCTCGCCGGTCCGGGCCTTCTCGAAGTTGCGGCTCCAGGCCCTTGCCGCGGCGAAATTGATCCAGATGCCCACGACCAGCGCGAGCGCGCTGACGAGGAAGAGAACGGGCGAGAGCTTGAACAGGTAGATCGCGCAGCCCGCCGTGACCGCGAAGGCCGAAGCATGGCCGGCGAACTCCGACGTGAAGTCGCTGATGGTGTCGATGTCCTCGTTGAGGATCGCCTGCAGCCGGTGGCTCTTCATGCGCTCGACGGCAGCGATCGGCGCGCCCATGATCCGCAGGGAGACGTCCTTGCGAAGGGCTGCGACCACCCGCTGGCCGGTGACGCTGTTGAGAACGCCTGCCACCGTATGCCCGCCCACGGCGAACACGGCCAGGACCGCGAGCCCGGCGATGGCGGAAACGGAAATGGCCGCACTGCCGTGCAGCGCCGAATTGATCTGCTCCAGCAGGGCGGCCGTGGCCAGGCCACCCACGCTGCCGATGAGCGTCGCGACCGCAGCGACACCGGCGAAGGGTTTCAGGAGACGCCACATGTCGGTGGCAAAAGGGGAAAGGCCCGCAGGCAAGGCATTCATCGGAGCAATGGAGTTCTGCCGCCGCGCATGCAACGGGCATGTCGGGCAGCGGCGCAGGCGAGCGATGACCCTGCGGTTGGACGATGACTTCAGGGCAGGTGCGTGCTGCGCGGCGCCTCGCGCCGCGCAGCTCACCGGCGAGCGTCAGTCGTCATCGCAGTCGTCGTCGTGCCTGTGGTGGTAGTAAGGGTCGGGGTCATGGTCGACGCGCAGGGCGACGGACGGCGGCTGATAGATGACCGGCGGAGCAACGACGACCCGCGGCACGACCGGATACACCGGCGCCGGGACCACGTAGGCCGGCGCGGGTTCATAGACCACGGCCGGCGGCCGGGGCGCCACGACCACATTCGGCGAACCGATGCCGATGGACCAGCTCACGCCAGCGGTTGCCGACCCCGCTGCCAGCAGCAGGAGCGCAGCCATTGCGGAGGAACACCGTCTTTTGCGTTGCGGGTTCTTCATGAAAAGTCCTTGCATTGAAGTCCTTGAGGTGTGACAGGAGGGGCGGACCTGCGTTTGCGGAAGCAGCAACGGCGTGCGGTTTCCGAGGCCCTGAAATTGATCCATGCCGCCATGCTGCCGATGCTTCATCGAAGTTCGGTGGGCGCAGCATCAAGGATTGGTCAAGCGGCCTTCTTCTCGAAAGCTCTGTAGCGCGACGTTGCGCCGTGAGCAGGCGAACGGCGCTTCGAACGGTGTTTTCTCCCTCCCTCCCGGGAAAGAACGCTCATCCGCCAGTTGATCTGCTTCTCGCTGCGCTGGATCTTGGACGGGTCGACATAGACGTCGAACTGGGCCATCGTGCAATCACCATGGACGGCATGCCAGCGGTGTGCTGATCGACCCGGAACTCGCCACGCGAAGGATGAAGCGCTATCTTTCCGTCGCGTGCTGCTTGGCGCACGAGGGCCGCACGAGCAGACAGGCTCAGCAGGTACGGCGGCCCTATCGCTACTTGAGCACCGTCCTGTGCTTCAGGCCCGAGAAGCTTGACCGGTCCGGAAATTGTCCCTCGCCCAAGACGCGAAAGGAGTCGGCGTCCGTCCGGCAATCCTGTTCGCGAGCGCGATCTCATCACTGTGGGATCCTGGGCCGAGGTAGGTATAGGTCTCGTAGTAGGCCAGTGTTTCGCCCAATGCGTCCGCCCCAGGGAAGAAGCCTGCGTACACCTCTCGCGGAACGCGGGTGAAGGTGAGTTGATGGCCCAGCTCGTTCAACGCACCGACCATGTCGTCGAAGCTCAGGAAGTCGCCGACCAATGGCAGGTATGCGCCGTTGCCGGTTTCATCGGGGTGCGCGAATGCACCGGCAACGATGTCGCCCAGTTCGTTGATGTCGCCCATGTGAAAGCAACGCACCGTAGGATCGATGGGCAGAACCCACCCCAGGCTGCCATCCGGCTGTTTCTGCGGCCCGAAGGGGCCTGAGAAGTTCTGGTAGTAGGCGGGCGGCACGACAAAGGTGTGGCGCGCGAATCCGGCCTCCTTCACGATCGCATCGACCCTTGCCTTGCCCGTGAACTGGGGAAGCTTGAACTCGCCGCCGCTGATCGCCTCGACGTTCGGCAGCGTCGACCAGATCAGATGGCTCACGCCGGCAGCCTTCGCGGCCTTGATGGCCGCTATCGCCTGTTTGATCTCATCGGCGCCCTCCTGCCAGAAGTTGGTGACGAGAAACACGCCGTGCGCGCCCTCGAGCGCGGGCCCAAGCGTCTCTGGCCGCGCCAGGTCCGCGGCGATAACTTCGTCGGCGCCACCCTTGTACTTGCCCGGCTCGCGCGAGAGCGCTCGAACCTTGAATTGGCCGTTGGCTATCAGGGCTCGCACAACCCCGGATCCCTGGTTTCCCGTTGCGCCAAAGACGGCAATCAGCTTCTTTTCGACGGACATCACTGCACCTCTTTCGGGTCTGGCTCCAGCGCGTCGGCACGGACGCGGGAACGTTTTGTTGATCGGATA
Source organism: Variovorax sp. 160MFSha2.1 (assembly GCF_048305075.1). NCBI lineage: Bacteria > Pseudomonadati > Pseudomonadota > Betaproteobacteria > Burkholderiales > Comamonadaceae > Variovorax > Variovorax sp. 160MFSha2.1. Next base: position 169,887 of record NZ_CP157625.1, read on the forward strand.
GGTGGATCTTCTATTCGATCGATATTCGTGGCAATGCCGCAAAAATTGGCAGCATTTGCTAGGATTTGATCCATATGGACGATCCTGTCGAAACATCAGAACTCATCGCCTTCACCAAGACGGTGGACGCCAACTCTCTTTCACGGGCAGCCGCCGAACTGGGCGTTCCACGCGCGACAGTGAGCCGTCGTCTCGCGCGCCTCGAGGAGCGTCTTGGGGCGCGTCTTCTGCGCCGCACCACGCGAAGCCTTGTCCTCACCGAAGTCGGGGAGGTCTTCTACCGACAGGCCTGCACTGCGCTCGAAGCCGTGCGCCTGGCCGAGCAGAGCGTGCGCAAGAGCGACGAGGTCGTGCGTGGCGACCTGCGCGTCTCGATCCCGCCGATGATGGACGCCAGCTTCCACGCGATGCTCTGCGACTTCGCGGCGAGCCATCCCGCGCTGCGCATGTACGTCCACACGTTGAGCCAGCACGTTGACATCCTCCACGACGGCTATGACGTCGCACTGCGTGCCAGCAGCCAAATGCAGCCCGGCCTCATCGCGCGCACGCTCTTGCGCGATCCGATGATTGCCGTGGCGGCACCCGCCTACCTCATCGCTCACGGTACGCCCCAGACGCAGCACGATCTCCGTGCGCACCGTTGTTTGCTCGGCTTCGCTCGTGGCGAGCTGCCGCAGTTTCACTGGCCCTTGGTCTCGGGAGCCAAGCTCCAAGTCGACGGCGTATTCTTCTCGAACGATATCGGCCTGTTGTGTGACGCCGCCGTCCGCGGGCTGGGCATCGCGCTCCTTCCGCACGGCCTCGCAGCACCGCACCTGGACAGCGGCTCGCTTGTACAGGTGCTGGCCGACATCGTCGGCGCTGAAATGCAGATCGCGCTGGTCTACCCGGAGCGAGCGTTTCTACCGCCGAAAGTACGCGCCTTTATCGACGCGGTCGCCGCCTGGGTATCGCGCGAACTGGACCCAGCCCGGCAGACTCGATCACGCTAATCGTCGGAGTTCGTCACGTGACCAAGGGAGAGTTGCTCCCTGATCTTCGATCAATCACACGGCCTAGGGCTACGCTGAAAAAGGTCCACCGCCACGTGCCACCGTCTCTGTGGCGTTGAAGGGCTTGACCACATCGTCGTCCGCGCCGATGCACAGGCTGGCCAGCTTGTTGACGTCCTAGTCCATGGCTGTCGGCCTGCGGCGAACCTTGCGTTCTCAAATTCTCCATCGAATCTCGACACAGGCTCATCCAAGCCCCAACGCTGCCCTTGAACAATCGTCTTTTGTTGCCGCTCGCGGAGGTCCGCCAGCTTCTCGAAGACACCCATGAAGATCGATTTTCTGCTCCGCCAGGGCGGCACGTTCGCCCTGGTATTGGTCCTTATCGCCGGCTGTGGCGGCGCGGAGACCGAAACCGGGCAGGCCGCGCCGCCCGCGCCCATCGTCTCGGTCATGACGGTGCGTGCCGCCCCGCTGGCGCTGACGCAGGACCTGCCGGGTCGCGTGGCGGCCGTGCGTGTCGCCGAAATCCGTCCCCAGGTCAGCGGCATCGTTCAGCGTCGGCTGTTCGAGCAGGGCACAGAGGTGCGCGCAGGCCAGGGCCTGTTCCAGATCAATCCGGCTGCGTTCAAGGCGGAAGTCGACACGGCTGCGGCAAGCTTGCAGCGTGCCGAGGCCGCGCTGGCACGCGCACGGACGCAGACGGCGCGCCTGCAGCCCCTGGTCGAGGCCGATGCGGTCAGTGGCCAGGCCTATGACGACGCCGTCTCCCAGCGCGAACAGGCCGCCGCCGACGTGAAGCAGGCCCGCGCGACCCTGGCGCGCAGACAGCTTGACCTCAGGTTCGCACTCGTGGAGGCGCCGATCTCGGGCCGTATCGACCAGGCCCTGGTCACCGAAGGCGCCCTCGTTGGCAGCGGCGACACCCATCCGATGGCACGCATCCAGCAGATCGACCAGGTCTACGTGGACCTGCGCCAGCCGGCCGCGTCGCTCGACGCGCTGCATGATGCGCTTTCAACACTTCAGCCGGGCTCCCGGGACGGTCTGGCGGTGACCCTGCTGCGAAGCAATGGCGCGCCGTACGCAGCCAAGGGGCGCATCCTGTTCTCCGGTGTGAACGTTGATGCCGGAACCGGAGCGCTGCTGCTGCGCGTGCTCGTGGACAACCCTTTGCGCGAGCTCCTGCCAGGCATGTTCGTGCGGGCGCGGGTACCGCAAGCCAGCCACGCCCAGGCTCTCATGGTGCCGCAGCAGGCGGTGGTCCGCGTGGCGGGCCAGCCGCAGCTGTGGGTGCTCAACGATCAAGGGCAGGCACAGCGCAAGGCGGTCGAATTGGGTGAGCTGGTCGAGCGCAGCTACCGCGTGCGTTCCGGCCTCCGTGCCGGCCAGAGGATCGTTGTCGAAGGCATGGAGCGCCTGTCGGAGGGCGCATCCGTAACGCCCCGGGACTGGAAGCCGGCCGATGTGGCTACGGCGGCCGATGCCGCGGCCGCTCGCTGAGAACGCCGCCATGCCGCAGTTCTTCATCCAACGCCCGGTCTTCGCCTGGGTCCTCTCCCTGTTCATCATCCTGTTCGGGGTCATCGCGATCCCGATGCTGCCGATCGCCCGCTATCCCTCGGTTGCGCCCCCCACCGTCAGCATCACCGCCACTTACCCGGGAGCGTCGGCGCAGACCATGAACGACGGTGTCGTCAGCCTCATCGAGCGAGAGCTGTCCAGCGTCAAGAACCTGCTGTACTTCGAATCGTCCGCCGACGCCTCCGGTTCGGCCTCCATCGTGGCCACATTCAAGCCGGGCACGGACCCTGCCATGGCCCAGGTCGACGTGCAGAACAAGCTCAAGGCCATCGAGCCGCGACTGCCGCAGGCGGTGCGCCAGAACGGTCTGGCGGTGGAGTCCGCGGCATCGGGCTTCCTGATGATCATCGGGCTGAGCTCGAAGGATGGACGTTTTTCCGAAACGGAGTTGAGCGACTACATGGTCCGCAACATCGTCGAGGAATTGCGCCGCATCCAGGGCGTGGGCAAAGTGCAGATGTTTGGCGCCGAGCAGGCCCTGCGCATCTGGGTGGACCCCGCCAAGCTGATCGCGTACGGCCTGTCGATGAACGACCTGTCGGCTGCAGTCACCCAGCAGAACGCGCAGATCGCGCCGGGTGCCATCGGCGCTTCGCCATCGCTGCCAGGGCAGCGCGTGACCGTGCCGCTGACGGTGCAGGGCCAGCTGAGCACGCCCGAGCAGTTCGCGGCGATCGTGCTGCGCGCCAGCGCCGACGGCTCCAAGGTGACAATGGGCGACGTGGCACGGGTCGAACTGGGTGCGCAGTCCTATGGCTTCATCAACCGTGAGAACGGGAAGGTCGCCACGGCGGCGGCCGTGCAACTGTCTCCGGGCGCCAATGCCGTGCGCACCGCGCAGGGCGTGCGCGACAGGCTCGACGAGCTCAAGCGCACCATGCCGGCGGGCATGGACTACTCGGTCCCGTTCGACACCGCGCCCTTCGTGAAGATCTCCATCGAGAAGGTGATCCACACCCTGATCGAAGCCATGGCGCTGGTGTTCCTGGTGATGTTCCTGTTCCTGCAGAACATCCGCTACACGCTGATTCCGGCCATCGTGGCGCCGATCGCCTTGCTCGGCACTTTCGCCGTGATGCTGGTGTCGGGCTTTTCGATCAATGTGCTCACCATGTTCGGCATGGTGCTGGCCATCGGCATCATCGTCGATGACGCGATCGTCGTTGTGGAGAACGTCGAGCGGATCATGGCGAAGGAAGGCCTCGCGCCACGCGAAGCGACGATGAAAGCCATGCGGGAGATCACCGGCGCAGTCGTCGGCATCACGCTGGTGCTGACGGCCGTGTTCATTCCCATGGCCTTCGCCAGCGGCTCCGTGGGCGTGATCTACCAGCAGTTTGCGCTGTCGATGGCGGTGGCGATCCTGTTCTCCGCCTTCCTGGCGCTGACGCTGACGCCTGCGCTGTGCGCGACGCTGCTGAAGCCGGTGGCGCAGGGACACCACGAGAAGCGGGGTTTCTTCGGCGGATTCAACCGGCGCTTCGATGCCATGAACGCGCGCTACGCCTCGCGCGTCGGCCAGCTGGTCGCGCGCGCCGGCCGTGTCATGCTGGTGTTCGTGGCGCTCTGTGCCGTGTTGGCCCTTGCGTTCCGGCAACTGCCCTCGGCCTTCCTGCCCGAAGAGGACCAAGGCTACTTCATGACGGTGGTACAGCTGCCCGCCGATGCCACCATGGAGCGCACGCTGGACGTCGTCAAGAAGTTCGAGGCGCACACGGCGAGCCGCCCTTCGATCCAGTCCAACATGACCGTTGTCGGCTTCGGCTTCTCCGGCTCAGGTTCCAACGCGGCCATGGCATTCACCATGCTCAGCGATTGGGACAAGCGCAACGGCGCGACCGCCAGCGGCGAGGTAGCTCTGGCGCAGCAAGCCATGACGGGAACCACCGAGGGAACGGTCATGAGCCTCATGCCGCCCGCGATCGACGAATTGGGCAACAGCTCGGGCTTCGCCCTGCGGCTGCAGGACCGAGCCAACCAGGGCCATGCCGCGCTCAAGGCCGCCGAGGCCAAGCTGCTTGCGCTGGCCGCGCAGAGCAAGGTCGTGACCGGCGTCTACCCGGATGGGCTGCCGCAGGGCACCAGCATCCGTCTGGATGTCGATCGGCAGAAAGCCGAGGCGCTGGGCGTGTCCTTCTCCAACATCAGCGAAACGCTGTCCGTTGCGATGGGATCGGCCTACGTGAACGACTTTCCCAACGCGGGGCGCATGCAGCAGGTCGTCATTCAGGCCGATGCGCCGGCGCGCATGCAGATCGACGACGTGCTGCGCCTGCACGTGCGCAACAGCAGCGCAGGCATGGTGGCATTGAAGGAGGTGGTCACGCCCGTGTGGACGGACACGCCGTTGCAACTGGTGCGCTACCAGGGGTTCCCCTCCACGCGCATTTCAGGCAATGCGGCACCGGGTGCTTCCAGCGGAGCGGCGATGGCGGAGATGGAGCGGCTGGCTCGGCAGCTGCCGCCCGGCTTCGCGCTCGAATGGACAGGCCAGTCGTTGCAGGAGCGGCAGTCCGCCGCCCAGGCACCGATGCTGATGGCGCTGTCCATGCTGGTGGTGTTCCTCGTGCTGGCGGCGCTTTACGAGAGCTGGGCCATCCCGCTGTCGGTGATGCTGGTCGTCCCCTTGGGCCTGCTGGGCGCGGTGGCGGCCGTCCTGCTGCGCGGCATGCCCAATGACGTGTTCTTCAAGGTCGGGATGATCACCGTCATCGGCTTGTCGGCAAAGAATGCGATCCTGATCGTGGAGTTCGCCAAGCAACTGCATGAGCAGGGCGAGGGGCTGATCGAATCGGCCGTCGAGGCGGCGCGCCTTCGGCTGCGCCCCATCCTGATGACATCGCTCGCTTTCGGCATGGGGGTGGTGCCGCTGATCATCGCCTCGGGCGCCAGTGCCGAGACACAGCGCGCGATCGGCACCGGTGTGTTCGGCGGGATGGTGACGGCCACCGCCCTGGCCATCTTCTTCGTGCCCGCCTTCTTCGTGTTCGTGATGGGCTTGCAGGAGCGCATCGCGGCGTCGCGTAGGGCGCGCCGCCCCCACGCCGGGCATGACCGTGGGCAGGAGGGCTGACGCGATGCGGCGCCTCTTTCTTCCTGTCGTGATGGCGTTGTCCGCCTGCTCGCTGACGCCCGAACTGGTCAGGCCTGCGAGACCGATCCCTGAGGTGTATCCGGGCCAAGTGACGACCGATGCCAAGGCGCACGGCGCAGACCTCGGCTGGCGCAGCATGTTCGGCGACCGGCGGCTGCAGCGATTGATCGCACTGGCACTTGAGAACAACCGCGACCTGCGCATCGCCGTTTTGAACGTCGAGGCGGTGCAGGCTCAGTACGGCATCCAGCGCGCGGCGCAGAGGCCCGCGATCGATGCGACCGGCAACGCGACGCGCCAGCGGAGCGCGGCCAATGACACATCGAACCCCGTCGTTCCCGCCGCTGTTCAGAATCAGTTCGGTGTGAGCGTGGGCACGAGCGCGTTCGAGATGGATCTCTTTGGCCGCGTGCGCGCACTGTCGGACGCAGCGTTCGCGCGCTACCTGGCGAGCGATCACGGACGGCGGGCCGCGCAGATCGCCTTGGTCGGCGCAGTGGCCGATGCCTACTTCACCGAGCGCCTGGCCCAGGAGCAGCTGCAGTTGTCCGAGCGCACGCTCGCCGACTGGCGCCAGTCGCTGGACTTGGCGCGTCGGTTGAAGGCCGCGCGCCAGAGCAGCGGGCTGGAGGTGGCTCAGGCCGAGGGGCAGGTGGCGACCGCCGAGGCGGATGTGCAGGCGCGAAGGCGCGCCATGGCGCAGGCCGGCCATGCGCTGCGGCTGCTGGTGGGCGCGGAGATCCCGGCCGGCTTGCCGGATGGGCTGCCCCTGCAGGCTCAGCCGGTGGTGAGCCAGCTGCCGGCGGGGTTGCCCTCGGACCTGCTGTATCGGCGGCCGGACATCCAGCAGGCCGAGCAGGCGCTCGTCGCGGCCAACGCGGACATCGGCGCTGCGCGGGCGGCCTTCTTCCCGCGGCTCTCGCTGACGGCATCCCTCGGCTACACCAGCCCAGCCATGGGCAGTCTGTTCGATGGCGCGCAGCGTGCGTGGAGCTTTGCGCCGCAGCTCTCCGTCCCGTTGTTCTCGGCCGGCCGGTTGCGCGCCGAGCTGCGTCTGGCCGAAGTGCGCAAGTCCAGCGCGGTGGTGGCATACGAGCGGGCGATCGAGACAGCCTTCCGAGAAGTGGCCGACGGTCTGGCAGGGCGGGAGACCTTCGCTGTGCAGCTCGAAGCCCAGGCCCGCGCGGTGGCGAGCGCAGAACGCCGTGCGGAGTTGTCCAACCTGCGCTACCGTGCGGGAACGGAGGGGCGCCTCGAACTGCTCGATGCACAACGCCAGCTCTATGCCGCCAGGCAGGCGCAGCTGGATCTGCGGCGCAGTGCGTTCGGCAGTGCGGTGGCGCTGTACAAGGCCCTGGGCGGCGGCTTGATGGATTCGGATGCCAGGCTCTGAATTCGGGCGCGGCGCGGGGAGTCGGGAGGACGGCTGCGCCTCTGGGTCATTCGCACGTATTGTCCATTCATTCCGCTGGCGCTTGGCCCAATGCCACGGCTGCCCGCTTTGGCTCTCTTCCCAAGGGGGTGTACGTGCTGTGGCTGCACCTGAGCCCGGGCCGAACGACCGCTCCTGGCGTATGAAAACGTGCGGAGGTCGTGATTTTCGCGGGCAGCCAAAACCATTCCCCGAGGCATGATTGTCGATCATGGTGCGATCTGAGAGATCGCCTTCAGGCAATCGGCACGACGGCGGCGTTTTACACGGCCTCGGCCGATGGTACTCGTTCGCGCTTTGCCGCTGAATGCCAGCAATCGCTGCACCACGGAACAGATATCAGGGGCCTCGGAGCGCATCTGGTGATGAATCCTGGATACCTGTCCGCGTGCACAAATCAGCATTGCTTGTGGCCCGTGGTCCCGGCCGACGTACGCGAAGCGCTCCGCCTACGACGCGGCCGTGGCCTCTTTGACAAAGTCGGCGTACTTGCGCAGGGGACGGCCAAGGATGGCCTGCAGGCGGTCGATTGTGCCGTCCGTGCCGTGCATGCCAAACTTCTGGATGCCGACCATCATCAGGCGCATGTCATAGGCAAGCCAGGACGGCCCCAACGCGGCCAGCTGTTCTTCGAAGGCCGCCGCGTCGTCTCCGCCGTAAATCACTTCGCGATCGAGCGCGGCACTCCAGATCCTGGCCACCGACTCGCCGGTCAACAGCTCTGGCCCGACCAGGTCCAGCGTCGTGCGCGGTGAGGGGCCGGGCTCGCGATCGCGACGCAGCAGTTCGGCGACGGCGGCGTCCGCGATGTCGCGCGCATCGATCATCGCGACGCCCGCCGAGCCGATCGGCATAGGATAGACGCCGTAGCCCTGGATCACCTGCTGGACCGAGCGCTCGTTCTGCATGAAGTACGCCGGTCGCAGGATGGTCGCCGGAATGTCGAGGGACTCGATCATTCGCTCGACCGTGTGCTTGCCGGTGAAGTGCGGCACGTTGGTGAACTTGTCCGCGTGGATGACCGACAGGTAGACCACGCGCTCGATGCCGGCCTCGCGCGCCAGGTTCAGCGCGACGAGGGCCTGGGTCACCTCGTCGGGCGTGACAGCGTTCAGCAGAAACAGCGTGCGCACCGATGAGAGGGCCGCGCGCAACGACGGCACGTCGGTCAAGTCGCCGACGACCTCCTTGACGCTGGCCGGAAAGCTTTGTTTTCCGGGTGTGCGAACGAACGCGCTGACCTGTGCGCCGGCGGAGGCCAGCCCTTGGACGACGAGGGAACCGATGGTGCCGGTGGCACCGGTGACGAGAATGCTCATGAAGATCTCCAGGTGGTTGAGGGAAACGGTTGAAGGGATGGATCACAAGGTCGATCAACGTGAGAAATCCGCGACGACCTTGCCGATGCGAGCGGCTGTGCGATTGCGCTCGATGGCCACGGGGATGTCGTCGAAGCCCACGACTTCGTCGAGCTTCGAGACCAGGGTGCCTTGGGCGATCTCCGCTGCGAGCCGCTCCAGGAGGGCTGCGTCCGGCTGGTTCATCAACCACAGGCCACGACGGCCGGCGGGCGTTCGGGCAAGGATGTCGGGCGATGTCGTGCCGACGATCGCGCCGTCCTTCGCCAGCACCTGCCACGAGCGATCGAGCACTTCGCCCCCGACGTAATCGAGCACCAGGTCGATGTCGCTCGCGACCGATTCGAAGCGTTCGCGCCGGTAGTCGATGACGCGGTCTGCGCCCAGGCTGCGAACGTATTCGACGTGCGCAGCCGACGCTGTTGCGAAGACCATGGCGCCTGCCCGCTTGGCGTACTGCACGGCATAGCCACCCAGGCCTCCGGCCGCGCCGTGGATCAGGATTCGCTGACCTGCGGCGATCGGACCGGCGTGGTGCAAGCTTTGCCATGCGGCCACGGCCGCCACCGGGACTGCAGCCGCATGGACGTCGTCCAGGCTGTCCGGCGTGCGCACCAGGTGGGCCTCGTCGACGGCCACGAAATCGGCATAGGCACCCAGCCTGCCAAGCGGCCCCATGACGCGATCGCCCACGAGAAAGCGTGAGCTTCCGGCCCCGACGGCCTCAACGACACCCGCGAGTTCGATACCCAGCACGGCCGGCAGTTGAAGCGGGAAAGCGTCCCGGACGAATCCTTCACGAACTTTCCAGTCGATGCCGTTCACGCCGGCGGCTCGAACGCGGACCAGGACCTGGCCCTGTCCGGGAGCGGGCCTCGCGATCTGGGCGACCTCGGCGGCGGCGGCACCGCCATAGGCCCGGATCAGGACAGCGCGTTGATTGGTGGTCATTTCAATTTCCTCATGTCGAAGTTGCGATGGGGAGAAGATAGTTCGTTGCATTAATAAAACGAAGATGCGAAGATAAAGACACCTCGTTTCAAATTCGGAACACATGGACCTGAATGCATTGACCGACTTCGCCCTCGTCGCGGCGAATGGAGGCCTTGGCAAGGCAAGTCGCGCGAGCGGGCGATCGAAGGCGACCTTGTCCCGGCGCATCGCGGAGCTGGAAGAGCAACTCGGCGTGCGGCTCATCGAGCGCAGCGCCCGCGGGCTCAAGCTCACGGAAGCCGGACAGATGCTCATGGATCGCACCGAAGGGCCGATGCACGAGGTGGCCGATGCCATGACCTCCGCGCGCGAGGGCTTGTCGGTGCCCCGCGGACGCTTGCGCATTGCTTCGCCGGTGCTGTTCTCGCAGTTGGCGATGGGGCGCATCTCCGCCGGGTTCTGCGCGGCCTACCCGGATGTCACATGCGAGGTGGTGGCGGACGATCGCTTGGTCGACCTCGTCGAAGAGCAGTTCGACGCCGCGATCCGGATCAATCCAAGCCCCGACAGCAGCCTCGTAGGCCGGTGCTTCGCCAAGGACCGGCTAGTGGTCGTGGCGGCGCCCTCCGTTCCCTTGCCGCCCCCCGGCAAGGTCAGCCCCGTTCCGGGCATCGTGTCCACAAGTTTTCAACCCACGAACTGGACGCTCGACGATGGGCGCCTGGTCCTGGAGCCGATTCCGAGGCTGAGGCTTTCCTCATTCCTGATGATTCGCGACGCTGCAGTCGCCGGCGCTGGTGCTGCCCTGATGCCGCAATCCATTGCGTGGAACCAGCTGACGCGCGGAGAACTGGTTCAATGGGGCCGGGTCTCGGGTGCGGAGGTCGAGCTCTGGGTCCTGCATACATCACGACGACTTCCCGCGCCGAAGGTTCGGGCGTTTGTTGATTTCATGTGCGAGCAATATCCGCAGGGATCTCTCGTATTGAATGGCTAGAAGACCCGCAGGGCGCGCATCGGCGAGACCATGGGGCCGGGCTGGGCCTGGCAATCTGCCATGAAATCGCCGTGGCGCATGACTGGTGGCTCAGGGCCCAGTGGGCAGCGCCCGGAATGCGCTTCCGGCTGTCCAATGAGGTGGCGGAAAAGTTTGCCTGAGCGACCAGGCCCGTGTTCGTTGGGCCGCAGGCTTGACGGATGCTGAGCGCGAGCACTGTGCACGTAGCACATTGAACGTGCCATGTTCGAAGACTTCGATGCGTGCCGACGGAACGCGGTGCAGTAGTCCAGCGGAAAGACTTCCTGATGGGCCAGCCCGAGGCGTTTCAGGTTACGCTGGGTTTGGGCGGGTGAATCGCCTTGCGAAAAAAGGCCCTGACCTTCGGTCGTGAACAGCGCGACCGCCGCGACATCGAAGCCAGCTTGCGTGTCGCAAACATCACGCCTGGATAGACCCGCCCGCCGGCCAGCCTCAGGGCGACGGCGACACCGAGCGAGGAGTCGTTGTCCGGCACTTCGCTGGTCGGGTCCGGCTTCACCCCAGGTGGTCCTGCTCTTCGCCGTCTCCATCCTCATCCACGGCGAACTCCCAGACAGGGAACGTCTCCAGTTCGGCGGCCGTGAGTTCATCGACGGGCTTGCGTGTGGCGAGGATAGGGGGCATGGGCTGCAGTTTCAGATCGAAATCGATGGGCGAAAAACGCATTCGTGTGGCTTCTGCCTTCGCGCGAAGTCCCGGGGACGCCGCGGTGCCGCGCGATACATTGCAACCATGGAAAAGTCTGTGAAACGCGCCAAGCCGCTGCGGGACGTTCGCTACTTCGAGAGTCCCGAGCACCTGCGGCCCGGTTCTCCCATGCCGGGCTACGCGGGCGAGCGCTTCAAGCTCCCGAAGGACGCGATCGCCCTGGGGCAGCGCATCGGCAGAAAGTGCGAGGAACTCGGCATATCGATCGGGGATGCCGACCACCTGTATGTCTGCCTCACGCCCTGCATCCCTGAGGCCAGCCTGCTACACACCGACTACGCCCTGGAGCGATGGCACAGGTTTGTCATGGTCGGACTGGCCAGCGACTACAGCGATCGCCCGCCGGGCGAGCAGTTGTCAGTGGTTCAGAGCGCGACCTTCGGGGCGATCGCGGCGCTGGCAACAAGGGGTGTGGAGTTGCTGCCCCTGCTGCAGCAAGAGATGGCCAGCAAAGGCAATGCGCTGCGGGTGACGCTGCGGACCAAGGAAACGAAGAAATACCGCATACGCGTGGAGCAGGACATTCCGGTCCATCCCGCGCCGAGCCGGGTGTTCGCACGCATCGAGGAACGCGCCACTTCGCGCGCTCTGGAGGTTCAGGTCGCGCAGGTCCGGTTCCATGATGATGCCCCTAGCCTGGTCGACCGGCTGTCCTCGTGGACGAGGTGCTGACGATCCATCCTCGCAAGTCCTTCCGGGCGGAGCTCATCGGTCGCGACTACGAGCTTCCGCTGAAGGTCAGTCTGCGGGAGCTTGTCGAACCTGGCGGAGGCTGAGGCCCTTGCGCCGCGACTGGAGCCAGTGCGGCGCGCAGACGCCTTCCTCGCCGATGGGGCGACCGGCGGCCGAGTTCACGCCCGGGCAGGTTTGCCTGCCGCTTGCCGGCGGTTGAGCGCCAGGTTGGCCGTCACCATGGCCGCGACCAGGGTGACCAGCCACGAGAAGTACACCCACAGCAGGAACATGGGAAGAACCGCGAAGGCTCCATACAGGGCCTTGTATGTCGGGATCTTGACCAGGTAGGCGGTGAAGCCCCGCTTGCCGAGTTCGAAAACCATGCTGGCGATCAAGCCGCCCGTGAAGGCATCGCGCAACCGGACCTTGGTGTTCGGCACGAGGTAGAACATGCTGGTCAGCATCGCGACGCCCAGCAGGAACGGCCCGAGGTCGAGCACGAACGCGAGCGACGGCGGCAGCGCGCCGATCAGGCCCATGGAAATGCCCAGCAGGTACGACGTCGCCCACAGGCTCAAGCCCAGAGCGGGCGGGCCGATCGCCAGCATCAGCAGGTACAGGCCGACCCTTTTGAAGAAGGGCCGGTTCCTGCGCACCTTCCACATCTGGTTCAGCGCGTTCTCCACCGTCAGCAGCATCGCGATGGCGGTGCCCAGCAGGAAGAGCGAGCCCACCCAGGTCATGCCGCTTGCATTCGCGGCGAAATGGTTCAGGTACTTCAGCACCGTGCGCGCGATGTCCGTGGGAAGAAGCCTCCTCAGCAAGAACTCCTGAAGCGCGTCCTGGAACCGCGAGAAGACCGGGAATCGCGTGAAGAGCGCAAAGCTCGTCGCGAACAGGGGCACGATCGAGAGCAAGGTGGTGAACGCAAGGCTTCCGGCGACCTGGGGCAAGCGCTCCTTCCGGGCGCGGTCGATGGTCAGGCTGATCAGTGCAAACATGTATCGCTGGGAGAAGAGGGGAGGAGTCGACCGGCGTCGCGGGGCAAGAGCCGCCACCGCTGGGGGCGCTTGCGGCCGGCAGACGATAACAGCCGCCATCAGGTGCTTGCCGCAGCGCCGTTGTGGGGCCACTCGAGGGCTGCCGACCCTTCCGGAAATGCTGCAGGCCGAACAGAATGGACCATGCCGCGCCCTTCCGATCCTTCGCCGACCCCACCCGCGCAACGCCACCCCGTGCTGCGGCTGCTGATCACCCTTGCCTGGGTGGTGCCAGCCGGTCCGGTCCTCACACTCGTCCTGTATCCCTTCTGGTCATGGTGGGAGGCCACCACGGGCTGGGAGTCCGTCGGCCATTCGGGGCCTGCGGACTGGTGCTACCTGGCGACGTGGGCGGTATTGCTTGCCGTGGCCTGTCTGGTGCCGCTGGTTGCACGTCGCCGGGCCGGCTGATGGTGCAGAAGGTGTAGAAGAGGCCGGCACTCCACCACATTCTCTCGATGGCTACCGATGGCTGCTGATTTCCACCTCCACAGGGCGATCCTGATCGCCATCACTGCCTGTCTGGCCGCGCTCGCCAGCGGCGCGAAGGCCGCGGGTCCCGCCGACGGTGCTTCGCGCCCGGCGTCGCCGGTGGTGACACCGGCCAGATCCTGCAGCTTCGGTGCCTTCGTCGCCGAGACCGACCCGGCCGGGCTCAACGTCCGCGAGGCGCCGAGCACTGCGGCCAGGGTCTTGGGCAGGCTCCCGCCGACCTTCGTCGAGCCTGCGATGAACTACGGTGTTCGCGTCGAGGTCGAGGTCATCGGCGTGCGCGACGGCTGGTTCCTGATTCGCAACGCCAAGGACAACGCCGATCTCACCGGTCGTCCGGCGCGGCCGATGTACAGCGGCAGGGGATGGGTCAGCGGCAGCAAGCTCACCGTGAAGTCCCAGGCGGATGCGGGCCGCGCGCGACCGGCGCGTGCCGCCGCGGTCCACCTGCGCGTGGGCGACGGCGAAACCTTCGATGGCGACAGCTTCATCGAAGCCGCCCGCCTGAGCGACTGCCAGGGCGAATGGGCGCAAGTCGAGTTCGCGGATCAGCGCTTCCCCGCCCAGGATCGCGCCACGCTGAAGGTCGAACCTGCTGCGCGCGCGGGCCTGCCGCCGGGCCGTTTTCGCGTCTGGGTGGATCGCCTCTGTGGCATCCAGGAAACCAGTTGCTCCTGACCCGTCCGATCCGGGCGTCTCGCCCTGTGGCGTTCTCGCGAGTGGGCAGCGTCCCGCTCAGCTCGGCTCGCCATGTGCCCGTAGCAGGCCTTGAGGGCTGTGTAATCGCGGTGGTGCGCCGTAGCCGTGTCGATTTCCATGGATCCTGACCCCGGCGGGGGCGGCATGAAAACCAGTCCAAGTTTTTATCCGCCCACCATCACCTCTGGTGATGCGTTTGCGATCTCGATGCACACGCCATGTGGGAAACATGCCCCATCCCGCAAAGGGCTCGGGATTTCTCCGACATTGGCAGCATGGAAAGTCAGTGAGATTCAATCAATCAGTTCCCGCTTCGGTCTGTCATGCCGCTCAACTACCTCCAGCGCCTTGAAAAATCGAGCTTGCCGCTGACCGTCACGGATCCAGATGAGGTTCGTAAGGTAGAGGTACTTCGAGCAGCACTGCTGATCGAAGCGCGGCTGCGTCGCGCCACTGGTGCAGGCTCTGTTCATTCGGCCATCGTCTACTCGATCACATCGGCTGGCATGGAGCACCTCAGGAGGCTGCGCCGATCTCCCGGATCAAGTGGATGAAGCTTTCGATCGGCGCAGGATCTCAACCGGCCCGATGCCGCTGTAAACGGTGGTGCCGTCCTTCAGCGAGATGACGGTCCACCGCTCGCCGGCGAGGCCGGGCGAGACCTTGTAGTCGGCCGGGCTCAGCGGCAGCTCACGTTCTTCACGCGTCTTGTCGCTGTACCAGGCTGGCGTGTAGAGGGTGGTGCGTTCTGAGAAGAAATCGGTCTGGCTCATCGGGGAATTGTCGCAATACAGGTTGGCGCCTTGGGCCATGGGTCGCTGGGCCGCAAGCTACGACCACCGCGACGGTTGCGCGGAGGGCCTCATAACGCTCATCCTGTTGATTTCCATGGAATCCTGACCCGGCGGGGGCGGCATCAAACAGTCCAAGTTTTCGTCCGCACCCCCTGCCGAAGGCTCGACTCAGATTCCGCTAATCACTGCATCGAGCGCGGCCACGAAGTCGCTGGCTTGAGATCGCAGGTTGCCCTGGACAGAGCCCAGATCCTTGACCCGAAAGGGTGCAGCCAGATGGGGCAATGCCACCAGCATCGCTCCGTTCCAGCCGATGGTCGGACAGAGGGACCGCGGCATCGCCGCCGGCATGTGGGCACGCAGTGCCAACGGCATCACGAGGCGGGTCGGGAGCTTGTCGAGGATCTCGCTCTGGATGTCCACCATCCAGGGAATCTCGCCGCGCTGGGTCTTGGACGGGTTGGCATAGACATCGAACTGGGCCATCGTGCAATCACCAGGGACGGTAGTCCTCGCCGAAAACACCCACGCGCTCGACAAGCTCGTTCTGGGCTGCAATCCACTCCGCATAGGTTTCGTTGAATTCGCGCTTGCGCTGGCCGAGCGTCTTCGTCCGTTCGAGTGCCTCGAGCTCGGCGTAACGGGCTGCCGAGACCATCACAACTGCGACGCGGTCGTTCTTCATGACCTGCACGGGCTCGCGCTCGGCTTGACCCAGGTAGTAGCCGAAGCGGTTCTTGGCATCGGTGGCACTGACTTGCATGATTGGACTCGGGTGAGAGTGATTAGCCATTTTAGCCATTCTTCAGCAGGAATGCCTTGGCATTCCCCTGGAGTCAACGCACCGAAGAGTTGCTGTCTCATCGCTGGCAATCCTGGAATTTCCCTCGGAGCCAATGTCATCCTCTGCACGGGCCGGCTGGCCGAGGTCGAGGGGTTCGAGCGCAGGGCCGGCGAGCTGGTGCGGGCCTTCCTTGAGGCGCATCGCGGCGAGCTGCACCGCGACCTGGACCTGGGGCTGGCCACCTTCGTCTGCGTGTCGAGCGTGGAAACCCTGGCGCACGGCGCGGTGCTGCATCGACCGGAGCTTCTTGCGGGTGACAGGGGGACCCTTCATCGACGAAGTGACCCGGTTGGTGGTCCGGTACCTCACCTAGGCCGGCAGATAGCTGCGGCCGGCGTCACGTAACAGAGCCACCCGCGGGCTGGATGCGCCTTCACCTCGGCGTCGGGCCGCAGTTCACTGGACTCGTAGAGGATGTAAACGTCACACAGAACTGTTTAAATATACAGTACTATTTCGCCATGGACGGCGAGATCTCCCGACCTTTGGATCTACTACTGCGCGCTGCAGCTGAAGCGGCACTGGCGCACGATCGATCCTGACTAGCTCGAGGAGCTGGTCCGGCGTCGATGCGTTCTGTCCTTTGATTTGCCGCAATTTCACCAGTTTGCCGCATTTCAGCGGTTGCTGGAAGCGGGATTTTTGGTGAAATTCCCTTGATAATTTCATCAAAAATGGTATTTTCAGCAGATGCTGAAAATCGATGATTCGGTGAAAAATGTCGAGCGCCAGGCTGCTGCTGCTGCCCTTCGCCTGCTCCTAGAGCAAGTGCCAGCCATCCAGCTTCTGGCCATCGAGCACGAAGCGCTGAGCCCCGATCACGGGGTCGATATCGTGGCGCACTTCGAGGTGTACGGCAGGCGACAGGCGTTGGTCTGCGAAGTGAAGTCCACTGGCCAGCCGCGCCACGTCCGCCTCGCGCTGCTGCAGCTGCGCGACTACGTGATGAATCAAGCAAAGGATGCCGTGCCCGTCTTCATCGCACCCTACCTGTCGCCTGAGGCCCAGGCACTGTGTCGCGAGCACGAGGTGGGCTACCTTGACCTGGAAGGTAACGCGAGGTTGGCGCTCGACAGCGTTTTCATCGAGCGCCAGGTAGCGAGCAAGCCTGCTGTGGAGCGGCGTGAACTCAGGTCGCTTTTCAAGCCGAAGTCCGCCCAGGTGTTGCGCGTGATGCTTCGAGATCCGCAGCGTGCATGGCGCGTTACGGAGCTTGCAGAGGCCGCCGAGGTCAGTCTGGGGCATGTGAGCAATGTGCGCGTTGGCTTGTTGGACCGCGAGTGGGCGCAAGTCTCCAGCGAAGGCCTGTACCTGTCCGAGCCCGACGTGCTTCTCGATGAATGGCGCGACGCCTACGAGCCGCCAGTCGGCCGGCGTATGAGTTTCTACACGACGTTGCACGGCAGTTCGTTCGAGGAGGCTGCGCGGCGAGTGATGAGTTCGCAGCATGCAACGGGACTTTTGGCAATGGCGTCCTTCTCGGCGGCGCACTGGCTTGCTCCGTATGGCCGCACCGGCACGCAGTACTTCTATGCGGACGATGCGGGCCTGGAACATCTGCGCTCGGGCCTGAAGCTGTCTTCCGCCTCGAAGGGCGAGAACGTGACGGTGACCTTGCTCAAAGACCTCGGTGTATTCCGCGATACGGTGGAGCCGGCACCTGGCGTCACCTGCACCAGTCCCGTCCAGACCTACCTGGATCTCGCAGCAGCCGGCGAGCGGGGGCGGGAGGCGGCCGACCATCTACGACAAGAAAGGTTGAAATGGCAGAAGTGACCCCAGGCGAGCCACAGTCCGCCGCCGACTACGACGATCGCACGACGGCGGCAGTCAAAACGGTGTTGCTCGAAATCGGCCAGATCCTCGGAAGTTTCAAGGGCAAGTTCGCCATCGTCGGCGGTGCCGTACCGTGGCTGCTGCTTGGCAATGAGGACATGCCGCACGTCGGCACGCTCGATGTGGATCTCGGGCTAGATGCTGAGGCCTTGGGTGACGGCGAATACGCCACGCTGGTCGAGGCTCTGCAGGGGCACGGCTACCAGCAGCGTCATGACCTTCGGCGTTTTCAGCTCGTGCGCCAGATCGCGACTGAAGATGGCGGTGCTCCGATCGACATCGTTGTCGACTTTCTGATGCCTCGCAATGCCGAGATCATCAAGAACGTGCCGCCGCTGATCACCGACTTCGCGGTGCAACGAGCAGACGGCGCTGATCTGGCCCTTCGCTTCTATCAACTGGTAGCGATCACTGGCTCGATGCCCACCGGTGGTACGAACCGCGTCGAGATCGCAGTTAGTTCGATACCGGCTCTTCTGGCCATGAAGGGGCATGCGATCGAGGGGCGCTACAAGCAGAAAGATGCCTACGACATCTACTACTGTGTCCGGAACTATCCTGGAGGGCCGGAGGTGCTGGCTGAGGAGTGCCGGCCGCTGCTTGACCATGCCAGTGGCGCCGCAGGCTACGAATTCATTGCCGGCAAGTTCGACACGGTCGATGGTTTTGGACCGACCTGTGTGCGTCGCTTTGTCGAGGAAACGAAAGTGCTCGGTGAACGCAGCCCCGAGCAGTGGCAGCAGGATGCTTTCGGTCAGGTCGATGCTTGGTTGCGCGCACTTGGTTTGAGAGGATAGGTACCGTGGTGCAAGCGTCTTTCAACAACTTCGATGCTGCCGCAGGCGGTCGCGGAACGCGCGACTCAGGCGTGGCTGATCGCCGTCGACGGCCGCTTGCAAGCAGCGTCTAGAAAGATGCGGTCGGGGCAGTGCCCAAGCCAGCTCATAGCGCCATGCAACTGCTTCGCCGACTCGGTCACGGCGCGCCTGAATCACCGCGGCCAAGCGATCTTCAGATCCTTGTCTTGGAACGCAATGTGCTTCTCGGAAAAGATCATGACGTCATCGCCGAAAAGCATGTGTCCGGCGAATCCATCTTGATCGGCTTCTGGGCTCGGCCAGCATGGCGCCCGCCAGGTCCCGGGCTGATTCACGCATTGGGAGGCAAGACCAAAACCCGCTGCGGAGCCCAAGGTCACGAGCTGCCTATGCGGCGACTGACGCGGGGTAAACTTGTTCGATGTCGAGCAACCAGCGCCTCAGGCCAATCACGTCCGAGACCTCCGCCGTACGCAAATCCGTTCCGGCGCGTCGGTCCCGGCTTGGCTTGCTGACTTCCCTTGCGTTGATCGTGTTGATGGTCGATCAGGTCACCAAAGCATGTGCGCTCTCCGGTCTGGAGCAAGGGGTGCAGCACCCAGTCCTGGGCAACGCACTAGGCATCCAACTGCTGTTGAACCCCGGCGCCGTCCTTGGCCTGGGCAGCGGGAGCACTTGGCTGCTCACCGTGATTGCCGTCGCGGCAACCGTCCTCATCGTCCGTTTCTCCCGCCGTCTGAGCAGCACCTGGTGGACGATGACGCTCGGTTTGCTGCTCGGCGGCACGCTTGGGAATCTGATCGACAGGCTGATGCGCGACCCCGGCTTCGGTAGGGGCCACGTGATCGACTTCATTGCCTACGGGAATTTCTTCGTCGGCAATGTCGCAGACATCGCTATCACGGTGGCCGCGGGGCTGATGATGATTCTTTCCGACCGCGGAGTGCCGTTGGACGGGACCCAGTCCTGAAGCCGCGCGGCCCTCAAGGTGAGAGGCTTTCGACTTGAGAAATGAGTTCTCGGCTGACGCCGAGCTCGAAGTACGCCTTGTAGCCACTGAAGTCGCCGCATACCAGCGTGCCGCGCCATGCTCGGCTGGCGGCCGGGGGAAGGCGCGAGCGTGCTGCCGCAGGTGCCGGTGTGACGTGGTCCCCGCCGCTCATTGGCCGGCACGACGGCCACATATAGCACGCTGAAGCGCTGCTTGCTTTGCTTGTCGAACAGCGGACCTGTCGGTCCTTCATCGCCGCAATGCGAGCCTCGCGCAGCTTGCAAGTGCTTCAGTCCCTCCTGCACCAGAGTTGGCCTGGAAGCTGAGGTTCGGCTGCGGCGCGGGCATGGTGGCCACCCTCATCTTTGCCAAGGTCTATCGCGTGGGAAATCCGCGCCACGTGACGATCCTGTTCCAGGGCGGCTACCACGGCATGGGAGATGACCGGGACGTTGCGGCGGAACCCTGAGGTTTTCTGCCGCCACCAGTTGTTGAAGTCACCGGTATCGGGTTGCTGCATGGGTGGGGCGCGGTGCTCACTCGCGGATGTTCGCGAACTTCACCAGCGTCCCATAGCGTGCCACGTCCTGCTCGATCAGGCGCACCATGTCCTCGGCGCCCGCCGCGGGAAGCGCGCCGTTTTCCTGCAGTCGCCGGCGCACCACCGGATCCTGCAACCCGGCCTGCAACTGTGCACGCAGGTGCTGCACGACGCCGGACGGCATGTTGTGCGGGCCGACGAGTCCGAACCAGCCGGAAAGGTCGAAGCCTTGGAGGAGCGGGTGCTCGCCGAGCGACGGCACCTGCGGCAGGCCGGGCCAGCGGGATGCGGAACTCACGCCCAGAGCGACCATGCGTCCATCCTGCAGGAAGGGGGCGGCGATGGTGGGCGACAGACCCGCGAAATCGACCGCGCCGCCGATGACGTCGCTCACCAGCGCGCCGCCGCTGCGATAAGGGGCGTGGATGAAGGCCACCTGCGCGCGTTGCTTGATGAGTTCGCCGACGAAGTGCTGCAGCGAACCCACACCGGAGGTGCCGTAGCTGCACTTGCCCGGATTCTTCTTCACGCGTTCGAGGAATTGGTCGAGGTTCTTCACCTGGGTGGCCGCGCTGGCCACCAGCAGCACCGGCGCGGTCGCGATCAGCGCGATCGGCGTGAAGTCCTTGCGCGGATCGTATTTCTGCACCGGGTTCACCGTGATGGTGGCGGCGAGCTCGTTGCTGCTGCCCATCAGCAGCGTGTAGCCGTCTGCGGGACTGCGGGCGACGCGCAGTGCGCCGATGGCGCCTGCCGCGCCAGCCTGGTTCTCCACGATCACCGCCGATCCGAGCTTCGCGGCCATCAGGTCGGCGACGATGCGACCGATCACGTCAACCGAGCCGCCCGCCGCGTAGCCGACCACGAGCTTGATGGCATGGGCGGGATAGGCTTGGCCGAACGACGGGACGGCCAAGCCGACGCTGGCAGCGCCGAGGCTGGCGACGACCTGGCGGCGGGTCAGCAGCGTAGGGGGATGGAAGCGCATGATGACCTCGAAGCGAGATGGTTGGGGGGAACGCTCAGCCCTGCGGGACGAGGAAGCGCCGCGCGAGGCGCACCCAGTAGCTGGCTGCGACGGGCAGGATCGCATCGTTGAAGTCATAGCCGGGGTTGTGCACCTGGCAGCCGCCGGTGCCGTGCGTGTCGCCCTCGCCGTTGCCGACGATGAGGTAACTGCCGGGGCAGCGCTCGAGCATGAAGGAGAAATCCTCGCTGCCGGTCACGGGCTGCAGGTCCTGAACGATGCCTTCTTCGCCCAGCCATTCGCGCGCCACCTCGCGCGCCAGGCGCGTGGCCTCGACGTCGTTGATCACGGCGGGATAGCGCCAGTGGTAGTCGACTTCGGCGCGCACGCCCAGCGTTGCGGCCTGCGCCTGCACCAGTTCGGTGATGCGCTCGCGCAGCATGGCACGGGTTTCCGGCCGGTAGGCGCGCACCGTCAGGCGCAGGGTCACGGTTGCTGGAATGACGTTGGGCGCGTCGCCGCCGTGGATGGCGCCGACCGAGACCACCGCCGTGTCGCGCGGATCGACGTTGCGCGAGACGATGGTCTGCAACGCGATGACGATGTACGCCGCCGCGACGATGGGGTCAGCCACCAGGTGCGGCGTCGAGCCATGCCCGCCGCGGCCGAGGACCTTGATCGTCACCGAATCCGACGATGCCGTGAACTGCCCTTCGCGAAAGCCGAAGCGGCCCGCGGGGAACCCCGGCATGTTGTGCAGCGCGAAGACGGCGTCGCAGGGGAAGCGCTCGAACAGGCCCTCTTCAACCATGCGGCGCGCGCCGCCCAGGCCCTCCTCGGCAGGCTGGAAGATCAGGTGCAAGGTGCCGTCGAAGCCGCGCTCCTGCGCGAGCACGCGCGCCGATGCCAGCAGGATGGCCGTATGCCCGTCGTGACCGCAGGCGTGCATGCGCCCGGCGTGCTGGCTCGCGTAGGGCAGCCCTGTTGTTTCGTGGATCGGCAGGGCGTCCATGTCTGCGCGGATGCCCAGCCGGCGCGTGCCCTGACCCAGCTTGAGCGTGCCGACGACGCCAGTGCCGGCCAGGCCGCGGTGGACTTCGTAGCCCCATTCGGCCAGACGCGCAGCGACCAGGTCGCTGGTCTCGAATTCCTGATACGCAAGTTCCGGGTGCGCGTGCAGGTGCCGGCGCACCTGGATCATCTCTGCTGCGATGCTGCGTACTGCCGGCAGCACGTGGTCGGTTTGGGCGGGATAGGGGGCCGGGTGTTCGGTCTTGTCTGTCATGCGGCCAGTCTAGGCAGCGGCTGCGCCGGCCGGCAGACAGGCAGGGCTGTGCGCTGCGCGGCTGTGCCTGTCTGTCCGTCTGTCTGCCGCGGATAATGCCGCGATGAAACTGCACCAGCTGCGCTATCTCGTGGCCATCGCAGCCGACGGCAGCATCCGCGCTGCGGCACGATCGCTCGGCGTCACGCAGTCCACCGTCACGCAGGGCCTGCGCGAGCTCGAAGCCGAATCCCGCGTCGCACTGCTCACGCGCGGCAGCGCAGGCATTGCACTCACGTCCGCCGGCCAGGAACTGCTGGAGCATGCGCAACGTGTGATGACGCAGCTTCGCCAGGCCGAAGACGCACTGGCGCGCCATCGCGACGGTGCATCGACGCAACGGCTTGCCATCGGTGTCACGGCGTGGATCGCCCAGACGTTGCTCGCGCGCGTGCTGCCACCGTTTCGCGCCGAACTGCCGCACGTGCAGCTGGAGTTCTTCGACGGCTTCTCGCGCTTGAGCTATCCCATGCTGCGCGAGGGCGCTCTGGACCTGATGATCGGGCGCATCGCTCCACCCGAAGCGATGGAGGGCCTGCAGGCGACGGCCCACTTCACATACGACACGACGGTGGTGGCCCGCGACGGCCACCCGCGCGCTGGCGCCCGGACCATGGCCGAACTGCTTGATCAGGACTGGATACTGAACTTTGCACCCACCGAGCGGGCCGCCCTGATGGACAACCTCTTTGGCCAGCACGGCCTCGAGGCGCCGCACCATCGCATCCACCTGGCTCATTCGGCTGCCTTGTCGCTGGCGCTCGTGCAGCAGACCGACATGCTGAGTCTATGCCCGTGGCCGCTGGTGGAAAGCCTGCGAAGCGGCCTGGTGCCGCTGCCACTGCGCGAGCGATTCCACGCGAGCCGTGTCGGCATCGTTCGCCGCGCCAATGAAGCACTGCCGCATGCCGCATCGCGCTTTCTCGAACACTTCATGGCGCAGACGCGCGCCTGCCTCGCCTCCGATGATCCGCAGTTGCGGCGGGTGTTTCGTTCGGTGGAGCTGGTCGGCGACGACGGTGCCTAGGTCGCGATGCGTGCTGCTGTCGCCATGCAGGTGCTCGACCTCCATGTCATTGATGCGCCCCCTCTGTTCTGTCTTCCGAGATGGCGGCAGGGACGGGTCGGATCCTTTCGAATCCCTGGTCGCTCGGAGATTGGCACACGGGCGCCGGCAGGCGGCGCTGCGCTCATGTTCAATCGAACAAGTGCACCACGACGGACGACTTGTTCGTGATCAACCAGCTTCCCTGGACCTTGTGCAGGACGAAATGATCGTTGAACAGCTTCGGCCCGATCCGCACTCTCACCGTTGCGGTTGAAAGGCTGTACGAGAGGTTCTCCAGGGAGAGAATCGCCTCGTCTCGGGGCGCACCCATCGATCGCGGACTCGGCCTTGCGTGAACGAGTTCCGCGTAGTCCGGCGATGTCAGCGTCTGCAACTGGCCTTCATGAAGCCACTGCACCAGACAGCTCGGATGGAAGACCTTGTCGAAGTCGCGGCTCTTCGGTTCATAGGCCAGGTTGAAATAGTCATCGATCAAGGCGACGACGGCTTGGGTTTGGGTCATGGCGAGCTTTCCTTTTGCATTTGAAAGATGCGTATAGTGAAAGATCGCCTCTCCCTCGGCTACGGCGAAGCGGTTATCGCTGCCATTACCGGAACACATAGATCATGGACGACCTCGACGCGGGCCTTGTCAGCGGCCTGATTGCGCTTGCAGCCGTGGCCGAATCCCAGAGCTTTGGCCGTGCCGCATCGCGCCTGGGCAAGACGCAGCCCGCGGTGAGCCGCGCCGTCCAACGCTTGGAGGACCGCCTGCGCGCCAAGCTCGTGCACCGCACGAGCCGACGCGTGGAGGTGACGGACGCGGGGCACGAGTTGTTGTCCACGGTGCTTCCGCTGCTGCAGGGCATCGAAGAGGCGAGCGCTGGCATCTCGGCGCACACCACGGTCGTCCAAGGGACGCTGCGCGTGGCGTGCGATGCGGTGTTCGCCCGCCTTGTGCTGGCACCGGAGCTGGCTCAGTTCCTGAGGGCCCATCCCGCACTTCAACTGAAGCTGGAGACCAGGAGCGACTTTCCGGACCTGGTGAGTGAAGGATTCGATCTCGCCATCCGATTCGGACAGCCCTCCATTTCAACTTTGGTCTGTCGCAGGCTCTACAGTCCGCGGGTCCTGACGGTGGCGGCGCCTTCCTACCTGGCGCAACGCGGTCGGCCAGGATCGCCTAAGGATCTGGTCGAGGATGGCCATGAATGCATCCATGCCATCGACCCGGCAACCGGAAGGCCGTTCGACTGGGAGTTCTGGCGGGGCGATGAGAAGGTGAAGGTGGCCGTTGGTGGCAGCCTCACGGTCACGGACGCCGGAACCAAGATTGGAGCCTGTCTTGCAGGCTACGGGATCGCTCAGGTCATCGACCTTGGGATCGACGCGCACCTGCGCGCGGGTACGCTGGTGCCGATCCTGACGGACTGGCCTGACGAGACGTACCCTCTGTATGCCTACTATCCCAGCCGAAGCCACGTTCCCGCCAAGGTCAGGGCGTTCATCGACTTTGTGGCCGGCATGATGCCGGAGCTGGAATCGAAGGCAGTGGTGCGCGCCGGCGATGGCCCTCCGGACTCGCGGATCGAAGCTTCCCGCTCGAGAAAGAGTAGCGAGGAATCCGTCCTCCAAGTTCAACTGAGCGAATAGCGCCGGTGGCAGACGGGGCCTGGCGAGCTCGAGGCTCGGCGACCGTCTCGGCGTGCCACGCTCACGCGGCTTTTCCAAGCGCTGCCGGGTGCCCAAGCCTCTCTCAGGAATTGTGCGAGATGCCCAACTGCAGTCCGCTCGTCCCCGCGCCCGGCATGCAACCTGGGGGCGACGCATCGCTGACTACATAGGCCGCGTTCCCTCAAGAGCCCTGGAGATTCAACCGGTCGCTGCAACACACCACCGCCGCATGGTCGGAAGGAGTGTTGCAGATGAAGAGGAGGCCCGGGACCCGATACATCCATTCGCCATGCCAGGCAGCGGCTCACGGCCGCTGGATCACCCGGTTCCGCGCCGACGTACTTCCCGCCATACCAGGTGGGCGATCTGGGCTACTTCGCCGACGGCGGCACCTTCGCCAACAACCCCTCGATGACCGCGATCGTGGAGGCGATCTACCAAGGCTATGCGAGTGCCACATCGGACATCGTGATGCTGTCGCTGGGCACCGGCGTCAATCCGGTGGGCGTGCCGACCAGCGCCGTGTCCAACCCTCTGGACTGGGGCGTCACGCATTGGCTGTGGCCGTTCAGCAATGGCGTGGTCCCGGCCACGGCACTGCTCAACCTCACGATGGATGCCACCGCGGAACTCGCGGCGCACCAGGCTGCGCAACTGCTCGGCGGCAACTACATGCGCGCCAACGTGCCACTGGCCCAGCCCTTCGGCCTGGACGACTATAAGAACGTGGGCGAGTTGGTGAGTGCGACGCAGAACTACATCGAGACCTCGCCCGATTGGGCCAATGTGCGCACCTGGATGGGGAAGAACTGGAAGTGAACGAAGGGCGTCGCCGTGGCGCTCGACCGTGACCCGCGGGCCCGGGCGGCGTAGATTGTCCAGCGTCTCCGGTGGCCGCTGTGGCCCGCGGTTATCGCGCGGCGTGCTCCGTTGCGCAAGTGGTGCGATGAAAGGGCGACGGCACCGCTCCCGCCGCGCATCCAGCCAGCGGCAGCGTGCCGGTTGATCTGTTCCTACGGGGGCGCTGCTTCATGATGTGAGGTCAAGGCGTTGCCGTGCAGGGCGAAGACACAGCAGCCCGTCGTTGCAGGAGGGTGTGGATCAGCATAGTATGTCAAATATTTTTGACATCCTTTCGGCTGCGACTTTCCGTGAACCTCATCGACATCGGCCATGCCGTGCGGGTGCGACGTACGGAACTGGGCCTGTCCCAGGTGCAGTTGGCACGCCTGAGTGGCTTGTCTCGTCAGACCGTGATCGGCTTGGAAAACGGTGCTCTGAGCGATCTGGGCGTCAATCGTGTAGGGCAGGTGATGGCGGTGCTGGGTTTGGACACCCCCAAACCAGATACGCTGGCGCGGCGCAAGAAGCGCGGCCTGTGGGTGGCCGCCAAGACGGCCAGCGTCAGCTATGCGCGCGAACTGGCCCCCGAGGCGCTCGAACAGGTCCTGGCAAGCGGTGATGTGCCGCCTCCATTTGCCCCGCACCTGATGCATTTGCTTGACGAGGCACCCGTGCCGATCATGGTGATGGCCGTGGAGGAGACGGCCTCACGCGCGCACCTGCCTCCAAAACAGATATGGCGAAATGTGGCGAAGCTGGCCGAATCTTTGTCCGTGCATCGGCGAGCGTTGTGGGCATGAATTCAGGATCGCCGGCCGCCGGTGTTACCGACATCGGCGTCGTCACACCTCGCTTGAGCGACACGGCGGCGGACTTGACGCAGGACTGCACCGAGCAGCTCGGCGCTTTCGTCAACTGCAGTTCGAGGATGGCGAGGTCGACTTCGTGCGTACGCTGGTTGAGCGCCACACTGCACATTCCAAGAGTTCGATCTGCAGGACGATCTAACGATGCTTACCTCGAGTTTGAACTCAGGCATCGCCTTCCGTCAGTGCTGCAGATACGCAGTGAGCTTGTCGATGATCTCGCGGCTGCCGCGTTCCCGGCTGCCGTTGTCATCGAAGCCATCGAGGAATGCGCCCTGTTCCGTCATGATCAGCCGGGTCCCTGTGCCCGATGCCTTGAACTCGAGGGTGGCCAGCGAGATCGAGATCTTGCGTGCGTCCAGGTGCATCTCGTAGGCATAGACGATCCGTTCACCGGGAATGATGTCGAAGTAGGTCGCTTCGAACTCGGTCACCATGCCGGATTTCCATTGGCCCTTCAGCCGCTCGCGGCCGCCGACCCTGAAATCCATGGTCCGCTCGACGATCTTCCAGTTGTCGTTGGGTGCCGTGAACCAGCCGTTCTTGCCCTCGATGCTCGCGAAGGCGTCGAACACCCGCTGCGGCCTCACGTCCGCATAGGTGCGTTCGATGGTGAAGACGCCGTGGGACACGCTGCGGGTCGGTTCGGTCTGAGGGGTCATTTGGGTTCTCCGTCTGGAAAGCGCTTGAGGTGTTCGCCGAGGCGGTCGAGACCCTGGTCCCACTCCGCCCGGCGCCGGTTGAACCACTGCTCGGCAAGACTGAGCGTGGCGGTATCTATGCGGCAGGTGCGCACCCGCCCGATCTTTTCGGAGCGCACCAGGCCACTGGCCTCCAGCACTGCCAGGTGCTGGACGATGGCCGGCAGCGACATCGCGTAGGGTTCGGCGATCTCACTGACAGTGGCCTGGCCGCGCGACAAGCGCTCCACGATGCCGCGCCGCGTCGGATCCGCGAGCGCCTGGAACGTCAGGTCGAGATTGGCGGTCGCATGTGGCATCAGCCATTCCTCAAGGGGAAATACTGGAAGTAGGGTTCGGCCTCGGCCAGCACGCGGGCCACGCTGGGGCGTGCCTTCAGGCGAAGGAGATAAGCCGCGAGTTCGGGCCATTCGCTCAAGCGGACGGCGTGGTCGGCGTAGAACAGCGCCGGCAAGGCCGCGCAGTCGGCCAGGGTGAAGGATTCGCCCATGGCCCAGGAACCGCTGATCATGGGGGCGACGAGGTCATAGCCCGATCGGATCTGGCGACGCGCCTGTTCGGTGCCGAAAGGATCATGCTGTCCATCCGGGCGCAGCCGTTCGGCCACCACCTGCTGGAACGGTGCGTGGATGTAGTTGTCGATGAGTCGATCTTTCAAGCGGGTCTGCATCGCCAACTCGGGATCGCCTGGAAGCAGGGAAGCAGCGCGGGGCTCGGTGCGCGCCAGGTAGTCGATGATGATGCTCGACTCCGGGATCGTCTTGCCTCGCGCGTCATCGCGCAGCACGGGGAACTTCGCCAGCGGCCAGACCGCCTGGAAGGCGGCACGGTCGGCCGGGTCGCCGAGGTTCACCAGCCGCGGCTCGAAAGCGATGCCGGCTTCATAAAGTGCGATCAGCACTTTCCAGCAGAAAGAAGACAGCGGGTGGTAGTAGAGGGTGAAGGACATCGCCGGCCTAAAACTTAAGAAGATGCTTAAGTATCTGGGGTGGCCGGTGAAGCGTCAAGCGGTTTGTCGGTGGCCAGATCCGGACCGATGCCTGTTCCGTGGCGTGCTTGCTCCGAAAAATCGACGGCTCGCGCTGTTGTCGTGCTCACGCTCCATGACGTTGCGCTGAGCACTCCGATTCCCGTGCACGCGCGATGCCGGCGATGCAGCACGAGATCGGGCGCAACGGTCCTTGTCCCTGCGGCAGTGGCAACAGGTTCGAGAAGTGCCGCGGCGTGGCAGACGCGTTGCGCTGAAGCACTGCTGTCCGCACGCACCGCATGGCCTGCACTTGAGGGACCGGGAACCGGGCCTCGGTGGATCAAACGGTTCGGCGGCCCCCTGGGCTTGCCTGCGTCGCGCATGGACCTGCCATGACCTGCTGCGTCTCGACCGAAATCAGAAGCGGCCGGAACGCGCAAATCTCCTACTTCCTCGGCGTCCAGCGGCGCGCAGTCTTGGCGCATCTTCCTATCGAGGCAAAGAGATCATGGCAACCAGCAGCATCCTCGGCGGCGAGCACGCGCCCGTCACACCCAAGGGCACCGATGCGGAGAGCCTCGGGCCGAGTGACTCCAGCGACAGCGGCAGCGACGCATCGGGCGACAACCGCGCGGCGGCCGAAGGCGGGCTCGAAACCCCCACCAATGCCGACATACTCCCGGACCGCGTAGGTGTCCTCCCGGATGCCGCGGCCGAGGTGGAGAGCTCGGTGGACGACCCGGAGGCACTCAGCGCGCAGGACCTGGCCGACGAAGTCGCAGCCGATGGAGAAGACGAAGAGGAAGCGGGCGGCCGCGAAGAGGGCGGAGAGGGCGAGGGCGAAGGTCACGGGCAGCGCTGATGCCTTCCACCCGCGCCCCTGCCGCCACCGGACAGTGGCCATCCTCCAACCCGCTGAACCGCACCCTGCGCCGCGTGTTCGGGCACACCCGGCTGCGCGCCGGCCAGGCCGAAGTCATCGAGCGGGTCATGCAAGGGCTGTCCACCCTCGCCGTGATGCCCACGGGCGCAGGAAAGTCGCTGTGCTATCAGTTGCCGGCGCTGCTGCTCGAGGGACGCACGGTGGTGGTCTCCCCGCTGATCGCGTTGATGAAGGACCAGTGCGACAAGCTCACAGCCTTGGGCATCCAGGCGATCCAGGTCAACAGCGCCCTTTCCGCGGACGAGCTCGCTGCGGCCGAAACGGCACTGCGCGATGGCAGCGCGCGCATCGTGCTGACCACACCCGAGCGGCTCGCCGATCACGCCTTCCTGGAGCAGCTCGCGGCCCATCCTGTGGCCCTGGTGGCGGTGGACGAGGCGCACTGCATCTCGCAATGGGGCCATGACTTTCGGCCGGCCTTCCTCGACATCGGCCCTGCCATCCGGGCGCTGGGCACTCCCACCGTGCTGGCGCTCACCGCGACGGCCGGCTCGGAGGTCGCCGCCGACGTGATGAAACACCTCGCGATCCCGCGCGGGGGATTGGTCGAGACGGGCGCCTATCGCGCCAACCTGCACTTCGCGGTGGAGCAGATGCAGCAGGAGGAAGATCGCCAGCGGCGCATCGTGGAACTGGTGCAGCAGGAAGCCGGCAGCGGCATCGTCTATGCCGCCACGGTGAAGGCCGCCGAGCAGGCCTTCGAGCTTCTGCGCGCGCGGAACGAGTCGGTCGCGATCTATCACGGCAAGTTGGGAACGCGCGAGCGTGGTGAGGCACAGGAGCGTTTCATGAGCGGCGCCGCGCGGGTGATGGTGGCGACCAACGCGTTCGGCATGGGCATCGACAAGCCCGACATTCGCTTCATCGTTCACTGCCAGATGCCGTCGAGTCTGCACGCCTACTACCAGGAAGCGGGGCGCGCCGGTCGTGACGGAAAGCGAGCGCGCTGTGTGCTGCTCTTCCAGGCCAAGGACAGGGTGGTTCAGCAGTTCTTTCTGGCCGGAAAATATCCCCAGCTCGAGGACCTCGATGCGGTCTATCGCCAGTTGCTCGCCACGCCGCCCGGGGACGAGGGCTGGACCACCGCCAGCCTCCTCGAAGCATTGGATCGCCCGCGCAGCAAAATGCAGGCGGCTGTGGCTTTGCTGCGGCAGGCAAAGTTGCTGCGCATCGGCCGGCGAGGAGAGATGGCACTTCGACAGAAGGCCGCTTCGCGCGCCGATCTGAGCGCGATGCTCGACGCCTACAAGGAGCGCCGGCTGCAGGACCGGCAGACGCTCGAGCGCATGCTGTCGTACGCGCAGACGGGGCAGTGCCGCTGGCAACTGCTGCTGGCCGATCTGGACCCCTCGGCCGAGGCGAAGCGCTGCGGCACATGCGACAACTGCCGTCGTATTGCAGCCCATGAGGCCACGCTGGCGCAGCCGATCCTCGTGGGCACGCCGTCGACAACGGCGGCTGCGGCCGCTGCTGCGAACCCTCAGGCGAAGGCGCGCGCACGCAAACCGGTGCTTTTCGCCGAAAGCGATCCGGTCAAGGTCAGGCGTTTTGGTGCGGGCGTCGTCGTCGCCTCGACGGAGGGATCCGTCACGGTGGCTTTCGAGGATGGCACCCAGCGCTGCATCCATCCGGACTACGTCACCCGTCGTCGCATGCCGCGAAAGTCGGCGAGCTCCGATTCCGAGATCGAGACCGGTGGCCTCTTGGCCAGCCGTGCGTCGGCGCGCGCCCTGGCCAAAAGTAAGCATGCCGGCTTGAGTGCCTCTGCAAGATGGAGTCAGCCCGGCTGAGCGGCTCGACCTGAGCGATAGGTCGCCTCGGATCGTGGGCTCGAAAGCATGGCAACACTGAGCTCAGGTGGGGCCTCGGGACGCTGTCTCCTGGGCAGCTTGAGCCTTCCACCCCCGCAGAACCAGACCATGGCCATTGTTATCAACCGCGGCCATGGTACAGGCTTCGAAAGGTGCTCAAGTCCTGACTGCCTGGAAACAATAAAGTTGGTCGAAAAGAAAAAAGACGATCGAAAAAGGGGCGCCTTGAAGTCCATCGACGCTTCAATGGAGGGTAAGGCCTCGGAGTAGGCCTATTTTGTGTTTCGGAGGCAGGGACGCGATGGCCCGTGCGGGTGACTTCACGGCTGAGCGTCTGACGTAGTTGTTTCTGCTATTCACTGGGCTCGACGCGAGGTTTCAGCGTTGAGCAGATCGGTGCACCACACGCGATCGCGCATCGATCACTGGGCTGGTCGGCCAGTGCTCAATGCTCAGCGCCGTTCGGCGGGAGACGAGGTTCAGCATCAATGCTTGGTGGCCCTCGTTCGATATGCTGGGCCTGGCCACGGAGTGAACGACATGTCGAAGAGCGGCTCAGCGCGTGTCAGGTCTCCAGATACAGCGGATACGAACAGAGCATCGCGAACGAAGCCCTCTGGCTCAATGCAACGATGTGATCAGAGCGTTTTCACCAGTTCCGGCGCATGCACTGGTGCACGCACAGGCCGTCAAGGTAGCGCGCATCGGGCTTCATGGTGACGGAGATCATCGTGTGAGCCCCGACAACGTGATCAAGATGTTGTGGAAATCCGCGCGGCCGACTTGGTGATCAGCAGCAGTCGCAGGGCGGCCAGCACCGACACGTTGAGCTGGTACTCATAGCCGGCTTGCGCCGCCGCCGCGCCCGAAGTTGGCGTCGACGACGGGGATACCCCCGGCGGCGGGCCGGCCGGCCGGCATCCTCAGTAGAGCTGTTGTGCTTGCGTGGCTCCAAATTCGATGGATGGCATCCGGTGGTGGTTCTTGCCGCGGGGGACGCCCCCCGGGCAATGGGTGCCTGGGTCGGGGGATGCCTGAAGGGTGGGCGAGCCTAGGCCTGCCCACTTGCGCTCCCCGTTGCGCCCGTCGAGGGAGAGACCGATCGGCTGCGTTACCGCTCGATGAAGTCCGTCACGGTATCGGCGGCCGTGAACCTGGAGTCGGCGTATTTGATGGCGAGCAGCAGGCCATACTGTGCGAAGTACACGTTCGTGAACTTCGATTCGCCGCCTGACTCGTGCGTCGCATTGCAAGCGAGCCACACCGCGTTGCCCCGGATTTTGGGGTGGATTTCCGAGGCCGCGCCCAGTCTCTCGGTCGTGCAAGTGACCTTCGACCAGCGGAAGTTGAACTCTTGCAGCGGGAAGGCGTTGCCGTAGTCGACGGAGAACCTGCTTCCCGGCGTGAGCTTGGAGGGATCCAGCTTGAAGGGTTTCACTTCCTTCACGACGGATTCAAAGGTCGTGAGCTTGGCGTTGGTGTACGCGTTCTCCTTCTTGAGGCTGAGAGCGCCCAGGAAGGTCAGCTCGTAGCTTCGATTGACGAGGAAGCCGTTGTTCTCGAGCGTCCTGACATGCTGGAAGAAGCCGTTGCCCAGCGGCTTGTATGTGGCCTGCGGTGCAGTGACCGAGTCTTCGGTCGCGCCGATGTTTCTATAGCGGTGGTCGAACTTGAACGTGATCTCCTTGAAGTCGGTCGGCCCCGGTGCGCCCACCGCCTTCAAGGTCTCGACATAGCTGGGACGCAGCGCCTGCAAGGTGTAGTTCTTCGCCAGGAAAGCGTCGGGATTTGCATTCGCTTCCTTCACCTCGGTCGGCGGCGTGCCGCAGCCGGCCAAGCTGATGACGGCTGCCATCGACGCCAACGTCATCGGAATGCAAGTTGTCGTCATGCGCTTCGACTTCTTCGTCTCTTGGAATCCCACGATCACTTCCCTCCATTGGTTGTAAAGAGGTGTATCTTAGCCAGCACCGAAGTGCTGCAGGACCATCATCTCCCGACTGGAATCGCGTTGAACCCAGGCTCGGCATGCGTAAACGCAAGGCTTCCTGCGACCTGGGGCAAGCGCTCCTGTGGACGCGCTCGCCGCGCCGCGGCGATGAGACCGGGGACGGGACAGAACGAAAGCGCGGCAATCCCGCGCGCCATCAGAGATTGGCGTTCTTCTTGGATTTGAGCGACGCACTGCATGCGTCGAAATTGTCGAACTCATACTCGAGGTTGATCGAGTACCTGCCAGAACTCGTCGCGATCGCCTCCACGGCGATCCTCGACACCTGATCGACGGGCGGCGTGGGCGTCCAGAACGCGACGAGCTTGCGCTCCTTCTTGGCGAGCGACATCGTCCAGTCCTTCGGTTCGTTCCAGATGCTTCCGGAGCGCAGGTAGTCGAACTTCTCGGGCGCGCCGTACTTCGCGGTCAGGGCCTCCTGCCAGGAGCGGAAATCGCGCCGGATCTCGTCACCGTAGGCGCTGGATTGGGCGGCCGGCGTCCACGCCGCGATCCGGCACAACCCGGTGGCGGGGCCGAAGATCAACCGGTAGCTGTCAAGGTCGGGATGACCGTTGGGAAGCCGGCTTACCGTGTAGACGCCTTGCTGCTCGGTGGGCTTGAGTTGAGCGACCTTGCCCACGGTCTCGACGGTGTCTCCTGCATTGAGCCCGAAGGGGCCGGCGGCTGCCGCCACGGCTGCAGTGGCCATGCAGATTCCGATCAGCCCTCGTGCTTTTTTCTTCATTGCCTCGCTCCTGTGAATAGAGATCGATCCTAACCAGGTGCGTGCTCGCGATGGCATCCGTTGTTCGTCTTTGCCATTGGAGCGAGTTCACAATCTGGTTGGGGCTGCGGGGCTCGGGAGCGGCTCGCTTCGGCTCGCAATTACCCGAAGAAGGAGAAAAGAAACAAGGCCGCAGTGACGGTGTGTGGCTTGTCGGCGCCTTGATCGTGGCACACCGTTCTCGCCGTCAACGTCTGCACGCGCCTCTCTCATCGCGGCGCGCTGGCGGCCTCAGGGCCGTCTCTCGAAACTGACGGCTGCGCTGCGGCGTGCCGGCAACGGTGCCGAGGCCCGTTGTCAAGCTGTTCGCGCCCGATGCGGGCGCCACCCGGCTGCTCGGCGCCGATCGACCCCTGGGGACCCCGACATCGCGTTCGGCCTGTGCGGTCTCGGGATGGGCCTTCCCGAACTGGGCTGCGTGCGCCTGCCGGGACTGGCGGCCCTGCGCGGCATCCTTTGGGGCCCAGTGAGCAGAATCTGAATTTCCGCGCCGACCGGCGATGGAGCGCCTATGCGAGGCAGGCCCGCATGGCCGCGCGCATCCAGGCCCGAAGGTGCCAGATGCAGACGGGCCATGGGGCATGCGGCATGCGCTGCGGGGTGGGCGGCGAGCGTCACAGCGCCGACGGGCCTGTCGCTCGGCGGCGCTGCCGACGCCTAGAAGTTCTTCAGCGTGTCCCACTGGACCTGCGTGAGGCCGCGTTGGTGGGCCATTTCCGTGTCGTGGCGTTGATTCAATGCGATCACCCGCGGCAGCGAGCGCGGGACGTGGTGCTCTCGACGGCGCGATCGTGGCGAAGGCTGCACCGCCACAGTCCCCATGGGGACAGATGTGTGGGCGGCAACCATTGCCAACGCCTCAGCTTTCACGCACCATTACTTACCGTGCGACAGGTAATTTATTCACACACGAGGCAACCATGGAACTGAAAACCATCCAGCTCACCGTGAGCGAGCGCATCGCGCTCGTCACGCTCAACCGCCCGCCGGTCAACGCCCAGAACGCCGAGTTGCGCAGCGAACTGACCCAGGTGTTCGACGAGCTTTCCGATCGTGAGGACGTCTCGGTGGTCGTTCTCACCGGCAGCGGCAAGACCTTCTCCGCCGGTGCTGACATCCGGGAGCGCCCCAACCTGGGAGCGACGCCGGGCGCCTACGGCCGCCACAACCGTCTGGTGCGTGAGTCGTACTACGCGGTGGTGGAATGCGCCAAGCCCGTCATCGCCGCCATCAACGGCCCGGCAATGGGTGCGGGCTTCGGTCTGGTGATGGCGTCCGACATCTGGGTGGCCTCCGAGGATTGCTTCGTCTCCATGCCCGAGATCAACGTCGGCCTGGCCGGTGGCGTGACCTTCCTGCAAGAAGTGTTCGGCCGCTCGCGTGCACGGCGCATGTTCTACACGGGCATGAAGGTCACCGGCCAGGAGCTGTACCGGCTCGGCTTGGTGGAGGCCTGCCTGCCCGCCGACCAGCTCATGCCGTACGCGATGGAGATCGCTGCCGAGATCGCCTCCAAGAGCCCGATCGCGCTGCGCCTGGCCAAGGAGGCCGCTCGCATGACGCAGGTAATGCCGTCACGCGATGCCTATCGTTACGAGCAGGGGAACACGGTGGCGCTGTCCAAGACGGACGATGCCAAGGAAGCGCAGCGCGCATTCCTCGAGAAGCGCGCACCTGTCTACACGGGGCGCTGACGGCAGTCGCTGCAGGCCTGGCGCCAACACGGTGCGTGCTATTATTTTTTGATCAGCCGTGGGTCGCGCGCAGGGGCCCAACTACGCGCCACCGCCGCCGGCTCCCAGCCAAGAACTTCAAGAGGACCTTCGCCCATGGCCACCCTGTCCAACGCCGCCGAAGCGGCAGATCCGGAACGGGGCTCCAGGCGCAAGTCCGATGTGCGCCAGGAGCAATTGACCGAGATCGCGTGCCGGCTCTTCGCCAAGAAGGGCTATGAGGGCACATCGTTGCGCGACATCGCCGACGAAGCCAAGATCACCAAGGCCGCGCTGTACTACCACTTCCCCAACAAGGAGGCGCTGTACGAGCGCATCGTGCTGGAGTCGATGCAGGCGCTGGTGGATTCGGTGCGCGAGGCGATGTCCCGCGGCAAGGGTCCACTGGACAAGGTGCGCCTGTTCATGGAGGCATCGGCCGACTTCCTGGATCGCAGCCGCGATTCCTGGATCGCGGGTTCCAACGCCTTCTGGTCGGGCAGCGAGGGTGATCCGCGTGCTGGCGCTGTCTACCTGCGCGACGAGTATGAGCACCTCCTGCGCGACTGCATCGCCGAAGCCATTGCGAAGGGGGAAGTCCGCAAGGTCGATCCCGCCATCGCCGGGCGCATGCTGCTGTCGATGCTCAATCACATCTGCCGCTGGCATTCGCCCAAGGGACGCCTGAGCACGCGCGAGGTGATCGAGCAATACCTCGACATGGCCTTCGGCGGCCTGCGCGCGAAACCGCGCGCCTGACCTTCCTTGAACCTGCGGCGCGAACATGCGCTGCACCTCTGGAAGGGTAAACCCGCGCATTAACTTACCGGCCGTTAGGTAAACTGAATTGGAGATTCAGCGATGCGAGTCCTTCGATCAATCCTTCTTTCGGTGTGCTGCGGCATCGTCGCCGCACTGCCGACGCTGGCCCTGGCGTTTCCCGACAAGCCGGTGCAACTGATCGTCCCGTACGCGGCCGGTGGTCTGACCGACAACCTGGCGCGCCTCATCGCGCCGGCGCTGTCTGCCCGCTGGGCGCAGCCGGTGGTGGTCGACAACCGCAACGGGGGAGGGACCTCGATCGGCACCGCCGCGGCGGCCCGCGCACCCGGCGATGGCTACACGCTGCTGCTCACCGCGTTCGGCTACATCGGCAATCCGCTGCTGATGAAGAACTTGCCGTACGACCCCGCCGCGCTGGTGCCCGTCACCATCGTGGCCGATGCGCCCAGCGTGCTGTTCGTGTCAGCCAAGCTGCCCGTAGACACGGTGCCCCAGCTGATAGCCTACGCGAAAGCCCATCCGAAGGAGGTGGTGTTCGCTTCCTCGGGCAACGGCTCGAGCCCTCACATCGCTGCGGAGCTGCTGGCGTCGCTCACGGGCATCGAAATTGTGCACGCGCCCTACCGGGGCAACGGACCCGCGCTGAACGACCTGCTCGGTGGCCAGGTGCAGGCCATGTTCGATTCCTCCGCCTCGATGTCCTATGTGCGCGCCGGACGGCTCAAGGCGCTTGGCGTGGCCAGTGAAGCGCCCGTGGCACGCCTGCAGGGGATGGTGCCCATCGCGCGCTCGGGCGTGCCGCAGCTTTCGAACTTTGCCGCGGGCGGCTGGTTCGGCTTCTTCCTGCCAAGCAAGACGCCGGCCGAGCTGCAGCAGCGCATCTATGCCGATCTGCGTGCGGTACTGGAGACCCCTGAGGTGCGCGAGGCCATCGAGCGCGCGGGCGTGGAACCCAGGCTCATGACACAACCCGAGTTCGCGGCCTATCTGCGCGCGGAGCACGAGCGCTGGGCACCGGTGATCCGCGAGCGTCGCATCCAGCTTGATTGAGAACGAAGCGATGACCATCTTCCAAGCCGATCCTGGCCGACCGCTCGACCTGCGCGCGCCACGCCTGCAGGGACGGCGCATTCTTGTGACGGGCGCGGCCTCCGGCATCGGTGCCGCGGTGGCCGAACTCTTCGCGTCCGAGGGAGCATGCGTGGCGCTGGCCGACTGCCAGCCGCTTGCCTCCTTGCCGCCGGGCGACACTATTTCCTTGTCCATGGACATCCGCGACGAGGCGTCGGTGGCACGCGGCGTGGCCGAGAGCGTTGCCCGCTTCGGCGGGATTGACGGTGTCGTCAACGCCGCGGGTGTCGCCAACACCGACTTGCTGGCCGACCTGGCGCCTCGCGCATGGCGAGAGGTGATCGACATCAACCTCACTGGCACCTTCCTGGTCTGCCAGGCCTGCGAGCCGCACCTGCGGCGCTGCGCCAACGCCACGATCGTGAACCTCTCTTCGGGCCAGGGGCTGCAGCCCTTCAAGCGCCGTGGGGCCTATGCCGCGTCGAAGGCTGGGGTCATCTCGCTGACCAAGACGCTGGCGCTCGAATGGGCTCCCATCCGCGTCAACACGATCTGCCCCGGTGCCGTCGACACGCCCATGGTGCGCGGCGGCTACAGCGCCGAGGTGCTGCGCGACGAGGTCGCCCCGCGCTACGCGCTGCAACGCATCGGCCAGCCGCTGGAGATCGCGCATGCGGCGCTCTACCTGAGTTCCCGCGAGTCGTCCTTCGTCACGGGCATCGCCCTGGCCGTCGACGGCGGCCGCAGTTTTCATTGAGACCTCCCCGACACATGACCAGCCCCACATCGACCGACCCCTACGCCGCGTTCCGCGAGGAGCTGCGCCAGTTCGCCACCGAGCAGTGCCCGGAAGAACTCAAGCAGTTCGTGCGCAGCAATCGCAAGATCACGCGCAACGAGTACCGCATCTGGCAGGAAAAACTGTTCGCACGCGGCTGGGCCGCCCCCAATTGGCCGGTGGAGCACGGCGGCACCGGCTGGGACCTGCAGCAGCGCTACCTCTTCGAGGAGATCACGGCCCAGGCCGACTGTCCGCCGCAGTACCACCATGGCCTGGGCCACATCGGCCCGGTGATCCTGCATTTCGGCACCGAGGCGCAGAAGGCGCGCTTCCTGCCACGCATCCTCGACGGTAGCGAGTGGTGGTGCCAAGGCTATTCCGAGCCCGGCGCCGGCTCCGACCTGGCCTCGCTCAAGACCTCCGCGCGCTTGGACGGCGATCACTACGTGCTCAACGGCCAGAAGATCTGGACCTCGCATGCGCAAGAGGCGGACATGATGTACACGCTGGTGCGTACTTCGAACGAAGGCCGCAAGCAGGCGGGCATCTCGCTGCTGCTGGTGCCAATGAACACGCCCGGCATCGAGGTGCGCCCGATTCCCACCATCGACCACTGGCACCACGTCAACGAGGTGTTCCTCAACGAGGTGCGCGTGCCGCGTGAGAACCTGGTCGGCGCCGAGGGCGAAGGCTGGAAGTGCGCCAAGTTCCTGCTCGACCGCGAGCGCCTCTCGCCCGCGACCGTGCCGCGCCTGGCCCGACTCGCCGAGCAGGTCGGGGAGTTGCTCATGGCCAGGCGCCGCGCCAGTGCGGCTTCGCCCAGCTTCCACGTGCTGCTGGAGCGCCTCTACCTGGCCCAGGCTGGCGTGAAGGGCGCGCGCGAGATGCTGCTCAGCGCCATCCAGGAGGAAATGCAGGGCACGCTGGCCGCGTCGAAGTCCTCGGCGCTCAAGCTCTTCTGTTCCGAGTTGTCGCAGCAGATCATCGGCATTGCGCTCGACATCGCGGGCCCGGCCCACACGGCGCGGCTGGTAGCGTCCAGCGGCGTCGACACGCAGCAGGGCGTCGACCTGCAGCGCGAGCTCGTGCACACCTATCTTTTCTACCGCTCGCGCACCATCGCGGGCGGCACCAGCGAAGTTCAGAAGAACGTCATCGCGCGCGACCTTTTCGGAGCCTGAATTCATGCCATTCCATGCAGAGCCGATGTTCCCCGGCGACCTCTACGACACCACGCTGCGCGTTGCCTCTGCGGCGCCCGCTGGCGCCGATGCGGACGCATCGGGCGCGACCTGGCGTCAATTCCTGAACCTGGGCTGGCAGGCCGTGCTGGTGGCAGAGTCCAGCGGTGGCGCGGGCGCCACGCTGGGCGACATCGCGGCGATGGCCGAGGCAGCGGGCCGCCACGCGCTCGTCGCACCGCTGGTCGAGCGATGCGCCGTGGTGCCCGCCCTGCTGTCGGGCATTGCAGGCAACCCCGCCGCCCAGGCGCTGCTCGGCGACATCGCCAGCGGCGAGGCTTCCGTCTGCCCGGTGCTCGCGCTCGGCGAACCCGCCCCGAAGGGGCGCCTGCAGGGCGCGCGCGTGGTGCTTGACGGCTGCCTGCACGGCGCCGACCTCACCGAGCCCGTGACGCACCTGCTGGCACTGGTCGAACTCGACGGAAAGAAGGCCCTCGTGCTGCTGCCGCGCGCCGCGCTGACGGGCGCGGCGCGCAGCTACACGGGCATCGATGCAAGCCACATCACCGATGTGGACCTGACGGGGCTCGCGCTGCCCGAATCCGCCGTGCTGCTGCACGGCGACCCGGTCGCACCGCTGGTGGACCATGCCAACGCACTCGGGGCACTGCTGTCCTGCGCGCAGATGGTCGGCGCCATCGGCGCGATGATCGAGCAGACCATCGAGTACCTGAGCACGCGCGAGCAGTTCGGCGTTGCGCTCGCCACCTTCCAGGCCCTGCGTCACAAGGTGGTCGAGATGTATGTGGCCTACGAGAACGTGCGCGGCATGGTGCGCCAGCAGGTGTGCGTGCTCGACGATGTTGCCCCGGCGCTGCCGCAGCGCGAGCTGCGCCGCGAACTGTCGCTCGTGAAGCTGTACCTGGCCGTCACCGGCCGGCAGGTCGCGGAGACCGCGATCCAACTGCACGGGGGCATCGGCATGTCGCGCGAGTTGCCCGCCGCGCGCCTGGCCATGCATGCACTGGCCTGTACCCTGCGGTGGGGCGACCGCTTCAGCCAGCTCGACCGGCTCGCCGCCGATGCCGTGCTGCATTGAGGAGGCCGGCGTGCACTTGCTCGATTCACTTTTCAATCCTTCGTCCGTGGCGCTGATCGGCGCCTCCTCCGATCCAGAGCGTATCGGCGGGCGGCCGCTGCGCTTCATGCTCGAAGGCGGCTTTGAGGCGCCGCTCTATCCGGTCAACAAGAGCGGCGACACGATCCAGGGCCTGCCGGCCTTCGCCAGCGTGCTGGACATCCCGCACCCGGTCGACCAGGCCGTCATCGCCGTGCCGGTTCCCGGCGTCGAAGCCGCGGTGCGCGACAGCATCCGCAAGGGCGTGAAGGCGATCCAGGTCCTGACGGCTGGCTTCGCCGAGATCGATGCCGCCGGGCGCGCGCTGCAGGACCGTCTCGTGCAGATGTGCCGCGAGGCCGGCGTGCGCATGGTGGGGCCCAACTCGCTGGGCCTGCTCAATGTGCCGACGCGTTTCTTCTCGACTTTCTCCACGGCGCTCAACGGCCTGAAGCCCAAGGCCGGGCCGATCGCGCTGGCCACGCAAAGCGGGGCCTTCGGTTCGGCCGCCTACGGCATGGCCTCGCTGCGCGGGCTGGGCTTCAGCAAGATCATCGCGACCGGCAACGAAGGCGATGTCGATGTGGCGGAGTGCATCGACTACCTCGCCGACGATGCCGACACGCGCATCATCTGCGCCGCGCTCGAGTCGTGCCGCGACGGCGAGCGTCTGCGGCGCGCGCTGCTGAAGGCGGCGGGCGCCGGCAAGCCCGTGCTCATCATGAAGGTGGGCCGCACGGAAGTGGGCGCCGCTGCGGCCTCGACCCACACCGGGTCGCTGGCCGGCAACGACACGGTCTACGACGCGGTCTTCGCCGAATGCGGCGCGTGGCGGCCCGAATCGCTGGAAGAAATGCTCGACATCGCCTATGCGTTCTCGGTGTCGAACGCGCTGCCGCACAACGCCGAGATGGGCATTGTCACGGGCTCCGGCGGCATCGGCGTGCTGATGGCGGACGATGGTGGCGCCCGGGACATGTCCCTGCCGCCCCTGCCTGCGGCTGCGCGCCGTGCCGCCCTCGAGCTGCTGCCCTTCGCGGTGGCGAGCAATCCGCTGGACATGACGGCGCAGGTGACTGCGGTCCCGAGCGGTGTCTCGCGCACCGTGGGCGTGATGCTGGATCACACGGCCTACGGCACCGTGTTCGCCTACCTCGCCCACGTGGGACTCTCGCCTGAACGCTTCGCCTCGACGCAGGCGGAGTTGATCGCGCAACGCCAGCGGCATCCGGATCGGCTCATGGTGCTCGTGATGCTGTCCAGGCCCGAGGTCAACCAGGCGCTGGAACAGCATGGCATCCCGGTGTTCGAGGATCCTTCGCGCGCGGTGCGCGCGGTAGCCGCGCTGGCCCATCTGCGCGCGCGCCGCGAAATGCTCTATCGGCCGGTGCAGCGCCAGGCCGCAGCGGCGCTGCGCAGCGACGTGTCGACGGAGGACGGCGCCAAGCGCGTATTGGCACTGGCCGGCCTGCCCGTGCTGCCCGAGCGCCTGTGCCGCAGCAAGGACGAAGCGGTGGCGGCCGCACGTGCCCTGGGCTTCCCGGTGGTCGCGAAGATCGTTTCGCCCGATATCCCCCACAAGACCGAGGTCGGCGGCGTCATGCTGCGCCTGCAGGACGCGGCGGCCGTGGAGGCCGCGCACGAGGAACTGATGGCGCGCGCGGCCACCGCGCGGCCCGATGCCCGGCTCGAGGGCGTGCTGATCGCGCCGATGCTGCAGGGTGGGGTCGAGGTCATCCTGGGCATCCATCGGGACCCGACCTTCGGGCCGATGGTGATGTACGGCTGCGGCGGCACGGCTGTCGAGCTCTTCAAGGACGTGGCCTTTGCCTCCGCGCCACTCGTGCCGGCCCGCGCCGCTGCCCTCGTTGATCGCGTGCGTTCCACGCAACTGTTGCGCGGTTGGCGCGGCGGTCCGCGTTATGACGAGGCCGCGCTGATCGATGCGATGTGTCGCCTGTCCGATTTCGGCATCGCGCATGCGAACGAGCTGGAAAGCGTCGACATCAATCCGTTCGTCGTGCGCGTCGATGGCGCAGCCTGCCTCGACGCCGTGATCGTGTTGCGAGCCACGGATGCCAAGGAGCAAGCGCATGCAGACCACTGAAGAGCGTCTTCTCGTCCTGGAGGCCCGGGTTGAAGCGCTGAGCGCCCAAGAGGCGATCCGCGCCTGCCTTTATCGCTACTGCCGCGGCATCGACCGCTGCGACGAGGCGGCGCTGCGCTCGACGTACTGGCCCGATGCCACCGATCGGCACGGTCCCTACAGCGGGAGCGCGAACGGTTTCATCGACTGGGCTCTGGTCAAGATCAGGGAGAGTGGCCGGGTGATCCACACGCTGGGCAACATCTCGATCGAGTTGCGCGGTACCGAAGCGGCGGTGGAGAGCTACTTCCAGGCGTTCCAGACCGATATCGACGCGTTGGGCCAGGAGCGCGCGACCTTCCTCATCGGCCGCTATGTCGACCGCTTCGAGCGGCGCGGCGCGGGCGAATGGCGGGTGGCCGCGCGTACGGTGGTCTATGACTGGATCCGTGAATCGCCCGTACCCATCGGCAGCGAGGCCGAACGCTTCGGCGTACGCCAGCCCAACGGCGGCCGTTTCCCCGACGACCCCTGGTACGCGTTGACGGCATCGCTTTCCCGCTGAAGAGGCCGCGCCAGGCATCTTCCTGGCGAAGCCTTCAGACCTTCCTTCCTGTCTCCTCCCATCCGCCCCCGGCAGTGCCGCAGGGCGGCTTCGTGCATGCCAGCCGGCAGCCATGCGCGAACGGCGGCCAGGCCCGAGGCCGTGCGGGCCTGCAATCAGAAATGCCATACGCATACGAGGAGACAAATCTTGAGCTTCCTGAAATCGTCGAGCGCGCGCGACCGCGCTCAGCATCCCGTGCCGTGGGCCGCAGCGTTGGTCGCGGCAGGGTTCTGCGGCGCTTCGCCGGTCCATGCCCAGCAGGCACAGAAGGAGGAATTGAGGCAGATCGTGCAACCGGCCGGCGGCATGGCCTCGTCGCCGTCGAGCCTGACGCTGTACGGTCTGGTGGACACCAGCCTGGCCTTCGCCAGCAATGCCGGAGGGCGGGTGCGGCGCATGGACAGCGGACACATGAACGGTTCGCGCCTTGGCTTCAAGGGCAGCGAGGATCTCGGCGCAGGCCTGCGCGCCAATTTCCTGCTGGAGATGGGCTTCAACTCCGACGCCGGGACCCTGGGACAGAACCAGGGCGCGGGTGCCAAGTCTTTCGGCCGGGGCTCGGTCGTCGGTCTTTCGGGGCCGCTTGGGGAAATCCGCCTGGGGCGCACCGTGGTGGCGATCGGTTCGGAGGTGCAGGCGGTCGGCGACGCCTTCGGACTCGGTGGTGGTGGCAACCTGCAGGGCATCCAGCCCGCGCCGGGGCGCGTCAACAACACCATCTGGTACCAGACGCCGAGCTTCGGCGGCTTCCTCGCCAAGATGTCGTATTCGCCTGGAGAAACCACGGTCACAAGCAACGGCACGGGACGCTTCAAGGCCGGCGCGAGCACGGCCGTGTCGGTGTTCTACGCGAGCCGCGGCCTGAGCGCTGCCATCGGCTATTCCACCTACAAGCAGTTGGCGGACGCCAGCACCTTGCGCTGGTTCCACTCCGCGGCTGCCTACGACTTCGGCGTGGCCAAGCTCTTCGGTTCGTACGCAACCTTCCGCAATCCTGGCATGGCCACGACGCCGGCGACCCAGGCTGCAGCGGACAACAACCTCATGTTCGCGGGTTTTCCATTGGTGGGCTACTACAGTGGGCAGAACGACCGCAGCGGCTCCATCGGCATTGCCGTTCCCTTCGGGGCGAGCACGGTGCTCGCACAGGTGGTGCGGGTCGATGACAGGGGGCCGCTGAATCGCGACGCGACGCAGTTCGGCATCGCCTATATCTACGCGTTGTCCAAGCGCACCAGCCTCTACGCCGACTACGGGCGCGTGCGCAACCGCAACGGTGCGGCATACGCGGTGACCGGTGCCACCACCCAGGCGGGCCTCGGCAGCAGCGGCAACAGCCGCGCCACCCACGTCGGCGTGCGCGTGGCGTTCTAGCGCGCACCGGCGGCTTGCCAGCCCGACATCTGCAGCGAACCCATGAGCGTGTTGCCCAGGCCGCCGTCGATCACCAACTCGGCACCCGTGATGTACGCCGCATCGCGGCCGAGCAGGAAGGCTGCCGCGCCGGCCATGTCCTGCGCTTCGGCGAGTCGTCGCAGCGGCACGCGTTGCTCGCGCTGCCGCCGCGCGGCGGGGCTGGCATGCGCGGCGGCAGTGCCGGGTGTGAGCGTGAGGCCGGGCGAGATCGCGTTGACACGGATGCCATCCGTTCCCCACTCGTTGGCCAACTGCTTGACCAGCATCAGCGCCGCGGCCTTGCTCGGGCTGTACGCCCCCAGCGGCGAAGTGGCGTGCGTGCCGGAGATGGACGCAGTCAGAAGGAACGCGCCCCGCGAGTCCTTCAATGCCGCGTGCGCGGCTTTCGCCAGCAGCCAGGGTGCGCGCACGTTGACTGCGAAGACGCGGTCCC
Source organism: Variovorax sp. 160MFSha2.1 (assembly GCF_048305075.1). Lineage (NCBI taxonomy): Bacteria > Pseudomonadati > Pseudomonadota > Betaproteobacteria > Burkholderiales > Comamonadaceae > Variovorax > Variovorax sp. 160MFSha2.1. Next base: position 214,871 of record NZ_CP157625.1, read on the forward strand.
ACGACGCCAGCTCGTACGTTGCGAGTTCGCCGGGAATGGCGAAGCCTGCGTTGCTGACCACGGCATCCAGTCCCCCGAACGCTTCGAGCGCAGCCACCACGAGGCGCGGCGTCAGCGCCGGATCGCAGAGGTCACCGGTCAAGACCAGCGCCCGGCTGCCGAGCGTGTGCAGTTCGTCGGCCAGCATGTCGAGTTCGCCGTGGTGCTGGTCGATCAGCGCGAGCTGCGCGCCACCATGCGCCACAGCGTCGTGCGCGAGCCGCTGTGCGATGGCCCGCCCGATGCCGCGTGCGGCGCCTGTCACGAGGCAGCGCATCCGCGTACCTCCATGCAGGGGGTCTCGGTCGCGCAGGGGCGCGACGGCTTGTGCAAGACGCCGGACGCTTTCTTCATGGGTGAACCTTCGAAAGTAGGTTGGTGGGGCTCGTCCCATGATGCTCGCCTCATGGTTCACCCGCTAGAGAAAGGGCCGATGCGGTCACTACTATCACATGTGTGATTCCGGAAGGAGATCGATGCCCGCAGGCACAGTCAAATCGGCCACACGCGTGTTGCAGGTGCTGGAATATTTCGCGCAGGTGCGCAAGCCATTGGCCCTCAAGCAGATCAGCGAGGCCTTGGGGTATCCGCAGTCCAGCACCACAGTGCTGCTGAAGAACCTCATCACACTGGGCTACCTCAACTACAACCGCGCCGACCGCGTCTATTTCCCCACGCCGCGCGTAGCGTCGCTGGGCGACTGGGTCACGCAGGCGCTGTTCGGGCAGGGCCGCATCGTCGAGGTGATGCGCGACCTTCACAGCGTCACGGGCGAGACCGTGTCGATCTGCATGCTCAACGACATCTACCTCCAGTACATCCGAGTGATCCAGTCGACGCATCAGCTGCGCTTTCACACGGACGAGGGAAGCATGCGGCCCCTGACTCTCTCGGCAGCGGGATGGCTCCTGCTGACCGATCGCTCCGATGCGGAGATCGAGAACCTCGTGCGCCGCGCCAACATCGCGGCATCGCGTAAGGAGGACCGCGTGGCGCTGGATGTCATCGCGCCGCAGGTGGCCGATGCGCGCGAGCGCAAGTCGCTCTACATGGAGAACATGCCGCTGCTTGGCGGTGCCACCATCGGGGTGGTGTTGCCGTGCCGGGTACAGGGGCGCATCGCGGTGCTGGGCATGGGCGGCACCATCGAGCGCATGCGGCCGAACCGTGCGCGCTACACGGCCCTGATGCGAAGGCTGGTACAGCAGCTGGACGAAGGCGCGCAGGCATAGAGAGGGGCTTCTTGACCTTCCTCAGAAAATCATGGATGTGATGTTTTCGAGCGCCGATGTGATTTTCTTGATGGCCTGAAAAGCGCTGGGCATCATTTCTCCTGAGTGCATCGCCGTCCGTCGAGGGCGGAACAAACAGGAGACAGACATGACAGCCGAGGCCCGCACCCTGCATCCATCCACCCCCGCATCGCGCCCGCAGCCGGGCACCAGGAGGCTTGACGTGGTCGTCGTCGGCGCCGGTTTCGGGGGTATGTACGCGATCTACCGTTTTCGTGAAATGGGCCTCAGGGTCCAGGGCTTCGAAGCGGGCGCCGATGTCGGTGGCGTCTGGTACTGGAACCGCTATCCGGGCGCGCGCGTCGATCTGCCGAGCATCGACTACAGCTTTTCCTTCTCGCCGGAGATCGAGCAGGAGTGGACCTGGTCGGAGCAGTTCGCGGCCCAGCCCGAGCTGCTGCGGTACATCAACTTCGTGGCCGACCGGCTCGACCTGCGCCGGCAGATCCAGTTCAACACGCGCGTGACCCGCGCGGTATGGGACGAGGTGCGCAAGCTTTGGAGCGTGACGACCGACAAGGGTGAAAGGTACGAGGCCACCTACTGCATCATGGCGACCGGTCCGCTGTCGATCCCGAAGGATCCTGAAATTCCGGGTGTCGAGCGCTTCCAGGGGCAGTTGCTGCGCGCGGCCAAATGGCCACACAAGCCTGTCGACTTCACAGGCCGGCGCGTGGGGGTCATCGGTACGGGATCGACCGGCATCCAGATCGTCCAGGAGGTGGGCAAGGAGGCCGGCGAGCTCTTCGTGTTCCAGCGCACGCCGAGCTTCACCATGCCGATGCGCAACGAGGCGCTCGAGCCGGACTACGTGGCCGAGGTCAAGCGCAACTACGCCGGCATCCGCGAGTCCGCGCGCAACAGCGCGGTGGGTGGCGTGCGCCCGCAATCCACGCGCGCGTTCTTCAGCGTGACGCCGAAACAGCGCCGGCAGCTGCTGGAGGATGCGTGGAAGAACGGTGGCCTGGCCATGCTCGGCACCTTCGCCGACTTGTTGACAAACCCGGAGGCCAACGAGCACGTGGCCGAGTTCGTGCGCGGCAAGATCGACGAGATCGTGAAAGATCCCGAGACGGCCGAAAAACTGAAGCCGCGCGGCTACCCCATCTTCGCGAGGCGCCCTTGCCTGGACAGCAGCTACTACGAGACCTTCAACCGGCCGAACGTGCACCTGAAGGATTGCCTCTCGGATCCCATCGAGGAAATCACTGAGCGCGGCGTGAGAACACGCTCGGGCGAGGTCGAGCTGGACGCACTCATCTTCGCCACCGGCTACGACGGCCTCACGGGCGCACTGCTGGCCTTCGACATCATTGGGCGCGACGGACGCACGATGAGCGACAAGTGGAAGGACGGTGCGCGCTCGCACCTGGGCCTGATGATGGAAGGCTTTCCCAATCTCTTCATGACTACCGGGCCGAACGGACCGGCCGCGCTCGCCAACATCATCCGCATCAGCGAGCACGACGTCGACTGGATCGCGGCGGCGATGACGCACATGGACCGGAACGGGCTGTCGACCATCGAGCCGACGCCGCAGGCCGAGCAGGCCTGGATGGACATCGTCTTCGCGCTTTCGCAGCGCTCGCTGCTGCTCAAGGCCAAGACTTGGTATGTCGGCGCCAACGTGAAGGACAAGCCGCAGGGGCTCACGCTCTTCACGGGCGGGTTCCACAAGTACAGGGAGTACTGCGCCGCGGCGACGCAGGGCGGCTACCGCGACTTCGTCTTCGATCACGCGCAGGAGGCGCTCGCGGCTTGAGCCCGGCGTGTTGCCATGGAGGGCGGTGGCGGCATCGCCTTCCAGGGCCTCGTTCAGCCCTGACCCGCGAGACGCGGGGGGGTCGGAAAACCTACACCGCCAGCGTGCCGCCGTCCACAGGCAGGGTCGTGCCGTTGACGAAGCTCGCAAGCCCGGAGGCAAGGAACACCGCGGGGCCCGCGAGTTCGTGGGGCTGGCCCAGGCGGCCGGCTGGAATGCGTTGCATGAAGCGGCCCAGGCGCGCGGGGTCGGCGCGCGTCGCCTCGGTCATGGGGGTCTCGATCACGCCCGGTGCCAGCGCGTTGACGCGGATGCCGTCCGGCGCGAGGTCGAGCGCCAGTGTCTGCGTGAGCATCTTCACCGCGGCCTTGGAGGCCGAGTAGCCCAGCGCGCCGCCTTGCGCGATGAACGCGGCGCCCGACGCCACGTTGATGATGCAGCCGCGCGTGCGCCTCAATGCCGGCAGCCATGCGTGCACAGTGTTGAAGACGCCGAACAGGTTCACGTCCATGGTGCGGTGCAGGTTCTCCTGCGCGCGCGGGCTGTCGATGCCTTCGCGGATGATCACGCCCGCGTTGTTGACCAGCGTGTCGATGTCGCCAGCGGTGTCCTTCACCGCTTCCGCCAGCGCGAGGCAGGCCTGGGCATCGGACACGTCCAGCGCATAGGCCCAGCCCTCCGTGCCCGCGGCCCGCACCGCCTCGAGTGTCTCGGCGCAGCGCTCGCTGCGCAGGTCCGTGACCACGACGCGCGCGCCCGCCTGGGCGAAGGCGATTGCGATGGCGCGGCCGATGCCGCTGGCGGCGCCGGTGACCAAGGCCAGGCGGCCGGAGAGCAGCCCGGGCGTGGCGGGCCAAGTCGGGGGAAGGTCATGTGCCATTGGCGGTGCCTCGGTCAGGGTGCCGTGGCCGCGCGACGCTGGCGGCGGGTGGCGAGATGCGAATGGATCTGGCCGACGATGCCCTTGCGGAACATCATGACGACCAGCACGAAGACGACGCCCTGGATGATCAGCACCCATTCGGCGAACGATGCGAGGTAGTTCTCCATCGACACGATGACGATGGCGCCGACGACCGGGCCCAGCAACGTATGCATGCCGCCGACGATGCAGATCAGCAGCGCCTCGCCGGAAGTGGCCCAGTGCACGTCGGTGAGCGAGGCCAGCTGGAACACCAGCACCTTGAGCGAGCCGGCCATGCCCGCCAGCGCGGCCGACAGCACGAAGGCCAGCAGCTTGTAGCGGTTGACGCGGTAGCCCAGTGACTGGGCGCGCGGTTCGTTGTCACGGATCGCGCGAAGCACCTGACCGAACGGCGAGTGGACCACGCGGTGGATCAGCCAGAAACCGAAAACGATCAGCGCGGTGACGAAGTAGTACAGCACCATGGTGTCGTGCAGCGAGAACAGCCCCAGCACCATGGGCCGAGGAATCTCCTGGATGCCGTCTTCCCCGCCCGTGAAGGGCATGCGAAGCGCGATGAAGTACACCAGCTGCGCGAAGGCCAGCGTGATCATGGAAAAGTAGATGCCCTGGCGGCGGATCGCCAGCAGGCCGGTGAACAGGCCCAGCAGCGAGGCTGTCGCGATGCCCGCGAGGATGCCGGCCGCGCCGTCCCAGCCCCAGACCTTGACCGCATGTGCCGTGATGTAGCCCGCCGCGCCGTAGAACATCGCGTGCCCGAAGGACAGCAGCCCCACGTAGCCGACCAGCAGGTTCACCGAGGCGGCCAGCAGCGCGAAGCACATCAGCTTCATGAGGAACATCGGATAGACCGCCAGGGGAGCAAGCGCGAGCAGCGCCACGGCGGCGGCCAGCAGTGCGATGTTCGTGCGGCGCGAAAGTGCGTCCATGTCGGGTTCCTCAGTGGGCGCGGCCGAACAGGCCGTGGGGACGGACGGCGAGGACCAGGATCATCACCACGAAGATGACGACGCCGGCACCGTCCGGATAAAAGATCTTCGTCAGGCCCTCGATGGCGCCGAGGCCGAAGCCGGTGACGATCGAACCGAGGATCGAGCCCATGCCGCCGATCACCACCACTGCGAACACCACGATGATGAGGTTCGACCCCATCAGCGGGCTCACCTGGTAGATGGGCGCGGCCATCACGCCGCTGAGCCCGGCCAGGCCCACGCCCAGGCCGTAGGTCAGCATCAGCATGCGCGGCACGTTGATGCCGAAGGTGCGCACCAGCGGCGCGTTCTCGTTGGCGGCGCGCAGGTAGGCGCCGAGCTGCGTCTTCTCGACGAAGTACCAGGTGCCCAGGCACACCGCCAGCGCGGCCACGATGACCCACACGCGGTACAGCGGCAGGAAGGTGACGCCCACGTCCAAGCCGCCCGACAGCGGGTTGGGGTAGGGCTGGCCGCTCACGCCGAACTGCAGGCGGAACGCGCCCTCCATGAGCAGGGCGACGCCGAAGGTCAGGAGCAGCGCGTAGACATGGTCGAGCGCGTACAGCCGCCTGAGCATCCAGCGCTCGAACAGCAGGCCGAAGGCGGCCACCACCAGGGGCGCGATGACGATCGCGCCCCAGTAGCCGATGCCGAGGTATTCCAGCAGGCCCCAGGTGACGAAGGCGCCGAGCATGTACTGCGCGCCATGCGCGAAGTTCACCACCCGCAGCAGCCCGAAGATGATCGACAGCCCGAGGCTCATGAGCGCGTAGAAGGCGCCGTTGATGAGGCCCACCATCAGTTGCCCGATCAGTGCCGCCAGGGGGATTCCGAATAGCCCGTCCATCGTGATGTGTGTCCGTGTTCGTCTGAGGGATGGCGGCCGTGCTCAGAGTCCCAGCAGGGACTCGACGTGGCCGCGCTGCGCGCCGAGTTCGTCGCGATGGAAATGCGCCACGACCTGGCCTTCCTCGATCACGTAGAAGCGGTCGGCCAGCGTGGAGGCAAAGCGGAAGTTCTGCTCCACCATCAGCACGGTGAAGCCGCGCTCGCGCAGCATGCCGATGGTCTGCCCGATTCGCTCGACGATGACCGGCGCGAGGCCTTCCGTGGGTTCGTCCAACAGCAGCAGCCGGGCCCCGGTGCGCAGGATGCGCGCGATGGCCAGCATCTGCTGCTCGCCACCCGACAGCCGCGTGCCGGGGCTGTGTCGGCGCTGCTGCAGGTTGGGAAAGAGCGCGTAGATCTCGTCGATGCCCAGCCCGCCCGGGCGCAGCACTGGCGGCAGCATCAGGTTTTCCTGCGTCGTGAGGCTCGCGAAGATGCCGCGCTCCTCCGGGCAGTAGGCCAGTCCGAGCCGTGCAATCGCTTCGGGCTGCAGGCCGATGGAGGATGTCGTGCCGACGTGGATGCGTCCTTCGCGGCGCCCCAGCAGGCCCATGATCGCGCGCAGCGTGGTGGTCTTGCCCGCGCCGTTGCGTCCGAGCAGGCAGACCACCTCGCCCTCGTGCACCTCGAGGTCAATGCCCTGCAGCGCCAGCGTCTCTCCATACCAGCCGCGCAGGCCTTCCACTCGCAGCATGGGCGTGGTTTCGGTGACCTCAGGCATGCGCGCCCCCCACGTAGGCCTCGATGACGCGTGGGTCGCGCGACACCTCGTCGTAGCTGCCTTCGGCCAGGACCTCGCCGGCCTGCAGCACGGTCACGCGATCGCACAGGGCTTCGATGACCTTCATGTTGTGCTCGACCATCAGCACGGTGCGGCCCTTGGCCGCGTCGCGGATCAGTTCGACCACCGGGGCGATGTCCTCGTGGCCCAGACCGGCCATCGGTTCGTCCAGCAGGATCATCTCGGGGTCCATCGCGATCGTGGTCGCCAGCTCCAGCGCGCGCTTGCGGCCGTAGGGCAACTCGCCGGCCTGCGTGTCGCGCCAAGGCGCGAGCCCCACGCGTTCGAGCAGTTCCATGGCGCGCGCGTCTAGGCTGCGCAACACCCGCGCGTTGCGCCAGAACGCGAAGCTGCCGCCCGCCTTCTTCTGCAAGGCGACGCGCACGTTCTCCAGCACCGTCATCTGGCCGAACACGGCGGAGATCTGGAAGGAGCGCACCAGGCCGGCCATGGCGACCGAGGCGGGGTTGCTGCGCGAGATGTCGCGGCCATTGAAGACCACCTGCCCGGCGGAGGGCCGCAGGAAGGTGGTCAGCAGGTTGAAGCAGGTGGTCTTGCCCGCGCCGTTGGGGCCGATCAGCGCATGCACGGAATGCCGACGCACGCGCAGGTCGACGTTCTTCACGGCGAAGAAGCCGCTGAACTGCCGGCTGAGTTGCCGCGCCTCGAGGATGGTGTCCATGACGGGGACGGTGCCTGCGTTCAGAGGAAGGCGTGCGTCACGCCGCCGTCTACCAGCAGCGACTCGCCGGTGATGAAGCTGCTGTCGGACGAGGCGAGGAAGCAGGCCGCCCTGGCGACGTCGTCCACGGCCCCGAGGCGCTTCATCGGCGTCTTGGCGAGACGGACCTTGACGTGCTCGGGCGTCAGGTTGATCTTCACGCCCTCGGTTGCGATGGAGCCCGGACAGATCGCGTTCACGCGGATGCCGCGCGGCCCCAGGTCGGTTGCCGCCGAACGCGTGAGCCCCAGCACGCCGGCCTTCACGCCGCAGTACAGCATGCCTTCGGGCAGGCCCAGGTAGGCCGCCGACGAGGCGATGTTGACGATGCTGCCGCCTTCGCCCATGGCTTCGGCCGCCACCTGGATGCCCCAGGCGACCGAGTTGAAGCCAGTGCCGACCATGCGCTCGAGCATCTCGGGCGTGATGGCTTCGATGGGTCCGTAGCGCACCCAGATCGCGTTGTTGACCAGGATGTCGAAGCTGCCGAACTGCTGCTTCAGCGCCGGGATGGACTGAGCGAAGGTGTCGCGGCGTGCCACGTCGCCGCCGAAAGCCACGGCACGGCCGCCTTGCGCCTGGATGGCCTCGGCGGCTTCGCGGGCCAGGTCTTCCTGTCGGTCGAGCACGCCGACGATGGCGCCTTCGGCCGCCAGGGCCTCCGAGATGGCGCGGCCGATGCCACGGGCGCCTCCGGTGACGAGCGCCACCTTGCCTTCGAAACGTTGGGTCATGTCGTCTGCCTTCATTCAGTTGGATGGGGGGACGTCGGCGAAGCGGGCCTCTTCGAGCCCGCGCACGCCGGCGCCGTGGATGGCGAACACCGCGCCGGCGTCCGGATGGTCGCTGCGCAGCAGGTTGCCGCTGTTGCTGATCGAGGTGACGTAGATCACGTCGAGATCGGGGCCGCCGAAGCAGGGGCAGGTGACGTAGGTCACCGGCAGCTGGATGGTGCGATCGAGCCGTCCCTCAGGCGTGAATCGTGCGAGCTGGCCTGTCTGCACGAGCGCCACCCAGAGGTGGCCTTCGGCATCGACGGTGGCGCCGTCGGGCGCCGAGTCGAGCGCGCGTGTGTCCACCAGCACTTCGCTCGGCCCCGCGGTGCCGGTGGTCCGGTCGTAGGGGTAGCGGCGGATCTGGTGCGTGTGGCTGTCCGCGAAGTAGAGCCAGCGCCCGTCGGGGCTGAAGCAGGTGGCGTTGGCCAGCATGATGCCGGTGTCCAGCGTGGTCACTGCAAGGTCCGGGGCCAACTGGTACAGCGCGCCCGCGGGTTCGGCGCGGCCCAGGGTCATCGAGCCCACGACGAAGCGGCCTGCGCGGTCGGTGCGGCCATCGTTCAGGCGCATGCGCCCGGCGGCATGCGTGATGCCCGCTCCTGCGGGCACGAGCGAGCCGCTGCCGGGGTCGAGCAACCAGAAGTCGTCTTCCAGCGCCAGCAGCAGGCGGCCGCTTTCGCACAGCGCGATGGAGCCGATGTGCTGCGGCGCCTGCCATTGCGCGCTCGCGCCGGTGGCGGGGGTGTGGCGCCGCACGTGCTGCGCGCGACCGTCGATCCAGTACAGCGACTGGCTGCGCACGTCCCACAGCGGGCATTCGCCGAGCAGGTCGCGCCCGGGCACGAGGATGTCGATGCGCAATCCCATGGTGCTTGGTGCTTTCTGGTCTTCATGTGTGCGGTGGCGGGCAAGGGAGGCTCACTTGGCCTTGATGAAGTCGCAGCTGCTCTCGGCCAGCGGGCGCCAGGTCTGCTCCTGCGGGATCTCGGCGCGCACGGAGTAGTAGTCGTTCGCGCCCTTGGATTCGGCCGGTTTCTTCACCTGCACGGCATAGACGGGGCGAAGTGCCTGGCCGTCCTCCCGGATCTTGACGTCCTTCGAGAAGAAATCGTGGATCGGCATGGCCTTCATCTTCGCCGCGACCGTGGCGCCGTCGTCGGTGCCTGCGGCCTTGACGGCATTCAGGTAATGCAGGGTCGCACTGTAGGCACCGGCATGGATGTAGGTCGGCACCACGCCCTTGTTGCGGGCCATGAAGCGCTTGGACCATTCGCGCGAGGCATCGTCGCGGTCCCAGTAGAAGGGCACCGTGAGCTGCAGGCCCTGGGCCACGTCCAGGCCCATCGCAGCGACGCTGTTGATGGTCATGCCGAACACCGACACCACCTGGCCGTTGCGCGTGAGCTTGTATTCGGCCGCCTGCTTCAGCGCGTTCGACAGGTCCAGGCCCGCGTTGAGGATGACGATGGCCTGCGCGCCGCTGGCCTGCGCCTGCAGCAGGTAGGACGAGAAATCGGTGGCGCCCAGCGGGTGCTTGACCGAGCCCACCACCTTGCCGCCCGCGGCCTGGATGAACCGGGTGGCGTCGTCCTGGAAGGCCTGGCCGAAGGCGTAGTCCACGGTGATGAAGTAGAAGCTCTTCACGCCCTGCTTCATCAGGCTCTGCACGCCCGCCTTGGGCAGCGCATAGGTGTCTGTGAGGAACTGGAAGTTCATCGGCGAGCACGACTTGTTGGTGAGCTCCGCGCTCACCGTGCCGGCAATCAGGTACGGCTTCTTGCGCTCCTTGAGCAGCGAGGACACGCCCAGCGCGATGGAGGAGGCCGAGCCGCCGACGATGGTGTCCACCTTCTCGGTGTCCAGCCATTTGCGCGCGATGTTCAAGCCCACGTCGGGCTTGTTCTGGTCGTCGGCCACCAGCACCTCGATCGGCTTGCCGAGCACCTTGCCGCCGAAGTCCTCGACGGCCATCTTCACGGCCAGCGAGGAGCCGGGGCCGCCATTGCCCGAGTAGGGGCCTGTCTGGTCGGCCATGACGCCGATGCGCACCACGTCGTCGCTGACGGCGCTGCCTTGTGCCGAAGCGCCCGCGCAGGCGAGCAGGGCGACCATGCAGGCCGCGAGGCGGAATCGATGTTGCATGCTTGTCTCCGTTGTGTGTGTAGGTGCTGTCGCTTGAAACCTGGTTGCTGCGCGGGCGTCCGGGCTCGCGGGGGGGAGGGCGAACGCCTCAGGCGCCGGGCACGTCGGTGGGCAGCCGGTGGTCGCGAAACTGTTCACGCAGCCGGGTCTTCTGCAGCTTGCCGGTGGCGGTGTGGGGCAGCTCATCGACGAAGACCACGTCATCGGGCATCCACCAGCGGGCCACGCGGTCCTGCATGAAGCCGAGGATTTCCTCGGCCGTGACCTGCGCGCCGTCATCAGGCACCACGATCAGCAGCGGGCGTTCCTGCCACTTGCTGTGGTACGCGCCGATGACGGCGGCTTCCTTGACCTTGGGGTGGCCGACAGCGAGGTTCTCCAGGTCGATGGACGAGATCCATTCGCCGCCGGACTTGATGACGTCCTTCGAGCGGTCGGTGATCTGCACGTAGCCGTCCCGGTCGATCAGCGCGACGTCGCCGGTGGCGAACCAGCCATCGGCATCGAGCACCGCACCGGGCTCCTGGCCGTAGTAGGCAGAGACAACCCAGGGGCCGCGGACCTTCAGTTCTCCCGGTGTGTGCGCATCGTCGGGCAGCCGGTGTCCTTCGCTGTCGAAGACCGCGATCTCGACGCCGAAGATGGCCCGCCCTTGGCGCGCCTGCACGTCGAAGCGTTTTTCCAGGGCAATGCCCTCGTGGCGCGGCAGCAGATTGCAGATCGTCGAAAGCGGGCTGGTCTCGGTCATGCCCCAGGCCTGGATCACATAGGCGCCGAACAGATGCTCGAATTTCTCGATGATGGCGCGCGGCGCGGCGGAGCCGCCAACTACAACGCGTTCGAGGCACAGGGCGGCGCGCGCGGTCGCGTCGAGCTTCTCGGCGTGCTGGAAGAAGCCGAGCCACACGGTCGGCACACCGAGCGAGAAGGTGCAGCGCTCGTCGCGCATCAGCTCGAAGAGGCGCTCGCCGCCAAGGTCCGGCCCTGGCAGCACCAGCTTGGCACCGCACATCGCGGCTGCGTACGGAATGCCCCAGGCGTTCACATGGAACATCGGCACCGCGAGCAGCACGCTGTCGCGCGTGCCCAGTTGCAGACCGTCGGCCGCGCACGCCGCCCACGAGTGCAGCACGGTCGAGCGGTGGCTGTAGAGCACGCCCTTGGGGTTGCCGGTGGTGCCGGAGGTATAGCAAAGCGAGGAGGCCGTGTGTTCGTCGAGGGCGGGCCAGCGGGCCAGCGGCTCGGCGTCATTCACGAGGTCTTCGTAGCAAAGCAGCGGGCTGGGCAGGTCCAGCGCCGGCAGCTCCTCGCGGGAGCACAGGGCAACGAACGCCTTGACGGACCCCAGTTGGGGCGCGACCTGTGCGAGCAATGGCGCGAAGCCGAGATCGAAGAAGAGCAGTTCGTCGGCCGCGTGGTTGACGATGTAGCTGATCTGTTCGGGAAAGAGCCGCGGGTTGACCGTGTGCAGCACCGCCCCGATCCCCGAGACGGCGTAGTAGAGCTCCAGATGCCGATGCGTATTCCAGGCCAGCGTCGCGACACGCGCGCCGGGCTGGATGCCATGTGCCTGCAGGGCCGAGGCCAGCCTGGCCGCACGCTGCGCCACCTGTCGCCAGTTTGTTCGCTCGCACTGTTGCAGGTTGACGTGCGAGACGATTTCCACGTCTGGATGGTGTCGCGCCGCATGCTCCAGCAGCTTGGAAATCAGGAGCGCATTGCTCTGCATCAAGGCGTTCATCTCGTTGTCTCGTGTCTTTCTTCTGTCACGTCGAGCGATGGGCTTGGCATTGTTTTTACATGCCGGCCGGTAAGTTAAGTCATGCTAGCAGCTTTGATTGCCTGCCACAACGCGGGCCGGCCCCGGGGGAAACCCGGGGTGCCCGCGGCGAAGTAGAAGTGAGCCACCGTGCACGCCCACGCATCAGCACATTCGGCAATTGCACTGCAGCACGCAGATCACCCCAGCTTCGCCGATCTGCTGCCACGGCGGTCCGAGCACCAGCGCATCGAACTGGGGAGGGGCGGGCTGAGGGTGATGCCGCTGTCCTTGGGCCAGACGAACTTGTCCTGGTGCAGGCGTCGTGCCGACAGCCAGATTCCGATGCCGTCGTGCACCAGGACCTTCATGCGATTGGCGAACAGGTAGGGCTCGGAGGTTCGGGGGCGAGCATCGCGCACATGCTGTGCAAATCCTCGCACGCATTACGGATGTATCGGTACTAGCCGGCTCGCTGAGGTCGAGATGCGATCCATGCATCAAGCTCGTCTTCTCTATATCCCGAATCAGTTTCTTGGCATTCCAGGGAGGCGCAGGCTGTTAGTTTGGGGGCGTCTGAAAGTCGGCCAGCCACATTTGTTCCCAGAAACACCCGGTGAGCGTCCGGCCTCGTATTGGCCTAGCGAGAATGAATGCATGTGGGGGCGACGTGTGCGTAAGCGAACTGCTCTGACGCACGTGATCGAAACACTGGCTGCCGTGAAGAGCGACGGTGTGGAGCGGGCTTTGAGGCCTACCACAGGACTACATCTGCAGCATCTTCCCTGGATTCATGATGCCTCGGGGATCCAATGCGCGCTTGATGTCTCGCATGAGTTCGATGGCCTCGCCGTGTTCGATTTCGATCTGTCCGATGCGGTGCAGGCCGACGCCGTGCTCGCCGGTGCAGGTGCCTCCGAGGCGGATCGCACGCAGCGCCACGTCCTCGGCCAGGGCCTCCGCCTTGCGTCGCGCCGTAGGATCGGTGTCGTCGTAGATGATGCCCAGATGGAAGTTGCCATCGCCCACGTGGCCGACGATGGGTGCGTACAGGCCGCTCTCCCGGATCGCGGCCTCGGTCTCGGTGATGCATTCCACCAGCGCGGAGATAGGCACGCACGCATCCGTACCCATGGAGCTCCAGCCGGGGTGCATCGCGAGGTTGGCGTGGTAGCAGGAGTGCCGCGCCTTCCACAGCCTCGAGCGGTCTTCGGGCTGGTGGGCGTAGCGAAATCCGCTGCCGCCGTTGTCGAGCGCGAGCGCTTCCACCGTCGCGACCTGTTCCGCCACGGCGCTCTCGCTGCCGTGAAACTCGATGAACAGGGTGGGGCGAGCCTCGAATTCGTCGAGCTTCGAATAGCGGATGCAGGCGTCCATCTGCACGTCGTTGAGAAGCTCGATGCGCGCGACCGGCACGCCCAGCTGCAGCGTGGCGATCACCGTGTCCATGGCGGCGCGCAGGCTGTCGAACTGGCACACGGCTGCCACTACGTGCTCGGGCAAGCCGAACAGGCGCAACTGCACCTCGGTGATGATCCCCAGCAATCCTTCGCTCCCGACGTACAGCCGTGTCAGGTCGAGCCCCGACGCCGACTTGCGTGCGCGCGTGCCGGTACGCACGATGCGCCCGTCGGGCGTGACCACCGTCAGGCCCATGACGGTTTCACGCATGGTGCCATAGCGCACCGCGGCGGTGCCGGAGGCCCGCGTCGAGGCCATGCCGCCCAGCGACGCGTTGGCGCCGGGATCCACCGCGAAGAAAAGTCCGCTGGCGCGCAGGTGCTCGTTGAGCTGCTCGCGCGTCACGCCCGCCTGCACGCGGCAGTCCATCGATTCGGTGGAGACCTCGAGCACGCGGTCCATGCGCGAGACGTCGATGCAGACGCCGCCGTGGATCGCCGCGACGTGCCCCTCCATCGAAGTGCCGCTGCCGAAGGCGATGACCGGCACCGCCTCGCGGTGGCACAGCTTCAGGGCGGCCGCCACTTCCTCGTTGGTCAGAGGGAACAGGACCACGTCGGGCTGGCCGGGGTCCGGCAGGCCCTCTCCATGGCTGTGGTGCGCGCGCACCGCCGCGGACGTGACGGCACGATCTCCGAAGATCGCGCGGAACTCGGGCATGAGGGATTCGACTGCGGCTGCAGTCTGGGCGAGTGTCTGGTGAAAGGCCATGGTCTCTGATGGGTGGTCGTGTCAGGCCCCGAGGTAGGCGTCCCGCACATGGTCGTCGTGCAGCAGCTGCGCGGCGGAGCCTTCGAGGGCGATCCGCCCGCCTTCGAGCACGTAGCCCTGGTCGGCCACGCTCAGTGCCGCGAATGCGTTCTGCTCGACGATCACGACAGTGCGGCCGGCGCGCGCGATGCGGCGGATGTCGAGGAACATCTCGGTCGTGAGCTTGGGCGACAGGCCCATCGACGGTTCGTCCAGCAGCAGGATGCGGGGACCGGCCATCAGTCCGCGTGCGATCGCCAGCATCTGCTGTTCTCCGCCGGAGAGCACGCCGCCCATCTCGCCAGCCTTGCGCTTGAGCACCGGGAACAGCTCGTAGATCTCGTCCAGCGTGGCACTGATCGCGCCCTTGTCGCGCCGGCGCACGTAGGCGCCGACCTCCAGGTTCTCCTTGACGCTCAGGGTCGAGAAGATGCGTCGGCGCTGGGGCACGCAGGCGATGCCCGAAGCCACGATCTGCTCCACCGAAAGCCCGCCAATGTCCTGGCCTGCGAATTCCACGCGCCCCGCGCCGGCCTTGAGCCGGCCGACGATCAGGTTCAGCGTGGTTGACTTGCCCGCGCCGTTCGCGCCGATGACCGCGACGATCTGGCCCGCATAGGCGCGGATCGACAGGTCGAACAGGATCTGCACCTTGCCGTAGAACACGTCGACATGCGAGAGCTCGAGTTCGGGCCGTTCGGTGACCATGGCACGCGGCAGGTCTGCTTGCATCATGGGGTTCCTCGCTGCGTGGGGCTCAGAACTTGACCGCCGAGCGAACGACCGGCTGACCGCCCTTGATCTCCACGATGTTGACCTGCCGGTTGCAGTCGCCGGCCTTGTCGCACTTGTAGTCTGCGAGCAGGCCGCTGTAGCCCACCCTGGAGAACGCCTCGCGGATCTTCTCGACGTCGGAAGACCGCGCCTCGTTGATGGCCTTCGCGGCAAGAATGGTCGCGTCGTAGTAGGTGGCGGACCAGACGTCAGGCGCCATCCTGTACATCGCCTCGTACTTCTTCACGAAGGCCTGCACGGCGGGGTTGGGATCCGTCGGCACGAAGTAGGAGGCGCTCATCGAGCCTTCCGCGGCGCTGCCGGCCAGCTTGAGGAACGCTTCCTCGGACAGCACGGCGCCCGCGAACTTGAAGGGCAGGCCGAACTGCTTGGCCTGGCGCAGGATCAGCGCCGCATCCGTGTCGTGCGCCCACAGGATGACCAGCTCCGCACCGGCCTTTTGCAGCTTGGCGAGCTGTGCCGAGTAATCCTTGTCGCTGGGGTTGTGGCTTTCCACGGCGACGGGCTTGAGCCCCAGCGAAGCCATCTGGGCGACCACGCGCGCCTGCCCCGACTTTCCGAAGTCGTCGTTGGCATAGAAGATGGCCGTCTTCTCCCCAGCCTTGAGTTCCTTCTGGGCATAGGCGATCAGCGCCTTGGCCTGCACGTCGTCGTCGGAGCGGGTGCGGATCACGTAGTTGCAGCCGCTGTGCGTGATGGCCACCGACGTGCCGCCGGTGAGCGACACCACCTTGCCGTTGCAGTAGGTCTTCTGCGTGGCCATCTGCGTGACCGAGTAGTGCGGGCCGATCATCACCGGCACCTTGCCGACCTGCATCAGCTTGTTCACCGCGTTGATCGCGCCGTTCGGGTTGTCGCCCTGGTCGTCCTCGAACACGACCTCCAGCGGCTTGCCCAGCACGCCGCCCGCGGCGTTGATCTCCGTGACCGCCAGCTCCACGCCTTGCTTGAAGTTGCGCCCGACGAGCGCCTTGGGGCCCGTCTGCGGCAGCGAGACGCCGATGAGCGCATCGGCCATCGCGGGCAGCGACAGCGCGAGCGACGCTGCGGCGATCCATGCGCGGCGTGACGAGGGAAGGGTGGTTTTCTTCATGCTTTTGTCTCCAGTGGATGGCGCGGTGCGCATTAATCTGAGAGGGAACGAAAACTGGGAGGGCGCACGGCCGGCGGCTCAGCCCGCCACCGGCTGGACGGCGAGCGGGCGTGCGGTCTCTTGGGGCACGCGTTCGCCCAGGTAGGCCTCGATCACTGCCGGCGTGTTCATGACCTCGGCCGGCGCGCCGTCCGCGATCTTGTGGCCCAGGTTGAGCACCACGACGCGGTCGCACATGTTCATGACCAGCTTGATGCGGTGCTCCACCACGAGAATCGACATGCCCTGCGCGCGCAGGTGCTGCAGGATCTGCGCGAGTTCCATGATCAGACCGCCGCGCAGCCCCGCCGCCGGCTCGTCGAGCAGCAGCAGGCGGGGCTTGTTGACGATCGCGCGCGCCATCTCCACCAGCCGGCTCTGTCCGAAGGACAGGTCGCCGCCGCGCCGGTAGGCGAGGTGCGCGACGCCCATGCTGTCCAGGGCTTCGAGCGCCGCCGTGCGGCAAAGCGTTTCGCGCGAACCGGGCACGCCCCTCGGTGGTTGCCACGCGACCATGACGTTCTCCAGCACCGTCATGGATTCCCAGAGCCGCACGTTCTGGAAGATTCGGGCCACGCCCTTCGCGTGGATCGCCCATGGCGCGTGGTTGTCGATGCGCTCGCCTGCCAGTTCGATGCCGCCTTCCACGCCCACGGTGCCCGAGCAGGCGTTGATCATGGTCGACTTGCCCGATCCATTCGGGCCGATCAGCCCGAGGATCTCGCCGCGGCGCACGTCGAAGGCGACGTCGTCGAGGGCCTTGACGCCGCCGAAGCTGCGCGACACGCGGCGCACCTGGAGCAGGGGCTCGCCGCTCACGGGCACCGGCGTGCGGCCGGCCAAGGCCGCGCTCGCGGCGGATGCGGCCGCACCGAGGTTCAGCGGCGCGGCGGGCGCTTCGCCCACCGGCTCGCGCCGGCCCGTCAGGAACGCGCCGAGCAGCCAGTCGCCGACCACGCCGAGGCCGCGCGGCGCAAGCAGCAGGATCGCCACCACGCCGATGCCGAACGCGGCCAGGTAGTAGGTCTGCAGGCCGCGCAGTGCCTCGGGCAGCACGGTGATCACCACCGCGCCAAGGAAGGTGCCGGCGATCGAACCCAGGCCGCCGAGCACCACCATCAGCATCACCTTGATGCTCTCGAAGACCGTGAAGTTGTTCGGTGCTGCGAACCCGACCAGCAGGACGTAGAGGCCGCCTGCGAGCGAGGCCCAGACGCTGCACACCGCGAAGGCGATGGTCTTCACGCGGCGCGAATCGACGCCCATGGCCTCGGCGGCGATCTCGTCGTCGCGCACCGCACGCATGTCGCGGCCGAGGCGCGAGCGCTGGAGCCAGACCATCGCGGCGTAGGCCACCAGGCTCAGCACGAGTAGCGGAAAGTAGAGCTGCTTGTCGATGTGATCGCCCAGCGCAGGGATGTTCAGCGTCGGGATGTCGCGCATGCCCATCGGCCCGCCGGTGAGGGCTTCCTCGTTGAGCGCGACCATGCGGAAGATCTCGTTGAGCGCGAGCGTCACGATGGCGAGGTAGTGGCCCTTGATGCGCGTGCTCACCGCGCCCAGCAGCACGCCCACGGCGGCGCTCAACAGCATGGCGGCCGGCAGCGCCAAGAACCAGGGCAGCGACAGGCGCATCATGAGCAGCGCCGTCGCATACGCGCCGAAGCCCACGAGCGCGGCCTGGCCGAGCACGATCTGCCCGGTGATGCCGGTTGCCACCTGCAGGCCCAGCGCGGCGATCGCGAAGATCCACGCCAGGTTGAGCACGTGCAGGTAGTAGATGTTGAGATCGAGTGCGATCGGCAGCGCCAGCGCGGCGAGCACGGCGACCCACGCCAGGGGGCGCATCCAGGTGTTGTGCATGATGGACTCCTCAGGCGCGGTCGGCGTTGCGTTCCGGAAGGATCCCCTGCGGGCGCAGCAGCAGGAAGATCAGCAGCACGCCGAACGCGATCGCGTCCTTGTAGGTGGAGGAGATGGTGAAGGCGCCGACGTTCTCGATCACCCCGAGCAGGACGCCGCCGAGGATGGCCCCCGGCACGCTGCCGAAGCCGCCGATGATCATCGCAACGAATCCCTTCAGCCCCACGAGCGTGCCCATCTCGGTCGTCACGTAGAACAGCGGCGCGAGCAGGATGCCCGCGAGCGCGGCCAGCACCGAGGAGAACGCGAACGTGCCGGCCAGCACGCGGTTGACCGGAATGCCCATGAGTTGGGCGGTCTCGCGATCCAGCGCGGTGGCGCGCATGACCTTGCCGATGGTGGTGTAGCGCAAGGCCAGGTATTGCAGCACCATCACCAGCACCACGATGACCATGATCACGAGCTGCTGCACCGGAATGCGCAGGCCGCCCAGGTCGATCACGCCGTCGCCGAAGGGGCTGGCGTACAGCAGCGGTTCGGGCCCGTAGATGATGCGGGCCATCTCCTTGAGGAAGATGCCGAAGCCCACGGTCGCGATGATGGCCACCAGTGCCCGTTGCCGCTGGAGCCGGGCGAACACCAGCCTGGAGAACAGCGCCCCCAGCAACGCCATCACAGCGGCGGTCAGCAGCGCGGCGAGCCAGAAGGGCAGGTGCATGCTCGTCGTGAAGGTGGCGACGAAGACGAACGCGGAAAAGGTCAGGAACTCGCCGGCCGCGAAGTTCACGATCGCCATCGTGTTCCAGACGTAGGCGTAGCCGAGCGCGATCAGCGCGTAGATGCAGCCCATGGCGAGGCCGCTGACGATCACTTGTCCGAGCATGTCGATCTGTCTCCGTGTTCGTTTTTCTTTGGCGAGGGGCGCGCGCGGGTGCCGTCAGAGCGCTTCGACCATGCGCAGCAGCGCGACCATGCCGGGGTCGTCCAGGCCGATGGTCTTGTCCGCGAACATGCGTGCACGGCCCATGCGGTTGGGCTTGTCGCGGAAGGCGTCGAGCGATCCGCGCAACGCCGCGCCGGCGAGCGCGAGGGCGGGAGCATCGGCCGCGGCACCGGACAGGGCGCGCTGGATCGCATCCAGGCCGTCGAGCACGGTCTTGTCGCCGAGGGCGGCGCCGCCGCGCGCGGACAGCGTAGTGATCACTCCGGACAGCAGCGCCGCGACGTCCTGCGCCGAGAGCAACTCCCTGCCGGCACAGTGCTTGCCGGCCGTCATGAGCGCGACGGTCAGCAGCGTGCCGAAGCTCGAGCCGGAGGCCTTCGCCGAGGCCTGCGCGCAGCGCTTGAAGATGCCTTCCAGCGAGTCGGGTGAAGCGGGTGAAACGGGCAGCGCCTGCTCCATCAGCGTGGCGCACTTGTCGAGCGTGGCGCCGAGATCGGCGTCGCCCAGGCGGCCGTCGAGGGCGTTCAGTTCAGGCGCGGCGGCATGCATGGCGGCGCACCAGCGCGGCACCGCGCGGGCTAGGACGTTGGCATCGAGCATCACCGCACGCTCCAGAACGGACAGGTTGCGGGCGCTGTCAGCAGTGCCTCGAGGTCGGCGTCCAGCTTCATCACGCTGAGGGAGGCGCCGGCCATTTCCATCGAGGTGGCGTAGCGGCCCACGAGCGAGAAGGCGATGTCGACGCCGCGCCCGGCGAGCACGGTCGCAATGCGGCGATAGAGGATGTAGAGCTCTTCGGACGGCGTGGCGCCCAGGCTGTTGACCAGCACTGCCAGGCGGTCGCCGCGCGAGACCGCCAGTTCGGGCAGCAC
Source organism: Variovorax sp. 160MFSha2.1 (assembly GCF_048305075.1). Lineage (NCBI taxonomy): Bacteria > Pseudomonadati > Pseudomonadota > Betaproteobacteria > Burkholderiales > Comamonadaceae > Variovorax > Variovorax sp. 160MFSha2.1. The sequence continues at coordinate 234,746 of NZ_CP157625.1, forward strand.
CCGCTCGAGCATCTCGTCGGCCAGGGCGTCGGCGGTCTTGAGCGGGCCGCGCCAGATGCCCGGCTCGCCGTGGATGCCCATGCCGAACTCCACTTCGTCGTCAGCGATCTCGAACGAGGGCTTGCCGGACTCCGGCACCACGCAAGGCGTGAGCGCGACGCCGATCGTGCGGCAGGCGTCGTTGGCCTTGCGCGCCGTGGCGGCCACCTCCTCGAGCGTCGCGCCCGCGGCCGCCCTGGCGCCGGCGGCCTTGTAGACCAGCACGAGGCCTGCCACCCCGCGGCGCTTCTCGCGCTGCTCGGGCGGCGCGCTCGCCACGTCGTCCGACACGCGCACCGAGGCCGTCTTCATGCCCTCGAGTTCCAGCATTTCGGCGGCCATCTCGAAGTTCATGCGGTCGCCGCCATAGTTCCCGTACAGCTGCAGCACGCCGGCACCGCCATCGGCCGCGCGCATCGCCTCGATGCAGTCGTCCATGCGCGGTCCGGCGAACACGTTGCCGACGGCGCAGCTGTCCAGCAGGCCTTCGCCGACGTAGCCGAGGAAGACGGGCAGGTGGCCCGAACCGCCGCCGGTGACGATGCCGACCTTGCCCGCGACGGCGCCGCCGCGCCTGACCACCACGCGGCCGCCTTCGCCGCGCCGCGCCAGCTCCGGATGCGCCAGACAAAGTCCGTCGAGCATTTCGTCGACGTAGGCCTGAGGGTCGTTGAGGATCTTCTTCACGTTGCTGTCTGCCTTGCTATGGGTCTACGGAGTGCCCCTGCATGCGGGCGCGTCCGCGCGCCGGTGGCGGCCGGGCCGCACCGTGCGAATGGATGAATGTGCGAGGGCTTCTTGCGCATTCGCAGGCACGCGGCCCGCGATGCGCAGAAGCACGGTCTTCAGTCGACCTTGAGGCGGCCGTCCCGCGTGGCCTGCGTGGCCAGCGCGTATTCGGCGTCGAGGATCCGCGCGAACTCCTGCGGCGTGCTCGACAGCGCGACGCTGCCGAGTTCGCGTGCGCTCGCCACGGTCTGCGGGTCCTTCACGGCCTGCGCGAGCGCCGCGGCCAGCTTGTCCTGGATGTCCTTCGATGTTCCTGCCGGTGCGAGCACGCCCACGTAGGTCGTGCCGTCGATGTCGCCGAACCCGAGCTCCGCGACCGTCTGGACGCCTGGCAGCGAGGGGTCCTGCGTCGGACCCAGAACCGCCAGGGCCTGCAGCGCGCCGCCCTTGATGTGTTGCAGCGAGCTGGTGACCTGGTCGAAATGCACGTCGACCTGGCCGCCGATGACGTCCACCAGCGCGGGGCCGGAGCCCTTGTAGCTGACCGTCGTGAACTTCGCCTTCAACAGGCTCTCGAGCTGGAGCAGCGCCAGGTGGTTGGGCGTGCCGGGCCCCGAGTGCGCCGCCGTGACCTTGCCATCGCCGGAGCGCGCATAGGCGGCGAACTCCTTGAAGTTCTTGAAGCGGGTTTCGTTCTTGCGCGCAAGCAGCACCATGGAGCTCTTGTTGACCAGCCCCAGCGGCGCGAAGCTCGCACGGCTGTAACTGGTCTTGACCATCTCCGGCACGGTGACGATGACGCCGGCCCCGCACAGCAGCAGCGTGTAGCCGTCGGCCGGCGAGCGCGAGACCTGCATCGCGCCGATCGAGCCGCCGGCGCCTGCGCGGTTGTCCACGATCACCGATTGGCCCAGCACCTTGCCGAGGGCGACGGCGACGGTGCGCGCCACGATGTCCGTGTTGCCGCCCGGCGCGAAGGGCACGACGAGCGTGATCGGCTTGGCCGGAAAGCCCTGTGCCCACGCGGTGGGCAGCAGCGTGGTTCCCAAGGCTGCAGCGGCGCCCATGCCGAGGATCTGCCGACGCTGGATTCTCATGTTCATGTCTCCTGTCTTTCTTGTTTGCGGGGCCTGCTTCAGGCGTCGAAGCGCAGGACGTCTTCCATCGCGGCCTCGATCTTCCTGCGCTGCTCCTCGCCGGTGGCCGGCATCGGCGCGCGCGGCAGGCCGGCCTGGCAGCCCTGCAGCGTGATAGAGGTCTTGATGTTGGCAGGCAGGTTGTCGCCGACCAGCGCGTTCCAGAATGCCAGCATCGACTTGTGCATTTCCAGTGCCTTGACGTGGTCGCCGGCCTGGACCGTGTTCCACAGGTTCACGCAGACGCCGGGCAGGGCCGCGGGCGTGGCGGCGATGGTGCCGTGGGCGCCGAGCGCGAACGACGAGTACAGCAGGGCATCGACGGCGGAGAACACCTTGCAGCCTTCGGGAACGCCCAGCAGCAGGTCGGCCATGAGCTTGAGGTCGCCCTGGCTCTGCTTGATGCCCTGCACGCCGGGCAGCTCCTTCATCAGGCGGATCATCTGGGCCGGGTTCAGGTAGTTCCAGGGCACCACGTTGTAGATCACCACCGGCGTGTCGACCGCCTCGGTCAGGGCCTTGAAGTGGTTGTGGGTGGCCTGCTCGTCGGGCTTGAAGAGATAGTGCACCGGCGTGACCTGCAGCGCCGCGACCGGCAGATGCGCGATCGCCTTGGCGCGGTTGATCGCGTCGCGGGTGCTGTTGGAGATGATGCCGGCGACGATCGGCACCTGGCCTGCCACCTCGGCGGCGGTGATCTCCATGACGCGCTTGAACTCGTCGACCGTGAAGGTGTGACCTTCGCCGGTGCTACCGCCGGGGCACACGCCGTGGACCTTCTTGTCCAGATTGAAGCGGATGACCTTGCGGTAGGCCGCTTCGTCGATGCTGCCGTCGGCGGTGAAAGGGGTGACGAGGGGAGGGATGACGCCGGTGAGACCGAGACCCATGGAACTGCTCCGTTCTGAATGCCTGTGGATTGAAGACACGGCTGCTGCCGCGCTGGTATCGGACTATACGCCGACTAACATGTTAGATGAATGTCAGTATTAACCCTAGATCGAGGACAATGCGCTCCAAGGCCCTCAGCCCCTTACGATGACCCCATGAACATTCCCGCCGCAGCCTTGTCCGAGCCCACCACGAAGCCCTCGTCCCTTGGCGGCGAGGGCGAGCCGGTGAACCAGCGCAGCCGCGCCTACCAGGGGTTCCGCCAGCAGATCATCGATGCGCGGATCCGGCCCGGGCAGTTCGTCTCCCAGCGCGAGCTGATGGAGCTGCTGGAGATGCCGCTGGCGGCCGTTCGCGAGCTCGTGCCGCGGCTGGAGGCAGCTGGTCTGATCAAGACGGTGCCCAAGCGCGGACTGCAGATCGCCTCGGTCGACATGAAGCTGATTCGCAACGCATGGCAGGTGCGGGCCATGGTCGAGCGCGAGGCGGTGATCAACTTCGCCCGCGTGGCAAGCCCCGAAACGCTGGCCCGGCTGATCGAGCGCCATGAAGCCATCCTAGAGCGCGCCCTGCAGCCCCAGCCCGACGCGACGCTGGAGCGAGACGCGCAGGCCGTCGACTGGGGCCTGCACGATCTCATGGTCGACACGATCGGCAACGAGATCCTCTCGGAGATCTACCGCGTCAACAGCCTCCACGTCCGGCTGATCCGCTACGACGCGGATTCGATGCGGCCCGTTCAGGTCGTGCCCGCGATGCGCGAGCACCTGGAGTTCCTGCATGCGCTCGCGTCGCGGGACTTCGACGCAGCGCTTGCGCACATGATGTCGCACATCGAACAGTCCAAGCACAGGGTGCTGGCGGGCATGCTGCGCGTCGGCCAGTAGACGCGCAGCGAGGCCAAGTGCATCGTGGTCATCAAGGAAGGAAAACTCTGCGCGCCCTGGCTCAATCAGGCGCTCGCCGGCCGGGCGGCGACGGAGTAGCGCAATTGGCGCAGGGTGGGTTGCATGGAGGCCGTCTCCGGAGGGGCCTTCTGGGTCACGCCGCGGCTGTCGACCAGGTCGACCACAACGGCGCGCAGCACGTCGCAGGCTGTTCTGGCTTTTGGTGCCGGCTTGCTCAAACGCACAGCGCTCGCGGTTGTTGCGTGGACAGGCGTGGTTTCACCCCGAAGCCGGCGCCCGTATTCCTCCAACAATGAAGTCAATCAGTGCGGTTCGGATAGTCTGGCGGTCGGCTGCCGTGGCCTTGCTGCCCGAAAGGCGCTGAAGGCGGCTTGTCCGTCCCCTGTCGCTCAACGAGAGCACGACGGTGCTGACCATCAGCATGTAGCGCAGGTACATCAATTCCAGCGGAATCTCCGGCACTGCGTCGTGCAGGGCCGCGACGAATTGCTTGGCCATCGGATCGAAGTGCTTCTTGATCACGCGCTCGGTCATGGCTGAAGGCGCCAGGCGATGTTTCAGGATCAGCTGCGCGAGCAGTTGGCCCTCGGTGGCGGCATCGGGTCCGACGTATGGGGCAACGAATGCGTCCACGATATCTTCGACATCGGGCTTGTGTCCGGTCGCCTCGGCAGCCGAGGTGAGTTCTTGCAGCGCGCGTGTGCGACGTTTGTTCACACGTGCGGAGAGTTCGCCGAAGACGGCTTCCGCCAGCGCCTCCGTGCTTCCGAAATGGTAGTGGATCGCCGCGACGTTGACCCCCGCGTGGCTGGTCAAGGCGCGGACAGGGACGCCGTCGATGCCCTTCTCGGCATAGAGCGCCAGCGCGGAATCAATGATCTTCTGCTGTGTCAGGCGATCGGATGAGGGAGACGGTCGTCCAGGCATATCCACAAGAAGGAGGAAAAGGAGCCGGTTCCGGAGCTGTCGTAGAGAGGCCGGGTGGGGCGTGCCGATTCTGCATCAGTTTCGGACCGGGCATTCATCGATCAATCGACTGTTTGAATCAGTCGATTGGAACGGCCATGCAAGAAAACAATTGATTGAAACATGTGTTTTATTTGCCTAGAATTCGCGCACTGACGGTTCCCAGTGCAAAACATGCGCCCCGCGGCGCTTCAGGAGACAAGCCCATGTTGAATCGAAGAGCGGTACTCGCCGGTGCAGCGGCTACCTTGGCAGTCCCGATGGCAAAGGCCGCGACGCTCCTGCCTGAAATGCTCAGGATCGTGATGCCGTTCCCTGCGGGAGGAGCCTTGGACGGAATGACACGCATCTTTGCCGACACCTATCAGAAGGTGACGGGCCGCACGTGCATCGTCGACAACAAGCCCGGGGCCGCGACGTCCATCGGGGCGGCCGAGGTGTCGCGCGCGAAGCCCGACGGCTCGGTCGTGCTGTGGACGACCGGCGGACATCTGACCAACGGCGTGTTGATGAAGAAGCTGCCCTACCACCCGATCGAGGGTTTCACACCCTTGTCGATGGTCTACACGACCTACGGCTTCGCTCTGCTGCACAGGGCGAACGGGCCATTCCACTCCCTGGCTGACTTCATCGCGGCCGCGAAGAAGCAGCCGGGCAGGTTCAGCTACGCCTCGGCCGGCAACGGCAACACCACGCACGTGGTGGGTGCCCTGTTCGCGAAGCAGGCCGGCATCGAGCTCATCCACGTGCCCTACAAGGGCACGCCGCTGACGGACCTGATCAGCGGCGTGGTGGATGTGTCCTTCATCGCGCCGTCTTCGGTGATGCAGTACATCGAGGCCGGCAAGATCAGGGCGCTCGCGATCACCGGCCCGCAGCGCGCGGATACGCTGCCGAGCGTGCCCACGTTCGCGGAACTGGGAATGCCGGACATCGACATTCCCGCATGGATCGGCATGCTGGCGCCCCCGAACATGTCGCCCGACGTGCTGGCCGCCTTGTACGGAGGGGTCTCGAAGACGCTGGCTGACCCGGGTTTCAAGGCCAAGATGACGACGTTCGGCAACCAGGTCTCGGGCATGCCGCCGCAGCAATTCAAGCCCTACCTCGAAAAGGAGTTCGCGCGCTATCAGCGCATCCTTCCTCCTCTCGGCATCGAAATGGACTCGTGATGTTCAAGAAGATCGTGGACCTTTCCATCTTCCTGGAGAACGACGTGATCTCCGATCCGCCGGCCTTCGCTCCCAGGATCCACTACATGGACCATTCGCAGAGCTTCGGCCGCCTGGCCCAGTTCTTCCCGGGGCTGAAACCGGAGGATCTTCCCGACGGCGAGGCGTGGGCGGTCGAGAAGGTCGAACTCAGCACGCACAACGGCACGCACCTCGATGCGCCCTGGCATTTCGCTTCGACGATGAATCGCGGCGAGCCTGCGATCACCATCGACCAGGTGCCGCTCGAATGGTGCCTGCAGCCTGGCGTGAAGCTGGATTTCAGGCACTTCGAGGATGGCTACGTGGTGCAGGCCGCGGACGTCGAGGCAGAATTGCGGCGCATCGGCCACACGCTGCAGCCGCTGGAGATCGTGATGATCAACACGCGCGCCGGCAGTCGATACGGCCAACCCGATTTCGTGCAATCGGGCTGCGGCATGGGCTACGAAGCGACCATGTATCTCCTCGAGCGCGGCGTGCGTGTGACGGGCACGGACGCCTGGAGCTGGGATGCTCCTTTCCAATACACCGCAGAGCGATACGGGCGCGACAAGAACCCCGCCGTGATCTGGGAAGGCCACAAGGCAGGCCGCGACATCGGGTATTGCCATCTCGAGAAGCTGCACAACCTGGAAGCGCTGCCTGCCGACGGATTCTTCGTGTCCTGCTTTCCGGCCAAGGTCCGGGGCGGTTCGGCGGGGTGGACGCGCGCCGTGGCGCTGTTCCAATGAACAAGGAAGAGACAGGAAAATGATCTTCGAAAAGAACGTGCCCATCCGCCTGAGCGATGGGACGGTGCTCAGGGCCAATGTATTCAGGCCCGACGATGGCGTGCCCGCACCTGTTCTCATGACGCACGGGCCCTATGGCAAGGATGCGCATTTCGAGGACGCCTTCAAGCCACAATGGGACGAGCTCAAGCGGCTGTACCCGGGCATCGACACCGACGGCAGTTCGGGCCGGTACCTGCGCTGGGAGGTGGCCGACCCGGAGCGCTGGATTCCCTGGGGCTACGCGATCGTGGTCGTGGACAGCCGCGGCGCAGGGGAGTCGCCCGGCAAGCTCTGGGCCTGGTCGCCGCAGGAGACGGACGACTATGCCGAATGCATCGAGTGGGCCGGTACGCAGGAATGGTCGAACGGCAAGGTCGGCCTGCTGGGCATCTCCTACTACGCGATGAACCAGTGGCAGGTTGCCGCGCGCCGTCCGGCCCATCTGGCCGCCATCTGTCCATGGGAAGGCGCCAGCGACCTGTATCGAGACGCCAGCCATCATGGCGGAATCTTCGGCAACGTCTTCTTCGAGTACTGGTTTCCCAAGCAGATCCTGTCGGTGCAGAACGGCAATGCCGGCAGCCCCTACTTCGATCGGGAAACGGGCGGGACGAGCACGGGCACTGCCCTGGATCAAGAAACGCTTCGCAGCAACCGCGTGGACGTGATCGAGGAATTCAGGTCGCATCCGCTGATCGATGACTGGTACGACGCCCGGACGGCGAAGCTCGCGGACATCGAGGTGCCGGTGCTATCCGCCGGCAACTGGGGTGGGATGGGATTGCACCTGCGCGGCAACGTTCAGGGCTTCATGGGCGCCGGCTCGCGGCAGAAGTGGCTGCAAATGCATGGCGGGACGCACTGGGAGTCCTTCTACCTGCCCGAGTACGTACAGCTGCAGAAACGCTTCTTCGACAGGTTCCTCAAAGGCGAGCCCAACGGCTGGGACGCACAGCCGCCCGTGATGCTGGAGGTCCGCCATCCCGACCGATTCGAGCAGCGCTCGGAACACGAATGGCCGATTGCCCGCACGCAGTGGACGCGCCTGTACCTTGACGCGGGCCACCGCGAATTGGCGTTCGAGCCATTCAGCGCCGTCGCCGTCGCGACTTATCGGGCACCGGGTCGTGGCATCGAGTTCTTGAGCGCGCCCATGGAGGCGCAGACGGAATTCACAGGGCCTGTGGCACTGGTGCTGTGGATCCGGTCGAGCACGACGGACATGGACCTCTTCGTGACGCTGCGAGCCTACGATCCCGAGGGGAAGGAAGTGCTCTTCCGTGGAGCGACGGATCCGCAGGTGCCGATCGCGCAAGGTTGGCTGAGAGCTTCGCACCGCAAGACAGATCCTCTGCGTTCAGGGCCGGCCCAACCTTTTCACATGCACACCAAGGTCGAGCCTCTCACACCTGGCGAAGACTACCGTGTGGAGATCGAGATCTGGCCGACTTCCATCGTGCTACCGCGCGGATATCGGCTGGCGGTGAGGATCGATGCTCAGGACTTCGAGCGTGAAGGTGCGGCTGGACCGCGCAAGGGATCTGGCCCGTTCCTGCACACCGATCCCCGAAACCGCAGGCCGGACGTCTTCGATGGCCAGAACGCCATCCTCACTGGCGGGCGCTACGACTCTCACTTGGTGCTGCCGTTGATTCCTCCCGCCGACCACTGAGCGACATGGAAAAAACGGACGTTCTTGTGACGACGATCGAGATGGCGCGGGCCGGCCTGGGCTTCACTCCCGCAGCAGGGCTTGACTGCATCTGCGAGTTGATCGGTCGGGAGGACCCCCGGGACTTGGATCACGACCAGAACGTGGAAAGGCTACTTCGACTCGCTGCGTGCATTTGGAGCCTGAGGCATTCCCTTCTTGCGCCCACCTCCGCCTCGGCTGCGCATCCGCCGTAGCTGAAGTCGCGGGGCAATGTCTCGGCCTCGCTCGATCTCGAGTCCAACACGCGAAACGCCCACTCGCTCGGACGGAACCAGATGGACCAGCCGACGCAGCAGACCACAGCACTGGTCGAGGAGCCCGCCGCAGCGGGAACGGGTGCCTTATTGTATTTTTGGGCCGGCGTTTGGAGAAACGTTTTCACACAGCCTCGGCCCAAAGCAGCCGTTCTCAGATCGACGCCGGCCTTTGGGCTTGGCGCGCGCTTGCGGCGTCGACACGTCGCAACCAACGCAGCAAAGCCGCAACGACCGCTGCCGGCTGCTCCAGGATCGACATATGACCCGCCTCGGCCACCGCCACAAGCTCGGTGTCCGGCAGCAGTGAGGCCATCTCCTGGCTCAGGCCGAAGGGTGTGATCTGGTCCTCACGCCCACACACCACCACGGCGGGCACCCGGATGCGAGGCAGCAGGTCGCGGGTGTCCACCCGGTTCATTGCGGCCCGCTGCTGGCGGACGAAGCCCTTGCTCCCCCCGGTCGACGCCATGTCGAACAGCAGTTGCAACAGTTCCCGGTCCTGCATCCTCGATGCGTGAACGAGCCGCGCGGCAAACCCCTGGGCGACTTGGCCGAAGGCGGAAGTGCCCGCGCCTTCGGCACCGTCCACGGCTTGGATCATCCGTTCTCGGGCCTCTTTCACTTCCTCGGCGTCAGCGCGGGCGCCCGTGTCCAGGAGCCCCAGTCCCGCAACGCGGCCGCCCGCCTGGCGGCACACCTCCTGCGCGACGTAGCCACCCAGCGAGAACCCTGCGACCGCGAATGCGCCGGCCGGCATGGCCGCTATCGCATTCCGTGCCGACTCGGCGATGCTGTCGTGCAGGTGCGTGGGAGCGACATGGCACGTGCGCTCTCCGGCGATGGCGGTCGTCAGCGGACGCCAGATTCGGGCATCATTCATCAGCCCGGGAAGGAGAAGAAGGGGTGTCGCTTGGTTCATAGCCAGAGTTATAACTATGCAGTTGGATGCATAGTCAAGACGGAGTACACGACAGGTGTGGATCGCTGAATTCGCGCGCCGCGCGGGAGTGAGGGAGACGACCGTCAGGCACTACCTGCGGGAAGGCCTGTTGTCGCCGCGAACAGGGGCCGCCGGCGGGTCGCGGCCTTACCTGGAGTTCACCGAATCCGACCTTCGCCTGCTGTCGGCCATCCGGGCCGGCCAGGCTCTTGGCCTCGCACTGCCGGAGATCAAGCTGCTCATTGGGGAGCGGCGTTCCGGGAGCGGGCACGCGCGGATGCTCAAGGCCTTGACCGCGCAGCGAGACAAATTGCGCGGCAGGGCTCTGGACTTGCAGACGATGCTCACCTTCCTCGACCGCAAGATCGCCTGACTCGAAGCGGGTGCGAAGGGGCCGCCGCCTTCACATGCAGCCGCCCGTGCCGCGAAGAGATGAGGGGGATGCGATGTCTGCTCCTGGCCGAAGCAGCCTGGGAAGGCGCTGCTCAAGGTCATCGAACCCCACTATCCAGTGGCAGGCCGAGGCCGTCGGCCCTACCCGTTGCAAGCCATGCTGCGCGTGCACCTGATGCAGAACTGGTTCGCGCTGAGCGACCCGGCGATGGAGGAGGCTTTGTATGAGATCGCCTCGCTGCGCACTTTCGCCGGACTCGGTCTGGAGGCGATCCCCGACGAGACAACCATCCTGAACTTCCGTCATGTGCTTGAGGCCAGCGACTTGGCCGAGGACATCTTCAAGCAGGTCAACGCCCACCTGGCCAGGAAGGGGCTGCTGCTGAAGCGCGGCTCCATCGCGGACGCAACCATCATTGCGGCACCCAGTTCGACCAAAAACAGCAACGGGCGAGCGAGACCCCGAGATGCATCAGACGAAGAAGGGCAACCAGTGGTACTTCGGGATGAAGGAGCACATCGGCGTCGTTGCAAGGCGTCCCATGTCGAAAAACTCCCCTCCTTCGCGGGAGCTGCGAAGGAGGGGAGGCCGATTGATGTGACTTCATTTCCCCTGCAACTTCCGGGCCCGCAAGATTGGTTCTCGGAGAATGGCAGGCGCGCGCCCCTTGCTCAATAGCTGGTTTCCTTCGCGCGCGCGGACATCAGATGTCCACGGAAGCGCGCAGCGTTCGTGTCCAGCGCACTTCGCAACGCCACCAGATCGAGCGCGACCGCCACGAACAGCGCGCCCAAAGCCAGGCATTCACGCGCTCGTTCTTCATCGGCCATGAGAATTCCGGGCGCCTTGCCGGCAGAACGAATGCGACGGATGGCCTCATCGATGGCCTTATCCACCTCGGGGTGGCGAGGGTTGCCTGGATGTCCCATGCTCGCCGACAGGTCGGCAGGGCCGATGAAGATGCCGTCGACGCCGTCCACCGCGGCGATGGCTTCGATCTGGTCCAATGCCTCGCGCGTTTCCACCTGCACCAGCACACACAACTCCTCGTGCGCGCGGGCGATGTACTCGGCGCTGCGTCCGAAGTTGCTGGCACGCATGGAGCCGCCCATGCCGCGCATTCCGGCTGGCGCATAGCGCGTGGCCGCCACGGCGGCACGCGCCTCCTCGGCGCTCTGCACGAAAGGCAGCAGCAGGCTCTGCGCGCCCACATCGAGATAACGCTTGATGAGCACCGGATCGTTCCAGGCCGGCCGCACGACTGGTGTACAGGGCGCACAGCCCGCCGCCGGTTGGGCGGCCGCCACGGCCTGCAGCTGCTGCAGCATGAGCGGCACGTCGCTGGGCGTGTGCTCGGTGTCCAGCAGCATCCAGTCGAAGCCGGCGCCGGCCACCAGCTCGCTCACGTAGGGCGAGGGCAGGGTGGACCACACGCCGATCTGTGCCCGGCCTTCGGCCAGCGCCTTCTTGAAGCGGTTCATAGGCAATGCCATCTGTCTGCGCCTCAGCTGAAGTGGCAGGCCACGCTGCCGAACTCGCCGTAGTCGGCCACGATGGTGTCGCCCGCCGTCACGTCGATGGGCCGGATGAAGGAGCCGGCCAGCACCACCTCGCCTGCCGCCAGCGAGACGCCGTGCCGGTGCAGCCGGTTGGCCAGCCAGGCGATGCCGTGTCCGGGATGATTGAGCACGCCCGCGGCCAAGCCGGTTTCTTCCACCTCGCCGTTGCGGCTGACGATGGCGCCGATGCGGCGCATGTCCACGTTCAGCTGATCGGGCCTGAACGGCCGGCCGCCCAGAACGATCGCCGCGTTGGCCGCGTTGTCCGAGATGGTGTCCAGCACCGTGCGGGTGCGGCCGGTGGCCGGGTCCACGCGCTGGATGCGGGCGTCGAGGATCTCCAGTGCCGGCACCACGTAGGCGGTGGCTTCGAGCACGTCGAAGAGCGTGCAGTCGGGTCCGCCCAGCGGCTTCGCGAGCACGAAGGCCAGTTCCGCCTCGACCTTCAGCTGCAGGAACCGGTCCGCCGGGATGGACGCGCCGTCGCGGTAGAACATGTCGTCCAGCAGCACGCCGAAGTCGGGCTCGTCGATGTGCACGGCGCGCTGCATGGCCTTGGAGGTCAGGCCGATCTTGTGTCCCTTGACGGTGCGGCCCGCCTGCTGCTTGAGGGCCATCCAGGCGGCCTGCACGGCATAGGCATCGTCCACGGTCATGGCCGGATGGGCGCGCGATAGCTGGCCGCAGGGCACGCGGCTGCGTTCGGCCTCGTCCAGGCGCGCGGCGGCCTCGCGGCAGGCCTCGGCGCTGAGTGTCGTGCTCATTGCGCCTCCGCCTCGATCACGTTGCGCAGTACGCCGACGCCCGTCACTTCCACCTCCACCACGTCGCCCGGCTGCAGGAAGCGCGGCGGATCGAAGCGGATGCCCGCGCCGATGGGGGTGCCGGTGGCGATCACGTCGCCGGGCAGCAGCGGCGCGAAGGTCGACAGGTAGTGCACCAGGTAGGCGAAGTCGAACATCAGGTGTTCGGTCGTGTCGTCCTGGCGTGTCTCACCGTTCACGCGCGTTCGCACCCGCAGGTGGCCGAGGCCGGCCGGGTACTCGTCCGGCGTGACCAGCCAGGGGCCGATGGCGCCGGAGCGGAACCAGTTCTTGCCTTGCGTGACGTTGAACTTGGCGTGGTGCACCCAGTCGCGGATGGTGCCTTCGTTGATGCAGGTGAAGCCGCCGATGTGTGCCAACGCGGTCTCGCGCGGGATGCGCCTGCCGCCCTGGCCGATCACGATGCCGATCTCGCCCTCGTAGTCCAGCTGCTGCGATTCCGCCGGCCGCAGCAGGGGCTCGCCGTGTGCGCTGAAGGAGTCTGGCACCCGCATGAAGATGCTGGGGTAGCGCGGCAGCTCGCTGCCGTCCTTGTACTCGGCGTTGCGATGCGCATAGTTGACGCCGATGCAGAAGATGCGCGGCGGCTGGCGCACGGGCAGGTCCAGCTGCACGTCGCAGAGCGCGTGGTCGGCTGTCGCGCCAGCCCATGCCTCGCGGGCCTGCGACATGGCAGGCGCGTCACCTTCCAGCAGTTGCCGCACGCCGGCGATGTGGGGCAGGCGGCGGCCCAGATCGACCACGCCTTGGCCCCCGGCGTCCAGTGCACCCCAGCCCTCACGGCCCTGGTGGGTGTAGCTCAGCAGCTTCATGCGGTCACCTCCGGCGCGGCATCGAAGCCGAAGAAGGCGGCGGGGTTGTCCACCAGGATGCGGCGCAGCGTGGCCTCTTCGGGCGCGAAGCGGACCAGCAGGTCGAGCAGCGCGCCTTCGTTCGGCGGCTGCTTGACCGACACCGGATGCGGCCAGTCGCTGCCCCACACGCAGCGCTCGGGCGCGGCGGCGATCAGGCTGCGGGCCAGCGGCACCACGTCGTCCCATGGCTCGCTGGCGTGCGAGAGCTTCTCGGAGAGCGAGAGCATCACCCACACGTTGCCGCGCTCAAGCAGATCCAGCAGGCAGCGCAGGCTTGCATCGGCCTCGCCAGCGGCGGGGTCGGCGCGGCCCATGTGGTCGACCAGCACCGGCACCTTCAGGTGGGCGAAGGCCTTCATCTGCTCGGCCACGCCTGTGGGCTCGGGCTGCACCTTGACGTACCAGCCCAGCTCGCGCACGCGACCCAGCGCACGGTCCATCTCGGCAGGCCCGAAGCTGATGCCCAGGCCGCCGCGGGTGAAACGCGCGCCGCGCACGCCGGCGGCGTGCAGCTGCTGGAGGTAGGCGTCGTCCTTTTCGATGAGCACGGCCGCGTTGGCGCAGCCCATGTAGCGGCGGGGGCCGTCGCCGTTGAGGCCGGCCAGCGCATCCAGCACCACCTGGTGGTCGGCGCCGTAGGTGGTGGCCTGCACGATCACGCCGCGCTGGATGCCGAGCGTTGCATGCAGCCGCTGCGCGACCTGCCAGGTGGCCGTGGGCATCTCGTAGGCGGCGCCGGCACGCACGGGATAGCGCTCGCGCGGGCCGAACACGTGGAACTGGCTGTCGCAGGCCAGCGGCGGCAGCGGCCGGGTCGGTGCACGCGGATGGGGGTCGAAGGGCAGATAGTCGGGCATTGGCGTGGGTTCAGGTGATGTAGGCGGTGAACACGCACTCGATGAGCTTGCCCATGTCGAGCTCGGGCGCGTGGATGGCGTGGCGCGCGGGGCGCGTGGCGGCGTCGGGAAACATGGCGAGCCAGGGCACGTTGAGGGCAGGGCGCTGGCTGCGATCCTTCATCCAGACCGTCACCTTGACCACGTCGGCGGTACTGCCGCCGGCGGCCTCGACGATGCGGCGCAGGTTGTCCAGCATGTGGCGGCACTGCGCCTCGATGCCTTCGGCGATCTGGCCGGTGGCTGGGTCGGTGCCCAGCACGCTTCCGCTTTCCACCAGCGGGCCGATGCGGCAGGCGGCCGGGATGGGGTTCTTGTGGCCGAAGCCGTCCACGTAGATGGCGGTGCGGCCCACGGGCGCTGCGCGTGCGAGCGTCACTGCGCCGTGATGTTGGCTTGCTTGATGATGGGGATCCATCGCTTGTCTTCCTTGTCGAGGAACTGGGTGAATTGGGTAGGCGTCATGGCCCGCGCCTGCGAGCCCAGCACGTTGAAGCGCTCCTGCACCGACTTGTCGGCGAGGATCTTCTGCAGCGCCTGGGCGAGCTTCTGGACGATGGCGTCGGGCGTGCCCTTGGGCGCCAGGATGCCGGTGAAGGTCTCGGTGCTGAAGTCCTTGAAGCCGGACTCCTGCAGCGTCGGCACATCGGGCAGTTGCGGCAGGCGCTGCGGCGAGGTCACGGCCAGCGCCCGCGTGCGGCCCTGCTGGATGAAGGGTTGTGCCACCGAGATCTGGTCGAGGTTGAAGTCCACCTGGCCGCCCAGCAGGTCGGTCGTCGCTGGTGCGTTGCCCTTGTAGTGCACCGTGGTCCACCGGGCGCCGCTTTCGCGCTGCAGGTATTCGCTCACCAGGTGGTTCTGCGTCCCTGCGCCGGGCGACGCCATGGTGAGCTTGCTGCCCGGCTTCTTGCCCGCCTCGATCAGCTCGCCGATGGTCTTGTAGGGGGTGGAAGGACTCACCTGCAGCACCAGCGGGGTGAACGACACGGAGCTCACCGGCACGAAGTCGCGCCGCCAGTCGTAGACGTCGCGCTTGAAGATGGTGGGCGAGAACAGGATCGGCCCGTTCGCGCCCATGAAGAATGTGTATCCGTCGGGCGCGGCCTTGGCGACGAATTCACCTGCGATCAGCCCGCCCGCGCCCGGCTTGTTGTCGACCAGGAAGGGTTGCTTGAACATGGCCTGCAACTGGTCGCTGATGATGCGGGCCGCGCCGTCGACGTTGCCGCCGGGCGGGTAGGGCAGCACCAGCCGCACGGGCTTGTCGGGCCAGGCGGCGGGGTTCTGCGCATGCGCGGGATGGATGGCCAGCAGGAGGCCGACGCCGAAAGTCGCGGCCAGGCCGAGGGCCTTGATTCGATTCATGAGATTTGTCTCCGTTGGGCTGTTCGTGCAGCGTTCGCAATGCCACCACTGTAGGGAGACCAGCCGGTGGCTCGCAACGCCTATATGGCCAAAAAGTCCATGATGTGGACTTTCCGGCTTTGCGCCCGAGCGGGGTCATGTCCACAATGCGGACCATGCAGATCGAGCCGCACACCCTCACCCCCGAAGCCACCTATCGCCTGCTCAGCGGCCTGGTGGTGCCGCGTCCGATCGCCTGGATCAGCACGCTGTCGCCCGCCGGCGTAGTCAACCTCGCCCCCTTCTCCTGCTTCACCTTCGTGTCGAACAAGCCGCCGATGCTGGGCGTGAACGTCGGCCGCAAGGCGGGGCGCCGCAAGGACACCGGCGCACATATCCACAGCCGCGGCGAGTACGTGGTGCACATCGGCGATTCGTCGCAACTCCACGCCATCCACGAGAGCAGCGAGGAGCATCCCGAGGACGTGAGCGAAGCCGACCTGCTGGGCTTGGCGACCGTGCCCAGCGAGACGGTGGCTGTGCCGCGCCTGCGCGACGCGCCGGTGGCCATGGAGTGCCGGCTCTCCCAGGTCATTCCCTTCGGCGAGACGGGCGCGGAGTTCATCGTCGGCGAGGTCACGCGCTTCCACCTGCGCGATGGGCTGATGCAGGAAGGCAAGGTCGAGACCCTGGCGCTCGATCCGGTCTGCCGCATCGGCGGACCGAACTACGCCACGCTAGGACGTATCGTCACGCTGCGGCGGATGCAGCAGACCGCCAAGTCGGTGGTCTGATCGAGCCGGTCGTCGCGCATGACCGATGCAGCCTCCAAGTCTCCCGCCACCGCCGGCGCGCAGTCGGTGCGGCGGGCGCTGGCGGTGCTGCGCATCGTGGCCGCCGGGCAGGAGCACGGCGTGCGGCTGCTGGACGTGGCGCAGGCCACCGACCTGAACCGCGCCACGGTGCACCGGCTCCTGCAGGTCCTCATGGAGGAGGGGGCTGTCGAGCAGGACGCTGCCACGCGCCGCTACCTGATCGGTGGCGAGGTGTCGCTCATGGGCCTCGCTCGTTCGGCGGGCTTTCCTCTGCGCGCGGTGGCTGCGCCGCACCTGCAGGCACTCGCCGAGGCCGAGGGCGAGACCTGCTTTCTCACGATCCGCAATGGCGACGACTCGGTCTGCCTGGCGCGCCATCCGGGCAGCTATGCCGTCAAGGTGCTATCGATAGAAGTGGGCGCTCGGCGCCCACTCGGCGTTGGCGTGAGCGGTCTCGTGCTGCTCGGCAGCTTGTCCGAAGAGGAACGTGCAGCCACGATCCAGCGCAACACGCGTCGGTTGCGTGCGCTGCATATCGAGCCCGACGAACTCCGCCAGCGCCTCCGGCTGCTGCAGCGCCGCGGCTACGCCTACGCGCCAACCGGTGTCGTTCCCGGCACGCGTGCGCTGGCGGTGCCCGTACGGCATCCGCAGGGGGCTGTACTGGCCGGCCTTGCCGTCACCGCCATCAAGGACCGGCTCCCCGACGATCGGGTGCCGCGGCTCGTCCAGGCAATGGAACGGCATGCGCGTCAGATGGGGCAGCAGTGGGCCGAACGGGACCGCGTCAAGCGACGATGACATACGGCTGAGATGATGCCCGCCGCAGTTGCATCAAGAAGGCGGTCGGCGCAATGGTTGTTCGCTGTTGATTTCCATCCAGAAGGACCCAGTGGGGGTGCGGACGAAGACTTGGATTACCAAAAGGTAGTTCATGTATTCATACGAAGCTCGGATTCGAGCCGTTGAGCTCTACATCAAGCTGGGTAAACGCCTGCGGCCCACCATCCGCCAGCTCGGTTATCCAACAAAGAATTCTCTGAAGGGCTGGTACAACGAATACCAACAGAAGCTCGACTTGCCAGCGGCCTATGCGGGCCGCAGACCCAAGTTCTCGCAGGAACAGAAAGACGCAGCGATCGATCACTACCTCGCCCACGACCGCTGCATTGCTGCCACCATGAGGGCATTGGGCTACCCCGGAAGAGGGACACTGACCGCTTGGGTGCGCGAGGCCGCTCCTGAGGCCAGAAGGGCCGCCGTTGGCAGCGTGGGCCGAAGAAGGTACTCCGGGAAGCTGAGGCAAGCGGGAGTCATGGAGCTTTGCACGCGCGAGGAAAGTGCCCAGGCTGTAGCCGACAAGTTCGGCGTGTGCCGGCCAACGCTGTGCAACGGGAAGAACCAACTTCTGGGACGTGAGGCACCCGCATCCATGAAACGCACCAATCCATCGCCGCCATCTCAAGAGCGCGACGAGCTCGAGCGCCAGGTTGAGTCCCTGCGCCGCGAAGTCAGGCAACTGCTTGAGCAGGATCTCTTGAACAAGGCCAACGAACTGTTAAAAAAGGCCTGGGCGCGTCGACCTGCAGCTCCTGTCCAACCGGGAAAGACACTGCTGATTGACGCCCTCAGGGAGCACTATGGCCTGCCAGAGCTCCTTGCACAGTTGGATCTTGCGCGTAGTTCGTACTTCTATCATCGGGCCCGTTCAGCGGTGGGCGACAAGTACCTGGAGGTACGTCAATCGATCACCGAGATCTTCGAATCAAACCACCGCTGCTATGGCTACCGCAGGCTGCAGGCATCCCTGAGCGGCAGGACGTGGCGATCTCCGAGAAGGTGTTGCAGCGGCTGATGAAGCAGGAAAGCCTGGTTGTTCCGAAGCCCAGGAAGCCCAGGTATGCGTCATACCTGGGCGAGATCAGTCCAGCGCCTGAGAACCTCGTCAACCGCGACTTCCAAGCCGCGGTCCCCAACGAGAAATGGCTCACGGACATCACGGAGTTCCAGATCCCGGCTGGCAAGGTGTACCTCTCGCCCATGATCGAGTGCTTCGATGGAATGGTCGTCAGCTGGACCATTGGGACCTCTCCGGACGCTGAGTTGGTCAACACGATGCTGGATGCTGCCATCGAGACGGTGGCGAACACAGCCGATCGGCCCTTGGTCCACCCCGACCGAGGAGGTCACTACCGCTGGCCGGGCTGGTTGTCGAGGACGAGCGATGCAAACCTCGCACGCTCTTTGAAGGATAAGGCGTTCCCTTCCGTTATGGCACTTGGTGAACTAGGCGGAAGCAATGCTGGTTGTCTCCGCCGCCGCGTTGCACCAAGCCACGTGCCTGAAGCGTCAAGCTGGCCGACAAAACTGCCCATGGCACAGCAGACAAATGCTCAGCCACTGTCGCGTAAGGTTGCCAGTTCGCGGTGAGCGCCTCCAAGACTCGCTGCTCGAAGTCTTCGCCTGTCCGAAGGAAAGGATCATCCCAATCGCACCAGTAGATCCGCGATCGCCAGATGATGAAATGACTCTTGCAACCCGTGTGGCGCCACACAGATGGGTACAGGCTGACCGATTGGCCCTCCATATATACACGCCACGCTGGCCCGGTTCGACGGTCCAGGTTGATCGTCAGCGTTTCACCGCAATCGTCCGGGCATCGCAGAGCCAGTGAACGATCCACGCCACGGCGAACCAGAACGGCGTTCCCGGGCGCGGCCAGTTGCTCGTCGGCATCGTGCCGGTGTTCTACGAGCCCGCGGAAGTTCAATAATGTGGCGCGTTGTTTCATGCGGCCTCACGATATTCAAGGCACAGGGCTTGGACTCCCTCGAGCAATTGGCATCCGAGAATCCAAGCCCAGGTGCGGCGTGTCGAGTCGGCTTGCGGTGCGTCTGCGTCCGGCTCGAACATTGCGCGACGCAGCAGATACAGTGCGAGCGTGATGGCGTAGTCAACGCTTGGGCTGCTGGCCAGCGCCACGTGCCTGGTTTGCAGCACCGCGTCGCGCAACCACGGCAGCGAACTGTCCGGCGGAGCGGCTGGCGGTGTAAGCACGTGGTGCACGGCGAAGAGCTCCTTGACCGTTGCTAGCCATTGGCCTTCGTCAACGCCGTACTGGGACGGCGGCAACTGGAAGGCAATCCATACCTCCATGCACGCCGGGTCCGCGCTGGGCGGCCCTAGGACCACTCTCGCTAGATCGATAATGATCGTGTCTTCTCCACGCACCCGTGCGTTGTCTGCGTGCATGTCGCCATGCACAGGAGCCTTTGGCCAGATCCGCGTCGGCAGATTCAGGAAGGACTCCCAGACAGCTTGCGGCTCTCGCACGAATCCGAGACAGGCTGCGGCCTGCAAGTAGCGCTTGCGCACATTCTGATAGACGAACACCTTGCACAGCGCTGGCGCGATCGAGCCAACTTCACTCTGCAACGCTGCCTCGGGGGCCCGCCAGCCTGAAAGGGTTTCCTCGAACAAGTTGGCAATGGCGCGCCCGGCCCGGCCCTCCAGGATCAGCGCCCAAAGCGATTCGGATCGGGTGACGAAGCTACCGACGAGGATGCCAAGATCGGTACCCACGATGCAGCGTCTCGGCTGCAGATTGGGCCGCAGATGCCAGGCGATATGACTGTCTGCGTAGCGCTCGTAGCACTCGCGTTCAGTGACGATGTACGTAGCACGATCGAGCTTGGCAAAGAACGGAAGAGGGTGCGGGCCTGCCATAGAGTTCGACAGCGTTGCCTGCACCAGCACTGTCATTGCGGAACGGCCGCCTGTTAGCGGGCTCAAGGCCACCGAATCGCAGTCGGCGAACGCGCGCTGTAGCAGAAACGTCTGCGCTTCTGTCAGCAAGAAACCATCCGGCCTGTGGATAAGGAGTCCCTGATTGATTGCTGGCCCGGGATCGTGGCGTGCAAAAATCTCTGCTATCTCTGGAGGCGTCGCGCCAATGCGGTATTGCACTCGGTCGCGAGCCGGCCCCTTGGGGAGGAGTTTCTCGATCTTTTCCTGTACGAAGCCGTGGGCTAGGCTGTCGGCCAGCATGACGACCACATACAGGCCATGGTTGAGGGCGTGGGCCACACATTCGAGCACGG
Source organism: Variovorax sp. 160MFSha2.1 (assembly GCF_048305075.1). Lineage (NCBI taxonomy): Bacteria > Pseudomonadati > Pseudomonadota > Betaproteobacteria > Burkholderiales > Comamonadaceae > Variovorax > Variovorax sp. 160MFSha2.1. The sequence continues at coordinate 255,099 of NZ_CP157625.1, forward strand.
CCGTCACGGCCGACACCTTGGGCGGCATGGCGCACAGCACGAGCCCACGAGAATGCGCCAGGTCAAGAGCCCGACACCGGAAGTCTTCAAGTTCCACTTCGCACAACGCCAGCCCCCGATGCGCGTGCTCGGCGCGGTGGGGCGGCTGCGGCGCCGCTCCCAGCCACAGAACTTTGGCACGCTCAGGCCGGTGAAGCATCATGTGCGTACCGGCAGTGTCCAACTGTCGCCTCGTGCAAGTGCTCCTTCCGCCGAACACACGATACAGTGCGGCCGCGGTGACAGCAGCTGTGGCCGTATCGAACCGCGCATGCCGTCATAGTGCAATAGTCGCGCCTTGCCGGGATAGGAGGTCAGTGCGGACAGGAACATGGCGACTGCCGCCGACGTGACCATGCCGTTCAGTGGCATCACGGCAGGTTGCGGAACGGATGCGTTCTCGAAATAGGGATCAGCCCTGCGCTGTGCCGGAGTCATCATCTCCCAGCGCACCTGCTGGCCGTCGATGCCGTCGGCGCAGACCAAGCAGCCCAAGCCTGGCGCCAGCATTTGTGCACGCCCAGTGACGGATGCCAACCGATCGGCCTCGACCCGGATGGCCACACCCATGTCGATCACGGGGATCAGGTATTGGTAGGCGAGTTGGTTGAGGACCGCTCGGCTGGCCATCGAATCGGTGCAGCCGAAGATGAAGTCGACCTCGGCTAATCTCGCCGCCAGCGCGCTGCAAGTGATGTCGCCGACGTGGGGCTCACATATAGCGGAAGGATTGATCGTCGTGATCGCGCGCTCCGCAACGTGCACCTTGGGTAGGCCGATATCCTTTGGCGTGGCTCCAAGCAAGCGATTCAGGTTCGTGACGTCGACCACGTCATGGTCCATCAACACGAAACGCCCTACTCCGAGATGGGCTAGCTGCTGCACGACGATTGAGCCCGTCCCACCGAGGCCGATCACCGCGACGGTCAGTTGGCTCAGCGCGGCCTGTCCTTCGGCTCCGAAGGCACGGATCTGCCGGTCATAACGATCATCCGCCTCGAAGCCCTCAGCGCCCGAATAGACGCGCACGGCGGGGCCAACGGCCAGGGCGGAAGCCGCGATGCCGCCGCCCAATTCGCGCAGGTGTACTCGCGTACCCGTGACGACGGCCGCGAAGTGTTCGCGGTCCGGAATTCGGGCCTTGAAATAGCTGACCAGCGCAGCCTCGCCGGCGTCATCCACTTGCGAGAACCCCTCTAGCGGCCTCGCGCCGGGATGCGTGTGCAACAAGATGACGCCCGCCCCAATGGTTCGCGCGCGATTCGCGGTTTCGAGCATGAACTCTGGAGTCAGCGACGCACGTCCGGCACGGCGCTCCAGGTAAGCGTTCTCAGGCGCCAGCAGCAAGCCCTGTACCGTGTAGCGTGGCCGGTCAACCGACCCACCGGCCGTGTGCACGAAACCGACAGCACAAGTCTCGACCACCTGCGTCTGAGCGGCAGCATGCAACTGGGCGAGTGCCTCCCAAGGAAATGCGACCTGCTTCATACGGGCTGCGCCAATCGTTGGCGGATTACCGACAGCCAGGTCATCAGGTCGTCGCGTGCCGCATTCCATACCTGCAGGTGCCAGGAGAACCAGAGGGCCGGCTCGCCGGGGAAATGGGGGATCGGTGTGCCCAAGCCAGAGTTCTGCGGCACGTCGCCCGAACTGAGACGCAGGTCAGCATCGGCCCAGAAGCAGTCTGGCTGGGCAAAGGGATAACCTTGCGGCGCCAACAGGTGCACGGTTGTGTGCGGCTTGTTCCAGCCCGCAGGTAGCGGGACTTGCGGAATCGAGACCAACTGGCTGCCGTCCGGCAATTGGCGCACCAGCATTTGAGGCTCGCGCTGGCGCAAGCGGTCCAGGTGGATGTCGATCGGCCCCATGTGCATCAACCGAAGTTGGCGGGCGGCACCAGGGTGAAGCGGCGCGGGCCACCACGCTGCTCGTCCAGTGAAACCAGCTGGTCGTCGGCGATGATCTGGTCGGGATCGTTGCCATGACCTTCCAGTGACAACTTGGTTCCGGGGGGCACGTTGGCCACGTAGGCCTTGATTTGTGCGCCCGTCAAGGCGGGCTGGTCGGTTTCGAACTTTTCGTTGCCCACGAAGAACTTGTAAGTCTTCGGCTTGGGATCGTGCTTCTCATTCATAGGGTAAACCCTTTCTGGGTGGTTGAGGGGCGGTCGGTATCAGGGAAATCCGTGCCCCATACCTTCAAATGCTCCGGTGCGAACCTTTTTGTGACATCGCTCAGAAGAACTTCGATTCCTCCCCGGATGAGCGCCTTCCCATTCCCAGGAAATGCTCCAAGGCCGCTGCCTTGAGGCAGCCCCATCCCATCCCTCGAATGGGGGACGCGGTTGTGATCCACGTGTCCTATGCTGCTGTCGTGGTCGACGGATGGCGGCCGCGGGAGATGTCCGAGATCAGCGCCGGAAGGAGCAATTGGTGTGACTGGGAACAACAAAGATGCGATGAATGCGCAGGGCGAATGGACGGCCGAAGATTTCCAGCAGTGGATCGACGGCAACATGGCCAGTAACGCTGATCAGAAGCGATGGCTGCTTTGGGCGGCGAGCTTGCTCAAGGGCTTGCCTGTTGATCCAGAGGAATTGCTGCGCGAGACAGTCGTGCGAATCCTCGCGGGGCGGCGCACGTTGAGCCGTAAGGTGCCTATCGACGTGAACGTGTTCGGCATCATGCGCAGCATTGCTTCAAGCTGGCACAAGCGGCGTGCCCGAAAGCCCGAGATCAGTGTCGAGGACTTGATTGGAATGGATGACGATGGGAAAACGCAGGACCCACTCGAGGTCATTACCATCCCCGAAAATGCACAGGCAGCCAGCCCCGAACGGGAACTGGTCTTCAAACAGGAAATGGATGCCATATTGAGCTTGTTCGCTGACCGAGAGGATGCCCAATTGGTCGTGATTGGCCGGTCCGAAGGTTTCAAAGGTGCCGCATTGGCGGAGGCTTCCGGCCTGGACCAAGCCCAACTCGCCTCCGTGCAGCGCTTAATCGCTCGCCGGTTGGCCAGCTACAGGAGAGATGAATGACAAAGCCTGACGCACGGAAGCAGCTTTCCAACGTCTGGCAAGCCGCATTTGAAGACCTGATGGCGATGAGCGAGAGCGAAATCGACGCAGAGCTCAAGGAACTGGGTCTCGACCCTGCCACGGCAGCACAGAAGGGCAAGAAGGCCATTGAAGACGGCATTGCCCAAGCGCGGGCCCTGCACCGTGCGCAGCTACGCGAACGGATGGTTTCTGCGCGTGACCGGGCCATGGCTCCGCGCGATCAGACTGTATCGGTGGAGCTTGCGCGCCAGCGGATTGCACAGATGCAGGCGGCCAACGACGGGCGCCTGACGCTGGCCGCACGTAACCGTGATCCTAAGAATATGAGCGAAGAGGAGGTCTTGGACTTGTATTGGCAGATCGAGGAATTGAATCGGTAACAACCATGCGACGACCTGAAGATCTCCTGGCGCGTTGCTACGTCGACAGCCCTGACGACATCGATCTTGAGGTGATCGCCTTCGAAGCGGGCTTGCAAGTGCGTGATCGAGCGATGACTGGCTGCGAAGCCAGCTTGGTGGGCGTTGGAAATCGAGGGATCGTTACGGTGACAACCGGTATATCCCCGGAGCGTCGACGCTTTTCGATCGCGCACGAGATCGGGCACTGGGAGCAGCACCACGGCCAGAGCTTCTCGTGCCGAGTCGAGGAAAGGGCTCTGGATAAGGTCGAGAAAAGTAAGGAGCGAGAAGCCGACGACTACGCTTCGTCACTCATGATGCCTCGCGACATGTTCAAGGAAGCCATCAAGGCTCGCAAGAGCGGGGTGTCGCTGGCACTCATAAGCGACCTGGGGGCAGCGTTCAAGGTCAGCTTTCCGGCCGCTGCCATACGCTTCGCGGAGTTGTCCGGAGAACCAGTCGTCCTGATTTTCAACGGCGTTGGCGATGGCAGATGGTGGTCCGCACGCTCTCGCCGTGTCCCTGAGCATTTATGGCTCAAGCGGCAGGTTGAAAGCGACAGCTATGCCAGCGATTTGCTACTAGCTGGAGCAGCGACTACGAAGAACCAAGGAAAGATGCCCGCGGAACTATGGTTCGAATCGATTACCGAGGATCGATTTGAAGTCCAAGAACATTCGATCAGATTTTCCGAGGGTGTTTACACCTTGCTCCATCTGACGGACGAGGAATTGCTCGAAGAGCGCATGTCCGCCAAGCGAGCCTGGCGTTATCGCGAATAGACCTCCAGGAGACGGAGAGGTGCAGTGCTTGGGGAGAAACTTCGGCGAGGCCCGACCACGAAGTTCTCTTGTTCGTACTGGACGTGATGGCGTGCTCCTCCTGGGCACCGGCAAGGAGAATCGGGTGCATGAGCGATCTGTGTATGGCCGAGCTCAGTCAGCGTTATCGTCGAAAAGCCGGGCGATGCCGCTGGCGAGACTGGCTTCGGAGCGGAAGTAGCCCCCCAAACTGGCCACGCTCTGGCAGTTGGTCAGCGCCATGATTTAGGTCAGCGACATGTTCTGCCGGATGGAGATGGGGCGCTCTTCGAGCCCAACCGTGCAACTCTAGTGATCGAGGCATCTGTGCGACCTCAAATCGCTGGTGGACGTTGCAACTCAAACGCCGCTTACCAAGCCGGCATCGAATGTTTTGTTCTCAATCCTGCCGCTCCAGTTCACGTAGCCCTGGGGGTTGCACACCACCCGGCAAGACCGAACCTGATAGTCGAACTGCTGATGCGTGTGACCGTGAATCCCAAGCACAGGGATATCGAAGAAGGTCTCGGGACGTTCGGTGACGAGGGCACCCCGACGCCCAGTCATCGGCACGCGGCCTTGATTGCCGCGAGCCGTTGAGCGATTTGGGCCTTGCGTTGGGGTGAAGTTTTCATAAATGCGCCAGGGGACGTGTGGCTCCCTGGGGACTGGTCCGAACCAGATACATCCGGTCGTTGATCGCAACCGGCTCGGCTTTCGGCCGGCGTCCATTACTTGTTCAAAGCGGGGGAGTGGCTTCATCCGTCTGAAATAGGAAGGGATTTCCATTATGGAAATATTTTCCATAAAATTCTTATGATCGCCTCCGGTCAGCCCCGCCGCAGCGGACACGGCCGGCCGGCATCGGCAGAGCGCTCGCACTCTGCGCCATCGATCAGAACGAGGAGACTCCCTTGGAACTTGCCAAATCATTGACTCTCCGGCTCGCCTTGGCGGCGGCCGTGACGCTGGCCGTGACTGCATGCGGAGGAGGAAGCGGAGGCGGGGGAGGGGTGCCGCTCACGGCACTTCCCGTGTCGCCGACAGCACCGAGCAACCCGACCGAGCCCGCGGGAGAAACACCGGTCCAGCCCACGGACCCGGTGGCCGAAGCCCCCGACGACAGCTTCGACACCTACTACAACGTCTGCAGGGGAACGAATCCCAAGTGCTACAACGACTGGGGCGCCTTTGCTTCGACGCCGGACCGGGTGCTGGTCTATTCGCGCACGGCGGGGCCGCGTCATGCCGTGCTGGGCACGCCGATGGGCGCTGGCCTGAACCCGGTGATGAACCCGGACAACGTGATGCAGGCCGGCTTGGTGCGCATGCTGTCGGCCGAAGGCATCACGGTCGACTGGACCGAAGACGTGGCGGTCCTCAGCAGCCGCATCAACAACTACAAGGCGATCATCTTCGCGAGCTCGAACCGTGACACGCTGTGGAACGGCGCGGTCAGCACGAGCCAGGACGCCGCGCGCACCGCACTGCGCAACTACATGCGCCGCGGCGGCGGCTTCGTCGGCCTGCACAACGCGTTCGGTGCGGAATACAACTGGCCCTACTACGAAGGCCTGCTCGGCAACGCGAACTTCTACAACCATGGGCCGAACCGTGCCGGTGATGTCGAGATCGTCTCGGACGACCCGTCGACGAAGGATGTGCCCAAGCGTTTTTCCTTCCAGGACGAGTGGTACAACCTCATGCCCTTCCCCACGAAGGTGAAGTTCCTGGCCAAGGTCGACACCTCGACGCTGAAGCCGCTGACCGCGGCGCCGCATCCGGGCCATGCGGACTTCCATCCGGTCGCCTGGTGCCAGTACTACGACGGTGGCCGCGCATGGCTCACGACCCTCGGGCACAACGCCCACTCGTTCACTGCGGACCTGTCGGGCGTGGGGGCCATCGAATTCCAGAAGCTCGTGGTCCAGGGCGTCAAGTCGGCCATGGGCCTCACGCCCTTCTGCACCGAATAACGATCGAGCAATTGGCTGCCAGGCCAGCTTCGCGCACCGCGCCCTGCCTGTGGTGCGTGCGGCCTCGCGCACATCCGTTTCCCAACTTCACCAGGTAGAGACATCCATGAAACAAAGATCATTGGTCACGCTGCTGGTTTCCTGTGGCGTGCTCGCATCCCCCTTGTTGCTCGGCGCGTGTGGCGGTTCGAGCGGCGGCGGCGCGCCGGTGGTGCCCATCAGCCCGGCCCCCGCGCCACCGCCGGCATCGAGCGCGCCGCCACCGGCATCGCCGCCGGCGGCCGCCGCGCCCGCGGCCAACCTGTCCGAGTGCTGCACGGCCGGCGACAAGGACTTCCCCAAGGTGGGCGGCAACCTGGGCAACCAGAACTACTCCAGCCTGCGCAAGATCAACAAGGGCCTCGTCGGCCAGCTGGGCGGCGCCTGGGTCAACCAGATCGAGGGCGGCATGACCACCGGCACTAACCAGAGCACGACGGTGGCGGTCGACGGCGTGCTCTACATCGAGTCCGCGCTGGGCAACGTGATCGCGGTGGACGGCAAGACCGGCCTCACGAAGTGGAAATGGACCACGCCCTACGGGGCCATCACCCGCCGCGGGGTGGCGGTCGCGAAGGACCTGGGCCTGGTGTTCACCGTCGCCACCGGCAACCGCCTGGTAGCACTCAGGACGGACACGGGCGCCATCGCCTGGATCAAGCAGTACCCGAGCAGCAGCACCGACCCCGACTACCAGGGCGCGTTGCAGAAAGTGGCGCTCGTCTATCACGACAAGCGGCTCTACCTTGGCACCAACGACGGCAACCGCGGTGCGGCGTTCTCCGCCGATGCGTTGACGGGCAAGGTGCTGACCTCGTTCTGGGGAGTCCCGCGCGCCGGCGAGATCGGCTACGACACCTGGGGCGGCGCCGCCGAATCCGACCGCACCGGTGCGACCCCGTGGATCCATCCCGCGGTGGATCCCGAACTGGGCCTGGTCTACTGGACCTTCGGCAACGTGCGCGGCGGTTCGTCGCAGAACGGCTCCACGCGTCCGGGCCTGAATCTGTTCGCCAATTCGATCGTCGCGCTGGACCTCAAGACCGGCGAATACAAGTGGCACTTCCAGTCCGTGCACCACGACATCTGGGACATGGACAACGTGATGTCTCCCGTGCTCGCCGACGTCAAGATCGACGGGAAAGACCGCAAGGTCGTGATCTACGGCAGCAAGACGGGCATGTACTACATCCTCGATCGCAAGGATGGCAGCGCGCCGCTGGGCATCGACGAGGTGCCGGTGAAGCAGGACGCCCGCCAGGCCAGCTGGCCGACCCAGCCCTTCCCGCGCCAGGGCGCCTGGACCGAGACCTGCATCGTGGACCAGCCGCTGGGCACGACGATCCCCGGCGATCCCAACCGCGCGGTCCCGAACTACGTGAAGGGCTGCCTCTACGACGCGCACTGGGACGTGCCGATCCTCTCCATTCCGGGACACGGCGGCGGTGCCAACTGGAACCACCAGTCCTTCAGCCAGCGCACGGGCCTGGTCTACACGGGCATGGGCTACGTGTCGGCGGCGCACTCGCTCACCGAATCGAGCAACGGCCTGCGTCCGCCGGGCACCTACATGACCGGTGCGGTCGTGGCGGTCGATCCGAGCACCAACCTCGTGAAGTGGAAGAAGCAGATGCCGTATTCGCTGGCGCACGGCAACGGCATCCTGAGCACGGCCACCGACTTGTTGTTCATCGGACAGCCCGACGGCAACCTGCTGGCCCTGGATGCGCAGGACGGCAGCGAGCTGTGGCGCTTCCAGACCGGCGCGGCGATCAGTGCCAGCCCGGTCTCCTACGAGATCGATGGCGAGCAGTACATCGCGGTGTTCTCGGGCGGCACGGGCATCCCGTACGGCGATTCGGCACCGCGCGGCGACCGTCTGTGGGCCTTCAAGGTCGGCGGCTCCGTCGCGCCCGCGCCCACGCCGGTGCCGCCCGTCGTGCGCCGGCCGGTGTCGGGGGCGGCTGTGGAAGGCGCGGCATTGCCGACGCCGTACACGGTGTTCCTGGCGCGCGTGCAGACTGCCGCGAACGAGCCGGGCGCCACCGAATCGACGGCCGTGAATGCCATGACGCCGACCTTCATGCGCGTGCCGGCGAACACCACCGTGACCTTCACCAATCCGGGGACCAATGCGAACACGCATTGCGCCACGCAGTTCTTCGAAGGCCGGTTCGACTTCAGGCTGGCTCCGGGCCAGTCCGCGATCCACACCTTTGACATGCCGGGCGAATACTTCTACAACGACTGCCATAGCCCGCGCCCGACGGGCAAGATCGTCGTGTACTGATTCCGTTTCCTAACCCTCAACCACTGAAGGAGCAATGCGATGAAATGGTGCAAGCCTGAGTTCGAAGAACTGCGTTTCGGCTTCGAGATCACGATGTACATCTCCGCGCGCTGAGCGCGGCCCCCGACGGCACCGGCTTCGCGCCGGTGCCGTCTTTTTCTTGTGCCCATGAAGATTCTGGTTCTTGGTTCGGGAGCGGGCGGTGGCTTCCCTCAATGGAATTGCAACTGCCGCCTGTGCGCCGGCCAGCGAACCGGGCGGATCCGGGCCCTTGCTCGCACGCAGAGTTCGATTGCCGTGTCGGCCGATGGCGAACGCTGGGTGCTGCTGAACGCCTCGCCCGACATCGGCGCACAGCTGCGCGCCTCGCCGGCGCTGTGGCCTCGCCATGGCCTGCGCGACTCCGCGATCGAGGCCGTGGTGCTGATGGATTCGCAGATCGACCATGTCGCGGGGCTTCTGAGCCTGCGCGAGGGATCGCGGCTGCAGCTCTACTGCACGCCTGAATCGCATGAAGACCTCACCGGCAGCCTGCCGTTGTTGAAGGCGCTCGAAAGCTACAGCGGCGTGGACTGGCACCCGATGCCGCTCGCGCCCGGCGGCGGCGCGTGGCACGAGATCGCCGGCCTGCGCCTGCAGGCCGTGCCGGTTCCCGGCAAGGCACCCCCTTACTCGCCGCGCCGGCAGGCCGAGGCGCGAAGCGACAACGCGGCCGTGATGATCGAAGACCCGGCCAGTGGCAGGCGCCTGTTCTATGCACCGGGCCTCGCACGCGTGGGCGAGGCCGAGCGCCGGTGCCTCGACGGCTGCGACACCGTGCTGGTCGACGGCACCTTCTGGAGCGAGGACGAGATGGTCGCGGCGGGCCTCGGCAAGAAGCACGCCGCCGACATGGGCCACCTGCCGCAATGCGACGGGCCGCACGGCCCGGGCATGCTGGGGGCGCTGGACGCCTGCGCCGCGCGCAGGAAAGTGCTCATCCACATCAACAACAGCAACCCGATCCTCGACGAAGACGGGCCGGAACGCGCCGAGCTCGTGCGCCGCGGCATCGAGGTGGCTTTCGATGGCATGGAACTGGAGATCTGACGCGTGACGCACCAGCAACAACGGCAGCAGATGCAGCAGGAGCCCTGGCCGCCGCAGATCTTCGAATCGCAGCTGCGCGCGATGGAGTCGCGCTACCACAGCCACCATCCGTTCAACCGGCGGCTCAACGCCGGCGAACTGCAACCCTTCCAGGTCCGGGGCTGGGTGGCGAACCGGTTCTACTACCAGTGCCGCATTCCCGTGAAGGACGCAGCGATCCTCTCCAACTGCGACGATCGCGCGACGCGCAGGCGCTGGGTGGTGAGGATGCTCGACCACGACGGGCACGGCGACCACGAAGGCGCCCATGCCGGTGGCATCGAGATATGGACCCGCCTGGGCCTCGCGACCGGCCTGCGCCGCGATGTGCTGGAGTCGCACGCGCTCGTCCTGCCGGGCGTGCGCTTCGCCGTGGATGCGTACGTCAACTTCGCGCGCACGGCGCCCTGGCAGGAGGCCGTGATCTCCTCGCTGACGGAGATGTTCGCGCCGCGCATCCACAAGGACCGGCTCGCGGGCTGGCCCACGCACTATCCGTGGATCGACACCTCGGGCCTGGACTATTTCCGCAGCCGCATCCCGCTGGCCGACCGCGATGTCGAGCACGGCCTGGAGGTGGCGATGCAGTGGTGCACGACGCGCGAACGACAGGCCCGTGCCCTGCAGATCCTGGGCTTCAAGCTCGACATCCTCTGGGCCATGCTCGACGCGATCGAGAAGGCCTATCCCGACGACCTTGCGAAAGAGCAGCAGCCATGAGCGCATGGACCGACAGCGCGCAGCCGGAACTCGGCACGATGTACAGGATGCAATGGGAAGAGGCGCAGCAGTGCCATGTGCTGCTGTTCCCCGAGGGCATGATCAGGCTGAACCAGCCGGCGGCGGAGATCCTGAAGCGCTGCGACGGCAAGACCTCGGTCGCGGCGCTCGTGGCCGACCTGGAAAGCACCTTCGGCGAACCCGATCTGCGTGCCGACGTGCTCGAATTCCTGGAGCAGGCCCGTGGACGCCACTGGATCCGCTGAGCGCGCCCGTGCGGCCGCTGTGAAGCCGCCGCTGTGGCTGCTCGCGGAGCTGACCTATCGCTGCCCGCTGCACTGCGCCTTCTGTTCGAACCCCGTGGACTACACGCGCTATGGCAACGAACTCGACACGGATGAATGGATTCGCGTATTCCGCGAGGCGCGCGCCATGGGGGCCGTCCAGCTGGGATTCTCGGGTGGCGAGCCGCTGGTGCGCGAGGACCTCGAGGAGCTCGTCGCCGCCGCGCACGAGCTCGGCTTCTACACCAACCTGATCACCTCGGGCGTGGGCCTCGTGCCGCAGCGCGCCCAGGCGCTGAAGAAGGCCGGCCTCGATCACATCCAGCTGTCGTTCCAGGATTCCAGCCGCGAGCTGAACGACTTCCTGAGCTCCACGCGCACCTTCGACCTGAAGCAGCGCGTGGCCCGCACGATCAAGGACTTGGGCTATCCGATGGTGCTGAACTGCGTGATGCACCGCTACAACCTGCCGCATGTCGGGCGCATCATCGAGATGGCCGAGTCCATGGGGGCGGATTTCCTGGAGCTGGCCAACGTGCAGTACTACGGCTGGGCATGGCGCAACCGCGAGATGCTGATGCCTTCGCGCTCAGCGCTGGCGGGCGCCGAAGCGGTGGTCGAGGCGCACCGGCCGCGCCTGGCGGGACGCATGAAGATCCTCTGGGTGGTGCCCGACTATGCCGAGGGAAAGCCCAAACCCTGCATGGCCGGCTGGGGCAGCGTGTTCCTGGTGGTGGCGCCCGACGGCGTGGCCCTGCCGTGCCACAGTGCGCGGATGCTGCCCGGGCTGGAGTTCCCCAACATTCGCGAGCACGCCATTCGCAGCATCTGGCACGACAGTCCGGCCTTCGGTGCCTACCGCGGCACTGGCTGGATGAGCAGCACCTGCGCAAGCTGCGACGACCGGGACAAGGACCATGGCGGCTGCCGCTGCCAGGCCTTTCTGCTGACCGGCGATGCGGCCTCGACCGACCCGGTCTGCCCGAAGAGTCCGCGCCACGCGCAGGTCGAGGCCATGGTCGCGGCCGCGGCCGCGGCGGACGTGCGCGACAACGGCGGCGCGCCGCTTCGCTTCGTGCCGGGCGCCAGGCGGTCGGGCGAACTGGTCTTTCGCACGGACGCCAATGCACGGGCGCAGGGCTGAGCGGACCCGCGTGTGACGCAGGGTCCTCGTCCGATCGTTCACCGGCTGCCGCTGGACGGCGGACATGTCATGCATGTCGAGGAGCATGGCGATCCGGCGGGCCTGCCGGCGCTCGTGCTCCACGGCGGACCGGGCTCGGGCGGCTCGCCGGTGTTGCGGCGCGACTTCGATGCGCGGCGCTACCGCATCATCTGTCCCGACCAGCGAGGATCGGGGCGCAGCACGCCGGCAGGCACGATCACGGCCAACACGCTCGCCGATCTGCTTGACGACCTGCGGCGCCTGCGCGATCACCTGCGCATCGAGCGCTGGCTCGTGGTGGGCGGCTCCTGGGGCGCCACGCTCGCATTGGCCCATGCGCTGGACCAGCCCGGCGTCGTGGCGGGCCTGCTGCTGAGGAACGTGTTCCTGGCGCGCGGCGGCGACATCCACGGTTTTTTCGCGCAGGCGGTACGCCACGGTGACCCCGAATGGCGCGCGTTGTGGAACGAGGCGTGGCAGCGGCAATGCCCGATCACCGAGGTGATCGCGCAGGTCCTCGCGCACGGAACGCCGCAGCGCCAGTGCCGGATCGCCGCGCTCTGGTTCGGGTGGGAACAACGCATGGCCACGGGAAGGCCCGCGCCGCAGCCCGACGACGCGACGCTGCAGCGGCTGGTGGCGCGCTACCGCGTGCAGGCTCACTACCTGAGGCACGGGTGCTGGCTGCGCGCGCCCGCGCTCCTGGAGCGCTGCGTCGCATTGCCCACGGTCCCCACGCTGATCGTGCATGGCACGCAGGACCGCCTGTGCCCGCCGCAGGGGGCCCGGGCGCTCGCGCATGCCTTGCAGGGGCGCGCCATCCTGCGGTGGGCGGCGGGCGCCGGCCACGACCCCACGCACCCGGCCATCGCCGCAGCCATGTCGCGGGCGTTGCACGACTATGCGGTCACGCAGGCCTTCAGCGGCGCCGGCGAACCCGCGCCCGGCCTGCGGATCAGCGCAGGCGCTGGCTGAGCGGATCGCCGATCAGGACCACCCGGGCGTCCTTGCGGTGCGCCCACAGCCGTTCGTTGCCGTTGCCATCGTCTGCAACGAAGAGGACCGAGTTGCCCAGGCGGCGGAAACTCTGCGGCATGGAATGGCGCGCGCCCGACGCGATGTCTGCCACGGCGCGGGTGCCCGCTGGCGTACCGTCGCTGGTCCACGGCTCGACGCCGCTGGCGCTGCCGCCGTTGGCGGAGAACCAGAGGCGGGAGCCGACGACCGAGAAGCGCGCGGGCGATCCGTTCTGCGCGCCCGGCGCGATGTCCTTGACCAGGGCGGTCCCTGCGGCGGTCCCGTCGCTGCGCCAGAGTTCCGCGCCCGAGGTGCCGTCAGTGGCGGCGAAATAGAGCCGGCCGCCCATGGCCGTGATCGGGCTGGCAATGGCGCCGGAGGGTCCCGGGCGGATGTCCTTCACCAGTGTGGTCCCGCCCTCGGTGCCGTCGCTCTTCCAGAGCTCGAGGCCGTGCACCCCGTCGTCGGCGGCGAAGTACAGGGCGCGGCCGAGGGCCGTCAGGTGCATCGGTCGGGAGGGCCCGGGACCGGGCCGCAGGTCTTTCACCATGTGTGTGCCGCGTGCCGTGCCGTCGCTCTTCCACAGCTCGGTCCCGTGCAGGCCGTCGTGGGCGGTGAAGTAGAGTTCGTCGCCCACCGCCGTCAGGTTCTGGATGCCCGCGTCCTCGGGGCCGGGCCGGATGTCCTTCATCAGGCGCGTGCTCTCGGGCGTGCCTTCGCTGACCCAGAGTTCGTGGCCGTGCTCGCGCGTGGTCGCGGTGAAGAACAGGCGTTGGCCGGCCACCGTGAGCTGGCGTGCCAGCGCGCGCGGGCCGGCTTCGATCGAGGACACGCGCACCGTGGTGGGCGCGCTGCCCAACGTCTTCCACAACTGGAATCCCGAACGCCCGTCGTTGGCCACGAAGTACAGCGCATCGCGAAACACCGTCAGCTCGCTCGGCAGCGCGCTTTCCTCGCCCGGCTGGAGGTCGATCACCAGGGCGGTGCCCGCGGCGGTGCCGTCGGTGCGCCAGAGCTCGATCCCGTGCACGCCATCGGTGGCGGCGGTGTAGACATGGCCCTTGAACGCCGTCTGGCCGGCGGGGAAGGCGCCCCGGAAGCCCGGGCGGATGTCCTTGAGCATCGCGGTGCCCGCGCGGCTGCCGTCGGTGACCCAGAGCTCCTGCCCGCTTTCGGCATGGAAGGCGCTGAAGATCATTTTTCCGCGCAGCGGCGTCAGACCCGTGGGAGAAACGAAAGCCAGCGGCTGGCGCTGCTCGGGCAGCCCCTCGCGCTCGGGATCCTGCGCGGCCGCGGGCAACTGCGTCAGGAATGCGAGCACGCACAGGAGGATGCGGCCGCGCCGCCGCAGGCCGGAAGAAGCGCAGATCGCCACCGCCTAGCCTCCGAACCATCGCGCGGGCGCGATGACCAGCTGCGGGAATGCGACCATCGCGAACAGGATCGCGAACTCGGCAATCATGAAGGGCACCACGCCGCGCGTGACGTCGTCCATCGAGATCTTGCCGACGCCGGCCACCACGTTCAGCACCGTGCCCACTGGCGGGGTGACCAGTCCGATCGAGTTGTTGATGATGAACAGCACCCCGAAGTACACCGGATCGATCCCCGCGGCCTTGACGATCGGCATCAGCACCGGCGTGAGGATCAGGATGGTCGGCGTCATGTCCATCGCCGTGCCCACGACCATGACGAGCACCATGATCGCCGCCATCAGCAGGACCGGATTGCCCATGAAGGGCTGCAGCAGGCCCACGACCTTCGACGGCAGGTCGGCCACCGTGATGAGCCAGGCGCTCACCATGGCCGCGGCGATCAGGAACATCACGATGGCGCTGGTCTTGGCCGCGCTCACGAAGATGCCGTAGAGATCCTTCCACGTGATTTCCCGGTACACCACCGTCGACACGAACAGCGCGTAGACGGCAGCCACCACGGCCGCTTCGGTCGGCGTGAACACGCCCATGCGCAGGCCCACGAGGATGATCACGGGCAGCATGAGCGCCCACAGCGCCTTGCGGAAGGCCGAAACGATCTCGGCCGAGGATTTGCGCGGCGGCGGCACGATCTTCTCGCGCCGCACCAGCCATGCCCAGGTGATCCACAGGGCACCCCCGATGAGCAGGCCGGGCACGATCGCCGCGAGGAACAGCTTGGAGATCGACACGTTGGCCGCCACGCCGAAGATCACGAGGCCGATGCTCGGGGGGATCACCGGGCCGATCACGCCGGTGGCCGCGATGAGGCCGCCCGCGCGTGCCTTGTCGTGCCCCGCGCTCACCATCATCGGCAGCAGCAGCGCGGTCAGCGCGGCGGCGTCGGCCACGGCCGAGCCGGAGAGCGCTGACAGCAGGCAGCCGGCCATGATGGTCACGTAGCCCAGGCCCCCCTTCACATGGCCCATCAGCGCAAGCGCGAAATCGACGATGCGCTTGGACAGGCCGCCGACGTTCATGATCTCGCCGGCGAGCATGAAGAAGGGCACGGCCAGCAATGGGAAGCTGTCGGCGCCGCCGATCACGTTCTGCGCAAGGATCTGCGCATCGAACAGGTCGAGGTGCCACATCAGCGCCACGCCGCTGGCGAGCAGCGAGAACGCGATGGGAATGCCCATCGCCATGGCCAGCAGCAGGGTGCCCACGAAGACGAGGATGGTCATCGGCGCGCTCCCTGCGCATCGTCCTTCGCGCCGAGGATCTGCTGCAGCTGCACGGCTTCCTCCGACTCCTGGACCATCACGAGGTCGTTCTCGGCGATGCGCCCGGTGAGCAGGCGCAGCAGGTCGAGCGCCAGGATCAGGCCGGCGAGCACCGAGAAGACCACGCCCGAGGCATAGACGATGGCCATCGACGCGCCGGTGACGGGCGCGGTCACGTCCCAGTTGATGCGCGCCTGCGCGACGCTGCCCTGGAACAGCAGCCAGACGATGTAGAGCATGACGACATGTCCGACGGCCAGGCAGACCTTCTTGCCCAGGGGCGGCAATTTCTGCACCACCATGTCCACGCCCAGGTGCCCGTGCTCCTTCAGGGCCACCACGGCGCCCAGGAAGGTCATCCAGATGAAGAGCCAGCGAGACACCTCTTCGGACACGGTGATGCCCGAGTTGAAGCCGTAGCGCAGCACGACGTTGCCGAAGACGAGCACGACCATCACCGCGAGCGCGGCCGCGATCAGCGCCTCGATGCCGCGGCAGCACCGCTCGATCCAGCGGCTCATGCGGCGGCCCGCGCTTCGGTCTGCCTGTGCATCTCCACCAGCGCGCGCAGGGCGGCCAGGTACGACTGGGGCCCCAGGCCCTGGATGGTGCCCTTGACCGCCGGCGAGATGATCGAGTGGGCGCGCCAGGTTTCGCGCGCGGCGATGTTGGACATGTGTACCTCGATGGTCGGGAAGGGCATGGCCTTGATCGCGTCGTGCAGCGGCACGCCGTGCTGCGTGAGCCCGGCGGGGTTGACCAGCGCGCCCTGCGCGTCGTCGATGTGCGCGTGAAGGAAGTCGATCAGGTCGCCTTCATGGTTCGACTGGAGGGTCTTCAGCGTCACGCCGAGTTCGCCAGCCAGCGCCTGCAGCCGCGCATCGATCTCGGCGAGCGTGGTCTTGCCATAGATGTGGGGTTCGCGGCGTCCGAACAGGTTCAGGTTGGGGCCGTGGAGGACGAGGATCTTCATGGAGGTGGGGCGTGCAGCAGTCATTGTTTGCGGATGCGGGCGAGCTCGTCGTTGTAGAGCTTGACGATGGCGGGGTCGTACTGGGCCGCGAACTTGTCGATCGCCGGCTTGGCGATCTCGCGCATGCGCACCTGCTCGGCCGCGCTCACCTCGTTGAACTGGGCGCCCTTGGCCTGCAACTCGCCCACGGCCTTCTGGGCCGCCGCCCGGCTGACCTGGCGCTGATAGCCGCGCGCCTCGTCGGCGGTCTCGTGCATCATCTTCTGCTCGGCGGGGGACAGCGAGTCCCAGAACTTCTTGCTGACCAGCACGATGTTGGCGGCATACACGTGATTCGTCGCGCTGACGAACTTCTGTACCTCGAAGAACTTGTTCGACAGGATCACCGAATACGGATTCTCCTGGCCGTCGACCGCCTTGGCTTCGAGCGCGCCGTAGAGTTCCGCGAACGGCATCGGCACGGGGTTGGCCTTGAAGGCCTTGAAGGTCTCCAGGAACACGGGGTTGGGAATGACGCGGATCTTCAGGCCTTCGAGGTCCTCGGGCCTGCCGATGGGACGCTTGCTGTTGGTGACGTTGCGAAACCCCAGGTCCCAGTAGCCGAGGGCCACGAGGCCTTTGTCGGGCAGCTTGGCGATGAGTGCCTGGCCCAGCGGACCGTCGAGCAGGGCGTCGGCCTGGGCGAAGCTGCTCACGGAGAAGGGGAAGTCGACCAGGCCGAACTCCTTGACGATGCCCGCGAGCGACGTGGTGGCCGGCGCCGACATCTGCTGGACGCCGCCTTGCAGCGCGGACTGCTGCTGCATCTCGTTGCCGAGCTGGGAGGCCGGGAACTCCTGCACCTTCATCTTGCCGCCGCTCTTGGCCGCGAGCAGTTCGGCGAAGCGCTTCACGCCGAAGCTCACCGGATGGTCCGCATTGTTGAGATGGCCGAAGCGGATCACCCGTTCCTGTTGGGCCCAGCTCGGGGCGACAAGGCCGATGCACAGGCCGGCGACGGCAAGCGTACGAAGAAGTTTCACGGAAGGTCTCCAAAAGGAAGGCAGAAAGGACGGATTGCGGCGATTCTGGGTTTTCCGGAAAATCTTTCCATTATGGAAATCCCTTCCCGCGATCTGATAGAGTGATGCCGTCGAGACAGGCGGCTGGCCGCGATTGAACCGGGAGACATCAAATGAGCGAGATGCTGGGACGCAGCTTCAAAGTGTTGGAATACCTGGCGGAACACCCGCAGGGTGTTGCGCTGTCCACCGTGGCCAGTGAATTGAAGATCCCCCTGAGCGCATCGCACCGACTGCTCACGGAGCTGATTCGGTGTGGCTACGTACGGCAGAACGCGATCGATGGCCACTATGTGCTGACCATCAAGCTCGTTTCCGTCGGCCTGTCGTTCCTGAGCAATTCGGGCATCGTGGACGTGGCCCAGCCGCTGCTGGACCAGCTCGCCGCCGCCTCGGGCGAACTGGTGCGCCTGGCGGTGGTCGACGGCGAAGACCTGACTTTCGTGGCCAAGGCGCAAGGGGCCACGCACGGGCTGCGCTATGACCCGGACATGGGCCTGTCGGTGATGCTGTCGTGCAGCGCCGCGGGGCATGCCTGGCTCTCGACGATGAGCGAGGACGATGCGATGGCCCTGGTGGCCAAGAAAGGGCTGGGCAAGCCCGAGGACTTCGGCCCGAAGGCGCCCACCACGCTCAAGGCCGTGATGGCCTACGTGAAGGCGGCCCGCCAGCGCGGCTTCAGCATGATCAACGAGGTCTTCGCGCCGGGAATGACCGCCATGGCCGCCCCGGTCTTCTCCGTCCACGGCGCGGTGATCGGCGTGGTCACCATCGCGGGACCGGCCGTCAGGCTGACGCCGCATCGGATGGAAGCGCTGGGGCCGGCGCTGCTCGGCACGGCCGAGGAAGTCGCACGCGCCAGTGGCGCCTCGGCGCTGTTCAAGAAGAGAGCCTGACCAACCCCAACGAGGAGACAACCGCCATGAAGAAGGATCCGATTCGCAAGCTGTTCCTGGCCGCGGTGGCCGCCACGGCTGTCCTTGCCGCGCCAGGTGCGCTCGCACAGGTCAAGGAGCGCACGCTCAAGTTCGCGTTCCAGAACCAGACCGGCCATCCGCAGGCACAGGGCGCGCAGAAGTTCGCCGATCTGGTGGCCGCCAAGTCGGGCGGCAAGATCGCCGTCAAGCTGTTCGCGGGGGGCGTGCTCGGCGGCGACCTGCAGACCGTGTCGGCGCTGCAGGGCGGCACGGTCGAACTCACGGTGCTGAACGCGGGCATCCTCTCGGCGCAGGTGAAGGAGTTCGCGGCCTACGACTTCCCGTTCCTGTTCAACAGCGGCAAGGAAGCCGATGCGGTCACCGATGGCCCCTTCGGCCAGAAGCTGATGGCCAAGCTGGAGGACAAGGGCCTGCATGGCCTGGGCTATTGGGACCTGGGGTTTCGCAACGTCACCAACAGCAAGCGGCCGATCACCAAGGCGGACGACATCGCAGGCCTGAAGATCCGCGTGATCCAGTCGCCGATCTACATCGACATGTTCGCTGCACTGGGCGCCAACGCCACGCCGCTGCCGTTCCCGGAGCTGTATTCCGCCCTTGAGCAGAAGGCGGTCGACGGCCAGGAGAATCCGAACACCACCATCCTGTCGTCCAAGTTCGCCGAGGTGCAAAAGCACATCACCCAGACCCGGCACATCTACAACCCGCAGGCGCTGCTGGTCAGCAAGAAAACATGGGATGGCATGAGTGCCGAGGAGAAGAAGATCCTTACCGAAGCCTCGGCCGAGGCGACGGTGTTCCAGCGCCAGGCCTCGCGCGGCGCGGCCGACAGCGCGCTCGATGCGTTGAAGACGGCAGGCATGACCGTGTCGGAATTGCCGCCCGAGGAGATGGCCAGGCTGCGCGCCAAGGTCAAGCCGGTGATCGACAAGTACTCGGCGTCCGTGGGCGAGGCCACCGTCAAGGAGTTGATGGCGGAAATCGCGAAGGTGCGCAAGTAGCCGACGCGACAGCCGATGCGTGATCTCAGTTGATATTGCTTCCTGCGATTGCTTCATCCGGAGGTGGGCGTGGATGGAGTGGTGTCGAGCACCCGCAGGTTCATCAACGCCCTGATGTCCTCGAAACCGATGCGCGTCCGAGCGACCGACGTGGCACGGCGCGCCGCGGGGGGTGAAAAGTTCGCATGTGAAATACTTTGAGCTTCAATTTATATAAAAAGTTTCTCAAGGCGATACTTTTTCCGCTGGTATGGGAATACCTAATCCGGCAAAATTGCGTCATTAATTTCGATGCACCGAAAAGTGCTTCGTTAACTCATCAGAATCAAAATGACCAAGCCAAACGCTCAAATTCGCAGTGCGCCAGCACGCGGTGGCCGTGTTTCGGATCATGGTACCGATTGGGTTCGAGTGGTGGCAAAGACGGGCCGTCCCGTCACTTTGGCTGATCCCGAGATGGCCGAGTCTGTTCGCCGCCTTGAGAAGGCGGTGACGCAATCCCCGGTGAAAGCGCTCGAACTTCTGCAACTCGCTGGGATCGCGACGCCGACTGGACGCCTGAAGAAGGTATATGGCGGCTAGAAAGCCGCCTGACATCCCCGGCTACAGCAATTACCAGCGCCTGCCCAGCATGGTGCTGGGATTCCACGGCTGTGACAAATCTGTAGGCGAAGCTGTTCTCAAGGGCAAGGTGCCCCACCTTGAGACAAGTGCCAACGAGTACGACTGGCTGGGTGGAGGCATCTACTTCTGGGAGAACGATCCCCTCCGAGCCATGGAGTGGGCAATTGCTGGCATGAGCAAGCCAAACATTACCAAGGGAAAGATCACCAAGCCCTTCGTTATCGGCGCCGTCATAGAGCTTGGCCATTGTCTGAACCTGCTTTCGCGCAACAGCATCGAAGAGGTGAAGGTGTCGCACAGGGTGATGCTGAAGGCGATGGAAACCGCTCAGATTGAAGTACCGAAGAACACTGGCTATGGCGGGTTTCGGCGAAGCCTGGATCGAGCGGTGATCGAGTTTCTCCACGTGTCTCGTGGAAGGGAAGTGCCGCCGCTGCAGCCCTACGATACAGTCCGGGCGGCGTTTAGAGAGGGTGGTCCCGCCTATGGGGGAAAAGGTCCTCTCGAAAGCATGGCAGGTTTCGACAACCGAAGCCACATCCAGATCGCTGTTCGTGATAAGACCAAGATCAAGGGCTACTTTCGGCCCATTCACGACTGAGGCCATCGGCTATTTCCAGCAGGAAAAGCGCAACGCGTTGCGGGGCCGATGCGGAACAAGTCCAGGAATGTCAGCGAGCACTATCGTGTCTCGCTCTCCCAAACCGGGGCCGGAATCGGGATCCGGCTGCAGGCCGCATAGATACTGGACTCTTGACGGTGTCAGCCTTCAGTACCGACAAATCTCAAGTTGTCCCCCGTTGCGGCAGAAACTGGTGCGTTCATTCGGGGCGCCCCGGCCGGTATCGAGCAACCCGCTTTCACAATCGAACGCCCCGGACAGGGGCGGTTTCAGCGCAGGCAAGAACCAGATCGATATCGTGATGCGGTGAAGCTTGCAGCGCGTCGACCAAGACTTTGCCTGTTTGCGCTCCCTGCAGTCGCCGGAATTCCTCTGTCGCGCCGGCCACGATCTCGTCCCGACCATGAACGCTCACGTGCTGCGGCATCGCCAAGGGCGCGCCGTACAAGTTCACTGAAACGTGTGTGTCTTGGCATCCTGAAGCGGCCAGTACCCTGGTGGAAAGGGCTGGCCGCTTGGCTGGGGAATTGGGGGGCTCTGAAAATCTGCTCATGCCGATCAGATTGGCATCGCCGCCCGCGTGATGCAAGAAAAATCCGGTGCCACCATTTCTATGGCGTCCAAAGGCCGCGTATGCCCAAGCCTTTTGAGCTGGATGCAGGCTTCTGCGCGGCGCTTTGCCGGCGCAGGGAAAGCTTGCTTCGGCAAGCCGTTTCCCCCGACTCCTTCGCAGCGTTGTGGCCCCCCAAAAAAAGCATGTCTGGCCCACACCTTCCTGTGCCCCCTGCGGCCTTCGCAGAGGCCGCGATAAGCGCGGGCCTCTAGCCAAGGAGGGCGCCAGGATTTCCTCTCCAAGAGGCTGGATTACTGAGGAAATGCCCTCGGTGGCTGCAAAGCGCCCACTCATGGCCACCCAAACTGCTCCCTCCTGGCTGCGGTAATGCGCCATTGCGTCCCGTCTCGCTTCGCCTCGTGCGGGCCGGCGTAGAGGGACGTTTGGTTGGCCTCCTCGATGCGCCGGGCCTGGAGAACAGAGGCAGCGGGCTCCTACGTGACCTCTGTGCAGGGTGGGGGAGGGCTTGCCTGTGAGCCCTGAGGCTACCCCCTCGTTCTCGCGTTCAAGGCCCTGCGCGCGCACCGTGGGTGCGTGCTCGGCGCGTGCCGCGCGCCTGCGGCGGCCCTGAGCGCTGCGCTGCGACGGGGTGGCGGGGTCTCGCAGGCAATCCCGCCTGTGTCACCCACAGGAGTTCGTCATGAACGCTTCCTCTTTCTCTTCCTTCTCCTCTTCCTCCATGCCTTCCGCTTTCACGGCGCGCGAGCTCCAGGTGCTCGATGCGCTGCGTCCGTTCCTCGGTGCCGATACCGAGGGGCTGTACGCGGCGCAGGGCCGCTCGCTGCACCGGCTGGTGTGCTTCGCGCGGGACTCGTCGCTGCCGGGATGCGCGCAGCTGCTGTGCGGGCTGCGCCTGGCGCGGGAGCTGCTGGCCGAGGAACTGCGCCCCGGCGAGGCGTTCCGGTCGCTGTACGCGGTTTCCGACTACCTCAAGCTGCACTTCGCGGGGCAGGCGCACGAGAGCTTCGCGGTGCTGTTCCTCGATGCGCGCCACACGCTGCTGGCGTTCGAGGACCTGTTTCGCGGGACCGTGACGCAGACCGAGGTCTATCCGCGCGAACTGCTCAAGCGCGCGCTCCATCACAACGCCTCGGCCGTGATCCTGGCGCACAACCATCCATCGGGCGCGGTGGAGCCGTCGCGGGAGGACCTGGCCGTGACGCAGGCGCTGAAGTCGGCGCTCGCGCTGATCGACGTGCGGGTGCTCGACCACATCGTGGTGGGCGCGAACCGGGTGGCCTCGATGGCCGAGCGCGGCCTGCTCTGAGGGCGGCCGCGGGGGCGCTTCGGCGCCCCTGAAGCGATCCGGTCCGGGCGGCTCATGCGGTGCATGTGTCCGTCCTGCGCTGCGGGGATGCGGAGAGATGGAAGCCGAGAGATGGAAGCGGGGGGAAGGAGCAGGACGGGGAGGGCGGTCTTGCTATGGCCTTCAGCGTTGCACGGCGTTCTCGCCGTCAAGGGCTGCGCGCCGCGCTGCGGCGCTGGCGGCCTGGCGGCCGTCGTCGACCCCTGACTGCTGCGCTGCGCCGTGCGGGTTCCGGCCGCGGGCAATTCCGCCCGGACAACCGGAGATCGTCATGGACGAGAAATCACACGTTTCGCTGGAACAGCACCTCTGCCTGGTATGCGGCCTGAACTTCGATACCGGCGGCATCCTGCTCGAAAGGCGCCTGCGTCAGAGCATGCAGCGTCACACGGTGACAGGGTGGGGCCTGTGCGGCGAGCATCGCAGGCTCTTCGACGAGGGCTTCGTCGCACTCATCGAATGCGACCCCGAGCGCAGCGGTGTGCCGGCGGACCAGGACCACATGCGGCCCGAACAGGCTTGGCGTACAGGGCGGCTGGCGCACCTGAAGCGCGAGGCCCTCGCCAGGGTGACCCACGTTGCGCTGGCGCCCGACGTGCCCTGCGTCTTCGTGGAGCCGGGCGTGATCGAGCAGCTGCAGGCGATGGTCGGGCCCGAGGAGGACTGAGGATCCCTTGAGGTCCTCGGTGCGCCGTTTCGTGACTGCGAAGCGGCGCACTTTCTTTCCTGCCTGCCGTGTCTCGTTCCGGCGGCGCATGGCGGAACGTCGACGCCGGGGCGACGGGCGCGGTTGTCCGCTACGACCCGCCGGAGCCCCGGCATGCGCGCACGTGCGCCGGCAGGCGCATCAAGGCGCTCGATGCGTATGGCGTGTGGTCTCGTTGGCCGTGGCTGTGGCTGTGCCCGCTGTCGGTGGTCGGTCTGCGGTCGTCCCGCCTCTGGATCGACGCATGGCGCGGGTCGCTCCCCGCTCCAGGGTGAAGGCGCTGCCCCCGTCCTCGCCCGGTCCTCGCGACGCTCGGCTGCGGCCTGCGGGCGGGCCCCGGACCGTCTCGCTGGCCCCTTGCCGGCTTTGCGTCGAGGCGGCTCCGACAGCAGATTCCTTCCACCATCGCGGCATGCGCCGCAGAAAGGCTTCGCCATGGCCACGTCTTCTCGCACTTCTCGCTCTTCTCGTTGCGTCGTGCCCGCTCCGGCCGTGGTGCCGGATCCGAAGACCCCGGGCGTTCCCCCCGTGCCCCCCGAGGACTCTCCCACGGCAGGTGAATCAAATGAGGGGCGCGCCTGGCGGCGTTCGGGCAAGCGCGTGGGCATGGACATGGATGTCCGGCGCGTGATCACGGACCGGATCATGGCGATGCTGGCGCAGGGCGAACACGTGTGTCGTGCGCGCTGGGTCCAGGCCGCGACGCGCGGGGCGCCGCGCAATGCCGGCACCGGGCGGTCCTACCGGGGCGTGAACGCGCTGCTGCTGTGGGACGCGGCGATCGTGCAGGGTTACGAGGTGCCGCTGTGGCTGACCTACAGGCAGGCCAAGGCTCTTGGCGCCCAGGTGCGCAAGGGCGAGCGCGGCGTGCTGTGTGCGCAGTTCGAGCGGACGGGGGGCCGCGGCGATAGAGACCCGCACACCGAGTTACAGGACGGGCTCCTGCAATGCCGGCCATTCTGGTTGTTCAATGTCGCGCAGGTCGACGGGCTCCCGGCGAAGCGCCTCGATCCTCCGGCAGTCGCTGCCGCAGGCCCCTCGGCTGCGGAGCACGGGGCGATGGAAAGGGTGTTGCGGCTGGTCGGTGGCTGCAACGCAACGCTTCGCCATGGGTTCGAACGCGCAGCGTATGTGCCGGAGTTCGACGAGATCCGGTTGCCGTGGCCGAAGCGATTTGCAAGCGGCGAGAACTATGGGGCGACGCTGTTGCACGAACTGGTGCACTGGAGCGGACATCCGCAGCGGTTGCATCGCGAGTTCGGCACGCGCTTCGGCGACGCCGCTTGCGCGTTCGAGGCGCTCGTGGCCGAACTCGGTGCGGTCTTGCTGATGGGGCATTGCGGGCTTGTCGGCGCCGTCGTCGAAGGCCATGCGGACCCTCTCGCGGACTGGTTGGAGGTGCTGCGCCATGACCGCAGCGCGATCTTCACGGCCATGCGCTTTGCCGGCGAGGCCTGCGATTTCATCGTGGGACGGGAGATGCCGGTGCTCGCGCCACTCTCGTGACACGATCGCCTTCAGGCGAGCTGGCTTGCCGATCTTCGGCCGATGGATCCTGCGCCCAAGGCGCTCAGGATCCTGGTGACTTCGTTCGGCGATGCTCGAGCTCCTTATCGTCCTGTGCGACGGCGCGAGGACCTCGGGTATCTCGCTGGATGCCGCGCGGGCGCAGGCCGCCGGCCGCCTCGCTCCGTGCTGGACCTCCAGCCCGGAGGCCGGCCGTCACGCGCGTCCATGGCGCGCGTGCGTCGCGAACCTTCGGCTCTGGCCGAGACGGCTACCGATCGCCGGGCGGCGCGCCAGTCTTGCGCGTGTGCGATTTCTCGCACAACCGGTGCGAGAAATGCCGGCGCGTTGCAGACCGGATGGAATCGGCGTCTGCGCGCTGGCCCGCTATCGACAAGCCGCCGCCACGGGCTACGGGGTGCGAGGCGGTCCGGGTTGGCGGCGGGCTCAGCGACACCGACGGCCCGGCGTGTGCGAACGAGCGATCACCGGCGCGCACCGAAGCTGAGAAAGCGGGGAAGGCAGCATCAGGGAGAAAGAAGAAAGAGGCCGTGATGTGAGTGAGTGGCTGGCTAGCTGGCTCCTTCAGCGTGGCACACCGTTCTCGCCGTCAAGGTCTGCGCGCGCCGCTGGCGCGCTCGCGGCCTCTCGGCCGTCTTCGAACCTTGACCGCTGCGCTGCGGCGTGCCGGCGACGGTGCCGGGCCATCCCGCCCGCAACCGTTCAAGGAGAACGTCATGGCTGCTTCCAGTTTTCCCTTTCTCACCGATGCGCAGTTCGACCAGCTGCTGGCCAACGGCCGGCAGTCGCAGGTGCAGTCGGACTTCTATCCGCTGCCCGTGGTCAAGCTGTTCACGCCCGATGCCGGTGCCACCTGGCTGCTGGGCGGGATCGATCCCGATGCACCCGATATCGCCTTCGGCCTGTGCGACCTCGGGCTGGGCTTTCCGGAGTTGGGCTGCGTGAGCCTCGCCGAGCTGTCCCAGCTGCGCGGGATGCTGAATCTGCCGATCGAGCAGGACCTGCATTTCCGCGCCGACCGGCGCCTGAGCGTCTATGCGAGGGAGGCCCGCAGTGCGGGGCGCATCCAGGCCTGACGCGCTGGTCGACGCACGCCGGGGCATGCGCGTTCTTCATGTGCGTGCCTTGCGAGCGTTTTTCGCGCACCGTGTGGCGGCGCGCGATCTGCGCCAGGTGCCAGCACGCGTCCGGCGTGCGCATTTCCTGTGTCGTGCATCATTCCTTGGCGTCAACTGAATTTGGTACTGGTGGTGGAGGCCGCGCAGCGCATTGCTGGCGAGTTCGCCCGGGTGGGCGAGGCGGTCGAGGCGATGCGCGGTACCGTGCTTTCGGGCGCGCAGCAGCTGGACTTCGCATGCGAGGCGCTCGCGCTGCGGTACCCGGGGCAGGAGGCGCCGCCGGTGCAGCCGGCGCAGTGGCTCGAGCGGCGGCGCCTGGCCGACGTCGGTGACGATGTCTGGCGGACCTTCAACGCGATCCACGAGCATGCACTGCGCGGCGGCGTATGCGGCCGTACGGCCGCGGGACACGCCATGCACGCGCGCGGCATCCGCGCCATCCGTGAGACCGTGCGGCTGAATGCGGGCCTGTGGCGTCTTGCGCTCGCGCGCATCGGCCGCTGATCTGGCAGGCCGGGGCCTCGGCTGCGGCCTTTTCTTTTTCCTTCTCCTTTGCGTCTCGGCCCCGGCGGACAGCAGGCGCCGAGGCCTCTGGTTCATTTCTTGATGCAAGGGTGGTGGAATCTTTCAAGCGCCGTGCACCGATCGCCCTGGGGGCGCAGCGCGGACCTCGTGGCTTCCTTCTTTCACGTTCTCAGGAGCATGGACATCAGCACCCTGGAAAAAACCTGGCGGCTTCTCTCGCCCGCGCAGATGAGTGCACATCCGAACGCGCTGGCATGGGCCGGCAGTGCGCGCCATGCAGGCATCCTGGATGAGCGAGCGCGTGGCCCGGGCCCCGGTGCGCACGCGCCGGCGCGTCTCGCCATCGGCGCGGGCTCATGCCTGCCTGCGTCCCATGCTCGCAACTGACAACGACATGGCCCCTGCTGCCCGGGTCGTCCGGCGGGACATCCGCGACCGGCGCACCCTCGATCTACCCACCCGCGAGGGGATCCTGCGTTCGGACGATGGCCATGCCATCGGGGCGTCCTGGGCCGCCCTCGCGGATGCCGGACTCGGCCGGTACCCGCATCGCCTGTCTGTGGGCGACGATGCCGAGCACGCGCGCCTCGCGGCCGTCGCGACCAGGATCCCGCGGGCGGTCTTCTGCCTGCTCAGCGCACTGCATCTCCATGGACTGACCACACAGCCGCCGCGCGATGTCTGGATCGCGATGCCCAGTGGCAGCCATGTGCCCCGGGTCGATCACTTGCAGTTGCAGATCGTCCGGGCCTTCGGCGATGCCTATGTGGCCGGCATCGAGACTATCGAACGGGGCCATGTCCCGCTGCGCGTCCATGGTGTGGCCAAGACGGTGGCGGACTGCTTCAAGCACCGCAACAGGGTCGGCCTGGACGTGGCGCTGGAAGCCTTGCGGGAGGTGCGCACCCAGCAGAAGGCCTCGGTGGCCGAGCTCTGGCACTACGCCAAGATCTGCCGCGTTGCCCGCGTGATGCATCCCTACCTGACGGTGATCGGCTGAGCAGCGCGTCCTGCCGTGGACCTGCGCATTGTCTGCGCGAGCCTCGGGCCGTTGGCGATCTCATCGGTTTGGATCCTTTCCGGAAACGGGTCAGGTGGGGAAGTGGGTGGCAGCGCCCGTGTGTGCAGGTCGATCGAAAGCCCCAGCGCTTCCAGCGCGTTCATGTAGGCCCCCATCGTGACCGAGGGCACGCCGCGCTCGATCCTGAGCAGCGTCACACGCGAGATGTTCGCGGCTTGTGCGATCGCCTGGGCGCTGATCTTCATCGCCTTGCGATGTGCGTGAATGCGTTGGCCCAAGGCGGCGAGGTGGTTCGCCTCGGCAATGAGGACGGGGGAAGGAGAGGGCATCTGGGGTTCCTGAATCGGTCCGCAACGCAAGGCATCTTCTCATCAAGTCTGGGGCCGAATTGCTCCGTCGGTCGCGCCGCAACTGCGACGAGGGCTCGGCGCATGCCTCCTCTGACCGCCGATAGGACGCCGCAGACTGGGCGGCTGGCGATCCGGCAGCGAAAGACGCAGCCTTACCGAGGCAAGGCATTAGGGAGTAAGGTCAGGCCGCACTGCGGCGTGCCTGCGGGCAGGTGAACAGATTGCAGGCGGGTCTTCCTTCGGGCAAGGCACGAGAAGCGCTGCTTTTTTCGATCATCGTCCTGTAAGCAGGTCAAAGCCGAGCTGCTTCTGATGCCTGATCGCCAGTAAATGCACAGCGCTTGATTGCTTGGCCTTGGCAGGGAAGTGAACGTAGAGAACCAAGTACTCGTCCATCACGTATTCTCGAATCTGGGCATTTCGTGCCAGGCCGGTCAGTCGAGACGCAATGCGCTTGACGATTCGTTCGGCTTCAACCGAGCCGATAACTCTTTCGAAAAACGGGCGCCCCATGCCTCGATGTCACTCCAGATTGAGAACAACGACTCCGCTCAATACGTCCGGGAGGCGGTCGTAGCCTTCGGCCAAACCGTTCTCCGACCAGTACGCCTCGATATTCTCAATATTGAGCGCAAAGTTGGCCGTGTACAGCACGGCCGTCAGCGACTGGTCCTCGCCTGCGTGCCGCATCTCAGCCGGCAACACGCCCGCCGGCCGCCTTGCGCGCCCGCTTCAAGGCGTTGATGCCTGCCTTGGCGTCAACGGTACGCCCAGCCTTGACATCCGCCAAACCCTGGTCTACTTCTTCCAGCAAGAGCAAATGAATGCGCGCGCGCTCCAGCCGGTGGTAGTGATCAAGCCGCTTGGCATCGATCACCGCCACTGCGGGCTCACCGTTTTTTGTGATGATCTTTTCCGCGCCATTCTGAACTTCCAGCACAAGATCAGACAAATGCGTTCGAGCCGTAGAGAAAGGGACGATGTCGCGCACCGCAATGGCCATGAGATGTTCTCCTGTGAGCCTGAAATTGCTCACTATTTTGCTCATCAAGAAGAAGTCCTGCTCTTGGGGAGTGGATGGAGCTCGTTCCTTGGGCAATGTTTCCACTGCGCACAGCCTCTGGCCTGTGAGGCGGTCTGCTTGGAAAACGTGGACTTGTTGCGGCATTGCACTGTCAGGCTAGAGGGCTTGCGCGGGCTATCTGTACTGCTGCGCGTGCTCGCGACAGCCACGCTGCTCGACGGGAGGTCAGGGGGCGGAGTCGTCTGCGTCTTTTCACCTTTCGCCTTCCGCGAGATGTTCGGCATGCCGAACACCCCGCAAGGCAAGCGGTGCCGGCGGCCGGGCGGTTGTCGACGATCACGCTTTGCCCCAGCTTCTGTGCCAGCAGCCTCGCCTGGACGTCGCCACCGCCGCCCGGGGGAAAAGGGATCACGAGGGTGATCGCCCGGGTGGGGAAGCTGCCCTGGGCCGGGGCGGCCTGCATGCCCAGGGTGCTAAGCGGCACAGCTCATCAGCTATCCGGCGCCAACGACGTAGTAGCGATGCGCATCACGGATATGGGGATTCCGAATGCCGTCTCCATACTGAAGCAGCGGGAAATCCAGCGCTTCCAGCAGCTTGGCAATTCGGCGTGAAGCCTCTTGAGGCGGGCATGATCGCCGCGCCCCTTGGTAAACGGCTTTTCCGGCGGGGTGAGGAGAAGTTTGATGTCGACGTCCTCGGACATCCGATTGGTGAGGCTGTGCGCCTGTGACAGGCAGGTGCCGCCCGCGAATACAAGCTGAATCCCTGTGTCGTGCCGAGCTTTCTAGCCCCTCTTCATGTCGCTGAAAAAGTCATGCTCGACACGCAAGTCTCCTAGCGCGCGAAGGACCCCGTCTGGTACACCGCGCAAGCTGCGCGCCGTCCATCACGCGGATTGGTGCCCTCTGATGTTGCTTGGGAGATGAACTGCTTTTTGCATCTCTCCAGACTTGCAGCATGAGGCCAAAAAGGAGGCCCCGAGACGTGATGGAAAAGTACGTTGCTCACCTGGCAACGCATGATTCTTAACGAGCGCGGCGTAGTGAGGTGAAGTGCGGCAGGCGTGGCGCTCAGCCGGTGCGAGCTTGGACGGAAAGCGAAAGAAAGACTGGCTGCCAACCGTCGGGTTCTTGTGCGGCGATGAGGGCAGGATAGACTGCCGTCAGACATTGTCTACAGCGATGGTGTTGCGATGGCCCAGATCCCTCAATCAAGCAGCGTGATCAGTACGCGAGTGCCACTCGGCATGAGGGCGAGCTTCGCTGCGCTGGCCTCGCACCATCAACTCAGCGAATCCAGCTTGCTGGCCAAGTTGATCGACGATGTACTGACAGCCCACGGCGCAGGCGCGAGCAACATGAGCGGACGGTGGGGCTCGCGTGATGCGACCGCCGATGCCGCCGCTGCGGATCGCATCACACTGCGGCTTCGTCCCGGCGACCGAGCGCTGGCGGCGCAGCGCGCCGAGGCCCGCGGGATGAAGACGGGCAGCTACCTGGTCATGCTGATCCACAACCATGTTCGCGGCTCGACCGTGATGCCGCCGAACGAACTGGGCCAGATCAAGGCGGTCTGCGCTCAGCTGGCGGCGCTCGGGCGGCAGCTCAAAGTGTTCGGCATGCCGAACACTTTGGCTCAAAAAGTGGATTTGGAGCCGGGTGATGTGCTCGAATCGATTCGGCGAGAGGTCGAAGCTGCGCGCGAGGCCACCGCTGCCGTCGTGCGCTGGAACCTCATGAGCTGGGAAAGCGATCGCGAGGCAGGCCATGCCTAAGCAGACCGTGCGCATGGGCAGAAGCCGTGGCGGGCCGAACGGTGCATCGCGCGACATGGCGCTGGACATCGTGAGCTACGGCCGGCGCGGACCCGGCGGCACCCTGCGCCTCGGTGCCGGCGAGATCGCGCAGATCCAGCGCACGGTGGGCCGCACGCCCGAGGTGATGGTGAAGGTCTCCGGCGGTGGTCGCGATGCCGGCGGCGTCAAGGCGCATCTGGACTACATCGGACGCCACGGCAAGCTGCCCATCGAGACCGACGAAGGGCTGCCGCGTCAGGGGCGAAGCGCAGCCGGGGAGATCACGCTCGACTGGCAACTGGACCTCTGCAGAGGCCAGTACAAGCCCAGGCCGGAGCCCGGCCAGAAGGACACCCGCGCGAAGCTCGCCCACAACATCGTCTTGTCGATGCCGGCGGGCACGCCTCCGGAGAAGGTGCTGGCCGCGGCGCGCATCTTTGCGCGCGAGAACTTCGCGCTGCAGTACCGCTACGCCATGGTGCTGCACACCGACCAGGCGCATCCACACGTGCATCTGGTGGTCAAGTGCGAGCACGAGTTCGAGCCAGGCAAGCGCCTGTTCATCCGCAAGGACACGCTGCGTCAGTGGCGCGAACAGTTCGCCGCGCTGATGCGGGAGCAGGGCGTGGCGGCCAATGCGACGCCGCGGCAGGTGCGCGGGCAGATCCGCAAGCCCCAGAAGGACGCCATCCATCATCGGCTGCGTGCACTTCGGGCGTTCGGGCAACTGCCGACGGGCGAGCGGGCAGGGCAGCGGCCGCCGAAGACCTCGACCTTCATGCGCGCCAAGCTGGGGGGCGTGCTCCAGGTTCTTCGGACGAGGCGAGGCGCCTTGAATGCTGGTCAGGACGTGATGCAGGGTACCCGCGAGCAGGTCTTGGCAAACTGGCGCGAGACCGCCGAGGTCCTGCGACGGCAGGGTGAATCCGGACTGGCGGTTCAGGTGGAGCGCTTTGTCCAGCGCATGCCCTCTGTGCGGACCGATGCGCAGCGCATGGCCGAGCGCTGGGGGGAGGCGGAGAGAAACCGAGTGCAGGAGCGTGCGGATGCCAAGTTACCGGGGGCGCCTGTTCGGTGACCCTGGAATTCCTGCAACGGCCGATAGCTTTTCGCAAGGCCGTAGCTCTGCGCTGTTAGTGAGAGCCACCGATTTGGCTGACGGTGCCCTGTGAGACCAGCGTGCCGTTCACGCAGCGCGCGACAGCAGTCTCTGCTTCATTTGCTCCAGTTGCTGTCACGGGCTGCGATAGAAGATCCAATGTTGCAGCCGCATCCGAGCGCCCAAATGTCCTTGAGCTTGAAGGGCGCCTTCTGGCCGACAATCTTGCCTTTGTCCAGGGCGCGCGGCAGGTTGCAGTGTTTGCTGATCCCATGAAGGTCTCCCATTGAGTTGAGGGAGTCTCAGCATGCGCGCGCCGGAGTGCAGTTGTCCTTGATGCAGCGCTTGCTTTCCATGGCAGGCATCAGCTTTCGCGGCTATGTCTGACCCACGGCAAAGGGCACAATCGGCCAACACCTGACAGTCGAAGCTGTCCTCCAGATTTCCTGAGGAGCCAACGTGTTTTCCCACATCTTTGTGAGCGTCAGTGATTTCGAACGCGCCTTGCGCTTCTACGGCGCGGTGATGGGTAGCCTTGGTGTGGAGCTGCGCTTCTGTGAGCGAGACAGGCCGTGGGCCGGCTGGCACAGCGCAGGTGGCGCTCGCCCCTTCTTCGTCATCTGCAAACCGTACGACGGACAGCCGCACGAGCCCGGGAATGGGCAAATGGTCGCCTTTGCCGCTGCCACGAGGGCGGTGGTCCGAGCTGTGTACCAGACCGCCTTGGAGTATGGCGGCACATGTGAAGGCCCTCCAGGGCTTCGCCCGCACTACCACGACAGCTACTACGGCGCTTATTTTCGAGACCCCGACGGGACAAGCTTTGCGCTGCCTGTCATGCTCCGCCGCCCGACGACGCATGAGGGGGTCAGCGAACGCCTCGGATGGCTACAGTCGGCCAGTACCGGCCGGCCGCCGACCCCGCTCAATTTGACTGTAAGCAGACATTCGCGACGCGTGCTCGCAACGGGTTGAGTGCGGGCCGCTCAAGCTTCGCTGGAAGCGCGCGCGGACCAAGAGCGGCCGGTCAGATGCGCGGGCCTATTTGGGAAGAAGGCCGGTGCACCATCGCTGTTCGCAAGGCACGCCATCATGGTTCCTATCCATTTGGGTGCCGGGGCAGTTCTTGAGGAAGAACTTTGCCTCAGTGCATGACGACGTCATCTGCGAGCATTACCTGCATCCGTCGCACTAGCGGCTGCCAGACAGGGGCATCGAGGCCTGCCGCGTCTTGTGACGCCACCGCAGGACTTTGGCCGCGACCTTTGAGGCGCACCGGTCGTACTTCCCATAGCTGAATGCGCCCAATGCAAAACGAAAACATCACCGCATGGTCAGGTCCAGACCGATCCACTTGCAAAACTCAAAGGTGAGGAAGAGCACGAGGAACGCAGAAGCGACGAACGCCGAGCCCACCTTGATGGATGTCAGGACCACTGCAGCTGTCTTTTGATTCTTGTACTTCTGTCCCCGTTCGTAATGCCACTTGACGGCCAAATACATGCCCACGCTGAGCACGAGAACCTTGAAAATAACAAAGGAGACAGGGATTGAATTCATGATTGAAAAGACATCAGGTGACAGACCAAGAAATGCCCGAGTGCGGCGAGCAGCTCAATAGACCGATGAAGAAGCGGAAAGATTAATTAATTGGTTGATTAATCAATCCAACGAAACGGGAACGGTCACGTGAATGGGCGTCTGCAAGACGCGTCGAAAGGCGGAGCGGTCCGCCTGCACACAGAAGCACTCTCATCGTGCTGTCGAGTGTTCATCTTCCAGTCTGATACGTACAGAACCAGATCAGCTGAAAATTTCCGTATCAGATGCAAGGAGGCCGGTAGTCGCGTCGGGCAGGCCGACGTCTGATACGACAATCTCGGGAGCGGTCCAGAACGCCCGTATCAGAAAGAGATTCCCATGAACCGCTACGAGAAGCTTGCCGACAACATCGCCCAGCGTATTCGCGCGGGTAGCCTGAAGGCGAACGATCGCCTTCCCTCCGTGCGCGAACTGAAGTCGCAAATGGGCATCAGTGCGTCCACCGTGTTCTCTGCCTACTACCTGCTGGAGGCGCAAGGGCTTGTCGAAGCGCGGCAGCGGTCGGGATACTTCGTTCGAGCGGGGGCGGAAATGCCGACCAATGAACTCGCCGCCAGCGAGCCTGTCCTCCGGTCCATGCCGGTCGACGTCTCGTCGCTTGTCTTTCAGGTCCTTGCGCAGGCTCGCGAGCGCGACATGGTCCCGCTCGGCTCGGCCTTTCCGTCGCCAGAGCTGTTTCCCTTCGAACAACTTGCCGCCGGCCTGACGCGAGCGCTCAAGCGGATGGATCCCTGGCAGACCGTCGAAGATCTGTCACCAGGAAACGCCCAACTACGCCATCAGATCTCCCTGCGTTACGGCAGCGTCGGAATGAATGTTCCTGCGTCTGAACTGGTCATCACCAGCGGGGCGATGGAGGCCCTCAATCTTGCGCTCGAATCGGTGACGCAGCCGGGCGACGTCGTGGCGATCGAAACGCCGACCTTCTATGGTGCGTTGCAGGCACTGGAGCGGCGCGGTCTTCGCGCGGTCGAGGTCGAGACCCACCCGCGTACAGGCGTAGATCTCAGCTCTCTTGCTCGGGTGATCGACCAGCATCCGGTGAAGGCCTGCTGGTTCATGCCGACCTTCCAGAATCCAATGGGCTGCACTATGAGCGACGGAGCCAAGGAGCAACTGGTCAGCATGCTCGCCACCCGCGCCATACCGCTGATCGAAGACGACGTGTACGGCGAGCTCGCGCATGGGGCTCGGAGACCGCCACCAGCCAAGGCCTGGGACCGGGCTGGCTGGGTGCTGCACTGCAGTTCCTTCTCGAAATCCCTGGCACCCGGATATCGCATCGGTTGGGTAGCGGGCGGTCGCTTCGCGGCCACTTTGGGTCGGAACAAGTTGATGAGCTCGCTGGCGACGGCACTCCCCTCGCAACTGGCGTTGCAGGAGTACCTCCAACACCGGAGTTTTGATCGTCACCTGCGCGTCCTGCGGCGTTCGCTTAGCCGCCAGCAAGCTGCATGCTTGCGACTTATCGATCGATACTTTCCGACTGGAACGCGGGTCACACGCCCCGAGGGTGGCTATTTCCTGTGGCTCGCGCTGCCAGAAGGCGTCGACTCGCTCGCACTGCACCAGGACGCTCTTCAGCTCGGCATAGGCGTAGCGCCGGGCCATTTGTTTTCAGCCGACCGCCGATACACCCGGCACCTGCGCATCAACTACGGGCATCTCGGCGACCCGCGCTTGGAAGGGGCTATAAGAAATCTTGGAGAACTCGCCAACGCGCAGCTTAAATCTACAACCGGAAAATCGGGGCCGATCTTCGAGGAGCGTTCGTCGAGACCCTAGTTGGCGTCGATGCAGGTCGAGGTTCGCTGCCTTCGACTGACTCTCAACGTCACGCGCGCCGCTTCTGTCCAGTCGTCGGCGCTTCGCCGCAAGATTGACGGGCACCTCCAAGTCTTGGAAGGTGCCCGCCGAAATGGATGCAGGGGGCACGCTGCCCGCCCACCGGTCCGATCAGCGATCCGATCACGAAACACGAGATCAGACCGACGACCGCGATCACTCATAGGCCGATTTGTGACTCATGATGAAGGTCCACGTCACCGCTACGCGCGGCGTTTCCCCGTACGACATCGGGAAGCCGTCCAGACTCGCCAGCCACCCCTCGGGGATCTGGTGAAGGGTGAGGCGCCGCGCCGTCACCAGTGGCTTGCTCCACGCAAGCATGAGTTCGTTTTCGTCCGTATTCATCGCGGCGCCCTTCATTCATGTGGGAAAGACCGATGGCGAGTCAGAAGGGCTTGTTGGGCAGGAACTTCCCATCCAGCGTGATCACTGCTCGTGAGCCGCCTTCGGGATCCTCTACCTTCTTGATGTCGAGCTTGAAGTTGATGGCGCTGATGACGCCGTCGCCGAACTGCTCGTGAACGAGCGCCTTGAGCGTGGTGCCGTAGATCTGGACCATCTCGTAGAAGCGGTAGACGGTGGGGTCGGTCGGCACTCCGCCGGGGATGCTGCCGCGCAAGGGAATCGCCCGCAGTTCTTTGGCATCGGCAGCGTCCAGGCCAAGTCGGCTGCAGACCAACTCTGCGGCGTGCTGCGGCAGGGCGTGCTGCCCCAGCAGTGCGGCGGTGACATAGGCCACCCGAAGGCCGGTGCCTTCTGCCAATTCACCGAAGCTGATGTCTTTGCTTGCCTTTGCACCAAGCACGCGGGAGGTCAATTCGACGCGAGAATCTTGGGTCACATTGGAATGAAGCATTGCAGTTTTCCTTTCAAAGGGGAGGGAGAGTCAGGCCGCTTTCAGCTGCGGGTGGGGCTCGGAAGCGACGGTGTCGGGATGCTTGGCAAGGCTGACAAAAATGCCGTGCTTGCCATCGAGAGCTTTGACGTCACCGGATTCAATGTCGTAGACCCAGCCATGCAGACTGAGCCGGCCCTGTTCGAGCGCAAGCGCAACGGTCGGGTGGGTCCGTATGTTGGCCAGCTGGGCCACCACATTGGCGTACACCATGGAGCTGACCTTTGCTATCGGCGTGTCATGGGTATGCGCCTCGTTCACCGCCTTGGCGGCGTCGGCATGGCGCAACCAGCCTGCTACCGCGGGAAGGTGATCCAGACAGGTATGCTTGGCGATGGCCGTCATGGCGCCGCAGTCGCTGTGACCACAGACCACAATGTCGGTCACACCCAGCACACCGACCGCATACTCGACGCTGGCGGTGACGCCGCCAGATTCTGAGCTGTAGGACGGGACAATGTTGCCGGCGTTGCGGATCACAAAGACATCGCCAGGCTGTTGTTGGGTCAGCAACTCCGGAATGACGCGGCTGTCGGAGCAGGTGATGAAGAGGGCACTGGGGTTCTGGCTAGTCGCCAGTGTCTTGAACAGGCTCGACATCTTGGGGAAGACATCGGCCTGAAACTTCATCGCGCCTTTGATGAACGGTTTCATGTTAATCACCGTGTTGTTGCGAGGAGTTCATCGTCAATCGTTTCCTCCGGCCGGTCCAAGACCGGTTTCGGATGGACCCGATAGGAACCACCAATAGCACTCTCACCACCGGAAAGGCTGGGCATGCAGCTTCGTCATATTCGCTATCTACTTGCCGTTGCTGAACACGGAAATTTCACGCGCGCCGCGGAGGCCCTTCATGTCTCCCAGCCAACCCTGTCGCAGCAGATCATCCAACTGGAGGAGACGCTGGGTGTGGCGCTTCTAGACCGCAGCGGCAGGACCGTGAAGGTGACAGACGCGGGCAGCGTCTACATTGACCATGCGCGCCGGGCGCTGTATGAATTGGCTGCTGCTCGACGGGCCATCCATGACGTGCAGGATCTCCAGCGCGGCGAACTGCGTCTGGCGACGACGCCGACCTTCACCGCCTACCTGGTCGGCCCCTTGGTGACGGCCTTTCATTTCAAGTATCCCGGGATCGTTATTCGGCTGAAGGAGATGTCTCTCGACACCATTGCTGCAGCGGTTGCGGCCGACGAGGTGGACCTGGGCATCGCGTTCCATGTCTCGCCACCTGCGGACAACATTGAGTGCGAGACCGTTCTGGTGGAGCGACTGAGCGTCGTTGTTGGCCGCGGCCACCGCTTCGCCGCTCTGGGCGAGGCCGTCACGCCTCAGATGTTGTCGGTTGAACGGCTTGGGGTGCTGAGTCCTGATTTCGCAACGCGCGCCCACGTGGACGAGTATTTGAGGTCTCAGGCCATATCGCCATCCATCGCCATAGAGGCCAACACCATCAGCGCCCTGCTTGAGGTCGTCAGGCGTAGCCATGTGGTCACCATTCTTCCCGAAGCCATTGGCGAGCAGCATCCGGATCTGTGCAATATCGCGATCTCCCCGGCACCCGACCCGCGCACAGCCGCCCTGTTACGTCGAAGGGATGCTTACCAGTCTGCAGCCGCCTTGGCGTTTGCACAGCTGTCCAGGACTGTTTGCGGGTGAGCAAGATTGCTCTTGCTCCCACTCCTTGCGGGTCTTCTTGGATAGCGGCTCAAGGCCAAGCGTGATCTGTCCATGCCCAGCATCGTCCTATTCGCTTACGCCTCTCGCCGCCGGACTGACGCGAGGCTTTGCAGACCTTTCCTCAACGGCACTCAGGCTTTGTTGGTCACCTTGTCAGCAATGAATTGGAGGGCTCGCAGAGCGGGTGCCGGATCACCGCTGTACTGGGCCTGCACGATGGCGCCATCCACGGCGCTGGCCAGGGCCTCGGCCGTCCGCTTTCGCTGACCCGACTGCGGCAGCAACGCTTCGATGACGTCGGTCATCTGCTGCTTGTGCTGGCGAGTGGCTTGGACGACAGCTGGCATCGTGGGTCCCATCTCGCTGACGCCATTGAGGAAGGCGCAGCCTCGGAAATCGCCGAGCGCCCTGCCACGGAACCATTCCTTCATCACTGGCGGGAGCGCCTGAGCGCCTTTTGACGCGCCGCCGTGGCGCTCCAATGCCTCAGTGAACCACTTCATCCACCGTTCGTGGCGAAGGTTCAGGTACGTCAGGATGAGGTCGTTCTTGCTCGGAAAGTGCCTGTAGAAGGTCACCTTGGTCACGCCCGCCTCGGCGATGACGCGGTCGATCCCGGTGGCTCGAAGGCCTTCGGCGTAGAAGAGGTCGTGCGCGGTGCGCAGGATGCGTTCTCTAGCCGGTAGGTCACTGTTGCTGATGCTGACAACTTTATTCATGGGTCGACTATAGACAGACTTGTCTACTTGCGCCAGAATGCGCCCACGTAGACAGAGCTGTCTACCTGCCGCAGGTCTGCGGCTCACGACAGACCCTTGATTGATAAAGGAATTGCCATGGAAACCCGTCCCCCCCTGCCCCCGTTCACTCTCGAAACTGCGATCCAGAAGGTTCGCCTAGCGGAAGACGGCTGGAACAGCCGTGATCCGGCCAAGATCGTGTTGGCCTACAGTCCTGACACCAACTGGCGCAACCGGGCCGAGTTCCCGCAGGGCCGTGCCGAGGCCAAGGCGCTGCTGGAGCGCAAGTGGGCACGAGAGCTTGACTACCGCCTGATCAAGGAGCTCTGGGCCTATACCGGCAACCGCATCGCGGTGCGCTTTGTTTATGAATGGCACGACGACGCCGGCAACTGGTTCCGCAGCCACGGCAACGAGAACTGGGAGTTCGACGAGAACGGCCTGATGACCGACCGCCATGCCAGCATCAACGACAAGCCCATCAAGGCCGAGGAACGCAAGTTCCACTGGCCGCTCGGCCGCCGTCCGGACGACCACCCGGGTCTGACCGAACTGGGTCTTTGACGGCGACGCACTGTGCCATCTTTTCGCAAGCTATGCGGAGCACACTTGCGAACGAGGTCGGCATTAGGCCCATGGGCTAACGCCATCTGCGCGGCAGGCGCTGCACGTTGCGGGCATGTTGCCTGCACGTGCCGCTTTAGATCGGGCACGTGGCGCCGCGGGCTCACGCGCTTGAAGTGGGTCACCGCGTGCTTAGCTTCGTCATCGATGGCCTGACGTTCTACCACCGCGGGCAGCGGCAGCTCAAGACGAACGCTGCATCCAGCCTTGACCGCATTCGAGCGGGGCGCGATGACCACTAAGAAGCAGCCCGATGACCGATGGGGGCCCAAAGCCGTCCTTCGGCCACCCTATCGGAGTGCCTGGTACCGGTACCGATCGCGCTGCCACCACCGCGGCATTTGGTCAACGCGATGCTACTTCGCAGATGGCCTGGGCAATCTCGTCTTCACTCCGGCCGCCATTGATTGCGACATGGCCGCCAAAGACGAAGTGCGGAACGGAGTGCACGCCGGCGGCAGCGGAGGCGGCCGCCGACTGCTCGACCCGCGCGCGCCATGCCGGATCACGCGCAATGGCGAGAGCTTCGTCGCGCTCGAACCCGTGTGCTACGGCGATGTCGGCCAGCACATCGGCCTTGCCAATATTCCTCGCCTGCAGGAAGTGGGCCTCCGTGAACGCGACCGCGAGCTGGTGCTGCGTGCCGCGCGCACCCGCCGCCTTGATGAGCGCATGGGCCGCCTGCGTCGGATAGGCATAGGGTTGACGCCCAAGATCGAGGTCGAGCCCGGACGCACGGGCTTCGGCTTCGGCTCGAGCAAAGGAGGCCTTTGGGTCGGTCACCCCATATCGCTTGAACAGCAAGTCAGGGATATACAGCCCCTCAGCCGGTGTGTCCGGCATCAGCAGGACGGGATGGTGACGAATGTCTACCGGGAGGTCCGGAAAGCGCTCTTTCAGAACCTTGTCGAGGCGGTGCTGGCCGATGATGCACCAGGGGCAGGTGATCTCGGTATAGAGGTCGATTTGCAACATGCTGGTCTTCCCTTGTTTCAGTCGTCAGCGATGCCGGGCGCGGAGCGCACGAACCGTTTGTCGGCAATCTGGCTCACAAGGAACTTCGCCAGATTGCCCCGCGAGAGCTTCGAGCCGAGCTTGGCTCTTCCGTACCAGCCCACAGCGATCCCTCCGTGCGCAGGGCCGTCTTGGAGGAACGGAATCCGCACGATCGTCCAGTCCAGGTCCGAATTGGCGATCAGTTCGCCAGTCGCTCTGATGTCGTCGTAAGCCTTGCGAACAACCACCTTGAAGAACAGCACGGCCGCGCGCGAGCTGAGGTCGAAACCATCCTTGGGGTCGCGATAGCTCGCCGTGGAGACCTGGAGAAGACGCCGCACGCCCAATCGCCGCATTGCGGCCATGATGTTGGACAGGCCGTGCATGATGGGTCGGTCACCCTGCACCTTCAAACCGTTCGGGCCCAAGGCGCTGATGACAGCGTCAGCACCCTGGACACACTTCGCAATCGCGTCCCGGTCTTGCAGATCACCAACAACGATTTCGACTTTCCCGGCGAACGCGGCGAGCTTCTTGGCATCGCGCGTATAGACAGACAAGGCGTAGCCTTGCTTCAAGGCTTCTTCGATGATGTGCCGTCCGGTCGACCCGGTGGCTCCGAATAGGGCGAGCTTCATTACGCCCCTCCCTGATGGTTCGCGGGCATGGCCGGGAGATTCGAGTCCACACGATCGCGTTTGGTGACAAGCGACCAGATCTCTTCCGCGATCACGTCGGGATCGATAAGCGGCAGGGTTTTGCTCGCTGCCATGGCTTCACGCCGCTTCCGTCAACAAGGACTGCACGGTCGCTTCGGCCTTCGTGATGGCGGCCCTGACGGCGTCCGGACCGAGCACTGTGCCTTCGATGCGCACGAGCTCGACGTTGGTCAGCCCGATGAAGCCGAGCAGGTGCAGGAGATAGTTGGTCTGAAAATCGAAGGGTGCATAAACCCCCTCGGAGAACACGCCGCCGGCAGCGGTGACCAAGTAGACCTTCTTGCCCGTCAGCAACCCCTGAGGCGCACCGGTCCCGTAGCTGAAAGTGACGCCTGGCCAAGTCACGTGGTCGAACCAAGCCTTGAGTTGCGAGGACGGACCGAAATTCATCATGCCTGAGCCGAGCACGATCACGTCGGCGCCCTGCAGTTCATCGACCAGCGTCTGGGCGTTCCCGACGGCCTCGACCTGCTGCGGGGTGCGCGCTTCGGGGGACGTGACGCGGCCTTGGATGTAGGCCGCTGTGATGTGCGGCGCCGGGTCCGCGGCAAGGTCGCGAACCGTCAGCGTAGCGCCGAGGCGGGCCTTGACGCCTTCGGCAATCTCGGTCGCGAAGCGGGTGGACAGACTGTCGGCCCCGCGAGGGCTTGAAGTGATCAATAGAACGTTGCTCATAGCATGGATCCTTGGTATTTGAGAGGAACTAGGTACCTCATAGACTCTGAATTACTAAACAATACCAAGGAGGGTAGGATTCCCGCCTGCGTTCCACAAGAAGGCACATCCATGTCACTGAGTCACACAGCCCTGCCCGCCGAACTGCCGGCCCCTGAAACCGGGGGCTGCCGCGCGACCCGCGAAATCCTGAATCGCGTAGGCGACAAATGGAGCCTCTACATCGTTGCCTCGCTTGCCAACGGAACGCGGCGCTTCAATGAGTTGCGGCGCGGGATCGACGGCATCTCCCAGCGCATGCTTACGCTGACATTGCGGGGAATGGAGCGTGATGGATTGGTTACCCGGACGATCTACCCGACCATCCCGCCACGCGTCGACTACGACCTCACCGAATTGGGTCGGACACTGTTAGAGCCGGTTATGGCGCTCGTCAACTGGGCGAACGACAACCAGTTCGCCATCGCCGAAGCACATCGCCGCTTCGACGAAGCGCCAGAGCCGGGGACCGTCCCTGCACAAGGCGTTGTCCATCGACGGCGCTAAGGCGGCGGAAACATGCGCGAACCTGCCGGCTGCTGGCTCCGCGACATGCGGCTGAACAAGGAGAA
The DNA here is from genome assembly GCF_048305075.1 of Variovorax sp. 160MFSha2.1. Taxonomy (NCBI): domain Bacteria; kingdom Pseudomonadati; phylum Pseudomonadota; class Betaproteobacteria; order Burkholderiales; family Comamonadaceae; genus Variovorax; species Variovorax sp. 160MFSha2.1. Next base: position 297,413 of record NZ_CP157625.1, read on the forward strand.
GATGAAGCCGCTGCCGGCAATCAAATCGACGGGCTTGACGTTGACGTTACGCCACGCATCTGATGAAGGCTCTCGGAGCCACCAAAGTCGTCGCCTGTACGTAGCGGCGCCACACAAAGTTCGGCGGCTGCTATGAAGGTGGCGCATTAGGTAGCTGAACGCCACTTTGTCGCCGACGCGTCTGCATTCACTCGCGCCGGCGACCGCGCCGAAGGTATCGCACCAATGCTGCCGTCCGCGAATGTCGGGAAGTGGCCGGGAGTGTCTACATCTGCTCGACCAGTTCGCAGCAACCCGTTGACGTGAATACGCGCACCCGAACGTCTGGGGGATCAACTACCGCTACCGCTGCATCCAAGGCTCCAGGCACTGAAGATGACTTCTGCGAAGCCCTGGCTATCCTCGACTACCCCTTCCAGCCGCTCGAAAGCAATACGACGTGAGGCCAGGAATTGGGCCGCATATGCGACGGCTTCAGAATTTTTCATCAGAGAACGGGGGCGAGTGTCTGGTTTTGGCCGTCAGACGTCGGCGGAGCCGAGAAGGTACACCTTCGAGCCTACGGGAAGACTGGACTTCGCGACCGCACGAGGCAAGGAAAACGGCGCGTGAACCATAGGCCGCCCTCGGTTAATCATCTCGAAGGCGACGATGTTCGTCCGAACCTGCGTGCCCTGCGGAGTCTCGATGAGGAGCTGCGCCCCAGTCTTCACGTCCTGTCCGAACGCATACGGGACGCCCGGCACGAGCACACAACCTCGGCCGCCGATATCAAACACGTCTTCGATTTCGAACAAGAACTGCATCTTGATGGTCGTTGGGGAAGAACTGGAGGGCCGAGGCGAACTTCTGCTTTTGGCCGCATTCTGCCGCAGGCGCGTTGGCGTCAGCGGGCTCATACCGGGTGTACGACGGGGACCTAAACCGGACCTTCACTGGACCATTCTCATGACCTCGCGTTGCGGGTTAAGCGGATCCCAACCCGGGTGATGCCAGAACGCTTCGAGTTGAATCTGCTCGTATAGATCAAGCTCAGAGCCGTACAGCGGGTATACGCCGGCAATGAAGCAGTCGTATTTGTTCATCCGCACAGCTTTTTGCTCTCGGTCCAGATGGGGCGGAGCAAAGATCAAGAAGGCGTCCATATCGGATTCTTCGCTGATCGAGCGCCCATATTTGATCGTGTTCCCGTAACTAAAAGGGCAGCGACCGCGAAGACGGCTTACAAGAAAGCCGATGGCGAACGGCCAGGCATGTACCAGTGACTCCATTGAGATCATTAGCTCACATCGCCCTCGCTTCCAATCGGGGTGATTGGCCAGAGACAAACCGTATGTGAATGCCGTTATGAACCCCGGCTTCGGCCAATTTTCATAGGTCAGCACCGCTACATCGGGAAGCTGCGCATCTTCCGACTGAACCATGCGTATGTCCGGCTCCAGATTTCCGGTAATGCTGGCGAGATGGGCGAGAAAGATTTCTTTGTCTGTCATTTGCTCGATGCGAGTCGCCAGTTCTGGCCGCATTCTTCCGGAGTGGTGAATGGCCGCTCCTGGCCGAATGCCGAGCTTGGAGTTCCAAACGGCTCCCGCTTCGGCGGCCGCTTGACATCCTATTCAACGCTGTACTGCTCCCGTAGTTCAGCCCATTTCAGCATGCTGTCCAATGCCGGGCACAGCTGTTGCCCCCAGGCCGTCATCCGATAGTCGACCCGGGGTGGCACTTGCGAGTGGACGGTGCGTTCAACGATGCCGTCCGCCTCAAGCTGTCGCAATTGCTGGGAGAGCATTTTCTGGGAGATACCGGTGATGCATTTCTCCAGGTCCGAGAACCGCAGCACCTTCCCACCAAAGAGGTGGAACAAGATGACGAGCTTCCAGCGCCCCTCCAGAAGGCTGAAGCAAGCCTCGACGTCGATGGCGGCAGTGAGCGGCGTGTAGGCCTTGCGCTCCGCGGCGGGCCGAGCACTAACTTTTTGGTGCGTACTTGTCATGAGGTGAGCGTAAGCCGAGCATCCGTGCATTGCAACTTGCTCACCGATTTCCATGAAAGTCCAAGCTCCTTCCGCTATCGCCCGCTACCTTGAATCTTGTGGAGTAGACGACGGGGTCTCGCTCAACGAATATTTCCACGCGGATGCCATTGTTCGAGACGAGGGCGAGACCCTCCGCGGCCTGGACGCAATCAAGGGCTGGAAGACGGCAGCTGAAGCCAGGTACCAGTATCGGCTGACGCCACTCGGCCTCTCGCGGGTAGGCGACACGTTCAAACTGCTGGCGCATCTCGAAGGCAACTTCCCCGGCAACCGAGTCGAATTGATGCACGTCTTTGGCCTCAAGGACGGCCTCATCGACTTTCTTGAAATCCGTACACCTGTCGACCTCGAGGGCCGCAGGGTGCTCGTTACGGGCGGTACCAAAGGAATTGGAGCCGCCGTGGTCGCGCAACTGAGCCAGGCTGGAGCCACGGTGTTGACCGCAGCCCGCTCCGCGCCTGCAAACCTTGGGAAAGCGGCCTTTGTGGGCGCAGACCTGTCCACTGCAACTGGCTGCGACGACGTTGTGCGCGCCGTCGAGGAACAGCTCGGCGGCGTGGACGTCGTGGTCCATGTGGCGGGCGGCTCTTCGGCACCGGCCGGCGGCTTTGCCGCGCTCGATGACGACGAATGGCAAAAGGCCCTCGCCATGAACCTCTATGCTGCCGTGCGCATTGACCGAGCCCTGCTGCCAGGCATGCTTGCCCGCGGTGTTGGCGTCATCGTTCATATCACCTCCATCCAGCGGCAGATGCCATTGCCGGAGGCGACCACCGCCTACGCGGCCGCGAAGGCCGGCCTGTCGACGTACAGCAAGAGCCTGTCCAAGGAGGTCAGTCCAAAGGGGGTGCGCGTGGTGCGCGTGGCACCCGGTTGGGTGGAGACCGAAGCTGCGGTGAGTCTTGTCGAGAGGATCGCCTCGGAGAACGGGACAGACTACGAGGGTGCACGCCGCTCCCTCATGAACTCCCTTGGCGGCATACCGCTTGGGCGTCCTGCCAAACCTCAGGAAGTCGCAGACCTGGTCGGATTCCTAGTGTCACAGCGTGCCGCCTCCATCACGGGGGTCGAGTACGTTATCGACGGGGGAACAGTCCCTGTTGTGTGAGGCATGGTGCAGCGCAGGGCCGGTCTACGCGGAGTGCGACCGGCAAGGGCCAGGAAGCCAAATGAAGCACTCGAGCTCGAATCAGAAGGTCGGGCCGAACGTCAACTTCTGCCCGGCTACGGTAGTTCGCGAGCATAACCCAAGGGCTACTCTCGCTGCGAAGCGGGCATCGCTCTCGTTGAGTGACCGATAGGTAAACGCAACGCAGACGCGGCTGGAAAGATATCCGGTCGTAGCCTGCGCCCATTTCCCCGCCGCCGAATCGTGCGATGAACTTAAGAAGTTCTGTGGAAATGTGCGACTCGAGATTTGCATTTCACGGGGCCTTGGGCGGTCTGGCGTATCCCAAGGCGTACCTGGAGAAAAGGAATAGAGAGCGAAAGCGCTCGCTCGAGCGGGCCGCGCGAGCTTTTCGATCCAGACCCAGCCCCGTCCCCAGGAAATTTCACGCCCATCGTTGCACGATCGCGATCAGCAGGAGGTGCAGTGGATAGAGAACATAGAAGATCCATCGGCTGCGTGGGACCGAAATGTCGATCTGACCCGCCCCCCAGATCAGAGGTAACGCGGCCAAGGCCGCGAAGTTGCCATTGATGATGACGAGCGAGGCCGTCGCCAGAATCCACAGCAGAAGCCGAAGACGTCCCGGGCTGCGCACGAAGGCCCAGGCGCCTAGACAGTAAAGCAGTGCTGGCCACCAGAACTCGACGATCGAGCCACCGAAGAGAAAGACGATCGCTGCGGTGCATCGGCGGAGCCGTCCGCCACGTTCGATCAGCCAGACGATCAGCACGGCCAGCAGGAGTGTGGCCAAGATATTCAAGGGCCACCAGCCCACCAGTTGAACGAAGGGCGGTGTGGCCAGCAACGCAAAGACCGCCAGTCGTTTCATGGTACGCACATGCACGCCGATCGCCAGAGAGGTGGCGTGCGCCAGATGGGCCATGAGCACGAAGCCGAAGAGCGGCATCGCCATGCGTCCGAGTGCATAGAGCGCCGGGATCGCTCCATGCAGCAGGTACTTGTTGATGTGGTCGCCTGTCATGAGCGCGAGGCCTATCCACTTGAGTGCTTCGAGAGAGCGGGCCGAGATCGACCAAGGGGATATTGCCGCCGGAAGGTTCGTTCGGGCGCGCGCGGCTGGGTTTCGTGCCATGGAGAGAGCGGGCTGGGGACGCTGGCACGTGTCAGTACCCAGGGCGCAGGTCGATGCCTTCGTCCCACGGCTTTTGCCATTCAGTGCCGTACTGTGCGGCGAGTGCCGGTGCGTTGCGCACCACCAGCACATTTTCGGCGTTGCGTTGTGCCGCCGAGGAGGTGTGGTTGAAGCTACCGGTCTGCACGAAGGTTCCATCCGCAACGATGAACTTGTTGTGCTGTTGCGCGTAGCGCGCATTCGTGCGGATCGGTACCCGTCCATCGGTCAGGAAGCGGGCAGCGGAGTAGGCCTTGGCAGCCTCGTCGGCATCGATCACCACGAACACCCGGACACCCCGGCGTTGTGCGTCGCGCAGGGCGATGGCCACGGGGCGGCTGGTGAAGCCGTAGGCCGCAACCAGGAGTGTCGAGCGGGCGTTTCGTATGGTGTCCAGCACGAGTGGCAAGGCCGAGCCGGGAATGAAGGCTGCCGTGTAGGGCACGGTCTGCGTGAGGGGCGGGGCAGGTGTTGCGAGTTGCGCAAGCCCCGTTGAGGGCGCGACACAGGTGAAGCTTGCGACGGTGGCCGCGAATTTCAGTGGCACGCTCGCGCAGAGCCTAGACACGCTCATGGCTCGGCTCCCCGCGATCGCGCGTCGGATGCAGGCGGACATGTTGCGCCGCATGACGAAGACGTCGCTCCGGAAGGTGAATGGAGCGACCCTGTGCCAATGCATCGGCCATCCGCACGCGAATCAGCTGCATCAGTCGCTGCTGTCCAGCCTGATCTGTGGTCAGGCGGTCGGCGTATTGCTCGGCCAGCCTGAGGCATTGGGTCGCCGTGCGCAGTTCCGGTTGTTCGGGCGCCGCCGCGTCGGGCTGAAGCGCTCCGGTGCGCACTTGGTGGATGAACCGTTCCATCGCCTGGATGTGATCCGGCGTTTCAATACGCCACCGGGTACGTTGCACGACGATCTTCTGCTCGCCGATCGTTTCGCCTTCCGTGTTGCGGGTCGCCACGCGAACGTTGACCGGATGGGTGCCTTGCTGCGTGAGCACGACCTGGTCGCCCATGTGCGGTTGCGAAACCGATTCAGCAAGGGCGCGTTCGAGATCGGATCCCCAGATTGTGCGGTCGCCGTCCTCCGTACGAAGCTGCACGTAGAAGGACATCCGCTCGCTCGGATCGAACCGGTACGGCGCCGGCGCGGCTGCCAGCAGGATGCCCTGCATCTGTTGCTTTGAAGAGGCGCCATCTTCGTGCGTCGTCGCTGCCTGCGGGGTTGGCTTCCGTTCGGTCTCCTGCGGGGGCTGTGAGCTCTTTAGAGTACGTTGGACCTGAAGTACTTCGGGCGGGGTTGGCTTGTAACCCTGGACCTCGATGCCGCGCAGGGTGGCTTCGCGCCACATGCTTTGCCGAAAGGACTCCGTGCCCTTGATCCTGAGCACCTGCCAGCCGCGCGCTTGGGCAATCGCCACGACCCCCTGCAGCACGGCGCGGTTTTCGGTTTGCACGCGGATGCGATCACCATCGTCGATGAAGGCCAGGGTGCGGTCGGGGAAGAAGTAGCGATCGCCGATATGCAGGTAGAGACGCTCGACGGCATCGGGCACTCTGGGGCCGCCGTGGCTCGCAGCAGGCTTGTCACCCTGGGCTTCACCGGCAAAGCCTTGTGAGGCGGTGTCCTCGATGTCCGTCGGGGACTTTTCGGGGGAGGGATCTCTGGGCATAGAAGTTGTTCCAGGCGGGCGCAGCCATGCGAGCGTGAGGTTGTCCGTCAGTCCAGGATTCGCGCCATGAACTCATCGGCGTGGCGCCGGAGTTCCCCGTCGCTGAGCTGCTCGGCGGGGATCACCACATCTCCGAAGTCGAAGGAGAAGTCGTCCAGATTCAGGTCGCCACCTGTTGTGTGGCTGGTAAAGGGTTGGACACGCCTGTCGGTTGTTCCCTGTTCGGCATCGGCCGGGGCCGCGCAGGCGGGTGTGGCGAGCTGGCCGTGTTGGCCCACGTCCAGCTTCGGGACCGATGGCGGCGGCAGCTCGCGCGCGGCAAAGAACCTGTCGCGGAAATAGAAGATGCGGCGCGCGAGCACCGGGCGCAGGCCTTCGTAGAACAGGATCATCCGATCCGGTCCCAGTTCCTTGACCTCCTGGGGCAGGAGCAGGCGACGTGCCTGTTCGCTGATGCTGACCGTCGACGCCCTGCCTGGACCGTCGGTGCCGCCCCACATCGGCCTGCTCACGGTCTTCTGGCGAACGGTACATGTTCCCAGTTCGCGCGAGATCGCTTCCGCATCCTCGTATTCCTTGGGCGGGAACACGATGCGCGCGGCCAGCATCTTGCGGATCGACTTCGCGCCCTCGCTGCCGTATTTCTCGATCAGCTGCGAGCCGGACTGCACGATGACGACGGTGCGCACGTTGTAGCCGGGCAGGAAAGCCGTGGATTCGGCGATGACGGGAATGCGACCGAGGGCGGGGAACTCATCGAGCATCAGCAAGAGCTGCAGACGAAGCTCTGGGTTGGCCTCGGGGAGTTCCCGTGTCTGCAAGCCGATGGCCTGCTGGAAGAAGAGATTGAGCAGAGGCTGCAGCCGGGCCATGTTGTCGGGATTGATCTGCACGTAGATCGAGATCGCTCGCTTGCGCAGATCCCGCAGATCGAAGTCGTTGGCCGAGGTCGCGGCATCGATCATCGGGTTGAGCCACAGGTCCAGACGGCTGGTGAAGGTCTTGCGGATGCTGGATGCTGTGGTCGGTGCCAGGTCGATCACGTCGTAGAGGCTTCGCACCGCCTCCTGCGACAAGGGGTAGCCGGCACGCTCGCATGCCTCGATCACGCGCTTCCAGTGCTTCTGGAAGCCCTCGGCATCGCTGGCCATCCCTTGACGCAGCACCTCGCCCAGGGTCCGAGTCGCGCCCTCGGTCTCGAAGAGATAGAGGGCGATGCCCAGGAACAAGGAGCGGGCCGACGAGGTCCAGAACGGATCGCCGGCGAACGGGTCGGGAAAAAGCATCGTCCCGATGCGCTGCAAGTCATCGATGCAGCGGTAGGGCGATTCGGACACATAGCCGAGTGGATTCCAGCGCGCCGAGCACTCGCGTTCCGACAGGGGGTCGAACAGATGCACCTGCTGGCCGTGCGCGGTTCGAAAACCCGCCGTGCGCATGAAATTCTCGCCTTTGATGTCGCTCACGATGGCGGAGCCGGGCCAGTTCAGCAGGTTGGGAATCACGACGCCGACGCCTTTGCCGCTGCGCGGTGGCGCCTCGAGTTCGACGCCCTGCTGGCCGGGCAGGACCAGGTAGCGATGCCCCAGGCGCCCGAGAATGATGCCGTTCTCCTTGAGAAGGCCCGCCTGTCCGATCTCGCGCCGGGTGGCGAAGCGCGCATTCCCGTGCAAGGGCCGGCGCTTGGGGCACATCGCCACACCCACCAAGCCCAGCGCCAGTGCCTGAGAGCCAGCCAACGCCATGATCAGCGTACGCCGCACATCAGGCCGCTCGCCGTGGGCCCTCCAGTAGCGGTGAAGCGTGAGCAACGGGGCTTCCTGTGTCGGCAGTCCCAAAGCCATCAGAAAGACATGGGCCGAGACATACAGGCCGACCGCCGCCGCAACCAGCAGCGCGACCGCAATCCTGAACGGGCTAGGCCAACGCTCGGAGCTTGGTGCCAGGGTCATACCAGATCTCCCGCACGATGCGCCGCTGCCGGCCGTCCTGGCGGTCTCTCGCGCATTGCACGACGATGTCCACGCTCATCTGCGCCAGCTCCACGCCCTCGCGGGTGCTCATGCCATGGCCCGCCTGGCTGCGCTTCATGAGCTGCGCCAGCGCCACGAAGGCCAGTTCGGCGCTGTCCGCGTGCACGCTGGTGATGGAGCCCGGGTGGCCGGTGTTCACGGACACCAGGTAGTCGTAGACCTCCTCGCCCGTACGCAACTCGGACACGAACACCCGGTCGGGTCGCTGTCGCTTTGCGCTGGCCAGCAACTGGCCGGGCGTGACTTCGGCCTGCCCCTGGGCGCCCTGCGAATAGAAGAGCCTCACATGGTTCGGCTGGTTGCGCAGCGAAAGCTCCTTGACATCCTCGATGGTGATGAGGCGGTCCTCGGCAGGCACCTCGAGAATCAGTGCCTTGCTGACGGTCGTCTTGCCGGACCCGGTTGCACCGGACAGGAGAATGTTCTTGCGCAGTTGGACGGCGCGGCGCAGGAACGGTGCGAACTGCATGCGCGCGAGAAGGGCCGCCAGTTCCCTGTCTTCGCCAGATCGGGCTGTGGCGTCCGATTGCCTCTCCAGCGTCGCGGGAATACAGCGTGTCGGCGCGAAGATCTGCATGCCCTCCAGGTCTTCGAGCGTCCAGAGGGCGTTGGACGGACGGCGCACAGTGATCGAAACTGTCCGCTCCAGCGTTGCGGGCGGCAGCACGACCTGGATTCGCTCGCCACCTGGCAGGGTTGCAGACAACAGGGGCTCGTTCGCCGAGACACGCTGCCTGGTGAAGTTGGCCACAAGCTTGGCGATAGCCATGCACCAGTCGAAGCTGGCGAACGGCAGTGCCTCGCGGGTCCAGCCCGATTGTCGTTCCACGAAGGCCACACCGGGCTCGTTGATGCAGATCTCGGTGACTTCGGGATCGCCAAGGAGACGGTCGAGCGGGCCCAGGAAGAGGGCGAGGGAGGAGGGCGTCTCCGCGGATGCCGCGGTCAGCGCGGACTCACGCGCCGCTTGCCCGTTTTGTGCGGCGCCGCCGCACTCCCGGTCAAGGTGTGGTGGGGGTCGCTCGAAGCGCATAGACGCTCCTGAAGTCCATGTCGCGGGCGACCAGGATCTGGATCCGCTCGCCCTGGTTCTTGATGACCGTGGGCGGGATCGCGATGGTGTTGCGCAGCACCTCCGTGATGACGTCCCGGTTGCCCTGAGGCGCCAGCACCACGCCGCTGCCGAGACGGGGACCGCGCTGCTGGTGGGCGGTGATGGCCTGCATCGTGCCGTCGATCACCGAGATCAGGATCGCAGCACCGAAACGATCCCAGAAATGGGTGTCGACGAATCCCGGGAGGCCGTTGCGTCCCAGCTCATCCGTGCCAGGTGAGGCCAACTGAACCACCACGCCAGCAGGCGTGCGGGCTTCGTTCCACACGACGAAGACCCGGCCCTGTCCCTGGCGCGGAACGCCACGCTGCTCGCCGACGTACTTCGTGCCGCGCTCCAGCAGGACGACCTTCCCGTCCGCACCGTAGATGTCGCTGCTGCCGATGCAGGTGGTCATGCCTTCGTAGGTCGAGTCGATGGCTGTTTCCAGAGTGCAATCGATGAAAGCCCCCCTGGGCAGCAGCATTCGCCGCGTGGGAAGCATCTGGGCTGCAACCGCCGGGGTGGAGGTGGAGCGAAGGCTGGTGGCGAGGCCACCGCTCCCGGTCGCTGCCGAGACAGCCTGAGGCGCCTGCAACGCCCCGATCAACTGCGCCATCCCCGGAACGCCACTGGACGCCATCGCCGGCTCTGCCGATGCCTGAGATGTCAGGGCTGCTCCTTGCGATAGCGACTGGGCGCGTCGCAGCACAGGGAGGCCCAATTGGCGCTCCAGAGCGATCTGCTCGGGCGTCTTTGGTGGTGGTCCCGCGTTGGGAGGTGTTGCCGACGGTGGTGCGGACGGGTTGACGGCCACCGGCGCCGGGCCTGGCGGCGCCCCGGGAAGGGCCAAGCGGCCCAGCGGCGGCACTTTCATCTCTCCGTCAGCGCGGGCCGCGTTCGTCTTTTGCGCGGTCTCTTCGGCATCCTTTGTTCTGGCGTACTGCGTGCTGTAGTACCAGAAAAGGAATCCAGCACCCAGAAGGATGATTGTGGCCAGCGCCAGGGATCCGCTGACCCGGGATTGGATGGAGCGCTCGCGATTGACCGAGGGGATGGTGCGCTCGCCCGGGATCGCCGCATTTCCTTCGGTTGAAGAAGAAGGCTCGCGCTGTGAACTCGAGGCACGTCGTGATGACAGGATCTCCCCGGTGTCCGGGTCGACATCAGGCACTGTGGATTCCTTCGAAGGCTCGATCCGGGCGTTGTGGGGGAAGCGTTCTGGATCGGTCATGGACCGTCTCCCGTGATGACACGCTGTACGCTGGGGGCGGTGGTGTGATTCGGCGCGCGTGCGCCACCGCCGGCGAAGGATCGATTGACGATGCAGCCGACCAGCATGCCCCGGCGCGCCACCAGGCGACGCGCGACGCGGTGGACGACGACCTCGTCTTCTTCGACATGGAAGTTCAGCAGCGATTCGGATCCGTCGTCGTTCTGAACGAAGAGCGCCGGGAATTCCGAGCGCGCCTGGAAACGCAGCCGGGTGTGCACGCCGTCGTCATAGACGCTCACAGGCCTGAGCGAATCGCTGCCGCAAAACCAGTAGTCCGTGTTGCGCGGCCGGTCGGCCGCCTCCCGTTCCAAGCGGGTCTCGGCGCGGCGATGTTCCCGAGCCGCTGCCGCCGCGCGTGCGTCGTCTTCCGGATAGACGAAGCGCACCGAATAGATCATCCGCCTGGTGGCCGCGCCGGCGGGCGCCGTCGTGGAGACGGCGTAGTCGAAGTGGTAAACCCGACGGTTGGTCAGCACGGTGAAGTTGGTGGAGGCGTGCGACTCCTTGGGCTTGATGAAGAAGTGATTGCGCTCGGTGCCGACGTCGAAGGCGCCGTTGTCGCCCGAGCCCAGGTTCACGAACTCCTCGCCCTCAGCGAACTGCAGGTGGATCTGGTAGCCGACGTAGCCCTGCAGTGTGACGACATCGTTGGCGTTGTAGGCGACCACCCGCACCCGTGCGTCGACCTTCCCGGCCGGAGGTACGGTGGCAGCCGTGACGAAGGGCGCGGCGAACACCAGGCTCACCGCAAAGCCGATCGCGCGCTGTGCGCCTTGGGGCGTCATCGTCCATCCTGCCTGCCGGATGCCACGTCCGTTGCGGTGACCTCGGGCTCGCGTCGGTACTCCACGACACGGAAGCCCAAGGGATTGAGCGAGCGCGTCTTGTTGTCCTTCGACGGGCGTACATAGGCGAACTCGATCGTGGAAACCCAGTGACTGGACTGCTCTTCCCCCGTGCCGCCCGGCCGCATGAGGCGGGTGAAGCGTACCTGCGCCAGGCGGTCCTTGCCGCTGTCCAGCTTCAGGAAGGTGATCGAGCGAACTTGCGTGCGAATGGAGGTCCCATCCTTGTAGACGTTCAGTGGTGAGACCGGGTTGTCGACGGCCCACAGGTTCGCCCATTCCTGGTTCAGTCGCGGCGAGTTCTGGGAGGCGACCAGTTCGTAGTCCGCCTCCGCGGTGCCGGAGAAGTAGCGCTCGCGCGCGAGCACATAGTTCTGCAGGAGGTTGCGGGTCACCAACGGCTCGATGTCGGCTGTTCCTTCGTAGGTCGGAACGATGTCGACGATCCCGCTGCTGCTGTCGACTCGGATCAGAACGGGGACGGGTTGCTTCAGGGGCGTGAGGCCCCCGACGGCAACGACCGCGAGGACTGCGATGACAGCCGCCACGGCGGCAACGATCCAGGCGACTCTGATAGAGCGTTCTGCTCTACGCGCGCGATCCAGTTCCCAGCTCTGGGCCTCGAGCAGGTAGGTCCGCGGCGCGGTGTCATGGGACATTGGCGGCTCCCGAGCGAAGCGCACCGACGGGCGCGTTGATCGGCGTGAGCGGGCCTTCGCATTGCGGCGGCCGGGGTGGGTGGGTGCCACATGCCGTCAGGAGTACGGTCAACAGGACAAATGCGATGGAGGGCTTCATTGCGTGCTCCACGGCTAGCGACCGCGAAGTGAGCCCGGCATGACTCGCTCCCTGGGAACAACAGTTCCGCCGCGGCGCGATGCTCCGATCTGACCGATGGAAGCGATGCCAGCGCCGGCGCGATTCCCCGCCAGGCGGCGCAGTGAATCCCATCGTCCGCCTGGTTCTCGCCGCAGGCCGTCGAGTACGCCACGGCCGAATTCGTTGCTGGTTCGCTTCGTGGTGCCGAGCCCCCATTGAAGCGCGCCGCTGATGACCCCGTAGGTACTCAGCGCGACACCGCTCGCAAGCCCGGCCGCGATCGGCATGACTTGGCGCATCACCAGGAAGACCAACGCTGAGGCGATGCAGACTCGCGCACTGGCTGCGATGGTGATTCCGGCACCTGCTGCCGCGGCACTGGCCGCGTAGGCTTTCACAATGTTGAGAAGCAACGCGGCGGCAAGTACAGTGAGCACGCCGACGAGCGCGTAGTTCGCCAACTGAGCGGTCCAGGATTCGAAGAATCGCCGGGTGGCGTCAAAGAAGAGCAGGACAATGAAGATCGGACCCAGGGCGAGCAGGACCGCAACGGCCACCTTCGAGAGACCGAGCATGAATGCCGTGACGACCACAGTCAGGCCGACCAGCAGATAGACCAGGAAGCCTGCGATGTAGAACGCGAAGTCGCGATCAAACACGCTCCCTTTATTGAGAAGCTGCTCGGCAACTGACGTTCCGTCAAGCCAGACCTGATCAATCACATTCACGACGGTTGGCTCCCCAACGGCAGATGCCGCCAGCTGCTCGGGCGCGCGATAGAACGTATCCGTGATGACCTGGTTGTAGGTCCACAAACGAAGGCCTACGCCCAGAACGATTGCGATGGTGAGGATGCGTTTGACGCCCTCCCAGATGGGCTCTTGGATTCGCCCGGCGAGGCTGAGGCAGCCCCAGATCATCACGTAGATGGTCGCAAGCGTCACGGCCGCAGGCTCGATGGCGGACGCGACCCGCGTCGAGTGCAAACCAACGTAGTTAGCAAGCTGGCCGTCGAGCCACGAGAAGAATTGCGCAAAGAAGCCCATGATCAATCTCACTACTGAGCAACAGCCTCTGGTACGAGGACCGGCTTCAGCTCGCGCGTGTTGCTGATTCCTTCTGACTTTCGTCTGATCAGGTCGCCATCAAACGGTTTCGATGATGGCGCTCGGGAAATGGCTGGCCCTGCGTGTGCTGGCGGTGCCGTCTCCGCAGACCGATGTTGACCGAATTGATGCGCCCCGATTCCTGCCGTTGTAGCCACGATGATCGCGACGAGGAGTGAGTTTGGTTTCCGCATGGATCGGCCCTGCAGCACTAGTAGGTGACGGTGGAAAGAGACCTCGTGGAGCCGATGTCCGAGGCGGACTGCTCCCGGATGCGCTGTTTGCGCATGAGCTCTTCCGATTGAGCGACCTGATAGAGGCTCTGCAGCTTCGTCTGCTCATTGGTGAGCATGCTTTGTTCGGCCTGGATCCGCGCCTGAAGATCCTGGATGGCCTTGGGGTCCTGCGCGGTGGCGATGCGGTTGATCAGTTGCTGCAATGCCGAGAAGCGCTGGCTGGTGTTTTGATACGCGCTTTGGGTCATCCCGTTGAGCAGGGCTGCGGACTGTCGACCTTGCTCGACGATTTGGCGCAGTTCGGGGCTGAGCGCGTTCATCTGCGTTCCGGAGAGGACGCTGTTCGCTCTCATGATCGACTGCACGTGGTTCGCCAGCCCGGCATAGCCGGTCGTCGAGCCGTTGAGTGTGCTCATCAGCTCGCCGTAGCTGGGCGGCAGGTAGTTGCGCGCGAGCTCCGGGATCGGCAGCAACTGCTCCATGCCTCGTGTGCCCGTCATGGCGCCGTAGGTCTGGGCCAGTTGATCCTTTGAAGCCTTCAGCTGGTCGTAGTGTTTCTGCATGGAGGAGATCTGCTGCTGCCAGTACATGATCTGCTGCATCAGGTTGGCGACGGCCGTGACGTCGATCACCGGGATGCCGGCTTTCGCCCCCGGAGATGCCATGAATGCTGTTGCGGCAAAAAGAAGAGCAAGGAGAAGACGCCTACGCATGGGAGACCTCCCGGGGCGGGGTTGAACTTGCAGGGTTGCCGGCCAGGGCCGCACGGAAAGGAGGCAGCCATCGATCGGGATGAGGGCCGTGCCTTTCGATGAGCTCGCGCATGAGACGGACGTTGCCGGTGCGTCCGGAGATGACGTGCAAGGCTTCGTCGAAGCCTCGCAGATCGAGCTGTGCGACCACGCTCGCATGGTTCTGCTTGATCAGGAACTGGCGTGAGCCGGGCTCGAGCTCCTGCTTGATGAGCGCGAACTCGCGGTCCGTCAGGTTGAAACCACGGGTGTATTCGTCGTAGTCGGCATCCGGGTTGGGAAACAGGATCTTGGTCGGCGTCTGCTCGACAATGGTCCGGGCGATGCTGGACCCGAGCACGTGGCTGGTGCTCTGGGTGAAGGTGGCGATGTTCGCGTTCTTCTTGCGCCAGGTCTCCAGCCCGTTCTTGGCGAACTGCGCGAAGGCCGGGTCGCTGAGGAGCTTGGCGAACTCGTCCATCCAGCACACCAGGGGACGACCGTCCACCATGTGATGGACCAGATGGAAGAGGTACATGGTCAGTGGTGCCCGGACTGTCTCGTTGTCGAGGAAATCGGTCACGTCGAAGCCGATCAGGGCGTGACGAGCCAGCAGGGACGCCACTTCGTCGCGGTCGTTGTCGAAGACCCAGGCGTAGTCCCCGCGCTCCGAGGCACACCACTTGCGAAGGCGCGCGTGCACGCCTTCCGGGTCCGTGATGTCGAGGAAGGCCGCGAGCCGGGACAGCCGTCTGAAGGGCCTGGCAAGCTCGAGAGTCCCGCGCAGGGCCTGCTCGAGGTCGTCCTCCTGGCGCACCGTCAGGAGATCGTGCGGTGAGCGCATGACAAGGCGCCTGAGCCAGTGCCGCATGAACTCGAGGTTGTCGGGGACGGTGTCGTCCAGCTGAAGCGGATTGCAGCCGGTGGGCGCACCGTTCTTCAGCGGCAGATACTGGCCGCCGAGCGCCCGCACGAGGATATGCAGTCCCTCGTCCTTGTCGAAGATGATCTGGGTGGCATCGAGGCGGTTGCAGATGGCGACCATGCAAAAGCCCAGCAGGGTGGTTCGGCCGGAGCCGACCGGCCCCAGGGCCGTGATGTGCCCGACGTCCCGCCGGCTGCCGCCTTCCGGACTGCGCGGATCGCTGGTGTGCAGCGAGAAATAGTAGGGAGAGCCGGCCCTGGTCATGAACATGGTCAGCGCGTCGCCCCAGTAGTTGCCTGTCGCGCGGCCGGTGGGGAAATTGTGGAAGGGCGACATGGCCGCGAAGTTGCGGCTGGTGATGGGAGCCTTGCGGCTGCGGTAGGTGAAATTTCCCGGCAATTGGGCCCAGAAGGCCGCCTCCAGCGCCAGGTCCTCCCTGGCCACCACCATGCCGGTGTCGCCGAGCAGGTAACGGGCCCGCGCCACGCTGTCGTTGAGCTGCTTCAGCCTGTGGGTCGGTGCTGATTCGCCGAGGGTGTCGTCGCTGTCGGACAGCACATGAAGGCTGAAATGGTGGTCGCCCACCACGAACCGGTTGCTCATCAGGTCGTCGAGTGCATCCTCGAGTTCTTCGGCCTGCGAGACCGCCAAATCCCCCGCGGCCGCCATGCGGTGGTGCTGCCGGCTCATCATGTCGGTGGCGGTGCCCTTGGCGAGGAAGGTGAAACTCTGGGTCAGGACGAACGGGAAAGGGGCTGTCAGCAGGGCGCTCAACATCCCGGGCGCGGTGGGCGTCGGATATTCCTTGATTCCCAGGAAAGCGCCGATGCGGGTGCGCGTATCCATGCGGTACTCCATGGCCTCGTTGCCGAAGAAGGGGCGGGTGGTGGCCAGGACTTCATTCAGTGCGGTGCGAGGCAAGGGCATGCGCCGCCACTCCCCGTTGACCAACAGGCCGTGGAACTCAAGCAGTGAGGAAAAAAGCGCGTCCTTCTCCGGCAACCGGTAGATGCCCAGTACCTCGGGGTCATAGCGCTCCAGGGCTGCAAGCAATTCCTGGCGCAGCTTGCCGCAGGCATCGAGGGCATCGTCCAGTTCCATTCGTGCGCCTGCCGGATCCGTGCGCCTGAGAACGCGCAGCGCAGCGCTGCCGATGTGCGTGGGTTGCGGCCGGAAGACCAGCGACAGGTACAGCTCGTTGACCATGAGCCGCTCGCGGGCCATCTTCTGGCGGTAGCGCTGTTCCACCTCGCGGGCGAAACCGGGCACCGTCCGGCCCTGCGGGCAGGTCATCTCGCGGCGCCGGATCACGTGGGTCCACAGCGCCAGGTTGGGGGAGGCGATGTTGCGCAGCAGGACATTGAGCCGTTCGTGCCAGTTGTTGATGTCCTCGTCGTCCGCGCTCTCGAAGGAGGCGCCGGCCAGCCGCAAGGTCTGGACATAGTCGCCTGCACTTGCCCGGGCCACATGCTCGTCCACATGGGCCACGAGCGGGATCATGGCTGCCGCTCGGAGCTCGCGGCGCAGGGTCTTCTCGGATCGGGAGAGCAGTGGCATGGCGTACACCCCGGACTGGACGCCTAGACGACGACGTCGGCACAGCTTGAGCGCCGGCGGCCGCGGTGGTCCGGAAGATCCACGCCCAGCGGGCTGTAGGAGCTGGCACGCCAGAACCGCAGGTTGCCAACCAGCAGCGCCCGCAGGCGCGTGCGCCCCCACAGGTGCAGCAGATCGAAGAACCTGGGCTCGTACAGGCACACCAGGTAGAGCATCCCGTGGATCGGCACGAAGGCCAGGAGCCAGGCAAGATTCGTTGTCACGATGAAGGATTCGGTCGTGACGACGATGTTGAACATCATGGCCGCGTAGGTCACACCGCAGACCATCGGGGGCCGGGTCATCCCCACGAACAGCGGATCGGCGACGATGCCTTGGCTGCGGCTCATGGTCGATCTCCTCAGACCCCGAACAGGCCCCGGATCCAGGACACGATCTGCGGCCCCCCGAAAACCAGCACGGTGCCGATCACCACGGCGACCATCCACCACCAGCTCAGGCGTCCGAACCAGGCCATCGCCCCGGAAACCATCACGGCGACCGCTGCCAGCGGCGTCAGGATCGCCACCAGTTGCTGCTGCGTGGCGTTCGCGCCGGTGGCGAAGGGGCTGCCTCCGAAGGCGATCGCAGGGAGACTCGCTGCGAGCACCACAACCAGCAGCAGCGCGGCGCGGCCGGGACGGCGATCCCTTGCATGCAAGGGGCTTGGATGTTCCGGCGCGGCGATGCTCCCGGAGCAGGTGAGGGGTTTCGCCCTGTGGATCAGGTAGGCGGTCATGGGGTTGCTCCGGCGGATGGGAGGGGAAGAGCAGGAGCGACTCGGGCGTCCTGCTCCGGCGCGGCGGCCTCAGCGGGCATCACAGGGCGCTTGCTGCCGTGGTCGTTGCCGTAGACATCCCACCAGGGGCGTGGTGCTTCGGTCCAGCCCGCGATCGCGCGATGCCTGCCTGGGGCGACGATGGGTTTCGTCGGCAACGCACGCCCGGCATCGCGGAGTGCCGAGGCTGTCTCTCGCTGGAGGGCTGCGATGTCACCGAGCAGACGGGCATGCTGTTCGTCGGCCTCGCGGACGGCCTGCATGTCGGACAAGGCCAGGCGCTCTGCCCTGCGGCGGGCGAGGCTTTCAAGCTGCTCCTCGGATTTCTTCAGCTCCTGGCGAAGAATGTCGATGCGTTCCTGGTCGCGAGTTTCCTGTCCGGCCGCAGCGATCGCTTGCGCCGAGGCGGGGCGGGACTGCGCGGACAGGTCGCTTGCGAAGGCAACCTGTCCCACGAAGGCGCTCAGCAAGAGGCAGGCGGCTCGTCCGCCTTCCAGTGTCATGCCGATGCGGTGAGCATTCCTTGCGTGCATGGCCGCACTGTCTACCCGTGACTGCGCGCGTGTCCACTGACTCTTTTATCAGTGGCGGTGCAGCGAGTCCGGGCGCTAGATTCGCGCGATCGACCCCAGCGCGGGCACGAGTCGCGAGGAACAAGCCATGGGCCATGTGGTCGTCTTCGGCAATCAGAAGGGCGGTGTCGGCAAGTCGACACTGGCCGTTCTGTACGCATACTGGCTGGCCGAGATCCGTCGTCAATCCGTGTGCCTGATCGATCTCGATGCGCAGGGCAACAGCTCGAAGTCGCTAAGCCGGTTCGCAACCGGCACCGGGGCGATCGCTTTGTTCGGGGAGGCAGAGACCTCGGTCGAGATGCCCAGCGGGCAAGCCATCGCGATCGCGACGATGGCAGGCTGCAAGCAACTGGCCGATGTCGAACTCGCGAGGCCGGAGGTGGTGATTCCCGCATTCCGCAGGCAAGTGATCTGCTTGGCGCGGGACTTCGACACGGTCGTGATCGACACACCGCCGGCGCTCGGTTTGCGCATGAGCGCGGCACTGATCGCCGCGACAGCCGCAGTCTGTCCGATCGAGCTGGAGGAATACAGCATCGACGGTGTCACTGACATGCTCAAGACGATCTTCGGCGTCAGGCAGCGCTACAACCCGCGGCTGCGGCTGGCTGGCATCGTGCTGAACCGGTTCAACCCGCATTCGCTGCGGCAGAAATCTGCGATGCAGGAGCTGGCCTTGAACTTCCGCGAATTCGTCATTCCTGCTCGTATCTCGATTCGGTCGGCGATTCCGGAATCGCTGGCCGAGGGGCTCCCGGTGTGGCAGTTGCCGAAGAGCGCAGCCCGCGCGGCGAGCACCGAGGTGATGCAGGCGTTCGAGTTGCTGCAGCAGCGCGTCGAGGGGGATGGCGAAGTCGTACGGGCAGGGACGGGAGGTGAATGTGGGCGGTAGCCTGGATCTGAGTGCGCTGTGCCAGTTCAGGGCAACCGACCTGCTGGCGCAGGCGGCTGCCGTCCATACCGCGGCGGGCGCGCCGCTGCACGTGATGCTGGACAGCATCGAGTTCGATCCTGCCCAACCGCGTCGTGCCATGCGGGATGAGGGGCTTGCGGAGCTCGCCGAGTCGATTCGACTGCACGGCGTGCTGGAGCCGGTGTCTCTTCGATCGCATCCGGGGCAGGCGAACTGCTACATCGTCAATCGAGGGGAGCGCAGGGTGCGTGCCGCACGCCGGGCCGGTCTGAGCGTCATTCCTGCTTTCTTGGACGAGCGCGTCGATCCATTCGCCCAGGCATCCGAGAACCTGCATCGCGAGGACATGTCGCCGTTCGATCTGTCCACTTTCATCATGGAGCGGGAGAGGGAAGGGCATTCGCGCGCAGAGATCGCACGCCGGCTGGGCAAGCCGCGCTCTTTCATCACCGAGGTTGCAAAGCTCTGCGAGGCACCGCAGGACCTGCGCCGAGCGGTGCAGGAAGGACGTATCGGTGGGGATGTGCGGTTGCTGTATCGGCTGGTAGGGGTCGCGCGCGACCGGCCGGAGGCGGTTCAAGCACTTCTGGCGGAAGGTGAGCCGATCAGTCGGGCCGTCCTTGAAGCGATGGCTGCTGGGCTTCCGCCTCCAGCGCCAAGAAGTTCCCCTGGGTCGACGACAGCGTCGGTGGACATGCGCGCGCCAACCAAGGTGGTCAGCGGTGGCCACACGGTCTTGGTGGTGGAGCACGATGGGCGACGCGGAGCCCTGCGCCTCAAGGCCCAAGATGGCAACGTTGGCGAGGTTCGCTTCGGTGATGGCCAGCACAGCCTGGTTCCCCTGGCGAATCTGCGGCCGGTGTGCTGGGCGACGGAGGAATAGCGACGCGGCCGTCCTGTCTCGCTGCTGCCGGCTACGAGGACGGTAGGGCGCTCGTTGTTGTCGAAACGGCGTGAAGGCGCCGGTATTCACGGGGCGTCATTTTCAGGCCGCGCACAAAGGCTCTGCGCATCACTTCCTGGGACCCATAGCCGCATTGCGCGGCAACGGCCTTCAGAGGGCGTGTGCTCGTTTCGATCAGTCGGCAGGCCGAATCGAGACGGATCTGCTGGACGCCGCATCCCGGCGTGAGCCCAGTCGCGCGCACATAAAAGCGCGCGAATGAGCGCGTGGACATGTGGATCTGCTTGGCCAGCCGCTGAATGCTGAGGTCCTCGCGCAGATGCATCGCGATCCACCGATGCAGTGCGATGAGCCGGGCGTCGTCCGAGGGTTGCTCGATCAATGGACTGCGATAGCGCTTCGCGCCGTAGCGTTGGCTGCGCGGATAGGGCAGGTTCGAAGCGAGCGTGTTCGCGAAGGCTTCTCCCCAGTCTTCTGCGAGCCATGACAGGGCCAGGTCTAGCCCCTGACCCGGCTCGATGCTCGGCCACCCGTGTGTGGCGATGCGCTCGGCGAAAGAAGCCGCCCTTTCGCGCACCTGCAATGAAGCCCGCACCACAGGGGCCCTTTGCCGCGGCGCAACGCCAATATCCGGCCCGGGTGGCGATGGGGATCCGGTTTCCAGGACGGCACAACGCACCAGGTGCCCTCGGCTGCTCATGAGCCAGGCATTCAGGCCCAACGCATTCGCTGCCTCGCTGGTAGCCGGCAAGAGCTCCGGCCTGCGGGTCACGACGAGCGTGTTCGCGCGACCCACGAGCTGGGGCGGCAAGGCATTCGTGGACAGCGGCACGCCACTGGAGCTGAGGACGGGACCTCCCGAGACGGAGGCCAGATGCACCTCGTAAGCGCTTTCGCGGTCTTCACGTTCGTGCGCGGCATTGGCCGCTTCGAAGACCGCCAGCATGCTGCTGACGTCGACGAGAGGGAATCCGGGCAGCAGCAGGAGCCATACCTTGTGCATTGCGTGAGACCATTGTTTTCATGTTGGGAACAGAGTCGCAGTTCGAACCATCTTCCTGAACCCACGCTGAACCTCATCGCCTGGTGAAGTCAGAGTCCGCCAGATTGGCAGAAATGGTGGTCATTTGCCGCCTCAGGAGCTCGCGGCGCTTCTAGACTGTCTGCCCGTCACCCTCACGGCCCGTGGGAGAGCACCCATGCGCCAATGGTCGAACTGGGGGTGACGGCGAGGTGGGAAGAGCATCTGATGAACGACTGGACACAAGAGGTACTTGGTCATTTGCTTGAAGCAAGCGAGCCGTCCCAAGTGCTCGAGCAGGTCAGCGCGGCGGCAAGACACCTCGGCTTCGAGCAATGTGCCTACGGATTGCGCACCTTCCTGCCATTCACCCGACCCAAGACCCGGATGCTCAGCACCTACGACGCGCGCTGGAACCACCGGTATCTGGAAGCGGGCTATCTGCAGATCGATCCCACGATCGCCCATGGGGTGCGCAGCGCGGCACCCGTGATCTGGAGCGATCAGGTTTTCCGCAGAACGCCGCAGATGTGGGACGAGGCCCGCTCCTTCGGTCTTTGCATCGGTTGGGCACAGTCCGTCTTTGAACCCGACGCGCGCATCGGCATGCTGTCGCTGGCGCGTTCGAGCGAGCCGCTCACGGCCGCCGAGATGCGTGCCAAGGACCCCTGGCTTCAATGGCTGGTGAACACCGCTCACCATGCGCTCATGGATCATCTGGGTGGCAGTCCCCTCGCTGGAATCGAGCCGCTCACAAGGCGGCAGCTGGAGGTGTTGCGCTGGACGGCCGACGGCAAGACGAGCGCGGAGATTGCCGTCATCCTGGGCATGTCGAAGTCGACGGTCAACTATCACCTGCGCAACGCCATCGCCAGGCTGCACGCCAACAACAAGAACTCGGCCGTGGCGCTCTCCGCGCGCCTCGGGCTCTTGAACTGAGCGAAGGTCATTGACCGGGACGTGGGATGGCGCCTCTGGTATGGGGCTGCCTAGCTCGAGGAAATCCGGTGCGGGCGCCACGCGCCATCCACGTCGATGAAGCAGGCGAACAGGTACTGGCCCTCCACCAGCATCGGCGTCGCCATCCGGTGCACGTACAGGCCAGCCCGGCGAAGGATGCGCTCGATGCCCATGGGCGAGACACTGACCAGTCGCTGTCCGCCCTCGCCGGCAACCACCTGCATCGCCACGCCCAGCATGTCCAGCGCAAGCGAAGGCTCGCCGGGAACCTCGTTGCCTCCGAAATGTGTGCCGTCGACCACTGCGAATCGCGACAGCTCCCATATCTGGGGCGAGCAGGGTGCCGGGATGTCGCCAAGCAACTGGGGGAAAACGGTGGCCAGCAGGTAGGGCCGATGCGTGGGAAGCAGGCGGCTGGTCCCGACGATCTCACCTTTCGGATTGCGCGCGATCAGGTAGATGGTGTCCTTCCGATCGAACTCGTCCAGTTCGAACCGCGCACGCGTATGCAGCTGCCAGCCCAGCTTCTCGACGAAGACCTGGTGTCGGTAGCGCGCCATGTCGAACAAAAGCCCGGCGGAGAATGAATCGACGGTTCCTGCGATGAACTCCATGGCATGTTTCCTCTCGACGAACGAGGCCGGATTACAGCTTGATGAGAAGCGCGAGGACACTGACAGAGTTGACAGGGGCGGCGACGGGTATTCGCCCCTTCGAGGTGTCCGAGCATCTTGCACACGACGCAAGCCAATCGGACGAATCGCAGGCAGCAGCTGGGCTGACCATCTCAAGAGCTGTTGGCGAAATGACGCCGTGCGCAATGGTTGATCTAGGGAGCGGTCCCGGGAAGACTCTTTCCTTTCTCTCGAGCTTGGCCGTGCCTCCTTTCAGCTTCTGTCTCGTCAGTCATCGGCGACGCCCTGGTCGCGTGGCAGATTCCGCCGCGCGCACGGCGGTGGCGGCACCGCGCGCTTCGGCAAGGGGCTGAGCACGTGGCGCACAAGCAAATCGCATCCCCGTTTCCTTCGGTCCGACGGCTCAGGCTCCCCGCATCGGTCACAGCGCCGCGCGCGCCAGCGACGCCGGTGCGAAGTCTCTGCGCTTCGCGCATCGGAGCACAGATCAAGGCGCTTCGCATCGCGTCCGGTGTGTCGGGCGGGCAACTCGCGCAGCACACCGGCCTCTCGGCCTCCATGCTGTCGCGCGTCGAACGTGGCCTGGTCTCCCCCTCGGTGGAGACACTGGAGCGCATCGCCAGCGGACTGGGGGTGGCTGTCTCCCGCTTTTTTTCCGAGAGTTCCGGCAGGGCCGACTTCAGCCACGTGCCGGCCGGCCAGGGCTTGCGCGTGGACTGCGCCGGCGCGATGGAAGGCTACGGCTACGAGTTGCTCGGGCGGCTGCAGTCCCGAGAGCTAGCCGTCGAGCCCTATCTGATGCACCTGGCGCAAGGCGCACGGCCCGATACATCGTCGCAGCACCCAGGGCTCACGTTCCTCTACGTGCTCTCGGGGCGATTGAGCTATCGCTATGGCACGAAGGTGGTGGAGGTCGGACCGGGGGATTCGCTGCTTTTCGAGGCTGGTGCACCGCACGGGGTTGACGGCGTCGCCGAAAGCCCGGTCGTCTGCCTGAGCGCTGTCTTCTCGTTGCGCGATTGAGCGCAGCGGACTGGCCGGCCACTGGCGTCGACCGCGCGCGCGTGGTGGCCTCCATGCGGCGCCCGGTTGATCATGTGCTCATGATCGACGCGTCGACCGGATGGTGAAGGCCCCTGCCGCGATGATCAGGATGAGCCCGAGTGCTGCAGAGGGGGCCGGCACGTCTGCCCAGATCACGTAGCCCAGTAGCAAGGCCCAGACGATGAAGCTGTAGCGAAAGGGCGTCACAACGGACAGATCAACATCGCGGCAGGCGGCGACCAGTGCGTAGCTGCCGAGCGTTGCGCAGCTGGCGGCGGCGGCCAGGGCGGTGATCTCATGCCGTGCAAGCGCCTTCCAGTGCTCGGTGAGGCCCAGGAACACACCGGCCAGGCACGCGGCGAGCGTCGCCGCGGCGGTGATGACCACCGAGGGGATCGCACCCGGGATTCGACGCGTCACCAGGTCGCGCGCGGCCAGCGAGGCGGCACACAGCACGGCGCACGCGTGGCCGCTGCCTGCGACATCGGGCCTCGCGGATGGCTGGATCACCAGCAGGACCCCCACGAAGCCAACGGCGGCTGCCACAAGCCGGCTGCTCTGCCACGGCTCCCAATGCAAAGCCATGGCAGTGACCGCAATCATGAGCGGCGCAGTCATCATGAGCGTGCTGACCGTGGCAAGAGGCGCCAGCGACAGGGCAAGCACGGAGGTGAGCGCGGTCGCGATCTCGAGCCCGCAGCGCGCCCCGACGAGTGGGCACAACGCTGTCCGCCAACGGGTGCGCGCTCCCCAAGCAAGGGCCACGGCGAAGAGGCTGGCGAAGAAGCCGCGCACGGCGAGAACCTGGCCAGGAGGCAGCTGCTGCGCAGACAGTTTGACGAAAACGTCGTTGAGCACATAGCAGCCCATTGCCACCAGCATGAGGGCGATCCCTCGGCGGTTGGCAGGTGCGCTAGCCATTGCAGGCAGAGGACGGGGGCGACGGCGGGTCTTGCATGGGCGCCGTCTGTGCCGTCGTTCCCGGCCTCGGCCCGAGCGGTGCCCCGCAGCGCTTGAGCACGTCCCAGAGGGACTGTGCCTTCAGGACGATCTCCTCGACCTCGGCATCCGGGTCGGACATCGCAACGATGGCACCCCCGGCGCCGATGGAAATCCGGCCGTTGGCAGCCACGAGGGTACGGATCACGATGTTGAGCTGGGCTGCGCCGTTGAGCGACAGATAGCCGATGCTGCCCGAGTAGATGCCGCGCGCCGCGCCCTCGAGTTCATCCAGGATCTTCATCGTGCGCACCTTGGGGGCACCGGTCATCGAACCTCCCGGGAAGGTTGCGCGCACGCAGTCCACGGCCCCGAGGTCCGGACGCAGCCGGCCGCGGATGGTGCTGACCAGTTGGTGCACCGTTGCGTAGGTTTCCACCGCGAACAGGCTGGGCACGTGGACGCTGTCGATCTCGCACACCCGGTTGAGGTCGTTTCGCAGCAGGTCGACGATCATGAGGTTCTCCGCGCGCGTCTTTTCGTCGGCGGCCATCGCCTCGGCGATCTCCAGGTCTTCGTCCGATGTGGCTCCGCGTGCTGCGGTGCCCTTGATGGGCTTGGATTCCACGGACCGATCGGCCGATACATGCAGGAAGAGCTCGGGGGAGGCGCACAGCACGGCATGCCCTCCCATGCGCAGGTAGGCTGCATAAGGGGCGGGGTTGTGCTTGCGCAGAGCCCGGTAGACATGGAAGAGATCGATGCGCCCCTCGCCGACCAGTTGGTTCGTGAGACAGACCTCGTAGGTCTCGCCCTGCAGGATCTCGTGCTGGCAACGAAGAATGAGATCGCGGTAGGCGCTCAGGTCCATGCGCCATTGCAGCGATTGCAGATCGCGGGCCGCATCCGCGCTTGCGCCGCCGTTCGGGGGTTGGGGGCTTTCGATGCATTCGCGCATGGCTTGCATCCAACGTCGGTTCTTGTCGCCCAGGACCGCGTCGTCCAGAGAGGCGATCCAGACCTGCTGCTCGGCATGGTCGAAGGCAAGGAAGCGGTCGGCGAGGATCCACATCGCGTCCGGCGTGTCGGCGTCGTGCATCAGCGCGCCATCCAGCTCCCGCTTGAGCTCGTAGCCGAAATACCCCACGAAGCCGCCGGCGAATTCGAAAGGCAGCCGCGGCCCGGCGGGTTGCTGGCCGGGAATGTGGTCGCGCAGGTAGTCGAAGATGCTTTCTGCGCGTACCTGGCCGATGTCGCCGCGGCGTACCAGCAGCTCGCGCGGCGCCGTGCGGTAGGTCAGTTCCAGGGCGCGAGGACCACTCGCATCACCCATGAAGGAAAAACGTGCCCTCCCGACTTCGGCAAGGCTGCTGTCCAACCAGAAAGCGCTGTCGCTGCGGGCGAACGCGGCCGCGAAGACGGTTTCGGCATCGACCGCAGTGTCCAGGCATTCTGCGTGGAGTGTGAGCGCCTGTGGCCCCTCGAGCCGCAGCGACGGTCCGAGGCGATCCTGGGCCTCGCGCCACGACGCTTGCGCATGCCATTTCTGCGTCAATTCCCTGAAATTGCGCAGCAGCCTTGCGCCGAACTCCGTGCAGATCGACTCCGGGTGGAACTGCACGCCCCACCAGGGGCGCGAGACATGGCGTAGCGCCATCAGGGTTCCGTCAGACGTCCAGGCGAGCGGCTCCAGGGAGGCTGGCAGTTGCGTGACCGCGAGCGAGTGGTAGCGCACGGCCTCGAAGCGGTCGGGGATGCCGAGAAAAAGGTCGCGCTGGGTGTGCGAGATGCGGTCCAGGCGTCCGTGCATGGGCCGTACGGCCAGATCGACGAGAGCTCCGCAATGGTGGGCGATGGCCTGGTGGCCCAGGCAGACGCCGAGGACGGGCTTGCGGGAGCGCCGCAGCGCATCCGCCGATATGCCCAGATCTGCGGGGCGCTGCGGACGCCCGGGGCCTGGCGAGATCACGATGTTGTCGAACGGCATGCGCTCGACCTCGTCCCAACTCATTTCATCGTTACGGACGACGACGGGCGGCTCGGCGTTGCAGGCGGCCAGGTACTGATACAGGTTGTAGGTGAACGAGTCGTGGTTGTCGATCAAGAGGGTGCGCATGGGGACTCCTGGACGCGTGGCCGCACTTGCATCGTTGACGAACCGGAGGTGGATAGCCACTGCGCAATGTGTCAGTTGCCTCAGAGAAGACCATGTGCGAAGTACGCGCTCAGGAAAGGGGTGACCGCGACAGCGCAGAACCACGAATCTCGCGGCTGCGGTGCCTGGAGGCACACGAGGGGCGGTCCATTCGCCGGGCGTTCCGGGAAGCGCGCCCGCCATCGTGCTCACCTCGCCGGTGAGCCTGATCGCGTCCAGGGCCGCCGACCAGCTTCGAGAGCCAGTCCAGTCCCTTCGACAGGGCCGGCGGACTGCCCACCGCGCGAAGCTCGGCGAATGCAGCCGTCTGGGTTCCTATAAGTTCGGACCTCCTTGCCGCTGTTCAGGGATGCCGGCACTCGTAGCTGGACGCCTGTGCACGGTCACCGCCGATGTAGTGCGGGTAGCCGGGATAGCGGCACATGGGGCGCGAGGCTTGCATCGCAAACGGCGGAAGGGGCGCCTTCACGACCTGCACCAGCGCATTCGGGGGTGCGTCGCCGGCGCTCACCCACCGGTCCAACGGACCCAGCAGGTCCACCATGGTCGGTAGCGCCGGCCCGCCCGCGACCGCGCGGGAGTTGCCGGAATGCGTCGACCCGGGCGAGACGTAAAGCCGCACAGACCGTTCGGTTGCCGCGGCGCCCATGCGCGCCACGAGGGCATCGTGATACTGGATGCCCATGAGCGCACTCTGCGCGCGATCTCCCGCATTCTCTCGAAGGATCAGCTTGCCGCCGCGAGCGAAGAAAGCCGAGAGGTCCGGGTTCGTGGAGTCCATCAGCGCCGAGGTCGCCTGCACCCGCTCGCGGAAGTCCTCGGGGCGGTAGTGGCGCACGTCGTAGTTCTTGTCGCGCGCGATCCCATAACGGATCCAACTGCTCCCATAGATCCACTGCGTGGAGTTGCGTGCGGCGTCCGGAGGCACCGCGGGGGCCGCGGAGCCGGTCACCCAGCGCACCATGCTGACGGCGGAGGGGCCATCGAGGCTGTCCTCGTGGCCGTAGAGCCATTGGGGATAGGTCGTGAGGCCGTTGGCGATGGTGAAGGGAAATACGTAGGGGGAGTGGACGGCTCGCATCAGGCGCAGCTCGGCGTCGGACAGGCAGTGCGTGCCCGCATCGTTGCCGTCAGGGCAGCGCAGGGGCTGCAAGTCCACCCGGGCTTGGCAGCCCATGTAGTTGTTCACGACGCCGTCCGCCAGCCCGTCCAGCGCATCGCAAGCCTCGGAGGTGGCCTTGGCGATGAGCGCCACCTTCCCGGCCTGCAGCCAGTCCTTCTGTTGCGGGACCTGGTTTCGAACGAAGGCGTGGAAAAGGCCGGTCCAGTTGATCACGGGAACGACGCTGACGATGCCGTCGTAGTCGGCCGGAAACCGCTGTGCCATGGTCAGCCCTTCACGCCCCCCTTCGGAGCCACCGAAGTAGTACATGCGCTGCGGTGCACGCGCGTAGTACGCGCCCATGACGTCCACGGCCACATCCTTTACCTTCTTGTACGAGGCGAAGGCGAAGTTCTCAAGCATCTCGTCGTTCATTGCAAAGGCGCCGGGCTCGCCAGCGGGGAATGCCGAGGATTGGTGGCCGGAGTCTTGGCCGAAGGTCGCATAGCCTCGCGCGATCGGGAGAGCGTCGTCCGGCGCCGCATCTCGCAGAGGCGTCAAGCCCGTGATCAGCACGCCATTGAAGCCTCCGCCCCCGTACTGGACGGCCTTGCCGTTCCAAGTCGTCGGCAGGTTCAATTGGAAATTGATCGCCTGGGCTGCGGGGTCGCGCGATGCAATCGTTCCGCTGACCTTGCAGAACTGCGGAAGCGCAGGCGTGAACGCGCCGCCGCCAACGGTCGCGGCCGAGGCTGGAACAAGAACAGCCGACGTGATCAAGGCCTTGCCGCTGGGCAAAGCCATCGCGCCCGGTGCGACGGCATGGCGGGCAAGGTCGGCGCAGGAGCCTGCGAGCTTGTCGGCGGTCGGGGCCGAGCCACACGCCGACAGGGTCAACGCAAGCAGTGCGAAGCCGGCACGCAAGAGTGCCCGGATATTGAGCTGATTCATGGTGTCTCCAGATTCCTTGAATTCAACCA
Source organism: Variovorax sp. 160MFSha2.1 (assembly GCF_048305075.1). Lineage (NCBI taxonomy): Bacteria > Pseudomonadati > Pseudomonadota > Betaproteobacteria > Burkholderiales > Comamonadaceae > Variovorax > Variovorax sp. 160MFSha2.1. Next base: position 326,090 of record NZ_CP157625.1, read on the forward strand.
GCTGTCGTGGTCGCAGCACCAATGTACACAGACATGCGGTGGTCCACATTGACCAGGCGTGTTCGCAAGGCTGCCGTGTGGGCGGCCCGGAACGCCATTTGAACGCGGCACCGGGCCTGCCAGGCATGGCTCGACGCGTTCGAAATCAATGCTATGCAGATAAGTATTCTTATCACGATAGCTTCTTCGATTGGCTAAACTGGCGAGCATGGAAATGACCACAGCATGTGGAGGCGGCGCAGAAAGCGGTGAGTTCCCGACCCCGTCGCAGTTGGCTGCGCTGCGTGCGTGGTATGCCGGCCTGTCGGCTCGGGTTGCGGTGGCCCAATACCTCGGGCAGAGCAGGGCGACGGGCCAGTCGTCCCGCGCTATCCTGGGAGGAATCCGGCGCCAACTGGCGCAGTACGCGCGGCGGCGGCACCGGGACGACCTGGCCTCGTTGATCACTCATCCTGCAGCGGAGCGGGAGGTGCGTGCTCGGGCGGTGCGAGACGCGATCGAAAAGCTGCGGCAGTTGCCGGTGCCCGTACCGATGGTGACCGATGCTGTCGATCGCTGGCTGCCGGTGCGCGCAGCGCGTGCTCTGCAAGGCTGCGGCATTCGGACGCTTGCGGATCTGACGGTCCGGGTGCCGCGCCGGCGCAGATGGTGGGCTGCCGTGCCCGGACTGGGGGCACGCAGCGCATGCCAGATCGAGGAGTTCTTTGCTGCGAACCCTGTCCTGACCGAGCGGGCGAGGGCGCTGGTGGTCATGCCCAGGACCGAGATTTCGCCTTGGGAGCACTTGGTTGTGCCGCAGGAGGTCGATGGCTCCAGAGGTGCCTTCAGGGCCCCACAGGCCACCTGCACACTGTCGGCGCAAGACGACTACCAGGCAGTCCAGGCCTGGCTTTCGCTGCAGGAATCCGCAGCCACGCAGCGAGCCTATCGAAAGGAGGCCGAGCGGCTCATGCTGTGGGCCATCCTCGAGCGTGGCAAGGCGCTGTCGTCATTGACGACGGAAGATGCCATCGCATACCGCGCCTTCTTGCGTCGACCATCTCCGCAGGATCGATGGGTCGGTCCGGTACGGCCACGCACCTCCTTCGAGTGGAGGCCCTTCCAGGGCGCGCTGGCGCCGCGTTCGATCGCATATGCACTGTCCGTGATCGGGGCGTTGTACCGCTGGCTGATCGAGCAGCGCTACGCGCTGGCCAATCCCTTCGCCGGCGTGAAGGTCAAGGGTGCGGGGCGCAGCGGTGCATTCGATGGATCCCGAGTGTTCACAGAACACGACTGGACACTGATCCGTACCACGGCCGACGGCATCGAATGGATCGGTGGTTGGAGCAGGGAGGGGGCCCAGCGACTGCGCTTCGTGCTGGATTTCTGGTACGCGACAGGCCTTCGACCCAGTGAAATGGCCGACGCTCGACTGGGCGACATCGAGCACGATGCTCAGGGCGATGTTTGGCTGAGAGTTGTGGGCAAAGGCCTCAAGTACGGCAGAGTCGCCTTGCCGCTGCTGGCCCGTGGTGCGCTTGACCAGTATTTGGCGCAGCGGGGTTTGCCGGTGTCCCCGGCGCACTGGAGCCCCAAGACCGCCCTGATACCTGGCTTGGCCGAGGACGAAACCGGTATCGGTGCATCGCGCCTGTGGTCCGTGATGCGCCGCTTTTTCCTTCACGCCGCACACGCGCTGGAAAAGGTGAACGCGTCCACTGCAGACAAGCTCAGACGCGCAACCCCACACTGGATGCGGCATACCCATGCAACCCATGCCTTGGCACGTGGCGCCGAACTGGTGACCGTGCGAGACAACTTGCGGCACGCCTCGGTAGCGACCACCTCGGTGTACCTGCATACGGACGAGGTCAAGAGGGCGCGGCAAATGGGAGAGGCTTTTCCGGCTCGCTCCTCCAGCGCGGCGTAGGTTACTGCTCGTTTAAGGGGCTAACCAGTTGCTTTATTTAACATAATATAAATTATATAAATTCCATGTGTGGGAGCAAAGTTGTAATGTCGCATTCCAGCAAAGTTCAAATGTCGCAAAGTCGGCTGCCCCGAGCTCGGAGGCATGGCCATGGCGACGCCTGCTGCGACGATCACTATGACGATGCGCGAAGTCGATCGCCTCAAAACCATCCAGGCGGTGGTCGGCCGGATGCTGCGGGTTGCCAAGCGGCGCAGCGGCTGGGGCTGAGCCGACGTCAGCTCGAGCGGCTGGTCCAGCGCTACAAGGACGAAGGCGCTTCCGGGCTGGTCTCGCGAAAGCGAGGCCGCCCCAGCAACCGTCAACTGGCACCTGGCCTGGCCCAAAGCGCGACTACGCTGATCAAGAGCGCTACGCTGACTTCGGGCCCACGCTGGCATGCGAGGAGCTGCGCGAGTGCCACGGCCTGCCGCTGGCCAAGGAGACCATCAGGTTGCTGATGATGGCCGCAGGTCTCTGGACTCCCCGCAAACAGCGGGCCACGACGATCCACCAGCCGCGCAACCGGCGTTCGTGTTACCCCGAAGGCGGTGTTCAGCGCGTGAATGTCCAGGTGGGCTTCGGCCAGCAGCTTCTTGAGCTTGTTGTTCTCCGCCTCCAGTTCACGCAGGCGCCTCGCATCGCTAATCAGCATTTGGCCAAGCCGTAACTCACCGCCGAGTGGCCGGTCGCTTAGTAAGTCCAAACCCGTTAGCGAGCTCGGGCCTGCTACTTCATCGACTGTGCCACGCGGCGGACGATGGCCGCGAACGCGGCGGTCGTCGGCGTCCGCACTTGGCCTTCGGGCCATAGCAGACCCGGCGTGCGTTGCAGCGATGGGCCCTCCAGCGGGATTGCGACCAAGCCGAGGTGATCTGCCAGAGCACTGCGCGAGACGATGGTCGCCATCGGCGCCTCCTGCACCAGCGCGAGCATCCCAGCAATGGACGACGTCTCCACCACGACGTGCGGCTGCGCACCGGCCGCACGAAGTGCCTCGTCGATCTGCATGCGGGTCGTGTACTTGCGCGCCGGCAAGGCCATGTCGCGTCCATGCAGTTCGATCATGCGAAGACGCCGGCGCCTGGCGAAAGGATGCTTCTGGTTGACTGCGACCACCAACTCTTCCGAATAGAGCGGCTCGAACAAGAGGCCTTCGAGTTCGAAGGGCCTGTACGCGAGGATCAGGTCCAGACGGCCTGCGAGCATGTCGGCGATCAGGTCGTCCGCGGTGTTCTCCTCGACCATCAGGCGCATCGATGGATGGGCGCGGGAGAACTGTGCGAGGCACTTCGGCACGAGTCCCATGTTCAGCGTCATGGTCGTGCCCAGCGAGAGCGTTCCCTCGAACGCCTTCTCGGGCGCACCGATCAGCGCGATGCCGACATCGATCTCGGCGAGCGCCTTCGCCGCCTGCGGCAGGAAGAGTTCGCCCGCGGCCGTGAGCGTGACACGACGCGCGCTGCGATCGAACAGCTGTTGGCCCAGCTCGCTCTCCAGTTGGCTGATCTGGTGCGACAGCGTCGACTGGGTGACGTGGAGTTGCACGGCAGCCTGCGTGAAACTGAGGCGTTCCGCCAGTGCAAGGAAGTAGCGTAGGTGTCGGAGTTCCATGCATTTCAACCTGCCGGTCGCACGAATCGATGCCATCGATGATAGCGACCGAAATTTGTCATTTGTCTTGCAGCCCGGTGCTCGCCTATCTTCGGCGCTCCAGACAACGAGACAAGCCCATGCGACGCATATCCACCGCACTCCTGGCGGCCCTGACACTCTGCACGGCCATCGCCCATGCCCAAACGGAAAGCTGGCCGAGCCGCACCGTCAAGCTGGTCGTTCCCTACCCGCCCGGCGGCACCACCGACTACGCGGCGCGCCAGATCGCACAGGCCCTCACGGTGCAGACGGGCAAGACCTTCTACGTCGAGAACAAGGCCGGAGCCAGCGGCACGATCGGCTCGGACCTGGTGGCCAAGTCGGCGCCCGACGGCAATACCTTCCTCATCAACGACACCACCTACGCCATGCTTCCGCATCTGTTCAGGAAGCTGCCGTGGGACCACGCGAACGGCCTGGTACCTGTCACGAACATCGTCGATACGCCGCTGGTCGTGCTGGTCGGCGCGGGCTCGCCGTACAAGACCATCAAGGACCTCATCGACGCTGCACGCCGCAACCCCGGCCAGCTGACCTTCGGCTCCGGCGGGATGGGAAGCTCCACACACCTCGGCGGAGAACTGCTCAAGCAGAACGCGCAGCTCGCGCTGACGCACGTCCCTTACAAGGGCGCGGGCGAAGCGCTGCTCGGCGTGGTGTCCGGCCAGGTCGATGTGCTGGTGACCGCATCGCCGACCGCGATCGCCCAGGTCAAGGGCGCGAAGGTGCGGGCGCTGCTGGTGACGGCGCCGCAGAGAATCGCCGCGCTTCCAGATACGCCCACCAGCGCCGAAGCGGGCCTGAAGGACTTCACCGCAACCAACTGGTTCGGCGTCGCCGCCCCGAAGGGAACGCCCCAGCCAGTCATCGAGAAGATGCAGGCCGAGGTCAAGCGTGCGCTGGAGTCACCCGAATTGCGCGCGCGCTTCGGCGAGCAAGGCGCGACGGTCGGCGGCATGGCGCCGGCCGCCTTCCAGGATTTCGTGCGCAGCCAGACGCAGGCCTGGGGTCGCGTCGTCAAGGCCGCGGGCGTCCAACCGGAATAGCGCGGCATCAGGAACCAGGCGCATGTGGAACCTCAGCTTCACGCCTCCGGAAATCATTGAAGCCAAGGTGCTCACGACGATGCCGGCGGACCTTCGCCGCACCGGGCCCAACGCCTGGGCCGAAGCGAACAAGCCGGGACAGCCGGTCGACAGCTTCCTCGAAGGGCCAGTATTCGATGCACTGGGCAACCTGTACCTGACGGACATTCCCTCCGGCAGGATCCTGTGCATCACGCCGCAGCTCGAATGGCGCGTGGTGGCGGAGTACGACGGCTGGCCCAACGGCATGGCGATGCATGCGGACGGGAGCCTCTGGATCGCCGACTACAGGGGCGGCATCCTCAGGCTCGACCCCGCCAGAGGTGGCGTCGAACCCGTGCTGGCCCATCGCAACAGCGAATCCTTCAAGGGGGTCAACGACCTCGTCTTCGATGCGAAGGGCAGCCTGTACTTCACGGACCAAGGCCAGACGGGCCTGCACGATCCCACGGGCCGGGTCTACCGCCTGGGCCAGGACGGCCGGCTCGACCTCCTGCTCGCGAACGTGCCCAGCCCGAACGGCATTGCGCTCGATCCCTCAGGCCATGTGTTGTTCGTCGCGGTCACGCGCGGCAACCAGGTCTGGCGCGCACCGGTCATGCGCGACGGCAGCCTCACGAAGGTGGCCGCTTTCCAGAGCTTCTTCGGCACCAGCGGGCCCGACGGCCTCGCCGCCACCGCGCAAGGCGGGCTCGTGGTGGCGCACGCGAGCCTCGGTGCCGCGTTCGTGCTGAATGCGGCCGGCGAAGTCACCCACCTCGTTCGCAGTCCGGGCGGCAAGACCGTCACTAACCTGGCCTTCCGGCCCGGGAGCAACACGCTGGTAATGACGGAATCGTCCACCGGCGCGATCCTGGAAGCGCAACTGCCCGCCGCAGTCCCGGGCCAGGCCTCTTTCACGTGACCGCATCGGCCGCGGCAATGCGCGGCCCTCGTGCGCGGGGACTCTTCGATTCACCTCTTCAGGAACATCACATGACGAACAACGAGCTTTACGAAAAGGGAACGAAGCGCAGACGCCTCGTCCTGGGCGACGCGCACGTGGATCGAGCCAGCGCGGCAACGACCGACGTGACGCGCGACTTCCAGGATCTGATCGTGCGCTACGGCTGGGGCGAGATCTGGACGAGGCCCGACCTGGGCCTTCGGGAGCGCCGCATCCTCGTCATGGGCACGATGATCGCGCTCGGACGCTGGGACGAACTGCGGCTGCATCTGCGCGCGGCGCTGCAGAGCCAGATGTCGCTGTGCGACATCAAGGAGGTGCTGCTGCAGCAGGCAATCTATTGCGGCATTCCGGCGGCTAACACGGCCTATCACCATCTGTCGGCAGTCCTGGCCGAACTCGCCACCGAAGGCACCGAGATCAATCGCGCGCCAACGGCTGCGGCCGAAGCCTGAAGAAGATTCAAGCCATGAGTTTCCATCGCACCTTCACACGCCGTGTTCTGGCCTCGCTGGCCCTCGCAACGGTAGGCGCCGCGCTCCTCCCGCTCGCGGCCGCCGCCGAACAATGGCCCGCAAAGCCGATCCGCCTGATCGTTCCCTACTCCGCTGGGGGTGGCGCCGACAACGCAGCCCGGATTCTTGCCCAGCGCCTCGGTACCGCGCTGCGCACGCAGGTCGTCATCGATAACCGGCCGGGTGCCAGCGGCATCATCGGCGCGCAGGCAGTCGCGAAGGCCGACCCCGACGGCTATACCGTGCTGTACGACGCGTCGACGTTCGCGGTGAATCCGCTGCTGCGCAAGATGCCTTTCGATGCGGCGACGGACCTGGTGCCGGTGTCGCTGGCGCTGACCGTTCCAAACGTCCTCGTGGTGCCGCCGAATTCGCCCGACGCCGACTTCAAGGCCTTCGTGGCACGCGCACGAATCCAACCCGGCAAGATATCGTTCGCGTCTTACGGCGCTGGCAGCCCCGCCCACCTCGCGGGTGAGTTGCTCAACCGCGAGGCGCGCACCGGCATGCTGCATGTGCCCTACAAGGGAGGCGCCCCTGCACTGGCCGACGTCATGGGCGGTCACGTGGATGCCTACTTCGCCAACGCCGGCTCGGCCTTGGGCTATCTGCAGTCGGGGCAGCTGCGCGCCTTGGCGGTCACCTCCGCCCGGCGCATGGCCGCGCTGCCGCAGGTGCCCACCGTCGCGGAAAACGGCTTGCCGAACTTCGAAGTGCTCGAGTGGAATGGCTTTTTCGTTCCCAAGGGCACACCGCGGCCGATCGTCGAACGCCTCTCCGCCGAAGTCCAGGCCGCCGTGCGAGACCCTCAGACGCGCGCACGGCTGGTCGCGCTGGGCGCTGACCCGGTGGGTGGGTCACCAACCGAATTCGCCACCTTCATCGCCGGCGAGTCCCGGCGCTGGGCGCAGCTGATCAAGGCCAACAAGATCGCCGCCGAGTGACCCGCGCGCGTCGCGGCCGCCTTTGCGAGTCATCCCCGAGCCTGTATGGTTGACGTCATGGATCTGCGCCAGCTTCGCTATTTCGTCACCGTCGCCGAGGAGCTGAACTTCAGCCGGGCGGCGGTGCGCCTGCACATGAGCCAGCCGCCCTTGTCCCATCAGATCAAGGCGCTGGAAGAAGAGCTCGGCGTGCTCCTGCTTTTTCGCAACCGCCGCGAAGTGCGGCTCACCGACGCCGGGCGCGCGTTCCTGCGCGACGCGCGCCAACTCCTCGACCAGGCGCAAGCGGCAACCCAGAGGGCCAAGCTCGCGGCGCAGGGCGACGGGGGGACGCTGCGCGTGGGGATGGCCACCTCGGCCATCGATCATGTCATGCCGGACTTCATCCACAGGCTACGGACCTGCCTGCCAGCAGTCCAGCTACTGGTGACCGACATGGGCTCGCAGGAACAGGTGCGCGCCGTCGCCGCCGACAAGCTGGACTTGGGCTTTGTGCACGCACGCACGAGCACGCTCGGCCTGGCACGCCAGCTTCTCTACACCGAGGGGTTCTCGCTCGTGATGCCGTTGGCCCACCCGCTGGCCGCGCGCGATACGCTGACGCTCAGGGATTTCGCCGAGGAGCCGATGATCAGCTTCTCCCGTGAGCACAGATCCGCCTTATTCGACTCGCTTGTCGCCGCCTGCATGCAGGCCGGGTTCAGCCCTCGCCTGCTTCACGTGGCGCGCCACCCGATGAGCATGTTCCAGATGGTTCGTCACGGCCTCGGAGTGGCCCTCGTGCCCGCCTCTTATGCCGAGGTTGGCGGCAGAGACCTGCGAGTGGTGGCGCTTCCACCGTCGGCGGGCACACTGCAGATCGATGTCGTCTGGCGCGAGGACAACGAGAGCGAACTCCTGGAGTGCGTTCGCAACGAAGTGCTGGCGAACTGGAGCGTCGGCGAACCTACGGTGCGGGCCGCCGATGCCAGTCCGACAACCCGGACTCCGTCCGCTCTTTGAGCCAACCGTTGGAGCTTCACCCAAGACACGAGTCCAGACCCGCGTCCGCCAAGGGACCGGCAGCTTCGGCCGAACAAAGGAACTGCATGAAGCTGCGCGCAGCCTCGGGCTCGGCTGCGCCCGCCGACCTACCCGCGGCGATCACGGTGACGTGCTGTAGGTCGTCGGGTAGCGGACCAGCAAAGCACACACCCGGCTGGCCAAGGATCTCACTGATCTGCTGAAAGCCCAGCTCCGCGTCGCCCCGCGCCACCGCTGCGGCGACAGGCTCATCACGCACCTGAACCGCGCGCACCTGCGCCGGCTCGATACCGAGCTTGCCGAACAGCACCTGCGAGACGTAGACACCGCTCCCGGCCTGCGAATAGGCGACACCGCGCGCCTGCACGATCGCAAGACGTAGCGCCTGCGCGCTGCCAATATCGACGCGGGGATGATCCTGCGACACGCAAGCGCCGATGCGCGAGCGCATCACCTCCGTGCAAGACCCCTCATCCACCCGGCCGGCCTGCACCTGCAGCGCCAGCAGCGCCGCAGGCAGCAGCACGACGTCCGCAGCTTCGCCTCGCTCCAGCCGCTGCACCAGCGCCTGGGGCGAGGAGCCACCCGCCGGCCCCCAGAGCCACTGCACGCGGACACGAGCCACTTGCTCGAACAACGAGCCTACCGCAGTTAGTGGGATCTGAAAGGCCTGCGGGGCAAGCACGCGGATGGTGACATTCATGGAAGCTCCCTGGTTCGTCCGCTTGTGCGCGGGTGACTCGTGATCCAGCAGGCGGCCCGGAGCGACGCCGTCGCGCAATCCCGGGGCATTCATTCCAGCGTGATGCCTGTTTCGTGAGTGATCGCTGCCCATTCGCGACGCTGCTCGGCGAGCACAGCCGCGAAGTCGATGCCGGCGGGGGCGGGGTCCATGCCGACTGTGCGTATGGATTCGGCCATCTGTGGGCTGGCGATCGCCTGCGCCAGCGCAGCGCGCAATGTCTTCAATACAGGCGCGGGCGTTCGCGCAGGCGCCATGAGCCCGTACCAGTTGAGCGATGGCACACCCTGGACACCGCTTTCCTCGAGCGTGGGCACCTCCGGAAACTCGGCCAGTCTTGTCTTACCGGTCACAGCAAGCGCGCGAAGCATGTTCTTGCGAACCAGCGGCGAAAGTGCGGCCCTGTTGGTCACGACCATCGAGAGATGCCCGCCAAGCGAATCCTGGATCGCCGGGCTGGCGCCCTTGTAGGGCACGAAAGTGATGTCGGCACCAGTGCGCCGCTTGAACATCTCGATAGCGAAGTGCGGTCCGATGCCAGGGGCGGATCCCGCGTTGAGCTTGCCGGGGTTGCGCCTGCTGTAGCGGATCAGGTCCTGGACGCTGCCGGCGGGCACGCCCGGGTGGATGGCCATGATCATCGGATCGCTGGCGAGCGCGCCGACCGGCTCGAAATCGGCCACCGGGTCGTAGTTCAGTTTCGGGTAGACCGCCGGCACCACCACGTTGAGGTTGGTGCCGCCCATCATCAGCGTGTAGCCGTCCGCCTGTGAGGAAGCCACGGTTTTGGAGCCGATACGGCCACCCGCTCCGCCGATGTTGGTCACGACCACGGGCTGCCCGAGGCTCATTGAGAGCGCGGGCGCGATCAAACGCGCAGCCACGTCGTTCGGGCCTCCTGGCGCGAAGGGCACGATCAGCTTAATCGAATGCGAGGGATAGGCCGGTGCTGCGTGTACGCCTCGCGGCCACAGCAAGGGAATTGCTGTGGCCGCGAACAGGGCCCTGAGCGCCGTTCTGCGGTCGCAAGGCGATATGAGCGCAGGAGCCGGGTTCATGTTGTCGTGATCCTTCGGGCGTCCGTGCCGTATTCGGCCCATGGATAACTCTAGGCAGGTTGCCGGGAGGCGTCCAATACCTTGGACGAAACACTGTCATCGCGATTGCGAATAAGGCAGCAGCGGGTGCGGGCTACACGGCGGGCCTAGCAGTGCTCATCGGGGCTCGAGCAGCCCAAGCAGCAAATCGGCGAGAGCCTCAGGCGCGTCGACCATCGGATCGTGGCCGCAGTCGGCCATCACGGCGGTCTGCCAGCCTGCATCAGCGCGGCAGCGCTCAAGGGCGGCATCGAACAGGGGCTGCGGAAACAGCGGAGTGCGCACGTAGAGCTTGCGCGCGACGCGTTCCCGTGCGCCCGTCAGTTCGACCGGCTGCATCGACACGCCGATCGGCTGCGGTGTGATCTTCGAATCGAGCCAGCGCGCGTCCTCGACTCTCTGGATCTTCAGTGCGGTGCTCGTCGGCCCCGGACGGGAGAGTTCACCACGCGCCTGAGCCTCAAGCACCGCAGCCCTCTGAGCGTCGTTGAGCAGATCGAAGCCGCGCTGGCCGTTCTCGGGAAGGAAGGCGTCGACGAAGGCAATGGCCGAGAGACGATCCTCCAGCGACTCGGCCGCCGCCGAGGCCACCCAGCCCGCATACGAATGCCCGACCAACACCGCACCGCGCAGGTCCTCCCAGCGGAAAAGATTGACGATGTCGCGGACATGGGTCTGCAGCGTGATGTCGGCGCTCATCAGATGGGAGCGGTCGGCCAGCCCAGTGAGCGATGGCGCATAGACACGATGACCACGCCGCGTGAGCAATGCAGCGAGCTTCTGCCAGGCCCAGCCGCCATGGCCGGAGCCCGCGACGAGGACGAAGGGTTGAGGGGATGTATTCAAAGCGATTTCTCCTGTAAATAGACGCCGGCACGACATGCGCCGGACGAAGGAATCAGAACGACAGGCTCTCTCCGCGCCGCAGGGCCAGCCCAGCCGGAGACGGCGTCGACTGCAGCCAGGGCAGGTCGAACGGCAGGCGGCCGGCGGGCATGTACTGACCTGACAGCACTTCGAAAAGTGCCTGTTCCTGCAGGCCGAAATGCAGGACGATGCCAGCGACCAGCGGTTCAAGCGCGCCAAGGTCCGCAGGGCGGTCCATGTAGACGCTGGCTACCGTGGGCACCTGCGCCGCAATCACACGCACCCGCTCCAGATCGGCATCGCCGGCCAGCCAGCCCGTACGCCCCTCGCGGTAGCGGCTACCGAAGAAATGCTGCGGATGCAACAGTTCGTGGGGCGTGCGCAGGCCGACGATGGCGAGTTCGGCGTCGCCCGGACGCCCCACCACCGTGAAGCCAGCAGCCCAGGCCGCCTGGGACTCGATGCCTTCGAGGAACAGCTTCCTCCCACGAGCGAGCGGGAGCACGGAACCGGCGTTTCTGGCGACGACCAGCGACCTGCGCTGTGCATCGAGCGCCATTGCCTTCAGTCCCGCTCGGCCGACGACGCAGGCCGCCGCGTCCTCATCGACGTAGGGGTTCTCGAAAAGCCCCAGGCTGAATTTCTGCACCAGGATGCGCAGGACGGCCCGATCGATCAGCGATTGGGGCAGCAGGCCGTCGCGCACCGCAGAGATGATCCAGCGTGGATCGTCCGCGCCGCCGAACTGATCGACACCGGCCTGGATCGCCTTGGCGAAGCGCCCGGGCCTGCCCAGGTGCTCCACCCCCCAGGGCATGGCGATGTCGGCGGCGCCGGGGCGCTCGCCTTCCTCGACACCCTCGATACAAGCACGCGAGCAGTCGTCGGTGACATGCCAGTCGGAAATCACGACGCCGTCAAAGCCGAAGCGCCCTCGCAGCACGCCGGTGACCATCTGACGGTTGAAGCTCATGCCGACCTGTTCGATGTCGCCCGCGACATCCGGCATCCGAAGCCCGGGGAGCGGCATGCCGTAGGAAGGCATCACTCCCCCGACACCAGCCTCGAAGGCACCGGTGAAGGCGCGGATATGGTCCTCGATGCCCTCGCTGCGCAGATCCAGCAGCCGACCGTAGTGGTTATGCGCGTCGAAGCCCTCGGGGCCCGTCGCGCCGTAGCCCACCCAGTGCTTGACCACGGAGACGACGCTTTGCGGACCGATCCCGTCCATGCCGCCTTGCATCCCTACCACGTAGGCCTGCACGAGCGATCGCACGTCTTCAGGCGAACTGCCGAAGCAGCCGCTGCAGCGGTGCCAACGCGGCTGCAACGCGAGGTCCGCCATCGGCGACAAGGCCATGCGTATGCCGACCGCGCGGTACTCCTCGCGCACGCCGTCGGCGAATGCGCGTACCAGTTCTGCGTCGCCGGCCGCGCCGAAGCCCGGCGCATCGGGCCATTGGGTGAATCCACCGGCTGCGACGCTCACGCCCTGCGAATGGCTGAAATGGCTGCGCGGATCGGAGGAAAGCATCACCGGGATGCCGAGCCGCCCCTCCTCCGCCAGGGCTTGCAGCGCGTTGGCCTGCCGAGCGAGATCCGCGGGCGGCGCCTGCAAGCGATTGAGGAAAGCTCCCACATGCCGTTGCAGGACCAGCTCGCGCATCGAGGCGAAGTCCCAGGCCGAGCCGGCACCGGGAATCGCCGCTGCCTGCGTCGTCGGCGGGTTCGCATGGAGCATCGCGCCGACCTTCTCCTGGATGGTCATCCGGCCGAGAAGATCGGCGGCTCTTTCCCGCGGCGTTAGCCGCCAATCCTCGTAGGGATCGAGCCGGCCATTGCCGTTGTGATCCTTGAAGAGAAGTCCGTCGACCCGAAGCTGCCCGATGCTGCGCGCGCAAAGTTCAGGCTGCATGGCGCGCCGGCTCCTTCCTCATCGAATCACCCGGACGAACGCATGAAGGGACAGAGAACGCATCGGCTGCACGCACACCTCAGAACCTGTGGCTGATGCCGAATTCCGTGCCGCGCGACCTCTTGCCCGGCGAGGCGGCGGGCGGCGTGCCGACCGCGAAGTTGGCGTCGCCCTTGTTCGAGATGGCCGCATACGTCGCATAGAGCGTCGTCCGCTTGGACAGGTCGTATGCGTAGCCGATCGCCACCTGGGCGGCGTCGTTGCGGTCCAGCAATGCCTTGCCGAGGACGCCCGAGGCGTCGGCCCTGGTGTAGTTGAGCTTGATCTTGTGCAGCCCGGCCACCGTGACCACCGTGCCGACCTGCGTCACCAGCCGCGAGGCGCCGAGATAGGCATTGCGTACCACCGAGCCGTAGAACTTCGCCGGGCCCCACTCATAGCTGCCGGCCACGGAACTGCGCCTGAGCGTGTTGCCGCCGATGCCGTCGAACAGGCCATAGGCCGCGGTCACGTGCACCGGCCCCTGCGCGTAGCCGATGCGACCACCGCGGTACTTCTTGGATGGTGCGCCCTCGCCCATCGCAACCGCGAGCTGCCCGTAGAAGCCGCCGAGCGTGTTCGGCGTGAGGTACTCGACCATGTTGTCGGCGCGCGCCCAGACACCGGTCGCGTCGATGCCGCTGCCGAAGACGCCGGCTGCCGTCGAATAGAACTTGCCCTGGTCGGCGAGCCCGCTGACGCCGAAGGTATCGAACTCTCCGAAGCCCGTGTACGAGGGCGTGAGGTCGTGGCCCAGCCGCACCTCGCCGAACGGCCCCGAGAGGCTTACCGTCGAGCGGCGGTTGAAGAAACGCGCGGCGTTGGTCGTGCCGTCGTCGAAGTTCACTGTGCTCTCCAGCCATGCGCTGGCCGCGTACCCGCCGCCCAGATCCTCCACGACGCGAAAGCCGAGGCGGCTTGCCGCCGCACCGCCGCTGGACAGGCCGGTGACCGTTGCCGGGCCGTTGGTGATGCGGCGCACGCTCAGGTCCGCGACGCCGAACACTGTGGCGGTGGACTGCGCGTTGGCGCAGCTGGCCGTCGCCGCGAGGGCGATGCAGAAGGCGATTCGATGGGGGTTCAAGGATGTCTCCTGGTGTAGTGGTTTGGAATCGGATCTGGATTTGCCCGGTACCCGTAAACCTCCGGTGCGCTCGCGATGCCGTCGCGGTTCATGGGTGCCTGTCGTTGCTAGATTTCGGGGCGCAACGATCCAAGCGGCGCGCTGCGAGCCGCTGAATCGACTTCAGGTGGATGGAAGAGGGATCTAGATCTCGATGCGCTTCTCGGTCGACGGATCGAATAGCGAGGCGCTCGCCATATCCGGCCGCACACGAACCTGCTCGCCTGCATGGCGCATCGGCTTAGGCGGCAATCGGATGCCGATGCGCTGACCGTTCATTTCGGCGAAGCCGAAGGTGTCGGCGCCGGTCGGTTCCACCAGTTGGAGAGTGACGGCTAGCGCGCCGGACTCTCCCTCTTCGGCGAGCCGCCAATGCTCAGGCCGCAGTCCCAGCACCGCGTCGCGCTCCCCTGTGGCCGCATATCCGGCCGGAGCTGCAGGCAGTCGCACGGACGAGTCGCCGCTACGCAGCTCCGCCATCCAATGCCCCGATTCGGAGCGCAGCCTGACCGGCAGCAGGTTCATCGTCGGCGAGCCCATGAACGCGGCTACGTACAGGTTCGCGGGCCGCTCGTAGATGTCCTGTGGCGTGCCCAGTTGCTGCACGCGGCCGTCCTTCATCACCGCGATGCGGTCGCCTAGGGTCATTGCCTCGACCTGGTCGTGGGTCACGTAGACGATGGTGCTCTTCAGCCGTTGGTGCAGCGCCTTGATCTCGGCGCGCATCTCGACGCGCAGCTTGGCGTCCAGGTTGGACAGCGGCTCATCGAAGAGAAATACCTTGGGATTGCGCGCCAGGGCCCGCCCCATCGCCACGCGCTGGCGCTGTCCGCCGGAGAGCTGCGCGGGCCGGCGATCGAGCAGGTGACCGATCTGAAGGGTCCTGGCCACGCGCTCGACCACGGCCTCCCGCTCGGCCTTGGGCACCTTGCGCATCTCCATCGCGAAGGCAATGTTCTCGCCGACGGTCATGCTCGGGTACAGCGCATAGCTCTGGAACACCATGGCAATGTCGCGGTCCTTCGGCCCCACGTCGTTGACGACGCGGCTATCGATCGCGATCTCCCCCTCGCTGATGCTGTCCAGCCCGGCGATCATCGACAGCAGCGTGCTCTTGCCGCAGCCGGACGGTCCCACCAGGATCAGGAACTCGCCATCGGCGACTTCGATATCGATGCCGTGCAGCACGGTCACCGAACCGTAGCGTCTGCGCACGTTGCGAATGCTTACGCTGGCCATGGGTGTGGCTCCTTCTTTTTCAGGTTTAGATCGATCAGCCCTTGACCGCGCCCGCGGTCAGCCCGCGAACGAAGTACTTGCCGGCCAGCATGTACAGCACCATGGTTGGCGCGCCGGCGATGATCGCGGCGGCCATGTAGGCGTTGTAGCGGGGCACATCTTCTTGGACGTTGGTCAGGTTGTTGAGCCCCACAGTCACGAGTTGCTGGTCGCTCGGCGCGAGTACCAGCGCGAAGATGAAGTCGTTCCAGATCGCGGTGAACTGCATGATGCCCACCACCACCAGGATCGGCTTGGCCGTGGGCAGCACCACGCGCCGGAAGATCGTCCACAGGCCCGCGCCGTCGATGCGCGCGGCCTTGATCAGCTCGCCGGGGAAACCCACAAAGTAGTTTCGGAAGTACAGCGCAACCGGCACGCTGTAGATCGTGTGCACCACGACCAAACCGAACAGTGACTGCGACAGGTGCAGCTTGGCGAACACCATCGACAGCGGGAAGACGAACAGCGCCGCTGGCATGAACACGCCGAACATCAGCAGGAAGAGCGCGCCGTCAACGCCGCGGAAGCGCCACTTGGCCAGCACGTAGCCGTTGAAGCAGCCCCACAGCGTGGAGATCACCGTGGAAGGCACGACCACGATGAGCGAGTCGAAGAAGTAGCGCGACAGACCGGTGCACTGCTCGGCGCCGGTGCAGGCCGTGGCCCAAGCCTCGATCCACGGCTCGATGGTCCAGCGCTGCGGCAGCCCCAGCACGTTGCCGGCCTGCAGCTCGGCCAGTGGCTTGAGCGAGTTGACGACGGCGAACCACGCGGGCAGCGCATAGAACGCCACCGCGAGAAGCAGCCCCAGGTAGACCAGCGCGCGGCCCGCACCGAGCCGCTCGCCCGGCATGCGATCGCGCTGCACAGGACGGCGCAGGAATGAAGGAATAGCCATGAGTCAGTCTCCGCGATGCTTCTTCAGCTCGCTCAGGATGTAGGGCACGGCCACCATTGCACAGGTGAACAGAAGCACCATGGCCGAGGCAGACCCCAGGCCCATCTGGTCGCGCCGGAAGAAGCGGTCGAACACGTAGAAGGCCGGCAGCACGCTGCTCTGCCCTGGTCCGCCCTGCGTCAGTACGACCACCAGGTCGAAGGTGCGCAGTGCCGCGGGCAGCAGGATCAGCGCGGCGCTGAACACCGTGGGCCGCAGAGCCGGCAGTACCACGCGCCAGTAGATGCGCGGCAGGCTGGCGCCATCGATCATCGCGGCCTTGAAGACGGACTCGTCGATGCTGCGCAGGCCGGCGATAAACATCGACATCACGAAGCCGGTGCTGTGCCAGACGGCAACGACCACCAGCGCGAAGATCGAGTACCTGGGCTGGACGATCCAGTCGAACAGGGCGTTCTCGAAGCCCATGCCGTGCAGCCACTTCTCGATGCCGGTGTCGGGCGACAGCAGCCAGCGCCAGATCGTGCCGGCGACGATCCAACTCAGCGCCAGCGGGTACAGGATGACGGTGCGTATGCCGTTCTCCAGCCGCACCTTCTGGTCGAGCAGGATCGCGAGGAAGCAGCCCAGCACCAGTGGCAGGCCCACGACCAGGGGCAGGTAGAGGGCCAGATTCCACAGGGCCCGCCACCAGTTGTCGTCGGAGAACAGTCGCCGGTACTGGTCCAGGCCCACCCAGTTCCAGCTGATCGCGCCAGCAGAATCGGTGAACGAGACCGCCGCGACCCAGGCAGTCAGGCCGTAGAAGAAGAGCAGGCTCACGGCCAGGGCCGGCGAGATGGCCAGCTGCGGCAGCCATCGTTCGAACCGGTCGGAGAAGCCGCGCACTTCAGGATGGGCGGATGCGCCCGACGGAGATGTTGCTGTCACGATGCGTTCCCGGACCCGGCCTCAGTTCGACTTAGCGGCCGAAGCCATCTTTGCTGCGGCCTGCTGGGCTGTCATGTCCGGGTCGTTCCAGAAGCCGAGTACCACATCGCGCCAGGCGCCCAGGCGCGCTGGGGTTTGCATCAGGTTGGGGGATGCAGCGACCGTTCCGTCCTTGGCGCCAGCAACGAAATCGGCATAGCTCTGGCGGGCGCATTCGTCGAAGCCCGACACGTCAGCATCCGTGCGGGCCGGCACCGAGCCCTTCGCCTGGCTGAACGCAACCTGCGCGTCGCGGTCCATGAACACCTCGGCAAGGTCCATCTGCGCCTTTGAGGTCTTCTGCTGCTTGAAGAAGAGGAACGCGTCCGAGGTGAACAGGTGGCTGCGGCCGCTGCCAGGCACGGCCGCGCAAAGATAGTCCACGCCGGGTTTCTTGCCAGCAATGTTGAATTCGCCCTTGGCGAAGTCACCCATGACCTGCGCCAGCGCCCGCCCCTGGATGACCATCTGCGTGGCCTCGTTCCATTTGCGCGTCGGCGCGCTGCGGTCCACGTATCCGCGAAGCCTGCGCATCACTTCGAAGGCCTTCACCACGCCCGGGCCTCTGAGCTGCGCGTCGTCCAGGTCGTAGAAGGCCCGGCGGAACTCGTCCGGCTTCATCGTCGTGAAGGCTACCTGCATAAAGGTGAAGTTCACCCAGATGTCATCGCCCATTGCCAGCGGCACCATGCCCGCGGCCTTGGCCTTGTCGGCCAGTGCGAAGAACTCGTCCCAGGTCTTCGGCGCGGACGTGGCGCCGAGCTTCTTCAGGGCCTCTGCGTTGATCCACATGACGTTCTGGCGATGCACATTCACTGGCACCGCGACGTAGCTCTTGCCGCCCTGGCGCGCGAAGCGACGCAGGGGCTCGGGCAGCACCTCGTCCCACTTTCCCTTGGCGGCCACTTCGTCGAGGTTGGCGAGGTTGTCGCGGTTAGCGGCATAGCTGCGCACGTCGGCGTTGATCTGCGCCGCATCCGGCGGCGTTCCCTTGCCCACGCGCGCCTTCAACAGGATGCGCTGGTTGTCGCCGCCGCCAACGGCCAGGTCTTTCCAGACCAGTCCGCGCCTGCTCGCAGCCTCCCTGAACTTGCCGACGGCTGCCGTCTCGCTGGAGCTGGTCCACCAGTGAATGACCTCGACGGTCTCCGCGGCGTGGACGAAGGAAGGAACGAGGGTCGCGGCGGCACAAGCGAGGCTGAACGTCAGGCGGAACATCTGGACTCCGAGGCAATGAAATGCGGAAATGCGGAAATGCGGAAATGCGGAAATGCGGAAATGCGGAAATGCGGAATGTGGAATGTGGAATGTGGAACGGGGAACGGGGAACGGGGAACGGGGAATGCGGGATGCGGGATGCGGGATGCGGGATGCAGAGGCGAAGTCAGAACAGATCGACCTCGAGGAACACGACCGGCACGCTGCCGCGGTTGAGCAGCGCGTGGGGCCGGCGATGGGTCGAATACGCCTGCCCGGCCTCGACGACGACTGGTTCGTCCTGGCCCTCGAGGTACTCGGTCATGCACCCCTGCAGCACATAGGCCACTGCCGGGCGGTCCGCGTGCGAATGCATCGGCAGGAAGCCTCCGGGCGCAATGGTGACCTCGCGCATGCGCAGCAGGAGCTCCCTGGAAGCGCCGAAGCCGCCCGGCAGCTCGACCTTGGCGATGACGGTTCCCGAGATGCCGACGCGCTCGCTGGGCAGCGACTGCAGCGCGGGCGCCCGCTCCTGCGCATCGCCAGAACTCGATGCCGGAACCACTGCAGGCCGCAGCGCTGCAAGGAGCTTCGAAACCCAACGCTTCATAAATACATCTCCAGGTAGATGCCCACCTGATTGCGGCAGACTGGTCGAGTGGCAATGGACTTTAGGAATCCGGGGGGATGCGGTCCAATACCGTATTCATCAAACTGTCATCTCGCTTGCGAATAAGGAGCTTCCATATCAGAGGGCTAGCGCCTCGTGCGAGGAAAAATCGGTTCCGCTGCTCCTTCGGAGCACAGTAGTCAACCAGGCTCTCGAGTGCGATCGAGGCTCCTGCATCGCAGGTGAAATGCGCACTGCGTCAAGGTGCCCGGTGCGGACTAGCAATGAGAGAAGCACGACATGCCGCCTCAGGATGCTGCGGCATGGAGACAAGAAACGCGAGCGCGCGAATGCACGAAGCTTGGACCGCGTTCGCCATCGCATCGGCGATCGACCAGGGAGTCGTTGATCGCGACGGCCGACGTCGTCAGCAGTAGGGTGTAGTCATCCGGCAGCGCCTTCGCCACGATGTCGGTGCCGATCACCGTGCCCGCGCCGGGCTTGTTGTCGATGATGAGCGACTGCCCCAGCAGGCTCTGCATGCCCATGATCAGGGTGCGTCCCACCACATCGGTGCCACCACCCGGTGTGAAGGGCGCCACGACGCGGATCGTTCGCGAGTGAAAGGCAGGCTCGGCGCGAGCTTGCAGCGGCCCTAATAGCGACGCAAGGGGAGCGAATGCCCCTGCACCCAGGAGCCAACGACGGCGTGCTGAATGCGGTTCAGCAGGTCAAGATCGCGTCGGCATTCACATGGAACACCTACTTCTCGAAGACGAGTCGCGGCCGCATCTTTCGTCCAATCTTTCGGATATCGCGGCGCATGGCGGCACTCAGGCCGCGAAACACCGGCGACACGATCATCCGGCTGGGCCAATCGATTTTGTTGCGAGTCACAAGCCAGGACTCCGCATCCGTTGCCTGGCGATTGAGCATGAGCCCGGCAAGAGTCCGTCCATTCCTGGCGCCTAGCGGCATGCCGTGACCCCAACATCCGTTTGCGTACCCGATCCGATCATCGGCAAACAAGCCCACATGCGGAATGAAGTCCCGCGTTGTCGAGATCGGCCCCCCCCAGCTCTGAACAGTCCTGAGATCAGAGAGAGTGGGAAAAAAGGATGCCAGATGGCGAGGCCCCTCCCTGAGGAAGTCACTGCTGATGTCCGGCGACATTTCATTGCCATGCGGAACCCTCGCGTAATAGCCACCAACGTAGAGCAGCCGGCCATCGCGGGTTGGCGCAAAAGAATAGAACAGCTTCGACATGAGGTTGACGCCCGCTCTGCGCGGCCAGTTCAGGGCCCTCCAGTGCGACTCTGACAGGGGTTCGGTCACGTTGGCGTAGACAAACACCGGTGACTGGGATCGCCGCATTCCCAGATCTTCAAGCCCCGGAAGAAGGTGGGAATATGCGTTCGTTGCGACGACCAGCTTCTGGCAGCGCAAGGTACCGCTTCCGGTATGCAGGCGGATGCAGCTTGCTTCGCGCTCGATGCACACCACAGGACTGTTCTCGTGAACCTGAACTCCCGACCTCTGCGCCACAAGCTTCAGAGCTCGCAGGTACTTCAGCGGATTGAACTGGCCACCGCGCCGATCGAAGACGGCTCGGCCAAAGTATGGACTTTGAAAGGAGCGCGCAACCTCCGCCTCCGGGATCGGCTCGAGGAATGAGTCCTGGCCGATCTTCCGGCAAAACGCGAGGTACTCGTCAAGCGTTCTATTGCCGTCGGCTCTGAGCCCCATCTCGAAGTAGCCAGTCTGCTCATGGTCGCAGTCGATGTCATGCTCATCGATCAGAGCTTCGATCGTCGAGATGCCTTCCTGGATGTAGGTATACGCCTCTCGCAATTTCGCCGTGCCATGGCGTTTCATCTGAGCCTTGAAGTCGCTCTCGCCGAACGCAACGATCAGCTGCCCCGCATTGCGGCCGCTCGCACCGAACCCCACCACCTCGCTCTCGAGCAAAGCCACCGAGACATGCCGGTCCAGATTCTTCAGGTGATATGCGGTCGAGAGGCCAGTAACACCGCCACCCACCACGCAAACATCCACGTCGAGAACACCCTCCAAGGGTGCACTGGGCGCGTAGGGCTCTGCGGAATGGAACCAATGGGATCGGCTTCGATGTAGCAAGTGCGTCCTCGGTGGAGTCGGGGCGGGTGGTTTCATCCGGATGGCGATCAGAGCGCAGCCCCAGCAAAGATGTGGAGGACTATTCCAGGCCGAGTGCCCGGAGCAAGGCGTCGGGTGACATATGCCGATCACCACCCTTTTCAGCGGCGTGGATCAGTTCGCATATCGCGCTGTTCGTTTCCGCCGCTCTCCCGTGCCGTGCCGCGAGCCGAACCACTTCGCCATTCAAATGGTCGATTTCAGTTGGCCTACCTGCTTCCAGGTCCTCCCACATCGACGACCGCGCCTGGGGATCCATGGCAGAGATCGCTGGGACCACGGACAGATACTCCTGATCTTCCAGGCGAAGCAGGGCTGGAATCTTGTCGCATGGAAGTCCGCCGACGGCCGCTGGCTTGATCGAAGCAGCATCAAGTGCCATCAATGCCTCCTCGACGAGTGCGGCCAACACGCGTCGGTAGCCACGGATCGAGAGCTGCACGCGCAGCGGCTCACCCGACAAGGCATTGATCGGGTTGTTGAGGTTGAGGAGGAGCTTTCCCCATTGCACCTCCACAAAATCGGTTCGGAGCGTCAAAGGGAGCCGCGCATCCGAGAACAGCGAAAGCCAGGGATGCCATGCCTCGTGGCCTTCCGCCATCAGTTCGCCAAGTGTCGCGCGATGAAAGCGGCCGTCAGGAAGCTGCACGACATTGAAGGGAATCATTGCTCCCAGCACGATGTGGTTCGGCAGCGCGCTTCGAAGCTTCTGAACATTGTCGACTCCGTTCTGGAAGCTCGCCACGATCGAACCCGGCTTCGCGAGACGCCGGATGTCCGGCAGCACGCCTTCCGTGTCGGCGCTCTTCACCGCGACGATCAAGAGATCGCTCGGCGGGATGCCGTCGACGCGATCCGAGAATCGGACGGCGTCGGCAGAAATGGAAGCGTCCCAGCCGTGGAGATCGGAGACATGCAAGCCATGCTTCGAGATCCGTTGCCCCATGGCGCTGCGACCGATGAGACGAACGTCGGCGCCGGCGCTCAGCAATGCTCCGCCGACAAAGGCGCCGATCGAGCCCGCGCCAAGAACGGTGACAGTCGATGCCAAGGTCGCACTCCTTCAGGCAGAGTAGCCTGGATCAAGCCGGTCGAGCTTGCGCAGGAGCGATGGCCAAACGAACTCCCCCGCCTTCCCTCCGGTTTGCACCTTGGTTGCGTGAGCCACTCCCGCGAGGATCTTGGGGTCCACGTGGACGAGTTCACTTCCTCCCGATTGAGCCGCGATCTGGATCTGGCAGGTCGTCTCGAGCGTGTACATCGCGAGGAAGGCATCGGCGATGGTCCTTCCACAGGTCAAAAGACCGTGGTTGCGCAACACGAGAAAGTTCGCGTTCCCCAGGTCCGCCTGCAGACGCGGCTTCTCGTCGTCGTGAATCGCGACGCCTTCGTAGTCGTGATAGGCCAGGGACGAGAGTACGAAGGTCGCCTGCTGGCTGATGGGCAAGATGCCGTTCTTTTGCGCACTGACAGCAATGCCCGAGCGCGTATGTGTGTGAAGGACGCACTGGATGTCCTCACGCACGGCGTGCACCGCGCTGTGAATCACGAAGCCAGCGGGATTCACCGGATACGGCGAGTCGATGATCTTCTTGCAGTTCTGGTCCACCTTGATCAGGTTCGAGGCCGTGATCTCCTCGAACATCAGTCCGTAGGGGTTGATCAGGAAATGATGCTCCGGTCCTGGAATGCGTACGCTGATGTGGGTAAAGACCAGATCGCTCCAGCCGTGCAGAGCGACCAGACGATAGCAAGCCGCGAGATCGACTCGGAGTTGCCACTCCTCGGCGGAAACGAGACGTTGCACGTCAGATTGAACAGGCTCGTTCATGGATCATCGGTTATCTTGAGTCACTGATATGCGTTTGGAGCGGTAGGCAATCCCCGGGAAGCCGGAGGAGGTCCCGGATCGAGGGCGACGGTCAGGCGAACAAGCGCGGGGTACCCCGGTTTTTGGTTGGGGGAATCCGTCAACCCATGTCCAAGAGGCATCACACGTCTGCGGATGCCTTCCGAAGCAGTGCACGAATGGCTTCGAGAGATTCGGGTTCGTCGAGAAGCGGCGGGTGGCCGCGCCCCTTCACTGTCGTGAGCACCGTGTCGGGGTGGCTTTTGATCATGCGCTCGACCGTGTCGGCCGTCAGAAAGTCGGAATGCTCGCCGCGCAGCAGTGCGATGGGCACCCCGCGCGTCGCGAGATACGCGCCCCATGCATCTGGACTCTCCCGACCCATCCGAGCAGCGTCTGCGAGAACGAGCAGATCGAAGTCACGGGCGTACCTCCCGGGAGTCATCTCGCGATAGGCTCGAAGCATCAGCTTGACCCATTGTTCTTCTTCCAGATCCGGGTACTGGGCACTGAAGTGGTCCTTCACCCGTGCCAATGCGACATCGAAGCTGTAGTCTGCATCTTCCGCGTGTCCGGCAGATCTTTTCACGGATGCCGGACCGATCTCCGCGCCGATGTCATTGAGGACTAGCCCGCGCACTCGCGCAGGAGCCTCTCCCGCCATGTTCAGTCCTATGAGCCCCCCCAATGCAGTGCCGAGAACCGCGACACGGTGGACGCCGAGGTGATCAAGGAGACTCCAGACGTCCTGCACGAGAAGGTCAAAGTGGTACTCCTTGACGTCTGCGTAGCGCGTGGAAAACCCCCTGCCCCGCAGGTCCGGAGCGATCACTCGCACGCCCGATTCAGCAAGCGCGGGCCCCAACTCCTCGAAATCGCGTGAGTTGCGCATGAAACCGTGCAGGCACAAGAGCGGAACGGCCCCAGCGCAAGTGCGAGGCACGAAGTCCCTGTAGAAGATGCTCGCCCCAGAGGGCGAGGCAAACCGATCCTCAGCGAGCCGGATCTCATTCTTGGCCATCAGAGAACTCCTGTGAGTGAAAAGTAGGGCGCGCCCGGCGCCACCATCGAAGTGATCCTTGAACGGCGTCACTGTAGCATTTATTCGATGTTAATCAAGTTTGGGTTAGACTGATGTTGCGCGCGGGCGCGCTTCACATTCACCAAGCAAGCAAAGACATGAGCGACACGAACATCGTCATTGGCGCCGGCATCACGGGTCTGACTGCAGCCATCACTCTTCAGAATGCAGGCAAGAAGGTCATCGTCGTCGAAGCGTCAGAACGGCCAGGCGGCAGGCTGGTGAGAATCGAACGAAACGGCGACGCAGCGGAGGCAGGCGGCCAAGGAATTCATTCGAACTACCGGGACATGCTCGGGCTCATCCGCGCCGAAGGCCTCAGTGGTGACCTCATGCCGCAGTTGAACCATCAAGCCGGCCATTTGAATCGACAAGGTGCTCTTTGCTATCCCAAAGGGAATTTGGGCCTGGCCAAATTGATGGGTCCACGAGGCACGCGAGACCTGGCGTGGTTCGTCACACGATATCTCGTGTTGTCGAAGAAGTTCGACCTGTTCGAATCGTCGGTCGATATTCCGGCCTATGACAATGCGACCGCTGCCGAAGCATTCAGTTGGGCGGGCGACGAATTTCGAGACTATGTTTTGCGCCCTTCGGCACATGCCATGTCAAACACGACACCAGAATTCACGAATTTCTATTTTTTGCTGAATTTGATGAAGCTGGTCGCCACCACGAAGGTAATGACGCTGCGCCACGGCAACGTCTCCATTGCAGAACATCTGGCAAAAAAACTCGATGTTCGATATGGCATTGGCGCAAAGAAAATCCTGACAAACAAGGGCAAGACGGAAGGGGTACTTCTGGAGGATGGGAAAGCGCTAACTGCACGCCATGTGATTTTGACTGCCCCCATGAATTGCGCAGCAGAAATAATTCCCGATGACCTGGTCGCGGAACAAAGATTTTTCTCTGAATTCCCGAACTCCCCTTTTGTTCTGGTCTATTTCTTTCTTGACCGCCCCCTCCCGACCGAGGCATTCGTCTACGTCGGACATGCATTTCGCGATGTTGCCTTCAACATGGCACTCAACCATACGGTGAAGACCCCTCACTTGGTGAGGAGCGGCAAGGCGATCATCTCTGCATGGTCCAGCTTCCCCAAGTCGGGGGAACTGATCGGTAAGCCTGACAGTGAAGTTATCCAGCAGGCATTGAACGAGATCGAAGTCTTCTTTCCAGGGATTTCCCGATGGGTAGAGGAGGCTCGTGTCCAGCGGCACCATTGGGGAATAGCGCGCCTCTCCCCCGGCCAGCACGGTAAGATCCTCGAATTCAAGAGAAACGTCGAAGCACTGAGCGGGATTTCGTTCGCAGGCAACGATTACGACGGCGTTCATATGGAATCCGGCGTACGAGGAGGCTTACGTGCAGCGCAACGTGCTCTGAAGCACAATTAGCCCGCCGCCTAGCGCGTCGACCTCCCGTTATCTCTTCGAGTCACGCGAAAAATAGGATTCCAACGAAATGACCGACGAAATTCCGGACACAAGCACAATGCCATCTGTGCGCCCGAAGGCGTCCCACCGCAAAGGTCGTACCCCCGAAACCAGCAGAACGCCTCGCGTTCCAACGCAGGAGCGGAGCAAGGCGCGCTACCTGGCGATCATCAAGGCTGCAGAGGAGTTGCTGGAAAGATCCAATATCGAGGATCTCAGTCTCTACGATATCGCGAAGCAATCCGGCATCGCACCAGCGTCCGTGCACTATCTTTTCAGCACGATCACGGCAGTGCATCTCGAGTTGCATCGACTGCATAACGACAAGCTCACGGAGCGGGTGATCGAGAGTTCGGCCCCTTTAATTGCTCAAAGGAATCCCAGCTGGCAGGAATGGATATACACGAGCATGAAGGAGGCTCGAGATGCGCTGAACAGCAGCCGGCCCATGTCGGAAGTCATGCTCGGGCCGACCATGCACAGGCAAACCCGTTTGACGAACCTTAAAACCAACTTCTCGCTGGGGCAAAAGGCCGTCGAATACATGCACGCTGTTTTCATAATGCCCGACATCCCGCATCTTGATCGCTACTACGGCTATGCAGCCGAGTTCAGCGATGCATTGTGGTCGGGTGCCTACTCGGCGCACGGGCGAATCGACGATGAGACATTCGCCGAGTCGGTCAGGGCAACAGTTGCATACCTCCGGTGCTTCCTACCCGAGACTTTGCACCTTCGAACATCGAAACCGTAGTCCTCATTCGAGGCTTGATAAACCGAAAAACTCGATGTAAGCCAAATATCTGAAGCTCTGTGCCGAGGTAATACAAGCCTCCCCCTGGGTCTGGCTTTCGGGCACATCTACTTCGCGTCTCCCACGACACCACGCTTCGAAAGCAGGATCCATCGCCGCTCATCGGTGGCCAAAGCCGCAGTCAGCGAGTCACCCGACGGGCGGACAGCGACCGAGAACGTCCGTCCACCGTCGCGGCTCTGAGCTTGCAAGCCATCGAGGCCAACAACCAGGACGTCGTCGCCATGGACCGATATGGCCGTCACCGAGCTTTTGCTTTGAAGATCGATCGACTGCCACTGTTGGGTGGTTTCATTGCGGCGCAGCAAGGTGCCGCGCTGGCCTCCCACGAGCAATGTGCCGTCAGACAGCACAGCGCCTGCCCAAAGCGACCCTTTGTAGCCGGTATCAAGGTAAGTCCACGTATGCCCCTGATCCATCGACCGCAGAACTTGGCCCCGCTCCGCAGTTGCATAGATGGCCCCCTGCTTGTCCGCAAACAGGCCCAGTAGATTCAGATCGGCTTTCTTGCCTCCCGGGGGCGGCGCGATGTTCTGGGGCGCCCACGTCTCGCCCCCGTCGTCCGTCGTCAGCACGAGAGACCACAAGCCGACAGCAACGCCATGCGTGGAATCAAAGAAGTGGACGGCGAAAAGGGGCCGATCTTCGTCGGTCGAGAGCCTCTGGATCTTCCAGTTCTCGCCGCCGTCGCCGGTGGAGAGCACAACGCCCCAGTGACCCACAGCCCAACCGTGAGCCGCGTCTGCAAAGCTCACGCTCGTGAGCGTCGAGCTGACCGGTACCTGGTGCGCCTGGCGAAAGGTTGATCCCTGATCATCGGACAGGAGCACAACGCCGTTGGCACCGACCGACACGGCACGCTTTCCGCTCCAGGCGGCCCCCAGCATCATCGCCTGGGTGGCGATCGGCGTCCGCACCGCCGCCACAGGGCGGAGTGCGGGAGCCTCGGTCGCTTGCACGACCACAACGCTGGTTGCAAGGCTGATTGCTGCTGTGGCACGAAAAATACATTTCATATCTGACTCTTTGCTCAATGTGCCAGCGCTCCAACCGCACGCACGGGCCTGCGTCGGGGAAATATCCGCTCCAGCCAGACTGCAAACGCGGGCAGCACCGTGATCGCCATCACCATGTTGACGATGAACATGAAAGCCAGCAGCTTGCCCATGTCGGCCTGGAACTTCAGAGAAGAGAACGACCACGTCACGACACCGGCAGCCAAGGTGATCGCGGTGAAGATCGTGGCAGTACCGACCTCCAGAATTGCGTGCTCGAACGCCTCGACGATTCCGAGTCCGTTCGCAAGGTGCAACTGCAGGCGGTTGTAGATGTAGAACGCGTAATCCACGCCTATACCGACGGCCAGCACCATCACGGGGAGGGTCGCGACGGTCAATCCGATATCGAGCTCCTTCATGAACCAGTAGCCGATAAAGGTGCCGATCGTCAGAGGAAGGCAGCACGCAAGTACCGCACGAAGATCCCGATAGGCAACGAACACGAGCAACACGATCGTCGCGTAGACATACAGCATCATCGGCAGTTCGCTGTGCTCGATCTCGTCATTGATCGCCGCCAACACCCCAGCATTGCCGGACGCGAGACGGATCTTTACGCCATCCATCGGGTATTTCGCGCGGAAATCCTTTACCGCTGCGATGACTCCATTGATAGTGGTCGCCTTGTGGTCGGCCAAGTAGATGTGAGCCGCGGTCATGCTGCAGTCCTTGCGCATGGTTCCGGGAATCCGGCTTATCTCTACAGCGAGTGCAGAGTAGTTCCCGGAATCGATCGGCACCACGGACATCTTCGGGTTCCCTTCGTTGTATCCCTCGTTGTATTGCCGCAGAAGGGAAGAAAACGAAACGACCGAGAGGACACCCGGCACCGGCTGCATCCACCAGGCAAACCGTTCCTGGTAAGCCCCGATCGCGACGTTGTCGCAAGAATCCGGCGGGGCTTCGAAAGCGACGCTGAGCCAGTCCAGCCCGACGTCGTAGCTCGCGCCGATCGATTGCGCATCACGATTGAAGCGCGCGTCCGGCCGCAGTTCCGGAGCTCCCGCTTGCAGCGTTCCTATGACGCGGTCCCTGCTCTCCCAGGCTGAAGCCACCAGAACGACCGCGGCCGAGAGCAGAACCACCAAGGCAACCCGGGGTTCGGCCACGCAGGTGACAAACCGAAGCCAGCGGGCCCGCTCCGCGCCCTTGCGTTCAGCTCCAGCGGCATACGCCTGGTCCACCTGGACCAGGGAGGCGGCGATGGGCAGCATCACCAAGTTCGTGATGATCTTGTAGGCGACGCCAAGTGATGCCGTCACCGCGAGTTCGCGCACCATCGGAATGGGGACCAGTAGCAGCGTGATGAACGACACGAATGCCGTCACCAGGGCGAGCGTCCCCGGTACGAGCAAGCCTCGAAAACTTGACCTCGCCGCCTGTTCGGTTGTCTTGCCTTGCGATATCTCGCGAACGATGAAGTTGATCTGCTGAACACCGTGCGATACGCCGATCGCAAACACGAGGAACGGCACCAGGACGCCAAGCGGGTCAAGGCCATAGCCCAGAAGATGCAGCGTCGCAAACTGCCAGACCAGAGACGTCAGTGAACATGCGATCGGCAGCAGCGTGAGCTTCATCGAGCGGCAGTACCAGTACACTGCGGCCGCGGTCAGAAGGAGAGCCAACCCGCAAAACTCGAGGACAGATGACGCCCCCTCTGCGATGTCACCGATCTGCTTGGCGAAGCCGATGATTTGGATCTCGTAGTTCCGATCTTCGAACTTGGAGCGAAGCTCGGATTCAAGCAGACGGCCGAATGAAACATAGTCGATCCGCTGGCCTTGGGCATCGAACTCGTTGAGGTCGGCGGTGATCATCGCGCTGGTCTGGTCGCGCGACACGAGGCTGCCGATGTAGCCGCCCTGGGCGGTCGACCGTTTGATCGCCTCGACGGCACCGGCATCAAGACGGTCCGGCGTGACGGTCCCTGGAATGATGGGGTCGGCCCGGAACCCGTCCTCGGTGATCTCGTTGACGAACGAATTCGGCGTCCACAGCGATTGCACGCTGCTTCGAGAGATGTACGGCAAGAACGTGAGAGCCTGGGTGACTTCGCTGAGCTTCTTTAGCCCTTCGGGCGTCCAGATGGATCCCGCTCTTGCCTTGACCACGATGGTGAGGCGGTTCGCTCCCAGGAAGTCGTTGCGGTAGGCGTTGAAGGTTTGGACATATTCATGTCCCACCGGCAACTGCTTCTCAAAGCCCGCATCCATCCTCAACTTGAGGGCGAAGAAGCCCATGAACACTGTAAAGACGGCCAGCCCGATCAGGACGGCGCGCCGGCGAGCGAACAGGATGGCTTCGATCCTTGCAAGGAACCGCTGCGACGCGGTGGCTCCGCCGGGAGCCATTGCACTTGTCTCTTTCACATCGGACCTAGAAGTTGCGGGACACAACGATGCCGAAGAAATCACGATCGCGTACGGGGTTGTCGAGCAATGTGCGTCCACCCATGAAGCGCGTGTAGTTGGCGCTGACCTGCCAGGTCGCGGGATTCTGAATGAAGTTCACGTAGTAGTTCACCGCTGTGACACCCTTCATGAACTGGGAAGAAATCCCGGGGGTTCGACCGAACAGGCCTCTCCGAATGTAGATACCCGGATTGACCTGCCAGCCCTTGATCAGGGAGCCGTCGTACACCCAGTTGAAATCCACGTTGATCCCGCCCGAATACTTGGTACCTACCGCCGATCCGGGGGTGAACAGAGCACCGGTCTGGACCACGTCATTCAGTTCATTTCCCCACAGCAACCCTCCCGAAGCAATCGGAGAGCCTGCGTAGCTGGACTTGAGATTCGGATAGCCAATGACAACCGTCTCGGTCGTCAGCGTCGCGGTGTCCGCCTTGAGAAGGCTGAGAATCGGACCAGCGTTGCCAGGCTGAAGTGCGAGAAGCGATGTCAGGTGCCACTGGTAGCGCTCAGTATCCGCCCAGCATTTCCCCCCTTGGGTCACGCACCCGCTTGCGGGATTCAGAGGCACCGCGTCTTTCGGCCGGTACGACAGTTCGGTGCCGATGGCCCAGTCTCCCACCGGAAAGTTCGCACTCAGGCCGAACATGCGGCGATTCTCCGGGTAGCGATAGATGGTCGCGCCTTCAGGACTCAGAGACGTCTGGGGCAGCTTGTCGTGATAGTTCATCACGTAGGCGCCGAGGTTCAGGTCGGTCCCTTTTGGCTGATAGCGCAGCGCGAGTCCCCATTGACCGGAATCTTTTGCCCGGGTGGTCGTCACGCCGTAGGCGTTGCTTCCGACGCCGACGACGGAGGTCGAAAAGTAGCTGCCCACAGGCGGCAAGTAGCTCTTGTTCCAGCCCACCTGCACATAGCCCTCAACATTCACCCCCCCGCCCAGGCCAGCAGCGACGCTCACCATGGGGGCTGGCAGCACGAACTCTTTGACCTGCGCCCCTGGCTGAGCGGCCCGGTTGACGTCGATTGAGTTGGTGGCGTTGATGCCACCGATCTCATAGAGACTCTCGCCCCAACTGATGACCTGGTTGCCTGCACGAACACGCACCTGCTGCCCCGCCACGTCGAAGGTCTTGCTGACCCAGAAGTCAAGGAGGCGCGCCTTGAACCGCAGGTCTCTGCGCGCATCTGCGGACAGACCACCCTGGATGTTGGGCGGCACAGCAGACACAAAGTCCTGACCGCTCACCGCGCCCGTCGTGTGGGTCGCGGAGAAGTCTCGGACCCATGCGGCACGCGCCATGAAAGACAAGCCCTCCGAAGGCATCTTGAGCAAAAGCTCATGGGTGCCCTTGAGGTACGTTGTGAACGGCCTGCCCTCCTTGTAGTTGATGTTCCCCTGGTCGCTCAGGCCGCTGAATTGCCCCATGATGCCTCCGCCCGTGCGCGCGAGGGTCGTGCTGTCATACGTAGGAGAGACCAGAGAGTTGCTCGGGGATTCGGTCCGGATCCCGGTTCCGATCGAGACGGTCGAGTCGAAGCTGCCCTGGATCGATCCGTCGGCGTTTTTGAAGGTTGCCGCCTGCGCGGCACCCGTTGCCAGGGCAATCGCTGCCAGCTGATAGCGAACGACTCGCGTCGAGCGGCTCGAGGAGCGAAGGATGATGTTGTTCATTGCTTTTACTCCGCTCGAATCAACGCTCACTGCGCGCGCGCAGGCTTTCGGCAGAGTAGTAGTCAGGCTTCATCCGGGGGTTGCCCGTGCCGTCGACGACCCATTTCATGTCGGTGCCGTTGGCGAGGGCGGCCCCATCGATGAGGTAGCGGCCTTCCGCCAAGTTGTGCTGGACGAAAGCAACCGAGTCGCAAGACCCGGTTTCGTAGACAGGGATGACGAATCCCTCTCGAACCTTCCAGGCCTTGCCTTGCGCGTCGTAGTCGACCGCACCCACAAAGGTCCAGCTGTCCTCGTCGATATAGAACTCCCGCTTAGGCGACGAGTGGCGCAATCCTGGTTTGACGGTGGCCTCCACAACCCAGACGCGATGCATCTCATACCGGCGATGCGTGGGGGAGATGAACTCCGGTTTCAAGACATCGTCGGCCTTGGCCTTGAAGTCGTATGGACCGAAGGCGTTGTAAGGAATCACCATTTCCTTCTTTCCAACGAGCTTCCAGTCGAAGCGGTCTAGTGCGCCGTTGAACACATAGGCTTCATCGATGTTGTACTGATTCTCGTAGCCGATTTGAGGGGCGTCGTAGGCATAGGCCGGCATCCGACGCGTGCGCCGCTGGCCAGGAAAATAGTAGAAAGTTTCCGAAGCTTTGTTGGACGGCGCCACGAACACGGCGCCCTGCCCCGCCAACGCCGTCGGCGACTGATAGCTCATGGTGTAGTACGACTCGATCTGCTCGGCCTTGGCGAAGGTCGTACTGTTCTTGTCCGCCCATGGCATGTAGGTGAAGCTGTCGGCTGTCACCTTGATCCACTCGCTGCTGCCCTTGCGAGGAGACACATACACGATCTGGTTCACCATCTCGATGCCCGCGCCGCGGTAGTGCATCTTCGCGTTGATCATCACCTCCGCCCCGCTCTTGGGCATCGGAAATGGAATGCCGGGAACGAATGCATCCGAGAGACTCAGGCCATCCGGATTCAACTTCGCGAAGCCGACGTTCTTCTTTGTATTTTCTGCCACGACACCCGGCGCCCCGCATGTGCGGCGGCTGGGGTAGACATCCATGCTGTAGCCCTTCGTGGACTTGATCAGGGCCACCTGGCCTGCGTTCAGCTTGTCCGCATACTTGTCGACATTGGTGGCATCGATGGTGTAGAGAGGCTTGTCCGACTTGTATTTGAAGAAGTCGGAGCGCAGCGCGCCGAAGGTCCAACCTTGACCCACCGCACCGGGCGGCGTCCATTCAGGGATTCCGCTGGCGGTGCTCGCCTTTTCCGCTCCCATGGGCGTGAGCTCCGTGCCGAGCTTGCCTGCGTCACCGCTCTGGGCAACTGCCATGGTCGCCACACCCGTGAAGGCAAGAGTCAACATCATGGTGCTTGATAGCTTGGCGAACCCCGTGGCGCGAGGAGGAAGAATGCATTTGGACCTCATGAGATATCTCCAGTTGGAAAGTTGACCTCGCCTGCGGCAAGCACTGACCGCTGCTCGCCGGGATCGCTTCAGCAGGCAAATAAACTGACTAATAGCGACTTTTAAGCCAGACAATCGCGGTAAGCAGAAGTCGTGCCCAACGCAGCTCGCGACAAATATCTGACTAAAGTCGATTTTTATCTTCTGGCGGGGCCGAAACAATAGGGTTAACCTCACTGAAACCTGATGCGGCACTCCTAAGTACGAGCGATGCACTTTGGTTGTGCATGGCTGCACCATGTGGGCCTCAGCGGCGGCAGCATTTGTGCAACATCGAATACCAAACGGCCTGAGCCTTTAGGCATGGCTCGCGACGAACGCTTGTAAGTTGCTTAAGATCTATTCATAAACGAGAGTGGCCGAACGAATCGATAGACCTAGCAGTTCAGCCGCAAGCTCGACAGCACGATTGCTCGCCCGTGCAAATCTACCGGCACCTGGCGCGAAAGCGCAGATGTACGCCCTATCAGCCAGCTATCGTGTGAAGGATCGCAAGTTCCTCTGGAGCGAAACGCATCGACCGGCTCACCCTCAAGATCGCGGTGCTCACTCAACGCACCGTCACTCAGATTGACTTCCACCGAGCCGGCGAGCAGCCTTCAGCATTCGACGATGTTCACGGCCAGACCGCCGCGCGCGGTCTCCTTGTATTTGGTCAGCATGTCGGCCCCCGTCTCTCGCATGGTCTTGATGACCTTGTCCAGGCTCACATGGTGAGCGCCGTCGCCATGCATAGCCATGCGTGCTGCGTTGATCGCCTTGACCGACGCGATAGCGTTTCTCTCGATACAGGGTATCTGCACGAGTCCCCCCACGGGGTCGCAGGTCAAGCCCAAGTGATGCTCCATTCCGATCTCGGCGGCGTTTTCCACCTGCATCGGACTGCCGCCCATGGCAGCGCAAAGCCCTGCGGCCGCCATGGAGCAGGCGACCCCCACTTCGCCTTGGCACCCGACCTCCGCACCGGATATTGAAGCGTTCTCCTTGTAAAGGAGACCGATTGCCGCGGCAGTCAACAGGAAATCAACGACACCTTCGTCAGTCGCGTCCACGACGTGACGCGAGTAGTAGTGCAGAACAGCCGGGATGATGCCCGCCGCGCCGTTTGTTGGGGCCGTGACTACGCGCCCGCCGGCGGCGTTTTCTTCGTTGACTGCGAGAGCGTAGAGGTTGACCCAGTCCATCACCTGAAGCGGGTCGGGTGGTCCCGCGTTGGGCGCGCTCAGGCTCCTGAAAAGTGCTGCCGCTCTCCGTCGGACCTTGAAACCGCCCGGCAGCACGCCTTCCGTACGACATCCCCGCTCGACGCACAGCTGCATCACCCGCCAGATCTCCAGTATTCCGGCTCGCGTCTCGGCGTCGCTGCGCCAGTGGCGCTCATTGCACCTCATGACTTCCGCAATGCTGCATCTGTTTTGTGCAGTAAGCCTTAGAAGGTCTGCGCCACTGTGAAATGGCAGCGGCAGGACGGAGGTGTCCGGTGCGATGGCCTTTTGCTTCGAGCGATCATGAGCCAACTCTTCGGTAACGACGAACCCGCCCCCTACCGAGTAATATTTCTTCTCCGACACGAGCTCGCCACCAGCACCGTAGGCCCTGAACCGCATGCCATTGGCATGAAACGGCAGCGCCTCGCTCCGGTAGAAAAGCAGATCCGACTTTTCGGTGAACGCGATCGCTCGCATGCCGTTCAAAGTGATCACGCGCTGCTTTCGGACGTCGTTCAGCAGCTCCTCTATCTTCTCTACATCGACGGTGTCGGGTGCGTGGCCGAGGAGGCCAAGCACTACCGCCTTGTCGGTCCCGTGGCCTTTTCCAGTCGCGCCAAGGGAACCGTACATCTCTGAGCAGATCCTAGCGACAGAATTAAGCTTCCCCGCATCGACAAGCGAATGCACGAACATCCGGGCCGCACGCATGGGCCCGACCGTATGAGAACTCGAAGGACCGATGCCGACTTTGAACAAGTCGAAAATGCTGACTGCCAAGATTGATTTTCCCTCGTGCCAGGTTATTCACACGCGTGCGCGGCGCAGCCTATCAAGATTGACACTCGACGACTGAAGTCGCCCGTAGCGCCCAAGCCCGCCTTCTGGAGCGATGTCAGGCCCGCTTAGCAAGCGGGGGCGTGCGCCCATACTGCGCCGTTGAACGAGAAGCGGCAAACACTGTGAGGATAGCCAACACAAGGAGGCCAGCTGCCACCCAACCCACCGGACGCACGCCACCGAATCCGAACACAACACTGGCAAGCGCTGGGCCTATCGCCAAGCCGAAATTCGTGACGGACCCCGCCAAAGCGGCGCTTTCTCCTGTTTCGTCCAGCTCAGCAAGAACGCTCAGGAGGTAGGGATTGGCAATGACCACACCCGCATTGATCAGGCTCAGAGCAACAAAGAAGCCCCAGCGGCTCCAGCCCTCGTACATTCCCAGGGCGGTGCCAATGAGGATCGCAAGCCCCCAATAGATCGGCTTGAATGCCCCCGCGCGATTACCCATCCAGTTCGTGAGAAGAGCGGCAGGAATCTGAACCAACGCGGCGATCGTGAAGGTCAGGCCGAGCTTCTCATCGTCGATCATCAAAGAATGGCTCGACGGCCCTGCAAAACTGATGGTGACGGACTGGGAAATGAACAGGGCAAACACTGCGATCAACATCCAAACAATGCCGATGCTTCGCGTCGTGGGCTTCTGACTCATGCTCGTTGTCCAAGACAGGCTGGCCACGGGCATCTTCGGCGAGAGAACAAGCCCCAATGCCATCATCGCAAGTTGCACAATCTCCGCGCCGGTGGGGCCGTACCTTCCGATGAGAAGAGGCGCGATATACATGGCAATACCGTAAACCACGGCGATCACGATCGCAGCTTGTGCGAACCATTTCTCCGGATGCTCATAGTACGAGGCGAGGCCGTAGACACACGCCACGAGAACGCCGGCAGCAACGCCGAAAACGATCTTCAGTGCCGCGTAGATATACAGGTCATGAGCAAAGATCATGGCTGCCGTGGCCCCAAAGCCCAAGAAACAGGCACCCATCGACCAGGTTCTTTTGCTTAGCCGAGAGATCCACCTGCTCATCAATAGCGCTGTGAACGACAAGACCAGCAGCTGGGCGGAAGCAAGCCAGCCGACGTGATCTTCGGTCAGGCTGAAACGCTTCATCGCCGTCATCACATCGTAGGGAAGCAGGTAGTTGGGCAACCAGCCGAGGGTCGCGAGATACAGCACTGCGCATTTCTCAAGGCCGACGAGCTTGCTTTTCATGGTGGAGTCCTTGGCAAGGAGATGTGAACGAAGGGAAGTGAGTGCTACGCCGGCCGACCTTTCCCGCTCCTCCGCTCACCACCTCGGCACACAAGCGAGTCTCGGGAGATGGGTCTCAGTCCATGAAACTGGGGTCCAGCTTCACAAGCTTGCGCACTAGGCCATCCCATGGATCACTCGTGCCATCGCCGTTGACCACGCGCTGCAGTTCGGCCTTGAACATCTCCAGCAACGGTGGTCCGAACTGAATGAGCTCGCCACCCTTGGTCGACGTCGCCATCATCTGGATCCTGCAAGCCTTGCGGATGTTGTAGTGCCGAAGGAAGGCGTGTTTTGCAAAGTAGCCGATCGTGATCAGTCCATGGTTCCGCAACAGCAAGGCGTTGTTGTGGAGCCCCAGGCTGGCCTGCAGGCCAGCAGCGCATTCCGGATGAGTCTCCACCCCTTCATAGGCGTGGTAGCCGATCCCGTCGGCGAGCGCGAAGGCGGCGGACTGGGAGATGGGAAGAAGCCCCTGGGAATTGCAAGCCACCGCGGCGATGATGTCATCGTGCGTGTGGATCACGAAGTTGGCATCGGCCCGAGCTTCGTGAACCGCGCGCATGGGATACCAAGAACAAGGGACAACGCCAAATGGCGTTTCGGAAACCACCCGCTCATCGACTGTGATCTTCACCAGGCTCGACGCCGTAACCTCTTCGAACAATAGACCGTTGGGGCCGACGAGATAGTGCTCACCCACCCGCGCAGAGATCAACTGCATCGAAAGATCATCCCATCCCATCAACGGAATGAGACGGAAGAGCGCTGCGGTGTGGACTCTGATTTCCCATTCTTCGTCCGAGACCTTTCCCTTCAATGACGGGTAGGCGGTATCACCAATTTTCAATTCCATCTCTGCTCCAAAGTAAGTTGCCGAATCCGATGAGTCGCGCAGAGTCCGCCTCAGAATTCGAAGTACGCGGGCCCTGAGCGGTCCCAGGTCGCACTGGCAGCTTTCATCTGGGCGAAGCCGTCTTCAACAGCCGGTGAGGATTGGATCAACTCGATGACGCTGCCTCCATCCAGCTCCGCCTCGAAGAATCGCGTTTCGACACCGATTACTGAAACCCAGCGACTGATCGGTTTCAAACCGCGTTCGACAAATGCCGCCGCATCTGCGTCGATGTCTTTCGACAGGATGCCGAGGTGGTGCGATCCAAAGCCGTGCACCGACTTGAACTCCGTGAGCGAGGACGGCGCATCGTTGTGCTGCTGCATGAGTTCGATCTGGAGATCTCCGGCGTATGCGAACGCAGCACTGATGTCGGCGGAGATGTCTTCGCCGCGATGCGTTTGCACCGCGTACTTCAGATGCCGGCCGACAAAGAAGGGCCCTACGCCCATGGCGGTCCAGCGCGCCACGGCCTTGTCGATGTCCTCCACCAGGTAAGCGACCTGCATGATCGCGCCGACTCCACCGCTCGCCATAAGCAATTCTCCAAAGTAGTGCACCGGTTCCGCCACAGCGCCCGCTACCGCACCAGAAATCCGTTGTTAATCTAATATTAGTCGCTTTTCAGAGGTGATGCAACGGGCCGTCAACAGGAAAATCCTCATATTTTCCCGATTACAGTCACCTCGCGTGCCGCCGCCGATCCAGTTTCAGAATTTTAATAGTAGACTAACAACAGCTTTTAGGCGGCTCTGCTGTGCAATCAGGGGCAGCTACGCGCGGGGCACGCGCCGATGCCTCGAAGGAACTCGAGCGGCTGCTCCGGGCATGCCGCGTCTTCTGCACGGCAACAGCTCTACCGAATGGTTTCGAATCGGAAAGAGTCATGAATCAAACGTTCGACTTCGTCATCGTGGGTGCCGGCTCCGCCGGCTGTGTGCTTGCAAATCGACTGTCTCGAGACCCCAGCGTGCGTGTCCTGCTTCTAGAGGCCGGCGGATGGGATAAGGACCCGATGATCGGCCTTCCCGTCGGCATCAAACCGATGACCGCCAAGAAGCAGTACCGATGGGTGGACACCTCAGACCCCGACGAAGGCCTGAATGGTCGCATCAATGAGGTGCTCCACGGCAAGGTGATCGGGGGAGGCTCATCGATCAACTACATGGCGCATACACGCGGCCATCCCCGCGACTACGAACGCTGGGTCGCCGCTGGCGCTGATGGCTGGGGATTCGAGGATGTCGCCCCCTTCTTCAAGGAATGCGAGGCTTGGGAGCACGGGGAGAACGCCACCCGGGGCGGCGTCGGAGAGATCGGCGCTCAACTGGGACGACTTGATGATCCCGTCTTCGCTGCATGGTTCGATGCGCTTTGTGCCCTTGGCTACGATAGGACTGACGACTACAACGCATCTCACCCCGAAGGCTTTTGTGCGGTGCAGTACTCCATCAGAAACGGGCGCCGCTCTTCGGCCGCGCGGGAGTTTCTTCACCCTGTTCTCCAGCGCCCCAACCTGACCGTCCAAGTCGAATCGATGGCGACAAAGATCCTCTTCGACAAAACGAGGGCCGTCGGTGCCGAATACGTTACCAAGGGCCAAAAACAAGCGGCGCGCGCCGGGCGGGTTGTGCTGAGTCTGGGAGCCATCAATACGCCGCATCTTCTGATGCTCTCGGGCATCGGACCTGCGGCGCACCTGCGCTCGATGGGCATTTCACCCTTGGTAAACCTTCCTGTGGGGCAAGGCCTGGAAGACCATCTGGGTGTCGAAGTCATGTGGGAGCGGAAGCAGCCGGGGACGTTTCATCAATCGCTCAGATTGGATCGAGCGGTCTTCAGCATGTTTCGGGGGCTGGCGTTTCGCAGCGGCCCGGCTTCGCGTCTGCCAGGCGTCATACTCGGTTTCGCAAAATCAAACTCGGCTTTGCCGCAGCCTGACTTGCAGTACTACCTGCAGACACCTCCGCCCTATGCCGACGTCTGGTTCCCAGGGCTGAAGCGCCCCTATCAAGACACGCTCAGCGTGAAGATGAATTTGCTGAGCCAGCAAAGCAGAGGTGAAATCCTGCTTCGTTCCACAGATCCGACCGAGCGGCCGCGCATTGTCTACAACTCGCTGTCCGAGCCGAGAGACATTGAAACCTTGCGGGAAGGCGTGATGCGCGCTCAAGCCATGCTCGAGTCAGCGGAACTCTCTCCGTTCCGAGGCAACCCCCTCATGCCCGATCGTCCTTTCCGGAACAACGCCGAGGTCGACGCATACATCCGGTCTCATGCGTTCCAACAATATCATCCTGCGTGCACCTGCAAGATGGGCAAGGACGAAACGGACTCTGTTCTGAACCCGGACCTGAGTGTCCGGGGCCTCGATGGACTGAGCGTGGCGGATGCATCGGTCATGCCAAACCTCGTCTCCGCCAACCCCAACATTCCCGTCGTGATGCTCGCTGCCAAGGCGGCAGCGATGTGGTTGGGTTGAGAGTGAGCGCATTGCTCGACTCCACCTTCGCCATCACCACTTTGCGGATGATGGGTTCTAGCAAGTCGCCACGACAAATAGGCCTTCCTCTTCAGGACCTGGAGCCGTTCGAGCAATCATGAAATTCAATGACAAGCAGCGCGATTCTGAATTGGTCGAAAACATTCGAACGCGCAAACCAGTGTTCTGGACGAACCCTTCCCGGGCAGAAAACGGACGCATGGGAAGTACTTGGGGTGACCGGCCAATTGGCCGTGAAGACGTACGCGCAGCAGAAGACCGGTTTCGAAGGTTCAGTCGCGTTCTAACGGACATGTTTCCGGAGTTGCGGGACACGCGCGGTGCAATTGAGTCCGCCGTCCTTCCGGTTCCGGCTCTTCAAAGCCACTTGGGCATCCCCGTGGAATCGGGACGCGTACTCATCAAGGCGGACCATGCGCTGCCGGTCGCGGGCTCCATCAAGGCCCGAGGCGGCATTCACGAGGTGCTGGAATTCGCTGAGAAGCAGTTGCTAAAAAGTTCAGCAGGTACGCTCGACGGCATTGGCGACCTTTCGTTCGAGACGATTCGCGAGAGGCTCGGCAAGTATCGGGTTGCAGTTGGTTCCACGGGCAACCTCGGCCTCAGCATTGGTGTGATCGCATCGGCCTTGGGCCTGGGGGCCACTGTTCACATGTCTGCGGATGCAAAGCGCTGGAAGAAGGATCGACTGCGCAAGCGAGGTGTTCAAGTCGTAGAGCACGAAGGCGACTATGGCGCCGCTGTAGAGGCCGGCCGTACGGCGGCCGCAGCCGATCCCAATTGCCATTTTGTCGATGACGAGGGATCGCTTTCCTTGTTCATGGGCTATAGCACCGCCGCGAGTGAGCTCCGGACTCAATTGAGCGGCCTTGGGATTCGCGTCGACGCGGACCGTCCACTTTTTGTCTATCTTCCCTGTGGCGTCGGGGGAGCACCGGGGGGGATTGCGTTCGGTCTTTCCCATGTATTCGGCCCGCACGTGCATTGCTTCTTTGCAGAGCCAACGGCCTCGCCCTGCTTTCTTCTCTCGCTGCTCGACGAAAGCGGCTCGAACCCGAGCGTCTACGACATCGGCCTGGACAACGCCACGGAAGCTGACGGTCTCGCGGTGCCGCGCGCGTCAGCACGCGCAGTCGAAGTGATGAGATCAGGAATTGGGGGCGTCTTCACGGTGCAAGACGACGCGCTCTTCAAGAACTTGCACGCTGCGGCGATCACGGAGGGGATCCGTGTCGAGCCTTCGGCAACAGCTGCTTTTGAAGGCCCGCGATGGCTGACTTCATCCGGTCCTGGAAACGAGTACCTCGCACGTCACGGACTCACTGGAAGTCTTCCGAAGGCGACACACCTGATCTGGACAACGGGCGGCCTTTTCGTGCCGGATAACGAATACCAGGCGTTCTTCGAGCGCGGCGCCTAGACATTTCGCAGGCAGCGAGCCACATCCCGATCTCGTCGCGCACCAGCCTTTCGACGCTGGAGTCGATCAACACCATCATGCAGGATCTCGGGCCCTCTGAGCTGCTCGGTTTAATCGAAACAGTTTTTCCTAGAAGATGGTGGGTTGCAGTTCTTTGCGGAGTTCGAGTTTGAACTTCGCCGGGGTCAAGTATTGCAGGCTGCTGTGGGGACGTACTTTGTTGTAGTGACTGCGCCAGGCTTCGATCAGGACAGCGGCTTCGCGGCGCGAGCGGAACCACTCGATGGAGAGACACTCGTCGCGGAACTTGCCGTTGAACCTCTCGTCGGTGCCGTTCTGCCAAGGCTTGTCAGGCTCGCTGAGCACGGTGGCGATGCCGGCGTGCGCGATCCACTCCAGGATGGCTTGGCTGACGAACTCGGGCCCGTTGTCCGAGCGCATGAACAGCGGGACCCCGTGCAGGCTCGCCAGGCGCGACAGCACCTCGATCACCCGTTTTGACC
This sequence comes from Variovorax sp. 160MFSha2.1, assembly GCF_048305075.1. Classification (NCBI taxonomy): domain Bacteria; kingdom Pseudomonadati; phylum Pseudomonadota; class Betaproteobacteria; order Burkholderiales; family Comamonadaceae; genus Variovorax; species Variovorax sp. 160MFSha2.1. The sequence goes on from NZ_CP157625.1 coordinate 367,557, forward strand.
GAATGGCCCCGGCCACATCGATGGCCAGGCACTCGCGGGTGTATTCGTCCACCACGGTCAGGCATTTGATCTGCTGACCACTGGCCGTGGTGTCGAAAACGAGGTCATAGGCCCAGACCATGTTGGCCTTGAACGGCGTGTAGATGCGCGGGCGCACCGAGGCGATGCGCTTGCGTGGCACCAGCAGGCCTGCCTGGCGCCATAGGCAATGTGTGCGTGACCAGCGCGGCTTGAAGCCGCTGCGCTGCCCGATGGTCTGCAGGTGTCTCGCACGGCGCTTCACGAATTGGGGGACGAAGAACTGCTTTGTCGAGTACGACCTGTACACCATGCACTTCGGTCCGATCGTCAACGACGACGTGGAGAAATACCTCTTTGGCGTCATCGACGATCAGGGAGCGAAAGCAGTCCGAGCTTTCGTGCTCGGCAATCACGCTGACGTGCATGAGTCGTTTCAGGACTTCTTCGAGCACATGGCAACGCAGAAGCTGTGCACGCCCAAAGGCCTGGACTGGATCCGCTCGTGCTACGGCGCGCTGGGCCAAGTCGACTTGATGATTGAGATGCAGGCTCTGCGCCCGATGCATTGCGCCATGTGGGTCGAGGGCGTGCGAGAGATCGTCTCGGCGCAAGACTCCGATGCGAAGTTCCCGGTGACGGTCTACAACGCGGCGGCGGATCCGAAGTCCACGCAGTGCGCCTACCCTCAGGGTCCGCCTGTAGCGGCCATGGGCTCCCAGACAGTCTTCGCGCTGGACGCCAATTGCGCATTCTGTGCTTCGAAGTGCGCCCTGTGTCATTGCCCTTCAGCTTGAAGCTGGGCTTCTTGGCGCGCTAGCGCTTTGCGCGCCTCGACCTGCGCATCCATCCAGAGAGAGCTTGTTCGCAGCGGTGCGCAGCATCGGCGGGATATTGTGATCCCATGCTGAGTATCGAACCACCAAAAACGCGGAAACAGCGGCGCAGTCTGCCGCAGATCCGCACATCCAACTAAAAAGGAGAACACCAAGCACTTATCCCATTGTGAGGCCTTGGATCTCACCAAATGGGGTCGGTATTCGGTGGAAATGCAGGGTCAGAGATCGGGGGAATTCAGCACTCCGATGGATGCTCAGCCACCATCTAGTCGTCGTGTAGCTTTCGTGCCTGTCGGCTTACCTTGGTCGAGCAATTTCGTCTCGCCCCAGGGCCGTGATGCGAATGATGAGCGCCTGCCTGGGAACATCCGGATAGTCTTCGGAGATCGGGCTGATTGACGCGTCGATGAAACCCGCCGCCTTGAGTACCAAGATGCTCCTGATCGAGGCTCCGCCTTCGATGCGAAGAGGGAAAGGAGAGTCCGCGATGAGGCACAGATATTCAAGCGGCGAGAGGAAGTTGCCCACTGTCCTTCGCGTTGACCTTAGAAGATCACGACTCGTATCGGCCAGCTCCTCCAAACCGTTCTCAGTAATCCTGCGGACTGTTGCGGCCGTGGTTTCTCCGTAGCAGGGTTTTCGGTTTCCCGACGTGTACACCTCGGCCTCAATCAGCCCTGTCGCTTTGAGCAAGGAAACCAGCTTCAACTCGTGCCGGTCTACGACATATGCAGGCAGGCGCATTTGAAGCAGTTCAAGCAGGTAGGCATAGGGTGTGTTAGCCCTTAGTCCCTCGGCCATATTTCCGGATCGGATTTCCGCGTTCATCGCCCCTCCATGGGAAATATTCACATTTGCATGAAGCGAAGGGCGGATATGTAGGACAAAAGATACGAAATATGGAAAGCAACGCCGCGGCGTTTTCCGCTGTCAGGAAAAGCAGATTCCCTAGCATGTAGCGGGCGAATGGATGGCTTCTATCGGGAATGCAAATTTCTCGGTAGCCTCGCCATCCATCAGGGCCGCTAGGACTCGCGGGTTAGCGTCGCAATTGCTTCTGCCTTGTTCGTATACGACACTGCTTAATGTGCGCTAGTGTGCTTCTTACTTTTCGACAAACTGACGCAACCTAGGCCGGCACGCAATTACGTGCGCGCGCCGTCTCCGGCGACCGCCGTTCCCGCACAGGCAGGCCGTCGATGGTGACGGAAACGCAAGGATGAAACCCGAACTGTGAACTCCCATCCATGAGGCGAAAAACACTTACCGCACGCCAGTTGCGCGCGGCCAGTTACCTCGAGCAGCTCGAGATGCTGTCGCGGCTGCAACTGCCGGCCGTGTGCTCCAAGCGCGAGGAGATCGACTGCATCCTCGCGCTGCGCAGTGCCTCGCTGCTGGAGGCGCTCACCGAGCCGCCGGTGGTTCTGCGCACCGGCGAGCGATTCATTCCACGCGCGATCGTCACCAGCATCACGCCCGAAGGGCGCATGGCGCTGCTGCGCGGGCGTCGCGCCATGCCGCGCGAGATCCCGTTCAATCCCCCTCGCTGAGCGGGCGTCCCGATCGCGAGCCGCCCCGGTGCCAGGCGAACCAGGCGCGCGGAAGAGGCGTGTCCGGGCATGTCCGCGCTCGCCGGCGCGGTGGCGTTGCCCCGGGGCAGCAGTCACACCATGGGCGGATCGGTTTCGCGCTCGAGGTGCCGGTGCATGCCCGCGGCGGCGATGAATGCCCGGCTCGCATCGGCGGCATCCTTCGCCTCGGCGAGGATCAGGCCCGGATCGGGCGAGCCATCGGGCAAGGTCATCGGAATGCCCGCCTCCGCCAGCAGCGCCTGCGAGGCGCCGAAGGCCAGGATGGTCTTGCAGTGCCTGTACTGCTCCTTCACGAACTCCATCGTGTGGCCATCCTGCGTCAGCGACTCCAGGGCCGCGAGGCCGTCCGGCAGCACCAGCGCATCGAAGAGGACATTGGGGCTGTTCTCCATGCTGGCGTCCGCCTCGAAGGCCGTACCGTCCGCCGCCGTGCAGCGGCCCAGGCGCGATCCCACCAGCCGCGGCACGGCCCCCGCGCCCACCAGCGCCGACACCAGCCCGGCGATCGGGCCGCCCTCGATCCCGTCGGCGACCAGGATCGCGATCTTGCGCGTGCGGATGCCTCCGTCGCCCGGCCGTGCCAGCAGCGAAAGCGCGGGCGAGCGGTCGACCTCGGGCGCGGTCGGCACGTCCAGCACGCGCGGCAGCGGCGCGGGCAATTCCATGCCGAGCCCTTGCGGGACCTGCTGTGCCCCGACATGAGGCGAGATTTCGCGCGCGGCGGCGGCGCTTCGCGGTAGGACGTCGCGCTCAGCGCAGGCGCGTATGGCCGCACCCGGAAAAAAAGAAGCCCGGCAAGACGCCGGGCCGCAAGCCGATGCAGTCACGCATCAAGCACCCGCTCAGGGAGGAAAAGCGGGGATGGATCGCTCCACCGGGACGAATGGTGAATGCGGGGGCGCAAGCCGCGAACGGGAAGCGCCCCCTCTTCGCTCGTAGGACCCGCCGCACAGCCGTTGCGCCCGCGCCTCAGTCGGACTCGCGCTGGTATTTCTTGAGCTCCTTGTGGCGATCGCAGTGCTCGAAGATCGCGAGAAACACTGGCGCTCTCGGAAGCGGCGTGTGTCACTGCTGAACCTTGCCACTTCCGTTCACGATCGAAAGCTCGACGAACTTCGAGCCGTTGCGCTCGCCGCCGCCGAAGCCGATGAGGTAGTCCCCGAGGTCGTAGTCGCTCATCGCGTTCAGCGTGGCGATCGTTCCCTCGCGCGTGGGCGTGCGGCCTTGGCGCTGCACGGCCTCCACGATCACGCGACCGGCGATGTAGCCCTCCATCATCAAGTAGCTCTTCGGTTCCTTGGGCTTGTGCTGGCTGGCGGCCTCGGTGAACTCGCGCTGCAGCCGACTGGTGCTCTTGTAGGGGTTCGGCGTGACCTGGGAGATCACCACGCCCTTGAGGTGGTCCTCGCCCAGGCGCTGTGACAGCTGCTCGATGTCCGCACCCGAATACGCGAAGAGCTGCGCCGTGCCGCCGCTGACCCGGTAGGCCTCGATGAAGGCCGCGGTCGGTGCGCCATTGGCCACCAGGATGATGGCTTGCGGCGTGGACTTGGTGAACACCTGTACCGCTTCTGAGATGGACGTGTTCGCGCCCCGGCTGCTGCCGGTGTAGGAAGCACGCGTCACGAAGCGGACCTTGGCCTGCGCCGCTGCCTGGTCGGCCGCCGCGACGATGGCGTCGCTTCCGGGGCCGGCTTCGTAGAGCAGGCCCAGCTTGCTGATGCCCACCGTCGACAGCTGCGAGGTGAGCTTGGCCAGCTCGCTCGGGATGTCGGCGCGCACGTTGAAGAGCTGCGCGTGCGCGGGCGCGATGTCGGTGGTGCGGTAGCCCACCAGCGCCATGCGCTGCTGTTCCAGCAGCCGCGTGGCCAGCAGCTCGCGCAGATTCTGGCTGCCGAAGTAGCCGGCCAGTACCAGCGGCCGCTTCTCGATGAGCAGCTTGCGGGTCTGCTCGACGGTGGATTCGGGCCGGCTGCCGTCGTCCTCCGTCGCCAGCGCGAAGGTGTGGCCGTTCACGCCGCTCTTGCGGTTCGCCGCGTCGAAAGCCAGGCGCATGCCGGCCGCATAGCCCTGGCCCTGCTTGGCCTCCAGGCCGCGCATCGGGGCTACCTGAACGACCATCACCTCGATGGCAAAGGCATGGCTCGTTGCCGATGCCGTGATCGCCATGGCTGCCAGCCAACGCGCGAGCTTGCTTCGATTCATGGCCGGCTCCATCTCTTGTCTTAAGGAGTGCTGAGTATGTGCAGCACATTGACACATGATCCGGGGCATTCCCGGATCGCCGCAAGGGGCTGAGGTCGACGGTGTGACATCGTCACGGCGGTTCCTAAATCCAGATCTTGGCCGTCACATAGGTAAGCACGACGCCGATCGCCGCAGCACTGAACATGAAGAGGACGGGAGAGAGCTTCAGCAAGTAGATCGCACAGCCAGCGGTGACCGCAAACGCCGCCGCATGGCCCGCGAACTCCGAAGTGAATGTGCTGATGGTGTTGATGTCCTCGTTGAGGATCGCCTGCAGCCGGTGGCTCTTCATGCGCTCGATTGAGGCGACAGGCGTGTGCAGGATTCGGAGCGAGACATCCTTGCGCAGCGCTGCGACGACCCTTTGCCCTGTGAAGCTGTTGACGATGCCCGCCAATGCGTGCCCGCCGACCGAGAACAGCCCCAACGCAGCCAATCCCACCGCAGCGGAGCGCTCGATGGCCGCGTTGCCATGCATGGCACTGTTGATCTGCTCCAGCAGCAACGCGGTGGCCATGCCACTCACGCATCCCAACAGCGTCGCCAGGACGATCACGTAGGCGAAGGGCCTGAGCAAGCGCCGAGTTTCAGCAGAGAAGGTCGAGTGTGTGTTCAAAAGCGATGCATTCAGAGATGGCGGCGTCCAGTGCACGATCGCGGATGGCACAGGCTCGCTGCAACTGGAATGGTGTCGGTGGGAGGCTGGGAGGTTGTGTTCAGCGAGCGCCTGATGCTGTGGTGCTTGGCGTGGATCCCCTCCTCATTCTTTTGTTGTCGCATGAAGGATCGCTCAACGAATTGCCAAGATTTGATCAAGATCCGCGCCGTGCCGAATGGTCGTTGCGCGATGCGGATTCCCATGACAAGAAGGCGGTGTTTAGGAGGCCGAAATCGAATGAAGGCGCCGCATAATGCGCACCCGCCGCGGGCACCCTGTTCCGCCCAGGTCGGGGCGCCATTGCCCTTCAGCGGCGGCGCACATTGAATCCCTTATGGCCGACGAACGTATCCTGATTGTTGAAGACGACCCGCAGATTGCCGAGGTGCTTTCTGCCTACCTGCAGCGTGAAGGGTTCCAAACGGCGCACAGCCGTGATGGTGAGGAGGCGCTGCGGATGTTCGGGCAGTGGCAGCCGGCGCTGGTGCTGCTGGACTACATGTTGCCGCGACTGAGTGGCAGTGAGGTCCTGGCCGCCATGCGCCGCACGAGCGATGTCCCGGTCATCATGGTGACGGCCATCAATGACGAAGCCGAAAAGCTCGGCGCGCTGCGCTACGGTGCGGACGACTATGTGGTCAAGCCCTTCAACCCGAAGGAGGTCGTCGCACGCGTGCAGGTGGTTCTTCGGCGTTCGCGGGCTTCGTCGTTCGCTGCGAAGTCCCGGCTTTCTCATGGGGCGCTCGAACTCGATCTCGATGCCGTGACGGTGCACGTCGACGGTGATGCCAATCCGCTTGAATTGACGATCACCGAATTCAAGCTGCTGTCGACCATGATGCGGCATCCGCGCAAGGCCTTCACTCGGTTCGAGCTGCTGCAAGCCTGCCTGCCCGAAAGCGATGCGCTCGAACGGGTGGTCGACACGCACGTGCACAACCTGCGGCGCAAGCTGGAGGAGCGCGGTGTCACGGGCATCCCCCTCGCTGTGCGAGGCGTTGGCTATCGCCTGGGCGGTTCGTAGCGATGCGCTCGCGTCGATCACTTTGGGCGTGGCTCACTTGGCGGATGGTTGTCTTGGCCATTGCCGCGACCGCAGCGGTGCAAGCCGGGATGTGGGGGCGCTACAACTACCTGGAAGCAAAGGCTGAGTCCAAACTGCCGCCCGCGGTGGCCGCAGAGATGCGGCGTCTTGAGATTGAGCCGGAAAAGAACGCAAAGCGGTTGCAGGAAATCTATGCCATGTACGGTGAGATTTTCGCGCCGCCGTCCGATACCGAGGATCTGATCGTGCAGGCGCTGTTGAGCCTGGCCATCGTTCCCTTTGTGGTGGCGTTCGGCCTGATTCTGGCGCGCCGTATCGTTCGACCGGTCTCGCACGTGGTCGCGGCCGCAGAGTCGGTGGCGACGGGACGCTTCTCGGCCCGGGCACCGGTGCTCGAAGCGGCGCCTGCTGAACTCCAGCGCCTCGCGATGCACTTCAACAAGATGGCGCAGCGCTTGGAGGCGTACGACAGGGAGCTCCACGATTCGAGTGCGGCCATCGCGCATGAACTTCGCACGCCCTTGACTGCGGCGATGGGACGACTGCAGGGCATTCTGGATCGGGTGTTCCCGTACGAAGAGGGCCAGATCGCCACGGTTCTGGATCAGCTGGAGCAGATCCAGCGCATCATCGGTGACCTGCAGGTTCTTTCGCTTGCGCAGGGTGGTCGACTGCATCTGGAGATCAGCGAGTTCGCCGCGCGGCAATTCGTCGACGAAAGAATCCATTGGGCCAGCCCCGCCTTGCAGGCGCGCAGCGTGCGGGCCGTCAACCATGTCGAGGCCGGGCAGACGCTGCGCGCAGACAGGACGCGGCTCGGTCAGGCTCTGTCGGCCCTCATCGACAACGCGGTGCGCTACGCAGGTGACGGTGGCATCGTGGAGATTGACCTTGTGGAGCGAGACCTGGGCGTTGAACTGATCGTTCGCGACCGGGGCACAGGTGTTTCATCCGATGACGAGGACTTCTCGCGCTTCTTCGAGCGCTTCTGGCGCAGCGAGCAGTCTCGCTCGCGACACGCCGGCGGAACCGGCCTGGGCCTGTCGGTCGTGCAGGCGATCTGCAGGGCCCATGGCGGCCACGCGAGCGCTTCAGCACGCGCCGGTGGCGGCGCAGAAGTGCGCATCTGTTTGCCGTACACGGGAGCGGCGATGGATTCAGGCACGTTGGTGGCCTAACGATACGGTCGGAAGCGTGAACAGGCGGCGCGTGATTTCTTGCAGCACCGCTTCCAGCGCAATCTCGCGTGACGGGGGGACTCCGCCCGCCCGTGCTCAAGACCTCGGCTCGGTGTGCGATTTGCACCGTGCGCTGAGCGGTGAAAGCGATTCGGCATAGCCGTGGTCGAAGGTGAGGGTTTCCTTGCGAGCTGAATTCTTCGGCGGCGAGTTGAAAAGGTTTTTCGTGACGACAGCAGCGGGTTTGCTTTTTCCTGCGGCGACGCGAGGATCTCAATGGGCACTTGCAGTTGGGGAGTGCGACTGTCCCAGATCGCGCGCGTCACCGGTTCCATTTACATCGTGACTGGCAGGCTGCTCAGCCCGGACCACGTGTCGCGGATCCTGGGCAAGCGGCCGCACAAGATCTCCATCATCGCGACTGCCAGGGCGCGCAGGGAGGCGAGTGTGATCAAGCGCAGCTTCCCTGATGTGCGCGTCGCCCAGCACAGCGATTGCGATGCCAAGGGGGGCTTGTCGAGCCCGACACGGTCTGGGTCTCGAGCGCGGACTGCGGCAGGTCCGCGATGATCGAGTCCACCGTCGGTCCGCATTCGATCCAGCGTTTTCAACAGAGCCCTGGAATTCTTTTTCCGCGAGCTCTGGTCTCAGTCGCGCTCGAGATCCAGTGACCTTGTTCCGACGTCCGCCCTCCCCACTGACAGCCAGATCTCCTGAAACGTTCTTCCTTTCCGGCGGCAGCGCCCTGTCGAGGGCGCTGCGGATCGTCCTGCGGCCGTCGCGGGCCACCTGACGGGTGGCGATGCGTGAGCCTCGCGTGTGTTCTAGGACTCGAGCGTTTCCAGCGGGCCGAAGAACTCGTAGCGCAACTGCTGCTTCGGTATGCCAAGCGCCAGCCCGTCGGCATAGACGGCCTTCATGAAGGGCTTGGGTCCGAGAAAATACAGGTCCACGTCGCGGTCGGATGGCAGCAGCCGGGCCAGAAGTTCTCGGTTCACGAAGCCGATTGCATGTGGCCGGTCGGCGGCGCGCGGCGTGTCGTAGACGTACAGCGGCTTCACGTTCGCATGCGTCGCAGCCAGAGCATCCACGCGTGCGCGGAAGGCGTGGGCGCCGCCGTGACGGGCCGCATGCACGAAATGCACCGGCCGACCGGTGTGCGCCATGGATTCCAGCATGCTCATCGCCGGCGTGATGCCCACGCCCCCGGTGACCAGCACCAGCGGACGGGTTTGTTCTCCTGCGGGGTGCAGCACGAAGTCGCCGCACGGCGCCTGGACCTGCAGTCGCGCGCCGACGGTCGCAGTGCTGTGCAGCCAGTTCGAAGCCCGGCCCCCCTCCTCCTTCTTGACGCTGATGCGGTACCACGGCTTGCCTGGCGCGTCGGACAGCGAATAGTTGCGTCGCACCGGCTGGCCGTCGATGTCCAGCACGAGCGTGATGTACTGGCCAGGCGAGAAGGCGAGCAGCGCGCCGCCGTCGGTGGGCTCCAGGTAGAACGAGGTGATGACATCGCTTTCATCCTCGCGACGCGCGACGCGGAACTCGCGCGTTCCGCGCCAGCCTCCGGGTTGTGCTGCGTTGGCGCTGTAGACCTTTTCCTCAGCGGCAATCAGCAGGTCGGCCAGTGCGCCGTAGGCCTCGCCCCAGGCGGCAATGACTTCATCGGCGGCGGCGGCGCCCAGCACATCCTTGATGGCACGCAGCAGGTAGCTGCCGACGATGGGGTAGTGCTCGGGCAGCACGCCGAGTGCCGCATGCTTCTGGATGATGCGCGGCAGCGCATCGCCAATGGCTTCCAGACGGTCGATGTGTGCTCCATAGGCGACGACCGCACCTGCCAGCGCCCGAGCCTGGCTGCCGGCCGCTTGGTGGGCTTCGTTGAAGAATGCCTTCAGCTGAGGATGCCCCTCGAGCATGAGGCGGTAGAAGTGGCGGGTAATGGCCTCGCCGTGCACCTGAAGCGCAGGCACGGTGGACTTGACGATGGCGATGGTTTGCGGGTTCATGGCTTTTCCGAATTGATGTTGGCGGTGTCGACATCTCACGATCTGTGCCAGCGACAACCATGAGCCAAGTCCCTGTCGCCATTGGTGATTTTTTGCAATGGTCAAATTGACAACTTCAAGCAGTTGTATTTATGACCACAAATGATGTCAGTTTGACCCATGACCTTCCGCCTTCGGCGGCTGAAGCGAGCAGATACCGATCGCTTCTGGCCGCGGCGCGCGGACTCGTTCAATGCGATGCGGCTGCTCTCTTGCAACTCGAAGGCGATGTTCTCCGGCCGATGGCCGTGGACGGCTTGAGCGACGAGACACTCGGACGCCAGTTCCCGGTGGCTGCCCACCCGCGTTTTGCGCGTCTGCTCGACAGTCCGCGAGGCCTGCGGTTCGCCCATGACTGCGGTTTGCCGGACCCTTACGATGGCCTGATCGTGGGGCAGCCTGGCATCCTGCCGGTGCATGACTGCATGGGCGCACCGCTGCGTCTGCGTGGCATCCCATGGGGCTTGCTCACGCTCGACGCCCTCGAGCCGCACACGTTCGACGCGGTGAGCCCGGCCCAGGTCGAGGCGCTCGTGGCACTCGTGGAAGCGGGCGTGGAGGCCGTCCAGACGATCCGCGAGATGGAAGCTCGCGCCGCGCGCGAGCAGGCCGTGGCTCACGCCCTGCGCGCCGGGCGCGGCGCACCGCGCGAATTGCTGGGCAGCGGCGCGGCCATGAAGCAGCTTTACAGCGAGATCGAGACGGTCGCCGTGTCTGACCTGACGGTGCTGCTGCTGGGCGAGACGGGCGTGGGCAAGGACCTGGTGGCGCAACGCCTGCACGCGCGCTCGCGTCGCAGCGAGCAGCCGCTCGTGCAGGTCAACTGTGCAGCACTGCCCGAGGCGCTGGCGGACAGCGAGCTCTTCGGCCACAAGCGCGGCGCGTTCACGGGCGCCATGCACGACCGCGATGGCAAGTTCGAGATCGCGGACGGTGGCACGCTCTTTCTGGACGAGGTCGGAGAATTGCCGCTGAGCGTGCAAGCCAAGCTGCTGCGCGTGCTGCAAAGCGGTGAAGTGCAGCGCCCTGGGAGCGATCGCACATTGAAGGTCGACGTCCGCGTGATTGCGGCCACCAACCGTGACTTGCCCGCGGCGATCGCGCAGGGACGGTTTCGCGCGGATCTCTACCACCGGCTTTCGGTCTATCCGCTGGTCGTCGCGCCGCTGCGCGAACGGGGACGCGATGTGCTCGCGCTCGCCGGCGGCTTCCTCGAGGAAAACCAGCATCGCTTGGGCGCGCGCAATCTACGGCTCTCGCCGGCGTCGAAGTCTGCCTTGTTGGCGCACGTCTGGCCAGGCAACGTGCGCGAGCTTGAGCATGTGATCAGCCGCGCATCACTGCGGGCCGTCAGGGAGCAGCCCCGCGGGGCACGCTGGACGGCCATCGAACCACGCCACCTGGCGTTGGAGAGCTCCGCAGTTGGCGCTCCGGCTGACCTGAGGAGGAAGGCCGTGTCCTTACCGGCAGAGGGCCAGGTCCCTGCGGTTGCGGTGCGCAGCACATTGCGTGAAGCCACGCTGGCGTTCCAGCGAGCCTGGCTCGATGAGATGTTGACGCGGCATCAGGGTCACCTGGCCAACGCCGCGCGTGAAGCTGGGATGGACCGCAGCAACTTCCACCGGACACTGCGCAAACTCGGCCTGCTGCAAGCCGATGATGCGGACGCCCGCAATCAGTCCGGCGCGAACCTGTGAAGGCCCCGCGCGCCTGCGTTCAGCAAGCAGTGCCTTGCAAAAAGGGCCGGGTGCCGATTCCAGCTGCGCATCCCGAGCTTTCCCTGTCTGTTTCTTCCTCCCAAGCACGCACCGTGGAGAGGGCTAGAGTCCATCCCGCATGCTTGGAAAGAAGTCCCGAATATCCGCGTATTGCGTGTCAGCCTGCGCCATCAGTGCAAAGGCCTTGAGCTTTGTGGCGTCGGCATAGGGAACCTGGGAGCTCCCTCCGCCCGAATGCCGGCACAGCAGATCGTCGTCATCCAGGTTGAGCAAGGTGCGGCATGCCACCGGGCGAGCCTCGTAGACGGTGCAACGGTCTGCACGAAGAAACGGGCAAGGCGTCAGCGGACCCGTTTGCAACTGCCGTTCCATCTCGGACAGGTTTTCGGCCTGCGCGTGGTCTGCGACGCGCAGGCTGCGTCTTGGCACGCTCGGCGCCCTTGCCGCTGGCGCGACCCAGCAGACGGGCCTCGATCAGAGAGATCGTCACCGGGATCTGGCAGCAATGACTGCACCCTGCTCGGCAAGCTGAGAGTGCCTCCATCGGTCGAGCCCAGGCCGAAGCAGCTCGCTGCAGCCAGATTATCCGCTGTGCCACCGTCTTTGCTTTTTGGGAGGCCTTCAGCAAAGGCGTGGCCTCCCCGGAGGGCGCAAGACAGGCAAGCTTCTCCTGTGCACGCTGCATGGCCAATGGCAGGCGGTCGCGCTGCCGCTGAGCCAAGTCCACTGCTGCAGCGCCCGCCGCCAAACTCATGAATTCGATCCGACGCAAGTTGTTGATCGACTAGCCTACCACCTGCGTCGGGGTTGCTTGCCCCCCCGTTCAGCGCTGAAAGCCTCAGAAGTCCCGTCGCTGAGCACTGTCGCAGGCGCAGGCGCTAGATTCCTGCCGTGACCGAGGCAACGGGCCGATCTTCCAATCGGTCCTCCAGCATTCAAGTCTGGGTGCTTTGTCGACCGCGCTGAAGCCAAAGACGGCATACCTCTGCGCTGTCCATGCGGCGGGCGGTTTCTCGACGCATCGCTCGCGACGCATGAACGGCCACAGACGCAAGACGAAGCGGCCGAAGGGCCTGGGTCGACGGCTCGTCTTCACATCTGGAGGCCGCTCGCGCGTATGAGGCCTCCAACCGTGCAGAAGACATGCTGCCCTAGAGGCCCTCGGCGTCCAGCTCTTGCGGGAGGACCGCGAGGAAGAAACCTGATTTACGGCAATCTTGCTTCGGACGAAGTTTTCCGCCGCCCAACAAATAGACTAACGGCAGACAGTTTCCTGCCAGAGGAACACACAAAACCTCCGCCTCCCAGTCATAATCCGTGCCGTTAGTATGTTTCCTCTGCCGATGGCATCCGATTCGACATTGCCCCTTTTCAATGAGTCGCCCGATTCAAACCATGTGAGCGCTTTCCGCGAAGCCTTCGAAGCTTGGCTTGGCGACCAGCGCGGCTCGGGGTTGCTGCGTCGCGAGGGCTCGGTATCGGTCTACGAAGACATGTGGGAGGCGTTCGCGACCTGGTGTCTCGGGCAATCGCCTGCGGTGACCTTGTCGACCCTTGAACTGGCTGACCTGCAGGCCTTCCAAGCGGCCCGGTTCGGACGCAAGACCTCCGATTTGTCCTTGACGCCGCGCTACGCGTTGCGGCTGATGCGGCTGATCGACCGGGTGCTGCGCCACCATGCATCCCGAGCGGACACCATGGCCAACTCGGCGGCGGCGGACTGGATTGCGGCCAATCCTGAGATTCGCTATGCCGACGCTGCACACGCCGATCCCCTGCCTGACTACCTCTCAGTGAGCGAGGCCCGGCACCTCATTGCGTTTCTCTCGACCGCACGACCGCGGCCCGGAAAATCCCGCAATGCCCAAATGCCGCTGACCTGGCAGGAGGTGCGCAATCGCGCCTCGGTGGCCTTGCAGCTCGGCGCCGGCCTCACGCCCGGCGATGTCCGTGCCCTGACGCTGGACTCGCCCGTCTCACAAGGCGGTCGCGTGCGGGAGCGGCCGTGGAAGCTCCAGGTACCCGGAAATGGCAATTCGCCACCACGCGAAACGCCCGTGGCGCCATGGGCCGCGGAGTTGCTGCAGCACTGGCTGAGCGTGCGCGCCGAAGCTGGCATCGCAGGGCCCTTCCTATTCCCTTCCACGCGCACCGGTAAACAATGGCAAAAACCCTCACAGTACGAATGCGCGAAGCGAGTGCTCGAGGAAGCCGGGGCCGACTCACGCGAAGGAGGTTCCTTCCGCTTGCGGCACACGTTCGCTCTTCGGCAGTTGCGACGAGGGACGGCGCCAGAGCAGATTGCGGGATGGCTCGGCATCGAGCCCGCGAAGATGAAGCGCTACGAACGCGTGCTGCCGGGCGTGATCGACGTCGTGTGACTGGTAAGCAACTGTACCGAGGGGCTCATCCTCGGTGCCTCGCGCAGCGAAGTTGCCAACGCCTCTGAACCAAGCCTGCGCCACGGGGCCCCCCCCGCCTGGGTGCGCTACTTCCGCGCACTTCACTTCGACGCCGCTGCATGGTTCAAGGCAGTGCCGACACCGGACGGCAGTGCGCAAATGGAGGCATGGCTTCGCGCATGCCGGACTTGCCTCGTCGCCACGTGCGATGCCGTCTCGACACGTTCTCCATGAAGACCCCAAGGATTCTGAACAGGTCCGCGCAACATTCACCTCTCGTCGGTGATCTGCGCGGAGCAAGGATTCGATCGGTTTCAGAAGGGGATGAATGAGGTTGGTGTTTCGACGATATGCGCTGCTCGGCCTGCTCCTCGCAGCGGCAGTCACGGGAATCTGGATAGGCGTTGCGGAATCGAGCTCGGGCCCCGAGTTGGCCACGGCGAGCGTGACCATCGGTGATCTGGAGCAGACGGTACTGGCCGTAGGCCGATTGCATCCCAAGGCACTGGTCGCCGTCGGCGCTCAGGTTTCCGGGCAGGTCAAGCGACTGCATGTGGCGCTGGGACAGCCGGTGAAGACCGGCGATCTCATCGCAGAGGTTGACGACCAGCCGCAGCGGATCTCGATGCGCAACGCGCAGGCCGCAGCGACCTCGCTGCAGGCGCAGCTGGCCGCAAGGCGCGCGGCCCTGGCGCAGGCTGAACTCGCCTTCGAGCGCCAGGAGGCCTTGCTCGCGGCAGAAGCCACGGCAAGGTCCGACCAGGAGGCCGCCAAGGCAGCATTGGAAACCGCACGCGCCGAGGCCCGCTCGCTGGAGGCCCAGATCGAACAGGCGCACACCCAGATCGAGACCGCACGCATCAACCTTGGATATACCCGCATCCTGGCCCCGATGGACGGCGTCGTCGTGGCCATCGTCACCAAGCAGGGCCAGACGCTCAATTCCTTTCAGACAACGCCCACGATCGTCATGCTCGCCAAGCTGGACGTCATGACGGTGCGCGCCGAAATCGCAGAAGCCGACGTACAGAAGGTCGAGCGTGGCCAGCAGGTGACCTTCACCACCCTGGGTGACAAGCGGGACAAGTACGTCGCGCAGATCGAGCGGGTCGAGATCGCACCCACGTCCATCGTGAACGAGGTGGGCGGCGCAGGTTCAGCCGGCGCAGGGGGCTCATCGGGCACGCCGACCTCCTCGCGCGCGATCTACTACAACGCCGTCTTCGACGTCCCTAATCCGAAGGGCCAGCTGCGCCCCTCCATGACCGCGCAGGTCTCCGTGCTGATCTCCCATCTCAGGCAGACGCTGCTGGTTCCCACCGCCGCGCTGGGCGAGCGCGATGCGCATGACGCCTATACGGTGCGCGTGGTCGACCCGAAGGGACGGGTCTCGGTGCGCCAGGTGCGCATCGGCATGCGGACCAACGCGACTGCACAGGTCCTGTCGGGCCTCCAATCCGGCGACGCCGTGCTGATCGGCGAGACGGTGCCCACCACGGCGCCGGGTGGCGCAGGGCTGCTGGGGTTCTGAGCATGGGCCAGCCGCTGTTGGAGTTGCGCGCGCTGCGCCGGGAATTTCCTTCCGGGGACGGCACCATGGTGATCCTGAAGGACATCGACCTGAAGATCGACGCGGGAGAGATGGTGGCCATCGTCGGCGCGTCCGGGTCGGGCAAATCGACCCTGATGAACATCCTCGGCTGCCTCGATCGACCCACGGCAGGCAGCTACAGGGTCGCCGGCACGGAAACAGGGGAGCTAGGCCCCGACGAGCTGGCCGCCCTTCGGCGCGAGCACTTCGGCTTCATCTTCCAGCGCTATCAGCTGCTCACGGATCTCTGCGCCGCAGCGAACGTCGAGCTGCCGGCGATCTACACCGGGCTGGCCGCCTCGGCGCGTCAGGCACGCGCGCAGTCGCTGCTCACGCGCCTCGGCCTGCAGGAGCGCATGAACCACCGCCCAAGCCAGCTCTCGGGCGGCCAGCAGCAGCGCGTTTCCATTGCACGCGCGCTGATGAACGGGGGCGCAGTCATCCTGGCCGATGAACCGACGGGCGCACTCGACAGCGCCAGTGGCGAAGAGGTCATGCGCATCCTGCAGGAATTGCACGCCGATGGCCACACGATCATCCTTGTCACCCATGACATGTCGGTCGCATCTCATGCCGCACGGGTGATAGAGATCAGCGATGGTGTCATCGTCGCCGACCGGCAAACGGCAGCCCGCACCGCATCGAAGCCCCCGGGGCTGGCTTCGCCCTCGCCCGCCGCCGCCTTGATGCGAGCGGGCGCGGATCGTTTCGCTCAGGCGTTCCGTATGGCCCTTCGGGCAATGAACGCGCACCGGCTGCGCACCTTCCTCACCATGCTCAGCATCATCATCGGCATCGCGGCGGTCGTCTCGGTGGTCGCGCTCGGCAGGGGCGCGCAGGCACAGGTGATGGCGCAGGTCCGCGAACTGGGGACCAACACGCTCGATGTCTTCCCCGGCAAGGATTTTGGCGACACCCACGCCGCGGCCATCGAGACGCTGGTCGCCGCCGATGCAGAGGCCCTTGCCGATCAGCCCTACGTGGACAGTGCCACGCCGAACCTCTCGATCAACGTCACCGCGCTTTATCGCGAGCTCGCGGTCGCCGGCCAGGTCACTGGCGTGGGTGCCGGGCATTTCCGCGTGCGTGGGCTGAAACTTGCATCGGGCCGCTTCTTCGATGCCCTCGACGTCGAACGTCACGGCCAGGTCGCCGTGATCGATCCGAAAGCGGCCACGACCCTGTTCAAGTCCGCGACCCGAGCCATCGGCGAGATCGTGCTGCTGGGCAACATGCCGGTCGAAATCATCGGAGTGCTCCAGCCTGTGCAAAGCAGCTCCAACACTTCCACCCCGACCTTCTACGTACCCTATGCGGCGGTGGCAACGCGCCTGTCCGGACAATCCCATCTCGACAGCATCAGTCTGCGCGTGCGCGACGCCGTCTCCAGCCAGGCCGTGCAGCAGGCAGTGACCGCGATGCTGAGCGAGCGACACGGCCGAAAGGACTTCTTCATCTTCAGCTCCGACCAGATCCGACAGGCCGTCACCCGCACCAGCACCACCCTCACGGTGTTGATCTCAGGCATCGCCATGATCGCGTTGCTCGTCGGTGGCATCGGCGTGATGAACATCATGCTGGTGTCCGTGACCGAGCGCACCCAGGAAATCGGCGTGCGCATGGCGATCGGTGCCCGTCAATCCGACATCCTTCAGCAGTTCCTGATCGAGGCGATGCTGGTATGCCTCATCGGCGGCGTCCTGGGCGTGCTGATTGCGTTGGGCCTGGGCCTGGCGGCCGACCTGATGGGGCTCGGCCTCCAGATGTCCTTCTCCGTCGCTTCCATCGTGCTGGCTGTCGCCTGCTCCACCCTGATCGGGATCACCTTTGGTTTCCTGCCGGCGCGCAATGCGGCCCGGCTGGATCCGGTCCAAGCGCTGGCGAGGGACTGATGCGTTTTCCTATCCCGTGTCACGCCAAGAGGACCATGACTGCCGCGGCGGCGGTGAGCGTCTTGCTGGTCCTTGCAGGTTGCGCGGCCCTCGCCCGCACACCCTACCAGCAACCGGCCGTGCCCCTGCCGGCGCGCTTCGAACACTCGGATATCGCCGCCGGTGTCCCGCGCAATGAGGCATGGTGGCGCTCATTCGACGACCCGCAACTCAACGGATGGATCGATCTGGCGCTCCAGCACAATCCCGACCTGGCAATCGCAGGCTTCCGGGCGCGCCGCGCCTCGCTGGAAGCGCAGCTGGCCGGCAATGCCCTGCGGCCGGTGTGGGAAGGTGCCCTTTCGAGCAGCGCAAGCCGCGCTTTGTCGGGAGAGAACCGACGCACCAACGAGACCGTCAATGCCCAGATCGGCGTGCGCTGGGAGATCGATCTGTTCGATCGCCTCGGTGCGCAGCGAGATGCGGCCAGCTTCGAGGCACGGGCCAGCGCGCAGGATCGCGAGGCGATCGCCCTGTCCCTCGTCGCGGCAGTCGCGAACCTGTACTGGCAAATCGGATTTGCCAACGAGCGCATCGCGTCCGAAAGGCAGAGCCTGGCGTACAGCCACCGCACACGCGAGCTGATCGACGCGCAGTACCGGGCAGGCTCGGTCTCCCGCCTCGAACTGCGCGAAGTCGAGCAATCGGTGGCTGAGCAGCAAGCCCTGCTGAGCCAGCTCGTACAGACAAGCAACGAACTGCGTCAGGCGCTGATGGTCTTGTTCGACGGGTCGCTGCCGCCCGGTCCGGAACCCCTGCATTTGCCAGACGCAATGCCCGCGCCTGTCGGTGCAGGCCTCCCCGCAGAGTTGCTCGGGCGGCGCCCCGACCTGCGCGCAGCCGAGCTCCGCCTGCGCGCCTCGCTGGCCAGCCGCGATGCCACAGCTGCGCGCTTTTATCCGACGTTCTCGCTCACGGGCAGCCTGGGAACTTCCAGCGCGTCGCTGCTGGAGGTGCTGCGCAATCCGGTCGCCACCTTGGGTTCCGAGATGGCGCTGCCCTTCCTCAACGTGCGCGGGATGCAACTGAGCAATGCCGTCGCCCGGACACGCCATGAGGAAGCGATCCTGGGCTTCAGGAAGTCGCTCTACGCGGCGCTCGCAGAAGTCGAGCGGGCGCTTTCAGCGCGCACGCAACTGTCACTGCAGGCGCTCGCACGCCGGCGCGCCCGGGACGAAGCAACCGAGAGCGAGATGCTCTACGAAGTTCGATATCGCAAGGGGCAGGTTGCCCTGCGCGCCTGGCTCGATGCGCAGGAGCGCAGGCGCGTGGCAGAAGTGGCTCATGCGTCGGTCCGCCTGGCCTTGCTGCAGAACCATATGACGCTGAATCAGGTGCTGGGCGGCGCCGTTCCTCCCATGGACAAGATCGGGGAAATGCCGAGTGACGGGGGCCCGAACCGTGTGACGCGATCGCCCTGAAGAACCTCTCGCTTGCAACCTCGGCCCTCCCCGCGCCCCCCTCGGAGCCTGAGCCCAATTCCGTGCGACTGCTCCACCCTACCCGAAGTCTTCGCATGCACGTGTTCATGGCCCGAACCAGAAGACAAGCCACAGGGCAACGGCCCCGAGCGTGGCGAGCAGCAGGAGCGTTTCGGCTTTTCGGCGCAGCCAGCCAGAGCATTTCGCCTTCCAACGCCCGATCGCGGTCTTGCCTCGCGCGAAGACCCCCGACGGACCGACCCGACGCGCTATGCCGTTCTCACGGCGGGTTCTACGCGGCGGCGCGAGATGGCCCATGGCGGCAAGCGGCACCGTCGATCAAGGGCAAGGCGGCTCGTGAAGCACGGCGCGGCAATGACGCAGCGATGCGCTTCGAGCGGGTAGCTGTCGCCATCCTGGAGATGCCTTCAATCATCGGCACTCAGGGCATTCGCTCGGCCAGCGTTGCGCCAAGGCCTGACATCGGCGCGACGCGGACACCCACAGTCCGCAGCAAGTCGGGCAAGCCAGGATCAGCCCACACCATGAATTCGACGCCGCGTCCGTGGCGAATGAGGTCACCCATTCTTGGCGTGCCCGGATGACACATCAGAAGGTCACCGTTTCGGGCGTGCCTGAGCCAATGCCGCAACAGCGAACCGTATCCACTCTCGGTGGCCTTGAAGTCGTAGACGCCAAGCAGGCGGCGATTCGCGAGAAAGCCGAGCGAGCGCGCACGGCGGCGGAAATCCTCCGCCCCCACCAGGCGATCGATAAGCCACGCCTTGCGGCCGTCGGGACGCTGCACCGAATCCATCAGGGACGAGGTCGGCGCGGCACTCACACGCACCCACGGCAGGGAACTTCCGTAGCGTCGCATCAGTACATCGAGCACGATGTCACGTATTTCCGGCAAGTGGTGCACGTGCTCGTGACTGTCGAGGTGGGCCGGTGCGCGGAACATTTCCTCCTCGAAGGCATCGAGCTGATCCAGCAAGGCTTCGCGTATGCGCCGCAGAGGCAGCAGCCGCAGATGGGCGGCCGCGATGAGCGTTCGCACCGACCCCAGCGCTGGCGCGCCATTGAACGGCAGGGTCAAATTGAAATGCAGGCCGATGTCGACGTGGTGGACGTCGAGGTAGCGCGCACGCGCGGCGCCCTCCTCCCAGTCCGGCGCCTGCGTCATGGCGCTCAAGGCGCTCACGCGCCGCATCTCGGCCAACTGCAATGCCGCCGCGTTGACACCTTGGTTCAGGCCGAAGTCGTCCACGCAAACAGCAATGCTTCGTTGCTCGGGGCGGGACAGCCCATCGTCGACGGAGGGCGGCCTTGCAGCGGCATGCCCGGACAGGCCACTGGATGCCGACGGACCGTTGCGTGCAGCTTGGTGGCTCATCCGGCAACCTTTCTGATCAAGACCTGTTGCCGGCCCTGCGGCGGCAGTGAGGCAGGTCGAGCGCCTGGCCTTTGCTGGGCGCGGGTGACGTGCTGGCGCACCGAGGTCGCCCCGGGTCCAGGGATGCAGAGCCGGCTCGGCTTCAGCACGGGCATCCTCATGGCTGGCGCTCCCTCGAGGCGGCTTCACGGGATCGCTTGACGAGATAGAGAGGCCGTCCCTTCACTTCATCGAACACCCGCGCCAGGTACTCGCCGATCACGCC
The DNA here is from genome assembly GCF_048305075.1 of Variovorax sp. 160MFSha2.1. Classification (NCBI taxonomy): domain Bacteria; kingdom Pseudomonadati; phylum Pseudomonadota; class Betaproteobacteria; order Burkholderiales; family Comamonadaceae; genus Variovorax; species Variovorax sp. 160MFSha2.1. Next base: position 387,906 of record NZ_CP157625.1, read on the forward strand.
GAGCGAGATCAGTTGCACGCCGGCCAGCAGCAGCATGGCGACAACGATCGTGGTCCAGCCCGATACTTCGTTGCCCCAGAGCATGTACGACACGGCCAATCCGACGCCGTAGCCGAACGAGACAAGTGCAAGCGCGCCTCCCACCACGCTCGCGGCACGCAACGGCCAGCTGGTGAACATGGTGATGCCGGTCAAGGACAGGCTGCACAGTGCGCGCAAGCTGTAGTGGCTGCGCCCATGAGGTCGGGGCGGCGGAACATAGACGATCTGTTCCACGCGGAAGCCGACCCAGGCGAACAGACCCTTCATGAACCGACTGCGCTCGGGAAGCGCACGCAAGGCTTCAACCACCTGGCGGTCCAGCAGACGAAAGTCGCCCGCGCCCGCCGGGACCCGATAGCGCCGGTCCCGGTCGATGAGGCCATAGAACAGGCGGGTGCCAAAGCGCTTCATCCAGCTTTCGGTCTTCCGGTCGGTGCGCACCATGCAGACCATGTCGGCCCCCTGAGTCCAGCGCGCGACCATGTCGGGAATCAACTCGGGCGGATGCTGGCCGTCACCGTCCATCAGGACAACGAGATCTCCCCGCGCCACGTCCAGCCCGGCGCTCAGTGCAGCTTCCTTGCCGAAGTTGCGGGAGAGTTCCAGCGACCGAACGCCATGGTCCCGCCAGCGCAGCGCCACCTCAGCGGTGGTATCCGTGCTTCCGTCGTCGACGACGACGATCTCCCACTCGCGAGCGAGGCTCGAGAGCACGACCACGAGTTGCGGCAAGAGCAACGCAAGATTCCTCGCTTCGTTGCGGCAGGGAATGACGCAACTCAGAAAGGCCACGCGGGCTCTGGAAGTCCGCTCGGCAAGCGAGTCCTGCGCAAGGTTGCCGGCGCACGCGCGCGGCATGAGGGTCGGGGACATGGTGTCGGAGGCTCCCGCGTCGCGCTTTCTCGGGCGCACCACGCGTGAATCAATGGGTGACATTGGGCTGTCCAGTGCACCGTGCCGAGATGGAAGCCGGCGCGATCACGCGCCAGTGCAAGCCCGGAAAGTTGTCCCCCACCGGGCGATAGCCGACGTCCGGAGCTGCAGCCCTGCTGAGTTCCAGAACACCGCATTCATCGGCCAATTTCTTGTCCACCCATGGACTGATGTCGAAGCGACCGTGGAGCAGGACCAAGGGTTGCTCGGGAAGTCGCAATGCCAGCGCACCGGCTTCGGCCGGGGGCCCCGCCACCACGCGGATCGGACCTCCGAGTTCGATGCGAGCCGCTGGCACTACCGCGTCAGCCAGCCCCTGCGCGTCGAAGTTGCGCCAATGATGCCGCTGCCATCGCACCTCTCCATTGGCGGAGATCATTTGCCCCCAGAGCAGCAGCAGCAACTGAACCAGGCCAAAGGCCTTGAGGGCGGACCTCAGCGAGATGGCGGACCACAACCGCCTCCAGCGGCCCAGTTCCATGGCCGCCGGGACGGCCAGCAGAAGGAACGGCGCGCCCCAATGCAGTTGGAGGTCCGCGCCGACGAAAAGTCCCAGCGCACAGGTGAAGACCAGCGGCGTGGCGCCGAAGCACAGCAGCAGGCATCGGCTCATGCCTGCATCGACCACCATAGCCGTGGGTTGGTGCGCGGGATCCGGCCGCGCTGCGCGCTCGAACGCCCACAGCGCCAGCAGCAGAAAGAGCCATGCGGGAAGCGCGCGGTTCAGAAGCTGATCCACCAACCAGCGTGCGCTGCCGCTCCATCGACTCGCGCCCTGCAGGTCGAGCCCCAGCGACGACTCCATGGCATAGCGGATGGGCCCCAGGTCGTTGTACCAAAGCCAGTACAGATGCGGAGACACCAATGCCAGGGCGGTCACCATCGCCAGCAGCAAGCCACGCCGATGGCTCGTATCTCGCCAACCACGCTGCCAACCCCAGAACACGATGATTGCCAGGGCCATCACCGCGATGTGGTACTTGGCAAGGGCGCCCAGACCCAGGCACACACCCAGGGCAAGCCACCAGCGCGATTGCCGTGTACAAAACGCCTTCCAGGTGAACGCGGCGCTGGCGACCGCAAAGGGCATCAGCACCACTTCGTGGTTGTAGTAATAGAGGCGCCCGTTGTAGTAAGTGATGCAAAGTGCCGCGAGGACAGCGATGGTCGCGTGCACGGGTCCCCGCAGAGCCGCAAGGAACCGCCAGAGCACGCCCATGGCTGCCAGCGCGAATATCGCGCCCAGAACATAGGTGGTGGCGCCCGACAGCCCCATTACCTGCACCGGCAGCCAAAGCACCCAGGTGGGCAGCGGCGGATGCTTGTAGTAGCCCCATTCGAGACTGCGCACCCAGGTGAGCTGCTCGATGTTGTCCGTGGGTGGCACGAGGCTCGAATGAGCCAGATGCGGCAGCCAGACAGCGGCAAACAGAACCAGCAACAAGGTGAGCCAGGCGCCGTCGGGGCGGGGCGAGCACGCCGCCATTGCGCGGCGCAGGACGGCTGCCAGGTGAGCGCCGTCGGGACGCGCCACGCCGATGCGAGACACCGGGACCGAAGGATCCGCAGCTTCTGACAGGGATGGAGTTGAAGCGGTGTCTGCAGGCGGGGAATGCATTCGGGGGCGCGAGCTGGAAAAGCTTCGTGGGTGGACGAAGGCGCCATGCTCGTTCGCCATCGTTCAGAAGTGCTGCAATTTCCATCAACATTCGATCAAGCGACGTACGAATCCCTGCCTTCGGCGCAGATTGATATGCGCTGTCGTCGCCCGGCTGGCCGCACATCGCAGCCAAGAGCGATGGCGCGGCCCTCCTGGCTCGCGCCCGTTGAGGAAGAGCGGGACTTCAGCATCTCCATCAGATCTGGATCAGGCGCAAGCCCGTTCTCCACGGGTTTTCACAAGAATCGTCGTCAGGCCGCTGGCTTGGCAGGTTCTCGATGCAGCAGCTTCTCTCGCCTCAGCGATGACCGCCCCGAGGGTGCTGCATGCGTTCACCCTCGAGCGCGCGGCCCGTTCGAGTCCACGCAAATCCAACTGGCCGGTTCGCTCGCCCATTCCGAGGCATGCACTCCCGCCTCCTTTTTTCCAGCCCTGCACGTCGTCAATTGATGAAGAAAACCGAATCCGTTCTCCTCCCCCGTGAGGATGCGCACCTTCACCCACCAGGGGCGATTTCGCCTGGCCCATCCAACGGATGGAGCGCGCAGCTGATGCGCCTGCGGGGCGCAGCCATCGCCTGTCGAACAGCCCTGATCTGGGCATGCGAAGACTTCGCCACGGCGCAACGCCTGATGCTGGTACGCATCGATCGGCAGTCGCCTGCGTCGCGGCCTGCGTGATGACGCGTCTCGTTGAGCGCGACGCCCGCACGCGCGAGCCCCACTCCGGTGGATCACACCTCTGGGGCCTCATGCAGCGGTGCGATTGCCTGCAAGGCGCAGAAGACCTCTCGAGGCACGCTGCTCGCCGCCACATGCTGGCTGTGCTCGCTGCCGCATGCTGCTGGCTGGCCGGTGCATCGACGGTTGCTGCGCAGGACATCGCCGCACGGCCTCTGGACTCGAACGAGATGAAATGGGAGTGGATGTTTTCGCCCTACGCCCATCATTTCCGCCGCAGCAGTGAACACCGCAACGTATACCTCATCGGTGTAGAGCGGTATCAGACCGAAAACTGGCTGGTGGGCGCGGGCGTGTTCAGCAACTCGTTCGGCCAACCCTCCGCCTATGCCTACGGCGGCTACCAGTGGACTGGGCTGTTCGGTCAACCGAGGCTCTACCTCAAGCTGACAGCCGGCGTCATGTACGGCTATGTCGGAGAGCACAAGGACAAGGTGCCGTTCAACCGCAACGGATGGTCACCCCTGGTGGTGCCTGCCATCGGCTACAGGCTCGACTCCCGAAACAGCCTCCAGGTATCGGCCCTCGGGACCGCAGGCCTGCTGTTCTCCTACCACTACCGTCCGTGAGGCCAGTGGTTCGCTGCGGTGCAGCGCTTCATCTTCACAGTACCTGGACATTCAGTGAAGAGTTTCTCCACGAACAAGCAAGACCATCGCGCGGATCTGCACGGCCTCAACGGATTGAGACGGCTCCGGCGCCGCAGATCATCAACGGAGAGAGGGAAAATCATGAAGCCACGCGCGCGCCTGCCCAGCGCCCCGCACCTGCGTCCCTATCTGCGCCCTTATCTGCGCCTTTATCTGCGCCGATGGGTTGGCGCCGTGTCCACGGTGTTGCTGTCGATAGCGACACAGACCAACGCGCAGGCCCAGGTGGAAGGGCCGCGGGCGCCATCGACACCGCCCAACGCCATTGAATCCATCACCGGCTCGACCCGTGCGGACGTGGACTTGTTGCGCATCGACTTCACCCGCCCGCTCGCTGCGCTGCCCGCGGGTTTCGTGGTGCAATCCCCCGCGCGCATCGCGCTCGACTTCCCAGGGATCACCAGCGCCGTGGGGCGATCGGCCATCGCCTTCAATCTGGGCCATCTTCGCGCCGCCAATGTGGTCCAGGCGGAAGAGCGCACCCGCGTGGTGCTGAGCCTGCGGCATGCGGCCACCTACCAGGCCGAGATCCAGGGGCGATCGCTGCTGGTCTCGCTGCAATCGAGCACGGGCCAGCCGCCGCGCACGCCGCCATATGGCGATTTTGCAGAGAACCGTGTCCGCAGCATCACGCCGCTGCAGGAGATCGACTTTCGGCGTGGCGAGGACGGTGCCGGCCGCATCATCGTGGCCATGGGCAGCCGCCAGATGGGGGTGGATGTGCGCCGCCAGGGCGCGACGCTGGTGGCCGATTTCATGCGGGCGTCGCTGCCCGAGGGATTGCGACGCCGGCTGGACGTGTCGGACTTCGGGACCACCGTCGACACAGTGCAGCCGCAGCAACTGGCGGACCGGGTCCGCCTCTCCATCGGCGCACACGGCGACTGGGAGCAGAGCGCCTACCAGACGGACGAGCAATTCGTCATCGAGGTGCGTCCGCGCAAGGCCGATCCGGGCAAGCTCACACCCGGCGCGGGCTATGCGGGCGAGAAACTCACACTCAACTTCCAGAACGTCGACATGCGGGCGCTGCTGCAGGTGATCGCGGACTTCACCGGCTTCAACGTGGTGACCTCGGATACCGTCTCCGGCACCCTCACCCTGCGGCTCAAGGACGTGCCGTGGGACCAGGCGCTGGATGTCATCCTGCAGGCCAAGAACCTGGGCATGCGCAAGAATGGCAGCGTTCTCTGGATCGCGCCGCTCGAGGAGATCAACGCCAGGGAAAAGTCCGACCTCGAGGCCCAGGCCTTGCTGGAGAACATGACGACACTGCAGACGCAGTCGTTCCAGCTCAACTACGCAAAGGCCGCGACGGTGGTACAGAACCTCAGGGGTGGCGGCGGTACTTCCGGCAGTGGCGGCAGCTCGGTCACGCGGCTGTTGAGTGCGCGCGGCAGCGCGATGTCCGAGGCCCGCACCAACCAACTCTTTGTCACCGACACCCCCGCACGCCTGACCGAGGTGAGCGAACTCATTCGCAAGCTCGACGTGCCGGTGCGGCAGGTGCTGATCGAGGCGAAGATCGTCGAGGCGTCGGATACCTTCGGCAAGTCATTGGGTGCCAGGCTGGGCGGCGGGATTGTCGATGGGAACAGCTCTGTCGGCACCACTCCTGCAGGCAGCAGTCGCGCTTTCGCGCCTTACACCAACCGCAACTTTGTGAATCTGCCAGCCGGGAGTGCCGGTAGAGGGAGTGCCCCGGGGGTGTTTGCGGTCTCCCTGTTCAGCGCAGGGTACACGCGGATGTTGAACCTGGAGGTCTCGGCACTCGAGGCCGAAGGCAGGGGCAAGCTCGTATCCAGCCCTCGCGTGGTCACCGCCGACCAGACCAAGGCCTTGATCGAGCAAGGCGAACAGATCCCGTACCAGCAGGCCACATCCAGCGGCGCCACCTCCGTCTCGTTTCGCAAGGCCGTGCTGAAGTTGGAAGTGACACCGCAGATCACTCCCGAGGGCAACATCATCCTCGCACTGGACGTGAGCAAGGACGCGCGCGGAGTGAATACATCTGCCGGTCCGGCGATCAATACCAAGCACGTAAAGACCGACGTACTGGTCGAAAACGGTGGCACCGTCGTCATCGGCGGCATCTTCGAGGTGACCGAGATCAACGACGAGTCGCGCGTGCCGGTATTGGGCGAGGTCCCCTATTTGGGCGCACTGTTTCGCAAGCGCACACGCACCTTGAACAAGGTCGAGATGCTGGTGTTTATCACCCCCAAGATGATGGGATGACCTGCGTCGAGGCTTGATGGCGAACGCTCCCTGTTGGGACCTGTCCCGCGTGGAGTGGTCTGTGCTGACGCGTCGCGTTCTACTGGCGCGTGACGCTCCCGATCCTGAAGCGGGCCGTGGAGGAGAGCCACGAAGATTGAAGGCGCAGCGAACCATCCCGATGCCAGGCGCCGGCACCAAGCGCTCAGCGCCCCTGGAACCGCGCACTGGCCAGTTGGGACAGTGTCGTCGCGGTCAGTGCGCGAACACCCACGCGCATGGCGGATTCGTCGATCTGAAACAGCGGCGAGTGATTCACCGGTGCGTCCTTGTCGCCCAGCGGCGAAGCATTCAGCATCCAGAACACGACGGGCACTCCGGTCGAACCAAAGGCACCGAAGTCTTCCGAGCCCATGGAAGCAGGCATCTGGCTCACCTTCGCGACACCGCCAGCGGCAGCCTCGAAGGCCCCCACCATCGAAAGCGTGGCGTCGCGGTCGTTGACCAGCACCTCGTAGCCGTCTCCGCTGTCGATCGTCACCTCCGCCTGCACCCCGTAGCTCGCCGCGATACCCGTGGCCCGGCGGCGGATCTCCTCCTGGGCGATCTTCTGGTTGGTCGTCGAGAGCGCGCGGATCGTACCGGCAATCTCGGCCGTCTCGGGAAGCACGTTGAAGCGATTCCCGCTTTGCAGCATGCCGGTGGTCACGATCGTCGGCCCGCCGTCAATGGTCGGGTTGAGCCGATGGCTGACGATGTTCTGCAGGCCCAGCACGGTCTCGGCCGCAGCCAGCATGGGCGTGTTGGAGACCCACGGTGCCGCGCCATGGCCGCCCGTGCCCTTGAACAGGATCCGGAACACGTCGATGCTCGCGAGCATCGGGCCCGGCCTGTAGCGGATCGCGCCGGAAGGCGCCTGGTTGCTGATGTGCTGGCCGAGCACCACGTCGACCTTGGGGTTGTCGAGCACGCCCTCGCGCACCATGGCCATGGCGCCACTGGACTTGCCCAGGCCCGGGCCGATCTCCTCGGCCGGCTGGAAGATGAAGACCACCGTGCCCGTCAGTTGCTCGCGCAGCGAGGACAGCACCTTGGCCGCCCCCAGCAGCATGGCGATGTGCGCGTCATGTCCGCAGACGTGCGAGACCGCGACAGGCTTGCCGAGCCAGTCGGCCTTGGCCACGGACTTGAAGGCCAGGTCGTTGCGCTCTTCCACGGGCAAGGCATCCATGTCCGCGCGCAGCGCCACCACGGGGCCGGGCCGTCCACCGCGAAGCACGGCCTTGATGCCGGTGCCGGCGATGCCGGTGCGCACCTGCAGACCCGGCATGCCAGCCAGGGCCTGGGCGATGTACTTCGCGGTGCCGACCTCCTGGTAGGCCAGTTCGGGGTTTTGGTGGATGTGTCGGCGCCATTCGACCAGCTGAGGCTGCGCGCCATCGGACAGGGCCAGAGCCTGCGAGAGCAGAGAGGCTGCCGTGGCGGGCGCGACACCCTGCGCGTGCGCCCCCATGAAAGAGGCTCCGAGAAGGAAAGCGCAAAGATGGCGTCGAAGGTTCATGGTGATCGCAAGAGTTGCAGAAGAAAGGAGTTGAATGAAGCGTGCGTCGTCGCACTCTATTGCCCGGCAGTGCGCTGCCTCGCGGCAAGCGCCTTGCAGAGTCACCGTCGCGACGCAGCGGATTCGTCGCGGTGAATGTCCTCTAGCAATCGATAGACCAGGTCGTCCGGCGCCGCGCGGCCATTCGGCTGCCGCGGCCCGAACAGGGCCGCGTCGTCCTGCGCAAGCTCGGGTCGCGCGCGCTCCTCGATCCAGTCGTAGACCACGGTGCGCGCAGCCACACGCCACTGCCCTGCCCGGCGCTCGAAGCGGTCGACATAGCGCCCGCAGAGAAAGGTCTGCCCTTGCGGCAGCGCGGCCGTGGACTGCAACGCGAAGAAGCTGCTCTCCACCGCGGCCGTGTCGCCATGCAACTCGATCAGCACGTTGGTGATCTGGTGGACGCGTCGCCCGCCCCGGCGCAGCTTGTCCAGGGCTTGGGCGATGAAACCCTCGGCGCTGCCGTTCCAGGCGCCGTGGCAGTCGGTGGCATCCTCCCAATAGGCCGAGCGCAGGGCGGCCTCGTCGCAGCGGTCGATGCCGCGGCAGTACCGGTACAGGCAGTCCCGGATCGCTTCGCGATCCAGCAGTGCCTGCAACGATGCCTGGCCGCTCATGTGGCGCCAGGCGGTGACCGCCGGAACAACTGCACGATGTTGCCCTCGGGGTCGCGCAACGACAGCACCATGCCGTGGCCGCCCATGTCGCGCATGCCGAGCACCTCGCCGCCCGCGTCGGCGATCCGCTCCTGCGCACCGTCGAAATCATCGACCTCGAACACCATCACCAGGCCAGAGGCAGCGGGCGCCGCCTCCTCGAGGCAGGCCAGCGAAACGTTGGTGTTGCCCACGCCATACTGGAACCAGCGGTCCCCGTCGTTGAACTTCAAAGGCAGGCCGAGCGCCGATGCGTAGAAGGCGTGCAGTTGCCGCGGCTGCTTCGCGGCGACATAGACGTTCTGCAGTCGTCGCGGGGCCGCCGGCTGTGCGGCGCTCACAGCGAGGTCTCCGAGGCGCCGCCGTCCAGGCGCAGCACTTCCGCGTTGAGGAAGCGCGCCGCATCGCCCGCCAGGAAGCAGATGGCATCGGCGATCTCCTCCACCGTGCCCAGGCGCCGCAGCGGCGTGCGCGCGATGCGCCTGGCATCGAGCTCCGCATTGCGGTGCTTGGCCGTTCCCTCGGTGGGTACTGCACCCGGCGCAACCGCATTCACCCGGATGTTGCGTCCGCCGAGGTCGGCGGCCGCCGCGCGCGTGATGCCCAGCACCCCCGCCTTGATGCCGCTGTAGACCACCGAGCGCATCGGTGACTTGAAGCCCGCGATGGACGCCACATTGACGATGGTCCCCCCGCGCTCGGCATCCATTGCCTCGGCCGCGGCCTGGATGCCCCAGATCACCGACTTGAAGCCGATTTCCACCATCCGGTCCATGACCTCGGGCGTGATCTCGGCCAGGGGCTGGTAGCGCACCCAGGCAGCATTGTTGACCATGATGTCGAGCCGCCCCGCCTCGCGCGCCAGTTGCATGACGGCCTCGCGCATGCCCTCGCGGCTGGACACGTCGCGCGGCAGCGCAATGGCCTTGCCGCCGAGCGCTCGGATCTGTGCGCAGGCCTCCTCGACGAACTCCTGTTTGAGGTCGTTGACGCCGACGGTGGCGCCCAGCCGGGCCATCGCCAGCGCGGTGGCCCGGCCGATGCCATGGCCGGCACCGCTGATGAAGGCCACGCGGCCTTCGAGGGATGCATTCATTGCTTACCTTTCTCTGCCTGTTCGGGAATGAGCAGCGCATCGAGCGCGAAGGCGCCCTGTCCCGCCTCCAGCACCACCAGCGGATTGATGTCGATCTCGGCCACTTCGCCGGCATGCCGCGCGGCAAAGCACGACAGCGCGGCAACGGCACGTGCGGCGGCCTGCACGTCGGCCTTCGGCCGACCGCGCGCACCGTCGAGCAGCGGGAATGCCTTGAGCGAACGCAGCATCGCCGCGGCCTGCGCCTCGTCGACCGGCGCGCTCTGCAGCGCCACGTCCTTGAGGACCTCGGCAAAGATGCCGCCCAGCCCCACCATGACCATCGGGCCGAACACCGGATCCTTCCGGGTCCCGAGGATCAGCTCGACGCCGCCTTGCGCCATCTGCGCCACCAGCACGCCGGTGACGCGGGCCTGGGGCACCTTGTGCGCCACGCGGGCGAGCAGGCTCTCGTAAGCCTCGATCAGCTGACCTTCGGAGCGCACATCCACCACCACGCCACCGACCTCGGTCTTGTGCGCGATGTCGGGCGAGACGATCTTGAGCACCAGCGGAAAGCCGATGTCGCGCGCGGCGGCCAGTGCCTCGTCGCGGCTGGCCGCGACGGCCTCCTTGAGCACCGGCAGCCCGGCACGGGCAAGCGCTGCCTTGGCGCTGGCTTCGGTCGCGAAGGCCTCCGCAGGCAGGGTTTCCCGCTCGATGGCCGCGCCCGCGGGGGCCGGTTCGGCGCGCGCACCGAAGTGCACCAGTGCCGCGAGCGTCGCGCAGGCCGCATCGATGCCCTCCACCACCGGGAAACCCATCGCACTGAGCTGCGCGCGCACCTCCTGCGGCGCGCGTGCGCACAGGACGATCAGGCGCGACGGGTGTTCCTTGCGCACCTGCGCGAGGGCCGTCAGGAACACTTCTCGCAGCCGAGGTACATGGAAGGCATTGGCCGACTGGAGCATCAGCGCATCGCAACTGTCGTCCTCGGCCACGGCGGCCAGCACCTTGGCCAACACCTCCGGGCGGCTGGACACCTGCGCCGTCATGTCCACCGGATTCGACGGTGATGCGAAGGGCACCACCTGCAGGATCCGCTCGCGGGTCTGCGTAGCCAGCTTGGGCAGCGCCAGGCCCTGCGCACTGGCGGCATCCGCCAGCAGCACGCCGAAACCACCAGAGGCCGTGAGCACCGCCACCTTGTTGCCACGGGGCAAGCGATCCGGCCCGAGCACGGCGAGCGCATGGCCCACCTCCAGGAGCTGTTCGATGCTCGGCACGCGGATCGCGCCGCCATTGCGCAGCACCACGTCGAACACGGCGTCCGAGCCGGCGAGCGCGCCCGTGTGAGAAGCGGCGGCGGCGCTGCCCGCTTCGGACACACCCACCTTCAGAACCACCAGCGGCTTGCCCGCCTTGCGGGCCATTGCCATGGCTTTGTGCAGCCTGGCGCCATCGCGGCAGGTCTCCATGCAGCAAAGGATGACCGAGGTGCCCGGATCCGTTGCCAGCGAGGCGATCGCATCGGCGATGTCGACATCGCACTCGTTGCCGGTGGTCAGCATCCGGCTGATGCCAAGGCCCCGCTCTGATGCGAGGCGCAGCGTGTAGCTGCCGAGATTGCCGCTCTGGGAAACGATGCCCACGGGGCCCGCGGCGGGGAAGGTATCTTCCAGCGCCACCGAAAAGGTCGCGATGCTCCTGTCCGGCACGCCGATCGCGCCGAGGCAGTTCGGCCCAACGATGCGCATCCCGCTGCGCCTGGCCACCTGTGCGATCCGGGCCTGCAGCCTGCCGCCCTCCTCGCCCATCTCGGAGAAGCCGGCGGAGAGCACCACCGCCGCGCGCACGCCGCGCCCAGCGCAGTCCTCCACGGCGTCGAGCACACCCTCCGGCGGCACGGCGATCACGGCGAGCTCGGGCGCCTCCGGCAGGTCGGCGACGCTCGCATGAGCCTGCAGCGTCTGCACGACGCCGGCCTTGCGATTGACGGGGTAGATCCGGCCCGCATAGCCGTACTTGCGAAGGAACTGCAGCGGGCGTCCGCCGATCTTGGTGACATCGTCAGAGGCACCGAGTATCGCGATCGAGCGCGGACTGAACAGCGCCTCGAGGCCGCGTCCCACTTCCACCAGCGCCTGCATCTCAGCGCCCCTTGTAGACCGGCGAGCGCTTCTCGAGGAAGGCGCGGCGCGCTTCCTGCGCATCCTCGGTCTTCGACAGCGCCATGGTGAAGTTCTGCTCGAAGCGGTAGCCATCGCGCTGCGGCATCAGATCCATCATGTTGGCCGCCTGCTTGGCATAGGCCATGGCCAGCGGCGCCTTCGCCGCGATCTCCTGCGCGAGCTGCAAGGCCACCGGCATCAGCTGGTCGGCCGGCACCACCTCGTCGAGCACGCCGCGGCGATACAGCTCTGCTGCCGACGCGCGCATGCCGGTGAAGAACAGGCGGCGTGTGAAGGAACGTCCAAACATGGTGCGCAGCATCGAGACGCCGCCGGCCAGGCCCACGTTGATCTCCGGCATGGCGAAGGTCGCGTCCTCGCTGGCCAGGAAGATGTCGCAGGCGGCCATGAGCCCGAAGCCGGCGCCGAGCGCCGGACCGTTGATGGCAGCAATCACCGGCTTGGCGCACTCGCGGATCGCATTGCCGGTCTCGCGCGTCAGGCGGTTGTGGCCGAGGAAGTCGCCGGCCTTGCCAGGGTCAGGCCGGTCCTTGAGGTCGGCACCGGCGCAGAAGTGCTTGCCGGTCCCGGTGAGGATCGCAACCCGGATGTCGGTGCGCTCGGAGATTTCGTCGAAGGCTTCGATGAGGCCGCGACGCGTCTCGCGATCGAGCGCATTGACCGGCGGCTTGTCCAGGCGGACGACGGCGACGTATTCGGAAACTTCAAGGCTGACGCTCATTGCGCACTCCTGGCGAGGTTGGAAAGGGATGAGGGACCGGCATCGCCCTGCGATGCCTTCAGGTGGGCGGCATGCAAGAGGCGGTCGCCGTAGCGGAACTCGGAGGCGATCAGGCGCTGCGCGAGGCGCGTGGCGAGCACCTCTTCGCTCAGGCCCATGCCGCCATGCATCTGGATCGCGGCTTCGGCGCAGCCGCGCGCCGTCTCGGCGAGCGACACCTTGGCCAGTCGCAGGCTCCGGCGCAGGTCGGAGCCCTTCTGTTCGTGCGCATGGAAGCAGTGGATCGTCAGCCCCTTGGCGCCGAGGTACTTCACGTACATGTCGGCCACGCGGTGGCGCAGCACCTGGAAAGTGGATAGCGCCACACCGAACTGCCGCCGCTCCTTGAGGTGGCCGAGCGTCTGCTGGGTCAGGGCGGCAAGCGCGGCCACCGTGTCGACGGCAGTGAGCAGCAGCGCGGCATCGCTGGCGGCAGCCAGTGCATTGCGGGCCTGGCCGCCGCGCGCGATGCAGCTGCCCTGCGGCACGGTGAGCCGGGCGAGTGCGAAGTCGGCACCGCGTCGGCCTTCCATCGTCCGGTAGCGCGCCACGGGCACACCGATGCGCTCGGCGTCGACGAGGAAGATCGCCGCCTCGCCATCCACCTCGGCTGGAACAAGCCAATGCGTCGCGGGCAGCGAGACATCGACACCCTGCACGAAGCCATTCAACTCGTAGCCGATGTCGAGGTGACGCGCCCGTAGCGCCATCTCCTCAGGCATGGCGGACAGGGCGATCAGCGGCGCGAGCTGCGCCGAGCCCTCGGCCACGGCCCCGAGCCAACGGTTTCCGACCTCGGGCGCGGCCGCCTGCAGCAGAAGAGGCACGACCGCGCAGGTCTCGACCACCGGAAGGTGCATGCCATGCGTGGCGAGTCCTTCGACGATCGATGCCAGGTCGGCCAGGCTGCCGCCCACGCCACCGGCTTCCTCGGGCACCAGGGTGGCGGTCCAGCCCAGCTCGCGCACCGGGTCGCCGGGCAGTTCCGGCACGGCGGCGTGGTCCTGCGCATAGCGGCTCGCCGCGTCGAGCAGCATGCCCGGAAAGAGGGACGGGAAAGAGGTGGACATGCTTGTCAGGCTCCCAGAAGTTCGTTGGCGATCACGTTGCGCTGCACTTCGGAAGTGCCGCCGGCGATCGTGCGGGCCCGCGTGAACATGTAGTTCTGGATCCAGGTGGCGGCGGGCACCTCGGGATCCGCATCGGCGAGGAAGCGATGCGCGGCCTCGGGCCCGACGGCATCGAGCGCGATCGTGGTCAGCCGCTGGGCGACATCGGCGCACGTCATCTTGATCGCGGACGGCTGCACGCCCAGCGCACGCTGGTGGATCAGATCGTCGGTCGCCTGCGCCATCATCACGCGCGCGCCCTTCGCTTCGGCTTCGCACAGCAGCAGCTTGTGGTGCAGGCCGCTGAAATCGCGTCGCCCGCGCGCGGCCGTTGCGGCCTCCTCGACCAGCCGCACCACCTGGCGACGCAGCAGCTCCAGACGGGCCACATTGGCCGGCGGCAGGCGCTCGCGCTCCAGCAGGTACTTCGCGCAGGTCCAGCCCTTGCCCACCTCGCCGACCAGGTTGTCGGCGCGCACGCGCACCTCTTCGAAGAAGACCTCGTTGAGGTGGTGCCATCCGTCGATGGTGCGGATCGGGCGCACGGTGACGCCCGGCGCATCCATCGGCACCAGGATCAGCGAGATGCCTTCCTGTTTCTTCGCCTCCCTGGAGGTGCGCACCAGCATGTAGATCATGCTGGCCTCGTGCGCATGCGAGGTCCAAATCTTCTGGCCATTGATGACCCACTCGCCCCCATCCAGGCGCGCACTGGTGGACAGCGAAGCCAGGTCCGAGCCCGAGCCTGGCTCGGAATAGCCCTGGCACCACCAGTCGGAGCCGTCCAGGATGCGCGGGAGAAAGCGCGCCTTCTGCTCAGGCGTGCCGAAGCGGATGATGACCGGCCCGATGTGACCCAGGCCATGGTGGTACAGCGGCGGGCAGTCGTTGTCGGCCATCACCTCCTCGAAGATCAGGCGCTGGCGGATGTCCCAGCCGGTGCCGCCGACCTCGGCGGGCCAGCTCGGCGCGCCCCAGCCCTGGGCGTTGAGGATCTTCTGCCACGCCTGGTATTCGCGCTTGGTGATCTTCTGGCCCGCGGCGACGACGGCACGGATCTCGGAAGGGCAGGACTTGCGGGCGAACTCCTCCAGTTCGCGCCGAAAGCCGGCGTAGTCGATGGACATTCTCGTTGTCTCCAGGGATTCGATTCGATGGGGTTTCTTCAGCCCTTGCGCAGCTGGGCAATCAGCTCGTCGAGCGCCGCGACCGCGGCGTCGGCATCGCGCCGGCGCAGGCCGCGCGCGACGTTGCGGCGCAGGGGAAAAAGGTCCGGGCGCGCGCGCACCGGCAGCACGTGCGTCATGCGCTCGCGCAGCACGCCGGTCATGGTCTGTGCCATCAGCATCAGCGCCTGGTTATGGCCCGCGGCGGCAATGGCGCGGAAGAAGCGGCTGGCCGATTCGATGCGGTCCTGGCGCGAGGCGTCGCCGGGGTGGGCCTCGATGGCGTCCACGGCGTCCTCCACCGCTGCCAGTTCGGCATCGCCGGCACGCTCGCAGGCCAGGCGCAGCAAGGTGCCGTAGAGCGTGCGGTAGGCCTCGTCGACGTCCGCGTCGCCCAGCTGGCCTTGCACCACCAGCTTGCGCAGCGACTCGGCCAGCATCATGTAGGCGCCCTTGTAGAAGACCAGCGCATGGTCGCCACCGCCGGCCGCCATGTGCCGCACCTCGCCGATGAAGACGGTGTGATCGCCCGCCTCGTGGCGGGCGAACACGCTGCACTCGAAGCTCGCCAGGCAATCGTCGATCAGCGGCATGCCCAGCAAGCCAGGCTGCCAGCCCACGCCTTCGAACTTGTCCTCGATCTTGCTGGAGGCGAAACGTCCCGACAACGCGTCCTGGCGCTCGGCCAGGATGTTGATGGCGAAGCTCTCGACCCCCAGGAAGGTCTCGCGCAGCCGGCTGGCGTTGCGCAGGCTGAACAGCACCAGCGGCGGCTCGAGCGACACCGAGCTGAACGAGTTGCAGGTCAGCCCCGCGGGCCGTCCGTCGGGCGTGCGCGTCGTGATGACCGCCACGCCGGTCGGAAAGCAACCCAGCAGCTGGCGAAACAGCGCGGGTTCGACGACGGGGCGGGTGCGTTCTTCGGCGACCTCGGACATGGGCGTTCTCCTTCGCTGCGGCGCCTCAGGCGGCAGCGACCTCGCGCTCGGCTGTGCTGGCGTGCGGCGGGTCATTGGCGATCTCCTGCTGCACCGCAGGAATGATCACCTTCGACCAGGTCTGCAGCTGGCGCAGCATGGTGGGATGGTCGAAATCGCCCATCTGCGTCTGGAAGCAGTAGTGCACCGGCTTCAGGGCGCGGATCTCGCTGACCACGCGTTCGATCACGGTGTCGATGCTGCCCACGGGCAGCAGCGCGCGCATCTCCTCGAGCGTGGGCTCGCCCTCGACGATGCCCTCTTCGACCTGGTAGTCGTCGGCGATCTGCGCGGTGCGGCGCTTCAGGCTCAAGGCCACGCGGCGCTGGTAGCGGGCGCAGTCCAGGTAGGCATCGACCTCGGCCTTGTCATTGCTGGCATAGGCCGCGCGCAGCAGGCCCACCTTCACGCCGGCCGGATCCTTGCCTTCGGCTCTCGCCACCTTGTCGATCAGCACGCGATGGGCATGCATCTTCTCCACGCCGCCATCGCCGCCTGAGACGAACACGTGGTGGTCCGACTTCACCGCGCGCGAGACAAAGGCCGGGTCCACGCTGGTGATCCACATCGGCGGCATCGGCTGCTGGACCGCGCGCTGGCTGATCGCGCTCATGGGCTGGCGGTAGTACTCGCCCTCGTAGCTGAACTTGGGCTGCTTCAGGCCCAGCTCGAGCATGTCGAGCATCTCGAAGGTGCGGGCCTTGGCCGACTCCAGCGAGACGCCGAAGCGCTCGAACTCGAAGTGCTGGTAGCCCGAGCCGATGCCCAGGTTGAGGCGGCCGTTGGACAATTGGTCCACCATGGCCACGTCGGCGATCAGCCGCGCGGGCGTGTACAGCGGTGCGACGACAATGCCGGTACCCAGCCGGATCCTGCGGGTCGCCGCGGCGCAGTGCGCGATCATGGTCAGCGGCGACGAGCACATGCCGTAGTTGCTGAAATGATGCTCCGCGAACCATGCCGCGCCGAACCCCAGCTCGTCCGCCAGGCGCGTCTGCTCCACGGCGTCGCGCAGGATCTGGTGGGAGGTTTTGTGCTTGTTTCGCTGCTGCATCAGAATGAAGATTCCGAAATCCATTGCCGGTGCTCCTGTGTGGTTGGTGCCTATGTGCACGAATCGTAGGAACGGGAGCCGCCTGCGGATCGCCAACGTGCGCACAGCTTGTTTGCATCTTTTGAAATGAAGGCCCTCGATTCGCTGCGCATCTTCGTCACCACCCAGAGGAAGGGCAGCCTCTCGGCCGCGGCGCGCAGCCTGAGCCTGTCGCCTGCGACCATTTCGCGGCGCATCAGTGCGCTCGAAGAGGAGCTGGGCGTGCAGCTGGTGGACCGCACCAGCCGCAACCTCCGCATGACCGAGGCGGGACAGGCCTTCCTGGAACGCGCCGAGGTCGTGCTCGAGTCCATGGCGGAGGCGGAGCAGGCCGCACGCGACGCCCGCCAGCGGCCCGAAGGTCGTTTGCGGGTGCATTCGCGCACCCACATCGGGCTGCGGGTGGTGGCGCCGCTGCTGCCGCGCTTCGCCCAGCTCTACCCCGACATCCACGTGGAAGTCGAGCTGTCGGAGCATCCGGTCAACCTCGTGGAGCACGACTTCGACGTCGACATCCGCACCGGCGAGTCGAACGACTCCGGCTTCGTGATCAAGCGGCTGCTGTCCAGCGACGAGGTGCTGGTGGCCAGCCCCGCCTTCGTGAAGACCTACTCGCGCATCAAGCATCCCACCGACTTGCCGCAGGTGCGCTGCCTGACCTACAAGCGCGAGCGCGAGGCCACCATCTGGAAGTACATCGACGAGGCCGGCGAGCAGCAGGAGTTGGCCATCCAGGGCGTGCTCAGCGCCAACAACGGCGAACTGCTGCGGCTGGCGGCCATCGGGGGCATGGGCATCGCGCTGCTGTCGGAGGCCACGGTGCGCGGCGACCTGCGCTCGGGCACGCTGGTGCGGCTGCTGCCGGACTACCGCTTCGCGGTGCGGGCGTACTCCAACGGCATCTTCGCCGTCTTCCGCCAGAACCGCACCCTGCCGCTGAAAGTCCGCGCCTTCGTCGATTTCGTGGCCGAAGCGCTGAAGGACGAGGATCAGCGCTAGAGCCTGCCGGCCGGGTCTCTAGCCTCGGGCGAAGCGATGCGGCAGGCGTCCTGAGGCGGGCAGGCCTTCGATCACGAACAGCCCGCCGTCGTGCGGCTTCGGGCCTTCGAGGCGGGCGCTGCGCGATATCGACGTCAGGTAAATCCGGTCGAGGCGCGCGCCCCCGAAGCACAGGCTGGTCGGGTAGGTCGCAGGCAGCGCCACGAGGCGCTCGAGCTCGCCGTCCGGTGCAAAGCGCGCGAGTTGGCCCGCGCGGGTCAGCACCGTCCAGAAAAAGCCCTGCGCGTCCACCGTCGCGCCGTCCGGTCCGGACTCGAAGCGTCCGGTGTCCACGAACTTGCGCTTATGGCGCAGCGGCCCGAACGGGTCGTAGTCGTAGGCCCAGATCGTGCGCTCCAGGCTGTCGGCCAGATAGAGCGTGTGGCCGTCGGGACTGAAGCAGGGGCCGTTGGCGAAGCCGATGTCGTCGGCCAGTTGCTCCACCCGCGCGTCGGGTCGCAGCCGGTACAGCCCGCCCAGGACAGCCTCGCCGGGTTGGCGCTCCATGTGCATCGTCCCGGCAATGAAGTTGCCGGCTGGATCGCACTTGCCGTCGTTGAAGCGCACGCGGGGATGATCCACCGTGATGTGCGCCAGGATCTCCAGTGCGCGCGTGGCGAAGTCGTAGACGGCGAAGCTGTTGCGCAGCGCGACCACGACGGCGTCGCCGCGGCATGGCGCGATGGCCCCCACGGGCGCCGGGAGGCTGTGCTGCTCGAGCACGCCGGACTGCGGACGCAGGCGCCAGAGGATGCCTGCCAGCGCGTCGATCCAGCATACGGCCTGTGCATCGGCATCCCAGCAGGGGCTTTCTCCAAGCCGGTCCCTGGTTTTTCCGATTCGGCGAATCCGTGCGTCCATGGATGAAGTGTGCCGACCGGTCCTAGCCGGTCGCGACGCGGCGTGCAAAGCATCTTTTCACTCCCTGCAGCACCGGCCCGACGGCGGCCATCTAGACTGATTCGCGAATCCGATTCCGGATCAGAACAAGGAGACAACGTGAGCTTTCGCAACACCATCGTCGGGCTGGTGATCGGCGCGTGCGCCCTCGGCAGCGCCTTCGCGCAGCAGGTCACGCGCATCGTCGTGCCGTTCGCCGCCGGCGGCGGCACCGACCAGTACTGCCGCATCCTCGCGCAGGAGCTCAACAAGCACGGGCTGAACGTCATCATCGAGAACAAGCCCGGCGCCAGCGGCATCCTCGCGGCCGACCACGTCGCCCGCGCGAAGCCCGACGGGCAGACCGTGCTCGTGTCCTCTCTGGGCACGCTGGCGAACAACAGCGTGCTCTACGATAAATTGCCCTACGACGCGGCGAAGGATTTTGCGCCGGTCACACAGATCGCCTACCAGCCGGCCATCATCGTGGGACGCACCGACCTGCCGTACAAGAACATCAAGGAGATGGTCGCCTACGCCAAGCAGCATCCGGGCAAGATCAACCGGGCCTCGCCGGGCGCGGCGATCCTCACCAACCTGGCACCGATCGCCTTCGAGAAGGCCCAGGGTTTCAGCACCACCCACATCCCGTTCAACGGTGACGCGCCGGCCTTGCAGGCGTTGCTCGGCAGCCAGATCGATATCCACGGCACATCCATCACCGGGGCGCTGCCCTACGTCAAGGCAGGCAAGCTGCGCGTGCTGGGCGTGATGGATTCGCGGCGACTGCCGCAAGTGCCCGACGCGCCGACCTTCAAGGAGCAAGGCTTCGACATGGAAGCCACGCTGTGGTATTCGCTGTCGGTGCCGGCCGGCACACCCAAGCCCGCGATCGAGCGCCTCAACAAGGCCGTCAACCAGGTGATCGCCGATCCCGACTTCGTGGCGCGGGCCCGCGCCATCGGCATGGAGCCGCGCGGCGGTAGCCCCGAGGACCTCGACAGGTTCATCAAGGCCGAGTCGGACCGCTGGCTGCCGGTGCTGCAAAGCCTGAACCTGCCCAAGCAGTCGCAATGAAAGAAGGCCCGGCCCCGCACATGAACCATCCCAACCCGCTGCCCCTGTCCGGTGTTCGCGTCCTGGACCTGTCCCGGGTCATGGCAGGGCCACTGTGCGCGATGGCGCTGGCGGACCTCGGCGCCGAGGTCATCAAGGTGGAGCATCCCGAGCGCGGCGACGACACGCGGGACTGGGGCGTTCGCATCGGCAGCCACAACACCTCCTACTTCAACAGCTGCAACCGCAACAAGCGCTCCATCTGCGTGGACCTGCAGGCCGAGGAAGGCCGCGACCTCGTGCGCGATCTGGCCACGCGCTGCGACGTGGTGATCCAGAACTTCAAGTACGGCGGCGCGCAGAAGATGGGCCTGGGCTATGAGGACCTGAAGAAGGTCAACCCCGGTATCGTGTACTGCTCGATCTCCGGCTATCCGGTCCTCGGGCCCGAGAAGGCCCGCCCCGGCTACGACCTTGTGGTCCAGGGCGAGACCGGGCTGATGGCGATGAACGGCGAGGAAGGCCAGGGACCGCTGAAGTTCGGCGTCGCCGCGGTCGACATGTTCACCGGCATGTACGCGGCGCAGGCAATCCTGGCCGTGCTGTACGCGCGCACGCGCACCGGCGAGGGACGCCATGTCCAGATGTCGCTGTACGACAGCGGCATGATGATCACCTCCTACTATGGCCTGACCGCCTGGCTGAACAAGGGCGACCCCGCCAAGTTCGGCAACTCGCATCCCTCGATCGTCCCCTACGGCGTGTTCGACGCCGCGGACGGACCGGTGGTGATCGCGGTGGGCAACAACAGCCAGTTCCGCAAGTTCTGCGAGGAAGTCATCTTCTGCGCCGAGCTTGCGCGCGACCCGCGCTTCGAGAAGAACACCGAGCGCTCAAAGAACCGCGGCGAGCTGCTGCCCATCCTGCTTGCGCAGATCCGGCAGCACACGCGGGCCGAGCTCATCGAACGCATGGACCGCGCAGGCATTCCCTGCGGCGAGGTGCTGGGGCTGTACGAAGCCCTGCAGTCGCAGCGCACGCAGCAGGCGCAGGTATGGCACCGCTTCGAGGATGCCGAGGCGGGCCCGCAGGCCGTGCATGCGCCGCCCTACGTCATCGATGGCACGCGCACGGGCGTGCGCCACCCCCCGCCGCACCTGGGCGAGCACACGGCCGAGGTGCTGGGCGAGCTGCTCGGACTGCCGCAGGAGCGGCTGCAGGCCCTCGGCGAGAAGCACGTCATCCGGTAGCGCGGTACCGCATCGTCCCGCGCACCGGCACACGCGAACGAACGCAGGCTTGCGATACCCGCCTCAGTCGTCCAGCCGGTAGCCCGCCGCGGCGATGGTGCGCTTGGCGATGTTGAGCTGGTGGATCTGGCTGGTGCCCTCGTAGAGGCGGAACAACCGGACGTCCCGGTAGAAGCGCTCGATCGCATGGCCCTGGATGAATCCCGTGCCGCCCAGCATCTGCACGCAGCGGTCGGCCACGCGCCCGCACATCTCGGAGGCGAAGTACTTGCAGATCGAGGCCTGCATCGCCACGTCCTCGCCGTCGTCGCGCTGGCGCGCGGTCTGGAGGATCAGCGCGCGGGCGGCCTGGATCTCGGTCTGACAATCGGCGATCAGCGCCTGCACCAGCTGGAAGCCGGCCACCGGCTGACCGAACTGGCGCCGCTGGCAGGTCCATGCGACCGCTTCGTCCAGCATGCGGATGGCCGGGCCGGTGCACAGCGCCGCCAGATGGATGCGCTGCTTGTTCAGCACCTTCATCGCGGTCTTGAAGCCCATGCCCTCGCGCCCGCCGAGGAGGTTGTCGGCCGGCACGCGGCAGTTCCGCAGGTGCACTTCCGACACCGGCGAGCCGGACTGCCCCATCTTGCGGTAGGGCTCGCCGGTGGACAGCCCCGGCGTGCCACGCTCGACCAGGAAGGCGCTGATGCCGCGCGCGGTGGGGTCGGCGGGATCGGTGCGTGCCATCACGGTGAACAGGCCGGCGATGGGCGCGTTGGTGATGAAGCACTTGGTGCCGTCCAGGATGTAGTGATCGCCGTCGCGCACCGCCCGGGTCTGCAAGGCGGTGGCGTCGGAGCCGGCCTGCGGCTCGGTCAGTGCGAAGGCGCCCGTCAGTTCGCCGCGCGCCAGCCGCGGCAGGAAGCGCTCCTTCTGCTGCGGCGTGCCGTCGGCCACCAGCGCTTCCGAGCCAATGCCGGTGTTGGTGCCGACGCGCGCACGAAAAGCCACCGAAGCCTGCGACAGTTCCATGGCCGCCAGCACCAGTTCCTCGGTGCTCATCCCGGCGCCACCCCAGGCTTCGGGGATGGACCAGCCGAAAAAGCCCCGGGCGGCCATGTCCTCGACCAGGTCGGCGGGCACCTCGTCGTCGCGCTCGACCTCGGCCTCGCGCGGGATCAGGCATTCACGCACATGGCGCCGCAGGTCGGCCAGGGTCTGCGGGAAGGAGGAAGGGTCTCGGATCATCGCGGCAGTCTAGGTGTGAAGACGCCGGGCGTTCCGCCCAGGGCGTGCAAAGGTGCTTTGTATGCCGTGTGGTTTGCTCCGGCCGCGGATGCGGCGGAGGCGGCGGATGGTCGCTGGTCGGACTTCGCCCCTCGGTTTTCCCCCGGGACCGCTCGCGTTGTGGCGCTCCATCAAAGCTGCGAGCACAGGATCAAATCATCGGCGCGGATAGGAGCCGAGGACGCGCAGTTCGCGATGCTCCTCCAGAAAGGCGGCCAAGGCTCCCTGCTTGGCATGTCCTTCGACTTCCACCAGATAGCGATGCGTGTCCAATGTCTTCTTACTCGGGCGCTCGTAGATCGTCAGGATCCGCACGCCTGCCGCGCCGAACTCGGCCAAGGTGCTCGACAGGGTGGCATCCGAGACAGCGACCAGCAAGGATGTCTTGTCGTCGCCGGTGGGCGCCGGCATCTGCCGGCCGAGCACCCACCAGCGGGTGACGTTGTGCGGGCCTTCCTCGATGCCGTCGACCAGCGACACGAGTGGATAGATGTCTGCCCCGACCTTCGGCCCGAACGACGCCGCATCGGGCGTCGCGCTGCGCGCGACCGCCTGTGCGGCCGCGCCCGCGCTGGCTGCGTCGATGCGACGCACGCGGGGCATCTCCCGCTCGAGCCACGGCCGCACCTCTTCGAAGGCCACCGGATGCGCGTGGACCGCCACGATATCTCCTCGCTTCGTCCCCGGTTTGGTCAACAGGCTGTATCCAAGCATCTTCGGGTACTCGGCGACGATGCGCACGTCGGGCAAGTCGATCACCGCGTCGAGGTAAGGCGTCGCGCCAACCGCGGAGGTCGTGGCGGGGACGCAGGCGCGCTCGATCTTTCCGTCCGCATAGGCCCTGAACAACTCGTCGCGCGACAACGGCACGAGATCCCTGGCACCGAACAGGTCCAGGCACGCCTGGTGCGTCCAGCTCCCTGCCGGCCCCAGGTAGCCGATGGAGCCGGCAACGGCAAGGCCCGGGGAGTTTCCAAAGAGCACCAGAACACAGGCAACAGCATTGACGGTTCTGAATTTCAGCATGGCAGCAGACAGAAAGTTGGCAGATGCAACGTGGTTCGTTGATGTGCTCGGGCTGGGAAAGTGTTTCGCATGTCAAGGGGCTGCCGCAACACCTTCGTCGTGTGCAATTCGAGGACCCTCGCGTATGCCCACACCCCGACCGGGGCGGCATGCCGCTGTTGCGTGACATGCAATGGCAGGCCTCACCAGCACGACACGGCACGGCACGGCACCGGAGCATCCGGACCTTCGTCTTCCAGTTCTGCGTAGCTACTCCTGGGGCTTCTCAGCGCAACGCGCCGACTCCAGCCACCGCGCAACCCCCTTGCCCTTGCGCTAACACGAAGATCGAATTGATCTCGGCCTTGGGCTGGCCGCGAACCCCATCGAGCAAGGGTCATGTCCTGAGCTCGTGCACCACGGCCAGCGCTCGCTCCTCGGGAAGCCACCTGCCGCAGACAACAGGCGCATCGTGGTGTCTTTGAAGAGTCCTGCCGTCACGCCTCCCGTGCCCAGCATGGATGGCCGACCAAGGGCATCGCGTACATGGCGAGGATCAGTTCGGTTTCGCCGTACAGCTCTCTGCTGCAACGAGGGCCGGCACGCCAAGCTGAGCAGAGTTGCGGACTCGGGCGCATGCGAACTGAGATAGGCCAAGACCGGTTTGTGGGACAGCCACAGGCAGTCTTCGATCGCGCCGGCCAACAGTTCGGGCCGACTGACGCCTGACGCCTGACGCCTTACGAACCAACGATGACCAAGACATCGTAGGTTGCGCTTGCCAGGAGTGCCGGGATCACCCCGCGCCGTAGATCCGGCCGCAGGCCCGCCAAGGCAACGTCGATCGGATTGCGATCGAGCGAGGTATGGTCGCCGCCTTGCAAGGCGCGCAGCGCAACTGCCGCGAGCTCGTCGGCGCCGGGGCCTCGAATCCGCAGATCCCCCTGTCGGACACAAGCGTGCCGGCGTCCCCCGTCGACGTGAAGAGGCGATCCGCCAGCCCCGCAGAACGCGCCTTGTTGCGAGCGCGGCCGAAATGTCCAGAAGGTCGCCAAAAGTCTGGGCGCGGATCACACCTGTCCGGCGGAACAGGTCCTCGTACATGCGGTCCGTGCCGGCCATCGCACCGGTGTGCGAGACGGCCACCTTGGCGCCCGCTCAGAGCACCTGACCTTGAAGGCAACGACGGGCTTGCCTGCCATCGCCGCCTTGAGCGCAGCAGCGCGGAATTTCTCGGGACGCCGGATCGCTTCGATGTCAGCGCGATGACCCGCGTCACCGGATCGGCGAGTCAACGAGTTCAGCGAGACTGAGGCCGCGCCTCAACCAGCAGGAAGAAGGCTCTGTTGCGGCTTCTGCACCACCATCGATGCGCGCGGTCGCGCTAGTGGCCTAGTCGCTCGGCAATTTCCGGACGGCCAAGGCTTCGCACGGCAGCGAGGTTTTCGAGCTGGGCAGCCCGGGGGCGAGCTTTGCCTTGCTCCCAGTGGTAGATCGTCTGACCCGAGACACCGACAAGCGTCCCGTAATCGGCGGCGGACAAGCCCAGTTTGGCGCGGTGCGCCGCTACACGCGACGCGCTGAAACGTCGACGTGGACCGCCTTCGTCGGACGGCGCCGCTTCGGCCGTCGACATCTTGCGCGAATCGAGCTTGGAGAGTTGCCGCACTGCTTTTTGCAAAGCAGCAATTTCACGCCTAAGTGCCGCAATTGCGCTGCGGTGTTGAACGCTTTGCTTCTTCAACGTTTCGATCTCCGCGCGCACCTCCTTGCGGGCTACGCGTGCGATCTCTTCCTTCAGTGCTGATGCGATATTTGGCATGGCCGCATTGTGCCTTCTGGGAGAGTTATATGACGCCGATTGATGGCAGAGTTCGGAGAACCTCTGAAAAATGATAGGTTTCTGGGCATCAATGCAGTACGACCAGAAGGTTGGAGGGTGACGTACCCATGACAAGCCGAGAGGCTACATTCGGCCAGGAACCGACATTCAAATCCAATCGAATTCATGTCTAAGACCAAGCCGCTTTCCATTTTTCCGCTCGTTCTCCTTGAGCTCACACTGGCAGCTCGTCAGTCAGTGCTTTGCTTGGCAGCCATTATTTTTCTCTGCTCCTGCGCCCCAGTTCCTTATAAGAAGGCCGAAGGACCTGAGGTCGCAACCATAACGTTGACCAACGCATCGAACAGTTGGATTCGGGCAATGGAGTCCCAGCAAGGAGATTGCAGAGATATGCATTTCATGGGCGGCAATGTCGAGTCGATTTATTCTGGCCAGAATCGCACGACATACTCGAACCCAGGTGGTGTCCTTGTCTTTAATGTTGTTGGCAACGTTGGCTTTGGCTACAAGACCATCCATTCCTGCGCGTTCAACGTAGGCCTCGTCGTCGAACCCAACGGCGAGTACGCCCTTCGGTACGTCGGCACAGACGATGGTTGCCGTCTTGAGGCACGCCAACTCACAAAAACTGGATGGCATCCCGTCGAGTTGAAGAAGTACAAGCTTCACAACTTGATCGGACCGCAATCCTGCTCCCCCGCCGAAGTTCCGTGATCCAGCTGCCGAACGGGCGGCGGCATCCGACCGCCTGCAGCGTCGGCTGAACAGCGGCGTTCGATTTGCGCCTCTCCTGAGCGGCTGCTATTGGGCGAAGACACTGACCGCAGTGGGCCCAGTGCCGAACTTCAGGAGGGTCCAATGATTGACCGCTTGCGATGAAAAGCGGCTGCTCGCCGTGACATCCAAGCGAGCAGCCGAACCCGCCGCGGTCAGTGCATCTCCGCCAAGGCTTCCTTAACGCCTTGTTCCCGCAGCGGTGTGTCGGCGCCTTCCAGATGCAGCGCAGCGTGCGGTGGAACAGGCGTGGCGCAGTCCTTATGGATCTCGCCATCCTTCATAACTAGCTGAACTTTGGCCGGATCAGTCAACAGCGACAAATCCTCCAGCGGGTCGCCGTCGATGAGGACGATGTCTGCAAGAAATCCCGCCTTCAACTGTCCGAGCTCATCGGGCCGCTGCATGATCTGGCCACCCAGTCGGGTTGCCGCCGTCAGCGCTTCCTTCGCCGTCATGCCGATGTAATCGACAAAGTACTGAAGGTCGTTGGCATTGGTGCCATGCGGCATCCACGCAAAGCCGTAGTCACCGCCCGGCAGGATGCGAATGCCGCGCTTATGCATCTCGCGCAACGAGGCGGATGCGATCTCCAACTCGCGCTTGTAGCCCATTTGAGTAGCGACAGCTTCGGTGATGCCGTACTCGGCCGCGTTGTAGGTTGTACGAATGAGCCATCCGATGCCAGGCGCGACGAAGTGCTGGTCCTTGGCCGCCTCCAGCATGTCCAGCGCCTCCGAATCGGCAAAGCTGGCGTGGTAGACCATTTCAATGCCGTGGCGCACACACTGCTTGACCGATTCGCTGGAGCGCGCATGCGCGGCCATGCGTTTTCCGTAACGCTTGGCTTCCTGCGCCAGCATGGCTACTTCGTCGTCCGCAAACGGCGACATCTCGGCCGGCAGGCCAGCGATGTACTCGCCGGACAGATTGATCTTCAGGTGATCGACGCCGTACTTGATAAAGGTGCGGGCCGACTTGCGGATCTCTTCGGGGCCGCTGCACACGCTGCCGAAACTGAGCTCCTCGAACTTCATGTGTGGCAGTGTGTTGTCGCCCAGCGCGCCGATGGTGGTGATCTCCTGGCTGCCGGCGAGGTAGCGCGGGCCTGGAAATTCGCCTGCGTCGATGGCGTTGCGCAAGACCACGTCCAGCCGCGGCTTGGCCGCTGCGGCACCAATCGCGGAGGTCCACCCCATGTCGAGATAGCGCTTGGCAACGCGCACGCACCAGAGCATGTGCTCCTCAGGCGGCATGAACTGAATAGCCGCGAGTGAAGGCTGGTCGTTCCATGAGAAGTGCGTGTGGGCCTCGGTCATCCCCGGCATGAGAAAGCGGCCCTTGCCGTCGATCACGCGCGCATCGTCGGTGCTTACGCGCTTTGGAAAGCGAGCGACTTCTACGATGCGCTTTCCTTCGACGAGAAGGTCGCCGGTATATGGATCTTCGCCCGAGCCATCGAAGATGCGGACATTGGTGAATGCAATACGGGTCATCGTTGTCTCCTCCGGCTTGCGGTGCCGGCCATGGGTTGTCGAAATGGAATCCGGCGCTGGCTCAGAGCAGTGCCGCGTAGAAGGCTTCAAGTTCTTGTGCGCAGCGCTGCGGCTGCTCGAAAGTCGTCCAGTGCCCGCATCCTTCGATCACGACGAGGCGGCTGCCTGCGATGCGTTCCTGCATGGCGCGGACATTGACCACGGGGGCTACGCCATCCTGGTCGCCGGTGACCAGGAGCGTTGGCACGCCGATGCGTTCGAGTTCGGCCGATTGCGCCCCGGCGAGCGCTGTACAGCTTTGCGCATAGCCCTCGGGCGACTGGCGCATCACGCTCTCGCGCACCAGCGCGAGCACTGCCGGCTGCTGCTCCTTTGTCTGTGTGCTCGTCGCGCCTTTCACGATGGCATCGGCAATTTCCTGCATGGCCGCCACACCGCCGCGCGCTGCGTTGGCACGGGCCGTGATGTTGGGGCATGCTGCCTCGGGAGGCGCAGCCATCGGCCCAAAGAGCGCCAGCGACTTCACCGTGCCAGGCCTGCGCAGTGCCAGGTGCTGGGCGACGATCGTGCCCATCGAGTGCGCCATCACATGCACCGACCCGATGTCGAGCGTCGAGAAAAGAAGCGTCATTGTCTCCACGTAGTACTCGATGGACAGCGCCTGGCCGTCAGCAGGCAGCGGCGACCTCGCGCTGCCCGGCAGATCGGGCCTGATGCGGCGGAAGCCACCGAGCGCCGGCACTATGGGAGTCCAGTTGTTGGACGAACCACCCAGCCCGTGAATGCACAGCAGCGCCGCGCCTTCACCATCGATCTCGACTGTCAGACCATTCAGAACTTGAGTCGTCATGCGCCCCCCTTCAGACGAATTTGTTCTCGATGGCGCCGAGCCGGTCGATTTCCACGCGCACCACATCGCCCGCGCGCAGGTAGCGCGGTGGGCTCATGCCCATGCCTACGCCGGCAGGCGTGCCAGTGGCGATGACGTCTCCGGGGTAGAGCGTGATGCCGCGCGAGATGGTCTCGATCAGCGTGGGGATGTCGAAGATCATGTTCTCGGTCGGGCCGTCTTGGCGCATTTCGCCGTTGACCCAGCAACGCACACGCGTCTTGGTGCCGTCGAACTCGTCCGCGGTGACGATCCACGGTCCCATGGGGCAAAAGGTGTCGAAAGACTTGCCCATGTCCCATTGCCCATGGCGCATCTGCACATCGCGGGCGGTCACGTCGTTGACGACCGTGTAGCCGAACACATGCGACATCGCAGCGGCGCGCGTGATGTTCTTGCCTCCCTTGCCGATCACGACGGCCAGTTCGGCTTCGTAGTCGATCTGCGTGGACACCTCGGAAGGCACGAGCACGTCGTCGTGCGGGCCCACGACGCACTCGGGCACTTTGGTGAAGACAATGGGCCACTCGTCGGTCTTGGCTGAGTTGTCCTTGAACACCGAGGCAGAAAGCTCCTTGGCGTGCGCGTGGTAGTTGCGGCCCACGCACCAGAGGTTGCGGCGCGGTTTGGGCAGCGGCGCGTCCAGCACTACGTCGGCCAGAGTGACCGCAGGACCGGACGCCTCCGGGAGCGAGCCGCCCTCGGCCAGGGATTCGATCAGCGTCAGCACGCCACTATCGGCCTGGGCCTGGGTGAGCTGCAGTGGGGTGATGGTCTTCCCGTCTTCGGAAACTAGGCCGACCTTTCGGTGGCCCTCGTTTGTAAAAGTGGCGATTCGCATGAACGTTTGCTCCTGTGTATTAGCGATGCGCCAACTTTAGAAATTGCGAGCAGAGCACGCTTATCGAGCGATCCGGCGGCGTATCAAATCGTCTGGTGTGGTCCTAAGGACTTACCCGAGGCGCTATGCCGCTCAGGGATGAGGGGAGGAACAATCGCGTCAACCCATCTCGATGAAGCACGCAGATGCAGGAAGCCTATGCACTCCACGAAGGCGCGTTCGGCACGGCAATCGTTCTGGAGGCGAGTGCCAATCTGGTCTCGCACGCACATTCGGAAACGCAACTCGCCCTTTGGCTGGGCGGCGCGCGTGCCTGCGCGCACGTCGGTACGGAAATCGTGCCCTACAGCGAAAGCGTGGCGCTAGGTGTCAACGCGTTTGAGGCGCACGACATGGTTCGCCTGGACGACACCGGTTCGAGCCTGTTCATCGTCTTCATGATCAAGAAAGACTGGCTCGATGAGCTTGGTCAGGCGAAGGACCGAAGCTTCCGGTTTCCGTCACCGCGCGTTCCCATCGGCGACGCGTTGCGCCGTTCGTGCTGGCGCGTACTTGACCTGATGATCTCCGCCGGCAGCGGACGCAAGCAGATCGACAATGAAGTGGAGCGCTTGCTGGAGGCTGCCATTGCGGCCTCTACGATCGGCGTCGATGCGCCCGCTGTGGGGGGCGGCATTGGCGTTACCCTGGACCATCGCCTGCGCGCAGCTATCGCTCATATGCGGGCGCACGTGTCTGAAAAAACGACCATCGATGAAATTGCCGCGAAGGTAGGGTTGTCGCGCGCGCATTTCTTTGCGCTGTTCCGTGACCAGCTGCACACGACGCCGCAAGTGTTCTGGAGTGGGGTGAGAGTCGAGGAGGCGATGCGGCGCGTCAGTGAAGGTGGCGAACTCACGGACGTGGCACTCGACCTCGGGTTTTCGGCCCCAGGCAATTTCTCGCGCTTCTTCAAGGAGCACACCGGGATTTCACCTTCGATTTTCAAGCGGGCTACACGTGCACCTTCGCCAGTCACTGTCACGGGAATACCGAGGGAAGGCCAGTCGTCTTAGGTACTCAGAGGAACTCCGAAGTTGTTGCGGCTTGATCAAAGAACAAGCCACCCATGGCAGAGACTTGCCAAACACCAAGCGGCATCAACGTCGGGTCTGTGCTCGGGCGACTGCTTTTGAGACCGAACCGGACATTGCCCGTGGCAACACGAGCGGCAGCTCGTGGTCAACAGCCGCTATTCCTTGCGGAACAGCAACGTGTCAGGGGCGTCTGGTTGCGTCAGTCGGCTCAGGATAAGCCCGCCACCTTTTGGCATCGACAAACGCCACCAGGCGCCGTTCGGTTCCGCATAGAACGTTACGTCGCTCTCATCCAGTGCTTGTCCAAGATTCGGCGACGGAAATCTCTCAGGTACTTCGTAGGCGCCCAACTTGTTCATGTGGC
The DNA here is from genome assembly GCF_048305075.1 of Variovorax sp. 160MFSha2.1. Taxonomy (NCBI): domain Bacteria; kingdom Pseudomonadati; phylum Pseudomonadota; class Betaproteobacteria; order Burkholderiales; family Comamonadaceae; genus Variovorax; species Variovorax sp. 160MFSha2.1. Next base: position 418,556 of record NZ_CP157625.1, read on the forward strand.
ACCTGACCAACCATACAACCCGGTAGTGCTCACAGATGCTGAACTCTTCGGCACTCGGCAGGGGATAAGGCCCAGCCAGTTTTCTCCTGTGTTCGATTGCCCAAGGTGGAGGTTCACCCGACTCAATAAATGTATACAGCCCTCGCCATGGCTCAGGTTCCGGCCAGGTCTCTCGGTAGCGCTGTCGCTCTTCTTCCTTCAGGGCCAGGAAGAAAGTTCTCCATTGCCCCCAGTACTCCTCACCCCAGCCCATGCGCCACCCGACGCTACCCCATGGAATGTCAGGATGCTTGACCCACAGCGGTGACATTGCGACTGTCATGTTTCTGTGATTGGCGAGTTGGATTGGAAGGTAGACCGAGGCGGTGAAGGACGGCTATTGGCAACCGCTGATCCTGCCTCAGCTCAAGAGCGCTAGAAACATTCTCACCAAACATCATGCGGTGGGGTCAATCCTGGCGGACCTCTGCTCTGTGTTCCGCCTGCGACGTTCGCGTCGGGCGGCAAAGGACACAAAAATCAATACGACCGTCAAAGGAAGGAGCACGTTTGCAAGCATCTCTCCGACGATTCGTCCTTGGTCGTGGCTTGAAAAACGTCCCATGTCCAATGCGAGCAGCGCTTGAACTGTGAAGAAAAAATACACCGCACAGGCGGCAAGAACCAAGATGACCCCCGCTGTTCGGGAGGGCACAAGGTCTCGCCTGACAAGTAGGTTGAGGCCAGAGGCCCCGAAGTAGCCCACAAAGTAGACCACCGTGTAGATGATGAGTAGCGTTACGGCCATAGTTCCTTCTCCTCAAGACTCTGAGTTATTCTTGTCGAAGATGCCATCGCAATCGCTCGCGTCTCGACGTCTTGGTTCCTGCCTCGGGGTGAATCCTGGCCTAGATTCGAGCGTCCGCTGTTGGCCGACTGCGGTAGATGACGGCATTTTGCCGTGCGCTTTGCTAAATGCGGCGTCGCCACGATCGCTGAGAGGCGGTGCCTTTGCCTCTCATTGAACAGGCCGCATGCGCTGTTGACCGCACCTCTCGACAGATTTCAAGCTACCAGAAAATGCTCCCATGTGCCCGGTATTCTGGCTACTGAATTCGCCTTCTAACCGAACATAGCGATAGCTTGGGCAGTCAATCGACGCAGTTGAAGTAAGCCAATCCGCCGGTAGTTCCAAGGCCACCGCGTTAGAGGTGTTTCCGACACGAAAATCGTCTTGGTGCAGATAAAGTGCACGCCCTTCGAACTCGAGGCTCAGAAATCCGCCGACAACAACTCGCTTGCCGTCAAACTGATCAGGGTTGGCAATCAGCTGAACGAGAGAAACATCAAAGCGCTTGCAACCCTGCCTGGTATCGAGATCCGCACAGCGTGGCTCTCCACTCGCAAAGAAGGCAAAGAGCCCCAAGATAGAAAAAGTAGCAATGCGCCTGATCTTCCTCGCAACATGCAGGGTGGCGTTCACATGAGGTCTTTTTTATGGGTCATTGAACGATCTGCGCGATACACGTTTGACGGGCTAACCTCGAAAGTCAGTTTCGATCGTTAGTACGAAATCCTTTCGGACACCGCTCTTGGTCGAAAATAGTCGGACGCGCTCTGCAACGCTATCGACGCGCCGCACTGCGCACCCGCAGCACTTCGTCTTTTTCCTTCAATGGCAGAAAGAAAATTCCTGGCTTGAGGCTGGAAAATTCTGCCCCCTTCAAGAGAAGTAGTCGCGGAGTCGCATCGTTGTCATGAACGGCCCGGATCTGACTGAGGCTGTAGTGCATAAGCGGATCAAGTGGTATGAGCAACTCCCTTGGAACTCGCTCCGCAGTCGTAATTAAAGCCTCGTCAACAACCACGCGCAGACGGATGAGATTCTTAGAACTAGAGCCTGTGCGCGCCTGATCATCGACGACCGGGCGGCCATCCCCGTCAACCATGTCAACGCTGACGACGTGGCCGACCAGTACATGGTCAGCGTCTGCCGCCATTTCGGCGAGAGACATCTGCAACGGAAGGCTCGCCGACGCAACCAGCGGGATCGTTGCCATCAGCGACAAAAGAAAGTGTCTCGCCAAGCGTTCAATCACTTCACGATCTCCAGGAATATCCGCTTTGCCGTTTGTTGTGCAGCCAAGGGCGACGACTGCTATTGGCCGATGGCGGCCATCGTGGGATGGTTCCAAAAACAGGTTGCGAGGTACGCCTAGATGCCGCGTTCTCGAACAGATGCCCGTAAAACCCGCCTCGTTGGTCGCACGCGCTGGAAACCGATAAGGTCGATGTTCGGGGCTCTTTGTCTTGGTGCCGAATGCACCTGGACAGGTCGCTTGTGAAGGGCCCAAAACGGAAATCAGATTGCGGCGTCACGCCATGTGGAAGACACGAGTTCTCAAGGGAACATTCTCTTTTGCTATCTGCGGTGGCAGCACAAGTGGGAGGGAGAGATGCCCGGTGACCTAGTTTGCCCATGAGCGGCTCGCCTGAAAGTATCTTTAGCGGCCTACTGCGCATGTTTGGCGGAATTCGCGGACGGCCGCGATCAACTGCGCAGGCGCTTCTTCTGCCACGTACTCTCCGCCAGGAATAACCTTGCCGCTTATATTGCTGGCGCCCTTTTCACGGATCGCGGGCAGATAGTCGTCGGGGGTTTTCCCATCCGCGTCACCGCGCACATACAACATCGGAACCTCGATTCGCTTGCTGCGCGCGTTATGGCTGGCATCTTTGGTCATGGCGCGATACCAGTCGAAGCCCGCCGTGAGCGCTTCCGGGCGCTCATACGCCCTGGCATAGGCTTCCCGAGCCTCGTGCGTGATCGCCGACGCGTCACCGGCCATAGCGTTGTAGAAGAATTCGAAATACGCGCGCTGGCGTCCGGCCACCAAGGTCTCCGGCAGTGCAGGGATCGCGTGCAGCGCGAAATGGAAAATACGCGGATCAGCTAGCACCGCATCCCAGGGCGCGATGCCCGGAAGCACAGTGTTCATCACCATGGCGCCGCTAATTCTCCGCGCGTGATCGCGCGCTGCTGCGTAGGCAACCATTCCGCCCACATCGTAGCCAGCAATGATGGTGTCCCTTGCACCCAATTGCGCGGCCGCATCGAGCAAGACGGCGGCCATATCGGTTTTTTCCGAAGAAAGCGGAGTTCCCTCAGAATCACCGATGCCCGGTAGATCGAAGGCGAGCACGAATTGGTCGATGCCCAACTCCGGCAACACATGCTCGAATGCGAGGCTTGATTGCGGCCAGCCATGCAGCAGGATCACCGCGGGCTTGGAGGGATCTCCGCTCGATCGTGCTGCAATCTTCATCCCTTTGACTTCGGTAACTAGCATGCTGTAGTTTCTTCGTCGTTTGATGGGTTGTCCGAGGGATTCTCCGACGGCCGTTAACGCAAGAATTGCGCTGCGGGGCACAATGACTATGTGGGATCAACAGGCGCTGCAGCTCGATCGAACACGCGAGCCTGCGCCTCAGGCTCACGCTGGCGGGAGCAGTTGGTTCTGCTTTTCCGTCTCTGTATGAACAACGGCCAGCCATTTCCCTCCACGTTTAATCCAGGTGGTAGTGTCCAAACAAACCATTTGCTGGGTCTTTCCATTCATTTCAAAACTCTGCGACACCTCATAAGTGGCCACCGCCACCTCCGTGCTGGGAAAAAGGACTTTCTCGTTGGAGAAGGTAAAAGCGGTCAGTTTCGCCGGGCCTTCTTTCGCCATCTTGATGTACTCGTCAGGGGTGAAGTGATGGATCCCAAACATCGCCACATTGGCTGCCGGTTCCGTCAGTAGCGCGGCGGCTTTCTCCGGCTCTCCATTCACCACTGACTGCCAGAACTCTGCCTCAAGCTTCATAATGTCAGATGGAGTGGTCATGCTGCGCTCCGTGGTGATGAGATGTGAGGAAACTTCCAAAACGCTGCTTAACGGTTGTTCGCGATATGCTTTCCAGTGCTTTCGCACGCCAATGGTGTGCTGTGGAATATTCTGCGCTGGGCTTCTTCGAGTACGTTTGACAAATTGTTAAAGCATGCAGGCTCGGAGGCTTTAGCTACTCCGCGTTTTGCAAGTGATCCGCGCAACCACCGCCGGCACGAACGGCGAATCCCCTTCATGAGGAACGGTGGCGTCGATCAGCCCGGCGGCCACCAACACTGCAGCGTTGCGGATGTCGTTGGGGGCGGTCACCTCGAACGGGAACTTCTCTCCTTCAATCCGCCTAAGAAAGTCCATCGGCACTGTCACCTCCTGATATCGCCCACCAAATGTAAGTCAGCTGCACTTTCATGGGGATGATGGATGCGACGCAGTCCTACGGGCGTCTCCACAGCTACGCAATACGGTGGCTCTCGGCAGCCGCTTTTCTCCCTCCTCCCCCGGGGCTGCCCGCGGCCGCCTTCGTGCCGCCCAGCCTTCTGGCTCCTGATCGGGCGCGTTGGCGTGGGTTTTTTCTTGAGCGTGGCCCTGTCGAGGGGTTGCCTTTCCAAGCAGCTCAGGAGGGCCGCCCATGACCCTTTTAGCGTCAGCGCGAGCGATCCAGCCGAGGCACTTTTGCTTCGACAAAGCGACACCCTCAACGGGAGACGATCTCGGCACGCTAAGAACAACCTTGCAGCAAACTTGCCGCGAAAAGAAATATCGGCCGATCCATGGAACGTCTCAGCTTGCGTCGCGTTCACGTAGATGCTGCAGGCCCACAGTCCCGAAAATCCTTCGTAGGTAAAAAGCCCCTCAGCCACGGAAAACCTCCGGCTCTGCGCAGGCTTGGCAACGAAATAGGAGGTGGTGGCGAGCACTGAGCAACGCAAAGTAGCACGATCAACCCCCTCAACAATTCAGAAAAAATGGCCTACTCCGCCGTCAGCGAGTCGAAGGAGCGCTCGAATCCATTGATGCCGCCAGGCTCACAAAGAGGGTGGGTTAATATTCGATGGAAATGCCGGGTCAGGATTCCATGGAAATCAACAGGCACTGGCGGCTTGGGAGAATGACGGCCGACCTGTGAAATGGGACTACGAATGGCGCAGCCTGTATCAGTCGTCGGCAAGCGAAGCCATCACATTACTCAAAGATGCTGCTCGCCCGTTCTTGACCACACGAACCTCCCGAGATCGACCAGCCACCTGCTCCCGCAGTCGCAGACGCGCCTTAATTCGTGAACTGCTCGCTCCCGACGATGCCGATCTTCGTGACGCCCAGGCGTTGCGCGCTGGCCATCACGCCTGCGACATGCTTGTACGGCACAAGCTTGCTGGGCCTCAGATGCACCTCCGGCTGGTCAGATTGGGCGGCGACTTGCGCGAGCCGTCTTTCCAGATCGGGGCGACTCGGCACGACTTCACCGTTCCATCCGACGGTGCCGTCGGTTTCGACATCGATACGAACCTCTTCGGGCGGCTTGGGCGGTGACTGAGCCGTGCTTGGCGCCGGCATGTTCATCTTGACCGCATGGGTCTGAATTGGGATCGTGATGATGAACATGATCAGGAGCACCAGCATAACGTCGATCAGCGGCGTGGTGTTGATATCGACCATCACATCGTCGTCGCCACCACCGCTGCCTACATTCATTGCCATGTTTTCCTCCTAGCGACTGGCGACACCGGCCGGCGGCTCGGTGATGAATCCGACCTTCTGGATGCCCGCGCGCCGGCAGGCAACGACCACGCGGCCGACGGATTCGTACGGCACCTCGGCATCGCCGCGGATATGCACCTCTGGTTGCGGCTCCTTGACCGCAGAGGTCTTCAACCGACTCACCAGCGTCTCGATATCGGGCACGCGCTCCACACCCCAATAGACGTCGCCACCACGGCTGACAGCCAGCACAATGTTCTCGGGCTTGGTCTGCGTCGGAACGTTCCTCTCCTTCGGCAGATCAAGCTTGATGGATTGCGTGACCACCGGAATGGTGATCAGGAAGATGATGAGCAACACGAGCATCACATCAACCAGCGGTGTCGTGTTGATGCTGGAGTTCAGGGCCTCCTCATCATCGCCCCCGGCAGAAATGTTCATCGCCATGATGGAGTCCTCATTTCAGGGAAAAGGACCGGCAGACAAACGAAGCGCCCCTCCTTCGAGAGGCGGCGCAGCCGCCGTGTAGATGTGTTCATCGCTTGCCGGCGATCAGGACATTGTGCAGGTCGCCGCTGAAATTGCGGACCCGTTCCATCGCACGCTTGTTACGACGAATCAGCCAGTTGTAGCCCATCACCGCAGGCACCGCGACCGCCAGGCCGATGGCCGTCATGATGAGCGCCTCGCCCACGGGGCCCGCCACCTTGTCGATGGATGCCTGGCCGGAGATGCCGATGGCGGTCAGTGCGTGGTAGATGCCCCAGACCGTGCCAAAGAGACCGACGAAGGGTGCGGTCGATCCGACGGTGGCCAGGAACGCCAGGCCGTCCTGCAGGCGACTCTGGACCTTGTCCACGGCGCGCTGGATGCTCATGGTGACCCAGGTATGCAGGTCGATCTGCTCGACCAACGTGCCCTCGTGATGCTCGCTTGCGGTCAGGCCCTGCTCCGCGATGTAGCGGAAGGCGCTGCCGCTGTGCAGCGCGTCGGTACCGGCGCGCACCGTGCCGGCCTTCCAGAACGACTTGCCAGCCGCATTGGCCGCATTCATCAGCTTCTGCTGTTCGAACAGCTTGGTGAAGATGATGCACCAGCTGCCGATGCTCATGATCACCATGATCATCAATGTCCCCTTGGCAACGAAGTCGCCCTGCGCCCACAACGCGCCGAGACCGTAAGGGTTCTCGACAGCGTGAGCGGCTGCGGTGGGACTCTCGGCCGCGGCAGGCGCTGGCGTCGCCGGCGTCGGTGTCACCGCCGGTGCAGGGTCAGCCTGCGCGAAGGCGGCCAGGGGTGCCGCCATCGAGACGGTGGCAACGACGGCCAGTACGGCCGCGCGCATGAGTTGGATCAGGGACATGGATTTTTCTCCGTTGAAAACAAGAAGTGGCCGGTACGGCCAGCGCGTGGGGTGAACAGGACTGGGAGGGCTCACTCGAGCTTCCACACGTAGTCGACAGTGGTGACGGCGCCACCGACCGGATGGCCCTCGGCATCGGTCCCCGGTCGGAACGGGCACTTGCTCAGCACTTCGACTGCGGCTGCGTCCATCGTTCGGTGCTCCCGTGTCGGCCCTGAAGGCTTGTCGATCTCGGCTTTCGCGACCCGACCGGTCGCGTCGATCGTGAAGCGGATCCGCGTGGTGCCGGTGGCTTCGGCGCGCAACGCGGCGCGCGGGTACTCCGGCTTCTCGCAAGACGACACATCGATGCGTGCTGGCGTGCCGGTGGGGCGCGGCACCGCAGGCGCCGGAGGCGCGATGGCCACGGGTGTGGGCGGTGGTGCCACCGACGTGGTAGTGATCGTGGGTCCCGGATTCGGCAGTGGCGCGACGCTCACCTCCGGTGGCGGCACATAGCTCGGCGGCAGCGCGGCCTTGCGTACCGGCGGCGGACGCTTGGGAGGCTCCTGCGGAGGCGGCGGAGGTGGTGGCGGGGGCGGCTTGATCTCGTCGACGATGCTGACTTCCACCGGGGACTTGATCACGTCCACGACCTGCCGCGCCAATCCGCTGACAAGCGCCCATCCCAGCAGCAGGTGCAACAGCACCACGATGCCGAAGCCGACCAGCCACCCCATGGGTTGGCGATTCTCATTGAAATCCATTCGATATCCTCCAGGCGCTGCCAGGGCTGGCGTACGACATTCATGTACTGCGGACTCGCCTTCTCCCCGCGCGGGGCGACGAATGAAGTCGTCGGGGTGCGCCGCGACTAGCATGGAAACCTCGAGGGCGAAAACGCCGTCGCCTCCGTGTAAGGCGTGCCACCTTCGATCAGATCTGCCAGGAGCCGCGCGCTGGCCGGCCCCAACGTGAAGCCGTGGTGACCGTGCCCGAAGTTGAACCACAGGCCCTTGTGGCGCTGCGCGCGACCGATGACCGGTTTCATGTCGGCACAGCAAGGCCGACTTCCGAGCCACGGCTGCGCCTCGACCGGCAGCCCGAGGTTCAGCAGCTTGCGCACCTCGGTCTCCGCGCCGGCGAGCTGGCGTGGCGTGGAGGGAGCATCGATGCGCGCAATCTCCGCACCAGTGGTGATGCGCAGGCCACGCCGTTGCGAAGACATCACATAGCCGCGCTCCGCGTCCAGCGTCGGAACGTTGACACCGTCGCCGCCTACGTAGTGCCGGTGGTAGCCCCGCTTGATGAACAGTGGCAACCGATAGCCCATGCGCCGCGTCAGTGCGCTGGACCAGGGTCCCAATGCCACCACGGCATGACGCGCCTGCACGAGGCCTTCGTCGAGACGCACCTCCCAGCCGCCAGCGCGCTCACGCAAGCTGCTCGCGTCACCTCTGGCGAATCGGCCACCACGGTGCCGAAACGCGCTCTCGTACCGTTCGACCAGCGCGCCGGGATCAATCACGCTCCAAGAATCCAGCCAGTGCACCGCACCCGCCATGGGGATGCGAAAAGCAGGCTCGGCCGCAGCAAGGGCGCGTGCATCGAGCAGATCCAGGCCGATCCCATGGTCGCGGTGCAACTGCTGCGCGTGCGCGGCCGCAGCTTCCATTGCAGGCCCGCTGCGGTACATCAGGCGCAGTCCTTCGCGTCGTACCAGATCCTGCGCACCTGCAAGCGCCATGTAGCGCCCGTGCTCTTGCGTGACATGGGCAATCAGGCCGGCATATGCCCGGCCAATGCGTCGGTGCCGCTGCGGCGCCGAATGCCACCAGTAGCGCATCAATTGCGGCAAGGCTCCGAACAGGCCCGCCGCCTGATAGTGGATGTCCAGCCCGCGACCGACAGCTGCGGCGAGGATGGCGCGCACATCGCGCGGAAAGGCATAGGGCTCGACCGCTTCGCGCTGGATGACGCCCGCATTGCCAAAGGACGTCTCGCGCCCGGGCGGCCGCCGATCGACAAGCGTCACGGCATGGCCACGCAGCGTCAGTTCGAGCGCGGTGCAGGTGCCGACCATGCCGGCCCCAAGCACCACAATGTCGTGTGCCATCTGGATTCCGCCCTCAGGATTGCGCGGGCATCGCGGCCACGACGGAGATCTCGATGCCGGCAGGCGCCAGCAAGAGCTGCGCAACGACGGTGGTACGTGTCGGCAGAGGGGCGCGGAAGTGCCGACGGTACGCTGCGTTGAACTCTGCAAAGTCTTCCGCCCGCGCCAGATGGACAGTGACCTGCACCACATCCGCCAGGCCCAGGCCTATGCTGCCGAGCGATGCCTCGATGCGCTGCAGCGTCAGATCGGTCTGGGCTGCGATTCCCTCGGGCATGGGGCCTTGTTCGGCAATGGGCAGTTCGCCCGAGAGAAAAATCAACCCGTTCGCGCTGCGGATCTTGGAAAACGGGAGTTGCGTGACGGCGATGCTCATCTGGTTCCTCTTGCATGCCCGCGGATGACGCAGGCGAAGTCGTTGGTGAAGCTGGCGAAAGAGACCCGTGCATCGGGCACGGGGTGTGTTGCGTCCGCCCGCCTACAGCAGGCTGCGCAGCGTTGTCAGCAGCCGGTCGATGTGTTGCGGCGTGTGATCGGCAAAGGTGGCGCACCTGAGCACGCCCTCGGGGCCGGCACCCACATAGGTGGAGTAGGCGATGAAGATGCCGCGGCCGAACAGAGCGGCCTGGATGCGCTGCATTTCCTGCGCATCGCCATGAACGAAGGTGGCGACGGGACCATCGCTGTCGTCCACCTGCAGGCCGAGCTCGCGCAATCCGTCCTTGAGCGCACGGGCGTTGTCGCGCAGCCGCAGCAGGATTTCGGGATGCTGGCGGATGTGGCGCAGGCTCTGCGCCGTCATGGCCGCGCCTGCCGAGCACCCCAGGACGGCACCGCGCGCCGCCGGGGTGCGCCACAGCGACGCAATGGTTCGCGCCGAGCCCAGTGCCAACCCGCCATGGGCGCCGAAGGCCTTGGCGGTCGATCCACCCGCCACAATGCGCTCGAACGAAAGGCCGGCGGCCTCCACAGCGCCGCGTCCAAGCGGGCCCAGCGTGCCGAAGGCGTGCGACTCGTCGACCACCAGCCAGCCGCAGCGGGAAGCAATGGCCCTCGCATAGGCTTGCAGCGGTGCGATGACGCCGAACGTGGGAAACATGCCATCGGTGGCGACGAGCGGTCGCTCGCCCGGACCCAAGGTGCGCTCAAGGTGACGCGCCAGGTCGTCAGCGTCGCGATGCTTGAACAGATGTACCGGCTTCCTCGTCGCGTGGGCGCCGTCGCGCAGGCTGTAGTGAGCGCACTCGTCGAGGTAGATGGCGTCGCAGTCGGGCGCAAGGCCCGCCAGCGCGATGATGCCGAACAGATAGCCGGTGCCGAAATACATCGCGTCGTCGACATCGAAGAAGCGGCACGCCTCGGCTTCGGCCTCCTGGTTCGCGCCCGCGCTGAAGCCGTAGTGGCGCGCGAGGTGCGTGCTGGCACCAAACTGCCGCAGGGCGGCACATCCGGCGTCCAGCAGTTCGGGGGCTCCGCCCAGGCCCAGATAGCTCGAGCCGCCGAAGCACAGAAGTGCCTGTCCGTCGACCATCATCAGCGCCCCGCTGGGCGACTCGACGCGACCGCCTGCCACTTGTGAAAAGAAAGTCGTCATGCGAGATGAGGTGCCGGGTTGTCGATGGCGGGGAAGAAGTGGATATCCCGGTGCTGGTAGGGCAAGCGAGCGAAGTCCATCGACAGCGCCGCACCGGTCTCGATGACATGGCAGTCAGTGGAGAGCTTCGAGAACTCGGCGTAGTAGTGGTGACTCGATTTCACCGAGATGACCTGCGCCTCGTGAAGTGGCACCCCCAGGCCGGTAAAGGCGGTAGGCGACAAGGTCTGCTGCCGCCGGCTGCACAACACGATGTCGGTGGTTCCGCATCTCACCCAGGCCGCGCGGCCTAGCGGATCGACGATGTTGCCGACGGACTGCGAGTGTTCCTGGGCAAGACCTCGAACAGTGACATTGATCTCCAATGAGCCGCCCGCTGCTTCACCGGCCTTGCCTCCCACGCACAGCCGCAGTGGGGCATCGATGCCCGCCCCGAAGCATGCTTGCACGGCCTGCGGGTCGCACACCATGCCCACGACGCTGCGCAGGTCGGTGCGCTGGACGAGCGCCGCGAGCAGCACGGCGTGATCGCCTGGCGCCCCGCCACCCGGGTTGTCTCCCGCATCCGCCAGGATGCGCGGCACGCCGCAGCCGGGATCGAACCCCTCGAGGGCTTCGTTGACCGTCTCCAGATGTGGCAGCATCGTGCGGCGCATCCGGTAGAACGCCTGGGCGAGCTCGGTCGCCACTGCTGTGGCAAGAGCCTCGTCACCGTCCGCCACCACAAGGACCTTCGTGCCTGCGTCACTCACGTCGCCCCAGGGGAAACCATGCACCAGACTCGCGGACAGGACACCGGGGCGTGCCTCGACCTCACGCAGCCGGTCCACCAGCCCGCGCATCGGCTGGGACGTTGTGGGATAAAAGCCCACCATCCGACAATCGACCACCGCCATCACAGGACGCGTCGCACCGGTTGCAGCGGCGCGGCACACGTCGAAAAGCTCGACGGCTCTTTCCTCGTAGTCGACATGCGGATACTCGCGCATCAGGATGATGGCGTCCGCATGCTGGGTCATCGCCGCACTCATATGGCAGTGGGGATCCAGCTCCACGCCGATCACGCACCGGGGCCCCACGAGATCACGAAGGGCTCTAATCAGGTCGCCCTCGCAATCGTCCTCACCTTCGGCCGCCATGGCGCCGTGGAGAAAGAGCAGGACCATGTCCAACGGCATGGCGGCCTTCGCCGCAGCCAGGATCTCGCCGCGCAGCTGCGCATACGCCTGCGCCTCCACGCGCCCGGCCGGCTGGGCAGTGGCATAGACCCCTTCGTGAACCTCGTCGCCGTAGCGGCCGGCGGCGCGACGCCACTGCTCCACGATCGGACCGACATCGCCCAGCGCCTGGGACGGCGCAAGTCCGCGGATGATGCCCAGCTCCTCGAACGAGGCAAGCGTGGTCGGAAATGTGGAGAACGTGTTGGTCTCGGTGACCAATGCCGATGTGAATATCTTCATGAGAAAACCTGCGTGGATCAAAGTGCGCTCAAGCGTTTTGCGAGCGGAGCCATCGTGAAAAGCGCGATCACAAGAACCGATGCAGGTGCGACCACCCACAGAGAGGCCAAACGATCAAGCGAGAGCTGAGCGATTCCCGCATCCAAGGGCCCTACCCAGTCCAAGCCAAACCCGACGACGATGCCGCCAAGCGACTGACCCAGCTTCTCGGCCGAAAACAGGATGCCCAGGTACAGACCCAGGCTCTCACCCTGCGTGGAGGAGCGCGTGGCCGTTTCCATCGCCAGCGTGCTGATCAAGACGGTCAAGCCACCGCAAGCCAGACCGAACAGCGCTCCACCGGCCACCATCGAAGGCATGGTGCGAGGACCCGCGGTGAGCCAGCCGACGCCCAGCAAGGCCAGACATAACGCACCACCGAGGATGGCGGTCGGCCGCACACGACGCGCGAGCCATGGCGCCGCCGTGACGCCCAGCAGGAGTGCAAGGAAGATGGGCGTGAGCAGGACGGAAAGGTTCTCGGGTCCCGCTTGGAGCAGGTGCTTGTTGGCATACGGCAATGCACTGAACAGCGCTGTCGAACTGGTGCCGAGCAGGACGAGGATCAGAGCAACGCCATAGAAAGCCTTGTTGCGCAGCGTCGCACGCAACGCCTTCGGCAACGACGGCGCCCCCTTGCTTTCGACGCCAGTGCGCAGCGGCACTCGACGCACCACCAGCCAGCAGATGGAAAGTGCAACGAAAGCCCCGACTGCGAGCACAGCCGCCATGCCGAGATAGCCGCCATGGAATGCACTGAAGCGAGCGACGATCTGCGGCGCCAGCACGGTGACGAGCAGCCCCGCAATCGTCTGCCCGAGCGCCCGGGACGACATCAACGTGCTGCGCTCTTGCATGCCGTCGCACATGTCGCTCGCAATGGCCGTGTGCGCCACGGTGAACACCGTGAGCATCAACGATTGCACGACCAGGAGGACTCCCAGCAGCGCAAGGCGGAGAGACAGCGGAAGCGATGCCACGGGCAGGAACAGCAGCAACAACAGGACCGGCAGCGCAAGCGCATGGATCGCAATGAGCCGGCTCCTGCTTCCCATGGCGCGCGCGGCACTGTCCGTCCGACGCCCGATCCAGGGGTCGAACAGCAGGTCTGCAAGCTTCGGGACGGCGAGCAGGACACCCGCGATTGCCGGTGGAACCTTCGCAAACTCAGTCAGATAGAAGAGAAAGAGCAGCGGCACCACGCCCGAGCTCAAGGTGGACCCGAACGCCCCGGCGCCGAAGCCCGCGACGGCTCCCCGCGAAGGCGCGCGAACATCAGCCATGAGCAGCGTCTCCGGTGAAGCGCAACTGACGGGTCCGTGCCGTGTCGAGCAGCAGTTCGCGACGCCCGTCCTCCCCGGTAATCAGGCGCAGCGTCCCGTGCATGGGGATGACAGGGTCCTCGCTCACCATCAGGCAAGTGTTCGCGAGCAGCGGCTTGAGCTTGTAAGTGCTGCGCCCGTACAAACCTGCCACACGCATCGACTCGGGCCGCCCTTCGCCGATGACGATGTCACCGCCGAGTTCTTCGCTGTGCCATCTGCCGGCGAAGCGCGTCACCGCACTGTCGACCCCGTGCGAGGCGTCAACGCGCTCGCAGCGGTAGCGTCGGCCCTGCTCAGTCACGTCAATCGCCGTGACGTCTCCATATTCGTCGCGAACGATATCGACACTGAGCACGATGACCGAAAGCAGGTTCACGCGCAGCGTACCCGACTCGACCTGGGTGAGCGGCAGCGGCAGGCCGAAGCTGTGCAGGAACAGCGCATCGCCATTCCGGGAGACGGAGAAATGTCGCCCATTGGAGGCGCAGTAATAGTCGCCGCCCAGCGCCTCGACCAGCTCAGGGTTTGCCGGTGCCTCCGCGGGTTCGAGCACATCTTCCAGCAGGGCAACGAACAGCTTCTGGGCGACCTCGGTGGCCGCGACATCGCTGCGATTGCTCATGACGACGATCTGAACGCCGTGCGCCGGCGCGGCGAGCATCTGGCAGGTGCCCCCCACCACGCCACCCGCATGATGGAAGATGTCGACGCCCCGCCATTTCTCCCGGACGAGGCCGAAGCCGTACGGATTCAGAAAGCCGTTGTTCAGCTCGGCTGGCGCCAGCATCTCGTCGGACAGGGACTGCGGCCAGATCCTGGGCGATACGAGATGGGTCAACCAACGCTGCATGTCGTCGAGCGTCGAGGCGATCCCGCCCTCCCCCAGGATCACCGCCGGGAAGATGCCTTTCGAGAATCCACCGTCGGGCTTTGCGACGTGCGAGGTGGCACTGCCGAGCAACGGGTCCAGATCGGTCGCCCACAGGAACGTGTCGTGCATCGACAGCGGCTCGAACAGGCGTTCGCGCAGCCCCTGCGCCAGCGGTACGCCCAACACCCGCTCCAGCACCATGGAGAGCATTCGGTAGCCGCCGTTGTTGTAGATGAACTGCTCGCCGGGCTCGAAATTCTCCTCGTGCTGCCGACACTGGTACTCGAATGCGCCTTCGCTGGGCACGATGGTCAGCCCGTTCGAGAACAGCGAGAGATCGAGGTAGTCACGCGTCCCGCCCGTGTGGTTCATGAACTGACGCAACGTACGGGCACCCTGGCTCGCCGGCAACTCCGGCAGCCAGCGGCCGACCGGCTCGTCGATCGACAGCGCGCCTTCGTCGCGAAGCAGCAATGCCAGAGCACAGGCGAAGTGCTTGGTCGTCGAGCCGATGCGCATCTTCGTGGACGGCGTGTTGACCATGCCGGAGTCGAGACTTGCCAGGCCATAGCCGCGGCGCAGCAAGGTCTTGCCGCGCTGCTCGACACTGGCGATCAGGCCCGGTGCGTCGTTGCGATGGAGATTGGAGAGCACAGCCTCCAGCTTTTCGATAGGGGTCGCGGTCATTATGTGTTTTCCAATCCTAAAATGAACGAACAATCATTTAAATTTTCCAGAACATGCCCAAGAGAGACGAAAGCCACATGGCCGCGGTGCGGCAGCAGATCCTTGCCGCCGCCCGCGTCGTCTTCGAGCGCAAGGGGGTTGCCGAAGCCTCAATGAACGATGTCAGTACCCAGGCCGGGTTGTCGGTCGGGTCCATCTACGTCCACTTCCGCTCCAAGGAAGACGTCCTGCTGCAACTCATCGAAGCTGCGGAGGTCAACGCCGCGCCATTCGAGGCATGCAGCAGTGCCGGTGAGCTTCTGGGACTCGTGGAGTCGTCGCTCAAGCTTCAGGAGCGGCCCGACGCGACGAACCAGGTCGCCCGTACGGCGCTGGAAATCGCGGCGATCACGCGGCGCAACCCGGATGTTCAGGCGGTCGTCTCGAAGAACTTCAAGAATCTGCGCCGCGCCTTGCTGGAGACGGTGGTGCGCATCGGGAAGGACGCGAACCATCTCGAGGAAAGCGAAATGCTCGCCGTCGGAGAATCCATCCTTTCCTTGCTCGTTTCGGCGCAGGCACAGATGCTGATCGGCGTACCGACCAACACCGAAGCCAAGATGAAGGCCGCCCGGCTGCTGATCAGGCTTCTGCATGGCGCACCGGTGAGAGTAAAGCGCTGACCGATGCCGGCTGCTCGTCTGCCAACGGCATGAATGCAGCATCCTCGAAAGCGATGAGTCCGTCCGCATAGGTTGCGGATGGGGCCGTGTCAGACGCCATGAGCAAGGGCGCATCGAGATCGACCAGATCGGCCCACTGCGCTGCGATGAACGCGGGCAGGATCGCCCGGGAACGCCCACCCATGCACCCGATCATCACCTGCAGTCCGCGCTGACGCGCTTCGTGTGCAAGCGTCAGCGCAGCACTCAGACCTCCGCACTTGTCGAGCTTGATGTTGACCACCTGGTACATCTGCGCAACGCGCTCCAGATCGTCGATCGTCTGCAACGACTCGTCGGCGGCGAGCGGAATGCGGCAACCGCACCCCTTCAATGCATCGTCGTCCGTCGCGGGAAGCGGCTGTTCGATCAGTTCGACCTGATTCGCCAGCAGCGCAGCCATCATCCACTCGAGATGCGGCATCGTCCACCCCTCGTTCGCATCGACCGACAGGCGGACATCGGGCCTTTCCAGGCGAACAGCGGCCACACGTTCGGCATCCGCCGCGCTGCCATCCAGCTTGAGCTTGAGTGCCTTTGCCATCGGATAGGCCAACGCCGCCTGAGCCATCCTGTGTGGCTCGTCGACACCCAGCGTCACCATCGTCATCCGAGGTTTCACCGCTTGCAGGAACGCCATGCGATAGGCGGGCTCGCCACGTTCCGCTGCCACGAGTTGCCACAGCGCCCAGTCGAGCGCGTTGCGAGCGCCGCCAGGCGGCATCTTCTGCACCTCACGCCAAGCACCGAGCAAGTCGTTCGGCAGTCGCTCGCCGATTGCCTCCACCTCTTGTCTCATGCGCGGGCCACACTCCCCACGATAGAAGACACCAGCCGCTTCGGCATGTGCCACATGACGCCCATGACGCACCTCGATGCACAGCACCGACTGCCCGGGTAGCACGCGGCCTGCGATGACCAGCGGCTGCCGAAAGCGGATGTCCTCCGCGAAGGCTTGAATTTGCATGGCTTGCGCCCCTCCTCAGGAGAAGTCCATGCTGAGCTGAAGGCCGATGGTGCGCGGTGCGATCAGATTGACGCGGGCCGGTCCACCGGCGGTGCTCAGGGTGGTGTCGGCCGCCGTCTGGCCCCGACGGTTGGTCAGGTTGCGCACAAACAGCCCGATGTTGGCCTTGCCGATCTGCACACCGCCGCGCAGATCGATGGCGGTGTACGCGGGCATCCGATAGGCGGGAATGCCGGGCGCCTCCTTGAAGCTGTTCCAGCGGTCGCCGGTGTAGCGCAGCGTCGCACCGAGGTAGGCAGGGTTGCCGCCAAGCCTGAAGTCGTAGTCCGCCTGCAGCGCGAGCGAAAGCCGAGCCGTGTTCGGCAGCCTCTCGCCCGCCTTACCCCCGAGGTCACGGCTGTCGTCCACAAGCTTCGCGTCAATCGCGCTGAGCGCGGTTGCCAGGCGCAACGAGTCTGTCGGCGCGGCACGCAGCGTCCATTCGATACCGCGCGAGCGAGCCCGTCCAGCGTTGCCGATCCCGGAGAACCCGGCGCTGGACGTGAAGACCTGCATGTCTTTCCAGTCGATCTGGTAGAGCGCCACTTCTGTCGTGAGGCGGCCCGGCACGATGTCGCCTTTCCATCCCACCTCGTAGCTCCAAAGGCTGTCGGACCTGAACGAGGAGTTGTTGAGCGCGGTTCCGTCCAGCGGATTGATGACCAGCGGAAGCGGCCCGCCCGGGCGATAGCCGCTTGCCGCGCGGACGTACACCGCCTGCCGCTCGGCCGGACGCCAGCGGCCCGTCAGCAACCAGGTGGTCACGCCTTCAGAAGACTGGGACGCCGGCTGCGGCGCGGGGGCGAAGATGCCGCTGAAGCGCTGGTCCAGGTGCTGGCTGTTGCGACTGCGACGCACGCCCAGGGTGACGTCGGCTTCAGGTGTCAGGTAGTAAGTGCCGGTTCCGAAAATCGCTGTTTCACGAAATGTCGACGGAAACCTGGCATCAGCCAACACCGGATTCTCCGGCAGCTGGAAGGCATTGAAAGGCCGAAGGTTCTGCGTCTTGGAGCCGGACTCGTTCGTATAAAACATGCCCGCAAGCCATTCGAACTGGCGACTGCGCGGCGATGTCAATCGCACCTCCTGCGTCACCTTCCTGTTGTTGAAGGTGTAATCCATGCCATACGCGGAATTGACGATGCCGGTCGGCGCCAGCAGCGGACTGTAGAGCGCGGAGGAGTCCACCCTCCCGACGCTCGACGTGCGTTGCCACCCCGTGATCGAATCGAGAGTGGCCCACTTGAGGTCGACCTTGAGGGCGGCCGAGACGAGATCGTTGCGCACTTCGGAAGGCTCGCTCAGAAGCAGTCGCTTGGTCAGTGGTCCATCCACGGGCCGCCCCGAGGCGATATCTACATCTTCCGTCGAAGCGCCGTCGCGCCGCTGGTTCTGACTCAACGCGGTCAGGCGCAGCGTCACGTCCTTCGAAGGTGTGAGCAGCAAGGCGAGGCGAGCGCCATCTGTTTTGGAGCCGTCGACCAAGCGTCCGCCATGGTTGACGTCGCGCACGAATCCGCTCTCTGAGCGTTGGTACAACGTAGCGCGCAGTGCGGCGACACCCTCGCTCAGTGGCACATTCAGCATGCCGCGCAGCACATGGCCGCTCTTTCCGCCCTTGGTGCTCGAGGTCTCCGCGGTCGCTTGTGCGCCGAAGTAGCTCGGATCGGGTTCAACGGCCACGTACTTGATCAGCCCTCCCATCGCGCCGGCGCCGTAGAGCGTGCCTTGCGGACCGCGCAAGGACTCGACACTGGCGAGATCGAACAGGCCAAGGTCCAGCGAACTGGAACCGCCACCCGCATAGGCGGAACTCGACCCGAACGGCACGTCGTCTACGTACATGCCCACGGTCGCTCCCACTTGCGAGCCCGTAGAGATGCCACGCATCGTGATCTGACTTCCGCCAGTGCCACCACCCGACTGGTTGTGATTCATGCCAGGCAGCAGCGCAGCAAGATCGCTCAGTGATTGATAGCCTCCGCGCTCCATGTCTTCGCCTTTGAGGACATCGGCGGTCAGCGGGACCTCTCTGGCCGGTTCGCGTCGGCGCTGGGCCGTCACGCTTACCGATTCAATCGCCTTCGGCGCACTAGCAGGCTCGATTGGAGGTGCGGAGGACGAGGGTGCACTGGATTGCGCACTGGCCAGGAGGTGCATGCCACCGCATGCAATGGCAACGGCCAGGCGCAAGCACGGCGCCTTGAACTGGAATCTGGCGGAGGGAGGGTGGATCAGCATTTGTCTCGCTTTAATAATGAATGAGCCTTCATTTTTTATTGATTGTGCGGCGTTCCATGGCACGGCGCAAGAACTTCCGAGCTGGCGCTACGCTGGGGTATTCCCTACGCATCACGCTTCGGAAACGCTGTATCTATCGCGCCGCTTGCCTAGTTGAAATGGAGCTGTGCGGCGGCTCTCAGGACTAAGCGCCAAGAGCGCGATCTGGATGGCTGTGCGTAACGGGCATCAAGCTCGCGGCAGTGAAGACGGAAGCTTCGCAAACAGCGTTGGCACGACACCGCGCCGTCTGTGTTGGGCGTCGCGCTCAGCCTGTAGCCGTGTTGGATACCTACACGGAACGCGCGAGGCTCTCGAAGCGCAGGCTCAAGGGGTGATTTCCGGTCGGTGAGGACGATGCTCATTTAGCGGAAGAACTCGTCGCAGCCCAAAGTAGAGCTATGTGCAGACCCGATCCGGGAAAGGCAACTCGGCCGATCAAAATCATCGGTGCAGATCCTCAAACGCAAGGCAGCTTGAGAGCTTGAGCGCATGCCCGTTCGTTTCGAATCGAAAGACCGCTTTAGAGCACGCCGAGCGTCTCCTCTGGGCGCGATGGCGACATTCGGACTGCCCCACCAACCGGACGATGAGCGCACAGAGTGGCTGGCGCATTCAGCGCGAGATCCTCGATTTCGAGATCCACCTCTCATACGCCCCACGCCGACATACCACTAGCCGGGTAGTTTGTCTATCCACCAGGAAGAGGACTTCTCGAGCCCTGAACATCTCTGACACTCCTGCGAGGGGTATAGCAATTGGAATGAGGAGGTCATCATGCGATTGGCACTTTTTTCAGGCGCCGCACGCGCTCATTTCAGGGCCGCGCTGCTGCTGGCCGCACTGGCGATAGTGACGAACGCGTCTGCGGCGGATTCTTCTCCTGCCGAGTCGACAATCGAAACAGCCCAAAAGAATCTGGACCGTGCGGAGCGGCTTTACGGCCCAGACGAGCAACGAACAGCACACGCGCTCTATCGATTGGCCCAGGCCTATCGCGCGCAGAATCAGAAGCCCGCGACCATCCCGCTATTGACTCGCGCCCTGTCTATTCTTGACCGTACGAAATCACCTGATCCCTTTGTAGTTGTCCAAGTTCTCAACGATCTAGGATTGACCTACGCCGAACAAGGCCAGCCGCAGGAGGCGCTGCCATTCCTGCAACGAGCAGTCGACGTTGCGGAGACCTACTACAGGGCTAGCCCGAACCACTCCAATCTGATCACGCTCCTGGGAAATCTGGCGATGACCTACTCCAGGCTGGGGCAGCCGGCCGAAGCTCAGCGGCTCTATATCCGCATGGCGTACATGAGCGAGAAGACGTATGGTCCAGATGATCCGAGGACCGTCGAGATCAAGCAGCGTCATGACGACGAGAACCGCAGTCGCTCGACCAGGACGCGCGTTGCCAACATGGACTGCGAATCCATGAAGCGGACAGTCGTCGCGACCAAAGTTCCTCCCAACGCGTCCATCACGGCAGCCAATGAGACCGTGATGTTCATGACGAAGGCCGTGCTGGACATGATTGCCGCAAAGTGCCCCACCGAGCCAGGTGTGACTGCCGCGCAGATCGAGGCAGAACGTCAGCAGCGCGAACAGCAATACGCAGCCGCAGAGAGGGCTTGCAATGCCGTGCAGTCCGGTGGTCGCAAATGCATACCGCAAGCGCACACGGCAACTGCCGCAGCGAGTGCTCCTCCAGTGGCTTCGCGAGCCTCCAACTCATCGCGCAGCGGCACGATCGCCTATGACCCGGTGACAGGCAAGTGCTACCCGGAGGGCAGCCAAGAATGCAAAAACGTCCCAGGAACCACTTCGGATTCCAGCTCCGGCGGCTCATCCGGCCGAGGCATTCGCACGGCGCGCTAGGTCCGCAATCCGCATGGCCAGTTCGCCGTTGCTTCTCTACTACGACATGAGCGAGAAGCTGTCGGATCACCTGCGCGCGACTCGCGCATATCCGCTGAAGTTCGTGCTCAGCCCACTGCTGCACAAAGACTATCTGCGCGACGTGGCGCTGCTCGGTGACTCTCGCGGCAAAAAGATGGACCCGGCGAACCACATGGGCGTGCCCATTGAGATTTCCGACGATTCGCGGGGTTTTATGGTTGCACTTGATGGCAAAGAAGTCCGCCTGATGTGACGCGGCTGTCGTGCAATTGATCCATGAACTGCTGCATCCGCAGAGATGTCAGTGTTGATATCCATGGAATCCTGACCCGGCGGGGGTGCGGCTAAACACTTGGACTGGCTTATGCCGCAAGTCCAAGGCTCACCCTGTATTCGATGGGGCTGAGAGCGCCAAGAGAGATCTTGATCCGCTTCTCGTTGTACCAGCGGATGCACGAGTCGAGCGCTGCTCAATGGTGGCGTTCTTCCAGTCTCGAGGATAGAACAGCTCGTTCTTGAGCCGACCGAAGAAGCCTTCGCAAGCTGCGTTATCAGGTGAGCATGCCTTGTGAGACATCGAGCGGGCGAACTTCGCGTCGCTCATTCTTGATAGCCAGTCCGGCCAGCGGTAGTGGCCTCCTCGGTCGGAGTGGACCACGGGCCGATCGGCTGTGTTCGCCACCGTCTCGATGGCTGCGTCCAGCATCGTGTTGACCAAATCAGCGTCCGGGCTGGTCCCAATGGTCCAGCTGACCACCATTCCGTCGAAGCAGTCGATGATCGGCGAGAACTACCTCCTGGTAGTCCAAGTTTTCGTCCGCACCCCCACTGGGTCACTTCTGGACGGAAATCAACACTCAGTAGTAACACATACCCAAAACAACGTCCGCACCCATTTATGACGTGAAAGCATTCGTCTACCGGAGAGCAAGATCGCGTCCAATGGATTCGGGAATCCCCTGCAGGTGAGCTGGGTCTGCCGCCCTGGCCGTGAGCTCCCTCGGGCTTCTCATTCATCGCCGGACCGATCGCCGATCTTCACCGGATCTCGATCGAACCCACTCCGCTTCTCTACCAACGCACGCCATAACCATGCCCCTGGGTCTTAGCGGCTCGCATGACAGGAACAGACACACAGAGTCCGTCTTGCGAGGACTCCCCGGGGGCTGAATTCCCAATGTTGGAGGTAATCCATGTTCTTGAATGGCTTCGCGAAACGCATGATCACTGTGATCGTGCCTGTCTCCGCGCTGATGGCCGCATCGTTCGCGACTGCGGGGGTAAGCTGGTCTTTCGGCATCAGCGTACCCGCGCCTGCCGTCCTCGCACCAGCGCCGATCTACTACGAGCCCGCGCCGGCCTATGTCGTGCCTGCGCCTTGGTACGACCCTCCGCCGGTTCTCCTGCGTCCCGTGCCTCCGGTCTACTACCGACCGATAGCACCAGCCTCACAAGCGCCGGTCACCTCGCTGCGCGTCGAGCACAACAGCTATCACAGCAACCATTACCACTACCACGATTACGACGGGTATGACGACGACTGATGCCGTCGCGCCCTGAGATCTCGTAGCGCAACGGGCTTGCCTGTACGAGATCAGGGACCCGAGGCCAAGGTGCAGCGTTTACCGTCCCTGTCGGCCTTTCCTATGGACAGAACAAAGATCTTGGCAACCATCGTTGAAATGGGGCGCGAGGGTTTGGGGTACGCGCCAGCGGATGCGCTTGACGTCGTCGCCGAGCTGATCGCGAGGGAAGACACGCAAGGCAGCTCCTACGATATCAACGTCGAGAGACTCCTGCGTGTGGGAACCACGATCTGGAGCCTGAGGCACGGGTCTTCCTGCCCGGCAGCGGCCCGGGTGGGTCGCGCTAAAGCGTTGGCCTGACCAATGCGGCGCGACGAAGCGGCCTACATTCCCGCGACGCCCTGGGCCAGCGCGAAATCAAGCAGCACACGATCCGAGGGCTCCTCGGGCCAGGTGACCTGTGCCAGCCAGCGATGGAAGGTCGTCGCCGCGATGCGGCTGGCTGGCCCGTCGCGGCGCCAGGCCCGCGCAATGGGTGCGGCGATCTGTGCGAGCCGTTCGGCTTCGAAGCGCGACCGCATCTCGGCCTGCATGGTCTCGGGCATCTCCAGATAGAGCGCCTTGGCCTTTTGCATGCGGTCGTTCTCCCACAACTCGCGGATGCGGTGCATGCGGTCCTCGCCGCTGGGCGCAGCGGCCCGTCCCCGGGTCAGCGTAAGCGCGGATGCCGGTTCGGAGACTTCGATGGCCCCCTTCACGCCTGCATATCCCTTCTTCAGCGCGTCCTTGAAATACGCCGCCGGTGATTTGAGTTCCGGTAGCGCCTGGCTGCGAAGACGTTGCTCCACGTGCTCGAGGGTGCCGCGCAACTGCCCTTCGTCCGTGGTCGCGTACAGATCCTGGGCTTCGTCCTGCTTCAGGCCGAGCGCGATGAGCTTGCCGACAAGTTCGAGGTCGAACACGTTGCGGCTCGGATCGTCTGCGGCGCCCAGGCGCTGCTGCAGCTTGGGCAGGACGCGGAACTGGATCTCCTCGACGCGCCGCCCCTGCTTGTGTTCGATGAGCTCGAGGCTGAAGTCCTCACACAGGGCATCGATCTCGGCCAGTGCCTTGCTGATGACATCGCGCTTGAGAAAGCGGTAGTCGACCTCGGTGATGTCGCTGCGCCCAGTGAGCACGGCCGCCCACCACAGAACGTCCTCGCGCATGGACAGCCGGCTCGGCGAACTCAGGTAGCGTGCGCCGATCTCGTAGAGAACGGCAGCCGGGTAGCTGCGCATCTGGCCGCTGATCTCCAGCAGCACTCGGGTGTACTGGTGCGGCTTGACCAGCCGTTCGCGGATCTCCTCGGGATAGCGCCAGGTGATGGTGCAGGGCCGGCCCCTGCCCTGTTCCTCGATGGTGACGGTTCCGAGCAACTGGGAGGAAACCCAGCGCTTCAGGCCGGTGCCGCTGGTCGACCATTCGATGGTGGTCGCCTGCATGTCGCGCAGGTGCGATTTCAGCAGTTCCGTGTTGTTGGAGTTGAAACGGGCATCGCCAATCAGTTCACTGAGGGCGAGCTTGTAGACGGGTTCGTCAACGCCCTGGCGTTGAGAGTGGTAGAGCAGCGCGTTGTAGATACGGCGCGACAGCAGCGTGAGGCGGCCCCGCTTGGGTCGGATCGCGATGGCCTCGTTGGCCTTGGCAACGCTTTGTTCATCAGGGGCCGGCGGCGGTTTGAGCGGCTGTCGCGGAACTTCGCCGTCTTCCATGAGGCCTCTTTCAGATATCTGCAGTTTCACATCATGCCGTTGTTTTGTGAATCGGTCAATTTACAAACGCACGCTGGACCCCTCTTGAGACTTTGAAAAGAAACACTTGAAGGGATTGAAGATTTGACGAAGCGATTTTCTGAACGCTGACAAGGACTTGCATGCATTGATGTGAGCACGATTGGGATTTCGTGTGAGAGGTTTTGGGATTAAATGTGAGATCGGATGGGGTTTGAAGGCGCTTGACGTGTGAGCGGTTGGGATTTGACGTGAGTGGATTGGGGGGCGCCAAGCGATGTGGGCCGTAAAGGGACCGTGGACGCATGGGTTCGCCCCAGGAACGCGGCTGAAGCCGGGTGCAAGGAGGGGTGACTGGTGGATCGACGGTGATTTTGTTCGCCTCGGACGCCTGCACCTGAAGGAGAATCCCAAAGAACCTCACCTTGGTCCCCAAACCCTCTCACAATTGACAGGGTCGATTGCCTGGGTTCTTTGCGGATCTTGTTCATTCGACGGAATCCCATAGAATGGCTGAATTCTGTCGAATAAGGCTATTCTTCATGGCATTGCCCGCCCCTGCCGGTGCTGGAAACCAGGTTTCCACGTCCGCCCCCTCTTCTTCCTTGCCCCCCTCCCCTGCTCGCGCACGCATCGACATGCCGCGCATCGCGGCGTTGGCCGTGCGTGCCGGCTCGATGGTCGAGCAAATCCGTGGCCGCCTGCTGGCGCCCGAAGCGCGCAAGGTCGCGCCGATCTACTCCACCGCCCAGCTGGCAGCCTTGTGCGGCGTCGACAAGGCGCATGTGGCTTACCGCATCACTAAGGAAGATCTGCCCAGTGGCCGGCTGACGCCGGCCGGCGGCAAGCGCAACTTCGAACTCAGCGAGCTGCGCAGCTGGACCCGGACCTATCGCGCGGACAAGATGCGCCCGGCTGGGAAAAAGGCATTCACGATCGCGGTGGGCAACTTCAAGGGCGGCGTCGCCAAAACGACGACCGCCATGGTTCTGGCGCAGGGACTGAGCCTGCGCGGCCACCGGGTGCTGGCTATCGACACCGATCCGCAGGGGTCGCTCACGACCCTGCACGGTCTGCTGCCCGAAGCGGAGATCAGCGAGGACATGACGATCGCACCACTGTGCGATGGCAGTCAGTCCGACATCCGCTACGCGATCCGCTCGACCTACTGGGATGGGCTCGACCTGGTGGCTGCGGCCCCTTTCCTTTTCTCGGCCGAGTTCGCACTGCCGGCGCGGCAGATGCAGGAGCCGGGCGCGCGTTTCTGGGATGTGCTCAACGCCGGCCTGGAAAGCGTGCGCGATCTCTATGACGTGATCGTCATCGACACGCCCCCTTCGCTGTCCTACGTGACCATCAACGCGCTGTGGGCGGCCAACGGGATCGTGGTCCCGGTGCCACCCTCGGGCCTGGACTTCGCCTCGTCCGCGCAGTTCTGGTCGCTGCTCGCAGACCTGGGCGCCAACCTCGATGCGCAAGGCGGCGACATGGCCGGCAAGGCCTTCGACTTCCTCCACGTGCTGCTCAGCCGGGTGGACCCGAGCGACCCGGCCACGCCGGCCGTGCGCCAGTGGATCCAGGCCACGTATGGGGAATACACGCTGCCGGTGGAAATCCCGAAGACCAGCGTGACGAGCAACAAGGCGGCCGAGTTCGCAACCGTCTATGACGTGCAGAAGTACGAAGGCGCTGCCAAGACCTACAAGCGCGCTTCGGATGCCTATGACGCCTTCGTCGACTTGGTCGAGCAGTCCGTGGTGAGCAGCTGGTCGGACAAGGCACAGGTGCAATGAGGAAGACATCACTTCTTTCGAAGGGCATGCAAACGCTGGGTGGAAACCAGGTTTCCACGGGCCAACCGGCACCGCGTCGCTTGACTCACGGGGCGGGCGAACCGGCTGGCGGTCTCTCGCGGAGGACTGAAAGCTCCTGCGCGCGGTGGATCTCGCGTCGTTTGTTCTCCGCTGCCGGTCCTGCCTGGAAACCTGGTTTCCAGGCCTGGGAGCGGCGTCGTACGTGCTTTGTGGAAACCTGGTTTCCACAGCGATCGCGATGCCAGGGGGCGTTCGCATTCCGTCAGTCGGGCGCCGAGCGCTTCGCCTGGAAACCAGGTTTCCACCGCCAAGGAGGTTCCAATGGCTAGTACACGCAAACGCCTCGAAGCCTTGACCGCAGGACTGTCGATCCCCGAACCGGTGCCTGCTGCCGCAGCGCCGGTCGCTCACATACCGGCACCCCCAGTGTTGCCCGGCGTGGCTGTCCCGCCCGTGGTGGAAACCAGGTTTCCACCAGCCCAGACAGGCGCCATCGCCCCGCGCACGGGACCAGGTCAGATGCTCGCATTCCGCGGCCAGATGCAGGCCGTGGAAGGAGAGCTCGCCGCCCTGCGCGAGCGGTTGCTTCAGCACGATGGCTCGACGCCCACGCGCAAGCTCGACCCCACGACGATCCGCGCCTCGCGCTGGGCCAATCGCCATCCCACGTCGTTCGAGACCTCGGAGTTCGCTGCGCTGAAGGCCGACATCGAGCAGGCCGGCGGCAATGTGCAGCCGATCCTGGTGCGCGCCTTGGCGGATGAGCCGGGACGCTACGAGCTGGTGTTCGGTCACCGGCGTCATCGCGCATGCCTGGATCTCGGCATCCCTGTGCTGGCCGCGATCTGGCTCGACGAGCTGGGCGACATCGAGTTGTTCACGGCGATGGACCGTGAGAACCGGGAGCGTTCGGATCTCTCCGCGTACGAGCAGGGCGTGATGTACCAGCGAGCACTGGACGAGCAGCTGTTCCCGACCCAGCGCCAACTGGCCGAGAAGGTGGGCAGGAGCCACACCTGGGTTCGCAAGGCGCTGATGGTAGCGCAATTGCCATCGGCCGTGATCGAGTGTTTCCGCAGTCCCCTCGAGGTGCAGCACCGGCACGCAGAACAGCTCAATGCGGCACTCGACAAGGACCGCCGCAGCGTCCTGAAGCGCGCCGAGAAGCTGCGCGGCCTGAAGCTCGCGCCGGCTGCGGTGGTGGCGCGACTGCTGGGACTGGATGCGGGCGCAAAGCCGGAAAAGCTCGCCATCGAGAGCGAAGGCAAGACAGTGGGCTCCTGCCTGCGGGCGCCCGACGGCACCATCAAATTGACCTTGCTGCCTGGCACCGTGTCCGAACTCGCGCCGGAGGCATTGCTGAAATCCATGTCCGAGATTCTGCAAAAGGTTCGGCTGCTCGGCTGAGCAGAGACCCCCCGCCGGGCACGTGAGCACCGTTGGGAAATGGTGCCCACTGTGGCCGGACAGGGCAGGGGGCAGGCTGAAATCGGGTCAGCGACGGCGCTCGGCATGACCCAGATTTCCCCGCCGGTGTCTGGCTCCCGGCATCTTCCCGTCCAGACTGTTTTTCCTATAGCCCAGTTCCATCGGGCGCACTCAAGGCCAAGTGTCGAACGATCGGGCGCGAGAGGCTGCCCGATCCGGATGTGCTTCTGCTGGACGACCCACCGCTGCGCACAGGGCGCCCTCGGTCCCGGCAGCTTCGTGGTTCGCGACCCGGTGGGACGATCTGGTGGACGATTCTGATGCGTGTGGCAATCGCACGTCGGGATGCTCCCTGACGGTGGAAACCAGGTTTCCACCCTAGCTTCCCTGTAAACACCTCCATCCTCCGGTTCTTATCTGAAGGATTACTGATCACCAGTTGAAAGTTTGCACTCACTCCATGTCCACAATGCCGCGTGCTGAAATCCCAAAAAGTTGCACATACGACGAGCGCGATCAGGGGGTGCCGAAGACGTGGCAACCACAGGCTTCATGCGCAGTCCAAGATGGCGGGCCCGTGATCGTTCCGGCAAGTTCCGATCCAAGGACTTGGCGTCAACGAAATGCACGCGCAAGAAACGTGCTCAGGGCCGCGAGGACTGCTGGGATCGACTTGAGCAATACAGACGACCGCAGCCTGCCGGGACAGAAGGTGGGAGCGAGGATGCCGGCTTGAGCCTTGCATGGCGGAATCCTTAGGTTGCACAGCCAGTTG
This sequence comes from Variovorax sp. 160MFSha2.1, assembly GCF_048305075.1. Classification (NCBI taxonomy): domain Bacteria; kingdom Pseudomonadati; phylum Pseudomonadota; class Betaproteobacteria; order Burkholderiales; family Comamonadaceae; genus Variovorax; species Variovorax sp. 160MFSha2.1. The sequence continues at coordinate 446,755 of NZ_CP157625.1, forward strand.
CAGCGCAAAGCGAAGGCAACCGCTCAACAGCGTGCCAAAGTCCAGCGGGAACCGGATCGTGGTGCTCGGCCATCGTGCGCAAAAAATCCCTATAGATCAACCACTTAGCGAAGGACCTGCGACTGCCTTCTTTGGTTTGCGCGTCCCGACAGCACAAATTATCATTGATGATTATGTGAATGATGCCGGCCTTGGCTGGAATGGATCTGGTCCAGCGGCAAAAACACGCTAGGGGGCGGGATGATTTCGCAGGACCCAGGGACGGTGGACCGATAGCATCGAGGAATACAAAGCAATGGGGGTTGTCGTGAGCACGAGGAAGGATGTCCTTGGTGGGCGCGCCAGTGACGCCGGTGTGCATCCCGGGCGGCAGGGCGCGGGCCAACCTGGACCGGGGCAAAGAGGTTGGAATCCCGGCAGCGCCGTGCACGCCGATCCGCAAGGGCGGGGGAGGGGGCTGAGCCGATGAGCCGCCATCCCGTGCCGAGCCGTGAAGAATTGGCGTCGCTGGACGATGACGAACTCGAGCGTCTGTCCCGCGAGTGGCGCGCGCGTGCCGCGCGCGGGGACACGCGGGCTTATGGCGTCGCCCATGCGTTGGAAGTCGAGTGGCGCCAGCGCGTTCGTGTCAGCCGAGCCCAGCAGTTGCCGCGACCGCCGGAGACCGAGCCGCGCCGCTGGTGGAAGTTCTGGAGGAGCCGACCGGGCTCCGTAGCTGCGCCATCCCCGTGAAGAAGGTCCCTCCGCGCAAGCTCCACCGCGGCCATTTCGCCTTCATGCGTGCGCTCGCCCAGGGCGTGGACGAGCGCGCCAGCTGGGAGCGCTACCTGCGGCTGGAGGGCGAGCATGTCGACCTGCGCACCGTGCGCCGCACGATCGCCTGGATCCGGGATGCTTTTGCCGCAGCCGCGCGCCGCGAGCGCAAGCCGGGTACGGCGCGCTTGATCCTGCTGGACCCCGAGCGTTTCACCGCGACGCCGGCGCTGCCGAGCCTGGCCGAGTTCGCGCAAGCCCAGGGTCTGGAGGATTTCTCGGAAGCCGAGCAGATCGAGGCCTACGAGGCGGCCTTCGCGCAAGGCGGTGGTGCATCGGGACGGGGTCGCGGCCAGCCCTCGCGCCGTACGCGCGTCATCGAGCGCCAGCTCGAGGCGTTGCACTGGCTGGAGCGCCTGGTCGCCCAAGACCCGCGCCCGGCAGACAGCGTGGCGGCTTGGCTGCATCCGGCACTGGCCGAGCGGCTGGAGCGCGCGGGGCTGGCGACACTGGCCACGCTGGTGGCGCACGTCAACCGCAGCGGGGCGCGCTGGTGGGTTCAGGTGCCGGGCGTGGGCCAGCGCAAGGCCGCGCGAATACTGGACTGGCTGCACGCGAACGAGCAGGTGCTCGGACTGCATGTGAGCGCTCACGCCAGCGTGCCGCGCGCGCAATTGGCGTCGTCCGTCTTGCACGGGGTCGTGCCGGCCGCCACCGCCTTGTTGCCCTACGAGAAATTCGTGCTGCCCGCCGAGTTGGACGGCCGCGCGGGCTCCTGCCGCGCCCCGCGGGAGGCCTGCCGGCTTGCGGCGTCTGACGACCACGCGGCCGTCGGTGCGTGGCTCGCTGCCAAGGGAAGCGCCGACGCGACCCGCACATCCATGAGTTCCACGCAGCGCTCCTATCGAAAGGAAGCGGAGCGGCTGCTGCTGTGGGCGGTGCTGGAGCGTGGCAAGGCGCTCTCTTCGCTCACGAGCGAGGATGCACAGGCCTACCAGGCCTTTCTGGAGAATCCGCCTGCCCAGTGGTGCGGTGCGCGCCATCACCAGCGCTGGTCCCCCATGTGGCGACCGCTGGAAGGCGCGCTGACGCCGGTCGCGCTGCGCCAGTCGCTGATCATTCTTCGCAGCCTGTTCGCTTTTCTGGTGCAGCAGGGTTACGTGGTGGGCAATCCCTTTGCGCAATCGGCACTGCCGCCCGATGCGCAGGGTCGCCTCGGCGCCCAACGGATGCTGAGCTTCGCGCAGTGGGATCACCTCGATGGATTGTTGCGAAGCCATGTGGACACCGAACCTGGACGGCGGCTGCGCCGGGGCATGCGCTGGCTCTATGCCACCGGGCTGCGCTTGGCCGAGATCACAGGTGTGCGCTGCGAGGACCTGCAGCCGGGGCCATCCTCTGTTCGCGGCGACAGCGACTGGCTGTTGTCGGTGACTGGCAAGCGCGGGGAGCGTCGGCAGGTGCCGGTGCCGATCGAATTGATCGATGAGTTGGGACAGGAGCTGGCGCGCCATGGTTTTGATCGGCAGGTGGATGCGCCCGGCAACCGCGGTGTTCCTTTGCTGGCCCGCTTCGGCACGGGGGCCGAGCATCCCGCCGCCTGGTCGCCTTCGGGGCTCTACCAAGCCATCAAGGCCTTTCTCGCGCGTGCCGCGCTCGGCCTCGAAGCGGCCGAAGCCGCACAGCTGAGAAAGGCCAGCACGCACTGGCTGCGGCACTCCCATGGGGCCCATGCCCTGCGTGGAAGAGAAGGGCGCGCGCCAGTACCGCTGGCGGTGGTGCAGAACAACCTCGGCCATGCGTCGCCGGCCACCACGGCGATGTACCTGTCGAAGTCCTGAAGGGCGGTGTCTGGCACGGCCGCGGTGCGGCACGGGCGCGCCATCGGCCGGTGTGCCGGCAGGTCGAGATTGTTGGGCGCGCCGTAGCGAACTTGCATCGCAGGCAAGCACACATGCGCGGCACTGCGCTTGTCAGGGGGCAGACGGGCCTGCCGCGTGTGGAGGTCATAGACAGCTTCTTGCGTACCAAGCAGGAGTTGATCGGGAGCGCTGTCGACGAAAGACTGGCGCCCCCATTTCAACTTCCAACATCATGTCCCTTCTGCTGTCTCGATCACCTTTCGCGCGCCTGATGTGCCTGACCGGCGCCCTCGTTTGGGCTGGCGCGGCCTGCGCGCAGCACATCGGCGCTGCGCGCGCTGAAGCGCACTCCCCGGGGACCTCGGGTCCTCCAGTCGAGGCGCTGAACTGGCCGACGCGGCCAGTGCGTCTGGTCGTGGGCTTCGGCGGCGGCTCCTCTCCCGACTTCGTGGCGCGCGTGCTTGCCGACCCACTGGCGAAGGCGCTGGGCCAACCCGTGATCGTGGAGAACCGGCCCGGCGCCAGTGGGAACATCGCGGCGGACATCGTCGCGAAGTCCTCCGATCGGCACACCGTGGGCATCCTCATCAATGGCAACATGACCATCGCCAAGGTCCTGAATCCGTCGATCTCCTACGACCCGCAGAAGGATCTGATGCCCTTGAGCATCATCTGCACGGCGCCGCTGGTGCTCGCTGCAACCCCGGAAGTCGCGAAGACCGACGCGCGGGGTTTTCTTGATGCGGCGCGCGCCGCTGGCAACAAGTGGAGCTACGGCACGCCGGGCATCGGCACGATCGGCCACCTCGGCATGGAGCTGCTGAAGGCCCGCACCGGCATCGGGGCCGTGCATGTGCCCTACCAGGGCAATCCACAGGTCATCACCGCTCTGGGCGGCGGGCAGCTGCAACTCGCCCTGCTGCCGCCGGGCCTTGCCGAACCCCAGGTCAAGGCCGGAAAGCTGCGCGCGATCGGGGTCACCTCGGCGCGCCGATCCGCGCTCGTGCCGGACTATCCGAGCTTGCAGGAAGCGGGGCTCAAAGGGTTCGAGCTTGAGATCTGGACCGCGGCTGCCGCTCCCGCCAGCCTGCCGGCGCCCATCGCGCGGCGCCTGAACGAGGTCCTCGCGGAGATCATCCGCTCGCCCGAGGTGCAGCAGAAGCTCTTCCAGCACGGCTACGAGGCCGTCGGGATCTCGGGCGACGCATTGCTCCATCGGGTGAAGACTGACACGGCGGCGCTCACGCAGATCATCGCGAGCCAGGGCATCAAGCTCGAATGAGGAGAGCAGGCATGACTACCCCATCCCAACGCCTGCACGGCGGCGCGGACGCGTCGGCCGCGGCCCCTGAGGCGATCTCTCCTTCATCTTCTTCCGCTCAGAGCGCTGCCGCCGAGCGGATCCTGCAGTCACTGCGCGACGAACTCGACGGCTTGGACCGCACGCTGCTGGAGACCCTGAGACAGCGACTGGACTGCTGCTGTCGCATCGGGCAGCACAAGCGCGACCATGCGATTGCGATGATGCAGCCGCACCGCATCGGCGTGGTGCAGGAGCGGGCGGCGGCCTTTGCCGCCGAACACGGCATGAGCCCGCCGTTCCTGCGCGCCCTCTACGAACTCATCATCGCCGAGACCTGCAGGCTGGAGGACGAGATCATCGGCGCACCTGCCGCTGCTGCATGAAGCCACCTCTCCTCCACCGGATCGCAAGGGGCTCGAGGCACACCCTCTGGCATCTCCACTGCCGTACGCCCCGCGAGGCTTCCGGCTGGAGGCGAGCCTCCCTTGGCCGTCCTGTTTTGCCGTTGAAACACATGATCATCTTTTCGACACTGGGCCCGCGAGGCAGCAACCACCACTTCGTTCTCGAGCAGTACCTCGCCGCGCACGGACTCGAACAGCTCGCACGCGTCGCCCTGTTCGACGACTTCCACAGCGGCGCGCGTGCTTTGGTGGCCGGCGAAGCCGACTACCTGCTGCAGTGCGCCGTTCATCCCGCGGCAGCGGAGATCACGGGCACCTATCGCAACGCCATGGTGGTGGTCGACGCCTTCGTATCTCCGAGCCAGCCGATGGCGCTTGTGCAGGCCAAGGGAAGCGAGGAAAACGCCTCCAGGGTGGGCGTGCAGCCTGCCACGCAAAGCTATGCCGACCTCTCCGCGTGGCCGGAAAAAGTCCATGAACCCACGGTGCTCGCAGTCCAGGCCGGCCTGGAGGAAGGCCGCTACGGCGCTGGCATCGTCTTCACGTCGTTCGCGGCTGCGCGCACCGAGTGCTTCGAGGTCGTCGAGCCCATCGGTACCGTGTGCGATGGCTGGATCGTCTACGGGCGCGAGCCCATCGATGAAGGCAGGGCCGTGGTCTGGAGGGACAGTCCCGTGGCACGTCAGTTCCGGCAGCGGACGGCACGACCGGTGAAGACGAGCGTTGTCCGTCCCTGGGCGAACGCCGGCCCTCGGCGCCAACCGCCGAAAGCCTGCGGGCCGTCCTAGTCCGGGATCGTCAACCGCATCTCGAAGGTGCCGACGATCGCGCCGCGCTCCCTCTGGCCTTCTTTCTCGGCGGCAGCCTTGGCCAGCAGCAAAGCGCGGGGGAGGCGCCATTGCGCGTCGTTTTGTGGCTCGCTTCTGAAATGTTCGGCCCATGCCAGGTAGGCTTGAGTCGCTGCGGGCGATCCAGATGGTCATGGAGCGTTCACCGAAAGCCCTCCCAGGCGGTGTGTGCTCCTGAGGGCTCGCGCCGTCGCCGCTCAACAAGATCTCATGGGTCATCGTGTCCCCCTCGCTCTGCGCGCAACGATGAAGCTTGTGCTGGGATGGCCCGTGGAGGCTTTTCGACGGCCCGGACGAGATCGGGCTCGCTGCAGCACGTGGGGGGACGCTCCTTCTGATTGGGAGGGCGGCCGTCGCCGAAGGCGGTGGACTGCCGCTCGCGACGACGGCGCTTGCCGGTGCGGCGCGTTGGATCCCACGCCGTGGCCGTACTCAGCCTGTGGGAGGCCCGGTCCGGATCGAGTCCTCACTGCCGTCGCCGTCGGTGCACGCAAGGCTTCCGCGCGCTCAATCCAGCGTCGCGCCGGACTGTTTCACAAGCTTCTGATGCTTCGTCATTTCGGATTGAAAGAACGCGGGTGCGAGATCGGGCCCGGTATGCAGGATGTTGAGGCCTTGTGCAGCCACGGCCGCTTGCGCTTCCGGTGACGCCAGGGCCGCCTTGATGGCAGCATGGTCGGCATCGACGATGGCCTTGGGCAGCACTGCCGGGCCAATGAGCGCGATCCAAGCATCGAAGCTGTACTTCCGCGCGCCGGCTTCTGCCAGCGTGGGAACATCCGGCAGCGCGGCGGAACGCGTCGGTGTCGAGATGGCCAGCGCTCGCAGCGCGCCGGCCTTGATCTGCGGCGCGACCTGCGAAATCGAAACGAAGCCCAGCTGGACCTGTCCACCGATGAGGTCGGTGAGCAAGTAGCGTGCTCGAGGTCGGCGATACGACGGCTCAGCGCCGAAGCAGCGATGTGCGCCGCGCCGCGCACGATCAAGCCGCTCGCGCGGCAGAGACAGAAAGGCGCACGCTGTAGGCGTCGATGCGTCGGGACAAGTGGAGCCTCTGGGGGCGCTGAAAGCCGCTTGGGAGATCGAAGAGGATGCTGAACGTGCAAGCGTAATGGAACGCTGGGCAGCGGCGTCACCAGATCGAGAAATTGGTAGCGATTGCCGGCCGCTCGAAGCAACAGCCCAAAGCTGCAGACGCTTCCTCCAAGCCTGCCGATGCTCAGTGTCCTGGCGGATCGGTACCCGAATCGGGTGGGACCTCGTAGAGGCTTGCCGGAAGGCCTTGCATCTGAGGACCATGGAGGGTGCATCCGTCGAGCGAGTCGCCTGCGTTCAGGGCGTTGTTCAAGGCAGCGACCACGGAGCTCATGTCGGCGATGTTTCGAAAGCGTGCCCGAGGTCCGTGGTGAAAGATGTGCAGCGCGATCGGCAGGGCATGCACGAAAGCGGACTCGGCGCGCAGTGGAATGCGCTGCCACGTCCCGTTCGCATCGAGCGCCTGGAAATAGTCCGGCAGCTTCAGGGTCGGGCACAGATGCGAGGCCAGCACCAGACCGAAGGCTTCGGGAATGCAGTCGCGCAGGCGGCGGGTGCCCATGTCGTCACCGATCAGGGCGATGAACTGATCGGCCAGACGTTCCTCGGTCGCCCCGTCCGCGCCGAGCAATTCGATGGCCTGCGCGACGATATCGGCCGAAATCTCGTTCATCGCGATGGGTGCTCGGCGTCTTCAGGCGATGGCAGCTTCGCCCGAGGCGGCCTGCACCGGGATGTGGGCGCGCTCTTCCTTGATGCGATTGGCACCGTCCACGAACACCAGCTTGGGCTGGTAGCTCTTCACATGGTCTTCCGGCACCAGGCCGAAGGCCGCAATGATGATCAGGTCGCCGACCGACGCACGGCGTGCGGCCGAGCCGTTGACCGAGATGATGCCGCTTCCCCTCTCGCCACGGATGGCGTAGGTGACGAAACGCTCGCCGTTGTTGATGTTCCAGATGTGGACCTGCTCGTTCTCGGCCAGGTTGGCCGCATCGAGCAGGTCCTCGTCGATGGCGCACGAGCCCTCGTAGTGCAGTTCGCAGTCTGTGACCGCGACGCGGTGGATCTTGGACTTGAGCAAGGTTCGGAACATGGAGCGAGGTCTTTCTCTCAGGCAAGAGGTGGATCGGTCTGGCGTTCATCGCTGGCACGGCAAAGGCAAAGCGCCTGCGGCCGCGGCGGGCGAAGGATAGCCGAGCGGATGCCGGCAGCAGCGCCAGGCGCAGGAGGGCCTGCGTCGAGCGCTGTTGGCCCTGAAAGTGTGTTTGCGCTTCGGCCCGGTGCTCGTGTGAGACTGGAGCCGGCGAGCGATCGGCCGCGACAAGAAGAGCACGGTCATCGGCGCTGCAGCGGGGGCGGTCGCTACAGCAGGCCTCGGCTACAACTGGAGCAGCATTCGCAACAAGCTCAACCGCCGGACAGTCGATGCCGGCACGCGGTTCATCGAACAGCCGGGCGGCTCCCTGAAGGTCAGCGTTCCCAGCCAGGTCGCCTTCGATACGGACAGTGCGACGATCAGACCGCATTTCGCCGCGTGCTTGACCAGGTGGCCCAGACCATCGCGCAGGAACCTGGCGTCACCGCCTGCGTGGTCGGCCATGCGGACAGCGCCGGCAATCCGATCGCTACATGACCCTGTCGCAACCCCGTGCGCGGAGCGTCGAGGCCTATCTGGTCGATCACGCGTCGCGAAAGAGCGTTGGATCGCCCGAGGGGCGGGGGCAGACCCAACCGGTTGCAAGCAATGCCACAGAAGTGGGCGCATGCACAATCGCCGTGCCGAGATCCACCTGCGGCCCGTGCGCGAGGCCAGGTAGTTGCTCTCGACCGAGTTCGCGCGGCTGTGGTCTTCGCACAGCTGATCGGCAAGCTGGCCCAGCCGACCACTTCCTCGCGCGAGAAACGGCACGTGCTGCGAACGCTGCGCTATGCTTGTGCGATGGTTGGTGAACTCCACTGCCGCGCTTCCAAGCGGGTCGAGATTGCTGGCATTCCCGACGTGCCAACTGGCCGGATGCGATTCCGCGGCCACATCGCGGAAAAAGCTGCGCCGGCGCGCCGAGCATGGCCCCGTGCGTGACGACAAGGTATGCCCAAGACTTCCTCCAAGCCGATTCATGTGCCGAACCCGGCTTTCGAACTGCCGCGCGTTGCCCGTGCGGGCATGCGCGAACTCCATCCACAGGATGGCGCGTTGCTGCTCATGCACTTCGCCTTTCGGGGCCTCGTGGTCAAGGCCGATGCCTTCCTGGCGGAGCACGGCCTCTCGCGCGTGCACCATCGCCTGCTTTACGCGGTGGCGCGCGCCGAAGGCATCTCGATCGGGCAGCTGATCGAACTCCTGGGCGTGACGAAGCAGGCGATGCACCGCCCTCTCAAGTTCCTTCAGGACGCCGGCTACGTCGTGGCCGAACGCGATGCGAACGAGCACCGCTCGAAGAGGCTGCGGCTGACGGCGCTGGGCGCGCGCATCGAGAAGCAGGCCTCGAAAAACGAACGCGAGGCGATGGAATCCGCACTGCAGACGGTGTCGCCCAATGAGCAGGACGCCTGGCGCAAGGTGATGACCGCGCTGGCCCGGCTGGCCTAGCGGCCGTGGACAGACAGCGGGCCGGCGGGCCACCAGGGGTGGATCGCGGCGAGCTGTGCAGCCGTGTCGGGGTACTCGCGAAACCGAGCGACCCTGCCGGCTGCCACTTCGAAGAGATGTGCCCATTGATTGTCGTAGCGGCGCTGCGTTGCGCGTGACGTGCACACGGCCTTGCCGGCCGCGACCGCTGATGCGGCCTCTTCGTCGACGAGGAAGCGCGCGGGTTCGAAGGCGTGGAAGATCAGGTGCGCATCCAGGGCGGCAACGAACCTGCGGACGCCGTCGTGTCCATGATGGGCACCCGCCCACGGCATGAAATCGGGGAGCCCGGGGGCTTCGAACTCGGAGTCGGGCGTCACCAGCGCGCACAGCGCATCGAGATCGCGCGCCGCGAAGGCCGCACAGCACCCGCGCACGGGATGCAGCAGTTCACCACGCGATGAGTGCATGCTCAGGCCGGCTTGATCATCAGCGTCGCCGAAGCGAGTGCATGCAGCTTGCCGTCCTGGCCGCGAATCTCCGCATTGCATACGCCCATGCTGCGCGTCTTCTCGAGCAAGCGGGCGGTGGCCACATAGCCGATGCCGGCCACCAGTGGGCGCACGTACTTCACGTTGAGGTCCACGGTCGAATATGGCGTGCCGGCGTCCAACGCAGAAAAAAGCGCCAGCGCGGCCGCGCCATCGAGGCAGGTCGCCGCGAAGCCACCGTGCACCATGCCCGCCGGATTCAGGTGGCGCGCGTCGGGCGTGACGGTCATGCAGACCTCGCCTGGCTGAACGCTCGTCAATTGCATGGGCATCGTGTGCGCGATGCTCGATCGCTCGATGCGCCCGGCCTGCATGGCCTGGAGCACTTGCAGTCCACTGATCGCGGGGGCTTCGGTGGGCGGCGATTTTTCGGTAGCATCTTTCATGTCAATATTATTGACCTTAAAGTGAAGGCGATGCAACTGGCAGGCTGGACGATCCTCTTGGCCCTGAACACCCTGTGGTTCGGGATGGGTGCGTTTCATTTTTCGTTGCGCCCGCACGCCGCGGCCCGGATGCTCGCTGCGCGCGCTCAACGCACGAGTCCGTTGTTCCATACGCTCAGCGACGCGATCCGCTTCCTAGGCGGGCTCAACCTGGCGTTCGCAGTGTTCTGCCTGTTGCTGCTCGTGTCCGCAGACCTTTTCCCCGAACGCGGTCAGCGGGCGCTGTTCGCTGCGGCGCTGGCCCTGGCGCATGCGAGCCAGTTCATGGTGAACGTCCTGATGCTGGGAAAGCACCGTCGTCAGGAAGCCGGTGCGTGGCCCGTGCTCGAGGGACCGATGCTCTTCATCTTTGCTATCGATGGTGTGCTGATGGTTGCCACGGCATAGTTGCCCTGTGGATCGCGCGTTGACTCTGTCCCTCGGTCCGGGCCCATGTACGGGCATCGCGGGTTTCGCGCAGCTACCAACGAGAGCTGATGAACAACACGCTCGAAGCGTCGGCCGGATGATTCCGGCCGCCGGCGCGGTGCCACTCAGGCCAAGCCGTGCCCAGCGGCGTGAAGCTGCCCAGTTCGTAGGTCGTATGCGTGGTTTGCTTGCGGTCTGGGCGGGTGTGCTCGGTGCGTATCAGTCTGTCGCCATCCCATTCGTAGACTGTTTTGCTTTCTTGGCCCTCGGGATGAATGTGCTCTTTGACGAACTTGCGCATACGTCGGCCATGGCGTCATGGGCGTCATAGGCGTAGCTACAGATGCGACTGGCGGCCTGGTCGAACACCTGCACGTCGACGAGTTGATTGGCCCCGTCGTAATGCGTGAGCAGCCTGCGATTGTCGGTGTCAATGGACTCTGTCCGATTGCCCGGTCGTCGTAACGGTAGCGGGGGTAAAGCGGCGACTGCTTGCGTGCCTTGATCGCTTTGACGTGTGTCGCGCCGGCCTTCTCGGCCGGACGCACCCGCAACTCGCACGCCCAGTAGGACTACACGGCGGGATGATCATGTGCTGCATCGATGCAGCTTGTCGATGCCAGGCTGAACAACTTGACTTCGCCGTCTCTGCAACATCGTCCTTGCTCAGCGCAACGCTTCCGCTGCGAGCGCTCCCAATGTACGCAGGCCCTTCTCGATGCGCGCGTCCCATCCGTAGCCCCCACTCAGCCGCATGCAGTGCGCATAGCGCCCACTCGCTGAGAACACCACGCCGGGAGCGAAGCACACCCCTTTCTTCAGCGCTTGCACGAACAACGCCCGTGTGTCGACAGTCTTGGGCAACTCAAGCCACAACACGAAATTACCTTCTGGTCGCGTGACCGTGGTGCCCGGCGGAAAGGCCTGTCCGATGGTGCGCGACATGCGCTCCAGCGTGTCGGCGAATTGACGGCGCAGGCGGCGCAGATGACGGTCGTAGTCGCCGTTAGAGAGAAATTCTGCAAGCGCAGTCTGTGCCAGCACCGGAGTGGCTAGCGTCGAGGCGAGTTTGCTCTCGAGCACGCGTGCCATGTGACGCCCCGGCACGACCCACCCGATTCGATAGCCCGGCGCCAGCGTCTTCGAGAATGAACCACAGTAGATGGTGTTGTCGTGGCGATCGAGCGCACTGAAGGGAATCGGCCGCTCCTTGCCGAAATGAATGTCACCGTAGACGTCGTCTTCGATCAGTGGCACGCGGTGCGTCGCAAGCAGGCGCAGCACTTCGCGGCGATTCTCCAACGACATCGTGAATCCCATCGGATTCTGGAAGCTTGAGGCCAGGACGCAGGCGCGCACCCGGCCTGCGACGAGCACCTCGCGCAGCGCGTTGACCACCACGCCGGTCTCGGCATCGGTTGGCAGCTCCACAACCCGGAGGCCGCGCATGCGTAACACTTGGAGGAGGCCAAAGTATGTCGGCGACTCGATCGCGACCGCATCGCCAGGTTCGGTGACCGCATCGAGTGCGAGTGCCAGGGCTTCGGTGCAGCCGCAGGTGACGGCGATGGCGTCGGGCGAAAGCGCCTGTCCGAAGCGCATGGCGCGGCGCGCAATTTCCATGCGCAGCGGCAGCTCACCGCGCGGCGGCGAGTAGGTGTTGAGGAGCGAGCCCTTCACGCGTGCGGTGCGCGCCAGGATGCGGTCGAGTTTCGAGGAGGCAAGGATCCGCGCGCTCGGTATGGCGCAGCCCAGCGGTACGTAGGCCTCGTTCGATGCGTTCTCGAGCAGTTGCAGCATCAGGCCCGACACCGCCACCTTGGTCGGATGCAGCGGCGGGCGCGGGGGAGCCGGCAGCGGCAACGCTGCGGACATGCGCGCAACGTAGTAGCCCGACCGCGGTCGCACCTCAAGCACCCCGCGATCCTCGAGCACCTTGTAGGCCTGCACCACAGTGTTCAGGCTTGCACGGTGCTGGGCGCTGATTTCACGCAATGACGGCGCGCGGCTTCCAGCGGGCAAAGTGCCGCTTTCGACGAGTCCAGCAATGAAATCGGCGAGCTCTTCGTAGCGAAACCGTGTAGCGAGTCGTGAATCGGAATCACCGGTGGGGCGTGCTTCAAACGACATGGCTTCAACTGTCTCCGTGCGAATTTCAAAAAACTGTGGCTGTTATCTACGCCTGAAAGCTCGCACCATCGATGGCAGCCACACAAGACGAATACAAGAAGCTATGGATCGATTTCCGAACAACGACATCATCTCGCTGATTTCGAGCGCGCCGCGTCACGACCTGGCCGAGAGCGTGGGGCCGAACCTCCGACTCGACGCGCTGTTCGATTCGGACCGCGCAGAGCTCGGCGCGCTTCAGCTGGGCTACGGCACTGCGGCGGGCGATGCGGCGCTGCGTGCGCAGATCGCCACCCGTTACGACGTGAATGCGGGCGATGTGGTCATCACCGTCGGAGGCATGCATGCACTATTTCTCCTTGCCCTTACGCTCTGCAGGCCAGGCGACGAAGCAGTGATCGCGCAGCCGGCCTTTCCGCTCGTACGCAATGCGCTCGGCGCAGTTGGCGCGACCGTGCGCTCGCTGGCGCTGAACTTCGACACTGGCTACCGGCTCGATGTTCGGGCGCTGCAGGCGCTGCTGTCGCCGAAGACCCGGATCGTGAGTCTCGCTTCGCCGCAGAATCCGTCGGGTGTCGCGATATCGCCTTCGATGCTGCACGAGGTGGCCGAGCTCATGCGCGCCCACGCACCTGACGCGTGGCTGATCGTCGATGAGACCTACCGCGAGGCGGCTTACGGCGTTGATCCGACGGCACCCAGCGCCAGCGCGCTGGGACCTCGGGTGGTCACCGTGGCGTCGCTCTCCAAGTGCCATGGCGCCGCGGGGCTGCGCATCGGCTGGGCGATCGTGCGCGACGCGACGTTGCGGCAATCGCTGGTCACGGCGAAGTTCAACACCGTGATCTCGTGCTCGCCACTGGACGAAGCACTGGCAGTCGCGGTCCTGAAGCAAGGGGAGCACATTGTCGCCGCTCGGCGGCAGCATCTCGCGCACAACCTGGGAACGCTCGAAGCCTGGATCGGTCGCCATGCCGAACGGATCGAATGGGTGCCCCCGGACGCTGGCGCGCTGTGCTGCGTGCGGCTGAAGCCGCAGGTCTATGACGACGCGGCGCTTCAGCACTTTCGGACGGCATTGCACGAATGTGATGTCCGCCTTGCACCCGGCCCCTGGTTCGGTGACGAACCTCGTGTATTCCGCCTCGGCTTCGGCCTCGCGACGAACGCAGAGCTTGCCGCCGCGCTGGACCGCGTGGGCCAGGCACTGGAGTGGGCTGCGGCCTGAGGTCTTGCAACGCAGGGGCTTGTGCTGGCAATGAAAGGTCATGCCGAAAAGCCCGAACAGAACTTGCGACCGCGGTACCACGATTGAATCACCTGAGGGAGGTTCAAGCGCGGACATTCGCCGTCATGATCAATCACCGTCAAGTTGAAGGCTTCTTGCGCAGGCCGGCGACGAGCTTGGTCAGCAAATCACCGAGTTGCTTCTGATCCTTCTGGCTCAGCGATGCCAATGCGAGTTGCTCATTGGCGACGTGCAACGGCAGAAGCCTTTCGATGAGCGCCAATCCGGCAGGCGTGAGTCTCACCAAGATACTTCGTCGGTCGCTGGGAGTGGGCGCGCGCTCAATCAGCCCCTTGCGTTCCAGTCGGTCCAGACGACTGGTCATGGCGCCCGACGACAGCATCAGTCCTTCATACAGTTTCGTGGGCGTCAAAGCGTAAGGCGCTCCCGCACGACGCAAAGTGGCGATGACGTCGAATTCGCCCTGGTGCAGCTGGAACTGCGCGGCAAGCGGAGAGAACCAGTCGCGCTCAAGGAGCTGGGTCGCTTCCAGCAATCGTCCTATCAGAGCCATGACCTTGGCATCGACGTCCGGCCGTTCCCGCTCCCACTCTTCCTGCGCGCGCTTTGCCCGATCCTTCATATCCATCTCTGTGCAAAGTTCTACCTAACCGGCTACCCATGCCCCTCGCACCGGCACTATGTCGAATATTTAATTCGATGTCAAGATACTTGATATCGAGATATAAATCACCGCAACCCGTCATCTGGCCTGCTCGCCAGCATCGCCCTCTTTGCCACTGACCATGCCTGGACGCTGTGCTGGCGGCCGTTCGAGTTTCGTTCGCGGTGTGCCCAAGACACCCAAAGCCTCCACGCGATCGTCGATCTCTCTATTGAGCCTGCGCATCAAAATACGCTTCCCAAGTCCTGGGCGAAGCAGTGAAGCCCTTGGCCCTCTTGAATGCAGCCGTTGCCTGCGCCGGGCGAGCGGACGCGAGCAACGCGACGCCGAGGTTGTAGTGCGTGTTTCTGTCGGTCGAACCAAGTCGCACAGCCTTTTCGAGCAACTCAGCAGCGTGCCGGTGTTTGCCTTGATCACAAAGCACCGCGCCAAGGCATGTGAGCAGGGCAACATCGTCAGGTGCGTCATTCAACGCCTTGCGTAGAACCGCCTCCGCCGTTGCCATGCTCGACGCCCAACTTTTGGGATTGGCAAAGGCATCTTGGACCAAGGTGCGACTTTCGGTGACAGCATTCATGCGTTCTACGGGGCCGCCATTGGCGGCTTCAAGTCGAGACTATGCGGCAAGCCTTCGAGCAATATCGATCCCGCGGCTCGCCCCAGGATCGATTTTCCCTGCATGAGCAAGGGCCAAGCATCCAGAAGTTGCTTGCCTTGGCACGTTTTCATACTGCACGAATGGCCCGACCCTTGGCTGTGGCGCTCCTGCTGATGCCTACTTGAGACCTTCCGCGTCCAGCGACCTGCGCACTGCGGGTCTCGCACGCATCCGTTCGTACCAGTATTTGAGATTCTGCAGACCGTCGAAGTGGATGTTGGTCTTGTAAACCGATTCCAGCCACGACGCTTGCCCCCACTGCGTGAGCGAGTACAGGTACGCGTCGGCCACGGTGTAGATATCTCCCATCAGGTAGTCCTTGCCGAGCAGTTGCTCGTCCAGCCAGGCGTAGCGCTTTTCCAGTTTCGGCTTGGCCGTCCCGGCGCCGTACTTGCCAGCTAGCCCCGCGTACAGGAGCGGGATGAAGCCCTTGTGGATCTCCGAGGTGAGGAAGCTCAGCCACTCCTGCAATCGATAGCGATCCATGGTGCCATTCGAGGGAGCCAGTTGCGACTCGGGCTTCAGGTCGGCAAGGTACTGAACGATCGCGGGGCCTTCACGCAGCAAAGTGCCGTCATCGAGTTCAAGCAAGGGAACGTAGCCAAAGGGGCTGAGTTCGCGAAAGTCGCGGCCGTCGACTGTCCTGTGGGTTTTGTAGTCAACCTTGACCAAGCTCACGTCCAAGCCAAGTTCATTGGCGACGATGTGTGGTGACAGTGAGCAAGCGCCTGGCATGTAGTACAGCCTCATAGAATTTCCGTGGTGGTTGCAGAAAGTGGCGCCTCCGAAACAGAGCACCTGAGGACGATGCTATGCACCAGGGATAGATTTGGAAGAAGGCAATAAAATTGCACATAGGTTAAAAAACTATACCGGCGGACCTTCTCTGGTGGATGTGCTATGAAATCGAACGTCTCCGGCTGCTCTGTCGAAGAGGCCATGCGCTTGCTGGGCGGACGCTGGCGGCTGCTTCTGGTGTCCTATCTCGTCGACGGGCCGAAGCGATTCAATGAACTGCGTCGGGACTTGCCGCGTATCTCCCCGCGGTCCCTTACCCTCGACCTTCGAGCACTCGAAGAAGCAGGCCTCGTCAGGCGCACGGTGCACCAAACTGCTCCCGTAAAAGTCGAATACGAGTTGACGGTCGATGGCGAGCGCCTCAGGCCCGTGGTAAGTGTGATGATGGATTTTGGGCTCTGGCTCAAGGAGAGGCCCCCGAGCCTGGCCTGAATCCATTTCGCTTTTGCGAATCGATCGGAGCAATGCCAACTCGACTGACGTAGGAGGCCGCTTGGGTCGGTTCGGTCTTCTGCAGCGGCCCTTCCTCAACTGTGGCGCTGCGCTTGCGTGTTGAAGCTCGATGTCGGAGTCACCCGTCACTTCATCAATGCACAGGCACGCCCGATCGAGCCCTTCACCAAACTCTTGACTTGGCGTTGCCGCCGCTCGCCCAGGGCCAGTGTGAAGCCGCCCGAGAGTTCGGCGCATGCCGGTAGGCGCAGCGACTGCGCTGCAGGGCGAGACTGCGGCGCTGACCGCTCATAGCTATATCTCCCTCCAGTGTCTGCAGGCACTGCCAGATGTGTCGGGACGGCGGCTTCCTTGCTGCGAGGCGTCAGGACTTGACGATCCAGGCTCGAAAGCATGAAGCGTACCTACGCAATGAGAGATGGCCGCCCGACCGCTCTGGGACTGTGCTACGGAGATCAGAGGCAGGTCGTTCGCAGCCCTTTAAGAAATTTGGCGGAATTCGCAACGCGCGCGAACCTTCGAATGCATGGTTTTCGCCTGCGTACGAGATCGTCAGTCGTTCCGATGTACCGCAGAGGACGGCGATTCATCCATCGGTACGTTCAGCGATGGAGTCGCTTGAGAGCTTGCCGCGCGGGGGGACGCAACGGCAGGAGCTTTACTCGCGCGGTCTCAGGTGGCGCAGCATGCAGAAAGCGGTCTCATCTCACAGCGTCGAGGTCTTGCGAAGGCTATGGTTGATCTGCCCAGCGCAATATGAACTTGGCTGCTGCGATGTTCAGATTCGCGCGGATATATCTGGTCCGAGCCTGACGCTCGATGCTGCTTCGTGGAGCCATCCCGCCGATGAGAAAAGCTTCCTCTCCCACGCTACGTGAGAAGACTCCGGACACGTCCTTCGGCTCATGGACGAACGACGATGCGGCTTCTCTCACTCGAGAATCGGATAGGCAAAGAAGCCGCGTGATCCACGGCACTACTCTGTTTGTGATCTTCGTGTGCGGGGCATTGCTGGTCATGAATGGTTGGTTGATCATGCGCGCTCGCGCGGCAGAAGACGAGCAGATTGCGCGGGCGAACACCAATCTGGCGCGCGCGGTCAGTCAGCAAGTCGAAAGTACCGTCGCCCTGGCCGAGCACATCATCTCCGGCATCGTCTTCGAACTCGAACGTGCGGACGTCGTGCCCGAGACACTCGAGCGCCTTCAGCCGGTCCTCGTGAACCATGTGTCGGAGATTCAGGCCATCAAGGGAATCTTCGTCTACGACGAACAAGGCCGCTGGCTCGTCCATTCGGAAGCGATCGCAGCGGGCTCACGCAATAATTCAGACCGCGAGTATTTTGTCTATCACCGAACCAATCCGAGTGCCCGTGCGCTGATTGGCGGTCCCATCATAAGCCGCTCTTCCGGCGAGTGGGTGGTCCCGGTGTCCCGACGAATCAACGACCCGACCGGCAAGTTCGCCGGTGTGGTGCTGGTCACGCTCAGCGTCAAGGACCTGCTCTCTGTCCTGGAGCGCTTTCAGATCGGTAGGCAGGGATCCATCGCAGTGTTCGGGACCGACCAGCTCCTGGTTCGCAGACCCTTCCGGGAGGCCGATATGGGCAGGCGCAACACCGACTCTCCGTTGCAACGGCGCTTCCAGTCATCGCGTTCCGGCACCATCGAAGCGCGCTCCGCTATCGATGGCATTACCCGGATCATCAGTTTCGAAAGCCTGTTGAACTATCCGCTTCGTGTGACGGTAGCCGTGGGCAAGTACGAAGCGCTCAAGGAATGGAAGTTCGCGTCGATCTATCAAACGATCTGGGTTGTTCTCCTGTGCCTGCTCGTTAGCGTGTCGGGACGCTACCTGATCCGATCGATGCGCAGACGACTGGTGGCCGAATCACATTTGCGCAGCGCTCGGGATGCGCTGGCGGAGGCCAACGAGCGCTTGGAGCATCTCGCCCAGGAAGACGGGCTGACGGGGCTGGCCAACCGCCGCTATTTCGATTCGCGCCTGCTACTTGCCTTCGCGCAGGCCCAGGCAAGCCAGACAGCGCTAGCGATCGTCATGGTCGATGTGGACGAGTTCAAGAAGTACAACGATCTGTACGGCCATCTCGAGGGCGACGAGTGCTTGCGTCGGGTTGCCCATGCGCTGCGCGCGACGGTCCGGCGCTCGGAGCTTGTTGCGCGCTATGGCGGCGAGGAAATGGTTCTGTTGCTACCCGCGACGGACGCCGAAGGAGCGCTCGAGGTCGCGCAAAGGGCACGGCTTGCTGTCATCGATCTGCAGATCCCCCATGCAGCGTCGGCGTTGGGTCAAGTATCCGTCAGCCTAGGCGTGGCGGCCGAAATCCCCTCGCTCTGCAGCACGCCGTCTGAGCTTCTGAAGGCGGCGGACGAAGCCCTGTATCTTGCCAAACAGGAGGGGCGTAATACGTCCAGGGTGCATGATTGACTGGGAGCGCTGTCAAGTAGGACCCGGATCGAACATTGCCGAGCCCTCAAAGGGCATGGCACGCGAGGGCCTCGGGTTCAATCCGGCTGATGCACTTGACAATATCGTTGTATTGATCGGCGAGGAGGATCCGAAGAGCGCATTCCATGAGGCCACGTCGAGCCACTGTTGCGACTGGCCGCATGCATTCGGGCATTGAGGCACAGGCAGCTCTTGCCGCATGCCGCCGACACCCAGACGCTCGGATTCCCGTCTGCAAGAAAGCCTCGGTGAGCGATGCGTAGTGCTGCTGCAGGTGCTGGATTTCACCGGGTTTTCCGTGTTTGCGCTCAGCGGCGTCGTTGCAGCGGGCCGCGCGGGGCTGGACCGGCTTGGCGTGGTCGTGATTGCGTCCGGCACATCGGTGGGGGGCCCCTGCGCGACCTGCTGTGCTTGGTATCCGGTGTTCTGGGGGCAGGATGCACGCTACGTCTACGTGATCCTCGCGGCGGCCGTGATCGTGACCTGCTGTGTGTCCTGATGCTGCTGCATGGCCGTCTTCCGCCGAGGGCTCTCAGAGCGCCCGGTCGTACAGGCCGCAGCGGGCATCCTGTACGACGCGGCCCCATTCGTTGAGCACCAGCGCGCTCCCGCGCGGCTGGACGAACCGGTGCACCACGAGGTCCTCGACGTCCAGCACGACCTGGCTGCCGTCGGGCCGGTGAGCAAGCAGCACCGGACGCCGCCAACTGAGCATCCGTGCGCGCCCGTTGCGCGGGGCCAGGTCCAGCGCCCATTGGAAATTGGGACGGCCAAGGGTGATCAGTTCGCCCAGCAGCAGGCCGAGATCACTCAGGAACGAGAAGACGATCTCGTCCCCGTTGCGCTTGCTGCCCAGCCAGCGCGCAGAGGATGCGAGCGCAGCGTGCTGGTCGTGCAGCGCCGGCATCACCTCGTTCATCCACAGGTGCAAGGCATCGAGCAGCGCGCCGGGCTCGGCCCCCGCCAGCACGGGCTCGATGTCGATGGCGGCCTCGTCGCGCAGTAGCGTGGTCAACGCCTTCAACCGGGACTCGCGCTGCGTCATCAAGGCATGCAGGTTGCCTTGCGCTTGCAAGAGGGTCAGCGTTTCGCCTCCGCCGGGGTGAGGCAGGTCGTAGGCCGGGTAGTCGACGAGCCGCCGCTCCAGCGTCGATGCTCGCGTCGGCGCGACCTTTTTGAGCCAGTTCAGCATCGTGCCATTTTCAAGGTGATTCGATCGGCATGCCACGGGTGCACTTGAGCGTGCATGGAAGTCGTGTGACGAGGTTTCAATGTTTTTTTGCTGCTGATACAGTCCGCTCCGACCACGCCGGCCAGCAACGGGTGATCTGACCTTGCGCATTGGAACCGGCAACGGCGCCGAGGTCCGAAGAGCGTCATCGACGAATGCATGAAGGCGAGGGATGGTTGGCAATGGCTCATGATGGATTGCTGAACACGGGACGCAGGGCGCGGCTCGCTTTGCGATCGATGCTTGCGACAGTGGTGGTCTGGATGGCGATGGGCGCTGGGCCGGCCGTCGCAGCAGAGCCACCCACGACCTTGTCGTCGCGCTTGCCGGGCAAGCTGCTCGTCGAGAGCGGCCGCGGCCGCGCCTTCGACACGCACCTGATCGAGCTGGCCAGCGGCCGTTCGCAGATACTGCCGCGCAGCCCGGCGGGCGAGGCGCAAAGCAGCGCCGACGTCTGGCGGCCCGGCCAGCCCGGCGGCAGCGGGACATTGGTGCGCACCGATCCCATTGGCAACCTGGCCTTCTTCGATGGCCGTTCTTTGCGCGAGGACGGGGGCATTGCGTTACAGCCGCTGCGCGAGCGTGGCCTCGATCCGAAATTCCGTTCGGCCGTTCCCTCGCCCGACGGACGCCTGCTGGCGGGCTATTGGTGGCCGAACGGCGACGGCAAGCCGCGGCTGTTCGTCATCACGCGCGGCCTAAAGCTGATCGACAACGGCTCACCGCTGCGCTATCCGAGCGATGGCGCGACACAGGCGATCGACTGGCTGCCCGATGGGCGTTACGTCTATCTGGCAGGCGACACGCTGGTCGTCGCTCGGCCCGGCGGCGGCATCGTGTCGCAGGGCCGATTGGCGCTGCCGCGGGGTGTTGATCCCGAGGGAGCGCGGCTGAAGGCCAGTCCCGACGGCAGGCACGTGCTGCTGACGATGGACACACGCACACGCGTGCCGCTCGGGCTGCTCTTCACGGCGCGCATCGACGGCAGCGAGGTGAAGCTGCTCACAGAGCCCGGTGGGCGGCTGGCGCGCGACAACGACGTGCGACTGTCGATGCAGGGTGCGACCTGGTCGCCGGACGGACGGTGGATCGCGTTCGTCGTACGCGGCGTCAACCCGGGCGTGGCGGGTGCCTACAGCGCCTGCCAGCCTGTGCTGGTGGTGCCGTTCGATGGTGCTTCGCATGTCATCGACGGCGTTGGCGATGAGGAACGATACGGTCTGCGCGTGCGGGGCGAATCAACGCCGTTGAAAGCCTGCGGCACCGTGGGCTGGTTGCCTTGACCGCATGGCTGCGGCCATGGGGCGCACAGCCGCGGATTTCAGGTCCTGAGCCTGCCTGTGCATTGCATGGCGCGACGGTTGTCCGGGCATGCACCGCAGGCCGTTGGGCAGAGGCGGCTTCCTGAACTACGAGGAAAGATTTCAAGTGCAGGCCGAGGCGGGCGTGTGACTCGGCGTTGCTTACACTGCTCATTTCTTCAAGAGTTGACGAGTGCCTTTCTTGACAACCGGAGTGGTGTTTCGTGCCCGCCTTGCGTCTTTGATGGTCATGGGTTTGTCTGTCTGGCTCGACAACGCCTGCGCCATGTCGCGCATTGGAGAGGCCGAAGTCCGGCTGCAAGACGGACAGCCATGCTTCACGATCAGCGACAAGGAAGCGAAGCGGGGGCCTTCGTTTCTGCTGCAGGCGGTGATCCTCAGCGACAGCTCCACGAAACCGGTGAACACGGTCTGGTCGATGGCACCTGACCTTGCGTCCTCCTTGAAGATGTCTCCCGCGAATTGCGTCGTCTATGGCCAGATCCTGGACGGCGCCACTGCCTCGCCTGCCTCCGCACCGGCGCTGCGGGCCGGCAGGGTGTATCGGGTCTATCTCAATACGCGCTCATCGGACTCATCCGATCCGACGCGAGGGCAGGATGCCAGTTTCTGCCTGGTGGCCGACCAGACGGGGGACCGGCGGCTGGTGCAGGTGAGGTACGGCATGCGCGCCTGGGACACGGGATACTGCGAATGACCGAAGGTGCTGGCGCAAACACAGAGTTCCCGGCAAGCCTAAAGGGTCGTATCGAGAATGTTGCCGGGCAGTCTCATCACCCGCGGCAACTGGTTGAAAAGAGAATAGGACCGTTCCGTAGCGTGGTGGGGGCGCTGGCGATATGGATGCTCGCGGCACCGTTGGTCGTTCGGGCTGATGCCAGAGGGCCGTCGACGAGGTCGGCCACCGCTGCCATGAAAAGTGCTGCGGCATGGCAAGTCCTATTGCCCGAAGCCTGCGTGTCGCTGTCCGTGGAGGACCGTGCCCGGCTGCCGCGACCTTGGAAGCCCTATGCCGAAGCTGTGCGCCGCTGCGAGTTGGCGGCGCCCGGCGCTCAGTCACAAATTGCGTTGATTTCGGTCTTCGCCGAGGAGTACTTCCGGGGACGTCCTGCCAACGCGCCGTGGGAGGACTTTCCCAAACCGCTGCTGGTCGATCGCGATTTCCGTTGTGTGGGTGGCTTGCGCGAACTTTTTCCCCATGATCAGCCGCGGGCGTTGACGCTGCGCGTTGGCCTGTGGCGCAAAGGCGTACCGCAGGAAATCCGCGGCCAGGTGGACGACCCAGCCGTTGGCGGCGGCTACGTGCTGCCAGTGTTGCGTTGGAGCGAGGTCGATCACCGCTACCGCGAAGCGAGTGGAGCGGTCTCCAGCGACTCCTCATGTTCACACTTCTGAATGCGGTCATCACGCCGTGACCGAGCACTCCGATGAGTGAGACAGCCGTGAGGGACTTGGCGGGAACTCCCAGGTGCAGTTCCTGCTGGTTCAATGGGACGAGTACGAATGCGTCAGGGAAATGAAGCGCCACCGGCCGCAAGTTCTTGCCATGGCGAAGGTGAAGCGGAAACGCGTAGCCTGGCCAGGGCGGTCGGGCATGGTGCGGGCCGAATTCGATGACCAACGCCGGCAATGTCTGGCACTTCGATGGCCAGACCTGGCGGAGGCTCGACTTCCCCTGCGACATCGACTTGGAAACGGTAGTTTGCGCCGGCGATGGGCAGGTCTACATCAGTAGCGAGCAGGGCACGACCTTCAAGGGACGGGGCGCGCGTTGGCAGCGGATTCACGAGGGCT
Source organism: Variovorax sp. 160MFSha2.1 (assembly GCF_048305075.1). NCBI lineage: Bacteria > Pseudomonadati > Pseudomonadota > Betaproteobacteria > Burkholderiales > Comamonadaceae > Variovorax > Variovorax sp. 160MFSha2.1. Next base: position 469,705 of record NZ_CP157625.1, read on the forward strand.
CGATGTCGCTGCCTTTCAAGGACATGGTCTGGTACGAAGACCGGGTCTGGGCGACTTCCGACTACGGGGTCTGGCACATCCACAACGACAAGGTCGAAAGCGCAGAGCTGCCCGATCACATGGGGACTTGCGCCGGCAACCTCTGTGTGGGAGATGGCGTCCTGCTGTTGGTCGGCTACGGTGGCGCAGCCTACAAGCGGGACGGCCATAGGACCCGGATCTTCAGCGCCGCGGCCATGCAGCGCGAACTGTGCGAGCAAAAGGCCAATGAATGAATCTGACTGACCTGAAGCGCGAGAGCGTTCTTATCCCACCATGTTGAGCCACTACCCCCGCTTTCGCCGAGGTGCGCCGCCGGGCGTGGTGCCCAAGCTGGGCGGGCTGCCCTGGGGCCTGCCCGCACCGATGTGGCCTGTCTGCAAGGAATGCGGCCGTCCCATGAGCCATCTGGCCCAGTTGCCGGCCGACGCCTGCGCGTTGCCTGGCGTGCAGGACGGCGAAGTGCTGTTCGTCTTCAAGTGCGAATGGGACAGCGTGTGTAGCTTCTGGGAGGCCGATGGAGGTGCCAACGCCGTCTTCACAGTGCCGCATCAGGCGCTGGCAAATGCGCCGACGCCGGCGCCTGCGGCCGAAAACGGTGGCCTGCCCGAAGTGTTGCTCGAGCTCGCAATCACGCATTGGTATGCGGCCGACGACGGCGTTCCCGCCGAGTTGGAGGACGCTTTTTACGACTACGGCCGGCACGCCGACCTGCCTGACGAGGTCGCCCACCCACACAACTGGGCCAGCGCCTGGCGCACCAAGGCCGGCGGCGTGCCGTACTGGACCGCCAATGGCGCGCAGCAGGTACCTCCCGGTCGACTGGTGCTGCAGATCGACAACTGGGTGAGCCTGGAGGAAGGTGGTGGCACCGAGGTGGCGAATTTTTGCTCGGACGGAACCGCCTATGTTTTCGTGGACCGGTCGCAGGCGCCCCCGGTCTACTCCATGATCATCAACCGCTAGAGCCATATTCCCGCGATGCCGACACCCGAGAGCGCCAAGACCGCTGCACGTTTTCCTGTTGTTCTTTCCTGGCGCTGCGCAGGCTCCGTATCTCCGGCCGACACAGCCGGACTCGCGCGCCTGTGGAAGACCTGGAACGATCAGCTGTCATCCATGGAGTCGGTGGCTGCTGGCCGTGGCTGGCAGATCGAGCCCCTGACCTTCGACGAGCCGCTGCCCGAAAAAAAACTGAAGGCGCTCGACACCCAACTCAGGCGGCGCATGGGGCGCCCCTTGCCCGCGCAGCTGCGCTGGCTGTTCACCCAGGCTTCGGCTTGTACCTTCAGCTGGCGCGCGCCGGACGAGGACGAGCCGGACGGCGAGTTCGCCGCCTGCTACAGCGGCGGCGGAACGCTCTGGGACGTCGAGCAGATCGATGCCAGCGGGCGGGCGTTGTCCAACTGGGTCGAGGGCTGGGTGGCGGACCTGAGGGAGAACCAAGAGGATGCCGAGGCCACGGCGTTGCAGGCCCTCTGGGAGCGGCACCTGCCGTTCATGGAACTGCGCAACGGCGACTTGCTGGCGCTGGACCTGCGCAGCGAAGACCCTGACTGCCGGCCGGTGCGCTATTTCAGTCACGAACAGGATGGCCCGCACGGTCATGTGATCGCGGCCGACCTGTTCGAATTCCTCAGTGGCTGGATCGTGCTGGGTTGCGTGGGCTCGACCTGGCATTGCTGGCACCTGTTCACGGCCGACGAGGGCTCCGAGCGCGTGCGTTGGGACAGTGCAGGCCCGGTCGCCGCGCGTTGGCGCGTGTGGCTGGCCGACGACCCTGCGTACGCCCCTGCGCAAGGCGCGGTGCGTCCCAAGCCCGTGCGTGCCAGCACGCCCGCCGATTTCGCACTGCTCAAGGCGGCGGTCGAAGGGAGCGTCAAGGCGGCCGAAGCAGCGATTGCCGCAGGTGCCCAGCTGGACTGCGCTGATCTGGACGACTACTACTACAAGGAGAACACGGCCGTGGTCCTGGCCGCCCGGCGTGACGATCTCGCGATGCTGGAATGCCTGGTGCGGCATGGCGCCTCGCTGGCCACCCATGAGCTGCCGCTCTTGGCCGCAATGACCACTGCGAAGGCTCCGACACTGCTGTGGCTGATCCAGGCCGGCGCCCGCGTCGACCCCTGGCCCGAAGAGCGTTTCGCGGCCTTGCACCGCCTGCTGGATGCCGAGCAACTGTCCGACGACGAGTACTTCGCTGTGCTCGACGCGATGCTCGCTGCGGGTGCGAATCCTGACGTAGGGTGGGACACCTCATCCGGTGTGGCGACGACCACGCTGCTGATGCGCGCAGGCCCCGTGACCCAGGCCCGCCTTCTCGCCGCTGGCGCCAATCCGCGGGCGCGGGACCTGCAAGGCCGCACAGCCATGCACTACGCCCGTTCGCTCGAGGAGATCAGGCTGCTGCTCGATCATGGTCTGGACGTGAATGATCTCTCCCGCCCTGCGCCAGACGAGACGGCTACCACTCCCTTGCAGAAGGTACTGGAGGAATGGTCGCAGACCGCGCCCACCGAGGCCGTGCAGGCCTTCCTGTCGGCCGGGGCCGACCCGGCCCTGACGGATTCGCAGGGAAACAACGCCTGGGCCTACTGCAGGCACCTTGAGTGCGCCCGGCTGCTGGCCGAGCGCCTGCCTTTCGATCCGAGCTGGCGCAACGCCCGGGGCCAGACCTGCCTGCACTTCGCGGTGGAGCAGGGGCACCGCCTCTACACCCATTCCAACACCCTGTGGGCCCAGATGGTGCGCTGGGGCCTGCAGGCCGATGCCCAGGATGCCGACGGCAACACGGCGCTGCACCTCATGGCCGGGCATGTCGACAGCGAGCACGACTTGCCCGGCATCCAGTTGCTGCTCGACCTGGGTGCCTCCTGGGATGTCCGCAACCGTGCGGGCAAGACGCCCCGGGATCTGCTCAAGAAGAAGTACCGGAGCGCGGCTGGCTCGCTGAAGGCGCAATGAAGGCCGACCAGGTTTGAACGCCGACAACACTCAAGGACACGGAATGTTTGCGCTGAAGACAATCGGAGAAATCTCCACTGCATTTTCTTGTCCCTCCTGGCTGAAGCAGTCGGACCTCGTGCTGGTGCACACGGGCAACCTGAACCTTGAAGACAACCTGACGCTGGATTGGGAGGCTGGCTGGGACGATGGCGGGATCGTCGCTACGCTGTCCATGCTGCCGCACAAGGGGCCTCTGTAAGACTTGGCCGCTGGAGCAAGCATCCGCGGCCTTTGCATCGATGGGGACCTGCACATAACGGGCGCACTGGTGAACGCCGGCGCCGACTCTGGCCCGATGCTGCTGGTCGCCGGTTCGCTCAGTGCGCGGCAAGTCAGTTGTGGTGGTGCCCACGTCGAGATTGGTGGCGACCTTCGCGTGGAGGAATTGGTCTATGGACACTACAGCCACGGCCAGCTGATTGTGGGCGGCCAGCTTTTCGCCCAGGCATTGATTAACGACGACCATTTTGTCGATGTCCGAGAGACCGCGAGCAGCAACAAGGTCGTGTACATCGACATGTCTCGGGAACGGGATCCGGATGACGACGACCGCGTGCCCGCGGCCTTGAGGAAGCCGCTGAAGAAGTCGCCGCTGTCGTTGGGAGTGGCCCTGGACGGATTGCGCAAAGGACGCAGCCTTGCCTCGATGGCGTCTCCGCAGACGCTGGAAGAATGGCGTGACGTGGTATGGCGTGACTGCACCTGCGCAGCCAAGATCCCGAAGGAACCGCGCATCGAAGCCACGTACCTTTCGCTGCTGCGCCGCAATGTCCACTGCGGCGGCCTGAGATTCTCGAATTGGTTTGCATGATCCCGTCCAAGCAACTGACGCCATCAGTGCGCAGGGCGTGCTTCATGCTGGCGCCCAAGAGCCTGCTGATGCTGCCATCGCAGTTCGAGTTGCAGCGCGAATACGAGGAATGCTTCCTGGCGCTGGGCGATCCGCAAAAGCTGGCCGACGAGATCCCTGCTCAATTCATGAGTCCAGCGATGACCGCTTACCTGAACGGGCGCGCAAACAAGCTTCCGGTCTAGGCACCCAGGTGCTGAGCGCCGCCGCAAACTCACCGCCGACTACGCCGAGGACGGTGCCGTTCTCACTCTTCACCGTGTCGCTGCCGATGCCGATGCCGATGTGATTTCAAGGGATGCGCCCGTTTCGAAATCCGGGTCACACGCGTTTGCTGTTGAAGGGTAAAAGCGACCGGCTCATCTGCGGATCGGCTCGTTGTCGGGATGATGGATCCGGACCCACTGCCTGCCGTCAAACCGTGCCAGGTCCCTGATCCCGATGCTCCACAGCACGCCGTCGACGCGGTCCAGCCGCCATGCGTCCTGCAACTCGGGCTTGAGCTTCGACTTCACCCGTGAAATCGACTGCCCATCGAACCGGAAGAGGCCGTCCTCGGTACTGAGGTAGACCGCACCGTCGAATGGGGCTAGGCAGACAAACGTCCGGCGATCCTCCGAGCGGCCCAGCCTCCGGAACCCCGTTCGTGCGCTGCCCTTGAGCAGCGTCCCGTTGTGCCCGCACACCCAGACCTCATCCGGGCCGTTGCAGCGCACCCATTCCAGATGCTCACTCACTGGTAACCCGATCTCGGTCCATTGCTCGCCGTCGAAATGCGCCATGAAGCCGCGCAGTCCCACCACGTAGACGTCGCTGGCGCCGGTACCGTCTATGCAACTCAGCATCGGTGCGGTCGAGATGGCCTCCAGCATCTCGCCGATGCGATCGGCGCCATCCTGGGCAGGATCGACCCTCACGCGAATGCCCTGGTCGTTCTCGCGCCAGTCGTCGACGCCGAAGCGGCGATACACCTGCCCGTGCTGGCCGCAGGCCCACAGCTGGCCGTCGATCTCTCGCAGGTGGCTCATCAGGCCACCGAAGCTGCCCTCCAGCATCCCCGCGCCGGAAATCCGCTCGGTGCGGACCTCCCTCGTACTGCCGCGAACGAAATGGACAGCACCTTGTGCGCCGAGGCAGACGAATCGCTTCTTGTCTGGCGGCAACGTCCGGTACGCGTGCACCGACACGATGTTGTCCTCGAGATCGAAGTACCCGAATGGCAGCTCCTGCTCGGCCGGGTTGTATGTCGACATCCGTGTGTGTGCGGTCTCGCGCGGATCCAGGGTGTTCAGCTGGGTTGCCAGGAACACGAAGTCGGGTGCGACGACCACGCCGTCGAGGTAGTACACAGATGAAATGTCGATGGATTCCATTGTTTTCTTTGCTTTCCGATCGGCGCGTTTCTTGTTCTCGAAACGCGCCCGCTTCTTCCTGTCGAAATGGTCCACGTCCTTGGCGTCGATAGGGCAGAGGACGTTGCCGAAACGTGCCGCAGCTCGAAGGGGTGTCCAACCGCTTCGCCCCGACGGGGACGAGGATGATCGATTGACGCATGAGACTGTTGATTCCATGCGATTCTGACTCCACTGGGAGCGAGCGCTTTGCTCCGGGCCTCGTCAGAGGCCGGTAAACCGCAACGTGCTGGCTGGACCCACGAGCGATTGCGTGGGCACGCGGATTGCCATATCGCCGAAGCCGTCATGGCGGAGGAGAGTCAGATGCAAGCCGGCTCTAGCAGCGACCCTGCATGCCAGGGGCGCATGCGTTTCGTGATGTTCTGTCATTCGCTCGTTTCGGATTGGAACCACGGGAACGCACATTTTCTGCGCGGCTTGTGCAGCGAACTCATCGCGCGCGGACACGAGGTGGTCGTCTACGAACCGAGGCGGGGCTGGAGCCGCGCCAACCTGGAGGCGGAGCATGGGCGCGCACCCCTTGCCGATTTCGCGCGTTGCTATCACGAGCTTGCGAGCATCGCCTACGATCGCTCCACACTCGATCTGAGCGTGGTGCTCGATGGTGCCGACGTGGTGCTGGTCCATGAGTGGACCGATCACTCGGTGGTGCGTCGCATCGGGCAGCACCGTCGCGATGGTGGCCGTTACCGGCTGCTCTTCCATGACACGCATCACCGCGCGGTGACGGACGAGCGCGCCATGGCTGCTTACGACCTTTCGCACTACGACGGCGTCCTCGCCCTCGGTAACGTGGTGCGGGACCTGTATCGCGCGCGAGGCTGGGCCCAACACGCGTGGACTTGGCACGAAGCGGCTGACGTGCGGCGGTTCCACCCGGTGAAGACACTGAAGAAGACGGGTCTCCGCCGCGGCGAGCTTGTGTGGATCGGCAACTGGGGCGACGGCAGGCGCGTCGCAGAGATCGAGGAGTTCGTGCTCGGCCCCGTGCGGCGGCTGGAACTCAAGGCGCGTGTGTACGGTGTGCGCTACTCCGATCGCGCACTTTTCCAGCTGTATTCGGCAGGCGCGGATTTCGCCGGATGGCTGCCCAATTTCAAGATGCCTGCTGTGTTCGCCCGCCACGCGGTGACGATCCATGTGCCGCACAAACCGCATGCGGACGCCTTGCCGGGTGTTCCGGCCATCCGCATGTTCGAGGCGCTCGCCTGTGGCATTCCGCTGGTCAGCGGCAGGTGGAATGACGCTGAGGGCTCGTTCTCCCCAGGGCGCGATCATCTGGTAGCGCGTGGAGGTGCAGCGATGCAGCGACATTTGCGCGACGTGCTGGAGGACCCTGCGCTCGCTCAGTCACTGGCGGAGCAGGGCCTCGCGACGGTACGTGACCGCCATACCTGTGCGCATCGGGTGGACGAACTTTTCGCCATCCTGGCCGAGCTCGGGCCCGTCCCGGCGATGAAGCCGGTTGCGTTGCCGCAGAGCGTGTTCTATGAAGGACATCCTTGATGGCGAAGCGCGTGCAGTTTTTGCAGCAAAATTTCCTTCGACGGCAATTCTTGCCGGCGGCACACCGTCTCATTTCTTCAGGCCATTCAGGGGCATGAAAATGATCCGCGACGCATCCTTCGCGCACGAGATGAGGCGAAACCGTTATTGGTTGCGATGGCCCGTTGGCGCTGGTAGAGGTTGCCCAAGGACGTATCACTGGGCACTCCTCGATGCCAGCGGGCCATCCCCCGCTCGAAGGCGTCGGGCGGCTTGCAGCCGCTCAATCGCCGCAGCCTGAAAGCATCCCTGCATCGTCGACGCTCGGTGGCGCACGCAAGTTTTCGCTGCTGGGGCGCGCCGAGCAAGAGTGCCCCGGTCTGCGTTCGACGGCGTGTCCGATCGCTTCCATAAAGGCGTTCGCGAGCGCTTCCATGCTTGGAAGCACGGATGCGGGGCCGCCCGCATACGTACTGGCCAGCGCAAGCAACTGTCCGCTGCTCGCTTTGAAGGCTGTGCGCAATGCCTTCGGCTTTGGATGACTGGCGATCAGGGCTGCACACAGTGCCTCTATGGTCCTGAGTTCACCGGCCATGCGGCCCGTTTGAGTGTCTGTGTCCATGAAGCGCGCGCGGGGCATCGACAAGGAACGAGGATGCGGCGCACCGACACTGTCGATTGATGGATTTGATCAATCAACGAACGCAGCCCTATAAATCGGGGCTCTTCGTTCCTGCTTGAGGCTTGTGCTCGATCGACTGGATGGACCGGTGTTTCCCATGAATTTGAAAGCAGTTTGGCGCCAGGCCAACGACGATCTGGACGAAGGCGAACTTGAGACAGTGCCGCGCGAGGTGGCGGCGCGGGATCTGCTTGCCTGGTCCCAACGCGCCATCGGCATGACAGCGTCTCCACAAGCCGATGTGATCGCCATCGCCGATGACGACCCGCAGGCGCGGCAACTGCTCGGCGGCTATCTTTCGCAATCAGGCTACGAGGTGCTCGAGGCACGCAGCGGCGGGTCGTTGTCCTCAATCCTTGCTCGCCGTGTCGTCGATCTCATCGTGCTCGACATCCTGTTGCCGGGTGAGGACGGCTTCACTGTCTGCAGGCGCTTGCGTGCCGAGGGCCTGCGCACGCCGATCATCATCCTCAGCGCGAGGGCCGAGGATTCCGACCGAATCCGGGGCTTGACGATAGGAGCCGACGACTACGTCGGCAAGCCGTTCAACCCGCGCGAACTGCGCGCGCGCATCCAGTCAATCTTGCGACGCCGGCCTCCCAAGGAGGAGCCGGGCGGCCCGTCGATGGGCCACGAGGTCGTGCAGTTCGGACCGTTCGAGTTCAACCTGGGCACGCGTACGCTGCGCAAGCATGGGAAGATCTTCGGCATCACGACGGTCCAGATTGCCCTCCTGAAGGTCTTGGTCCGCCATGCACGGCAACCGCTGTCGCGCGATAAGCTCGCCCTGGCCGCGCATGGACGTGAGCTCGGTGTCTTCGATCGCAGTCTGGACGTGCAGGTTTCTCGGCTGCGCAAGCTGCTGCAGGACGGAGAGTTTTCCTATATCCAGACTATCTGGGGCGTGGGCTACATGTTCGAGCCCAGTGGCCGGGGCGACCTGGTTCGCGCCCGTCGCTGAAGGGCCGGCAGCGTCCACCGCACGCAGTTAGCCGGGCACCTGCCCCACTTCGCCGGCAAACCATCGAAAGATGTGGTCTGGCTTCTTCTGCCGTTGGTCGACCGCACGAAGAGAAACCCTCGTTCCGCATTGCCCATGGCGTCGACTGGGATGCCGGCTGCGCGCAAGGCAGTGAGTTCCGCGCTGGCGCCGATGTCGAACGGCAGCTTCAAGGTCACGGTCGCGTTGTGAATGGTCCGTCGGGGCATTGCTGTGCCTTCCTTCCTGGCGCGCCAGTGGACCCCAACAGGGCCTCTTCACGGATCCCACGTTCATAGGAGGCGGGCAGGGACGTCGGGCTCCGCGGTGCCAAAGCAGCAATCCAGTCTGCGAGTGCGCAACCCGTCTTGCGCCGTCGGTGGTGTCGCTTGGGCGCGAGCGACCGAGTCTCCTTTGTCGCCGTGCACCCGCCGACGAAGCAGCGCACTGTTCACGTCGAGGCCCGTGGCTCGACGGATGAGGAGCGCCTCTCGACAGCCTGCAGCAAGTCCTCGGTGTCTCTGGCTGTGTGCCATGTGCGCGAGTGCAGGGTCGTCGCCAGAAGAAATAGGCCCCCCGGTGTGAACGAAGGTTCGCGCGTGAATTGGATGGATTCAATTCATGGCCACGCACCTACGTGGCGTCATCGATGGGGGATTTTTAATCTGTAGCTTTTTATTCCTATTGAAATTGAAATGCACCAATTCATTTTTCAATGTAATCGCGACAGCGGCTCTTGGCGGCACGAGTCGGGAAGTCGGAGGCGTGACATATGTGCAACATCGACAATGCATAGGCTGCCTCAAAAAACCTCTGGCATTTAGCGCAATGCCTTGCAAAGGAAGGCATCTCGTGCTTGCTGGTTCGTGAGAGCTGAATTGATATGCCGGCCTGTTCGCATCCGGAGAAGGACTCTGGGTGACCAAGAGGCCCGGTGCAGGTATCCCACAGCTCTGGGTTGCCCAGTTGCATGACAGCCGCGCCACCGCCCGGGACCCCCTGTGAGGTCTCGAAAGACAAGTGCCTGGGACCGCGAGCGGGGATTTCCGTTGGAGAAACTTCCTTGGGAAGCGAGCTGAGCGCCGGAGCCTTCGGTTTCACCTCGCAGGCAGCTCTTTGATTGCACTCATCGTCGGGCGCGATGGTTCAGGCACGGGCGTATCTCTTCTCCCCGGGTCGCTGACCGGTGGTGCCTTGTCTGTCAGAACAGCTCCGCGCGTAACTTTCCTGCAATCCCGGCAAAACGCCACAAAACGCCAGTGCGATTCATTCTGCACCCAATGAAAGATGCCAATAACAGCCAAGAAGTCACATCCGGGGGCGAACATATTGTGGTAAGTAAATAAATTTCTTAGTAACTTTATATTACTATTATTTGTGAGTGTTCGTTTAAAAATCTAAATTAAATCCATCAAATTGCTCCGAAAAGCAACAGGCCAAGTTGCAATCGTTAACGTCGTCATCAATAGTTGTTAACAACAGTTAATTGAGAAATTCCCAGGGAGAAGCGGTTTTTGAATCGAATGGACGGAGCCCATGAATACAACTTATTGTTCTATTTGGAATGAATCCCTTGGCGCCTGGGTGGCGGCGTCGGAAAACACTCGCGCTCGCGGCAAGCGAGGCAGCAGTCGCGTAGTGAACGCATCCACTCTGCGCGCACTGTTCGTTCAAGGACACTTGCGCGCGGGGGCCATGAGTGTGCTGCTCACCATGATCGGAATCGGAGGGGCCTCGCTCGCGCAGGCGCAGGTGAACTGCGCTGCGGCGCCCTACAACTATTACAGCGGCAGTGCAACGTGCGCGGGCTTTCAGTCTCAAGCGACTATGGCAGGAGCCACTGCCATCGGCTTCAACGCCGCTAGCACAGGGCTGAATGCCACGACCCTCGGCTATGGCGCCATTGCCTCGGCGACGAATTCCCTCTACCTGGGCGCACGCGCCGCCCCCGGGACAGGCGCACTGAGCGAAAGTTCCATCGCGATCGGCACGGACGTCACCTCCAGCGGCTTGGGTGGCATCGGAATTGGCGTGCAGTCGCAGGCAACTGGAAAGTTCGGCGTTGCCGTGGGTGTACAAGCCATCGCCGGAGCGGAGGGGGCAGTCGCGGTCGGCGGCGGCGCGACAGGATCCGCATTCAACGGTGTATCTGTTGGCGCCGGAGCCACAGCCTCTGGCGTCAACTCTATTTATCTTGGCGCTCGCACTGCCCCGGCGACCGGTTCACTGAGCGAGAGCTCAATCGGAATCGGTACGGACGTGACCGCGAGTAACACATACGCTACCGCCATCGGCTTCAATACGAGGGCGACTGGGTTGCGCAGCATTGCCCTTGGATTCCGCGCAAACGCACTCGCCCTCGATACCATCGCACAAGGCAACAGCGCCAACGCAGCGGCCCAGAATGCGATCGCGATCGGCTTCCAGTCGGTCGCATCCACGATCAATTCGGTCTATCTCGGCTCGCGCACCGCGGTAGGTACCGGCGCCTTGGCCGAGAGCACCGTCGCCATCGGCACGGACGTCACGGCATCCCAGGGCAACGCCACCGCGATAGGCTTCCAGAGCAAGGCGACTGCAGGCAGCGCAGTGGCTCTCGGCCCGAACGCGACAGCTTCAGATGCTGCAGCAATGGCACTGGGTTCCGGCACGATCGCAAGCAATATCAATGCAGTAGCGCTTGGCGCCGCGGCCCAAGCCACAGCAGCCGGCGCCAGCGCACTGGGCACGTTCGCCAATGCTGCAGGAGGGAACTCCACGGCGGTCGGCGTCAGCTCCACGGCCAGCGGCAACTTTGCCGTGGCGGCAGGATGGAGTTCCAAAGCCAGCGCCGAGCGTTCTTTTGCGGGGGGCTATCAAGCCAATGCGGCTGCGGTCGATGCCCTCGCGTTCGGTACGAACGCGAAGGCAGACTCCGCCGAAGCGGTCGCTGTGGGTACCAATGCCATCGCCACCGGCGGCAAGGCCGTCTCCATCGGTTCCGGCAACACGGCCTATGGCAATGGCGCTGTCGCCATCGGCGATCCGAGTTTTGCGAGCGGCACAGGCGCTTTCGTCGGTGGCGCGGACAACATCGCCAACAGCGACGGCACCGCCTCGGCCACCGCGGCCAACCAGGCAAACGGCGCAGTGGCCATCGGCAACGGCAACAAGGCGATCGGCCAAGGGTCGGTGGCATTGGGCAACGGCTCCACGGCCGGCGCGGTCGGCAAGGCAGGCGGCGTGGCCATCGGCGATGCGGCGAGCGCGACCGCCAATGCAGGCGACGTGGCGCTGGGCTCCGGCTCGGTGACGGCCACAGCGGTGGGTACCCCCAACGTGACCATCGGCGGCACGGTCTACAACTTCCAGGGCACCACGCCGACGAGCACCGTGAGCGTGGGCAGCGTGGGCAATGAGCGGACCATCACCAATGTAGCGGCGGGGCGGATTTCTGCGACCTCGACCGACGCCATCAACGGCTCGCAGTTGTTCGCCGCCAACCAAGCGATTCAGGCCATTGCGGCCAGCACGCCCACCCACTACTACAGCGTGAACGACGGCGGCACGCAGCAGGCGAACTACACCAACAACGGCGCGACCGGGGCCAACTCTCTGGCGGCCGGCGTCGCAGCCTCGGCATCGGGCGATCAGTCGGTGGCGCAGGGCTTCCAGTCGAGCGCGTCGGCCGGCGACGCCATCGCGATCGGCACCGGCACCAAGGCGTCGGCTGTCAGCAGCACCGCGATCGGCGTCAATGCCGTGGCATCGGGCGTCAGCGGCTCCACGGCGGTAGGTGCCTTCTCCAATGCCAGTGCCACCAATAGCCTAGCGGTCGGCGAATTCGCCAGCGCTTCCGGCGAGGGCGCTTCGGCGGTCGGCCCCGGCGCGAACGCCGCGGCGGCGCGCGCCACGGCGCTCGGCAACGCCGCGTCCGTCACGGCCGCGGGCGGTGTCGCCGTGGGCGACACGGCTGGCGCCAAAGCGGCGAACAGCGTGGCGCTGGGCGCGAATTCGGTCGCCAACAATGCGGACGATGTGGCACTGGGCTCCGGCTCGACCACCGCCACAGCGGTCGGCACAGCCAGCACGGTGATCAACGGCACGACCTACAACTTCGCGGGTACCACGCCGGGTTCGACGGTGAGTGTCGGTGCCGCCGGCGCTGAACGCACGATCACCAACGTGGCGGCCGGTCGGATCTCCAAGGCTTCGACCGACGCGATCAACGGCTCGCAGCTCTTCGCCACCAACGCCGCAATCGATGACGTGGCCGTCACGGCCGGCAAGGGTTGGAACGTGACCACGGCCCAGACAGGCACGGGCACCGCAACGGGCACGAGCATGCAGAACATTGCCCCGGGCGGCACCGCCACCTATACGGCGGGAAACAACATCGCGATCACGCAGAACGGCTCCGAGGTGCAGATCGCCACCAGCGCGACGCCGAGCTTCACCAGCGTGACAGCCGGCGGCACGGTCATCAACAACGCCGGCCTCACGATCACGGGCGGCCCGAGCGTGACGAACACCGGCATCAATGCGAACAACATGGTGATCACCAACGTGGCACCAGGTGTGGCGCCTACGGATGCGGTGAACGTGGACCAATTGACCACCACAGTGGCGGCCAGCAAGACCAAGTACTACAGCGTGAACGACAACGGGGTGGCGGGCGCTAACGTCAACAACGACGGCGCGCTGGGCATCAACTCCATCGCCGCGGGCGTGGGTGCGAGCACCACCAAGGCCGCCACCGGCAGCGTGGCCATGGGCAACAACGCTGCAGTCAGCGTCGTGAACGGGGTGGCGCTGGGCACTGGCGCGTCGGCTGGCACCAATGCGGGTGACGTGGCATTGGGCTCGGGCTCGGTCACGGCGGCCGTGGTCAACACGCCGAGTGCGACCGTCAACGGCACGGTCCACAACTTCCAGGGCACCGCGGCGACGAGCACCGTGAGCGTGGGCGCCGTCGGCGCCGAGCGCACCGTCACCAACGTGGCCGCGGGCCGGATCTCCGGCACATCGACCGATGCGATCAACGGCTCGCAGCTGTTCGCCACCAACACCGAGCTGGCCAATATCGGGGTGACGGCCGGCAAGGGTTGGAACGTGACCACGGCCCAAACGGGCACGGGCACCGTGACGGGCACCAGCGTGCAGAACATCGCTCCGGGCGGCACCGCCACCTACACGGCGGGCAACAACATCGCGATCACGCAGAACGGCTCGGAGGTGCAGATCGCCACCAGCGCAACGCCGAGCTTCACCAGCGTGACGACGGGCGGCACGGTGCTGAACAACAACGGCCTGACGATCACGGGCGGTCCGAGCGTGACGAACACCGGCATCAATGCCAACAACACCGTGATCACCAACGTGGCGCCGGGTGTGGCGCCCACCGATGCGGTGAACCTGAGCCAGCTGACCACCCAGGTGAACGGCGCCAAGATCCATTACTACGCCGTGAACGACAATGGCACGCAGCAGGCGAACTATGCGAACGACGGCGCCACCGGCATCAACGCCCTGGCCGCCGGTGTGAACGCTTTGGCCGCAGGCACCAGCGGCGTTGCGATGGGCAACGGCGCGCGCGCCAATGCCGCGGACACCATCGCGATCGGCAGTGCTGCGACGGCCAGTTCCGCGGAGGCGGTGGCCATCGGCAAGGGCGCGACAGCCGCGGGCGGCAAGGCCATCTCGATCGGCTCGGGCAACACCGCCTACGGCGACGGGGCCGTGGCGATCGGCGATCCGAGCTATGCCAGTGGCAGCGGTGCCTTCACTGGCGGTGCCAACAACGTTGCCAACAACGACGGCACGGCCTCGGCCACGGCAGCCAATCAGGCCAATGGCGCGGTTGCCATCGGCAATGGCAACAAGGCCGTCGGCCAGGGCTCGGTGGCCCTGGGCAACGGTTCCACAGCCGGTGCAGCCGGCAAGGCGGGCGGCGTGGCCATCGGCGATGCGGCAACGGCGACGGCCAATGCGGGCGACGTCGCGCTGGGGTCAGGCTCGGTCACGGCCACGGCGGTCGGCACGGCCAGCACGACCATCAACGGCACGGTCTACAACTTCCAGGGCACCACGCCGACGAGCACCGTGAGCGTGGGCAGCGTGGGCAATGAGCGCACCATCACGAACGTGGCGGCCGGCCGAATCTCGGGCACCTCGACTGACGCCATCAACGGCTCGCAGCTGTTCGCCACCAACCAGTCGATCGAGAGCCTTAGCACCACGGTCACCGCCAACAAGACCAAGTACTACAGCGTCAATTCCGCAGGCGGCGGGAACGAAACCAACAACGGCGCGACGGGCGCCGACGCCATTGCCTCGGGCAAGAACGCGGCGGCTGCCGGAACATCGGCGGTGGCCATCGGCCTCGGCGCCACCGCGGCCGACGCGAACAGCGTGGCGCTGGGTTCGGGCTCGGCAACGGCCGCAGCGGTGGGAACCGCCAGCACGACGATCAACGGCACGACCTACAACTTCCAGGGTACCTCGCCCATCGGCACAGTCAGCGTCGGCACCTTCGGCGGCGAACGCACGATCACCAATGTGGCGGCCGGCAGGATCTCCGGCACCTCGACCGATGCAGTCAACGGCTCGCAGCTCTTCGCCACCAACCAGTCGATCGAGAACCTGAGCAGCACGGTCACGGCCAACAAGATCAGGTACTTCAGCGTCCAGTCCACCGGGGGTGGCAACGAAAACAACAACGGCGCCACGGGTGCCGACGCTGTCGCCGTGGGCAAGGATGCGAGCGCCACCGTCGACAACGGGATCGCACTAGGCTCGGGCTCCGTTTCCGACCGCACGGTCGCGGGCAGCACCGGCAACATCCCGGCGGGCAGTTCCCTGATCCCGTTCAACACGACCGACCGCACGCTGCTGGGCGCCCTCTCCGTCGGCAGCGCGACCACCTACCGCCAGATCACCAACGTCGCCGACGGCACGCAGGCGCAAGATGCTGTGACGGTGCGCCAGCTCAGCGGCGCGCTGCAGTCCTTCGCGGTCACGCCGATCCAGTACTTCCACGCCAACTCCACGGCGGCCGACTCGCTGGCCATCGGCGCGGAATCCGTCGCGGTCGGCCCGCAGACGGTGGTCAACGGCAACAACGGCGTGGGCATCGGCAACGGTGCCGTGGTGCAGCAGAGCGCGCCCGGTGGCATCGCGATCGGCCAGGGCTCGACCTCGCACCTGGCCGACTCGATCGCGCTGGGCACGCAGTCGTCGGCCGCCGCGGTGCAGGGCGTGGCGCTGGGCGCCGGCACCAGCGTGACGCAGGCCGGCGGCGTGGCGCTGGGCGCGGGCTCGGTGGCTTCGACGGCGGCGGGCGTGGCCGGCTACGTGCCGCCCACCGCGACCGACGCGCAGCGCATCGCCATCGGTGCGACCACGAGCACGCTGGCGGCCGTGTCGGTGGGCAATGCCGCCAGCGGCCAGTTCCGCCAGATCACCGGCGTGGCCGCGGGCACGGCCGACAGCGATGCGGTCAACGTGTCGCAGCTGCGGGGCGTGCAGGGCCAGGTGGCGGTGATCGATCAGTCGACGGTCAAGTACGACACCAACGCCGACGGCACGACCAACTACAACAGCGTGACCATGGGCGGCAGCAACGCCACCGGCCCGGTCACGGTGCACAACGTGGCACCGGGCGTGGCGGGCACCGACGCGGTCAACGTCAACCAGCTCAACGCGACCAGCGCCGGCCTGAACAACCGCATCAACGCCCTGGGCGACAAGGTCGATGCCAACACGCGGATGCTCTCGGGTGGCATCGCGGCCTCGGCAGCGATGGCCGTGGTCACGCCGGTGGAGCCCGGGCGCTATCACGTGAGCGGGGCGGTGGCTGGCTACAACGGGCAGGCGGGCATTGGCTTCAACCTGCTCAAACGCTCGGACAACGGACAGACCACCCTGCATGCGGGCGTGGGCTGGGCCACCGGTGGCAGCAAGGCCATCGTGCGTGTGGGTTTCGGGTTCTCGTTCGACTGAGCGCAAGAGGAACAACATTCATGAAGACACACAATGCAATCCAACGCCTCGCACTGACCGCCCTCGTGGCGGTGCTGGGGGCCTGCGCGTCGGGTACCCAAGCACCGGAGCAGGCAGGCGCGGCGCCTGCCGCCACCGAGTCGGTGCGCTTTCCCGAGGCGGGCAGTGCCTGGCTCAAGGGGGGGACCTTCGTCAATGTGGAGCAACTGCGCCGCGTCGGACGGGGGATGACGAAAAACCAGGTGCGCGAGCTCATCAGCTATCCGCACTTCAGCGAAGGACTGTTCGGCCCGAAGGAGTGGGACTATCTGTTCAACTTCCGCACCGGGCGCGGCGACGAGTTCGTCACCTGCCAGTACAAGGTGGTCTACAAAGATGGGCTGTCCGACGCGATGTACTGGAAGGACCCGGCTTGCGCGGGCTACGTCGCGGCCAGGGCGGAGGGGGTGGCGCCGATCCCGGCCGCCGCCGTGGTAGCGGCGCCGCAGCGGTTCAAGTTGGCCGCGGACGCGCTGTTTGCTTTCGACAAGTCGGGCATCGCCGACATGTCGGCCGACGGGCGGGCGCAGCTCGACCAGTTGGCCGCACAGCTCAAGGGTCAGTACAAGCGCTTCGACACGATCACCGTGATCGGTCACACGGACAGGCTGGGCGGCGACACCTACAACCAGGCGCTGTCGGCCGCGCGTGCGGCGACTGTGCGCGACTACCTGATCGCGCAGGGCCTGCCGCGCTCGGCGCTGCGCGCCTTCGGGGTCGGCAAGACGCAGCCCCTGGTCTCGTGTACCGACGGCGGGCCGCGCAGCCAGCTCATTGCCTGCCTGCAGCCCAACCGCCGCGTCGAGCTCGAGGTCAGCGGCGAGCGATAGGCCGCCGGGGCTCTAAGGCCCCCACATGGCCGGTGGGATCGCTGTCCCAGCGAGTGCCATGAGGGCTCAGGCCGGGATCCGGTGGATTAGGCATCGGAACCCCATCGGATTCCCAGCGCTTCATGCGCTGGGGTCGAGGCGTTCATCGACACCCGACCGCGCGTTGCCCTGCGCGTCCAGGGCTGACTGATTGACCTGTACAGGCGCCTCGCTTCGTCCGAAGTCAGCGGGACGTCATCCGCGAGCTCCCCCAATGGACTTTGCAGGGGCAGGTCTCCCGATTGCTCAGTTGCTCAAGCACTTTCGAACGATCGGGAGAACGGATTGCGGGTTTTTGAGTTCGCGCGAAGGCGCCTGGCAGGAACCAAAGGTGCATGCGGGTTGCGTGCCCTGGCGCAGGAGGAGGGGGCAACCATCCGAATCTCAACAATAGAAAGAATCTTCGTGCTCGATCTGAATGAAGTGGCGATGTTTGTGCAGGTCGTCCGGTGTGGCAGTTTTGCCGAGGCCGCGCGGCGGCTGAACATGCCGTCGCCAACGGTGAGCCGGCGCATCCAGCAGCTCGAAGCGCGGCTGGGCACGCGGCTGATGCAGCGGTCCACGCGCAAGCTCGAGCTGACCAGTGCAGGGCGGGCCTTTTACGAACGCTGCGGACCCGCCATCAAGCAACTCATTGAGGCCGGGCAATTGCAAATCGCGGACAGCTCGGCGCCGAGTGGCCCGGTACGGGTGGCTGTACCGACCCTTTTCTTCGATTTCTTCGACATGGCATGGGTGGCGGCGTTCCTGGCGGCTCATCCGCTGGTCACGTTGGATTTCGTACCCAGCGATCTGTCGTTGGATCTGATCGCGGATCGCATCGATGTCGCTTTTTGCTGCGGCCCCTTGCAAGACTCCAGCTATGCGGCCCGGAGGATTTGCGCGAGCGACGCAGAGCTCATTGCGAGCCCTGCGTATTTGACGGCTCAAGGCATGCCGGCCTCGCCGGAGGAACTGAGCGAGCACGCGTGCGTGGTGCAATCCGACGCCAGCGGCAGCACGTGGCGCTTGCGGGACATGGCCGGCGTGGAGACGAACGTGCGAGTCCAGGGGCGCTTCAAGAGCAACGCGCACCAGGCACTGCGCAAGGCGGCCTGCGCGGGGCTCGGCATTGCGGCCTTGCCCTCGATCCTGACAGCCGCCGATGTCGCTGCGGGACGGCTGGTGCGGGTGCTGCCGGGATACACGCGCGTAGACCCCGGCTTGAACGTCGTGTACCCGAGCCGGGGGCGCCGCCCGCTGGCCGTTTCCATGTTCGTCGAGATGGTGGTGGAGAGACTCGGCCTGAAGGACCACGCCGCCATGGGCCGTGCGATCGTCTGAGGTGTCAAGGCGCGCTGCCATGTGCCGGGCGACACTTGCCGTGTGTCTGGCACGAGGGCGGCCTCGTAGCCAGGAGTCGCCCTTGCGCAATGCGAGGCCGCGACCTCTGGGATCGGGCCGTCACTTGCCGTGGAGCTCGCGAGCACTGCTGCCGATGGGCGACTCGCGCATGCCTGCTTTGGCGCAAGCGGTTCAGGTGCGCATGGCGAAGGCCTGATTGAGTCAGCATCATGCATGAACTGCGTCGCTCGCAGCGGGCAGTTCTTGCCTTTCCGTCAATGACTGTCCCCCGCGGAGGCATGCGCGGCCTCTCCCTCGACGCGTGGCGCTGCCAATGGCAGCAGCGGGGACGACTCGCCCATTGCAAAGACGATCCGTCGGGCGTCTTGAGCCAGGATTTCCTGTTGGCCAAGGCTCCCGTACTGCTGGCCGCGTGAGTGCCGCGTGCACCTTCTGGCCCCTGCGCATGTCGGTGCCATCGCTCGTCGATCTCATCGACTAATGCGCACTCGTCCGTCTGCCACATTGATTGCATCGACAAATGAACGGGTGAATTCCATTTCTTGAATCAATGAGAGTTAACAAATGTGAACGATTTGGCGTTCGATGGAGAAATGCAAATTGCGCTCGAGAAATGGCAACTTTCGTTTCCCAGAGTGCACTAGAGTCCGCCCCGTCTCCGAGGCCGCAGCGCCGGTCACACGCGATCGAGAGCGCGGTCATCCGGATGCGTCATCTTTCTTTATTGCCAGGACTCAAGTAATGAACAAGATATTTCGCGTCGTTTGGAACGACGCACTTTCCCTTTGGACCGTCGCCTCCGAATTCGGGCGTGGCCATGCGAGATCGACAGCGGCCTCCCAGGGGGCGAGCCTGGTTGCCGCCACCTTGCTGGCAGCGGTTTCCCTGCCGGCCGCTGCCGCATGCGCGACCGACACGGGCGCCAACACGGTCAGTTGCACGGGGACCGACCAGGCCGCCACCGTGGGCAGCGGGCCGGCGACGCCGAGCGGCATCGCGGTCATGGTCACGTCGGGCACGACGGTCAGTACCGGCAACAGCTCGGGTATCAGCGTCGGCAGCGCGGCCAGCATCGTGGTCCAGAGCAAGGCCACGGTCCAGAACAGCTCCACCGGCGCAGACAGCCCCTACGGAGGCAACCTCGGCGCCAACACGATCGAGTTCAACAACAACAGCACCCTCGTCGTCGAGCAAGGCGCCAACGTCTTTGCCGATGGGACAGCTTCCAACTCGGAAGCCGTCAATCCTTTGGGTAGCGGCAATACGATCATCAATCACGGCACCGTGCGATCGACCCACGCTGCAATCTGGTTCCAGGCGAATTCGGGCAACAACACGATCCTCAACACCGGCACGATGGAAGCAGGTTATGTGGCGGGCAACACCAATCCCGGCACCGCCACCGTGTTCGGCGCCAACGGAACCTCCGCCGTCGACTTCACCAACAAGGGCAGCGTGATCGGCTCGCTCAACTTTGCCAACGGCAACGATGCGCTGCATGTCTACACGGGGTCGTCGATCACCGGCAACATCAGCGGCGGTGGCGGCGCCAACCTCCTGACGCTCGAAAGCGACGACGGCGCCGCCGCGACGTTCGCGCCGCGGTCCCTGGCTGGCTTCCAGACGCTGCAGAGCAATGGCGGGGCCTGGACCTTCAACGTCGCCCTGCCGTCCTCGGGCATCACCAGCACGACCGTCAACGGCGGCACGTTCATCCTCGGCGCCAACGCCAGCACCTACACGGGCAGCATGACCGTGGGTCCGGCCGGCGTATTGCAAAGCAGTGCGCAATTCGCACCTTCGTCGATCACCGACAACGGTCTGGTGCGTTTCGCCCAACCCGACAACGCGACCTACGGTGGCCTCGTGAGCGGCACGGGTGGCATCGAGAAGACCGGCGCAGGTACGCTCACCTTGACGCAGGATCAAGCCTTCACAGGTACCACCACGATCAGCGCCGGCGTGCTGCAACTTGGCAATGGTGGCGCCACCGGCGCAGTGAAAGGCGTCATCGTCGACAACGCGACGCTGGCGGTCAATCGCTCGAGCGAATTGACGCTGTCCGGCACCATCAGCGGCACCGGCTCGCTGGTGCAGGCCGGCACAGGCACGACGATCCTCGCTGCTGACAACACCTACGCCGGCGGCACCGTCATCAGCGCCGGCACGCTGCAGCTCGGCAACGGCGGCACCTCCGGCAGCATCGTGGGCAACATCCTCAACAACGCGACGCTGGCCATCAACCGCTCGGACGCGCTCACGGTATCGGGCACGATCAGCGGTTCCGGCTCGCTCGTCAAAGAAGGCGATGGCACCACGACGCTCACCGCGGCCAACAGCTATGCCGGCGGCACTGCGCTCAAGCAAGGCCGATTGAACGTCGGCAACAGTCAGGCGCTGGGTGCTGGCACGCTGGCGATGGATGATGGCACCACGCTCGGCTTTGTGGCCGACGGCCTGAACCTGGCCAACGCGATTCAGCTGACCGGCAGCAACGACCCGGTCATCGACACTGGCGTCTTCAACGCGACCCTCAGCGGCGCCATCAGCGGAGGTGGCTTCATCACCAAGCTGGGCAGCGGTACGCTGACCCTCTCGGGGACCAATGGCTACACGGGCGCGACCAATGTGGCTGAAGGCACCCTGAAGGCGGGTGCCACAGGGACCTTCAGCACGGCCTCGGCGCACACCGTGCAAAGAGGAGCCACGCTCGACCTCGCGGGCTTCAGTCAGACGGTCGCCTCGCTCGCCAACAGCGGCACGGTCTCGCTTGTGGGCACGGCACCGGGCACGACCCTCACCGTCAACGGCGCTTACGTGGGCAACAACGGCGTGCTGCGGCTCGGGACAGTTCTGGGCGACAGCACCAGCCTGAGCGATCGGCTGGCGCTCAATGGCGCGAGCGCCTCGGCCAGCGGCAGGACGACGGTGCAGATCACTCAGCTCGGCGGGCTGGGTGCGCTGACCACAGGCAACGGCATCGAGGTGATCTCGGCGCTCAACGGCGCCACCACCACCGCACAATCCAGCAAGGACGCCTTCTCGCTCGCAGGCGGTCACGTCGACGCCGGTGCCTACGAGTACCGCCTGTACGCTGCCGATGCCAACGGCGCAGGCGAGAACTGGTACCTGCGCTCGACCACGACGGCAACGGCCGCGACGGGCAACACGGCCAATGCGATCAATGCGACCGCCACAGGCAGCGCTGCCGCTGTGCAGGTCCCGACCTACCGGGCCGAAGTGCCGCTCTACGCGGCACTTCCGGGCCAACTGCGCCAGGGCAACCTCGCAATGCTCGGCAACCTGCACCTGCGGGTGGGCGATGACGATGCCAAGGTCAGCGCCGACGGGTCACCTTCGCTCGCGTCCCCCTCCCTGGGCCGCCGCGCCTGGGCGCGCGTGCTCTCCACCGACATCGACATCCAGCAGGGTGGCGCGGTATCGCCATCGAGCAAGGGCCGCCTCACCGGCTTCCAGGCCGGCACCGACCTGCTGGCCACACCGAACTGGCGCGCGGGCCTCTACGTCGGCCAGCTCGACGGCGACGCCAGCGTGAGAGGCTTCGCCAGCGGCATCCAGAACCTGGGCGTGGGCCGCAACGACCTGCGCAGCCAGTACCTGGGCGTGTACGGCACCTACACCAGCGACAGCGGCTTCTACGCCGACGCGGTGGTGCAGTCGGGCCGACACCGCTACACCGTCGAGCCGCTGGCGAGCCAGGGCATGAGCGGCAAGGGCAACAGCCTGCTGGGCTCTATCGAGGTGGGTCAGTCCTTCGCGCTGGGCGGCAGCGGCTGGCGCATCGAGCCGCAGCTGCAGCTGATCCACCAGCACATGGACCTGGGCAACTCCGCCATCGTCGGCGCCGTCGTCCAGCCGCAGGCCGACAGCGGCTGGATCGCGCGTGCTGGCGTGCGGGTGAAGGGCGAGATCGCCACCGGCGTCGGCACACTGCAGCCGTACGGCCGCTTCAACGTCTACCGGACGTCGAGCGGCGCGGACATCGCCCGCTTCGTGAACGGCGCGACCACCACCGACATCGCAGCCCCGACCGGCGGCACGAGCACCGAACTCGCGGGCGGCTTCACGCTGGCCCTCGGCGAGTCGACGAGCCTGTACGGCGAAATCGGCAAGCTCTGGGCGAGCGGCGGCAACGCCAGGGTGAAGAGCTCGATCAACGGCTCGGTGGGCGTGCGCGTGAAGTGGTGAGATGAGGATCCGCCGCGCGTCGAATTGATTCGCGGCGGTGTATCTCAGACATCCGTAAGGCAGCTTCGAGGCTGCCGCATGTTGGTGGATCAATCCAGGGGCGGACCCGAGCGGTTGGTTCGCGAGCGCATGACCGATCCTTCCCCGGTCGCCAGTGGTATCAGCCGCCGTCTATGCATCGAATTCTCGACGCAGCCCCTTGCCAGCCCACTCCTGCTGGGATTCGACGCGGCAGAAACGCCCGAGGAACGGTCGGGATGGCGACTTATTTTTCCTCTGGACACTTTCAATGCCGGAACGCGAGTTGCCCGGCATCCTTCCGGCATCGCTCGCCGGCGAGCCGCAGGGTTTGGTCGCGGCGATCGAGGTAGGCGCCCCAACTCTCTACCTACTCGCGGCGCAACTGGCTGCATCGCGCGCTCTTGGAGGTGGGAAAGGAATTTGGCGGCGGCTGCCTGATTTCTTCTGCCCGGAATCGGAGGTGCTGACAACAGGCTTCGAAGAGACCGGTTTCCTTGTCGCAGCACTCACGTCATCAGCGTTGCTCGCGAGTGTTGCGACCATCGATGGTTGGCTGGAGAGCATCGCAGCAGAGCCAGGGCGCTTGACGGCGCGGATGGGCGTTGCCGCCGACGACGAGGGGGCGCCCGAGGACAGTGATCGCCTGCCCCACCTGTTCTGGTCCCTTCGTTGTTTACGAACAGAATTCGGGGGCGCACAGTCAAGCGGGCGGCCTTTGCTCCATGCACGGGACCTGTTCTGATTTGCCGTTTTTGGTCGGACCTTCCGGCAAGACTGGGAGTTCCGCGAAGGCACTGGGTTCGATGCTTGTCTCGGTCGTGCGCCTACCTCCGTTCGGAGTGTCCAACTGCATCAGGACAAGCGCGTCGCACGCGTCGGTCGGATGCAACGGGTGCGATTTCAACATCCTGTGTCAAGATCTTCTGACTGGGCCGAATCCGGCGGGTGCGACAGGAGCAGTCCATGCCTCAGTGACCAGATGCACGCCGCCAGACGCAGCAGTCTTTCGACGTTGGCGTCGTGATAGCCGCTCGTTGGATCTTCCTCGCCGACCATCACCACAATGCAGTCAAGCGCATCGAGTGCCGTGAACCCCCGCCCTGTGCGCGCCACGTCAATGGCTGTGGCCAAGATTTCTGTTCGATTCACCGAGGTCTCCGGAATAGTTATTGACTGCAGGCGATCACCTGCCGGCGGTGACGTTGTCATCATGGCGCCAGTGCCCGTGAGAGCGAAAGCGGGTAAGCCCCTTCTGTTGCTCAATGGCCGGGAACGCCGCAGTCCACGATCAAAGCCAAGATGCCACGTGTGCAGCTTGAGCGCCCTCGGCCGTCGAGGGGCACCTGGGCTGGATGGCGCGCCTGATGCGATCCGCGTATATCCTCATTGCCGACACCATCGCACCACCTCTCCGATGTACTCGGCCACGTTGGCCGCATAGTCCGGGTTCTTCACTTTCAGAAGGCGTTCGAGAAGCGCCTTCGGATCGGGTGAGGGTCTCGCGCGTCAGTGGCTCCCAGGGAGCCGATGCCATGAAATTGGCGAACTCGTGCTGCGGCAGGGCGGACAGGAAGACCTGTCCGCTGGTCGTGCAGTACAGGCGCTTTCTGCCCTGCCTCGGAGTGCGCGTATAGGCATCCTGGCTGCAATCGTTGCCGCATCAGATGCGCAGCGCTCGGTCGAAGTCCTTGAGCTTTCGCCGCTCTATGTGAAGACAACGCTCACGGGGTGCCGCAAGCCGTGAATCCGCGCGCTGTGGCGACATCTTCTCGACGATGAATCCGGGCTGAAGGTTCCGCCTTCAGCCCGCACGCGAGGCTGCTCCAGCACCGAGATCTCGCGGTTCTTGATGGGCCGAGGCCCCGCACGTTGCGACTGATGTCATGCAGCTTGGCCGCGTGCATCTGGTTGTTATGGCAGGAGTTGAGCGCGGTGCGCATCCGTGTCTTCTCGATGTCTCGAAGGGCTGTTCCTGTGGCTGGCCGATCTGAGCGGCACGCCGATGCGGTGGCTGTGTGGTCTAGGTGCCAGCGTTGCGTCGCGGCTGTGCGTGGCCGTCGCGGCCGGGCGCTGGGCGCTGGGCGCTGGGCGCCGCCTTTGCCACAAGCACCGCGTAGCGCATCGTTTGCCCGCGCCTGTCAGCCAGGGCGGAGAGTGTTTAGCGCTTCCGGGACAGCTGCATCCAGTCGGATGGTGGTTGCCACTTTGGCGTCAGCCTTGGTGGCTGCCAGCAGGATGCCCGCGCTTCACTTCTTCGATGGACTGGAGCAAATCCTTTTCGAATTGCGCCAGTTCCTAGTCAATCTTCGACATCGATGGCTTGCTCCTTCAGCTTCAGCAGGGTAGCGGTGGGAATGTTGTCGAACCTGGCCTTCACGTAGACCCGCAACAGCACCAGATTTCCCTGTTCGTTGCGGTTGAAACAATTCATCCCGTGGCGTCTGCCCATGCCGGGGCGGATCCAACGGATCTTGCGTAGACCCAGTGCCATTGATCACGTTGCCGCTTTCGAAGCCGAACGCAACCTCGAGCAAGTGCTTTTGGCTTGGTCCGGCGTTGCGACGACATGCTTTGTGTATGGCGCTTCAGTTGAGATCGGGGTCACTGCTGGATGGAAATCAACAGTCGATGCCTGGACGAACATTGGCTCATTGGAATCGCTGCCGAAGTGCTGCACGTGACCCTCCTTCCTGGACGTCCTCGAGTCGGCCCACTCTACAGGGCCTAGCGCGGATATTGGGTCGGAATGGCGGGATGGGTGTCGGCGGGAAGGTAGTGCCGATGGATGCTTGCCCTTTGTTCGAGCGCTGAGGGCCCGCATCCCTTTGGCGTCGATACGGTTTTGTTTCCCTGCGGGTTTCCGGAGGGATGCTCTTGCGCTGAGCGCTCGCGGACACACGAGGATTCAGCTGTTGCCGCTGTGCGCGCGGCCGCTGTCGTGTGATCATCGCTACACCACCTATGCTGCGCTCGCCGATGCCGCGCAGATCGATGGGCCCGTGCGAGCCTCCTGCCGATCTGAACCAGAGCTTGGCAGCGTGGTGGAGCGAAGGAGTAACACCATCCGCTTACGCTTGGCCACCGTTCAGCGCGAGTGGTGCGGTCCCGGGCCGAGAAACCCGTCGTCCACGGGTCTCAAATCGCCTTGGATGTGTCAAAGTCCGTTCATGGCTCTCCTCCTCTCATCGCAAGAGTAAGCAGTGCTGCGACGACTGTCCCTCGCATCCAGGACGGTGGTCTTCGTGGCCCTTGTGTGCTTGGGCCTGCTCGCGATCGATGGCTGGAACAGTTGGCAGTCCCGCCAGCTCCACCTGCGCCAGATGAGCGTGGCGACATCGAATCTCGCGCGCGCCATGGCGCAGCAGGCGGACGATCAGATCAAGCTGGCCGACACAGTGCTCGTTGGTCTCGTCGAGCGGATCGAATCCGACGGAACAGGACCTGCCGAGATCGCGCGGCTGCGCGAATTTCTCGCAGGACGCATCGCGCAGCTTCCGCAACTGGACGGTCTTCATGTCTACGACGAGGACGGCAATTGGGTCGCGAACTCCCGCCAGATCTGGCCGCAGAACCTGAACAACGCCGACCGGGAGTATTTCCAGTTCCATCGCGCGAACACGAGCCGCGGCCCGCACGTCGGCGTACCCGTGACGAGTCGAACCACCGGAAGGTCGCTGGTGCCGATTTCGCGGCGCATCAACCATGCCGACGGCAGCTTTGCCGGCGTGGCGCTCGCCACGATCCGGGTTGATTTCTTCGTGAATTTCTACGCCAGCCTCGACATCGGGCAGGCCGGGGCTCTGGGGCTGATTCTTGAAGATGGAACCATGATCACGCGTCGTCCCTACAGTCCGAGCACGGTGGGGCGCGACATGCGCGGCAGCGACCTTTTTCAGGCCTACCGTTCTCAGGGACCGGTGGGTACGGCCTACATCAGGTCTGCGCAGGACGGGGTCCTGCGGCTCAACAGCTTCCGGCGTCTTCCGAACTATCCGCTGTTCGTCGCGGCGTCCCTTTCCAAGGAGGAAATCCTCGCCGACTGGTGGCGCGAGACACTGTGGCACTCGGGCGGCGTCGTTCTTCTTGTCTTGGTCGTCGCTGCCGTCGGCTGGCGCCTGGTCAAGCAGTTCGAGCTGCAAGTCCAGACGGAGGCCGAGTTGCGACGCGCGCGCGATGCGCTGGAGACCTTGAACGGGACCCTCAAGACGCTCGCGATGGAAGATGGGCTGACCGGCCTTGCCAATCGCCGCAAGTTCGACGTGACCCTGAACACCGAGATCGGGCGTGCCGTTCGCGACGCCAGCACCCTGGCGCTCATCATGATCGATGTGGACTGCTTCAAGCAGTACAACGACATCTATGGCCATGCGGCGGGCGACGAATGCCTGCAGAAGATCGGGCGCACGGTCGCGGCCCTGGCCGCCAGGCGTCCGGGTGATCTTGCGGCTCGCTATGGCGGAGAGGAACTGGCGGTGCTGTTGCCGAACACCGACGTGCAGGACGCGCTCCTGCTGGCGGAACGGATCCGCAATGCGGTGCGCGATCTGAAGATCGCGCATGCGGGTGTGGAGAACGGTTTCGTGACGCTCAGTGCCGGCGTGGAGGCGTTGAGGCCTTCCGCATTGGACGGACAGTCCAAGGAACTGATCGAGGCGGCAGACAAGGCCCTGTACCAGGCGAAGACCCAAGGACGCGATCGCGTCTGTGCTGCGGCACATCCCTCCACGTCCTGACTGGCGCGCTAAGGCGTTCGAACGCCTTCGCGCGGCCCGACCAGCGTCGACGACGCTCTTTCCGAAGACGGGCTGCTTGCCGCTTGCCTTGAGCCACCAGTGCCACGCTTTTTCTAATTCTTAAGAATTAAGTCTTGGTGAGCCATCGGAATCACGCCTTGTTATCTTCGTAACGAATTGCGTGACGGACCTGCGTGGCCTCGATATATTGCGTCAACGATGTAAGGGTCTGAGCCAGCGACGGGGGCAAGTCCAATGTCAAAGTCCATCTGGGTCAAGGTTCGTCTGCCGCTGGCGATCCTTGGGATTGGCATCGCGATGTCGATCGCCCTCGGCGTCTCCGTCCACCAGGAGATCGAGCGCAGCGCACAGACGCGCTTCGATGCAACCGCGCTGGACCTGGCGCGAAAGGTCGAGGACCGCTTCGATGACTACGTCGCCGTCCTCACCGGGCTGCGGGCGAGGTTCAATACCCCCGATGCGGTGACACGCAGCGATTTCAGGAACTTCGTCGCGGGGCTCAACCTGGCGAACACCTATCCCGGGTTCCAGGCGGCCACCTACGCACCCTACGTCGCCGCCGATGAGAAGAGCGCCTTCGAGGCGCAGGTGCGTCGCGATGCGAGTCTCGGCGTGGCTCCCAGCTTCGCCATCAAGCCGCCCGGTGAACGCGACATCTACTACCCGCTGCTCTATATAGAACCCCAGGCCGGCAACGAGAAGCTGCTGGGCAACGACCTGGGCGCGATGCCCGATCGGGGGAATGCGCTGGAGCAGGGGCGTGACACCGGGGGGCTCGTCACGTCCGGCCGCAAGGTTCGCATCCCTGGGCGCGAGGCCGATATCGGATTGGCGATGCGGCTGCCGGTCTATCGGCCGCACATGCCGCTCGATACGCTCGAGCAGCGCCGTCGCGCCTACATGGGCTCGGTGGGCACGGGCCTGAGCATCGCCGGCATGCTGCGCGATGTGGTCAGCCCCGATCGCGCGGGCACGCTGCGACTGCGCCTTGCCGATGGCGGGCGGGGCAAGGGAGCGATCGGAACGCGCGTCGAGGCGAGGTTCGTTGCGCCTACCCCGATCGGTGAGCAGCAGTTGCTGTTCGACAGCGCCGCGCTGACGAAGCACGCCGCGGCGATCGCTTCGCCCGCGCGCAGCTTCCGGCGCATGCTCGGCTTCGAGCTGGGCGGCCACTCCTGGTTCGTCGAGGTCGAACAAGACCAAAGCGAGGTCTTCGGCCCACTCGACAGGGCCACGCCTTGGTTTATCGTTCTCGGCGGGCTGACCACCAGCATGCTGCTCGCAGGCATCGTCTTTTCGCTGACCACCTCGCGCACCCGGGCCCAGGTCCTGGCGAGCGAGATGACCGGCCACCTGCGGGTGAGCGAACGGCAGTGGAAGGACGCCCAGCAGCTGGCCAGCCTGGGCGGCTGGACTCTTGATCCGGAAACCGGCGCGCTGCAATGCTCCGAGCAAGCGCGACGGATCCTGGGCTTTGCGGGAGATTCCTCACCGCCGGACCTGTACGCGCTGCTCTCGCGCGTGCCGGCCTCGGAGCGCGCGGCAGTCCACCAGCAGATCACATCGGCCGTCCAGTCCGCGCAGCGCAGCGAATTCGAACATCGCCTGAGCATGCCCGACGGCACCGAGCGCTGGCTGCACGTCATTGCGCAGTCGGGCGAGGAGGCGGGCAAGATGCTGGTGCGCGGCACGGTGCGCGACACCACGCGGCCGCGCAAGGATGCGCTGCGCCAGAAGCTCGAGTACAAGATCGCACGGCTGCTGGCCGGTGACGGCCGGACCGAGACGGTGATCGCGCTGGCCCTGGAGGCGATCTGCAGCGAACTGCGCTGGGACTGTGGCGCGCTGTGGAGCGTCGGCGAGGACGGTGTGGTTCGTTGTGACGCCATCTGGCATGCCGAAGACCAGGAGTCTGCGGTGTCGCAGTTCGCCTGCGCCAGCCGGTCGCGCGAGTACCGGCCCGACGAAGGCTCGCTGGGGCGCGCCCTGGGCATTGGTGGCGTGGTACGCATCGACACGCAGGCGTCGCCGGCCCATTTCGCCCGCGATGCGATGGCCCGCGAAGCGGGACTCATCAGCGGTCTTATCGTGCCGATCGTGGCCCCGGGGGCGGCCACGGCACTGGAGCTCTTCGGTTCCAGACACTCCGTGAGTGAGGCCGAGACGTTGGAGTCGCTGCGGGTCATCGCACTGCAGATCTCTCAGTACCGGCAGCGCAAGGAGGCCGAGAAGACCTTGCGCTTCATGGCCAGCCATGACGAGCTGACGGGGCTGCTCAATCGTTCGTCGCTGCAGCGGGAGCTTGCGCGCGCCATCCGGCGCAGCAACCGCCAGCAGAAGCAGTTCGCCGTGATGTTCGTGGACCTTGACCGCTTCAAGCACATCAACGACACACTGGGCCACGGCGTGGGCGACGAGATGATCAAGGGATGCGGCAAGCGCCTCAAGGCCTTGTTGCGCAAGACCGATGTGGTGGCGCGCTTCGGCGGCGACGAGTTCGTACTGCTGCTGGAGGATCTGGACAGCGCCAACGATGCCGCAGTGATCGCGGAGCGTGTCCTCGCGCGCTGCGCCGAACCCTTCGTGATCGAGGGGCGCGAACTGCACGTCACCGCGAGCGTGGGCGTGAGCATCTACCCGGAGAACGGCGGCGATGCCGAGACGCTGCTGAAGAACGCCGACGCCGCCATGTACCGCGCCAAGGAAAAGGGCCGCAACACCTACCGCTTCTACGCAGCGAAGATGAACGCGCAGAGCACCGAGCAGCTCATGCTGGAAAGCGCCCTGCGCCACGCCCTGGAGCGCGGCGAACTGGAAATGCACTACCAGCCGAAGATGAACCTGCAGACGCAGCGCATCGTCGGCGTGGAGGCGCTGATGCGCTGGCGCCATCCGGTGCTGGGCATGATTCCGCCGGTGCAGTTCATTCCGATCGCCGAGGAGCTCGGCCTGATCGTGTCGATGGGCAAGTGGGCGCTGGAAAGAGCCTGTGCCGACGCGCTCGCATGGCAGAAGCACGGCCTGCCGGAGGTGCTGACCAGCGTCAACCTGTCGCCGCGCCAGTTCGAGAGCCGCACGCTGGTGGCCGACGTCAAGGCCATCCTGGAGTCGTCGGGCCTCGATCCTTCGCTGCTCGAGCTGGAGATCACCGAGAGCGCGATGATGGCGGACCCGGAGCACGCGGTGGCGATTCTGCGCACCATCCGCGACATGGGCGTAGGCCTGGCCATCGACGACTTCGGCACGGGGTACTCGTCGCTGTCGTACCTGAAGCACTTTCCGCTCTCCACGGTCAAGATCGACCGCTCCTTCATCAACGACCTTTCGCAGGACGCGGACGCGCGCGCTCTCATCGACGGAATCATCACGCTGGCCCACGGGCTGCGGATGAAGGTGGTGGCCGAAGGGGTGGAGACGCCCGTCCAGTTCAACTACCTGCACAGCCACGGATGCGACGAAGCCCAGGGCTACTGGCTGTGCAAGCCTGTGCCGGCCGACGAGGCACGCGATTTCATGGCGCGTCACCTGCGCAACCAGTCGCTCCCTTCAGCGGCCGTCTGACAACGGGGTGCTCGGGGCATGAGGAGCCCACCCCGTAAGCGCCGCGTCTGACCGCACGCCGAATACAGCGACATGGGGCTTCTCAAGGGCAAGGATTTTCACGATTTCCAAGAGCGCGCTGCGGCAGACGGCGATGTCGTCCTTCCGGATCTCGCATGGCGCCTTCGTTTATGCATCCCCCGCACAGGAAGCGGCCGGCAGTGCTGGGCGTTCACGGCCCGCTGCCATCCACCACCACGCGCGGCTGGAACTTGATCCGGTTGACGACCACCAGGCTGGAAACCGTCGCGACGGCTGCATCACTGTAGAGCACCCGTGTGAGGAAACTCTCGTAGGCCTCCATGTCGGCCACTTGCACGATCAGCACGATATCAGGGGCGCCCGTCACCAGGTAGCACTGCGACACCTCGGGTTGCCCGACCATCTTGCGCTTGAAGCCATCGACCACGTCGAGGCTGGCACGCGCGAGCGTTACTTCCACCACGACGGTGACCAACTGGCCCAGTGCCTTCGGGTCCACGATCGACATGTCGCCGATGATGACCTTCGCCTCGCGCAAGGCGCGCACGCGTTTCAGGCAGGCTGGGGGCGAGAGACCGACGCGCTCGGCCAGCGCCAGGTTCGAGATCTGGTTGTCCTCCTGCAGGCAGGCCAGGATGCGGCGGTCGATGGCATCGAGCTTCACGATATTCACTTCGTGGCGGAAAAACAAAACATCCGGAAAGCGCCGAAGGCGAACGAGCGCGCCGATTTTGCGGGCCGAGCTCTACGATTCTCTGCCACCTCTATCCAATGCGCACAACATGAAGCACCTCGGAATCCTCGCCCACAGCGCCGAAGGCTCGGCGCTTTGCTACCTCGCGGCCTGTCACGAAGGCAGCCGACAGCTCGGCCCCCACTTGCATCCCGACATCACGACCTCGGTGATCGCAATGGGACACAGCATGCCTGCATGGGAGCGCCACGCGCTGCAGCCGATCCGTGCCACGCTGGCCGTGACGGTCCAGCGCCTGCTGGCTGCCGGGTGCGACTTCTTCGTGTGCCCCGACAACACTGCACACCTGGCCCTGCAGGCCCAAGGCCCCGCGTTGGCGCTGCCCGGTCTGCACATCGCCGATGTGGTTGCGAAAGCGGCACGGGATGCAGACCATCGGACGCTGGGCGTGCTGGGCACTCGATGGACCATGGAGGGGCCACTGTACCGCGAGGCTCTGGCACGCCAAGGCTTGGCGTGCAGGTCGCCCGCGCACGAAGATCGGGCGTTCGTCCACAGGCTCATCTTCGAAGAGCTGTGCAACGGCGTCCTGCGCGATGCATCACGTGCCGAATGTCAGCGCGTTATCGCGCGCTTGGCCGAGAGTGGTTGCGATGCCGTGGTGCTGGGCTGCACCGAGATTCCGCTGCTCATCGGGCCTGGCGACTCACCGTTGCCGACCCTCGACTCCACGCGCTTGCTGGCGGCTAGGGGCGTGGCCGTGGCGCTGGGGAAAGCGCCCTTTCCGAGCTGGCGCGGCGGTCCTGTGCACTGACCCTGCGCCCCGGCGCGCTGCGATGCGCCGGGCGAAGGCAGCAACGCCTTCGACCACGGCTGCCGAGCTTGCCGGCCGCCCGGCTGGCCGAATCACCAGAGGGCGCTGGCACCATGGCGCAACTCCAAAGGAACGTCTTCGGCCGGTTGCAGCGGCGTGGACCGAGGACCATTTGACCTGCTGCCTCCTGTTCGAGGACCGGATCCACACAGGCGGTCCCTACAGGGTGGTTGGTCGCTCATCATCTTCAGCAAGGCAGCATGCAAACACACCGGCTTCTCGATGGGAGCGGAGGACGGCCGGCTGTCTGCTTGGGCGGAAGAGCTTTCGGGGCGCGCCTCGGCGTGTCCTGGCCCCATCAGGCGCTCGGCACCTTTGCAATCCCATGCAAATCCACCACCAACGTGCCTTCATCCCAGCGGTATGACTGGACGGCCTGCATGAACTCGACAACGTCCAGTGCCACTGTCTCCATGCGACAACCTCGCGCGCTCGGAAGGGACGCAAATCGCACCAGGGCGGGCGTCACGATCATTTCGCCCCGCTGGTGATGCCGTGCGCCGAAGACCTCTGGCGAACCCCAGTACACCGCGGTGGTCTCGGCGCGTATTTCTTTCAACGAAGCGTGTTGGCACAGTCGCTGCAAGCGCAAGAGCGTGGATGCGAAGTCTGGGCTCACGTGGAGCGTTGCAAACGATGGAACGAGATCAAGTACCGTCGCCATGCCGATCCAAACATCCATTTCAGGAACGGCACAGATTTCAGGTGCTCTTGCCTGTGCAGCACGCGCATGCAGGACCTGTGCCGCAAGCCACGAGCATTTGCGCACGGCTTCCTCGCCTCGCAGCGCTTGCGTTACCGGCGACGACGCATTGGCTTCGTCTCGGCCGAACACCAGTGCGGATGCAGGATCCTCGATCCATTCGGGAGCCTCGACAGTCGAATTTCGCCCGAGGTACAAATGCACACCAGCGGTGCGCACGGCGCGTTGCAGACCGAAGAGTCCGCCGCAACGCGGTAGACAGCGTCCCAGGTTCCATTGCATTCCCATGATGGCGCTTGCGTAGTCCACCGCCTCCAAGCAGGTGGCAAAGTCAGCGACGCGTTCGGCGGCACCGGAGATCAAGCGCAGGAACACCGAATACATTGCGGCAGGACCATCGCGGTGTGACTTCAGTACTTTCATCGGCCACGCGCCAGCGCCGCTGGCGCAGGACGCCGCTGACGTCAACGCCTCCACTTCGATCCTGACGCACGTCCAAGCGTGGGTGGCGACGACGTCGGGATGTCGCAGGAAGGGGAGCTCACGGTCGACGTTGGACGAGCCATGCAGCGGCCAATGCAAGTCGGATTCGCCCGTTTGGCGAGGTAGCTCGAGTTGGTTTGCGCCAAACTCAAAGTTGCGCGATTCCTTCCTGCCTGTAGAGACAAGCGGCCCGGACAGGACGGTCTGTTGTGACGTCACGATGTTTGACAATGTTTTTGCACTCGATCCTAAACTCCGTACCCAAGTACGGAGTCAACATCCATGGATCAGAAAGCCGGCAAATTCAGTATCGGAAGCTTCGCAAGCTCGGCAGGCGTTAACGTGGAGACGATCCGGTTCTATCAACGAAAAGGCCTGCTGCCGATGCCCCGAAAGCCGGGGGGAGGCAGCGTCCACCACTATGGCGATGCGGACGTGGCTCGCGTGCGATTCATCAAATCCGCACAGCGCCTGGGTTTCAGCCTTGGCGAGGTGGCTCAATTGCTGGAACTGGAAGACGGTACGCACTGTTGCGATGTGCGCGTGCTGGCGCAGCAGAAGTTGGTGGACATCAGGGAAAAGCTCGCGGACCTCCATCGGATCGAGGCGGTGCTGTCCAGCTTGGTTCAAGACTGTTGCGAGCGGCGCGAAACAGAGCGGTGCCCGCTCATCGTCAGTTTGCAGCGGTAACCGACTTGCGAGGCCCAGTTCAACTGCAAGCACACCCTGACATGTTCGACCTTCAGTGGCATTCGCTCGGAGGGACGGGGCACGGGGCCGTCCGACTTGCCTCTTTGAGCGCACCCCATCGAAGCGGCGTTCGGGGGCTTGCGCCTTGCAGCAGCTTGGCGAGGACAGCAGCGCCCCCAAGGCCGACGAGGATAGGGCATCCCCGCGCGCTGGCTGGCAAGCAACACGAGAGCGCAAATTCGGCCATCAGCCTCGACTTCGATCTTTCTTCGATCTCCGGACCCGGCAGGCAAACATTGGAGCCCGCTCCAAAAAACGCAGGAAGTGAAGCGCGTAGCGTGCCCATTGAAGGGCCGTATTACGCCTTCTGTCGGGCGCGATCGCAGTGGCTCCAGGGCGGGCGCGAGCTATATCGTGCCGATCCACTTGGCGGCGGGGCTGACTGCCTGGCAAGGTTCGGCCCGTGGCCCCCGTGTGAACTCCAGCCTATGCGTCGTTGCGCGCTCGGCCTGCGCATTTTCCGAGGCCCGCTGCAAATCACCGTGTGCCGCGCGAGACCACGATCGAGGCGTCCTCGGGCACGGTGACTTCGCCCCTTAGGACGCCGGCGGCCTGCGCAGCCATCTCCTCGGCGGCTCGCGCCTTGCTGGCGATTTCCGCCAGTTTGCGGGTGCGTTCATGAGGCGACAGATCGACTTCGCAGCTGAGCAGATCCAGGCATGCCTTCAAGGCCTGACTCGCCGACATGAGGCACATGTGCGTCGCGAAGCGGGTGCGATTGCCCAGTTCCGTGTCCTCCTTGACCCTGAGCTCAGACTCCGTCGGCGGGAGGCCCCCCAGATTGGTCGGCTCGAAGTAGTGCGCTGGCGTGGCTCCAAGCTCCGTTTCGGTGAGCACGAAATTGATGGCCCTGCTGGCGGCATCAATGGTTGAAAAGTTCCTCGTAGGCATGATGGCTCTTCCTCAGAACGCTCAGGCGCTGCCCGATGGCTGCGGGAAAGGGCGCTGGTACGCCTGCGTGCAGCTGCCGAGTGTGCAACTCGCGGTGCGCAACCGGTCGGTGGTCGCCTCCTGCGCGAAGGGACGGTCTCTGGTGTTGCAGCGTAACTCCATGCTCGCCTCCTGCAGGCTATGACTTGCGAATGATGGAGCCTGCTGCGCCGGCCGGCCAACAGGCGATGTAAGGCGAAGTTGTTCAAGGTCGTCAAAAAACCGAGTCACGTTGCCGTGACGCGACATTTGTCGAGGATGCTGGTGCGAACCTTCGGTCCGAAGACTCGTGGAATTCAAGGAAAGGATGTCTGGCTGACAGGTGCGAAACGTTTGAAGCGTGCTCGGGACAAACGCCGTGCAGCCGCGAGGCGACTGCCCGGCGCGGTCGCGCTGGAGCCGTTCGCCGCGCTGGCCCACGTGCGCGTGAAGAGCGACTCCTTCTTCGAACCCGGTGGACTGTCCGCGCTGCATGGCGGGGGTGGCAGCGTCGACGCCACCTTCTCCCCCGCTGGGGGGGCGCGCCAGCACGCAGCTGGGCGACAACATCCGCCTGCGTGGCATGCTGGACTGGCGCCATGCCTTCGGCGACACCACGCCCACCAGCATGCATGCGTTTGCGGGCAGCATTCCGTTCACGATCTCGGGCGTGCCGCTGGCGAAGAATGTGGCGGTGCTGGAAGCGGGGGTGGAAACGCAGCTGCGCCCCAACCTCAAGTTGGGAGCAGCCTATTCGGGGCAGTTCGGTGGCGGGCTGAAGGATCACGGCTTCAAGGCCATTCTGAACTGGACGTTCTGATGACACCCCGCGTGGGCGAAGCCAGTGCAAGACGAGTGTCCATTGCGCTGACCTGCTGAGACTGGTGCGACGAATGCACCGGTGTCTCCTGGAGACACGGGCGATGCTTTGTGCCACCGCCGAGGTCGACTGATGCTGAAGGAATGCGCTATCGAGATGGCCGAAAGGCAGTGTGCTTGTGCACTTTTTCCTGTCGCAACAGGAAGCCTTCAACGGCAAGACGCACGCGTGAGAAAGCCGCCTCAGGCGTTGACTGATTGATGGCAACGATCAGGCAACGCATCTCGCCACAGTAGAGCAGTTCGGCCCGCAACGTTACAGGCTGGCCGTTTCCGCCTTGGCGAAACACGACCGCGCTCCACCCGTTTGGCAACAGTGCATCCAATTCGCCGTCCATGGGCCCCGGATATGCAGCATCAAAGGTCCGCTGCTCGTAGGACGTTGCCGCATCGCGTGTCCTAGCAGCGTTTCCCCATCTGGGCCCGCCACCGCTGCGGCCCTTTTGGGGTGTGCGGTCGCCTGGCCTGGCTATGGCGCTTACCGTCGTGTGCGCCTACCTTGGCCATGAGCCTTGGGTCGGCGCTGGGAAGCGCGACGCGGACCCCCTGCTGTGTCCACGCTGGTGGAACGAAAACGGCGCAGATGATCCTGCGGTGGTGATGACGAAAGGCCCGCGTGAAGATTGGCCTCGACGCGAAGGCGGGTCTGTTCTGTGTCGAAGATGCTGAGCGGAGCGCCCTAAGAATTGAAAAATGGCGCTCATGCAGCCTGCCGCGCCACCGTTGTCAGGGGCGTGTGCTTTGCCGAGAAGGCCGGCGCTTCTCCAGCCTGGGCGGTTGTCAAAAAACCCCTCCAGTGCCATCTATTAGAGTGACAGGCCGCGATGGCGCGTATGGTGGGTGGGCTTGTTGCTTGTGCCCATCATCGATCCGGGTGCCACGCTCATGCTGAGTACTGGAGGAGCCATGGAAGGCGAGACTTTTGCCTATGACGGCATATCGGGACAGTGGCTCTGTTCCCTGAGTTTCTCAAAGGGACCTGAGGGCACTTTCTGCGCCGTGGCGGATATTGCTTTTTGCGGCGAGCCACGTTGCAAGCTGGTGCTCAGCGCGCCGCATGTCGACCATGGCGAGGGCATCGAAGCATTGAAGCGCAAGTGCATCGAATGGATCGACAAGGCCGAGGACGAAGCCGTGCGCGAGATCTCCTCCAAAAGAAAATCCCCCGAAGCGGGCTGAAGGGACAGCCGGTGGAGGGAGGAAGGAGAGAAGTGGCTGCCCTGACTAAAAGTGTAGTAGTTTGGGATTCAAGGTAAAGCAATCTGCGGAGAGTGGGGAGTGCGACTGACCACGTTCCCTTCGATATGTCGGTCCATCGAACGGCTCAGTGCTTGAGGCCGCAGGAATCTATCCTTGTATGGGTAGCCCTTCGGACGAACTGTGGAGGAATTGCAATGCCCATGGACTTCCTGCGAAGCATCGAGGAGGCCTCTTTCCCTCTGGCCATCCATGACGAGGCCGATGTGCAGCGTGCCGCCGTTCTGGTGGCCGCCAAGCTGATCGAGGCGAACCTGCCTGAGCCGGACGACGACATGGGGCGGTCCGGCGTGATTCTGCGCATCACGCCGCTCGGACGGGCTGAGCTCGCACGATTGCGACAGCCGCGCGTATGAAAAATCCGAGGCCGTAGCTGCTTGCAGCTATGCGAGTCGGCCGTCGCGGTTCTGCTGCCCGAGAGACACCGAGGAAAGCGCATCTGCCCGGGTCACAAACCAGAAGAGGATGTTTGATCATCGGGATGTGGCGCAGAGGCCTTGAAGGCATTGCGCAGCCGGTTCAAGAACTCCGTCGCATCACAGTGCGCGATAGGCAGCAAGCGCCAGCGAAACATCGCTTCACGCTCGGCCGATGTCCGTCGAGCCCTTGCCACGGCGGCTCCGACCGACTCCAGGTTGCCAAGTCGCTCAAGAACTCTGGCAGCTGTAGCTGTCCGCCGAATTGATGTCGCCGCTGCCTTTGAATTTCGGGAAGCTCGGGTACTTGCACAGGGGCCGCGCCAGCACGGGCGCCTTGGTCGTTGGATCGAGCTTCGTTGCCACGACATTCTGCGTGGAAGGCTTTGCGCCGCCTTCTCGCCACTTTGCGACAGCATCCACGAGGTCGACCGTGTCGGGGCCGACGCCCCCAGCGCAATGTTGAACGCCGGGCTGGAGGAAGAACTCCATCGAGGCATCGCGCGTGGATGCACCGCCGACCGCAGTCGCGACGTCCTTGAAGTATTTGACCGAGCCCTTGTAGCTGATCGCCCAGTCGTTCGTTCCATGAGCAAGGATCATCTTGCCGCCTTGTCCGAAGAAGGAGCGCAGGTCCGGCGTCGCATCGAGCGTGGTGGCGGCCAGGCGCAGTCCTGCGGAGTAGAACTCCGGGTCGAAACCAAGCACGTTGAAGGACGGATCGCCGGTGACCCAGTACTTCACCAAGCCGCTGCCGAACTGGAACTGCAGGCCCGTGCCGCCGATGGCCGAGCCGGTCACCCAAACCGGCCAGCCCAGGTCTTCACCGCCGGGCCCCCAGCCCGGATAGACGGTGGTTCCGTCCGCACGCTTGAGCTCGGAGTAGATCGTCTTGGCGGTTGTGATCTGCGGGTCGGTCAGGCAGGTATCGGCATCGCCTGCGGTGCAGCGCAGCACCGAAGGGGCGAAGGTGCAGGTGTCCTGATTGCTCACGATGCCGTCGGCAACACCATCCAGGTTGTCGCATTGCGCAGTGACGGCCTTGCCGATGAGCGAGACCTTCGCATCGCTGAGTTGCCCGCCCGGCGCGGCGAGCGCCTTCCCGTTCGCCACGAAAGCCTGGAACAGTTCGGTAAACGAGTAGGCGGGCGCACGCACGACGATCCCGTCGAAGTCGTTCGGAAAGCGCGTGGCCTGGATCAATGCCTCCCTCCCGCCATTGGAGCAACCCTCGAAATAGCTGAACTCGGCATCCGAGCCATAGCGCTTGCGAACGATCTCCTTGGCGATCTCATTGACCGAATGGATTGACAGGTAGCCAAAGTCCGCCTGGGTTGTGGGATTGTTCAGGAAGACCGATGCATCCAGGGCGTCCCCTTGGCGACCACCGTCCGAGGCGACGAGCACGTAGCCGGCGGTTGAACCGCTTGGCGAGATGGGGGTGATGTTGATGCTGCCGTCCCAACCGCCGCCGCCGGCGTACAAGAGCCTGTTGTTCCATTCGGTGGGTAGATGCACCTCGAAGTTGAGCGTGCCATGAAGGGTGCCCGTGACCTTGCAGTGCTCCGCGGCTGCTGCGGCAGCGGGGACGAGCGTGGCCTCCTTCAGCGTCGCACCGGCGAGCGAAACGCCGGCGAAGACGGCGCACTTCTCCTGCGCCGACGCGACCGGCGAGGGCGTCGGCGATGGCGGAGTTTGCGTGGGCGTGGATGTCGGAAACAGCATTGGCAAGCTGCTTCCACCACCGCCCCCGCCGCAGGCCACCAGCAGGCTGATGGACAGTGCGCAGGTTGTCATCGAGAGAGGGTTTTTCATGATTTGTCTCCTGTTCGTGCTGCCACATAAACTCGGGCGCCCCAGGCATGTCGCCTGCGCAGCGCATGCTAGGCAGTAAGGCCGAGGAAGAAAGTCTTTCCAATGACAAAGCACGTGCAGACCATCTCGACGTTGCGCGCGGCTGCCTGGGCTCGCGGACTGACGCAGGAGCAACTTCAACGTGTCGAACTGGAGACGCAGGACCGGTTCTATTCAGCCGGCGAGATCGTCTGCCACAAGTCAAGTCCTGCGACGCACTGGATCGGCGTTGTCGATGGGATGGTCAAGGTCGACGTCCTGGCGGCGGACGGCAGAAGCACCACCTTGACGGGGGTTTCCAATGGTGGCTGGCTTGGGGAGGGTTCTGTGCTCAAGGGCGAATTGCGTCCCTATGGCGTTGTCGCCTTGCACGACAGCCGCATCGCGCTGATGCCCAGCCAGACCTTCCATTACCTGGTCGCCCATAGCTTGAGCTTCTGCCATTTCATGATGCACCAGCTCAACGCGCGGCTTGGTCAGTTCATTGCGCTTGCCGAGAGCTATCGGATGCACGACATCAACTCGCGCGTGGCGAGTTGCCTGGCTGAGCTCTTCAATCCTCAACTCAACCCGCAGACCCATCCGGTGCTTCACATATCGCAGGAGGAGATTGGCCGGCTCGCCGGCATTTCTCGTCAGGTCGCCCACCGTGCGCTGCACGAACTGGAGGAGGCGGGTCTGCTTCGCATCCGCTACGGCAGCATCGACGTGCTCAACGTCGAGGGTCTTCGGTCATACGTGCGCGAACACGCGGAGTGAGCGCGTCGTGCGGTCCGATCGTCGTCACCTCCAAGGCGGCACGGAAAATGGTCGCGACAGCGAATCTGGTCGGAGCAGTTCCGGCACGCTGGTCCCGGCTGATGTAAGTCCTTGGGCCCGACACCTTTAACCGCCCGTCAGGCACCAGGCAAACCACTCTCCAATCGGCGGGGGCAGGGGAGGCAGGTTGAACCGTGCTGCGAGCGAGGTTCGTACGGCTGCCCGGCGGGGCCAGTTGTCGCGTGTCAGTGCCTTGAATGTTCAAGATTTTCTGCGCGTCGCTTCGGCAAGCTGGGAGGTCGATCAAGCCGCCTCGATCGATGTACGCAGCCACGGAAGTCGTTCGCCCTCAGGCGGAATCGGCGTGGAAGACATATGCTCCATCCCGATGGCCTCATCGTCTTCTCTACTCTTCGACTATCTCATTTCGATTCTGCCGCCGGGGCTGCTCGCGCTGACTCTGCTGCTGGCCATTCCGCGCACTTTGGTTGCGGCACGGCTTGGCGTCCACATCCTGTTTTTCATCTTCGCGCGAGATGCGATGAGCCCTGCAGGCTTCTGGCAGCTGGGTCCGGGCTCCATGCGGCTGGCAGCGCCGACGCCTGTGCTGTTCGCATTGGCGGGCATGTCGGCCGTGTTGTTCACGAGCGTGGCCTGGCTCGAGCACCTGACATGGTGGAGGGGCGTGCGTCCGGCGGCCTCGGTCCTGTATGGCGTACTTGGCGCGTTGGTCATCACTGGGGTGGCTGCCGCGTTGAAAACGGCCCTGGGTCTGTCCTCTCTGCCGAAGCCTGATCCGGCATTGCTCGGCCCGATCCTTGTCTTCGCACTGCTGGGTAATGCCTATGAGGAGTTGCTGTTCCGGGGCATGCTTCAGCAGCGACTGAGGCAGCACATGGCACCGATGCGTGCAGTCGTCGTGGCAGCCATACTCTTCAGCCTGTGCCATGTGTGGCTGGCGGTGATCGTCACGCGTGTGGGCCTGCCAGTGTTGGTCTTCACGTTGATCGAAGGGCTGGTCGCGGGCCTCGTGTACCAGCGTGCCGGACTGCCCGCTGCCGCGCTGACGCATGGCTTGGCAATCGCTGCACTCGCGAGTGGACTGTATTGAGCTTTTAAGGAAGATCTAAATGGGCGCCTCCCGGATCACAAACAGCTCATGGCGTGAAGAAGCAGGAGGCGGCAGGGCTGCAGTTTTATATCCGGCCTGTTGTGCAGGCTGATACGCCCGCTGGCCCTGATGGTTTTCGCTGACAAGGTTCCCATCTGAACATCGAGCTTGGTGCCCTCATTCCCTATCGGGGCGTCCTCGTCCCGGTCCGATCTGTCTGGCCCATCACACACGTGGTCGCTTGCTCTCCTTCAAACTTGTTGTTGCGTACGCTTTATCGTGACCGCACAGCCTGCCACGCCTCGGGCCGCCAGCCTTGTCCGCATGGGTTCAGACCAGATCGATTCAAAAGCAG
Organism: Variovorax sp. 160MFSha2.1; assembly: GCF_048305075.1. NCBI lineage: Bacteria > Pseudomonadati > Pseudomonadota > Betaproteobacteria > Burkholderiales > Comamonadaceae > Variovorax > Variovorax sp. 160MFSha2.1. The sequence goes on from NZ_CP157625.1 coordinate 512,003, forward strand.
CGGCACAGGGCCACGTAGCCACGGCTGCCCTTGCCGACGACCAATTCTCGCTTTCCGTCCCTCACGGGGCGGCCGATGAGGGGGCTGCGTGAAAGAATCTGGATGGCTTCGAGAATTTCCTGGACTCGAGCCGCCGCATCGACGATCTTGTGCCGTGCCAAATGGTCGATGAAGCGATCGATGTCATCCAGAGTTTCCGGCGCCAATTCGATGCGAATCATCAAACGCTCGACCCCCTGGCTTGCGTGCCGAGGGTCGCGCAACCTTCTTGCCGGCTGCACGTGCCTGGATGTAGGCCTTTGCATCGTCCCAGGCAAGCGATTCACCTGTGCGCTGCAAGGCAGCCCAGCGCCTGTCGGCGATCCCATGCAGTTCCTCGTCCATTTCACTGCGCGCGACCATGTCGGAAAGCGCGTCCAGAATGAACGCATGTGAAGACCTACCGACCGCGCTGCTGCAGCAGCAAAGCGGGCCTTCAGTTCATCTTCAAGGCGGATGGTCATCGTTGACATGCTGATTGACCTTCTGAGATGAGCGGCTGCAGCCGTGTAGCACACTTGTAGCACAGCGAGATTGTTGAGACGATGCGCGGCAACTGGACTTCGCGCGCGAGACCGGCAGTATCTGGGGCAGGAGACGCTTCACTCCCGGGCCATGCCACCCGTCGATAGCAGTCATACGGCGACGCACTGGGCGACGCCAGTTCACGAGGAGCTCTGATGGCGGTGGGAGTGACGGTCGGGTCAATCACGGACGAACTGGGTGCGCCGTCGTTCGTCCACTCGTTCTTCTCGACCGTCAGCGCGCACTGCGAACCCGATGGGTGGGGCAGTCGGTTCCCTCATCTGATGAAAGAACTCTACCAAGGCCGCCTGAAACATCGGAACGCCTTACTGGCACTTGGAGAACTGCGGCAGGCCAAAGCCGCATTGAGCAGCTTGCCTCCCTCGGCGGTGGTGTGGGAGATCGAGAATCGCCAGTCGAAGCCGCCTTGGGGAAACAACGTCGCGGCAGAAGTCACAAACCTCGGCAACTACTTCGTGTCAAGCGCAGGCCGCGACGTGTTCAGCATTCTCGAGGAAGCCCTTACGGCTTCGGCCGCGGAGCAACACGATGCCATTCTTCAGTGAGGTGAGTCGACTGTGATCGGTCAGTCCCTGTACCCGGCGGCTTTGACGAAATCAACGAAGGCCCGCAAAGGAGCGGGAACGAGGCGCCGCCCCGGGTAGTAGAGGAAAGGACCAGGAAAACTGGGCCACCAGGGCCGCAGCACCGGCTCCAGTGCACCGCTTTCGAAGATGGGGCGCAGCCAGTCCTCGAACAGGTAGACGATGCCGGTGCCTGCGACAGCCGCATCGACCGCAAGATCGGCTGCAGCGCCGATGCGCACGAGCAGCGGTCCCGAGGGCTCGACCCGCAATTTCTCCCCATCGCGCTCGAATTCCCACGGTGGCATCGCGCCGCTGGGGAACTGGCCGCGCAAGCAGGCGTGGTTCAGCAGGTCGCGCGGATGCTCTGGCTTGCCGTGCTGTGCGAGGTAGCGCGGCGCGGCGGCGGCCGCGAAGCGCTGGACGCGAGGGCCGATCGGCACAGCGATCATGTCGTTTTCCAGGCGCTCGTCGTAGCGGATGCCCGCGTCGCAGCCGGAGGCGAGCACGTCGACGAAGTCGTCTTCGGCAATCACCTCGAGCCTGATCTCGGGGTAGGCCGCAAGAAAGTGCGGCACGATCGCAGGCAGGACCAGCCGGGCCGCACTGATGGGGACGTTCAGGCGCAACGTGCCTGCCGGGCGATCGCGATAGCCGTTCACCACGTCGAGGGCCGCGTCGACCTCGGCCAAGGCCGGTTGCAGCCGCTCGATCAGCCGCGCGCCCGCTTCGGTGGGTGCAACGCTGCGCGTCGTGCGATTCAGCAGCCTGACGCCGACCTCGCGCTCCAGTCGGCGGACTGCGTCGCTCACTGCGGAGGCGCTGCTGCCGATTGCGCGCGCCCCGCCGCGAAAGCTGCTGGCTTTCGCGACCGCCAGAAACGCTTCCAAGTCCGAGACGTTGGCTCTCATTGTTCGCCCACCCGTACAACCTGTGCCGATTGTGACGGCTTATCAAGCAAGCAGGGTCGGCCTATCTTCCCGTCATCCCCTCCAACTGGAAACGAAGATGAAGACAGGAATTGAGAAATCTGGCTCTTACAAGCTCGGCAGCCGCAGCGTGCGCCGTCTCGGCTATGGCGCGATGCAGCTCGCCGGCCCAGGCGTGTTCGGTCCGCCCAAGGATCCGAAGGCCGCGCTGGCGGTGTTGCGCGAGGCGGTCGAAAGCGGCGTCAACCACATCGACACCGCCGACTTCTACGGGCCCCACATCACCAACCAACTGATCCGCGAAGCCCTGTCGCCTTACCGCGATGACCTCTTGATCGGCACCAAGATCGGTGCGCGTCGTGATGCTGACGGTGCGTGGCTGCCAGCGTCCTCGCCGCTGGAGCTGACCCAGGCCGTCCACGACAACTTGCGCAATCTGGGACGCGACGTGCTCGACGTGGTGAACTTTCGCTGCATGCTGAATGCGCACCACCCCGTCGAAGGCTCCATCGAGGAGGCCATGTCGACCTTGGCCGAACTTCAGCACCAGGGGCTCGTGCGCCACATCGGTGTGAGCAACGTGACGCCGGCGCAGGTCGCGCAGGCGCGACGGATCGCCGAGATCGTCTGCGTACAGAATCAGTTCAACCTGGCGCATCGCGCCGACGACGCGCTTGTCGATGGACTCCTGCGCGACGGCATTGCCTACGTTCCGTTCTTTCCGCTCGGGGGCTTCACCCGACTGCAGTCGGACACCCTCACGGGGATTGCCAGACAGCTCGGAGCTTCACCCATGCAGGTCGCGCTTGCGTGGCTGCTTCACCGTGCGCCCAACATCCTGTTGATCCCGGGGACGTCCTCGACAATCCACCTGCAAGAGAACTTGGCCGCGGGCGAACTGGTGTTGCCGGAGGATGCGCTGGGGGTCTTGGACGCCGTCGGGCAGCAGTCCGAGCTCGGCCACTGAAGGAGCAAAGCGGCCCCCAGCCAGAAGTGATTCAGTTGGCCCTGTGAGGGGAACGGACAAAAACTTGGACCGGTTTATGTCGCAAGTCCTAAGCTACCCGCTATTCGACGCTATTCGGTCGGGCTGATTAAGCCAAGGGAGGCCTTGACCCGCTTCTCACTGTACCGGCGGACATAGGCATCAGCGGCCTCGATGCGCCTTGCAATTCTTACCGTAAAACTGCGGGGGTGGGCGGCCTCGCATTGCGTTTGCGTCGGGCACGCCGATGGCCGTGGCTCACGCATGCGCAAGTATCAGAGCCTATTCGAAGCGAGGCTGAATCTCGGGCTTCAAGCGGCGCTCGCCCTTTCGCGCGCGAGACTGGTGCAAGTAGCGCTCGCTGAAGCGCTTGCTCAAAGTGCTAAGAACCGAGGTGTCGCTCCCCCCACAACCGGTTGCCAGGGTGCGAATTCCGACTTGATCGATGCCTTCCGCCAGAGAGGGCGCAGGGTTGATGATGGCCGCGTTAGGGCCTATCCTGCTTCCATGTCTGCTGAGGCGACCACGATCAACTTGCCTGAAGGATGGACCTGCTCGCTGGAGTTGAGGCGAGGGTTGGACGGGACGTTTGGAGGCCGGGCCGAGTTGCTGCAAGGGCATAGTGTCCGTTGTGTGCTGATGCTCACTCAACGCCCTACCAGGGACGCTGCGATTGAGCAATTCCAGCGCCGGATGGAGAGCTTCATCGCTGATCAGATGGTCAGACGCGGCGTGCACATGGGGCGCCCCTGAAAAAGCCCATACGAGAATGGCGAGGCTGTCGGCGCACCAAACCTGACCGCCGAAGATGGCATCAACCTGATGCCGCACAAGAACGTGCCTGCGTGGATTGCACGGATCAAGAGGCCCTTGGCTTCATTCCAATGGTGGCATTGCAGCTGCAATCTGAGACGCGGGACGCTGGCGGGCTGCCTCACGTGCCGGGAGCCGTGCGCATGCCGCTTCGGCCGTTGATGATGGATTTGATCCATCATCGGGTGCGCCCATATAAACCAAAGGTCGTCATTCCGCTCGAGGTCTGTGCCGATCCGAGTGGATGGGCCGATTTTTCCATGAATCTGAAATCACTCTGGCGCCAAGCCAATGACGACCACGGGGAGGGCGAGCTCGAGGCCCTGCCGCGGCAGGCGCCCGCGCAGGACCTGCTTTCCTGGTCGCGACGCTCTGTGGGCACGGCGGCCCCGCAACGGGTCGACACGATCGCCCTCATCGACGCCGATTTGCGTGCGCGCGAGGTGCTCGCCGACTGCCTTTCCAAGGCGGGCTACGAGGTGCTCAAGGGCAGCGGCGGCGCATCGCTGTCGTCGATCCTGTCTCGCCGCGTCGTCGACCTGATCGTGCTGGACGTTCTGCTGCCGGGCGAGGATGGCCTCTCGGTCTGCACGCGGCTGCGTGCCACGGGCGTGCGCACGCCGATCATCATCCTGAGTGCGCGGGCCGGGGACGCCGAGCGAATCAGGGGCCTGACGATGGGGGCCGACGACTATGTCGGCAAGCCTTTCAATCCTCAGGAGGTGCGTGCGCGCATCCAGGCGATCCTGCGGCGCAGCCCCCCGAAGGAGGTACCGGGCGGCCCGTCGATGGGCAACGAGGTCGTGCGCTTCGGGCCGTTCGAATTCAACCTGGGCACGCGCACGCTGCGCAAGGATGGCCAGGCCCTGGGGATCACGACGGATCAGATCGCGCTTTTGAAGGTGCTGGTTCGCCATGCAAGACAGCCGCTGTCGCGCGAAAAGCTCGCCAAGGTGGCGCGGGAGCGCGAGCTCGGTGTCTTCGAGCGCAGCCTGGACGTGCAGATCTCGCGACTGCGCAGGCATCTGCAGGACGGCGAGTTTTCCTATATCCAGACGGTCTGGGGCGTGGGCTACATGTTCGAGCCCAGCGGCCAAGGCGACGTGGTTCGCCTGCATCGCTGAGCGGCAAGGCGGCAGACCTCGGCCGGCTCACTGGGCACCTCCCCGACCTCGCGGGCAAACCAGCGGAAGATATTGGTCTGGCTTCGTCGTCCGTTGCTCGGCCGCACGAACAGAAAGCCGTGCTCGGCATTGCCCAGGGCATCGACCGGGATGCCGGCCTCCCGCAGGGCGGTGAGTTCCGCGCCAGCGCCGATGTCGAACGGCAGCTTCAAGGTTACGGTCGCGTTGTGGATGATCCGTTTGGGCATGCGCTGGTTTCCTCTGCGTGGGGGGAACAGTGGACTCGCAAAGCGCGGTGTCCGGAATACCGTGTTCATAGGAGGTTGCAGTTGCCGGTTGATCCGGGTCTCGCGCTGCTCGTGAACATGTCGACTGCTTGGAGGTGACAGATGTCTTCGGAGCGCGGATTCGCCGTCGCCCGGTGCCGGCGGGCATTGCATTCACCAAAGCGGGGGACGTCTGCGGCGTGCTGCTGGCCGTTGGCCCGGCGGGTGTCCTATATTTCCGCCTCACTTACCATTCCACGCGATCTGCCTTTGCAATCTGGTTCACGTCACACGCTGGGCCAAGGCGCCATGAAGAAATACCCCACCTCCTCGGACATCGAGAACATGCGGGATCGAGGTTTTGACCCCTCGGTTCTTGCCGAACAACTGGAGCTCGCGAAGCGGGGCGCGGTGCTGGAGCGCCTCGTGGGAGAGGTGCATCTGGCCTTCTCCGGCGTGACTCTGGGCTCCGGCGTGGGCCTGCTTGAAGCCAATGGGCGCGATGACTACGCAAACGATCAGAAGCTAGCGGCTTATCGCGAACAGGACGAGAAATTGGACTGGAACGTGATTCCCGTCGAACTCCTCAATCGGTACAGCAGCAGCCTCTCGTTCTTCGATGCTGAAGGGATGCGATTTCACCTCCCGGCATTCCTGATTGCCGACATGCACGGCCTGTACGCATTCGATCTCGTCTACAACCTCACTCAATCAACACTCACCGAGCAACAGTGCAAGCTGCTGACTGAACCGCAAAGAAGGGTCGTTCGCGGATACCTTCAGTTCGTGGAAGCGGAGGATGATCGTGGTTTCGAGCGTGCGCACATCCGCCGGGCGCTCGAGGGCTATTGGGCAGAATAGCTCGCAGTCGACACATCCCGTCGAGGTTCTCGTGGGTCACACAGACGGCATGGAGCGAAGACTTAAGCCCAGCCTTGGCGCGCCGCCTCGAGCTCCCGCGCTTGTGGATCTGTGCGAGATTGGCAGCGTCCAGGCGATCCCCGTCCGGGTGGGCGGCGAAGTAGGGCTCCAGTCAACTGTCCTCGGGCGTGAAGGCCATCGTCCAGGCGAGGTTCGGCGCCGTGACCACGCGGGCGCCGCCGTCATACAGATCGATGTGGAACAGACGAGCTCCGCGCGAAGCGCCCTTGCCATGGAACATCAAGGCGGGGAGTAAGCGGGGTTCCTCGGGATGTGGCGCAAGTGATATTGCGACATGGCTACAAATAGATCTCGATTCGGCTCACGCTACGCTTCTCGCTCGTTTGGATCGCAAAGGTGTCCGAAATATGTATATAAATTTCGGACAGATGCACTTGACTTTTGTCCGAAAAATGTATATATTTTTCGGACAGGAGCTGTTCATGTCCGACATTGCGACCCGTATCTCATCGCTGATCGACGCTTCCGGCCCCGGCCATGTCTGGGTTCCGTCCGATTTCGCGCAGCTTGGCTCCCGGGATGTCATCGACAAGACCTTGCAGCGCATGACCCAGCGCGACCAGCTCCGCCGCATTGACCGGGGGCTCTACGACAAGCCCGTCACAAACAGGCTTACCAAGCGCACGACCACCCCCGACTATCGGGCAATCATTGACGCGATTGCCCGCCGCGACAACCTGCGGATCCTGGTTGACGGCATGACGGCCGCGAACGATCTGGGCCTGACCGATGCCGTCCCAGCTCACGTCACCATCTATACCGACACCCGGCGCCGCTCCATCCAGCTCGACAAGCTGCTGATCGAGTTCAAGCTGTGCGCGCCAAGCCGGTTGTATTGGGCGGGCCGTCCGGCCATGCGCCTGGTGCAAGCCTTGCACTGGCTGAAGGACACGCTGCCTTCGGATAGCGACCATATCCGGCAAAAAATCGGCAGGCTTCTGACGGACAAGAAGCAAGGCGATGCCATTCGCGATGACCTGACGCAAGGATTTGGCGCGCTTCCAATCTGGATGCAAGACTATCTGCGCCCCGTCCTTGACCTCATGCCAGACGCGGCAAGCGTCAGCAAGCCAACGCCCGTCCAGAAGAAATCGCACAGCGACATACCGGCAGGCGTGAAATGAACGAGGCCTATCAGACCGTCATCACTGCTGGTGACGAAGAACGCCGCGATCTGTTTCTTGGCACGGCGGCTCGTCTTGGCACTGCCGTCCAAAACGTCGAGAAGGACTTCTGGGTCTGCTGGACGCTCGATGCGCTTTTCAATGGAATGGAGCCCGGTGGTCCGCGCCTTCTCTTTAAAGGCGGGACATCGCTCTCGAAAGCCTTCGGCCTGATTTCACGGTTCTCGGAGGACATCGACATCACGGTGTTCCGCGAAGACCTGCGTCAGTACGTAGACGTGGCGGAACTTGAGGCCATGAGCGGCAAGAAGCGCCGTGCGCGGCTCGATGAAATCCGTGATGCATGCCGGACCTACATCGACGGCCCCTTCTTCTCGCAGTTGCAGGCTCGTGCAGCAGCAAACATTCCGGATGGCCGTTTCAGGCTTGAGAGAGATCCCGATGATGCAGACGGGCAAAGTTTGCTCCTTTGGTATCCGGCAGTCACAGCGCGCGAAGGCGACTACATCCGATCGGCGGTCAAGATCGAAGCGGGCGCGAAATCTGCACTCGATCCGCATACCCCAGCGACGGTGCGTCCTTACGTCGATGACGACCTCCCTGATCAGGATCTGGACTGTCTCCAATGTCGTGACGGTGAAGCCGGAACGGACCTTCTGGGACAAGATCACGATCCTCCATGGTCTCTACCAATGGCATGAGCGCCGGGGTGTCTTGCGCCACGGCGGCCAGCGCATCTCGCGTCACTACTACGACGTGCATCGCCTGATGCAAACGGCGGATGCGTCGCAATGGCTGGCAGACAAAGCGCTAGCGGAAGATTGTGCGCGCCACGCGCGCCTTTTCTTCGGAAGTCCTGATCTGCGCCTTGAGACGGCCAAGGCGGGCAGCTTCACTCTGCTCCCTGCCCCCGCCATGATGGACGCCCTGCAACGGGACTACGACGCGATGACGGGGATGATTTTTGGACCGATCCCAACGTTAGATGAGGTGCTCGCCAGCGTGCGGAAAGCACAAGCTGCTGTCGATGCCTAGGCGGCCCCCGCTGGCTGTTTCCATGTTGATCGAGATGGTTGTGGAGAGACTGAGACCGGCCATGAGCCGAGCGATCGTGTGAGGGTGCGACGCGCGTCGAAGTAAGCTGGGCAGCGACGCGGGGTGCGGCAAACGGGGGACTGCATTCCCCGTTCAGAAGCGACCCGCGGGCACCGGGGGCTCGTAAGCCCGGATCGGCGGCAGCTCCTCGTCGAAGCGCTCGACCTGAACGGTGCTCAGCTGCCCCGCGCAGCCCTGTGCCAGCGAGGAGGTTCCGATGTCGCGCGTGAGCACGTTCGGATTGCCGTGCGCGCACATCGGCCTGTTGCTGGCGTCCAGCACGGGGTCGTACCACGCGCCGGTGGGCAGCTGCACCACGTCCTCGCGCATGTCCGCGCACAGGTGCGCGCTGGCCAGGCAGGCGCCGATCTCGTTGAAGAGGCGGACGATGTCGCCTTCGCGGATGCCGCGCGCGCTGGCAGCCTTCGGGTGCATGGTGCAGACCTCGCGCCCGTTGCGCTTGCTGGCCTGGCTGTGGGCGCCGAAGTCGAGTTGGCTGTGCAGCTTGGTGTGCGGCTGGTTGGCCACCAGCCACAGCGGATGCGCGGTGTCGGGCGCGAACTTCGGCGGCAGCCATGCCGGGTGGCCGGGGCAGTCCGCGTAGCCGAAGCCCGCCACGGTCGGCGAGCTGACCTGGATCTTGCCGCTGGGCGTGGCCAGCCGCGCGCCGTCCGGGTCGTTGCGGAAGGCGCGCAGGATGCCACCGTCGTCGTCGCGCTGCGGCAGCGTGATCTCGCCGCGCTGCCAGAAGCTCTGGAAGTCCGGCGCTTCCAGGCCCAGCGATTCGAGGCCCGTGCGCGTGCGCTCGTACAGGTGCGCGAGCCATTGGCGCGTATCGCGTCCCTCGCTGAAAGCTTCGAGTCCGCCCAGGCGCTTCGCCAGGTCGCAGAAGATGTCGTAGTCGTCGCGCGCGAGTCCGTGCGGCTCGCAGATGCGGTGCATGGCCACCATCAGCGGATCGGTGGGCGTGGCGCCGATGTCCTCGCGCTCCAGCGTCATCGTGCAGGGCAGCACGATGTCGGCGTGGCGGGCCGTGGCGGTCCACGCGATCTCGTGCACCACGAAGGTGTCGAGCGTGCGGAAGGCTTCGCTCAGGCGCCGCAGGTCCTGGTGGTGGTGGAAGGGGTTGCCGCCGGCCCAGTAGGCGAGCCGGATGTGCGGGTAGGTGTGGCGCCGGCCGTTGTAGTCGAAGGGCTGGCCGGGGTTCAGCAGCATGTCGCTGATGCGGGCCACCGGAATGAACGCCTTCACTGCGTTGTCGCCCTGCGGCAGCGCGGCCGTGGGCACGGCGTTGTTGCGCTTGCCGTAGTGCGCCAGGGTGCCCAGCGCGTAGTTGTAGCCGCCGCCGGGCAGGCCCGGTTGCCCGAGCGCGGCCGCCAGTACCGCGCCCATCCACACGGGCTGCTCGCCGTGCTCGGCGCGCTGTAGCGAATGCGAGACCACCACCAGCACGCGCTTGCCGGGCAGCTCGCGCGCCAGGGCCTTCAGCCGCGCCGCCGGAAGTCCGCAGATGGGCGCGGCCCACTCGCAGCTCTTCGCAACGCCGTCGCTTCGCCCCATGAGGTAATCCTCGAAGCTGTCCCAGCCGTCGCAGCAGCGCGCGATGAACTCGCGGTCATGCGCGCCATCGCTGACGATCTGGTGCACCAGCGCGAGCATCAGCGCGGTGTCGGTGCCGGGAACGGCTGGCAGCCATTCGAAGGCGGCTTCCTCGGGGAGGTCGCTCTTCAGCGGGCTGATGCTGACGAAGCGGCAGCCGCGCGCGGCTGCCGCGCGCATCGAATCGCGCTCGACGTGCCGGCTGATGCCGCCTGAGGCCACGCGCGAGTTCTTGAGCGCCATGCCGCCGAACGCAAGCACCACGTCGGTGTGCTCGACGATCTGCTCCCAGGTCACGTTGCGCCGCGCCACTTCCTCCATCGTGCCGATGACGTGCGGCAGCATCGGGCCCGAGGCGCCGGCGCTGTAACTGTTGACCGAGCGCACGTAGCCGCCGAGCGTGGTGTTCAGGAAGCGATGGACCTGGCTCTGCGCGTGATGGAAGCGCCCCGCGCTCGACCAGCCGTAGGAGCCGCCGAAGATGGCCTCGCAGCCGTGCTCGCGTTGCACGCGCCGCAGTTCCGTTGCGAGCCGGTCCAGCACCTCGTCCCAGGCCATGGGGACGAAGCCGTCCTCGCCGCGCCGCGCATCGGGGCCCGGTCCGCGTTCGAGCCAGCCGCGGCGCACCATGGGCGTGGTGACGCGGGCGCGGTGGTGGATGGCGGTTGTGAAGTTCTCGATCAGCGGATTCGGGTCCGGGTCGCCGGGATGCGGGCGGACGACGAGTGCGCCGTCTTTCCAGCCGGCGGAGAAGACGCCCCAGTGGGCGCTGTGCGGGCGCATGGCGTTGTGCTACTCCACCTTGAGGTTGCCGCGCTCGACGCCGCGCTTGTAGTTGGCGATGTCCTTCAGCACGAAGTCCTTGAAGGCGGCGCCGGTGCGCGTCGCTTCCTGGGCGCCGTCCGCGCGGTACACGCGCAGTACCTCGGGCGCCTGCATGGCCTGCTTCACGGACTGGGTGATCTTGTCGATGACGGGCTTGGGCGTGCCCTTGGGCGCGGCCAGGCCGTACCACTGCGTCATCACCACGTCGATGCCTGACTCCTTGAGCGTGGGCACGTCGGGCATGCTGGGGATCCGCTTCTCGCTGCTGACCGCCAGCAGCCTCAGCTTGCCGCTGCTGATCTGTCCCATCAGCGGGGTGTAGGGCGCGAAGAAGCTGTCGACCAGCCCGCCCATGAGGTCGGTCATGACCGGGCCCGATCCCTTGTAGGGGATGTGGAGCACGTCGAGGTTGCCCTGCTGCTTGACCATTTCCATCACGATCTGCGCCGCCCCGCCCGCGCCGGTGGAGGCGTAGGTGAGCTTGCCGCCCTTGGCCGCGGCGACGTAGTCCTTGATGGTCCTGATCTTCGAGTCGCCGCTGACCACCAGCCCGTAGGGTGTCTCCACCAGCTGGCTGATGAAGACGAAGTCGTCAGGCACCTTGTAGGGCAGGTTGGGGCGTATCGCGGGCGCGCTGCCGACGTTGCCGCTCATCGCCAGCAGCAGGGTGTAGCCGTCGGGCTTGGCCTGCGTCATCAGTTCGGCCGCGATGTTGCCGCCAGCGCCCGGCTTGTTGTCGACCACGACGGGCTTGCCGATGTGCTTGCCCAGTTCGTTGGCGATGGTGCGGCCGTAGAGGTCGCCGCCGCCGCCAGGAGGAAAGCCGATCAGCAGCCGGATCGGCTGCTCCGGGTAGCCGGCGGCCGTGGCCATCGTTGCAGCGCCTGCCAGGCAGGCCGCGGCCACCATGCGGACGCAGCGCCCGATCGAAGAAGTTCTTTGCACGGAGTGTCTCCAGTCTGTTCTTGTGATCTCGTGATGGGGCGCGGTTCAGGCCGCGCCGGTCGCGATGGGCGCGCCCGGCTGGGCACTCCATTCGCTCCAGGAGCCGGGGTACAGCGCCGCGCCCTGCAGCCCGGCGACTTCCATCGCCAGCAGGTTGTGGCAGGCCGTCACGCCCGAGCCGCACTGGTTGATCAGCTGCGCGGCGGGGCGGCCGCCGGTGATGGCGTCGAACTCGCTGCGCAGCCGGGCCGGGGCCTTGAAGCGGCCGTCCGGCCCCAGGTTGTCCCTGAAGAGCCGGTTGCGCGCGCCGGGGATGTGGCCGCCCACCGGGTCCATCGTTTCGTTCTCGCCGCGGAAGCGGTCGGGCGCGCGGGCGTCGAGCACCAGCCGCTCGGCACCGTCGATGTTGGCCCGGACATCTGCGTAGGACACCGTGGCGACCAGCGGGGCCTTCAGGCTGAAGCTGCCCTCGGGTCGCTGCGCGGGCCTGTCAGTGCTGAGCGTGTGGCCGGTGGCCTTCCAGGCGGCGATGCCGCCATCGAGCACCGCGACCTGCCGGTGCCCTGCCCAGCGCAGCATCCACCACGGGCGCGCGGCGTACATGCCGCCGGCGTTGTCGTAGGCCACCACCTGTGCGTCGGCGTTCAGGCCCATCGCGGCCATGGTCCTGGCGAAGACTTCGCGCGAGGGCAGGGGGTGGCGGCCGTTGCGGCCGGTCTTGGCGGCGGACAGCGCGTGTTCCAGGTGCAGGTAGAAGGCGCCGGGAATGTGGCCTGCGTCGTAGGCGCGCTGGCCCGCCTGCAGGTCGGTGAGTTCGAAGCTGCAGTCGAGCAGCAGCAGCGCGGGGTCGTGCTTCCGTGCGGCGGCGAGCTGGTCCGGGGAAATCAGGGTATCGAAGATCATGGATCGGGAAGAGTCGAGGAAAGGAGGGAAGGAAGGAGCCTGCGCGCCTCGCCTAGGGCGAGATCTCCTTGAGCAGGGCCGGCGTGGCGGCGCCCTTGTAGCGCGCGATGTCTTCCTGGATGAACTTGCCGAAGCGGTCCATCGGGAGGTTGTGCTCGGTGGCCGCGTCGCGGCGGATCGCGTCGCGCACTTCCGCCGTGGCGAGCGCGCGGCCCAGGTGGTCGGCCAGGTACTTCACCACCGGCGCGGGCGTGCCGGCCGGCGCCACCAGCCCGTACCACTGGGTCACGGGAACGTTCACGCCCAGTTCTTTGAAGGTAGGCACGTCGGGAATGGCCGGGTTGCGCGCGTTGCCCGTGATGGCGAGCAGGCGCAGCTGCCCCTGGCGAACCTGCCCCACCAGCGGCGAGGCGGTCGCGAAGAAGCAGTCGACCTGGCCGCCCAGCATGTCGGTGATGGCGGGGCCCGAGCCCCGGTAGGGCACGTGGAGCATCTCGATGCCGGCTTCCTTCTTGACCATCTCCATGCCGATGTGCGCGGCCGCGCCGGCACCGGTGGAGGCGAAGCTGAGCTTCTGCGTGCGGGCCGCGTCGAGCAGCTCGCGTGCCGTCCTGAAGCGCGAGTTGTGGGCCACGAACAGGCCGTGCGGCGCCTCCAGGATCAGCCCGACGGGCGTGAAGTCGTCGGGCACCTTGTAGGGGATGGCCTGCGGCCTCAGCGCGGGTGCCACCGCCAGGTTGCCACTCATCGCGAGCAGCAGGGTGTAGCCGTCGGGCTTCGCCTTGGCCACCGCGTCGGCGGCGATGTTGCCGCCGGCGCCTGCGCGGTTGTCGACGATCACCGGCTGGCCCAGCGTCTTGCCGAGCGCGTTGGCGATCAAGCGGCCGTACAGGTCGCCGCCCCCGCCGGGAGGAAAGCCCACCACCAGCCTGACGGGCTGTTCGGGATAGGCGGCGAATGCCGGCATGGCCGCCAGGCTCAGCAGGCCGGCCAGGGCCAGCGCCATGCGGCGGCGGCGCATGGTTGCGCTTGCGAAGGTTGTCATGGACTGTCTCCGTTTTGCTCTTGTGGGGCGCCGCTTTGCGGTTCGGGCTCGGCGGGCTCAGGCCTGCAGCCAGGCCTTCTGCTGCTCGACGACGCGGTCGACGCTTGCGCCGCACTGGCCTAGGTACTGCAGCGGATCGGTGAGGTCGCGGATCTCGGCGTCGCTCAGCAGCTTGGAGAGGCCCGGGTGCCCGCGCATGGCGTCGGCGAAATCGAGCCTCGAGGTGATGCCGTGCATGGAGGCTTCGTAGATCCACTCGTGCGCGGTCTGCTTGCCCACGCGCTCCGACAGTTCGAGCATGACGCGCTCGGACAGGAGGTAGCCGCGCATCCGGTCGAGGTTGGCGGCCATCGCGTCGGCGTTGACCTTGAGGCCCGCCAGCAGGTTCTTCGCCTGGAACAGCATGGCGCCGGCGATCATGCAGCACTCCGGCAGCGCCTTCCATTCCATCTTCCAGGCGATGCCGTCGCGCTCGCTCTCCTGCACCATGCCCTCGACCATCATCGCGGCGTTGTAGCGCAGCGGGCGCGAGAGCCCCGCCAGGTTCTCGGCCGACGTCGGGTTGCGCTTGTGCGGCATGGTCGAGGAGCCCAGCTTGCCGTCGGAGAAGCCTTCTTCCACCTCGCCGAATTCGTTGCGCTGCATGTTGAAGAGCTCGTTGCCAATCTTCGAGAGCGTGGCGCCGAGCATGGCCAGCAGGTTGGCGTATTCGGTGAAGCGGTCGCGCGCCGGTGCCCAGCTGATGGCGGGTGTGCCCAGGCCCAGCTTGTCGAGCATGAGGCGCTCCAGCTGTTCGGCTTTCGGGCCCAGCGACGCCTGGCTGCCCACGGCGCCGGCCAGCATGCCCACCAGCACGCGCGGCGCCGCCTGCGCCAGCCGCTCGTGGTGGCGGCCCAGCTCGTCGAGCCAGACAGCGCACTTGTGGCCGAAAGTGATCGGCAGCGCCTGCACGCCGTGCGTGCGCCCGGCCATCGCGACGTCGCGGTGGGTGGTCGCCAGGCGCGCGAGTTCGCGGCCGACCGCCTTGATGTCGCGCAGCGCCACCGCGTGGAACTCCTTGAGCTGCAACGCCACGCCGGTGTCCACCACGTCCTGGGTGGTGGCGCCGTAATGCACCCACTCGCCGTTCTCCTTCGAGCAGCGCGACTGCAGCTGCTTGAGCGCGGGCACCAGCGAGTGCTTGATGCGGCGGATCTCGGCCGACATCGCGCCGAGGTCGATGTTCTCCACCTGCGCCTGCATCATGATCTCCTTCGCGGCCGCCGGCGGGATGATGCCCAGCTCGGCCTGGGCCGCGGCCAGCGCGGCTTCGAAGTCGAGCCACTTCTGCACGCGGTTCTCCTCGCCGAAGATGGTGCGCAGCTCGTCGGTGCCCCACAGGTGCTGGAGCGATTGCATGTCGAATACGGAAACGGGCATGGGGGTCCTGAAGTACTAGATGGAAGAGCGGCGCGGGGCGTCGACGGAAAGGGGCAGCACGCGCCCCGGGTTGAATGTGTTCGCCGGGTCGAGCGCCTGCTTGATGCGCGCCATCAGCTCCAGCGCGACCGGCTGCTTGTATTGAAGGAAGGCCTGCTGCTTGAGGCGGCCGATGCCGTGCTCGGCGGAGATCGAGCCCTGCATGCGCGCCGTGACCGCGTGCACCACTTCGTGCACGGCTTCCTCGCGGGCACGGAACTCCGCGTCCTGCATGCCGTGGGGCTTGCTCTGGTTGTAGTGCAGGTTGCCGTCGCCCACGTGGCCGAAGCAGACCACGCGGATGCCAGGCAGAAGGCTCTGCAGCGCGGCACCGGCTTCGGCGATGAACTCGGGAATGCGCGACACGGCCACGGAGATGTCGTGCTTGATCGAAGGGCCCTCCAGCCGCTGGGCCTCGGGCACGTGCTCGCGCAGGGACCACAGGGCGTGGGCCTGCTGCTCGGATGCGGCGAGCACCGCGTCGAGCACGAGACCTTGCTCCATCGCTTCGGCCAGCGCCTCTTCCACCGCGGGCGTGGGATCGAGCAGGGCCGATGCCTCGGAAACGTCGAACAGCACGGCCCATGCGTGGCTGCCCGCCAGCGGGTCGCGCATGCCGGGCGTGCCGTGGGCGAGCACCTGGGCCAGCGCCTCGCGGCCGATCAGCTCGAAGGCCGTGACCCGTTCGCCGACGGCGCCGCCCAGCCGGGCCAGCAGCGCGACGGCAGCCTCGGGATCGCGCACGGCCACCCAGCCGGTGACCGTCTTGCCCGGCTGCGCATGCAGCTTGAAAGTGGCGGCCGTCACGATGCCGAGCGTGCCTTCGCCGCCGATGAACAGCTGCTTCAGGTCGTAGCCGGTGTTGTCCTTGCGCAGTGCGCCCAGCGCGTCGAGCACGCGCCCGTCGGCCAGCACGACTTCGACGCCGAGGGTCAGGTCGCGCGTGTTGCCGTAGCGCAGCACCTGTTCGCCGCCCGCGTTGGTCGAGATCACGCCGCCGATGGTGGCGCTGCCTTCGGACGCCAGCGAAAGCGGAAAGAGCCGGCCGGCGGCGGCAGCGGCTTCCTGTGCCGCGAGCACGGTGCAGCCGGCTTCCAGCGTCAGGCTGTTGTCCAGCGGGTCCGCGCGGCGCACGCGGGTCATGCGGTCCAGGCTCAGCACGATCTCGCGGCGCGAGGCGTCCGGCGTGGAGCCGCCCACCAGCCCCGTGTTGCCGCCCTGGGGCACCACGGGAACGCCGCGCGCCGTACATGCCGCGACCACGCGCGATACCTCTTCGGTGCTCGCCGGCCTCACGACGGCGCGCGCGGCGCCCGGGTAGTTGCGCCGCCAGTCGCTGACATAGCGCGCCGTGTCGGCGTCGTCCGTGAGCACATAGGCCGCGCCGGTGATGGCGCGGAGCTCTTCGACGAATGGGTCGGCTGGTTTCGACATGGAATGCGCGGTCTTGCGATGGCTGCGCCGCTGGGGCGGCGGGTTGTTTCGTTGTTTGTGTTTATTTCAATCAATAAAATAAACTTCAATGAATGAAACTTTATGATCGCAGGCGGCAACTGTCAACCCGGATAATCCGCAGCCCGGAGCGCCCACCATGAAAAACCAAGAAACCGATACCGCAGCGTCCGTCGGACCCAAGCCTCCCGCCGGCGTGCTGGAGCGGGGCATTTCGATCCTCGAGTGCTTTCGCGAAGACCGGCTGCGCATGTCGTTGCGCGAGCTGGCGGAATGCACCGGCCTGGACAAGGCCACGCTGCTGCGGCTGCTGGGCGTGCTCACGCGGGCCCGGATGATTCATCGCTTCGACAGCGGCAGCTATGCGCCCGGTCCGGCGCTGCTGCACATGGGCATGCTCTACCGCAGCACCTTCGACCTCGGCACGCGGCTGCAGCCTGTGCTGCACGAGGTGATGCGGCAGACCGGCGAGACCGTGGCTTTCTACATCCGCAGCGGCGAGGAGCGCGTGTGCCTCTACCGCGAGAACACGGCCAAGGAGGTGCGGCATCACGTCGAGGTGGGAACGCGCATTGCGCTTTCCGCCGGCGGTTCCTCGGCCCACATCCTCCTGGCTTTCACTGGCGGTGCGACCGAGCACCAGGCCGAGATCGACGAGAAGGGCTATGCGATGACGCGCGCCGAGCGCGTCGCCGAGATGGCGTCCGTCGCGCTGCCGGTGTTCGATGGCGATGGAACCTTCCTCGGCGCGATGGTGGTCATCGGCCTCGCGTCGCGCCACAGCGTGGCGGCCCAGCGCAAGGCGGCCGAGATCGTGCGGCACGAGCTGGCGCTGCAGGGCTTTTCCAGCAAGGCACCGAGCGGCTGGAGTCCGGTGCCGGCCTGACGCTGGGGCGCGGTCAGCGGCCGAAGAGTTCGGGCGACGGCAGGCAGGGGTC
This sequence comes from Variovorax sp. 160MFSha2.1, assembly GCF_048305075.1. Classification (NCBI taxonomy): domain Bacteria; kingdom Pseudomonadati; phylum Pseudomonadota; class Betaproteobacteria; order Burkholderiales; family Comamonadaceae; genus Variovorax; species Variovorax sp. 160MFSha2.1. The sequence goes on from NZ_CP157625.1 coordinate 529,594, forward strand.
GTCGTCCCGTGTTGCGTCGGCGAATGCGGCGCACCAGCGGGAGAGGCTGTCGGCCTGCGCATCGGTCATGGCCGGTGCGAACGCGCGCATGCGTGCCTGCAGCTGAGGCCAGTCGAAGGGGTCTTCGGGGTCGCCCCGGCGCAGTTCGCGCAATGCTTCGAAGCTGCGCCCGTCCTTCATCATGATGGTCACGCGCGCGGGGCGCTTCTGCGGAAAGGCCTGCTGGAAGCCGTCGTGCGTGGACACGCGCACTCGCTCGGCCAGCGCGAGCAGGGCGGGCGAGTGCAGGTCGGGGGCTTCCATGTCCTCGATGCCGAGCCGTCCCTTCGACAGGAGCGTGGCGACCACGTAGCGCAGGCTGAAGGGCGTCTCCGCCGCCTTGGACGGCCAGTGCACGCCCGCGATCTTCAGCGCGTGCGGGAAGATGACCACGTCCACCGATTCGATCTCCTGCGGCGCGGGGCGGTGCCTGTCCATGATCTCGCGCGTGGCGTCCAGCGGCGTGAACAGCTGTGCGCAGCAGGGCCAGGCCTTGATGGTGGCGCTGTTCAGCCGCTCGGGGGCGTCGAGCTCGCCGTCGAGCGCGGCCAGCGGGCCGTCGCCGGCGAGCAGCGCGTAGAGGCCGCGCCGGCCGGTGACGAAGGCGCGCGCCCCAGGAAAGCCCGCCTGCGCGGCCCACGCGGCCGTCATGCCGTTGCGCACTGCGAAGGCCGGGTGCAGCGATTTGGATTCGTGCGCTTCGTCGTCCACCAGCTGCCACAGGCCGGCGGACTGCGTTGCCGCGATCCCCATCGCGTGATGCAGTTGCGCCTGCGGCAAGCCCAGCGCAACCGCGCTCGCTGCCGCCGCGCCCACGCAGCCGGCGGTGGCGGTGGCGTGGAAGCCGGCGGCGTGGCGGGTGCCCAGCGCTTCGCCCACGCGCAGCGCCACTTCGTAGCCGGCAATGATCGCGTCGGCCACGCGCCGCATCGGCATCGCCTGCACCGCGGCCAGCGCCATCACCGGCGAGATCGCGACCACGCCCGGGTGCAGCATCGCGGCCCGGTGCGCGTCGTCGATCTCGCGCAGGTGGGCGATGCCGGCATTGGCAAAGCCAGCGGCCAGCGGCTGCATCGAGGCCCCGCCGAAGACCGGGGCCGTGCCTTGCCCCGGCATGCTGGCCGCGGCAAGCTGCCGCAGCGCGGTGGCGCCGGCCATGCCGATCGCGGACCAGCCGGCGGTGAACCAGTCGAGCATGGCCTGTGCCAGGCGGTCTCGCGTGGCTTGGGCAAGGGGGCGGTCCTGCATGGCCACGAGGTGGGCTGCCAGGACCGATTCCGGATCGCGGGTCATATAATTTATTTCGTTCAATGAAATTGCTTTCATTATATGAACCTAGCCAAGCTGGTGATCCAGCACTTCTTCGACCCCGCCACCTCGACCTTTTCCTATCTGGTGGATGACGGCGCGGGCTCCTGTGCCGTCATCGACCCGGTGATGGGCTACCGCGCGAACTCGGGCCGGACCGACGCCGCCCCGGTGGAAGCAGTGGCCGAGGCGATCGACCGGCGCGGGCTGACGGTGCAGTGGCTGCTGGAGACGCACGCGCATGCCGATCACCTGTCGGGCGCGCCGTACCTGCGCGAGCGCTTCGGCGGCATGCTGGCCGTAGGCAGCGGTATCACGGCGGTGCAGCGCGTGTTCCGGGGCGTCTTCAACGCCGAGGACCTGGCCGTGGACGGCTCGCAGTTCCAGCATCTGTTCGCCGACGGCGAGGCATTCCGCATCGGTCTGCTGCAGGCGAGGGCCCTGCACGTCGGCGGCCATACGCCAGCCGACGTGGCCTATCTCGTCGAAGACCCGGCGGGCGGACCTTCGGCGGTGTTCGTCGGGGACACGCTGTTCATGCCCGACGTAGGCACCGCGCGCTGCGACTTTCCCGGCGGCGATGCGCGCCAGCTCTATCGCTCCATCCGGCGGCTGCTCGCGATGCCAGGCGACACGCGTCTCTACCTCTGCCACGACTACCCGCCGCCCGCTTCGCGCGAGCCGGTGTGCTGTACCACCGTGGCTGCGCAGAGGGAGGGCAACATCCATGTGCGCGACGGTATCGGCGAGGACGAATTCGTGGCGCTGCGCCATGCGCGCGACGCCACGCTGGCGATGCCGGCGCTGATGCTTCCTGCGGTCCAGGTCAATGTCCGCGCCGGAAGCTTTCCAGGCGCGGAGGCCAATGGCGTCGTCTACCTGAAGATCCCGGTCGACCGCCTGTAGTCGCCTGGCGGAGACCGACGTTCGGGCAAACCGTGGTGCGTGCTGCGCGCGGTGGCTTCGCGTTGCATCGAGGACTGCGGCCATCCGAGCGCCTTGAACTTCGGAGTTGCCCTGCACCGACAACGCACTCCTGAGGTTTAGCAAAAAATATGAAGAGTCAGGCCTCGACCGGTTTTCGCCGCGGGTAGCAGTGCGATCTCGCGCAGCGGAAGGCGGCAGCCCACGACGGCGGCGATGTCCTGAGGCACCGTGGCGATCAGGTCGGTGCCGGCAGCGGCGCCAGCAGGCGCATGAAGTGCGAGGGTCCCAGCGTCACGTTGCGCCGCCAACGCTTGCCGTCCAGGAATTGCTCGAGCAGGTGCTCGCGCCCATCGGGGCGCACCACCACCTGCCACGCCGCGAGATACTGCTTGAGCGTCATGCGCGCACCGACGGTGCCGTTGGAGTGAGTGGGCAAGACATTTCCGCAAGGCCAGGAATAGACAGACCAACTGTGCAATAGCACTGCCAGCGGTCCGGATCCAAGCGTGTCTGCATGGCCCACCGCCGCCGCATGACAGTGCTGGCGGACGCGCCAGGCTTCAAGCACTGCTGCTCTTGCGAAGCGTGCGCGCGTTCCGAGCGCACACTTTGCGGAATCCGGCGCTGATGCGCTCGTTGTCCGCCGGGCGCCGGCGCAGCTCGGTGGCGCGGCAGATCCCACCGTGCGAAGGGCCGGCCAGCCCCGGGGCTCAGGGCAGCATCTCGAACTTGACTCGGTCAGTGGCGTGACCTTCTCTTCGCGGACCATCTTATATTCGGTGCTCGGGCCCAGCCATTTGGCCCAGAGGCGGTCAAGCTCGCCCGCCTTCTCCAGCGCAGCGGGTCGCGTTCACTTGGACAGCGGCACGAGCTCGTCCTTCTTCATGCCGATGCCCACAGGGCTGCATAACCGGGTCCCGGAATTCCGCCGCCGCAGTCCCGCTGGGTCAGGACGCCACGAAGATCAACGCGGCCGACCCCAAAGTCTCCCGCTTTGCGCTTCTGCCGGCCTATGGTGCCCAAGCCGATGATGAAACCCGACTCAGGATCTCCTGGTCTTTGAGCGTGCCGCCGCGGCAGGTCGAACCGAAGAGGCCTTGGTTCGCCCTCAAAGAGGTGCAGGTGCAGCATCTCTCGAGACAGCGAGGGGCGTCGGGCTGTCCCGCATTCGAACTTCCAGCATCGCGAGCATTGCACGTAGCGCGGCGCTGTTTTGGCGGCGCTGCGTGTAGGCTGCGTAGAGCCATATATCGCTGGGCATGAAGTTTTGGAGAACCGGGACCAGCTGCGCACTTTCCACGTAGGGTTGCGCGAGCAGGTCGGGGACGCATACTGCGCCAATGTCGGCCAACGCCGCGCCGATGAGCGCACTCGCGTCGTTGGCGTCCATGCGTCCGTGAATGGAAACGTTGTAGGGTTGGCCATCCACTTCGAATGCGATTTGTGGCGGTCCCGGCATGACCGAGTAGGCGAGCACGTCATGCTTTCGCATGTCGTCGGGCTGCGAAGGAATGCCGCGCCGAGCCCAGTAGCGCGGCGTTGCGCAAAGGGTCAGTCCCATTCGCCGCAGGCGGCGCACGATCAGGTTCTCGTCGCCGATGCGTCCGAACCGCAAGGCGATATCGACCCCCTCGTCGACCAGATCGATCATGCGGTTGCTCAGCTTCAGGTCGAGCTGCACGTCGGGATAGCAGGTGAGGAAGTCGCCGAGCAGGCGCGGGAATGCGGTCTGGACCATTCCGTGCGGCGCCGTGATCAGCAGGCGGCCGCTGGGGTGCGAGCCGCGTGCCTGCAGTTCGCTCGTGGTCTGTTCGATCATCTCCATCAGGGATGCACAGCGCGCTTGCAGCAGGCGGCCTGCATCGGTCAGCGACACCGAGCGGGTCGAGCGGTTGAGCAGACGCACATTGAAGCGGGACTCCAGCGTGGCGATGTGCTTGCTCACGCTGGCCTTCGAGATGCCGAGCCTGCCCGCTGCGCGCGAGAAGCTGCCCTGGAAGGCAACTTCCGCGAAGGTCCTGAGATGCTCGAAGCCATCCATCTTCCGCCCTGTCGCTCGCTGTCCGTGTCATTGGGGCGGCGCCGTCGGGCTGGCCTCCCAGCCGCCACCCAGGGCCATGAATACGGCGATCTGGCGCTCTGCCAACCGGGCTTCTGAGGCGGCCAGGGCCGCCTTGCTGGAAGCCAGCGTTCGCTCGGCGTCCAGGGCATCGAGCTGCCCCAGCTTTCCATTGATCTGCAGCGCACGCACTTGATCGACCGCAGTCAGGCTCTGATCGCGCGCGGCGGCGAGAGCCGCATGGCGCTCGAGTTCGCGGGCATAGGCGTTCAACGCGGTTTCAGCTTCTCGCAAAGCGCCGAGCACAGTGCCTTCGAAGTGCGCAGCCGCCACTCGGGTCGCCGCTTCGCTCTGAGCGATGCGTGCGCGAGCGATACCTGTTTCGGGCAGGGTCCAGCTGAGCAGCGGACCCAGGCTGTAGCTGAAGGTCTCGCGGTTGGCGAAGCGGTCGAGAAAGCCGGCAGAGCCCGATGAAAGGCCCAGCGTCACCTTGGGATAAAGGTCGCCGGTTGCGACACCGATGCGCGCAGTCGCTGATGCCAGGCTTCGTTCAGCCTGCCGCACATCGGGCCGCCGGGCGAGCAGCGCCGCGCCGTCGCCGACCGGCAGCAGTCCAGCGACGCGTGGAGGCTGCTCGCAACGGCCTACGGCGCCAGGAAAGTCCCGGGGCACGGTGCCGGTCAACGTGGCGAGCCGGTACAGGGATTGCTGCCGCACAGCCTCCAGCGGGGGGATCGCGGCACGCAGGATTTCGAGCTGTGCGCGCGCACGCACAGCGTCGATCGCCCCAGCCCGGCCCGCACGCTGTAGCCGTTGCGCAAGCTCGAGCGCTTCTTCCTGCAGGCGCACCGATTCGCGCGCCACGCGCAGCTGCAGGCCGCTGGAGCACGCCGCGGCGTAGGCCTGCGCGGTGCCGCCAGCAACGGTCACGCGCACAAGGTCCACCGCGGCGCGCGTGGCGCCGGTATCCGCTTCGGCGGCCTCGAGGGCACGGCGCAGTTGGCCGAAGAGGTCCACCTGGTAGGACACGGCGGCTCCCATGCTGTAGCCGAGCCGGCCCGGCGGCGCCTGGTCGCGCTGCAGCAGCGACAAGCCCGAAACGTGACCGAAGCTCGGGCCGACATTCAGCGTGATGGCTGGCTTTTCGGTCCCATGGACCTCGGCTTCCACCGCGGTTGCGCGCTCGAGGGTGGCCAGTGCCTGCCGCAGGTCGGTGTTGTGCTCGAAGGCCTGGGCGATCAGGCCGTCGAGTTGCGGATCTTCGAAAAGGTGCCACCAGCGCGGTGGCACGCTTGCTTCCGACGTGGCGCCGCCGCTGGAGAGAAACGGCCCGCTCGAAGCGGCCTGCGCTGCGGTGAGCGCAGCCGGTGCTGTGTAGTCGGGCCCGACAGGTCCGTGGACGCAGCCGGCCAGCAGAGCCTGTGCGGCAGCGGTTGCCAGGACAAAGGCGCGAGCGAGCTTCATGTCCGCCGCTCCTGGACGCGAGCTGCGGCCGCGGTGGGCCCTCCCTGAGGACCCAGCACCTCCACCGAGACCGTCTGGCCGACGACCAGGCGAGCGTCGGCCGGTAGCGGGTCCAGCTTCACCCGCACGGGGACGCGTTGCGCGAGCCGCACCCAGTTGAACGTCGGGTTCACGCTGGGCAGCAGGTTCGCACCGGTGCTGCGGTCGCGGTCGACGATGCCCGCGGCCATGCTGTCGACCTTGCCTTCGAGCGCTGGCGCGTCCATGGGGGTCACGCGCACACGGTCGCCCAACTGGATTCGCGCCAGCTTGTTCTCCTCGAAATAGCCCTCGACGTAAATCGAACCGGTGGCAACGAGCGCCAAGGCAGGATGGCCGGCCATCGCATAGGCACCCTGGCGCAGGTCGAGGTTGGTGACGCGTCCCGAAGCGGGTGCCCGTATCTGCGTGCGCTGAAGGTTCAGGCGTGCCGTGTCGACCGCGACCTCTGCCTGGCGCAGTGCCGCTTCGGCCGCCAGCAGCGAGCCCCGGGCCTGCTCGAAGCGCGAACGGGCCTGTTCGCGCACTTCCTGGGCGACCAGTCCCTGCAGTTCGTCGTTGCGGCGGCTCTCGCGCTGCGCCTGACCCAGCGCGATCCGCTGGTTGTCGATGACGATCCGCTGCGCAGCCGCGGCGGCCTCGGCCTGCTGCAGGGCCAGCATGAAGCGAGCTTCGTCGATCGAGAAGAGAAGCTCACCCGCCGTGACCGGCTGGTTGTCACGCACCGCCACGGCGGCCACCATGCCGGAGACATCGGGCGCCACCTGGACGATGTCGGCCCTTACCCGACCATTGCGCGTCCATGGGGCCAGTTCGTAATGATCCCAGAGCTGAAGCGCGGCCCAACAAGCTGCTGCAGTGACCAGCGCCGTCGATAACAGGCGAAGGGGGGCAGGGATCGGGCGCGAGGTCCAGGCGGCGAGAAGGGATAGTTTGGATTTCATGGTCGTGCAGCAGGACAAGTGATCGGTCAGATGGAGATGGCCCCGGTGAGTCGGACCAACGCATGGAGCACCACGATGTAGAGGCCCAGATCGAACAGGGCGGGATGCCATATCCACCGATAGGCGCCGATCAGCGACAGCAGGCGGCGAAGCCACCAGGCCAAAGCCATCGCACCGCCTGCCAGCAGGAGCAGGCCTGGGACGTAGACGCCGAAGAAGCTTGTTTCGATCATGGTTGCAGGTCGGTGGAGGCCGAAGGAAAAAGGTCTCTGCGCAAGCCCACCAGGCCAGAGATTGCGGGCGCGCAGTTGGCATTTGCGAGGGAATGCAACAACAGCCGGTCGATCTGCGGCAGCAGTGCCCCGACTTGCGCCGGTGCACCGGCGGCCTGGGCGCGGAACGCGCGAGCGAGCTCGGCCATCAGCCGGGCCGAGGGCGCTTCGGGCAGTCGGTGCCGTTGTTGCTGAAGGACGCAGATGCTGGCCCCGATGCGAAGCTCGCGCAGCGCAAGCCGCGCCGCAGTTCCTTCCTGCGGCCCGGGATCTCCAGCGGTACGTGGAACCAGGAGGGCCATGCGGTCGAGGATGCGGCCGCTGAAGGCATCGCGTTCGGATGCGCGTTGGGGGTGTGACGCCATGTCGGCCAGGTCACGCCAGCCGCTGCGGCGGATGCGCTGTGCGCTCCATTCGCTGCTCACGCTGCGCACGACGGCGGTGGTGCGCGCGGCGATCACTCCACCGGCGAAGAGGGCCAGATTGCCTTCGAGGAAGCTGGTCCAGTCGGCGCTCGCGATGTCCTGGAGCGCCAACGTGCCCGCCACGCCGAAGAACATGCCCAGTGCCGCGAGGCTGCTGGCCGGGCGAGCGAGGTAGCCACCGACCAGCAGCAGCAAAGGTGCAGTGCACAACATCAGCATGCCGAAGTCTTGAGCCAGCGGCATCACGCCAAGCACGTAGAAAGCCGACACGGGCATCGACCACAGCAGCGCGACCAGGAACTTGTGCATGCCCGGAACGGGGTCGTCCATGGTGGCGAAGAAGCTGCAGAAGACTGCTGCGCCCATCGCCATCGACGACCCGGATCGCCAGCCGCTGATGATCCACACCGCGCATGCCGCGCAGGTCGAGAGTGCGACGGTGAAGGCCGAACGCAGCGCCAAGCCTTTGTCCACGTGAAGGATCGGCGACCGTGCGGCCATTCTTCGCTGCCGCCGCGGCGATGCGCGGCCATCCAGGCCGGCGGCGATGTCGTCGCGAAGCGTCCTGCAGCGGCGCCATCCCGCGATCAGCTCGTCGAGGTGCGCGGCAACGTCGATCTTCAGGGCCCGTACCCAAGGGGAATCGCTCGGATCCGCCGCTCGCGCATGGAAATCGGCATGCACTTCGCTCTCGGTGCCCGACGGCGCGGCGACATCCAGCCATGCAGCATCGCGTTCGAGGGCTTTCGTGACCTCGGCTGGTACTTCCCCCGTCGCCTCGCGCAGCGCATCGAACCGGTCTTCCAGCGCGGACAACGAAGGGGTCAGTACCGCGAGACAGTCAGGCAGGCTTCTTACGGCACCATGGGCCCATCGCAGGCTGCTCGTGTCGAAGGGCACGTGGGTTGCAGCCAAGCGCAATTGGCTGATGTCGACCGCGAGCTGCCGTCGATCCTGTGAGAGCCGCTCGCCGGTGTCTTCGTCGGCGCTTGTATCAACGAGATTGTCCAGCCATCGCCGGACATGGCCCAGCGTGCGATCGACCAGTCCGAGCAGCGAAGGCCCGAGGCCGGTCGGCAGTACGAGGCTGTGGACGAGGCTGGCGCACAGGATGCCGAGTGCGATCTCTTCCGCCCGGGCGATGGCCGTATCGAACATTCCCGCAGGCGTTTCCACCAACGGAAAACCGATCAGTGCCGCGGAGTAGCCTCCCAGCATGAAGGCGTACGAGCGTGCGCTTCGGTCCAGCAGCGACAGGTAGAGGCAGGCCCCGACCCACAGCGCCAGGGCCAGCGACAGAAGCTCCGGTGATGCCGACAGCGACGGCACCAGCACCACGGAGGCCGTGCATCCCAACAAGGTGCCCGCCAGTCGATAGAGCGACTTCGAGCGAACGTGCCCGGCGAGAGGATGCGCCACGATGTACGCGGTCATCACGGCCCAGAAGGGCCGGGGGAGCCCGAAGCGGCTGGACAGGTACAGCGCGAGCATCGAGGCAGCGAAGCTCTTGAGAGAAAAGAGCCACTCCTGCCTGGAGAAGCGAGGTGGTGCGATCACGCGGTTCCTTTCGGAACGAGGTCTGATCCGGTCGATCCGGCCTCGATATGGTTGCGAATCATTTGCATGCGGGAATGCTATGGCGCCCCCCGCAAGACTAGAATTGCAAACTTGGACAGATGATTTCTCTTTTTGGCCATCCAGCGTGAAGCGCTCCGACCGAACATCCTCTGGCGCGAGCCTCGACCTGGACTACGAACCGTCCGTGCCGGTGATGGCCCACCGCGTGGATGTCGAGGCGCGCGAGCGAGAGATTCCGATCCACGTGCACCGGTCAGGCCAGCTGGTCATGGCGTTGCGCGGAGCCGTCTCGTGCGACGTCCCCGGCGCGATGTGGATGGTTCCGCCGCAGGCCGGCGTGTGGATTCCGGGCGGGACGCCGCACAGCAACCACAGCACCGCGAACGCCGTGATCTTCTATCTGTTCGTGGCGCCCAATGCCGCACCGCTGCCCGCGAGCTGCTGCACCTTGCGCATCAGCCCGATGCTCGGCGAGATGATCCAGTACCTGGCGGGGCAGCCGCCTTCCTATGAGGCTGGCGGGCCGACCGACCGGCTGGCCCGCGTGCTGCTGGACCAGCTCTGTGCCATGCCGACGGAAGAGATCTTCCTGCCGATGCCCGAGGATGCGCGGCTGCGCAAGGTTTCGCGCGCCATGATGCGCGACCCTTCGGACCGACGGACGCAGAAGGACTGGGCCGGCAAGCTCGGAATGAGCGAGCGGACGCTGAACCGGCTGTGCACGGCGCTGACCGGTCTGAGCTTCGGACGCTGGCGTCGCCAACTGCACATGCTGGTCGCACTTCGGGAGCTGTCCGGCGGCGCGACCGTGCAGCAGGTCGCGTACGACCTGGGCTACGAATCGCCCTCCGCGTTCATCACGATGTTCAAGAAGGCTTTCGGAAAGCCGCCCGCCACCTACATCAACGACCGGCTGCTCGCTGCAGGCGAGGGGCGCTCGCTGGCCGAACCCGCGCCTGCGCTCTCGCCGACTTGAACCTGCGCGTCACGATTTCACCGGTAGGCGCGGGCCTGGGTCACGCCGCCATCCACCACGAGGGTGGCACCCATCACGTAGTCGCCTGCGCGTGAAGCAAGGAAGATGGCTGCACCCGCGATGTCTTCCGGCGTGCCGATGCGCTTGGCGGGAATGTGTTCGGACAACGCGGGCCCATGGTCGCGGGCATTGCGGTTCATCTCGGATGGAAACGCGCCAGGTGCGAGGGCACTGACCGCGATGTTGTCCTGCGCCAGGCGCAACGCCATGCGCCGAGTCAGATGAATCAGGCCGGCCTTGCTCGCGACGTAGGAGTAGTTCTCCTGGGGGTTGAGCCCGATGCCGTCGGTGGAGGAGATGTTGATGATCTTCCCCACGCGCGTCCGGGCAGCGGCGCGCAGCGGCCCGGACAGCGCCTTCGTCAGGAAGAAGGGCGTCTTCAGGTTCAGATCGACCACCTTGTCCCAGCCGCTTTCCGGAAAGGCATCGAAGGCCTCTCCCCAAGCCGCTCCGGCGTTGTTGACCAGGATGTCCAGCGTCGTTTCATGCCCGGCATAGGCGTCGGCCAGCGCCTGGCAGCCGGCCACGGTGGACACGTCGTGCGGCAGCGATACGCAGTGGCCGTACTTCGCGAGTTCGTGCGCAGCCTGATCGCATGCCTCGGCTTTGCGCGCACTGATGTAGACGCGCGCGCCGTGCGCCAGGAACCCCTCGGCGATCATGCGTCCGATGCCTCTGGAGCCGCCAGTGACGAGGGCAGTGCGGCCCCGCAGCGAGAAAAGATCCGGAGCGTTCATGACAACGTCCCCTCGCCAGTCGCTTCGAGGCGCGACCGCCGCACATAGGCCGTCCCATCGAAAAGGCGCCTGGCCGTGCGAGTGAAGTGCACCTCGCGCACCGTCCAGTCGTTTCCGCCCCCGTGCTCGACATTCGCAAAGATCTTGAGCACCCCGCTCGGATGGCCGATGCGGATGCGCGTCGGACCGGCATGCGTGCCCCGCGCTTCGGCGGGAATGGTTCCCGCGATCTGCGCTGCGACCGAGAGGCACACCGAGCCTCCGCCAGGGAATGCCTTGTGCATGGCGCCACCGGCGAGCACCATGCGCGCGACGAAATCGATCTCCGATGACTGCACGACGCGGTCGCCGGCAATGGTCCGGTAGTCCTGCGCTTCGCTGATCAGTATCTGGTACGGCGTCAGGATCCCCGACGACGGAAGATTGCAGCGTTCGACGACCCAGCGCCTCACCTCCTCGGCCATCTCGTAGATCTCGGGCCCGAGCTGGCCCGGCAGTTCAGTGCCGGTGATGCCCAGGTCCGCCGCGCGGATGAATACGCACGCCGTGCCGACGTCGACCACCGACACCGGTATTTCGCGGCCGAGCTTCGACACGTGGACCCAGTCGCGCGCCTGCCCCGTGGGCAACAGCTTGCCGGTCGTGGAACCACTGGTGTCGGAGTAATCCAGCGCCACCTCTGCGCCGGTGCCGGGCACGCCATCCACTTCGCTGTCGCCCTCCACGCGCGGCTCGCCGTCGGCGCATTGCACCGCCATTCGGAGGATCTTTCCGGTGTTCGTGTTGTGCACCCGAACGGTGGTGACGGGTTCCTGCACCGGAACCAGCTTCTCCTGCAACGCATACACCCCCGTGGCCGACGAAATGTTGCCGCAGACGATCTCGAAGCTGACCGTGGGCTGGTCGATGCCGATCTGCACGAAGGTGTAGTCGATGTCCGCATCCGGGCGCGACGGCGGCCCGATGATGGCGCACTTGCTCGTCAGGATATCGGCGCCGCCGAGCCCGTCGATCTGGCGCACGTCGGGGCTGCCGAACAGAGCGAGAAGAAATCGGAGACGCGCTTGTGGATCGGTGGGCACGTCGTGCTGCGAGAGAAAAACAGCCTTGCTGGTGCCACCGCGCATCAAGGTGACCGGTACGCGAATTTGTTCATTCATCGGCTCAGTATGCAGATCGCGCTGGCCGCTGTCCTTTCAGTTCTGTTGGCCATTGTTTAGCTGGACTGCATGTGTCGAATCGTTCAGTTCCGCTAAAGAATGCCCAGCAGAAATCCAATGACCGCGGGGACCTGGATCTCGATACTTTCCTTCGCTGTGGCGAGCTCCACACGAACAGGAGACACCTTTGAAGATCATCAAGCGAACGGAATCCCCCTTCCGTGAAACCCCCGGCGGCATGGTGCTCGTCGCGACCCGCGTGGCCGGCCAACCGGCCCAGTTCCCGCCCATCGAATTCACCCACGACGACCAGACAGTCGAAGACATCGCGCTCGGACCCATCGGCTCTCTCTACAGCTTCACGATCGTTCACCCGGGCAAGGACAAGCAGCCCTATGGCCTTGCCATGGTCGACTTCGAACCCGGTGTGCGCGCGTTCGGCCGGCTGCTGTACAGCGCCAAGCCGCCGGCCATCGGCGCCTCCCTGCGGGTGGTGCCCTTCGCGTTGCCTGACGGCACGCCCGACTATGCATTCCAGGAGTGATGCACCATGAAGCAACCACTGATCACCGGCGTCGGCATCACTGACTTCGGCCGCTTTCCCGAACTGACCGAAGAGGCGATGGCCCAGGCGGCCATCCTCGATGCGCTGGCCGATGCCGGCACGAAGCTTGGTGAGGTGCAGGCGTTCTACTGCGGCAATGCGCTCGGTGCCATGCTGCCGGGGCAGCGTGCTTTGCGCGAACTGCATGTCGGCGGCGGCGCGGTCTACAACGTGGACAACGCCTGCTCCAGCGGAGCCACCGCGCTGAATCTCGCGCTGCAGGCGCTCAAGGTCGGCCAGTACGACACCGTGGTGGTGTTCGGCATGGACCACCTCAGCAGCCTCGGCGGCGGCCCGCTGCAGCTCAGCCAGAAGGACTGGAACAACCGGCGCGGCATGATCATGCCCGCCCTGTACGCCATGCGTGCCAAGCGGTATATGCACGACCACGGCCTCGCGCTGGAGACGCTGGCGGACATCTCCGTCAAGAACCGCCAACACGGGGCCTTGAACCCGATCGCCAAGTTCGCCAAGCTGGCGAGCCGCGAGGAGGTGCTGGCGTCTCGCCCCGTGGCCGAGCCGCTCACGCTGCTGCAGTGCTGCCCCGCCGTGGTGGACGGGGCCGCGGCCCTCGTGCTCAGCACCAAGCCTGCCAGGGGCGTCGCCAAGCCCGTGCGAGTGCTGGCGTCCGTGGTGCAGTCGGGCCTGTTCGAGACCGCGCCTGTCGACATGACCGAAGCAGAGATCACCGCGCGTGCCGCCAGGCTGGCCTATGAGCAGGCCGGCATCGGGCCGCAGGATCTCAGCCTGCTGGAAGTGCACGACGCGTTCACCATTTCCGAGCTGCTCTATTACGAGGCTCTCGGCCTTTGCAAGCGCGGCGATGCGGCCAGCCTGCTGCAAAGCGGCGCGACCGCTCTGGGCGGCCGCGTGCCGGTCAACCCCAGCGGCGGGCTGATCGCCAAGGGACACCCGCCGGGTGCGACCGGCGTCGCACAGGTCGTGGAAGTCTGCGAACAACTGCAGGGCCGTGCCGGCGCGCGCCAGGTGCAGGGCGCGCGCATCGGCCTCACGCAGGTCACGGGCGGCGGTATCTGGGGTGTGGACCACGCCGCCTGCTCGATCAACATTCTTTCGCTCTGAGGGCCCGCCATGAACCAGACAGACACCATCGCGCCCGCCTCGCTGCAGGGCCTCGTCGCCATCGTGACCGGCGGCGCCAAAGGCATCGGCTTGGGCATCGCCCGCGAGCTTGCACAGGGGGGCTGCCGCATCGCACTGTGGGACTTCGACGACGCCGCGCTGGGCGAGGCCGAGCGGACGTTGTCGAGCGAAGGCGCCGACGTGACGACCTTCAAGGTCGACGTCAGCTCCGTGGACCAGGTGGAAGCGGCGGTCGCCCGGCTGCTGGCATCGCACGCACGCATCGACATCCTGGTCAACAACGCAGGCATCGGCGGCGACAAGCTGGTCTCCAAGATGGATCTCGCGTTCTGGAGCCGCGTCATCGAGATCAACCTGAATTCGCAGTTCATCTGCTCCAAGGCGGTCCTGGCGCAGATGGCGCAGAACCGGTTCGGACGCATCATCAACATCGGCTCTCGCGCGTGGCTGGGCAACCGCGGCCAGGCGGCCTACTCTGCCTCCAAGGGCGCCGTGGTGAGCCTGACCCGCTCTCTGGCGCTCGAATATGCGCGCAAGGGCATCACGGTGAACGCTGTCGCTCCGGGCATCGTGGAGACGCCGCTGTTCGCGACGCTCACCGAAGAAGTGCGCCAGAGCCTGCACAAGACCGTGCCGATGGAGCGGATCGGCCAGCCGCAGGACATCGCCCGGGCGGTGCGCTTCTTCGCGGAACCCGGATCGAGCTACGTCACCGGCCAGCTCCTGTACGTCTGCGGCGGCCGCAGCCTCGGCAGCCCGTCGGTATAGCGGGCCGGATCGCATGCTCGCGAATGCATTGACCGGTTTGAAAGTGATCGACTTCACGCAGGTGATGGCCGGGCCGACCTGCACGCTGTGCCTGGCCGATCTCGGCGCCGACGTGGTGAAGGTCGAGACGCCCACGGGCGATCTCTCGCGGGCCCTTTCGCCATGGGTCAACGGCGAGGGCGTCGCCTTCCTGGCGCTGAACCGCAACAAGCGCAGCATCGTGCTCGACCTGAAGCAGCCGTCGCACCGGCAGGCCGCGCAGGAACTGATCGCGCAGGCCGACGTGCTGGTCGAGAGCTTCCGTCCCGGCGTGATGGCGCGTTTCGGGCTCGACCACGCCACGGTGTCCGCGGACAACCCGCGGCTCATCTACTGCTCGGTATCGGCATACGGCCAGCATGGCAGCAGCAAGGATCTGCCCGGCGTGGACGGCGTGCTGCAGGCCGTGAGCGGCCTGATGAGCGTGACCGGGGCGCCCGATGGAGAGCCGTGCAAGGTACCGGTGCCGGTCGTCGACCTGGTCACCGGCTCTCTGGCGGCCATCTCGGTGCTGGCCGCCCTTCAGGAGCGGCAACGCACGGGGCTCGGTCAGCACGTCGAGGCGAGCATGTTCGCCAGCGCCATCGCACTCCAGCACGTGAGTTTCGCGTCCTACTTCGCGGATGGGCTCGTGCCCGGACCGCAAGGCAATGCAGCGCCGTATTCGACGCCCAACGAGGCCCTGCGCTGCGCCGACGGGTGGATCATGGTCGCGGCCTACCACCCTGCACGATGGCAGGCGCTGTGTGCCGCCATCGGTGCACCGGAGCTCGCCTGCGATCCGCGCTTCGCAGAGAACAAGAGCAGGCTGCAGCACCGCCAAGCGCTGCTGCGCGAGCTGGAAGCTCGCATGCTCGCGCATCCGCGCACCTTCTGGCTGGAGAAGTTCACTGCGGTGGACATCATCTGCGGCCCCATCAACGACTATGCCGAGGTGGCGCAGTCCGCCCCCTTCGTCGAGGCGTCCCTCGCGGAAAGCGTGCAGCACCGCGTCGCCGGCACGTTGACGCTGACGCGCAGCGTGCTCGGCGCGGTGGGCGAGCGGCCACGTGCGCGACGCGCCGCCCCCACGCTCGGCGAGCACACCCGCGAGGTGCTGGCCACACTGGGCATGCCAGCCGGCGCCATCGACTCGGTGGCCGCGGCCAGCCCTTCCCAGACCTGAAGAACAGAAAACCATGCCCATCGTCTACACAGTCCAGGATGGCGTCGCCATCGTCACCCTGAATCGGCCCGAGGCCATGAATTCCATCGACCCGGAATCCAACGAGCAACTGCTCGGCATCTGGGACCAGGTCTGCAACGACGAGGACGTCCGCGTGCTCGTCCTCACCGGCGCGGGCGAGCGTGCCTTCTGCACGGGTGCGGACCTCAAGAAGACGATGCCGTCGGGCGACGGCGTCGCGCGGGAAGTCTTTCGCGGCGGCAACCGGCACTTCAACTTCGGCACGCTGCACACCGACAAGCCCGTGGTCGCGGCGATCAATGGTTACGCCCTCGGCGGCGGACTCGAGCTGGCCCTGCTGGCGGACATCCGCATCTGTTCGGACAACGCCCAGTTCGGCTTGCCGGAGGTGCGCGTCGGCAGCATCCCGGGGGCGGGCGGCACGCAGCGCCTGATCCGCGCGGTAGGCCAGTCCGATGCCATGTGGATGCTGCTGACGGGCGAGCGCATCGACGCCGCCGAAGCGCTGCGCATCGGCCTGGTCAGCAAGGTGGTGCCGCTTTCGGCGCTGCAGGAAACGGCCATCCGGCTCGCGCGCACGATGGCGGCCAATGCCCCGCTGGCGATGACGGCGGCCAAGCGGCTCGCGATGAGCGGGCGCGAGCTGCCGCTGGCCGGCGGGCTGGCGCTGGAACGCCAGGCCTTCGGGCTGCTCAGGGACAGCGAGGACCGGCTGGAGGGGCGCCGCGCCTTCGCCGAGAAGCGCGCCCCGGTGTTCCGAGGCCGCTGAACTCCTCGACTGGAGGACGACGGCGTCGACGAAGACGCCGCCTCCAGCTGATCCGCCCCACCTTGCCCTACTTGCATCCGGACGACCGATCCGGCTTCCTCCTGGAGCATCTCTTGAAGACACTGCCTGCTTCCTGGCGCTGCAGCCTCGCACTCGCCATCGCCGCCTTCGTCGGCGCACCGCCGGCCATTGCTGAGCAAGGCGGCCGGCAACCGGCCAGGATCCTGGTGGGCTTCTCGCCCGGCGGCACCCTCGACGTGGTGACGCGTGCGCTCGCGGATCAGATGCACGACTCGCTGCACCGCACGGTCGTGGTGGAGAACAGGCCGGGCGCTGGCGGAAGGATCGCGATCGATGCGATGCGTGCCGCCCCTGCCGACGGCAGCGTGGCCATGCTGTGCCCCGACTTCCTGACGTCGATCTACCCCTTCGTCTTCAACAAGCTCAACTACGACCCGCAGCGGGACGTCCTCCCGGTGTCGACGGTGGTCGAGTTCGCGATGGCGCTGGCCGTACCCGCCTCCTCGCCGGTGAAGACCTTCGGCGAATACGCCCAGTGGGTGCGCGCGCATCCGCAAAGCGCCAACTTCGGCCATGCGGCGTCGGGTGGACCGACGCATTTCCTGGGGCTGCAGATCGGCAAGATCATCGGAACGCCGCTGCAGGACGTCCCCTTCCAGGGCGCGGCCCCGATGATCGTGAACCTTGCCGGCGCCAACATCGCGGCGGGCACTTCCACGGTCGGCGACTTCGCGCAGCACCACGAGGCCGGCAAGCTGCGCGTGCTTGCCGTCACCTCGGCCCAACGCTCCGCGCTCCTGCCGGATGTGCCGACCTTCGCCGAGCTCGGCCGCAAGGAACTCACCACGGTCGGCGTGCTGGCCATCTGCCTGGCACCCGGGACGCCTGCACCCGTCGTCGCTGAATGGAGCGACGCCGTGCGAAAGGCGGCCTCGACCGAGCAGTTCGCGAAGAAGGTCGGCGCGCTCGGTTTCGTGAACACGGGAAGCTCACCCACCGCTGCACGCGCCAGGTTCGCAGAGATGCACGCATTCTGGGAGCCCGTGGTCAAGGCCTCGGGCTTCAAGGCCGACTAGCAGGCCCCCGGGGGCACGCCTAGCGGACCGACCGGATCCACTCCCTGAACAGCCGCACCGGGGCGGTGGCCGCCTTCATCGGGTCGCAGACGAGGTAGTAGCCGAGTTCCGTCCGTGCCATGTGGTCGACAGCGACCACCAGGCGGCCGGTTCGAAGGTCGTCTTCCACGTAGGCACGCTGGGCCATCGCGATGCCCAGGCCATCGGCCGCGGCCTGATAGCACAACGCGGCGTTCGCCAGGGTGATGCCGCGCGGGCGGGCGGGATCCGCAAGACCGGCGGAGCCGAACCAGAGCGGCCACGCTTGCGGCCGCATCATGGAGTGCAGCAGGTTGGCCTGCAGCAGGTCGCGAGGTGTCTGCAACGGCCCCGCCTGGCCCGGTGCGCAGACCGGGACGAACTCGTCGTCGAAAAGGTGGTCCAGCTCGACGTCGGCCCACTCGCCCATGCCATGGCGGATCGCGCAATCCGCGCCTTCGAGCCGCATGTCGTCGGCCATGGCGATCGTTGCGATCTCCAGTGCGATGTCGGGGTGCTCCGCGTAGAAGCCATGCAGGCGAGGAACGAGCCAGCGGATGGCCAGGCTCGGTGTCACCTTGAGGCGAAGCCTTCTTTCACTCCGATGCTCCGCCAGGTCGCCGAGTGCGTCCTGCAGGCGGTCGAAGGCATCGCAGACGCGGTGGGCGAGCCTTTCGCCCGCCGCCGTGAACCCGATCTCGCGGCCTGACCGCTGGAACAGCTGCACGCCCAGCCCGGCCTCGAGCTGCTTGATCTGCTGGCTCACGGCTCCGGGCGTGACGTGAAGCAGCTGGGCTGCCCGCGAGACTCCCTTGGCCCGGTACACCGCATCGAAAGCCCGCAGCGGACTCAGGAGCGCGCGAAGGTTCTGCATGGCGGATAGAAGCCGTGCCGCATTCAGCCGCTGCTGCCGCTGCCGCTGCCGCTGCCGCTGCCGAAGAAGGCGCGAGCCGGCGACGGCACACCGCACCCCGATCGCGCAGCAGGCATCGGCCTTAGCACTTCTGGATCCCGATGGTGCGGTTCAGGAGTTGCTCGTCCTGGCGCAGCGCGGCTGCCGAGCCGGCATACGCGGCGACGCCGCGCTCCAGCACGATGACGTTCGTCGAGAAGTCAAGCACGACGTCCACGTGCTGTTCCACGAGGATGCACCCGACCCCGAGCTTGTCGCTCATGCGGACGATGGCATCCATCAGCTCCTCGCGCACCATCGGGGCCAGGCCCTCCAGCGGCTCGTCGAGCAGCAGGATGCGCGGCTGCCCGACGAGCGCCCGCGCCACGGACAGCATCTGCTGCTCGCCGCCCGACAGCTGGGTGCCGCCGTTGCGCCGCCGCTCCTTCAACCTGGGAAACAGTTCATAGACCGCGGGAAGCGCCGCGCCGGCCGAGCGCCCCTGGAGACCCGACAGCAGGTTCTCCTCCACCGTGAGCGAAGGGAAGATGTCGCGGCTCTGCGGCACGTAGCCCAAGCCGGCGCGGGCGCGGGCGAAGGTGCTGGCGCCGCTGATGTCCTTGCCGCCGAAATGGACGCGCCCCTTCATCAGATCGGCCAGGCCCGTCGCGGTCGCCAGCGTCGTCGTCTTGCCGGCGCCGTTGCGCCCGATCAGCCCCAGCCGCTCGCCTTCGCGCACGCTGAAGCTCAGATGTTCGACCACGGGCACGCCGGCGTAGCCGGTCGTGACGTCGTCGAACCGAAGTTCAATGGGAGTGCTGGGCATGGTGGCCGTCTCGTCCGAAGTAGATTTGCTTGACTTGTTCGTTGGCCGCGACTTCCTGCGGAGTCCCCTCCACCATCACCGCGCCGGCAACCAGGACGATGATGTGCGAGGCGAAGCGGAACACCAGGTCCATGTCGTGCTCGATGAGCAGCACCGACAGGTCCTTCGGAAGGCTCTCGATGGCGCTCATGATGCGGCCGCCTTCTCCCTGCGGCACGCCCGCGCCGGGCTCGTCCAGCAGCAGCACCTCGGGTTTCATGGCGAGCGCGAGTGCGATCTCCGCAAGCCGCTGCTCGCCGAGCGCCAGCCGTCCCACCACCCGGTTCGCATAGGGCTGCAGGCCCAGCATGCCGAGCGTCTCGTGGACCTCGTCGTGCACACGCGCCGAACGCGCCGGCGAAGGCCACCACTGCATGGAGGCGCGCAGCCGCTGGAGCACCGCGACCTTGACGTTCTCCGCCACGGTCAGGTCCTTGAACAGGCGGCTGATCTGGAACGTGCGGACGATGCCGCTGCGCACGCGTGCGTACTGCGGCAGCTGCACGATTGAGCGGCCGTCGAGCTGGATGTCGCCGGACTTCGGACGGATCGCGCCGCTGAGCAGGTTGACCAGCGTGGTCTTGCCGGCGCCGTTCGGCCCGATCAGTGCCGTGCGCGCGCCCTGCGGGAGCGACAGCGTGACGTTCTGCGTGACGGCCAGGCCGCCGAAGGAGTGGCACAGGTTGCGGGTTTGCAGCCGGGGGGTCATCGGGCTCCTCCCTTGCGGCCCAGACGCCTGGCGTACGCCGCGGCCCGGTCCAGGAGCCCGATCAGGCCCTCGGGCAGGACGATGAGCACGAAGATCAGCATCGAGCCGATCACGAAGAGCCAGTGGTACGGGTTCAACGTCGATGCGATGTGGTGGATGGTCATGTAGGCGACGGTGCCGAGCACCGCACCCGACAGGCGGCGCGTGCCGCCCAGGACGATCATGACGACGACGCCCGCCGACGTCGTGAAGTCCAGCATGAAGAGATTGGCCACCTTGCTGGTCTGCGCGGTCAACGCGCCAGCCAGGCCCGCCACGACGCCGCCGACGGTGTAGACGGCCAGCAGGTGCAGGTACACGCGCCCGCCCAGCGCCTGGACGCGGCCCGGGTCCTGCCGGATCGCCCTGGCCGTCAGGCCGAAGGGCGAATCGACCAGGTTGCGCACGAGGAAAAACACCAGCACCAGCGCGCCCAGCGCGTAGAAATAGCCGGTGTGGCCCATGAAGTTGAACTCCCAGATGCCGAACAGCGGGGCGACCTCGAAGCCGGCAAGTCCGTCGTCGCCGCCCGTGAGCCATCGGGCCCAGTTGGCGAGCTCGAGCAGCAACTGCGCCACGGCGATGGTGAGCATGACCAGCGTGAGCTTGGTCGAGCGCAGCATGACGGCACCGCTGAGCAGCGCGATCAACCCTCCGCCCAGGCCGCCGAGCAGCAGCCCGACGATCGGATCGGCCGTCAGGTACAGCGCTGTCCAGCCCGCGACGTAGGCACCGGCGCCGTAGAGCGCGGCCTGGCCCAGGGTCGCGATGCCCGCCTGCCCGAGCACGAGGCTCAGCGACAGCGCGAAGATGGACATCGTTGCCATGTTGGTCAGCAACCCCAAGTCCTGCGGGAACAACGCGAAGGCCAGCAGCCCCGCCAGCGTCAGGACGATCTCGGCGCGCAACTGCGTCCACGGGCGGGCGCGGGGCGGCACAGCCATCACCATGGGTGGAATCACCGCACTCATGCCTGCCTCCCGAACAGCCCCTGGGGCCGCAACAGCAGGACGACGATCATCGTCAGGAAGAAGGCAGCCGATGCGAGCTGCGGAACCATGTATTTCATCGAGGTCTCCACGATGCCGAGCAGCAATGCTGCGAAGAAAGAGCCAAACAGATTTCCGTTTCCACCCACGGCCACGACGGCCAGGAGGATCACGAGGTACTTGGAGGCATAGGTCGGCTCCATCGGCAGCAGCTCGGCACCGGCGATGCCGCCCAGCGCCGCGAGCGCGGCACCGATCGCGAAGGTGGCTGCGTAGATCTTCGTCGTGTCGATGCCGATGGCCCGGGCGATGGGCGCGTTGTCGACCGCAGCGCGCACCCGGATGCCGAAGGACGACCGGTCCACTGCGAACCACAGGACGACGACGACCAGCAACCCGCAGGCGACGACGATGAGCCGGTGCCGGGGAATGGAGCGAAAGCCCAGGTCCACCGAGCCGCCGAACGCCTCGGGAAGCGCGACGGAGGTCACCGACGATCCGAACATCAGGTTGACCGCCGCGGTGGCGACGAACATCAGTCCGATCGTCACCAGCATCTGGTCGAGATCGTCGCGGCGGTAGAAGCGGCGCAGCAGGGTGCGCTCGAAGATCAAGGCCAAGAGGGCCACCAGGGCGATCGCCAGCACGAAGCCCAGCCCGATGGGTACGCCCAGGCGCTGCGGAATGCTCGCTGCGAGAAAACCGCCGAGCATCGCGAAGGCGCCATGGGCCAGGTTCACCACACGCATCAGGCCCATGGTCATCGACAGGCCCACGGTGATCATGAACAGGATCATGGCGTACGTGACGCCGTCGACCAGGACGCTGCTCAGAAGCGCGAAAGACATGCTGCAGTCTCTGCGTTACTTGGCCGCGCCCTGGATGCGCCCGTAGTCGGGCTGCATCTCGAAGGTCCTGAACTCGCGGTTGACGAAGCGCCCCGAGGCGTCCTTCTCGACCACACGCATGTAGACGTTCTGCACGAACTCGCGGGAAGCCGGGTCGATCTTCACCGGGCCGCGCGGGCTCTCCCACGAAAAGCCCTTGGCGGCGGCCAGGGCCTTGGGCCCGTCGCGCTTGCCGTCGGTTGCCTTGACCATGTGATAGATCACATGCAGGCCATCGTACGCATTTGCGAGCTGGACGGTCGGAATGGCCTTGGGCGCCACCTCTGCCAGCGCCTTGACGGCAGCATTGTTCAGCGGCGAGTTGTGCGTCGCCGAATAGAACATGCCGGTCTCGATGCCGAGCAGCTCGGGGCCGATCGCGCGCAGTTGGTCTTCATCCGTCTCGCCCGTGCCCAGGAAGCGCACGCCTGCGGCCCTCAACCCCGCTTCGTTGTAGGCCTTGATCATTGCGTAGGTGGCCGGCCCCCCGGGTCCGAAGACGTAGAGCGCGTCGGGCTTGAGTGCCTTCACGCGCTGCATCAGGGGGCCGAAGTCCGTCGTCTTCAGCGGCGCACGGATCGCCTCGAGCAGCTTGCCGCCTCCGGCGACGAACGCGGTGTTGAAGGCCTTCTCGGCGTCGAGGCCGGGACCGAAGTCGCTGACCAGCGACACGACGTTCTTCACGTTCTTCTCGAGCGCGTACTTGGCCACCGGCACGGCCATCTGCGGCAGCGTGTAGGAGGTGCGCAGCAGGTAGTCGGACTTCTCGAGAAGCGACGAGGTCGACGCGTTGAAGATCACGACAGGTACCTTCGCCTCCTGCGCGAGTGCGGCGACAGCCAGCGTATCGGGCGTGAAGTACAGGCCGGCGATGTACTGGGCGCCTTCCTTGATGATGAGCTCCTGGGCCAGTGCCTTGGCCTGCGCGGGATTGATCTCCGGCAGGTCGCGGTAGACGACCTCGATCGTGTGCCCGCCTGCAGTGGTGCCGTTGAGCTTCTGGTAGGCCTTGGTCGCTCCTTCCCAGGTCTGCCCCACCGCGGAGAACGGTCCGGACATGGGCGCGATCACACCCACCTTGATGACGTCGGCGCGGCTTTGCAGCGCGAGCGATGCGAGTGAAACCGCGATCGCGGCAATGAGTTTGAGGGTCATCTTCTTCTCCAGGTAGTGGGGGTCGCTGGCGGGTTCATTCGCCCGGGTTTTGACGAGAGGTCGGTCGGGAGTCGTGGGGTGCGGCCAGGCTTCAGGCCGGGACGCCGCGCGGCTGCACTGCTTCGGTCGCCTGCAGTGCGGCGTCGCGAGGCATCAAGGTCGCGTACTTCTGGTCCATGTCGAAGAGGTTGGCCTCGTGCGCCTGCAGCGACCGGTCGCCCACGCAGTCCGTGACGACCAGGGGGCGAAAGCCGTGGCACATGGCATCGACCACGCTGGCACGGACACACCCGCTGGTGGTGCATCCCGCGATCAGCAAGGTCTGCACGCCGCGTTGCGACAACCAGGAAGCCAGCGAGGTGCCGAAGAAGGCCGACGGATGGATCTTGCGCAGCACCAGCTCGCCGTTGCGTGGCTGCAGCTGCGCGACGATCTGGCTCTGCGGCTCGTCCTCGCGCAGGGCCAGGATGGGCGGCACCTTGAGGGCGAAGATGTTCGCATCGGCGCCGTCGTCCTGGTACACGACCCGCGTGTGCACGATGGGCCATCCGCGCTCGCGCGCAGCGGCCAGCAGGCCGCGGGTGCATTCGATGGCCGGCTCGATGTTGCCGCCGCCGAACGTGAGCGGATCCGCGAACCCGTTGACGAAGTCGATGATCAGCAGGCCGTATGGCGCCTTCGGGGCGACGGCATTGCCAAAGCCCTGCTTCTGGTAGATGTCCGGATCGGCGCTCATCGGAAGGCCTCGTCGATGACCTTGCCGTCGCGAACCACGACGACGTCGTCGAGCTTCACCGTGCAGTTGCGCAAGGGAATGTCCAGGTGGCAGGGCGTGGTGCGAGGCCCTCCGGCCTCGTTGTTGGGGCCCAGCGAGAACAGGAAGTTGCCTTCGAACGCACGCGCGTCCTGCCCGGACGTGGCTTCGCGGTCCACCAGCGACAGCGTGTGCCAGTAGCAGCGCGGCTGCATCCCCCAGCCGATGTGCGCGATGGCGTAGGCCTCGGGGTCCTTGTAGGCCTCCATGAACTCGCGCAGCAGCGCGGCGTCGATGTCGCCCTCGATGCTGCGCACGAAGCCTTCGCGCAGCTGCATGGTGATTTTGTCCGAGACGTAGTTCTTCTGCGGCAGCAGGATGTCACCGCGATCGATCACGATGGTGCCGTCGCTGCCGCCCTCGTTGGCGAAGGTGAAGAGGAAGCCGCTGGGCCAGTGGTCCCAGCGCCCGGGCTCCTCGCAGAAGCCGTACTCGGAGATGGTCGGGTAATCACCGAGCTTGAAAGTCACGTCCGTGCCGGCCGGCGAGGTCACGTGCATCTTCCTGGCGGCCTTGAGCAGCTTCGATGCGGCGAGCACGCGCTCGCGATCGGCCTCGGTGGGTACCGCCCGCACCAGCACCTCGGGCGGCTCGACGGCCAGGAGGATCTTCGTCCCCGACTCGAGAATCTCCATCTGCTCGGGCGAGAACAGCAGCAGCATCAGGTCCAGCACGATGTCGCTGTTCTTCATCGCCGCGAGCGCGACCGGGTTGTTGGTGAGGGGCGTTTCTCCCAGGTAGTTCATCAGGTCGCGGCTGGGGGCCTTCTCCGCGTTGATGGGCTGCAGTTCGATCCTGGTGACGACCGCGCCCGCGGCCTGCGCCGCGATCGTGGCGGTCTGCAGCGTCTGGGGGTGGGTGTGGGGGCCGCACAGGATCGAGACCTTCTGGCCCGGCTCCACCTTGCTGAGCTTCAGAACCTCGTTCCAGGCCTTGACCATCTGGTAATCGCTGACTGGCATGTTTCGTCCTTTGTTTGAAAAGTTTCAGATCTGCAGGAGCGCAAGGTCCTGCGGGCTGCCGAGCTTGAAGAGCCGGCGCGCATTGCCGTGGCAAACCAACTCGCGGGTGCGCGCGTCGAGCGGCGCCTGCTCGACGAAGGCGCAGGCTTCGGCGGTGGACTCGTAGGGGTAATCCACGGAGAAGAGCACGGCATGGGCGCCGAGCTCGCCGATGGCGCCCAGCAGTGCCGGCGCGGAGCACACCCCGGACGTCGTGATCAGGATGTTGCTGCCGATGTACTCGCTGGGCTTGCGCGCCAGCTTGATGCCCGAGGGGTACGCGGCGAAGCGGCTGTCGATGCGCCAGCGTTGATACGGCAGTGCCTCGCCCATGTGGCCCAGCAGCAGGGTCAGTCGCGGGAAGCGGTCGAACACCCCGCCGAACAGCAGGCGCAGCGCGTGCCCCGCGGTCTCCACGCCCCACCCCCAGGTGGCCCCCTGAAGCACAGGCATGCCCTCCAGCAGCGCCGGCGGCTGGCTGAACGCGTTGGGGTGCAGATAGATGGGCACGCCGAGTGCCTCGGCGCGCTCCCAGAACACGTCGAACTCGCTGCCTTCGTAGTAGCGGCCCAGGGTATGGCCGTTGATCAGCGCGCCCTTGAAGCCGCACTCGACGACGGTGCGCTCGAGTTCTCGCGCTGCGGCCGCCGGGTCCTGGAGCGCGACGTGCGCGAAGGCGCCGAAGCGCTGCGGATGGCGCGCCACGCGCTCGGCGAGGAACTCGTTGTTCTCGCGTGCGCGCCGCACGGCGGCGGCGCCGTCGGTCTCGGCCTGGACGCCGGGCATCGTCTGCGACAGCACGGCGTACTCGATGTTGCCCGCGTCCATCTCGGCCAGGCGCTGGTCGTCGAAGTCACTGAGCCTGGCGTCGAGCCGCGCCACGAAGTCGGCCGGCAGCGCTCGCGTGTACTTCGCGGAATAGGCATCGAAGCCGGGGGCGCTGAAGTGCTCTTCGAGCGCGATCTTGGGTGTTTGATTCATTGTCGTCCTCAATGGATTCAGGCCGGGTATGCCAGGGCCGTGTCGAGAATTTCCGTGTCGTGCACCACTTCGCGGCTGGCAATGAGCAGCCGTTCGCCGTCGCGCACGAAGCGGTCGTGATAGATGCCCGCGAGATGCACGGTGGAAGGCCCCTCGACCAGGGTCTGCATCAGGATGAAGGGGGTCTGCGAACTGATCGTGTCGCCCGTCTCCTGCAGCACGCGCGTGATTCCCAGCACATGCAGCATGTGCCGTGGCGCGAACATCTGCGAGTGCGCCACCGCGAGCGCGCGGTCGGTGATCATGTCCAGGCCCTCGCAGTAGACGAGGCCCACGGGCATGTCCAGCAGCGCGTTCTGGCGCGAGGTGATCCGGTAGGTCGCGTCCTTGCTGAAGAACTCGGGCCAACGCTCGATGTCGTTGGCATCGAGTGCTGCGCAGTACTCGACATGGAACGAGTCGACCTCGGCGCGCAGCTCGGCCGCGCGGCGCGGCGAGATCGTGGACCTGGCGTAGGCGAGCCGCTCCTTCATGCTGCCACCTCCGCGACACGGATGCCCATGACGTCCCGGTAGTACTGGTAGAGCGACCGGATGCACGACTCCGAGATCAGGTTGCGCGCCGTTCCCTGGTGGCCCGCGTCGAGCTTGACGACGTTGTTGTCGGTGGACGAATTGCGGATGCCTTCCTGCACGAACTTCAATGCCTCGTTGTCCTCGAGGCCCAGGAAGCCGGACGGGCCCATCAGGTTGCCCTGCCGAAGGCGGTGCCGCGTCATCTCGGGCGTGTCGTCCTCGTAGCCGAACATGGTCCACTGCATCACCATGCTGTTGGGGCCGTTCGGAATGATCTGGCGCACACCCATCGTGTTCATCTGGCGCTGCACGATCAGGTTCGGCCACATGGTCATCATGTTGGCGGACCAGGGCGAGTCGAACTCGCGCACGTAGTCCAGGAACCGCTCGTCGCGCAGACGGAGGTTGTCGCTGAACGACCGCATCTCGGCCTTGTCGTCGGCGGCGACCGTGGCATAGACCTGGTCGGGCTTGGACGATGCCATGTAGCCGTGGCGACCATGTTCCTTGTCGGCGAAGACGATCGACTTGATGCCGGGCACCAGAAGGCCGAACACCACGAGGAACGAATGCAGCAGCGTCGCGTGGTACGGGTCCTTGAGGTTCTCGTGGTACATCTTCCAGTTGCACGGAAGCTCGTTGCGGCAGTAGCCCAGGATCTTGAGCTTCCTGCCCGAGAACGGAACGTCGAACTCCTCGACGATCTCCTTGGTCATGTACTCCTCCAGCGGCGGCGTCTTGTCGGAGTAGGTGGCGAACACCACGCCGTTGCGCGTGGCCACGCGCAGTTGCCGGGTGCCGTGCTCTGCGTTCTTGAAGTCCGGCGGCATGCCGCCGACCTTGTTGATTCCGCGCTTGAACGGCACGCCCTGCAGGTTGCCCTTGAGGTCGTACGACCACTGGTGGTAGGGGCAGACGAACTCCTTCGCGTTGCCGTGGCTGGAGCGGCAGAACTCGGCGCCGCGGTGGGCGCATCGGTTCTCGAAGACGGAGATCGTGTTGTCTTCCGCGCGAACGATCACCACGGCCGTGGCGCCGACGTAGCCCCGCTTGTAGTCGCCGGGGTTTGGGATCTCGGCTTCCAGTGCGACGAAGTTCCAGGTGTCGCCGCGGAAGATGCGCTCGATCTCCTGGTCGTAGATGGCCTGGCTGGTGTAGACCCAGTCCGGAATGTTGTTGAGCGCGTCCGCGGGCCAGACGCACTGTTCCAGGGGCGGGTTCTTTCGGGCATTCGTGATGCCGATGACCGCCTGCGATTGATACATGAAAGCTCCTTAGGCTCTGAGGGGTGGTTGAACGGTGGAAGGGGGGCTGCCTCGCATCTGCCTGGCCCATGCACGCAGATCGGTGGCGTCGCGCTGGAATTCGTCGAGCAACACCGGCTGCCGCTGCTCGAAGAGGGGCCGGATGGCGCGCAGATCGGCCCCGGCGTTGATGGCCACGCCGTGCAGCGGCACGGCGCCGCGGTGGCCGATCCACAGCACCTTGCCGGTGGCCGGATCGCCCCGGCGCACATAGTCGAGACCGGGGGCCGGCAGGCCCAGCATCTGGATGTTGTGCCGGCCCTGGTCGGTCCAGAACCAGGGCACCGCCGGTGTCGGGCCGGTCGCACCGAGCATGGCGGCCGCGGCGGTGCGTGCCTGCTCGTTGGCGTTCTGCCAGGATTCCAGGCGCGTCGGCGCCGCGTGCCCCGGGCGTTGCTGGCTGGTGCAGTCGCCGCACGCGAACACGTGCTCGTCGCTGGTGCGGCACTGCGCGTCGACGAGAACGCCGCCGCCCGCCGCGATCTGCAGGCCCGCATCGCGGGCCAGTGCGTCGTTGGGCGAAAGGCCGATGGCCACGACGATCTCGTCCGCCTCCAGATCGCCGGCATGGGTCGACAGGCGCATACGGCCATCAGGCAGAGCGTTGACGCCTTCGAGGGCAGTGCCGAGCAGCAGTCGCGCGCCTGCCTGCCGCAGGCCGGACTCGAGCCACGCCGATGCTTCGGGCGGAAGAAATCGATCGAGCACGGACGTCGCGCGTTCGATCACGGTCACCGCCGCACCGGCCGACAACGCGGAACTGGCGATCTCGAGGCCAAGAAAGCCGCCACCCAGGATCGCGACCCGCGGCTTGCCCTGTAGGGCCGCGCGCAGCCGCCGCGCATCGTCGAGAGTGCGCACGTAGTGCACGTGCGGTCGGCCCGCCGGTGCGCACGCCAGCGTGCTGGCCTCGCCGCCCGTGGCGATCAGGCACATGTCGTACGGGAGCACCTGGCCATCGGCAAGGCGAACCTGCCTCTTCGAGAGATCCAGGGCTACCGCATCGCTGCAGCTTCGAAGATCGATGTCGCCGAGTGCCCAGGCGTCCTGCGCGAGGACGTCGAGGCGCGGCTCCTCGGCCGCGACCAGCACGGCCTTGGACAACGGGGGCCGCTCATACGGCCTGTGACGCTCGCGCCCCAGCATCGTGATGCGTCCGCGGTAGCCGTGTTCGCGCAGCGCATGGGCGGCGACCGCCGCGGCCTGGCCCGCACCCACGATGACGATGCCGGGCGAAGTCATTTCGCGGCCGGCGACATCACGTAGATGTCATCGCCTTCCTGCTTCACGGCGTGGGTACGCAGGTCCACGGTGACCGGCGCGCACAACGCCTTGCCCGTGCGGATGTCGAAGCGCCCCTGGTGCAGCGGGCATTCGACACAGCCGTCCTCGACGTAGCCTTCCGAGAGCAGCGCGGTGGCATGCGTGCACATGCTGTCCGTGGCGAAGAACTCGTCGTCGACACGAAACAGCGCGACGCCGTGGCCTGCGACGTTGAGGGTTTTCGCTTCATCGTTTTTCAGCTCTCGCGCCGAAGCGACTTTGATCCAGTTCATGGCTCCATCCGGGGATTTCCGGACCTTTCAAAAATAGTCAGTGAACTGTCATATTAGTTGGGCGTGGCTGCGATTTCAAGTACGGGTTTTTACTGTCCGAAGCTGCACCAGATTGGATTTGAAAAGGGGCGAACAAACGCCAATAAAGGGCGATATGCCAATGCAGATGCACCACTTTCGAGATGTATCGTCGTTAGGGTTTGCATCGACAGCAGCCGGCTTCCATTGCGCCGACATCAGTCATATACTTGTGCATGTGAACTGTCATATCGTGCGATGCAGGTGTCGAAACGCACATTGACGATCGAGGCCCTTTTGCGGGGTTCGGCGAACAGACCTGTTCTTGCGCGTCGATCACCTGGGCATTGCCGGGCATGGGCGGATTCGATGAAGTCCGGCACCAGGAAACCAGTCAAGAAAAGGAAACGCATGGACCGAGCAGACATTCCGGCGAGGCTGTTGAAGCGCGAGGGCATCGGCGCCCGGGTGCCTCGCAAGGAGGACGCGCGCCACCTCGTGGGAAAGGGCAACTTCGTGGGCGACTTCGTGCTGCCAGGCCTGCAGGAGGTCGCGTTCCTGCGCAGCCCGCTCGCGCATGCGGTGGTCACCGGCGTCGAGATTCCCGAAGCGCTTGCGGGGAAGGTGTTCCTGCGCGACATGATGTCGGATGCGGTGGACATCGGGTCGCCGTCTTCGGTGCCCACCTACCAGTATTCGGCGCTGCCGCCATTGGCGTCGGGCAAGGTTCGTCACGTCGGCGAGGCGATCGCGATGGCAGTGGCCCCCACGCGCGCCATGGCGGAAGACCTGCTGGAGGAAGTGGAGGTCACGTACGACGAACTGCCCGTGTACCACAGCACGGACTCCGCGCTCGCGGCCACGGGGGAGTTCATGCACCCCGAATGGAAGGACAACGTCTTTCTCACGCTGCGGGCCAATCGCGACTTCGAAGAACTCGCCGCGAAGGCCGAGGTGAAGGTCAGCCGCACGGTCGAGCTGTCGCGCCAATGCATCGTGCCGCTGGAGGGCAAGTCCGTCCTGGCCTACTGGGATTTCCAGACCGACCAGCTCGTGGTCGTCAGCGCCACCCAGGTCCCGCATCTGCTGCGCGTGGGCATCGCCCAGCACCTCGCGATGAACGAGGAAGCCGTGCGGGTCGTGTCCCCGGACGTCGGCGGCGCCTTCGGCTACAAGGGACAGCTCTATCCCGAAGACCTCTGCGTCGCCTGGCTGGCCAAGACCTATCGCACGCCGTTTCGCTACCTCGAGGATCGGCGCGAGCACCTGATCGTCGGCGCCAACACACGCCAGCATCACTACCGGCTCACGGCCTATGCGGACCGCACGGGCAGGCTGCTGGCGCTGGATGCCGTCATCACCATCGACGGCGGCGCCTATTCCTACTATCCCTTCTTCGTCGGCCTGGAACCTGGCCAGGCGATCGGCAACCTGCCGGGGCCCTACAGCTTCCGCGGCTATCGGTGCGAGACTCTCTGCGTTGCGACCAACAAGCCCGGGTTCATGGCCTACCGCGGCGTCGCGCGCACGGGCGTCTGCTTCGCGATCGAGCTGCTCATGGACGCCGTGGCCCGCGAGGTGGGACGGGAGCCGTGGGAGGTGAGGCTGGAGAACCTGGTGCCGGCCTCGGCCATGCCCTATGTGAACGTGGCCAACAAGCACTTCGACAGCGGCGACTTCCCGGCGAGCCTGCGCCGCGCCGTGGAGATGATCGGGCTGCAGGCCGTGCGTGAGCGCCAGGCGCGCGGCGAGCCCGACGGGCGGCTGATCGGCTTCGGCACGGCCACCTATACCGAGCAGTCCGCCCACGGCACGACGGTGTTCGCGAACTGGGGGCTGCCAGTGGTGCCCGGCTTCGACCAGGCGGTCGTCAGGATGACCGCGGACGGCGGACTCGAAGTGCGCGTGGGCGTGCACTCGCACGGCCAGGGCATGGAGACCAGCTTCGCGCAGATCGCCAACGACGTGCTCGGCATTCCGGTGTCGAGGATCCGGGTGGTGCACGGGGACACGGCGCTCACGCCGTTTTCTTCGGGCACCTATGCCTCGCGCGCCACCGTCATGTCGGGAGGCGCCATCTCGGTCGCGTGCAAGGAACTGCTGCCGCGGATCCAGTCGATCGCCGCCTACCTCATGGGGGTGGATGCGCAAACCGTGGCGTTGATCGAAGGACGCGCGGTGTCCGGCGACAAGTCGATCCCGCTGTCGCAGGTCGGGGGCGCGTGGTATCTCACGCCGCAGGACCTGCCTGCCGACGTTCATCTCGGCGGCCTGGAGGTGTCCCGTGCGTACAAGCCCAACGTCGATACCGGCACATTCACCTATGCGACGCATGCGGTGGTGGTGGCCGTCGACACCGAAACGGGCGAGGTCGAGATCCTCGACTACGTGGTCGTGGAGGACTGCGGGACCATGGTCAATCCGATGATCGTGGAGGGCCAGACCATCGGCGGCATCGCACAGGGCATCGGCACCGCGATGTACGAGGAGAGTCCGTACGACGAACAGGGCCAGCCGCTGGCTTCCACCCTGGCCGACTACATCCTGCCGGGCGCCACCGAGGTGCCGCGCATCCGCATCGACCATTTCGAGACGCCTTCGCCGCACACCGAATTCGGAGCCAAGGGCGTCGGTGAAGGCGGTGCGATCGCGCCGCCTGCGGTGATCTTCAACGCGGTGAACGACGCCCTGCGCGGTACCGGCGCTGCCGAGGTGCTCATGACGCCCCTGACGCCGCGCCGCCTGCTCGCGGCCCTCGAAGGCGCCAATCGCGAAGAGGAGCACGCCCGATGAAAGCGCCCAAGTTCGCATACACGCGCGTCCTCGATGTCGGCGAGGCGATCGCTGCACTGGCGGCAGGCGCAGGCGCCGCGAAGGCGATGAGCGGGAGCCAGTCCCTCGGCCCGATGCTCAACCTGCGGCTGGCGCGGCCTGCTCAGGTGGTCGACGTCGCGCAGATTCCCAGCCTTCGCACCGTCAGCCGCAAGGGCGACTGGATCGAGATCGGCGCCGCCGTCACCCATGCGGAGATCGAGGACGGCATGCACCCGCCGCTGGCCGCGCACCCCATGCGCGAGGTCGCAGGCGGGATCGCCTACCGCGCGATCCGTACCCGCGGCACCGTGGGCGGCAGCCTGGCGCATGCCGATCCCGCGGCCGACTGGGTGGTGGTGCTGGCGGCACTCGGCGCACGCATGGTGGTCAGATCGCCACGCGGCGAACGCACGATCGACGCCGACGCATTCATGCTCGGCGCCTACACGACCGTGCTCGAGTCCGATGAGCTGATCGTGTCGGTCGCCGTGCCTTCGGAGACATCCTTCATGCACTGGGGATATCACAAGGTCTGCCGCAAGCCGGGCGAGTTCGCGGAGGCCAGCGCCGCGGTGTATTTCGACGCTTCGCGCGAGCGTGCGCGGATCGTCCTCGGGGCGGCCGACGGCCCCCCCCTTCTGCTGAATCCGCTCGCAGCCGAGATCGCGCGCGACGGTGCCGGCGCGGCCGGCCGCGAGTCGCTGCGGGCAGCCGTACGCACCGCACTACCGGAGCGCGACGCCATCGACCGGAAGCTCTTCACCGCCTGCCTGGAGCGTGCACTCGAGCAGTCCGGCGTCCTGGCCGGTGCCAAACACGCGGAGTAAAAAGACTTGGACCCGATTTCCATTCAAGTGAACGGTCGCAGCATCAGCCGGCCGGCCGAGCCCAGGGTGCATCTGGGCGATTTCCTGCGCGACGAACTGCGCCTCACCGGAACGCACCTCGGCTGCGAGCACGGCGTGTGCGGCGCCTGCACCGTGCTCGTCGACGGTCAGCCCACGCGCTCGTGCATCACCTTCGCCGTGGCATGCGAAGGCCGGGAGGTCACCACCATCGAGGGCTACGACGACGATGCGGCGATGCAGCGGCTGCGGCAGGCATTCACGCGCCACCATGCGCTGCAGTGCGGCTTCTGCACGCCGGGGATGCTGACCACGGCGCGCGACATCGTGCTTCGACTGCCCGACGCCGACGAAGCGCGCGTGCGCCTGGAGCTGTCGGGCAACCTCTGCCGCTGCACGGGTTACCAGGGCATCGTCGACGCCATCCTGGACGTGCTCCAGCAGCAGCGCGACACCCCCGACGTGCAGTTCGAGAAGCTGCGCCAGAGACTGGTCGCGCCGCGAACGGTCGCGCTGAAACGCGTCGACGCAGCGACGCCCATCACATCGCCTTCGCCGGGCCGGAGCGCGGCATCCGATACGGCCGCCGTGGCGGACATGCCGGAGGTGGACCCCGTGGCGATGGCCAAGGCCAAGGCGAAGGGCAACGCCATCGAGGTCCATTTCGACGTACCTCATCCGGTCGACCGTGTGTGGGCATTCATGGGCGACCTGCCCGCAGTGGCGTCCTGCCTGCCGGGCGCGACCATCGACTCGCACGAGGGCGAAAGGGTCAAGGGCACGATCGCCATCAAGTTCGGGCCGATGTCCGCAGCCTTCGCCGGTGCGGCGCGGCTGGAACGCGACGATGCCGCCAGGCGCGCCGTCCTCAGGGGCGCGGGCCAGGACAGCCTGAGCAAGTCGCGCACCCAGGGCGACATCACCTATCGGCTCGAAGCGCTGGGCGCCGACAGCACCCGGGTCCACGTGGACATGATCTACGCCCTTCAGGGGCCGCTCGCGCAGTTCTCGCGCTCGGGGCTGGTGAAGGATTTCGTGCGCCGCATGGTGGCGGACTTCGGCAAGCAGATCTCCCGCCGGCTGAGCGGGCAGGCGACGTCAGTCGACGAGCCGCAACCCACGGTCTCCATGGCCGCGATGATGTGGAGCGTGCTGTGGAACCGCATTCGAGGCTGGTTCGGAAGGCCGCAATGAGTTCATTTCTTCATGGCTATCACGTGCGGGCCAACGGGGTGCGGCTGCACCTGCTGCGCTATGGCGGCCAGGGCCCGCGCATGCTCCTGTTGCCCGGCATCACGAGCCCGGCCATCACATGGGGCTTCGTCGCCGAGCGGCTGGCTCGCCACTTCGACGTCCATGTGCTGGACTTCCGCGGGCGGGGCCTGTCCTGGAGCGTGCCCGGCATGGACGCCAGCCTCGATGCCATGGCGGGCGACGTGCTCGATCTGCTGGAGGTGCAGGGGTGGTCGTCCGCCACGTTGCTGGGGCACTCCATGGGAGCGCGCGTCGCGATCCGCGCCGCGTCGCGCGACGCGCGCCGCCTCGACAGGTTGCTGCTGATCGATCCGCCCGTCTCCGGCCCCGGCCGCCGACCCTATCCCGTGCCGCTGTCGTGGTACGTGGATTCCATCCGGATGGCCATCCAGGGCATCACGGCCGACGAGCTGCGTCCCTACGCGCCGACCTGGACGGACGAACAACTGCAACTGCGCGCCGAGTGGCTCCACACTTGCAGCGAGGAGGCGGTGGTCCAGGCGCATGCCGGTTTTCACAACGACGACATCCACGCCGATCTGGCGAGGTTGCAGACGCCCGGGCTGCTCATGACGGCGGCGCGCGGCGGCGTGGTGCTCGCGGAAGACCTGGCGGAGATCGAAACCCTCGCACCCCGCTTGCAGCAGTGCACGGCCCACAGCGCCGGCCACATGATCCCATGGGACGATGAGCTGGACTTCCACCGCCTGTTGGGGGAGTACCTCGAGGTCGACCTGTTGTAGCGGCGGGCGTTCTCGTTCCTTTGCATATGAGGGAGCCGATACACTCGCCGGCTGACACTATTGGCGATCTCGAGATGATGACGAAGCGTTCTCCCGCCCGGAAGAAGACAGGTGGCACCACCGAGGTGGAGGCGGCAAAGCCCAAGGGTCCAGAGCCATTCAATCCGCTGCGCGAAGTCATGTGGCGGCGCCCGGGCTTCCTGATCCGCCGGCTCACTCAGATCGGCCAGGCGATATTCTTCGATCTCTGCAAGTCCGAGAGCATCACGCCGCTGCAGATCGGTATGTTGACCGCGCTGTCGATGAATCCGTGGCTCGATCAGAAGGCCCTCGGCCGCGAGCTTTCACTGGATCGAACGACGACGGCCGAAGTGGTCAAGCGCCTGGTCGACAAGGGGCTGGTCGAGACTCGCGTCAATCCGGACGATCGTCGATCGAGGCTGTCGGTGATCACCAAGGACGGGCTGAACCTCATCAACGACCTGCAGGAGAGCATCCACCGCTCGCAGGAGCTGCTGATTGAGCCGCTGTCGCCCGAGGACCGCGCCGTCTTCATGAGATTGCTGGCTCAGCTCGTGGATGCCCACGAGAAGATGGAGAAGCAGGGCTAGCCCGTCTGGCTTGAAGCTTCACGTTGTCCTGTCGTGTGCCGGCGCTTCTGTTCGGGAGGGGCCGAGCTTTTCATTTACCTTGGATCTGCTTCGAAAGAAAAATCGAGATGAGTTACGTCGCGCCCCTCAAAGACATGCTGTTCGACATCGAGCACCTGGCCAACATCGGCGAGATCGCGAAGCTGCCGGGCTTCGAGGATGCCGGCCTCGAAACCGCGCAGGCCGTGCTCGAAGAGTGCGCGCGCTTCAACCAGGACGTGATCGCGCCCCTGAACGTGGCGGGCGACCGCAATCCCTCGTCGTTCAAGGATGGCGCCGTCACCACTACGCCGGGCTTCAAGGAAGCCTTCGCGCAGTACGTGGCGGGTGGGTGGCAGGGGCTGCAGCATCCGGCGGATTTCGGTGGCCAGGGCCTGCCCAAGACCATCGGCGCTGCTTGCGGCGAGATGCTCAACTCGGCCAACATGAGCTTCGCACTGTGCCCGCTCTTGAGCGACGGCGCCATCGAGGCGCTGCTCACGGCCGGCTCCGACGAGCTCAAGGCGACCTACCTCGAAAAGCTCGTGAGCGGCCAGTGGACGGGCACGATGAACCTCACCGAGCCGCAGGCCGGCAGCGACCTCGCCATGGTGCGCAGCCGCGCCGAGCCGCAGCCCGACGGCACCTACAAGGTGTTCGGCACCAAGATCTTCATCACCTACGGTGAGCACGACATGGCGCAGAACATCGTGCACCTCGTGCTGGCCCGCGTGGCCGGTGCGCCCGAGGGCGTGAAGGGCATCAGCCTGTTCGTCGTGCCCAAGTTCCTCGTGAACAAGGATGGCTCGCTTGGCGAGCGCAACGACGTGCACTGCGTGAGCATCGAGCACAAGATGGGCATCAAGGCATCGCCCACGGCCGTGCTGCAGTACGGCGACCATGGCGGCGCCGTGGGCTACATCGTCGGCCAGGAGAACCGCGGCCTCGAGTACATGTTCATCATGATGAACTCTGCCCGCTACGCCGTGGGCATGCAGGGCATCGCGATCGCCGAGCGTGCCTACCAGCACGCCGTGGCCTACGCGAAGGAGCGCGTGCAGAGCCGCCCGGTCGATGGCTCCATCAACGCCAGCGCGCCGATCATCCATCACCCCGACGTCAAGCGCATGCTGATGACGATGCGCGCCTATACCGAGGGCTGCCGCGCCATGTCCAGCGTGGCGGCTGCGGCCTACGACGCCGCGCACCATCACCCCGACGCCGACGCGCGCAAGCAGAACCAGGCCTTCTACGAATTCATGGTGCCGCTGGTGAAGGGCTACAGCACCGAGATGAGCCTGGAGGTGGCCTCGCTGGGCGTGCAGGTGCACGGCGGCATGGGCTTCATCGAGGAGACCGGCGCGGCGCAGTACTACCGTGACGCCAAGATCCTGACCATCTACGAAGGCACCACCGCCATCCAGGCCAACGACCTCGTGGGCCGCAAGACGGCGCGCGACGGCGGCCAGACGGCCAAGGCGATCGCCGCGCAGATCGAGAAGACCGAAGCTGAACTCGCCAAGAGCGACAACCCCGCTGCAGCGGCCGTGCTCAAGCGCCTGAAGGCTGCGCGCCAGGCCTTCGTCGAAGTCGTCGATTTCGTGGCCGGCCAGACCAAGGCCTCGCCCAACGCGGTGTTCGCGGGCAGCGTGCCCTACCTGATGCTCGCGGGCAACCTGGTGGCAGGCTGGCAGCTCGCGCGTTCGCTGATCATTGCGCAGGACCTTGCCTCGCGCAGCTTCGACACCGACTTCATGCTGGCGAAGATCGCCACCGCGCGCTTCTATGCCGAGCACATCCTCAACAAGGTGCCGGGCATCCGCGACAGCATCGTCGACGGTGCCGAGAGCGTAACGGCGCTGGCGCTCGAGGCTTTCTGAAGCAAGGATGCAGGCCTCTTCCTCCGCGCGACGAAGGTCAAGTCCGGTGGTTCTTCTCTGCTGCCGAAACCACAATTCGCAATCGCGCTATCCCATGGCCGCCCGTATGAACATCAAAGGCTGATCGCCGCGATCCCGGCCAGCACGATCACGCCTCCGGCAATACGGCGTGCGAGATGGTCCTCGCGAAAGAGCCAGCACGCGAGGAAGGCGCCGACGACGATGGACGACTCGCGCAGCGGCGCGATCAGCGCCACTGGCGCACTCAGCATGGCGGTGAGAACGAGGATGTAGGCCAGGGGGGACAGCACGGCCACGACGAGGATCGGCACAGCGTTGGCGCGCAGGACATCGGGAATCCGATGCCGCTGCATCAGCGCGATGGGTGTCAGGATCAGGCCTTGCAGAAGGAGCGTGCCCGCGTAATAGCTCACGGGCGCCAGGTGCCACGCGGTGACCGCGTAGCTGTCCCAGAGGGTGTATGCGGCGATGGTGGCACCTGTCGCTGCTCCCCAGAGGATCCCCGGCACGGTACGGTGGCTGCCGCTTCTGAAGAGATTTCCGACGACGACGAGGATGCCCGTGACGATGAGCAATGCTCCGAGCATAGCGACCGCGCTGGGCCGTTCTTCCAGCAGGACAACCGCGAACAGCATCGTCAGCATGGGTCCCGTACCGCGGGCGACCGAATAGACCACCCCCAGCTCTGCGCGGTCGTAACCGGCCTGCAGGATCAGGGAATAGGCGATGTGCAACGCGGCCGAGACGGCGGAACCCACCGCGAGCCGCCAATCAAGCAGCTGCTGCGCCTTGGCCAAGAGGGCCATGCCGATCGGCAGGCACAGCAGCGCCGAGGCGCAGGTATAGGCCCAGACGAACAGGAAGGTGTCGCCGCGCTTGTATTTCGAGGCGATGTTCCACAGCGCATGGGCTGCCGCCGCAGCAAGCACGAGCGCGACGGTGCCGGGCCGCATCAGCAGATGCTGGGCAGGTCGATGCCTGCCCGCTCCGCCAGGCGGCCGCGCTCCGGGTCGCGTAGCGCAAGCATTGCGACCAGCGCGTCGATCACGACGAGCTGGGCCACCCGGCTCCCGGCCGCGGCCATCTGCGCCGGCAGGGGCGCACCGCCGACGACCAGCGCAATATCCGCGAGGGTCGCCAGGGGTGTGCCGTACTGATTGGTGAGGGCGATGAGCAAGGCCCCGGCAGACGATGCTGCATCGGCGATGGCGAGCGTCGTCGAAGTACGTCCGGTCGAACTGACGGCGATGACGACATCGCCGGGGCCGAGGAGACGCGTCGCGATCATGGCCGACAGGTGGTCCTGGATGCCGATGGTCGTTACGCCGACTGCGCGCAGGCGGAAGACTGCGTCTGCGGCGACCGTCGCCGATGGGCCGGCACCGAATGCGACGACCTGTCGCGCAGACTGGATGGAGCCGACCGCTTCATCGAGCGCGGAGATTTCGACGGCCCCGGCCAGCGCGGCCAGCGCGTCGGTGCCTGCGCGGATGGAGGTCTCGAGCACAGTGGCCGGGGTTGCATCCGCAGCGAGCGCTTCAGGCGGCGCGAAGAACCTGGTGGTGCCGCGGGCGCGAGCGATCTCGATCTTGAGTTCGGTGAAACCAGTGAACCCGATGGCGCGTGCCGCGCGGACGACGCTCGGCGGTGAAACGCCGGCACGAGCGGCCACCTGCGCGGTCGTGCTGACGCCGACGAACAGGGGATCGGCGAGCAGCAGAGCCACCACCTTCGCTTCGCTGGGGGCCAGATCGCCGCAGCGGGCCTGGATGCTCCCCAGCCATTGCCCAAGCTGCTTATCGCTGGAAGAAACTCCATTACCAACTTCATAATTCATTTGGAATACATTACATTGCGCATCCGAAGCAGTCAACCGCCGCGCAAGCGGATGCCCTGAAACCAAGTCGCAGGAGTCGCGTTGCATGAATCCAGAAAGCAGTCCATCCGTCGCCGTCGTGGGTCCGGGTGCCATCGGCACCACGATCGCGGGGGTGCTGCACGAGGTCGGCCGCGCGCCGGTGCTGTGCGGCCGCACGTCCCGCGATCATCTGACGCTGCGCGATGGCGATCGCCTGATCCCCATTCCCGGTCCGGTACGGACCGATCCCAGGCAGATCGATCATCCGGTCGACCTTGTCTTTCTCGCCGTCAAGTCGACGCAGATTGAAGCAGCTGCGGCATGGCTGGCCGCATTGACCGGTCCGGAGACCGTCGTGTGTGTTCTGCAAAACGGCGTGGAGCAGCTAGAGCGGGTCGCTCCCCATTGCCCGCGTGGGCGGATCACGCCCGCCGTCGTGTGGTTTCCTGCGCAGGCGCAATCCGATGGCTCGGTGCGCTTGCGTGGCGACGCTCGACTGAGCTTGCCGGAAACGCCGGCTTCGCGCGTGATCGCCGAAGCGCTGCAAGGCACCCGCTGTGTCGTCGAGCTGGCGGCCGATTTCAAATCCCTGGCCTGGCGCAAGCTGATGCAGAACGCGGTGGCCGGACTTATGGCGCTCACGCATCGTCGCTCGGGCATGTTCACTCGATCCGACATCACCGTGCTCACTCTGGCGTACCTGCAGGAATGTCTGGCGGTGGCCCGCGCCGAGGGCGCCCAACTCGGCGACGAGGTGCCGCACGCGATCCTCGACAAGTTCCAGGCGTCTCCCGCCGACATGGGCACGTCCATCCTCACGGATCGCGAAGCCGGCCGGCCGCTCGAATGGGACATTCGCAACGGTGTCGTCTCACGTCGCAGCCGGACCCACGGCATTCGCACACCCATCAGTGATGTCTTGGTCCCGCTCCTCGCGGCAGCGAGCGATGGTCCTGGCTGATTCCACATCTACGCCCTCGCTGTCCTTCCGCCTCGCTCCTGGCCGATGGGATCCTCAGCGGGTCGTCGACATGGACTCCCGTGGAGGATGCCGTGGGCGGGCAGGCCATGCCCTCTGCGGTCGGGCCGATGCGTCAGGACCGGCAGCTCACCGTTGGCCACCTCTTCGATGACATCACGGCCATGGCCATGGCTGGCAACGTCATTCTCGCGGCATCTTCGGACCGAGGCGCCGAAATGCGCTGAAATGGCGAATCGCCATCTTCTGATCTCCGATGTCCGCATAAAGCAACGCCGCGTTCCTGTGGGCGTCGAGCAGGTCCGGCTGCAGCCGAAGCGATTCTTCATAGGCCGCCAGCGCTGCGTCAGCTTTGCCGCATCCTTCCAGGGCCACGGCGAAATTGAAGTGCATCAGCGGGTCATCAGGACAGAAGCGCAGTCCGTCCGCATAAAGCTCTGCGGCGATCTCGCATCGGCCGGATTCGCAGAGCATGAAACCCAGATTGAGGTACGCGTGCGCATACGAAGGGTCTTCCGAGAGGATGTCCCGGTACATCGCTTCGGCGGCTTCAGGCCTTGTTTCTTCCAGCGCTTCGGCTCGGGCGAACCGGGCATCCAGTTCGGCACCATCGGGGACGGGCTCGCGCGGACCAGGGAAAAGGCTCACGGCGCTGCCGCCGGACGCGATCTGCAGGTCAAGGACGAACTGCCCCGTCTGAGGTTCCCAATGGGCCTCGCCGAACCTGACCGTCACACGGTCCCCCTCGGAGGTGATGCGCATGCCCTGAAGCGGCTGCTCTTCAGGCAAGCTCGCCTTGAGATGGCGAAGCGCTTGAAGGATCTGGCGCGTGGGAATGCGCGCGGCACGCAGCTCGTGGGCGGAGCGAAGCAGCACAAGGTCCTGGAAGGAAAACTTCCAGGACCGGTTCTGCTCCTTGACCGGCGCCACGAACCCCAATTCGATGAGCTTGAGCACCGCGTGGCGCGACAACCCCAGCGATTGCAGCACCGCGCGAAGCGTCTGCGAAGATTCCGCCGGCGTCTTCACTTCTTCATTCTCGTGCGCGATGCGGGTACGAGCGTCTTGGTCGTGGACGGCGGAGCACGCTTGGCCTTGGCAGCCGGCTTGCGCAGCGGGACGACCGTCGGGGCGCCTTTCGCAGGCGAAGTGCGCGGCTTGTGTGCCGCCGTCGGCCGCTTCTCCAGGCTCGCCTTGAGCATCTGGGTCAGGTCGACGATCTGGCCGGAGGAAATGGCGTCTTCGGGATGTTCCGCGGCCACGATTTCCTCGCCGGCGATCTTCGCATCGATGGCCGCCAGGATGCGCTTCTTCTCCTCGTCCTCGAACAGCGTCGGGTCGTAGGTGTCCTGGGAAATCTGCTGGATCAATTGCAGCGCGAGCTTCAGCTCCGCCGCCGAGGGCTCGAGTTGCTCGATGCGCAGGTCCTTGAGGGAGCGCACCTCCTGCGCATACAGCAGCTGCTGCAGGATCAAGCCTTCCTCCTGCGCACGCACCTGCACCACGTACTGCTTCGACTTCCATGCCCATTTGGCCAGAGCACAGCGCCCGCTTTGCAGCATGGCTTTTTTCAGCAGGTTGTAGGGCTTGCCTCCCCGCTTGTCGGGCGCGAGGAAATAAGGCTTGTCGTAGTAGATCGGATCGACCGCATCGGCCGGGATGAACGCGACGATGTCGATCAGATGGCTGGCGCCGTCCTCCAGTGCCTTCAGTTCGTCCGGCTGGAAGACGACGAAACGGTCCGTGTCGAACTCGTACCCCTTGATCAGCTCCGCCCGTGGAATGACCCGCTTGGGATTGACCGCGGACACGTACTGCTGCTTGACCCGCTCCCCCTGCCTGGAGAGCAGGTTGAAATGCACCGCGGCCGCGCTTTCGGTGGCGGTGTACAAGCGCACAGGGATCGACACGAGGCCGAATCCGAGCGACAGGGAAGCGATCGAGCGAGGGGTGGCCATGGATGAACCTCCGCAAGGAAAAATCAACATGCCACTTTTCTGGCGGGTCGGAAAGAGGTGAAGGCCGTCAATTGCGCGCGGTCCGCGGCGATGGAGCTACTTCCTGTAGCCGAGGCGCTTCATCGCTTCGGCCAGCGGCTGGCGCTTCTTCCAGTAGCCCTTCCAGGGGTCCTCCGTCTGAAAGGAGAGGTACTCGCGCGCGGTCCGGATATTCCACTGCGCACCGCTCTTGAGCTGCCCGAGGTCGTCCCAGGCCACCGGCATCGAGACGCCCAGGCCGGGCCTGGCCCGCGCGGAGAAGGCCACGGCGGTCGTCGCGCCATGCCCGTTGCGCAGGTAGTCGACAAAAAGCTTGCCGACGCGGTTGCTCGGCCCGCTCTTGGCCACGAAGCGCGCGGGGATCGTCCGGGCCAGGTGCTGGACGATGGCTTGCGAAAAGCCCTTGACGGTCTCGTAGTCGTAGCGCGGCGCCAGCGG
The DNA here is from genome assembly GCF_048305075.1 of Variovorax sp. 160MFSha2.1. NCBI lineage: Bacteria > Pseudomonadati > Pseudomonadota > Betaproteobacteria > Burkholderiales > Comamonadaceae > Variovorax > Variovorax sp. 160MFSha2.1. The sequence goes on from NZ_CP157625.1 coordinate 572,410, forward strand.
CACGACGACGTGCAGTCCCTTGCCGCCGCTGGTCTTGAGCCAGGCCTGCAGCCCCAGGGCGTCGAGCATCGCGCGCACGAGCGCCGCGGCCTCCTGGACATGGTCCCAGGTCGTGCCTTCGCCGGGGTCCAGGTCGAACACCATCCTGTCGGGCCTGTCGATGTTCTTCGCGGTGGAATTCCACGTATGGAACTCGATTACGTTCATCTGCGCGGCCCCCACCAGCGCCTTGGCGCTGCCGATCTCGAGCAGGGCGGCATGGCCCGGCCACAGGTTCTCGGGCAGCTCGGTGATGCCGGGAATGCCGATCTTCTCGCCGTGCTTCTGGAAGAACAGTTCGCCGGTCACCCCCGTGGGACCGCGCACGAGCGAGCACGGCCGCCCCTTCAGGTGCGGCAGGATGAACTGCGCGACCGACTCGTAGTAGCGCACCAGGTCCAGTTTGCTGGCCCCCGTGGTTTCGTCGATCACGCGTTCGCCATGGCTGACCTTGACGGAGGCCACCGACGATCGGCCGGCCTTCCCCCCGGCCTTCCCCTCGGCCGGCGCGGCGGATGGCCCGAGCTGTTTGGGCCGCTCGCGCACGATGACCTTCGCGGGCTTGTCGTCGCGCAGCCCGATGAAGGACGCATGCCGTATCTGGTCGTCCGGCGTCCACTCGGCAAAACTCACCTCCGCCAGCAGCCGGGGCTTCACCCAGCGCTCGCTGCCGGCCTTGCGCCTGGACCAGCGGCCCGGCCTCGCGTCGCCCTTCTCGAACGGGGACTTCGCGGCAGCCAGCGGCAGCAGCCTCTGCTTGACCTCCCACGCTTCTTCGCTGCTCCAGCCGGTGCCCACGCTGCCCACGGACACCAGCTTGCCGCCGGCATCATGGATGCCCAGCAGGAGGCTTCCGACCTGGTCGGTGCGGTCCGTTCGGTCGGTGTAGCCGCAGATCACGAACTCCTGGCGCAGCTTGCACTTGAGCTTGAGCCAGGTTTCGCTGCGCCGGGAGACGTACGGCGCATCGGCGCGCTTGGCGATCACGCCTTCCATCTGCATCTGGCACGCGGAGCGCAGCAGCGACGCGGGATCGGCTTCGAAGTTGTCGCTGAAGCGCACGTGGTCGGTGGATTTTTCCGCGAGGAAGTCCCGCAGCAGCTGGCGGCGCTGCGACAGGGGAAGAGGGCGCAGGTCGTGTCCCTCGAAGAACGGGACGTCAAAGACAAAGAACACGATGTGGTCAGCGCCTTGCCCGCGGTCGAAGGCGTTCTGCAGCGCATTGAAATCCGGCGCGCCGTTCTCCCCGAGCACGACGATCTCTCCGTCCAGAAAGGTCGAATGAAGGCCCAGGCTGCCAAGCTCCCGCGCCAGCGTGGGCATGCGTGCCGACCAGTCGTGTCCGCCACGGGTGATGAGCGCAAGCTTGCGCTTGTCGAACCGGGCCATCAGCCGATAGCCGTCGAACTTGATCTCGAACAGCCATTCACCGCCTGAGGGGATGCCCGCAACAAGGGTGGCCAGCTGCGGCTTGATCTCGGCGGGCAGGGCCGCC